>NZ_CP077684.1:3692500-4829642 GCF_019063885.1 Geomonas diazotrophica | reverse complement strand
CTGGAGCGGACCCTGGGGGTGCTGTCGCACCTCCTTGCCGGGCGGGCCGAGGTGGTCAAGGAGCTGCAGCCGCTCCCCCCGGTCACCTGCCAGGGGCAGCTCCCCGGGCAGATATTCCTGAACCTGATCCAGAACGCGCTGACCCATGCCGGGGGCGCGCCGCGCATCACCCTCTCCAGCTGTTTCGACGGGGAGCGGATCAGGATCGGCATCGCCGACAACGGCCCCGGCGTCCCCGCCGCGCTGCGCGGCCAGATCTTCGACCCCTTCTTCACCACCCTGCCGGTCGGCTCCGGCACCGGGATGGGGCTGGCCGTGGTCTGGGAGGCGGTGCTGAGACTAAAGGGAACCATAGCCGTGGCCGACGCGCCGGGGGGAGGCGCCGACTTCATCATCACCATCCCCGCAAAGAAGGAATAGCGCATGGCCAAATATTCGGAACTGTTCAAGGCCGCCATGAAGGGGGAGGAGCGGGAAGGCGCCCCTCCAGCCGCGGAGGCGAAACGCTTCGGCGTCCTCTTCGTCGACGACGAGCCGGGGGTCCTCTCCGCCATGCGCCGCATCTTCATGGATGAGAACTACCAGCTGTTCGTTGCGCCGGGGGGTGCCGAGGCGCTGGCCATCATGGAGAGCAACGAGGTGCATCTCATCGTCTCGGACCACCGCATGCCCGGCATGACCGGCGCGGAGCTCCTGAAGACGGTGAAGGAGCGCTGGCCGCAGACCATCAGGATCATGCTCACCGGGCACGCCGACGTCAGCTCGGTGATGGGGGCGGTGAAGGACGGGGCGGTCTACAAGTTCATCACCAAACCCTGGAACGACGACGACCTGAGGCTCACGGTGAGTCTCGCCCTGCAGCAGTACCTGCTGATGCAGGAGAACCAGACCCTGAAGGAGCTGACCCGCTCCCAGCAGCAGCGCATCAAGAACTACGCGAACCTCTTCGACGAGAACCGGGGCATGATCGGCGGCATCCTGGTGAAGGCGGGGCTGCTCGGCAAGGAAGAGCTGGCCCGGGCCGCCCAGGAGCGCAGCGAAGGGGAGTTCTTGAGCGATACGCTCGTGCGGCTGGGGGCGCTCACCGAATCGCAGGTGGTGAAGGCGCTGCAGGCGTCGCTCAACATCGAATACGTCGACCTCTCCTGTGCCGAGATCGCCAGCCAGGCGGTGCGCTTTCTGCCGCGCGACCTGTGCGAGCGCAACCGGATGGTGCCGATCCGGATGACCGGCCGGCAGCTCACCGTCGCCATGGCCGACCCCTCCGACATCTACAAGATCGACAACATCGCCATGATGACCGGGCTGAGCGTGACGCCGCTTTTGGCGGCAAGCTCGGAGATCGTAGCGCTGCTGCAGCGGGTCTACGCCGAGGGGCCGCTGCTGCTCGAGCAGGGCGCCGATCTGGAGCCGATCGACGAGATCGACATCATCATCGACGACGAGGAAAGCCAGGTGAGCGTCACCGAGCTGATCGGCTCCTCGGAGGTGCCGCCGGTGATCCGGATCGTGAACGCGGTGATCTCGGAGGCGATCCGCTACCACGCCAGCGACATCCACATCGAGGGGAAGACCAAGTACACCCTGGTGCGCTTCCGGATCGACGGCCTTTTGCACAGCAAGATCAAGATCCCGGCCGACCTGCACCCCGCCATCGTGTCGCGCATCAAGATCCTCTCCAAGATGGACATCTCCGAGCGGAGAAAGCCGCAGGACGGGCGCATCACGGTGAAGGCGGGGACCAGGATCGTCGACATGAGGGTCTCTTCGATGCCGACACTGAACGGCGAGAAGATGGTGCTGCGCATCCTGGACAAGAGCGCCGCCATCAAGGAACTCCCCGACCTGGGGGTGCTCCCCGGCGACCTCAAAAAGATCCGCACCATGGTGAAGAAGCCGCAGGGGGTCATCATCGCCACCGGCCCCACCGGAAGCGGCAAGACCACCATGCTCTACTCCATCCTCGCCACCATGCTCGAGGGGAGCAAGAACTTCGAGACCATCGAGGAACCGGTGGAGTACTTCGTGGAAGACGCGAACCAGGTCGCGGTGCGGGAGAAGATCGGCCTTTCCTTCGCGAACGTTTTGCGCGCCACGCTGCGCCAGGACCCGGACGTGATCCTTGTGGGCGAGATCAGGGACGCCGAGACCGCCGACGTCGCGTTCAAGGCGGCGCTGACCGGCCACATGGTCCTCTCCACCCTGCACACCAACTCGGCCGTGGCCTCCATCACGCGCCTTGTCGACATGGGGATCAAGCCGTACATCATCGCCTCGGCCCTGGAGGGGCTCTTCGCGCAGCGCCTGGTGCGCCGGATCTGCCCCGACTGCAGCATCGAGGTGCCGGTAGACCAGGAGATCGCGGAGCTGCTGCGGGTGCCGCCGGGGCTGCTCGGCGAGACCGTGCACCGCGGCAAGGGGTGCGAGCGGTGCAACAAGACCGGGTACCGGGGGCGTACCGGCATCTTCGAGCTGTTCACCATGAACGAGGATTTCAGGCACTTCATCAGCACTTCCTACCGCGAGAGCGAGCTTTTCGAGATGGCGCGCGGCAGCGGCATGAGGACCCTGATGGAGGACGGGCTGGAGAAGGTGAAGCTTGGGATGACCACGCTGGAGGAGCTCCTGCGGGTGATGGGGCCGCAGCTTTTGTACCAGAGGAGCTGCGAATGCTGCCAGCGCACGGTCGACGCCAAGTTCCTCTTTTGCCCCTTCTGCGGCTCCATGCGCCGGAACTTCTGCAAGAGCTGCAAGGTGCCGCTGGAGCCGCAGTGGCTCAACTGCCCACACTGCGGCACGCCGAAGGAACCCCATGGATGACGGCGGCGCCAAGCCACGAGCCGCCTCTTCCGCTGGGAGGGGGGCCAGCGGGGATCATCGCAGTCAGGGAACAATTTACGTCAATCGACGCAACGAGGTGAAAACATGTCCAGTGAGGAAAAAGCCGAACACAGCATCTTGATAGTCGACGACGAGCCGCACGTGATCTCGGCCCTCATGCGGGGGCTCGACGAGGAGCCCTACCTGATCGAGGGGGCGCCCGGGGGGAAAGAGGCGCTCCGGCTCATGACGCAGCGCCGTTTCAAGGTGGTGATCTCGGACGAGAAGATGCCGGGGATGGACGGGGCGGAGTTCCTGGGGACGGTGAAGGAGTTGTACCCGGAGACGGTGCGCATCATGCTGACCGGTCATGCCAGCATCGAGGCCACCATGCGCGCGGTGAACAGCGGCGAGATCTACCGCTTCTTCACCAAGCCCTGGAATGATACGGAACTGAAGCTCGCGCTGAAGAGCGCGCTGGAGAAATACGACCTGGAAGAGGAAAACCGGCGTCTGTTAAGGACGGTGAGACACCAGTCGCAGGAGCTCAAGTACCTGGAGAAGAGCTACCCCGGCATCTCCGCCCTGCGTAGGGAGGCCGACGGCGCCATCAGGATCGACGAGATCTCCCAGGAGGAGATCGACGGCATCATCGCGCAGTGTAACCAGAAGCGCTAGCTAGACCACCCGGTCCCGGCCGCCGCTCTTGGCCTGGTACAGGTTCTGGTCGGCTCGCTTCAACACCTGCAGCAGGTCGTCATCATTGTGCTGCACGTTGGCGACGCCGGCGCTGGCGGTGATCCGCAACGGTTCACCATCGACCAGGAAGGGCTCCTCGCGGATGAGCGACCAGATCTTGTGCGCCACGCTGAGCGTCTGCTCCCGGTCCGAGCCCGGCAGTACCACCAGGAACTCCTCGCCACCAAAGCGCCCGAGCGAGTCGTAGCTGCGCAACGACGCGCTCACCCTCTCCGCGAACAGCTGCAGCAGGTGGTCGCCGGCCAGGTGACCGTAACGGTCGTTTACCTGCTTGAACCGGTCGATGTCGATCATGATGAAACCGACCTCCGCGTCGGTCAGTCCCTTCTCCCTGCGGCGCAGGGCGCGCGCGAACTCCCTGCGCCCGATCATCTCTATCTGCATCTTGTTGAAGGTCCCGGTCAGCCCGTCGATCAGGGTCTGCTTCCTGAGAACCTCCTGGGTTTCCTTGAGCTCGTTGGTCCCCCTTCGGATCAGCACGAAGGAGATCCCGAAGACCACCATCAGGGTGCCGCAAAGCGCCGCCAGCGAAAGAAACGCCGCGTTCACGGTCTGCTGGCGGTACTTGGTGACGTCGATGTAGACCTCGAAGCTCCCGATCACCTTGCCGCGGGCGCGGATCGGGATGTAGGTTTCCACCACGTCCACGTTGAACTTAAGCTCGTCGGCGAGATCCTTCACCTCTTCCTTGCGCTCGAGCTTGGAGTCGAAGGCGCCGGTCAGCGCCCGGGCGAGCCTCCGGTTGTCGCGGTCGACCTCGCCGATCAGCTTGGCCTCCGTGCTGTACACGATGCGGCAATCGGAGGAGTAGATCTTGATCTTGACGATGTCGAAGGGGGAGAGGAACGTCCTGAGATCCCGGTCGAGGATGAAGAAATTTTCGGGCAGCACCTCGACGGCGAAGGTGCCGTCGCTCTTGGCCACGGTGAAGCGGGCCCTCTCATCCTCGGAAAGGGCGGTGCTGACCTTGATCGCGTCCTCTTCGGCGCTGTCCACCAGGTTCTTTTGCAGCACCCGGTAGAAGGCGTAGCCGGCAAGCGACGTGATCAGGATGATGGAAACCAGGGCGACGGCGACGAACAGGCGCAGCAGGGAATCGGGATCCTTCCTCGCGTCGGCATGGAATATGGTGCGGAATAGCTTCACGGTCAATCCTTGTCCCGGCAGGCCCGGGCATCATGCTGTCAGGCCCAGCGCCAGAGCGAGAGGATCAGCACGATCAGAAATACGATGGTCAGGTTCATGTAGGCCATGAAAAAGAAGACCCGCTCATGCAGCGGAGCCTTGCGCTGGGTCACATCGGCCAGGGTCCCCACCTCGGGCATGAGGAGCACCTTCTCCGATCCGTGCGGTGCCAGCTTGAGCGCCTCGCTCAGGTCCTCACCGGCATGGTGGCGCCCCATGTGCACCCCCTGTTTCCAGAGCCGGCTGGCACTCGCGTCGTAGAGCCTCCCCTCGTAGGCGAAGTAAGCGGGACGCTCTTCCTTGCCGTCGAAGGAGGCGAGCTCGTCCAGCGTCAGCTCCTTCCCGGCGGGAAGGGACACCGGCTCGCGACGCTTCCCCTTCAGCTTGGGCCCGATGACCAGCACCACGTAGGCGGCGGAGAGAACCATCACCAGGTAGAGGGAGATCTTGACGAGCAGCAGCACCCCGAAGCGGGTGTGAAGCAGCATCTCCAGGGAAGTGACCCGGAAGTGGGTGAGGATGGCACCGGTGATCCCCATAACGACCATGGAGAGCACGCCGACCTTCACCTCGCCACGGGGGAGCCCCCCCGCCGCGTAGGCCGGTTTCAGGACCAGGTGCACGTAGAGAATGGTGCCGAACCACAGGATCGCGATCAGCATGTGCAGGTAGCCCGCCAGGAAGCGGACCACCTTGCCGGCCGTGACGCCCCGCGGCGCCTCGCTTTTCACGGCGCGCGAGGCGGCGAATTCCTTCCCGGCCGCGGTCAGCTCACCCCCTCCCGCCGGATCGACATGGCAGGCATCGCAGCTCCTTCCGGTTTGCTGGGCATAGATCTCTGTGGCACTGGCGGGTAGGACCGGAGCGGCAAGAGAAGCGAAGAGCAGGAAAAGCATCGAGAGGAGCAGACGTTTCATGCGGACTGTATAGCCTTGTTCTCCAATAAAGTCAACAGATTGCGGGAGTTCCCGCGAGTGCGGCACCGTCCAAGGCCACGCCCCGTCGCCGGCAGGCTTTCCAAACATGCGGCATTATTCACCAAATCTACCTCTCCACCGTCCCTAACCATTGAAAAGGCGCCCGGCTCCCGATACAATAGCACCCTTGGCGCAGCTATTACGAGGTGAGAGAAGAGGGAATGAACATGTCACACTGCCAGCACCAGACCATACACCAAAAGGACTACAAGGTTCCAGACTACCTGGTCGATACGGTCGAACTCTCTTTCGACCTCTCCCCGGAGCACACCCGGGTGGTATCCCGCCTCGCCATCCACAGCAACCACGACCGCAGCGGCGGTGTCCGCCCCCTCGTGCTGGACGGCGAGGAACTCACCCTGCTGTCGCTCAAGCTGGACGGGGTCGAGCTGGAACAGGGCGCCTACCGGGTCGACGGGACCTCCCTGGCGCTCCCCGACCCTCCCGAGCAGTTCCTCCTCGAGGTGGAGACCCGGATCAGTCCCAAGGAGAACAGCGCCCTCTCCGGCCTGTACGCCTCGGGCCCCATGCTCTGCACCCAGTGCGAGGCCGAGGGGTTCAGACGCATCACCTACTTCACCGACCGCCCCGACGTCATGGCGGTCTACACCGTGACCCTGCGGGCCGATAAGGCGAGTTGCCCGGTGCTTCTGGCCAACGGCAACCTGGTGGAGAAAGGCGACCTCCCCGACGGGCGCCACTTCGCGGTCTGGCACGATCCCTTCAAGAAACCGAGCTACCTCTTCGCGGTGGTCGCCGGGGAGCTGGTCCACATCGCCGACAGCTTCACCACCATGAGCGGCCGGCAGGTGCGGCTCGAGATCTACGTCGAGGAACGGAACAAGGACAAGTGCGAGCACGCCCTCAGGTCGCTCATGCGCGCCATGCGCTGGGACGAGGAGCAGTTCGGCCGCGAGTACGACCTGGACACCTACATGGTGGTGGCCGTCGACGACTTCAACATGGGGGCGATGGAGAACAAGGGGCTAAACGTCTTCAACTCCCGCTACGTGCTGGCGAGCCCGGAAAGCGCCACCGACGACGACTACCAGGCCATCGAAGAGGTGATCGGCCACGAGTACTTCCACAACTGGACCGGCAACAGGATCACCTGCCGCGACTGGTTCCAGCTTTCCCTGAAGGAGGGACTCACCATCTTCCGCGACCAGGAATTTTCCGCGGACATGCAGTCGCGCCCGGTGAAGCGCATCGCGGACGTGAAGAGCCTGCGCAGCGCGCAGTTTCCCGAGGATGCCAGTCCCCTGGCCCACCCGGTGCGCCCCGAGTCGTACGTGGAGATCAACAACTTCTACAGCATGACCGTGTATCACAAGGGGGGCGAGGTGATCCGGATGCTGCAGACCCTCTTGGGACGCGAGGCATTCCGCGCCGGCATGGACCTCTACTTCGAGCGCCACGACGGGCAGGCGGTGCGGGTCGACGAGTTCGTGCAGGCCATGGCCGACGCCGGGAGGCGCGACCTGTCCCAGTTCATGCTCTGGTACGACCAGGCCGGGACCCCGCTCCTCACGGTACGCGACGATTACCGGGCCGAAGACGGCAGCTACACCCTGACCGTGGCCCAGAGCTGCCCCTCGACTCCGGGTCAGCCGGAAAAGAAGCCCTTCCACATCCCGCTCGTCATGGGACTGCTGGACCGGGAGGGGAACGAGCTGCCGCTGCAGTTGGCCGGGGAGACGGAGCCGGCGGGGACCTCGCGGGTCCTCGAGCTGAGGCAGGAGACGGAAACGTTCACCTTCACGGGACTCGGAGAGCGTCCCGTGCCGTCGCTGCTGCGCAACTTCAGCGCGCCGGTGAAGCTCGAGTACCCCTACAGCGACGAGGACCTGGACCTCCTGATGACCAGCGACAGCGATCCCTTCGTTCGATGGGAGGCGGGACAGGTCCAGGCGGTGAAGCTGATCTTGGGTCTCATCGCCGACATCCAGTCCGGGCGCGAGGCGCGGGTGAAGGAGAGCTTCATCGACTCCTTCAGAAGGCTTCTCTGCGACGACCGCCAGGACCGCGCCTTCCTGGCCGAGGCGCTCACCCTGCCGACCGAGAGCTATCTCGCCGAGCAGATGCAGGTGATCGACCCCGACGCCATCTACCAGGCCCGCGAGCTGGTGCGGGCCACGGTAGGCGAGCGGCTGACTGCGGAGCTCACGGCCGCGCGGGAGGGTTGCGCCGCCCGGGCGCCCTACCGCCCCGACGACGGTCTCGCCGGCTGCCGCAGGCTGAAAAACCTCTGCCTTTCCTACCTGATGGCGGCGGGGGGGCAGGAGGCGATCGACGCCTGCATGGCCCAGTTCAAAAGCGCCGACAACATGACCGACAGCCTGGGAGCCCTGGCTCCGCTGGCGAGCTGCGCCTGCCCCGAGCGCGAGGAGGCGCTCGCCTCGTTCTACGAGCGCTGGCGCGGCGACCGCGGCGTCATCGACAAGTGGTTCACCCACCAGGCCATCTCGCGTCTGCCCGACACCATGGACCGGGTGCTGGCGCTTTTGGAGCACCCCGACTTCGACCTGCGCAACCCGAACCGGGTCCGCTCGCTGGTGGGCGCCTTCAGCCAGGGGAACCAGGTCCGCTTCCACGATGCCAGCGGCAGGGGGTACCGCTTCCTGGGCGACCAGATCCTGCGTCTTAACGGCATCAACCCGCAAATCGCCGCGCGCATGCTCACCCCCTTCAGCCGCTGGCGGCGCTTCGACCCCAACCGGCAGGGGCTCATGAAAAAGGAGCTGGAGCGCATCCTGGCCGAGCCCGGCCTGGCGAGGGACGTATACGAGCTGGCGGCCAAAAGCCTGTAATCCTACCCACCTCCGGGGACGGCGCTCAGCCGCCCCCGGAGGCGCCCCGCGAAAACCACGCGTTCCCACGCAGTTTCCCCTCAAGTAACCTCATGGATTTCCGACAAGATAGGAGGCAGACGCCCGCACCCTCCTTGGCCTTTTAGCGTAACGGATTGGAAAACCCATGAAGTACTACGTCCAGCAGTCCCAACTGGCAGCCAAGCCCCTGGCCGTTTTCGGCCTGCTCCTCCTGGTTACCTTCGGCACCGAAGCCGGGGTGATGGCCCTGCTCTCCCGCGTGTTCCCGGGACTGCAGGGCCTGGCCGCCACGCTCACCGATGCTCTGCTTTTGACCGCCCTGAGTGCCCCCGCGGTGTGGTGGCTCGTCGTGCGTCCGCTGCGGGGGATCGCCCTCCAGGCATCCGCCAAGGCCGACGCGGTGCTGCGGTCGATCACCGACGCTGTGATCACCTTCGATTGCGACGGGACCATCGACTCGTTGAATCCCGCCGCCGAGTCCATCTTCGGCTACCCCCCGCACCACATGGAGGGGGAACATATCGGCCTCATCCTGCCTGAGGTCGCCCGCTGGCTCCCCGGCGCGGCCGGCGCGCCAGCCCCCCCGGGGCAGGCGCTGTACGCCGCCAACCAGAGCTGCGGCCGGCATCGCGACGGCACGGTCTTCCCCGTGGAGGTTTCGCTGGGGAGGCTGGCGCGGCAGAAAGGGCGCAGGTTCATCGCCATAGTCCACGACATCCGACAGCTGAAACAGGCGCTCGCCGCGGCCCAGGAGCAGCAGGAGTTCCTGGGGAGCCTGCTGCAGCAAAGCGCCGTGCCCATCTTCGTCCTGGATCCCGAGCGCCGGGTGTTGATCTGGAACCGCGCCTGCGAGGAACTGACCGGCAGGAGCGCGAGGGAGATGGTGGGGACGGACCGGGCCTGGCAGGCTTTCTACCCGGAGGAACACCCGGTGCTTGCCGAGGTGGTCATTTCGGGGGACCTGGAACGCGCGCGGGGAGGGTACAGCTCGGTCAGGCAGTCCGTGCTGATCCCCGAGGGGCTGCACGCCGAGGGGTGGTACCAAAACCTGAACGGCCAGGAGCGCTACATCATGTTCGAGGCCGCCCCCATCCAGAGCGGCAGCGGCAAGCTCCTGGCGGTGATCGAGTCCCTGGAGGACATCACCCAGCGCAAGCGCTACGAGGAACAGCTCGAGTACCAGGCCAACTACGACTCCCTGACCGGGCTGGTGAACCGGAACCTGCTTGCGGACCGCATGAAGCAGGCCCTGCTCATGTCCCGTCGCCGCCGTCACGAGGTCGCCCTCTTCATGCTCGACCTGGACGGTTTCCAGCTGGTGAACGACACGCTGGGACAGGAGGCGGGAGACACCGTGCTGCGGCTGGTCGCCGAGCGCCTGGCCGGGTGCGTCAGGGCGGAAGACACCGTCGCGCGCTACAGCGGCGACGAGTTCGTGGTGCTGATCGCCGACCGTGGCGTCTCGGACAGCGCCGCGGTAATCGCCGTCAAACTTCAGGAGGCGATCGCCCGTCCCCTCAACCTGAAGGGGCAGGAGCTGACGGTAACGGCCGGCATCGGCATCAGCATCTATCCCCGGGACGGCGACGAGATGCAGACTCTGCTCGGAAACGCCGAGGCCGCCATGTACCGGGCCAAGGAAACCGGGAGGCACTCGTTTCGTTTCTACACCGCCCAGATGAACGAGCGCTCCCTGGCGCGGATCACCCTGGAGAACCACCTGCGCCGGGCCCTGGACCGCGGGGAATTCGTGCTCCACTACCAGCCAAAGGTGAGCCTGCCATCGGGGCAGATCGTCGGGATGGAGGCCCTTTTGCGCTGGGACAGCCCCGAGTTGGGCAGCGTCCCCCCCGACGCGTTCATTCCGCTTGCGGAAGAGAACGGGCTGATCATTCCCATCGGCACCTGGGTGCTTAGGACCGCCTGCGCCCAGAACAAGGCATGGTACGACGCCGGCTTCCCCGCGCTCTCCGTCGCGGTCAACCTCTCCCCGCGGCAGTTCCGGCAGCAGGACATCACGGCGGTGATAGCGGAGGCGCTGGCCGAAACCGGCCTCCCCCCGCACCTTCTGGAGCTGGAGATCACCGAGAGCATGGTCATGCAGGACGCGACGCGGGTCGCTTCCGTGCTGAACGAGCTGAAGCGGATGGGGGCATCGCTGGCGATGGACGATTTCGGCACCGGCTACTCGAGCCTCGCCTACCTCAAGCGCTTCCCCTTCGACAAGCTGAAGATCGACAAGTCCTTCGTCATCGACATCACCACCGATCCCAACAACGCGGCCATCGCCAAGGCGGTCATCGCCATGGCGCACTCCCTCCACCTGAAGGTGATCGCGGAAGGGGTGGAGACGCAGGGGCAGTTGAACTACCTGCACGACCAGGGGTGCGACGAGATCCAGGGATACTTCGTGAGCAGGCCCGTTGCCGCCGGGGAGTTCATGAGGCTGCTGCAGGGACAACCCATTGCCGTCCCCTCGCACGCGGCGGGATACCCGGACAAGACGGTGCTGGTCGTGGACGACGATGAGGGGGTGCTGAACGCGCTGCAGCGGATGCTTTTCGTGGAGGGGTACAACGTGCTGTCGGCGTCGGGCGCCGACGAGGCCTTCGCCCTGCTCGCGCTGAACCGCGTGGCGGTGGTCATCTCCGATTTCAGGATGCCGGGGATGAACGGGGCCGAGTTCCTGGGGCGAGTGAAGGAGCTCTATCCGGAGACGGTGCGCATCATGCTTTCGGGCTACGCCGACATCGACGCGGTCACCAATGCGGTAAACCTTGGGGCGATCTACAAGGTCATGTACAAACCGTGGAGCGAGCCGGACCTGAGGGAGAATCTGGAGGAAGCCTTCCGCCACTACTCCGGGGTGGGTTCCGCCCGCAGCGCCGCCTCACAGCCACCGTTTGTTTTTGAAATAAACCAGCATCCCGCCGGCGAGCACGAGGCAGAGGGCGAACACGGCCGGGTAGCCGTAGGGCCATTCCAGCTCCGGCATCTGCTTGAAGTTCATGCCGTACCACCCCACCACGAAGGAAAGCGGCATGAAGATGGTCGCGATGATGGTCAGAACCTTCATCACCTCGTTGAGCCGGTTGGAGACGCTGGAAAGGTAGATGTCGAGCATCCCCGAGAGCATCTCGCGCAACGTCTCCAGGGTGTCGAGCACCTGGACGATATGGTCGTAGAGGTCGCGCAGGTAGATGACCGTTGTGTCGCGGACCAGCGGTGAATCGCGGCGCTGCAGGCTGCTCACCACCTCGCGCAGCGGCCAGAAGATCTTGTGCAGGAAGAGCAGTTGGCGCTTGAGCCGGTAGATCGCCTGGACCGTCGCAGTGGTCGGGTTGTCGACCAGCTCGTCCTCGACGTCCTCGATGCGGTCCGCCAGCTTCTCCACCACCAGGAAGTAGTGGTCCACGATCACGTCCAAAAGGGCGTGCAGCAGGAAATCCGGCCCCATCGCCCGCAGCCGCGCCTTCTCGTTGCCCAAGCGGGCGCGCACCTGTTCGAACACATCCCCTTCCAGCCCCTCCTGGAAGGTTATCAGGTAGTTCTGCCCGAGCACCAGGCTCACCTGCTCGCTCTTGATCTCTCCCCCCCCCTCGTCGAGCCCGATCATCTTCAGCACCACGTAGAGGTATTCCCCGTAGTCGGCGGCCTTGGGGCGCTGGTCCGTGGCCAGGATGTCCTCCAGTACCAGCGGGTGGATGCCGTAGCAGCTCCCGAAGTGCCGCAGCACCTCGAGGTCCGCGAGTCCCTCCACGTTGATCCAGGTCACACCGGCAGCGCCCTTCTCGATCAGGCACTCATCCAGCGAGGTGACCGGGCGCTTTTCCAGGTGGGTCTCGTCGTACCGCACCAGGTCGACCTTGGTGGCTCCCCCCTTGTCGCGACCCATGTGGATCAGCGTCCCGGGGGCCAAGCCTACCTTCTTCGAGCGTTTTTTTATCGATGTCATGGCAATCCTTAATTCCCGTTCAACGTTCAACTTTCAACGTCAAAACGTTCAATTTCAATCAAAGAAGAGGCGAAACCTCAATGTGGCACCCCTGCCAGCTTCATGATCCGGTCCCACTCTTCCCTGCGCACCGGCTGGACCGAGAGGCGGCTGCGGTTCAAAAGTGCCATCCCGGAGAGCTCGGGGACGGTCTTCAGCTCGGCGAGGGTCACCGGCCGCGGCAACTCGCGCACGAAACGCACGTCGACCATGTACCAGGTCGGCTTCTCCGGCGTGCTCTTGGGATCGAAGTATTTGCTGTCGGGGTCGAACGCGGTGAAGTCGGGGTAGCCGGCCCGGACCACCTCTGCGATCCCCACTACACCGGGCTCGGCGATGTTGCTGTGGTAGAAGAGCACCTGGTCGCCGACCTGGATCTGGTCACGCAGGAAGTTGCGGGCCTGGAAGTTGCGGACGCCGTCCCAATGCTCGGTGGCGGCGGGACGGCTTTTCAGGTCGTCGAGCGAGAAGCTTGACGGCTCACTCTTGAAGAGCCAGTAGTTGGGCATGTTGGGGTTCCTTTCCTCATAGAAAATGATGGCACGGCCTCGGGCGAATAATTATTCGCCCCTACGGGTGTTGCGTTTCTTCCTTTTCAACAACTTCAACAGCTCATCCGCCTCGAGCGTGTTCAGCACGTCCTCCCGCTCCAGCCAGCCGCGCTGGGCGACGGAGATCCCCCAGGGGAGGGTCTCGAACTGCAGCTTTGCGTGGGTGTCCGTGTTGATGGCGATCTTCACCCCCAGCTCCTTGGCGCGGCGCACGTAACGGTCCTCCAGGTCGAGCCGCAGCGGGTAGGCGTTGATCTCCAGCGCCGTCCCCGTTTCCCTGGCCACCTGCAGCACCTCTTCCATTTCCAGCTGGTACCCCTCCCTCTCGCCGATTATGCGACCGGTGGGATGGGCGATGATGTGGACGTACGGGTTTCTCATGGCGGCCACGATGCGCGCGGTCATCACTTCCTTCGAGTTGTTGAAACCGGAGTGAATCGACGCCACCACCACGTCGAGTTCCTCGAGCACCTCGTCCGGAAAATCGAGGGTGCCGTCGCCGTGGATGTCCATTTCGGTACCGTGGAGCACCCGGAACCCCTTCAGTTCGCGGTTCAGCGCCCGGATCTCCGCCTGCTGCTCCTTAAGCCGCTCCACCGTGAGGCCCCGCGCCACAGCGAGCCCCTGCGAATGATCGGTGACCGCGATGTAAGAAAGACCCCGCAGCCGGGCCGTCTCCGCCAGCTCCGTTATGCCGTGGGCGCCGTCGCTCCAGCGGGAATGGACGTGCAGGTCCCCCTTGATCTCCTCCCGGGTCACCAACTGCGGCAGTTTACCCGCCTGTGCCGCCTCGAGCTCGCCGCGGTCTTCGCGCAGCACCGGCGGTACGAAGGGAAGATCGAGCAGGCGGTAGACATCCTCCTCGTTCTCGCCACCAAGGCGCACGTTGTCCTCCTCTCGGAAGATGCCGTACTCGTTGATCTTCAGCCCCCGCTTCTGCGCCATCTCCCGCAGCCGGACGTTGTGCGCCTGGCTCCCGGTCAGGTAGGCAAGCGCGGCGCCGTAGGAGACCGGCTCCACCACGCGCAGATCCACCTGCACCCCTTCCCGGATGGTCACACTCGCCCGGGTCGGGCCGCGCATGATCACGTCGTGCACCTGGGGCAGGTTCAGGAAGGCCTCCATGACGCTCGCGGGCTCAGGCGAGGTCGCCACGATGTCGATATCCTTGATGCTGTCGCGGCGGCGCCTGATGCTTCCTGCAATTTCGACCCGGTCCAGCGGCGCCTTCTGTTGCAACGCCGCCACCAGCTCTTCCGCCGCCGGCAGCATCCGTCCCAGCGGTTGCCGCTCGCGCCCCCGCTTCACCGCCTGGATCCCCTTGAGGATGTTCTCCTCGGTCTTCTGCTGGATCCCCTTTATCCCGATCAGGCGATGTTCACGTGCCGCCTGCTCCAGCTCCTCCAGGCTCGTGATCTGCAGCGCCTCGTAAATCGCCTTCGCGGTCTTCGGCCCCAGGTCGGGCACGGCAAGCAGGGTGAAAACGCCGGCCGGCACCTCCTTTTTCAGCTGCTCATGGTAGGCCATTGTGCCGCTTTGCAGGTATTCCTCGATGCGTGTGGCCAGGTCCGCCCCCACCCCCGGTATCTCCAGGAGTTCCTTGTGCGACATCTGGGCCAGGTCGCGGTTCAGCCCTTCAAGGTTGAGTGCCGCCCGCCGGTAGGCCCTGATCTTGAAGATGTTGTCCTGCCGGATCTCCATGATGTCGGCGATCTCCTCGAACATGCGGGCTATCTCTCGGTTCTTCATGGCATCCCCCGGCAAACCCCGAGTTCTCTGTGCGACGTTTAAACCTTTCTCAGACGCTCCGATCTCACTTCCCGGCCTGGCCCCCCCAGAGTTCCTTCAGCCGGTGATCCCGGCCGCAGCTCAAGCGGTAGTAAGAATACCGCAGCGGGTTCTTCTTGTAGTAATGCTGGTGATATTCTTCCGCCGGGTAGAACTCGGTCGCCGCGACGATCTCCGTCTGGATCGGCGCCTTCAACTGCCTGCTCTTCTCGAGTGCCTGTTTGGACTGCAGGGCCAGGCGGCGCTGCTCCTCGTTGTGATAGAAGATCGCGCTCCTGTACTGGTGCCCGATGTCGCAAAACTGGCGATCCTTCACGGTCGGGTCGATGTTGTGCCAGTAACGGTTGAGCAGCTTCTCGTAACTGATCTTGGCCGGATCGTAAACCACCTGCACCGATTCCGCGTGGCCGGTGCCCCCTGCGGAGACCTGTTCGTAGGTCGGGTTCTTCACCTGTCCGCCGGTATAGCCGGAAGTCACCGAAACCACGCCCGGCAACTCGTCGAAGGGATGCTCCATGCACCAGAAGCAGCCTCCGGCAAAGGTGGCCTTCTGCAGTTGCGCGGCCGGCAGGGAGCCTGCCGCCGCGAGGATGAACGTAAAGGCAATCGCTACTACGGTAAGTGCTTTCATGGAAAGCCCCCCTTGAACCTTAAAACCTTAACGCGAAGACGCAGAGGCGCCAAGACGCCAAGGTAAGCTGTTGGTTTACCCCCTGCATTACGGGGTCTTTGCGCCTGTGCGCCTCTGCGCCTCTGCGCCATTGCGCCTTTGCGCCTTTGCGTTAGAGCCTTTCGCTTTGACGCTCCGTGCCTTTGCCCCCTCCTACTTCGTCGCCACGAACTGCAGCGCCGCGGAGTTCATGCAGTAGCGCAGCCCGGTCGGCTTGGGACCGTCGTTGAACACGTGCCCCAGGTGCCCCCCGCAGCGACGGCACAGCACCTCGGTCCGCGTGCTGAAGAAGCTGCGGTCCGTCTCGGTCTTCACGTTTTCCTTGGCTATGGGCTGGGTGAAGCTGGGCCACCCCGTTCCGGACTCGAACTTGTCCTCGGACCGGAAGAGGTCCAAGCCGCACCCGGCGCACCGGTAGATACCGTGGTCATGGGTCGCGGCGTACTTGCCGGTAAAGGCGCGCTCGGTCCCCTTCTCCCGCAGGATATGGTACTGCTCCGGCGTGAGTATCTTCTTCCATTCCGCGTTTGTCTTCACTACCTCGTCTGACATTACGTAGCTCCCTTTTTCAGCCGAATAGACCTTGATACGGGAAGCGGCGTCAGCGTCGATACCTACTGCCGCCGCGACAAAGAACAGAAAACCCAGAAACAATCTTCCATACTTCATGGCGCATCTCCTGTAGGTTGTTGAAACATGCCCTGTTGCACAGCCCTTAGGATAACATAGCGTGCAGAATATTGCATGACCGCCTCCTACTTGAGAAACCGGCGCACCTGCCGAAAAGTATCTTCACCTTTTGGCTTGAAGCCGGAGTGGTTATCCTGAATAATAGGTGACGTTGCCTGCATTGCTTGGGAGGAGAAATGAAGGGTCTTGCCGTAGTTCTGATGGTATTTGCGTGTGCGACGACGGCGTTTGCCGACATCTACACCTGGAAAGACAACAGCGGAACCAGGTTCTACACCAACAGTCTGCACGAGATTCCCGCGCGCTACCTGAAAAAGGCCCGGGTGCTCGACGTGGCCACCGGCAAGCTGGGAGGGCTGGCGACGGCACAACCGGCAACACCGTCTGCGCCGGCGCCAGGCGCGCCACCCGCACCGAACGCCCCGCCGCTTTTGGTGCAGCAGGCCCCGACGGGGCAGCCTGCGTCGCCGCCACAGACGTCGCCGCCACCGGCATCGGCGGCACAGCCGGCAGCTCCGGCCGTGCCCCCGGTCGCCGCTCCCTCCCCGGCCGCGCCGGTGGTAGAGCCCGCTCCCCCCGCTCAAAGCGCAACCCGGCCGTCGGGCAGGCTGTCCCGCCGGGAACTCAGGGCCTTGGGCAGGCGCGGCAACCATGCCGGCGAGGAGTGACCCATCTACAACGGAGCCGTCATGAAAACAACGATCCTGATGTCCTTGCTGCTGTTACTTTCCGGAACGGCCGGCGCGGAAGAGCTCATCTGTCGGGGTAACATCGTCAGCACCCAGGGGGAAGGGATCGTCGCACGCAAGCACCGCTTCGAGGTCGCCGACGTGACCGGGGACGACATCCAGGCGGTTCTGGAAAAATGCAGGAAGATCGCCCTGGAGCGCCAGGCACGGGCCGCCCGCAAGAACCCCGGCGGCAATTTCACCGCGTTTTCCGATGTCGACCTGCAGTGCAGCAAGGGGGCCGACAACCTCGTGGTGCGCCGCAGATTGCAGACCAGGTAGCGGCAGGAAAACCAGGCAAAGGAAAGATCCGAAGAGAAGCCCCCGCGGGCTTCTCTTTTTTTTAATTGTGATAGTATTTAGTCTTAATTTGAATTTTCACCCCGCAATGCCGAAGAGAACCTGGGGCACGACGATTGCCGCCCCGGCCACACCCCTACGATATTGAGATCTTACCTCTGAGAAACAGGCTGCATCCGGTTAATTCCAAAGCTGCACCATAGGAGATCAGGATGAACATTCATGAGTATCAGGCCAAGGAGATACTGAATTCGTTCGGCATCCCCATCCCTCGGGGCCGCGTAGCGCTCACCGCGGACCAGGTGGAGCGGGCGGCCAAGGAGATGGGAGGACGCTGCGTGGTCAAGGCGCAGATCTACGCCGGCGGACGCGGCAAGGCGGGGGGCGTCAAGCTCGTGCACCACCCGGAACAGGCCCAGGAGTACGCCAAGGAACTGTTCGGCAAGACCCTGGTGACGCCGCAGACCGGCCCGGAGGGGCTCAGAGTCCGGCGCATCCTGGTGGAGGAGGCGGTCGAGATCGCCCGGGAATTCTACCTCTCCATCACCCTGGACCGGAGCGCCTCGCGCTATGTCCTCATCGCATCCGCCGAGGGGGGAATGGAGATCGAGGAGGTCGCGTCAAAGACCCCGGAGAAGATCCACACCCTGACCATCGACCCTTTCCTGGGGCTCAGATCGTACCAGGCCCGGCAGATCGCCCTGCAGCTCGGCCTCTCCGGGAGCGTCTGCGAGGACTGCGTCAACCTGATCCAGAATCTGTACCGGGTCTGCCTGGAGAAGGACTGCGCCCTGGTGGAGATCAACCCGCTCGTGGTGACCAGGGCGGGGTGGCTCATGGCCATGGACGCGAAGATCACCTTCGACGACAACGCCATCTTTAGGCACCGGGAGTACCCGGACATGATGGACTACTCCCAGCTCGACCCGCTGGAGATCAACGCCGGCAAGTACGACCTCGCCTACATCAAGCTCTCCGGCTCCATCGGATGCCTGGTGAACGGCGCGGGCCTCGCCATGGCGACCCTGGACGTCTTGAAGGAGTACGGGGGGGAACCTGCCAACTTCCTGGACGTTGGGGGCGGCGCCACCCGTGAAAAGGTGGCCGAGGCTTTCAAGATCATCCTGCAGGACGCGGACGTGAAGGGGATCTTCGTCAACATCTTCGGCGGCATCATGCGCTGCGACGTGATCGCCCACGGCATCATCGAGGCGGCCAGCGAGGTGAACTGCACCCTCCCCATCGTGGTGCGCATGGACGGCAGCCAGGTCGAGGAAGGAAAACGCCTCCTCACCGAGAGCGGCCTGAACGTTCAGTGCAGCGACAACCTGGGAGACGCGGCCTCGAAGATCGTGGGGATGCTGGGATAGCACTCCCCCCCTGACCCTCTCCCGCCGGGGCGGAGGGGACTCAAACAGGAGATTTGTCATATGTCCATATTGATCAACAACTCTTCCAGGATAGTGGTCCAGGGGATCACCGGCCGCAGCGGCCTGTTCCACACCCAGCAGTGCCGCGAGTACGGCAGCAACATCGTCGCCGGCGTGACGCCCGGCAAGGGGGGCATCCACATCGAAGGGATACCGGTGTTCAACACGGTGGCCGAGGCGGTGAAGTACACCAACGCCAACGTCTCCATGATCTTCGTTCCTCCGCCGGGGGCGGCTGACGCCATCCTCGAGTCGGCGGCGGCCGGGCTCGAGCTCGCCGTCTGCATCACCGAGGGGATTCCGGTGCGCGACATGGTCCCGGTGAAGGCGGTGTTGAAGCAGAGCAAGATGCGGCTGGTCGGCCCCAACTGCCCGGGCGTGATCACGCCGGGCGAGTGCAAGATCGGCATCATGCCCGGCCACATACACAAGCCCGGCAAGATCGGCGTCGTCTCGCGCTCCGGCACACTCACCTACGAGGCGGTGAAGCAGCTCACCGACATGGGGCTCGGGCAGTCGACCTGCGTGGGGATCGGGGGCGACCCGATCATCGGCATGAACTTCATCGACGTGCTCAAGCTCTTCAACGAGGATCCGGGCACGGAAGGGGTCTTCATGATCGGCGAGATCGGCGGGGCCGCCGAGGAGGACGCGGCGCACTGGATCCAGGAACACATGAAAAAGCCGGTGGCGGCCTTCATCGCCGGGGTCACCGCACCGCCGGGCAAGAGGATGGGGCACGCCGGCGCCATCATCACCGGGGGCAAGGGGAAGGCGGAGGACAAGATCCGCACCCTCACCGAGTGCGGCGTAACGGTCGCGTCCAGCCCGACCAAGATGGGCGAGGCGATGCAGATGGCCCTCGCCGCCAAGGTAAACGGCAAGAAGAAGTAATTTACCGGCAAGCCTCACAGTAAAAAGGGCACCTCCCGAAGTGGGGGTGCCCTTTCCTTTTTGATCAACAGCCACGCTGCCTAGCAGCATCGACACCCGACACAGCCATCAACCGGCAGCCACCGTTCCGCGCTCGGAACCCCACAACGGCCTTGGTTGTCAGCCTCACTCGCCCCCTGCTCCAGGTTGCCTCACCGCCAAAGGGGAAAACTTACCCGCCGGCACCCTGTCCTCGCAGGGGACCTTCGTCTGACACAGTCCGCAGCCGGTACTGGTGACCCCGAATTTCTCCCCGACCGCCCCGGGGACCGTCGCGTAGACATGCTCGCGACAGAGGCGCTTGTCGTGCCCGTCCCGGGACAGCGCTCCCACCGGACAGCGGCCGATGCAGGCCCCGCAACTCCCCTCCCGGTACCAGAGGCAGTTGGACCTGTGATCGGTGCTGGTGCGCGCAGTGGGTTCCAAATGGGCATCGGTGATGACGCTGCCGAGACGGTGGGCGATCCCGGCCGGGGTGATGAGGGCATCGTTGAGGCTGAAGGTTCCGAGCCCCGCCGCATAGGCGGCATGACGCTCCGACCAGGAGGAAGCGATGCCGACCGGGCTGTCCCGGTACTCCCGCCAGGCCGGGTGCAGTTGCGGAGCCAAGGCACGGTATCCGGCATCGACCAGCAACTGCACGACCTGCCGGCGCAGCGCCGCGTTGAAGGCTTCGCCGTGCTCCCTGGTCAGGGCCCAGGCGCGGGAAGGATAGGTCGTCTCGGAGCGATTGCTGCGGCGGGTCTCTTCGGAGATGGGCAGCGCCCAGCAGATCACGGTGGCAGGGCGCCAGGGTGGGCTTTCTTCCAGCGCCAGTTCCGCCGGCGTGAGATGGAAGGGTCCGATCACCGTCTTGTACTGCGCGAAAAGCGGATCATCCGCCGCCGCAAAACCGATCAACGGCTCTGCGAAGTAAGGCGAGCCCTCCTCCGGAAAACGGTTGCCCGGTTCCTCGCGCACGAACCGCATCATCATCCGGCAAAGCGTGTCTCTCATCCGTGGCACCTCCTGGCTTGGGAAGAAGCGGGAACATAGCTTATCATGTTCTACGAAAGCGGCCACTTTTTTTGCGTATCTGGCACAGCCCTCTTTAAAGGGGACCTTGTCGGCTCTTCGCACTGCCTCAGCATCACATTATTTTTCTTAAATTCATCGCTTTTTGTTTACAGCATATCTCAAGTACAGACCACTTTTCCCGATAAGTCTCCTGCGGGAGTGGAACGTTGTTCGACAGAGACAGTTGACCGCGGCACCGGCAAGGAGAAGAACATGAAGGAAATCTTGAACTTTTACCTCAACCTCACCATCAGGTTCAGGCTCGGCCTGCTGTGCGTCTGTTACAGCTTCTGCCTGATCGCCACCGCGGTTGCCGCCCAAGCGGACTCCCTGCTGATAAAGTACGGATCGCTCGCCCTCTTCATAATCATGGGCGGGATCTTCGGCGCGATCAACATCTGGTCCATCAGGACGCCGCTGGTGCGGACCATGAGATACCTGGAGACCATGGCGCAGGGGGACCTGAGCGAAGAGATCGTGGTCAACCGCCGCAACGAGATCAGCGACATGCTAAGGGCCTTGCAGAAACTGCAGGCGTCCATGCGGGGGATGATCCAGGGGATCCAGCAGACCGCAGACGAACTCGCCAGCGCATCCAGCCAACTGAGCAATACCTCGCTCAGGATGGCGGAGGGGACGGTGCACGCTTCGCAGCAGTCCAGCTCCGTCTCCAGCGCCGTCGGAGAGATGGCCGGCGTCAGCAGCGACATCGCGCTCAGCTGCCAAAAGATGGCCGACCGGGCGGGAAGCACCAGCACCGCGACCAGCAAGGGGGAAGAGACCATCACGCGCATGACGTCGGTGATGGGAGAGATCGAGCAGATGGTGTCGGGCACGGTCGACGCAGTCAAGGCCCTGGGCGCCAACTCGGACAAGATCGGAAACATCGTGGTCGCCATCGAGGACATCGCCGACCAGACCAACCTCCTGGCGCTCAATGCCGCCATCGAGGCCGCGCGGGCCGGCGAACAGGGACGCGGCTTCGCGGTGGTCGCCGACGAGGTCAGGAGGTTGGCGGAACGCACCACCTCGTCCACCCGCGAAGTTCAGTCGATAATCGCGTCGTTGCAAGGGGATGTGAAAAACGTGGTGGCGCTGATGGAGCGCAGCGCAACCAGTGTCAGAAGCGGCACCGATGACGTACAGCATTCCAGCCACGCCATCGGGACCATCAAGGAACATATCACCCCGCTCTTGGAGTACGTCTCGCAGGTCGCCACCGCGGCCGAACAGCAGTCCGCGACCACCACCAACATCTCCGAAAGCATGCGTCAGATCATCGGGGTGGTGCAGGAAACGGCCGGGGGCGCGCAGGAATCCGCCCGGGCGGCGGAGGATCTCGCCAACTCGGCGCGGTCGCTGCAAAACATGGTGAACCAGTTCAAGGTCGCGGCGTAAATGCGAACAGGGATGAAGGGGATGAAAGGGATGAAAGCCCGTTTATTCGGCTATCCCCTTTATCCCCTTCATCCCTGTCTGTTTAGACGTGGAATTTGCGGGCGAGGTCGTTGTCGATGACGTAGACGCAGATTTCCTTGGCGCACTGCTTGGTGTACTTGAACTTCTCGGAGCTCAGGTTGTTGATCAGGAAGGTCACGTCGTCCCTGATCCGCTTGTCGTAGGTCTTGAAGGCCTCGGTGTCGAAGTCCTTGATGGCGCGGCGGAAGTTGGCGTTCTCCAGGAACGGCTCAAGCACCTTCTCCTTCAGGTTGAAGACGTAGCGGTCATGCAGCGACTGGAACAACGCCGTATCCTGCGCCCGTTTCCCCTCCACCATGATCTCCTGGGTCAACGTCCTGCCGGTGTACTCGTGCTGGGTCTCCTGCCTGAATGCGAACCGCGCCTCATCCTCCACCTTGGCACCCAGCAGGCGCCGCTCGATCCCCGCCAGAAACTCCTCGGTAATCTCCAGCTTTTCCCCCGTGAACCGGCAAACCTCGACGGCGCCGAGCTCGAAGTTAACGGCGAACATGTAGTGCAGGATGTCCCGCTCGATCTGGGCCTCGTTGTAGTAGTAGAGCGCCTCCTTCACCTCCTGGAGCACCACGTAGTCGTAGTTGTGCACCAGGGACTCCATGAAACCGTCCGGGATAGACTCCTTCAGCTCCTTGTGCCAGCGCGTGAAGAAGGTGGACAGGCTGTTCATGGTGATCATCTTGTCCTTCCGGGCGTAGGCAGAGTAGAAGTCGGAGAAGATCTTGATGGATTCGCGCCCCGAGAAGCCGTGATCCCCTTCGTGCTCGCTCTCGGCGATGATCTTCTTCCTCCGCTTGGCGTTGAGCCGCTTCCGGTCGTCCTCGGAGAGCCACTCGGGGATGTGCCCGGTGTAGATCTCCATCTTCAGGATCTGCAGGTTCTCGTCGCAGTAGAGCCGGTACTTCTCCGGATCGCCGATCCACTCCAGGAGCGCGTCCGATTTCACGTTCATCCTGGTCGAAATGATCACCCGGGCGAAGTTGTGCAGCACCCGCGGCAGGAAGCTCGAATCGATGTGCTTGCCGAAGATGTTGCGGTAGATCTCCACCTCGGTGTTCAGGTCCATGACGTAGGGGATGTTGATGAACTCGATGCGGTCCGAGAAGGACTGCACCCCCTCGATGCTCCGCTCGTCCTCGGGGTTCATGAGGGCGATGAACAGGCTCCTCACGTTCTCCTCGATGTCCTCCACCTTGTGGATCCCTTCGCTGATGATGTTGTGCAGTTCCAGAAGCCGCTCGGCGTTGTGGGACTTCACGTCCATCAGGGCGTAGATGCCGTTGTTGGTCTTGGCGAAGTTGGAGAAGATGTACTTGACCTCGTTGCTGTCGCCCAGGAGCAGGTCGATCTTCCTCTGCAGCATGTCGTTGGTGAGGATGTTCTGCTTCATCGACTTGTCGCCGGGATTGAAGACCGTGATCCCCTCGCCCAGCCTGCGGTTGAAGCGGTAGGGGCGCACCTTGATCATCCGGAAGATGTCGGTGGGGTCGTCGAGCCGCGCCGAGAGTGCCTGGAAGATGGAGGTGCAGATGGTGCAGGGGGAGTCGCGGAAGACCCAGTCGTACTCCTTCTCGGTGAAAAGCTTCCACTTGAAGGAATCGTTCTGGAACAGGTCGTCGAAGAACGCGCGCCGCTGCGCCTTGTCGATCATGAGCAGCGGGCTGTCGTGGGACGGGCAGGGCACCTCGACCACGTCGCCCCCCCGCAGCAGCGCCCTGGTGTCTATGTGGTCGTGGCTCTCCAGCTCGTACTCGTCCAGCAGGTGGGAGAGCTTCTCCACGAAGGCGTTGACCTGGTGCTCCTTGAAGGTCCCCAGGACGCGGCGGTCCAGGTGCCAGACCACCTCGTAGCTTCTCCCCTCCTCGGTGCTCGCGTATTCCTCGAACTTCATCAGCACGTTGTTCAGGAAGGTGCTCTTGCCGGAACCGGGAGGCCCCTCGAAGATGTAGATCTTGTTCTGGCGCGCGCCGCTTTTCATGTCCGCGACGTGGCTTAAGAAACGGTTGGCGAACAAGCGGTCGGCAAAGAAGGGGCGGTCGGAGTTCTGCACGAAGAGCTTCCGGGTGTCGTAGGGGACGAAATTTATCGACTCGGGATCTTCGGGATACTCGTCGTTCCCCTCGCTGACGTAACTTCTCACCATGTCGTGGAAGAGCTGGAAGATGTTGCGCATCATCCGTTCCGGCTGCTCGGTGACGAGCTGCATGAACTCCTCGAACGACATGTGCGAGGCGCTCTTGTGTTCGACGATGGTGCGGCTCAAATGCCTTATGACTGTCTCTAGATCTGGCATAGCTTATCCGCCTGTCACAGTATCTGCCGACTGAGGACCTTGTCCTTCATGGTGTAGACCACCCGCTGCCAGGTGATTTCCGGCTCTTCCATCCCTTCCCGCCCCGCGCCTCCTCGTGACTGCTCTATCGCCGCCTCGCTGGTCTCCAGCTGCACCGGCGCCCCCCAAAGGTACTCGATGCCGACCATGGTGTTGGCGATATACTCGCTGACCAGCTGTTTCCCCTCGAAGTGGTGTACCAGGTAGAGCATCCCTTCCTCGCCGCGCTCAGGTGCGATCTCGATGTGCGGCGGATGGTACAGGGAGGCGAGCACCATGTCGCGGTAGTCGTTGGCGTCCCGGCTCTTGACGTAGTACTGCCAGACCATGCGCTGCGGGTCGAGCCGCTTACCGGTCACGAAGAGGTCGTAGCGGTCGGTGAAGTCCTGGTCCACGAAGTCCTTGATGAAGAGGTAGTCGCAGTAGTTGCTCCTGATCTTGAACAGGTATTCGTCCCCTTGGCCGGAAGCGGCGTCGAACCGCTTCCTCTCCTCCCGGTCCGAGAGCCGGTTGAACTCGTAGCCGGTCTTACCCTTGTCGCCGTTCTCCTTCAACTGGTACATGAGCCGCATGCCCAGGGCATATGGGTTCATGCCGACCCGCGGCATGGAGGTGACGCCGGCATGGACGCGGGCGAAATCGACCTCGTGCCCTTTGATGCGGTCGTCCACCAGGAAGAGCTTCTCGTGCCAGTAGCTCGCCCATCCTTCGTTCATGATCTTGGTGCGGATCTGGGGCTGGAAGAAGATCGAGGTCTTCCGCACCACCTCGAGCACCGAGCGCATCCACTGGTTTTCGTCGCGCGCCAGGAATTCCGAGTTCTCGATCAGGAACTTCATGAGGTCGCGCCGCTCCACCCGCTTCACGTTCTGGCTCTTGGCGAAGTGCGCCTCCATTTCCGGATACTTGGCGGTCACCTCCGCGAAGAAGATCCGCTCCCCCTCGTCCTTGTTCTGGGCGACGGACTCGTTGTAGCGCGCCACCTCCTTCAGGTACTCCCCTACCGGCAGCTTCTTCTCGACCTGCAGGAAGACGTCGAAGTAATAGTCCAGGCGGCTGGAGGTGGCAGTCTCCGGCGCCATGAACAGCGGCGAGAGCTCGTCGTGGTAGGCCACTAGGTTGTCGATGGAGCGGGCGAACTCGAGGATGTAGTCCACCCAGCGCCCCTTCTCCGCCCTGAGCTTCGCGATCACCCGCTTGTCCGAGAGCGCCTGGCCCGTGAAGTCGTATTCCCAGGTGTGCCGGAAGTAGAGGTTGTTCTGGAAGAAATCGATGTGGCCCAGCACGTGGTAGAAGATCATCACGTTGAGCCAGTCGGGGTTGTTGTCGTTGTAGAACGAGATGGGGGGACGGGTGTTGATCACCGTCTCGTAGGGGTTGTGCGGGTAGAGCTCGTACTCTCCCTTGCCCCGGAGCACCTCGACGTCGTGCACCCAGTAGTCGTACAGGGTGGGGATCATGACTTTCGGGGAGAGCTCGATGAGGTCACGGTTGGTGACGATGTACTCGAGGCTCTCGTCGGTGAAGGAAAGCCCGGCGGCGCGCGCCCGCTCCTTGCACCCTTCCATGATCGCCTTGGTATGTTGGTTGATCAGTTCCATAATGGCCTCAAAAAAGCAGATCAAGATTAAGATTAAGATTAAGAAGATCGGCCCTGGTCCCGCACATCAGCTGTATCACACGACTCGAAATCTCGATCTCAGCCTTAATCTGCTTCACCTCTTACTCTTAATCTGCTTCTACGAGATGAGCCTCTTGATCCCCTCGATCACCCGGGCCTCCTCGGCGTCCTCGTGCATGATGTCCATGCGCAAGAGGTCCGGCTTGTCACGCAAAAGCCCTGAGTTCTCCAGGTAGCGGGCCACCTCGGTCCATTGCGTCCCCGCGTGCTCGGCGATGGTGACCCCCATGCGGCTCACGTAGCTGAGGATCTTGACCAGCTCCGGAATGGACTTGTCGCCGCCGGTATCCCAATCGTCGCCGTCGGTGCCGTGGAAGACGTAGATGTTGTAGTCCGCCGCCAGGTTCTCCTTCTCGACGATCTCGTTCACCAGCTTGTAGGCGCTCGCCACCTCGGTTCCGCCGGCGACGCGGGAGTTGTAGTAGGTGTCGAAGTCCGGCACTTCCTTAGCCTCGGTGTCGTGCAGGATGAAGCGCGACTCCACCTGCCCGGCGTACTGGTACAACAGCCAGCTGTAGATCATCACGTGCTGGGTCGCCACCAGCTCGGTCACCTTCCCCGCCATGGAACCGGAGTAGTCGCGCAGGAAGAAGACCATGGCCTGCGGCTCGTAATCCTTCTCTTGGGAGAAGATGCGGTACACCTTGTCCCGCGGCGAGATCAGGAAACGGGTCGGGTCCATGTCCGAGGGATCGGGGAGGTTGCCAAGCGAGATGTTGGTTTCCACGATCTTCCTGAGGGTCGCCTTCTTGTCCAGTACCTGGCCGGAGCCACGGTTTCGGTCGGTGAGGTCGTAGATGTACCGGGTGAAGGAGCGCTTCTTCCCCTTTTCCTTCAGGTTGGGGAGCTGGAACTGTTCGGTGAGCACCCGCCCTAGTTCGTAGGCCGAGGCCCCCATCTCGTGGGCTTCGCCCTCACCCTGCCCCGGCCCCTGCCCGGGCTCCTCGCCGGTCTCGCGCACCTTCTGCTCGCCGATGACCTCGCCTTCCTCCCCCTTGCCGCTGCCGCCGGTCGAGCCCCCCTCGCCGGGAGGTCGGACGGTCGGATCGTGCAGGAACTTCTCCTCCTCGGTTGAAGGGACCACGACGATCTTCCCCTTCCCCCCTTTGCCCGGCTTGATCAGCCTCCCCACCCTGATCTTGCGGGGGAAGCCGTCCTTCTCGCGCTGCCGGTCACGCTCCAGGAGCTCGTCCAGCGCCTTCATGTGGAGCTGGTACGGGTTCGGGACCCGCCCCTGGTCCTGCAGCACCGCCAGGTCGTGCCAGGCGTAGAGGCTGCGGGAGAAGTCGGGGAAGGGGCCGCGCCGGTCGGAGACGGAGATCTCCCGGGTTCCCGCCAGCTCCTCCCGAAAACGCGCCTCCCGCTCGGGATCGAGCCCCTTGGCCTTCAGTTGTTCGAGGTATTTTTCGGGATCTTTCATGGCGTCTGCCGCCTCTAAAGGCGGGCGAATACGTATTCGCCCTTACGTGGTCTGTCTCCCCTCGCCCTTTGGGAGAGGGGCGGGGGTGAGGGCGTCGGCTCGGGGCACGCCCTTTCTTGTGGCAACTCCCTCACCCGGCCTTCGGCCACCCTCTCCCGGGGGGAGAGGGTAAAACTCAGCACCCGTTAGCTCTCGTCCTCCTGCGTGCAGAAGTACTCGATGGTCTTCTGGGCGCAGGTGCGGCAGTAGCCGAGTTTCCCCAGCATGGTCACGATCATCCGGTCGTAGAGCTTCTGGTTTTCCTCGTTGGTGCGGTTGGCCAGGGCGCCGATCAGGCTCCCGGCACCGGCTATGTCGGATTTGAGCCGTACGTCGGTGACCGCCTTGACCAGCTCAAGGTTGTCCATGAAGTCGTAGCTCGGGTCGACCGAGATCTTCTGGCCATAGATCTTCCTGATCGAGGTCCTAAAGGACGCGCGTTGCTCCTCGGTCTTAAGCCCGATCCGCTCCTCGACGCTCTTCACGTAGCGCTCGTCGATCTTGAGCGCCTTCAGTTCGCCGGTCTGGGGATCTTTGTACTTCCACATCCGGTCCGGCCCGAGATTCTCGGCGTCGATGCCGATGATCATGTTGACGTAGTTCTGCACGTCCTTCTTGATGGCGAAAGGCTCGTCCATATACGCGTTGAACATCTCGGTCATGATCCGCTCGCGGTAGAGCTTCTTGCCGGTCTTCAGGTCCTCCAGGTACTTGGCGCGCTCGTTGGGCTCGACCACGTAGTCGAGGACGACCCGCTCCAGGCTCCTGAAGACGTCGTAGGCTACCATGCAGCGCCCCTCGTTGGTCTCTGAGCTTTCCTTGAGAATCTGGATGCTGCGGCCGAGGCTTCTGTGCCCGAGGCCGCGCTGCCCGAAGCGCTTGGTGATGTCGGGCTCCTGCCCCAGGGTGTCGATCACCTCGGCAAGCGCCTTGATGCTCTTCTCGCCCGCCACCTCGCCGGCGGCAAGCTTCATGGTCTCGATCGGGGTGAGCTTCTCGGACCTCGGGAGCCTGGTGAGCACCACCCCCACCGAGGCGGCGTAGTTCAGGTTCGGGTCCTGGTGCAGCACTTCCTTGGTCAGGGTGGTCTTCGATTCGCTGCCGATGGCGTAGGCGGTGAGCCCTTCCTGCATCCGGTAGTTGGTGTTGTGCGAGACGTAGCAGATCCTGCAGCGGTCCACGATCGGCGCCTCCTCCTTCTCCGCCAGGAAGCGGTTGAACTCGGAGTTGTTGCTGGTGGCGATGATCATGGAATCGATGGGCCACTTGTAACCGTCGATCTCGATGGCCCGGTTCTGGATCACGCCAAGGTAGACTTGCACCAGGTCCTTCTTGTTCTTGAAGATCTCGTCGGAGAAGTGGATGCCGCCTCCCGCCACCCGGGCCAGGGCGCCGCGACGGAGGTCGAAGCGGTACGGGTTGTTGGTGTCGGAGAGGTGCAACAGGCGCTGGATCGACTCCTCGCCCAGGAGGTCCACCGCCGAGGAGGTGATCTTGTCCTTGGCCGGGTACTTGCCGGTCAGCGTCCCGAGGCTCTCGCTCATCGGGACCGGAAGAATGGCGATGCTTTCGAGCACCTTCTCGATGTCGTTGTCGTGGTACTGCCGGATTTCATTGAGGATGTAGCCGGTGCTCGCACCCAGGGGGCGGTAGTTCCGGTACAGGGTCTCGATCTCGGCGTCGGAGAACCCCTGTTCCCCGATGAAGCGGCGGCTTTCCTCGGGGTCGTCGAAGAGGTTCATGGCCAAGATCATCGGGTCCTCGTAGGTCTCCGAATCGACCTCGCGTATCCTGCCGTAGTTGCCGAGTTGGTCCATGTTGAGGAACCGGAAGCTGTACTTGCGGTTGCGCCCCTGCAGGAAATTTCGGTACTTGCCGCAGAGGAACTCCACGAAAAAGGTCTTGCCGTTGCCTGGCTCGCCGACCAGCACGAACGCCATCTCCTTACTGGAGCCCCCCTCGGCCGCGTCCTTCACGAACGAGACGAAGCTGTTGATCTCGTCGTACATGCCGATGGTGTGCTTGCGTCCGGTCCGGAAGATGTTGAAGTCGTAGGTCGTTTTGCCGTTGACGACGACCTTCTCGAAACCCGGCTCCAGGATCATCCGAATGATCCCCTGGAAGGCGTTTTCAAAAACCCTTTCTCCCGCCTTGACGGCGGCCAGGTGCTGACGGAGCGTTTCGTTCTTGGCAGTCATGGTTTCCCTCCGCGTGTTATTAAGCTGCGGTCTTCGTTTTAATTGATTTTGACATCCAAAAAAATTATACGCCCGCGCCCTTTACTTTTGCAAAGTCTTTACCGCGCAGCCTCTTCGGTCAACTCCAGCAGGAGCAGGGGCGGTTCCGACAGAATTAGACGACGGTACTGCTCTAAATACATTAGAAAATTGGCAAGTTGAATTGTACCCAGTGCTTTCGTTTCTGCAACCGGGCGCGAAAGGTATTATGCCGGGACTGGAAGAACCGGGCGCGGCGGAATCCTTGCTTGTGCTTCGCTTTAAATTTGCCTATCCTCTGGTACCATTTGCTGGTCCCGAATCGGGAAGGTTTTTAATTGGGATGGAGAAAAGGAGGCCCACATGAAGAGGAGAATTTTGTGGCTGGTGTTCGCCGTGGTGCTTGTTGCCCTGGCGGGTTGCGGGAGCAGCGACCGTCCCCTGATTGAGACGACGATCTCCAGCGACCCCGCTGTGGACGGGGATATTGTCGATGCGGCAGGGGTGCGGACCGTATCCCTTGTGAACAGGGATGGACTTCCAGGGGTGCTGGCGGGGGTGGATCCGGTAAATGACGACGTCTACCGGGCGTTCCTGCACTTCCCGCTGACCAGGGTTCCCGCGAACCATGCCATCAGTTCGGCGACCCTCAGCGTCGTCATTCGCAGCGTAACCGTGGTCCCTCCGACGGCGACCATACCGCTTCGCATCGAGCTGGTCTCGTTCGATCCGCCAATCATTACAAACGATTTCGACCGCGCCATCCTGCTCCCGCTGGCAGCCACCGTCGTCTCGCCTCCGATCACATCTGCCGACGTCAACCGCGAGGTGAACATCGACGTGACCTCGCTCATGGCCGAGGCGCAGTTCAGGGGACTGCCCGACTTCCAGGTGCGCATCCTGCAGGACAACGACCTGCTTACCACCGTCCCCGGTATCGTCGAGATCGACGAGGCGACGGTGGCGAACGAGCCGAGGCTGACGGTGGTGCACTTCTAGAAGTACCGGCTCACGTCGAGGTCGTAGAGGTAGGGATCCAAAACAGCGGTAATGGTCTGGGGGGAGCCGGGTGAGCCGAGGGCGATCACCTCTCCCCCCTCCGTCTCGCGTCCCTCCCGGTCGGCGATGATGCGGACCAAGGGGTTGTCCCACTGGGCCGGGTCCTCGCTGTTCCCCACCACCACCGCGATGTCCTTTTCGTCCAAAAGCAGCAGCGACCCCACCGGATGGATCCCGACGCAACCGACGAAAACCTTCAGGAGCGCCTGATCGTAGGACTTCCCGCTTTGCGACAGCATCACCCTGAGGGCCTTGTGGGGAGGATAGGCGGTCCGACCGCTGACCCGCGAGGAGGTAAGGCCGTCGTAGCTGTCGGCGATGCTGATGATCCGCCCCAAAAGCCCCAGCTTACGGTACCCCACGCGCGGATAGCCGGAAAAATCCGCCATCAGGTGATGCTCAAAGATGCCGGTGATGATGCGAGCGGTGAGATCGTCGAGCCCCTTCAGCTTCATCACCTTCCTCACCCCGTACAGCGGATGTTTCTCCATCACCTGCCGTTCCTCGACCGAGAGCTCGCCCGGCTTGTCCAGGATATCGCCGGGGACGTCGCAGTTGCCGATGTCGTGGAAGAGAGCGGCAAGCCCCAGCTCGCAGAGATGGAACTTGTTCATCCCCAGCCGTTTTCCCATCAATAACGAGAGGATGCAGACGTTGGCGGCATGATGCTGCGAGGAGCTGTCATGGGAGCGCATGGTGCTGAGCCCCAGGAGGTCGGCTTCGTGCGTGTAGAGAAGGTCGATGATCTGCTGCACCACCCGTTTCGATTCCCGCAGGCGCAGCCTGCGCCCGGACGCCACCTCGGCCGCCACCTCGTCCATCGTGGAGAGGAGCTTGCGGTACAGCGGCCGCACCTTGTCCCCGGCCGCCCTGACCCGCCTGTGCTGCGGCGTTATGGTCAGCACCTCATCCTCACGCAGCAGGTCGAGCTCCAGGTTGCCGATCCCCCTTTGCTGCACCGCTTCCAGCAACCTCTGGAAGATATCCGCCTCATCCTCCTGGGGTTCCTGCAGCAGGTACACGAAACGCTGCAGGTCCGTGCTGGTTACACCCGGGCCGAAGGTGACCCGGCCCAGGTGATGGCGCCGCATCAGCTCGATGATGTAGCGCGGCCCCTCGAAACTGGCGATGTCCGGCCTGAGCCGGAGCTCTCCCAGGTAGAGATGCCCCCCCTTGAGGATGAGGGAGGCGTCCTCGTCTTTCCCGGCGATCGCCCGCACCACCTCGAGGAGGTTGCCGACCCGCTGCACGATCGCCGCGTGGCCGGCACCGTAATTGACGGAACTTTTGAGCAGGACGAAGAAATGCGACACCAGGGTCTTGCCCAGCCTCGCCAACTCGTCTCCCACAGGTTCCCGGTTCATATCAAGCGCCATGGCCCAACCTCACCTCGTCCCGGCCGGATTTCTTTCCTGGGACATATGGGAAGCGATGGCCTGGTCCAGAATGGACCGGACCTCTCCTCCCTTTTTCTGGCCGCGCGCCTCTTCGAGGAGCTGCAGGGCAGACCTGCTGCGGATCCGTCCCAGCCCCAGCACCGCGAGCTGCACGGATTCCTTCTCGTTCCCCTTCTGAAACCAGAAGCGCTTCATGAGCTGTTCGCGCAGCAGGGGGATCACGCTCTCCTGTCCCAACTCACCCAGGGCCAGGAAGACCTCCTTCTTCTCTTCGTAGGGGCGCTCCTGGAAATCGTCACCCCCGGCCAGCGCCACGATCGGCTTGAGTGCGAAGGGAAGCCTCTCCCGTGTCAGGATCTGCAGGGCCTTGATGCGCAGGGCGCTCGATTCATCCCGCAGGTACTTCAGCAGGTACGTCTTGGCCTTGGCGTCGCTGGTGCGCTCCAAAAAGCCCAGCACCTCTCGCCGGATGCGCGGCTCCCGGTGTGAAATCAGCCCGAGGATCATCTTGAGCGCCGCGGGCGTCCCGATCAGGGAAAGGATCAGCACCACGTTGCGCACCAGGTACCAGCGCGGGTCGCTGAGAAAGGGCTCGAATACCGCCGGGTCCCCCCGCCCCAGTTCCACCAGGACCTCCACGATCAGCTTGCGCACCTTGAGCTTCTCCACGCGCCCGAGCAGTTCGCAGATCGCCCCCAGCGAAGGGATGCCCAGGATCAGCAAAAGCTCCTTCAACTGCACGTAATCTATCCCGGCCTCGGCGCTGTCCAGCGCCACCTTAAGCACCTCAACGGTGGAGGCGGAGAGTATCCCGGCCAGGGCCGCGGCCAGTTGCTGCCGCTGCTCGGGTGCCGTGATCGGCAGCTTTTGCAGGCGGTCCAGGAACCGCGCCAGCTGGAGCGCATGCGCTATGTCGCCGGCTACCACGAGGTTGACGGTCAGGGTTCCAAGGATGGCGGTGAAGTCGGCGAAAAGCTCCGGTTCCTGGACCTCGCCCAGGATGGCCGCGAGGATCCTGATCACGTCATCGAGCCCGTTGCAGCGCCCTTCGACGTCGACGGCCTTGCGCAGCCAGGTCTCCTCCTCCGCATTTAGCATGAGCAGGTGCTTCGGGATCATCCGTGGCGCCGGGGGGGGGTGCTCGACGAGCGCCTGCCGGATCCGTTCCAGGGCATCACGCTGCTGGTGGGAATCCTCGGCCTCCCGCATGAGGTAGGGATCGCTGAAGTCGTCCTCGGTGAGGTAGCCGATGTGCTGGAGGTTGCGCTCCCAAAGCTGCGTCACCACGTCGTCGTCGCTGCTGGGGCGCTCGAAGCCGACGACCCCGAGAAACGCCACCAGTTCCGCCTGCTCCACCCCCTGGTCGAAGAACAGGGTCCTGATGCCGTCGGCATGGAGCCGGCTCGCCAGGCTCTCCTTGGGGGCCTTGTTCTCGTAGACCTGTGCACCGTGGTAGCGCAGCACGAACTGCTCCACGTCGAGGGTAAGCTCCCCGTAACGCGCCAGATGCACGGTCATCCTGGTCCCCAGCTCCGAGATGAAGCCGATCAGCACCGGGTTGTTGGGCAGGTAGATCCTGAGAGCCTTCGAGACCTTGATCATCGCCAGGATGATCTGGGTCACCGAGGCAAGCTCTTCCTTGCCGACGTCCGGTTGCTCAACAGCCTGTTCCATCATGCTCCGTCCTCGCCTGCGGTGGTGTTTCCGTCCACTCCGAACGCCCTAAGCTCCGCCCCGCCCTTCGAACCTCTCGATTCATTAGGCCCCTGCATCTTCCATCACCGGCGTAAGCATACGCTTTCCTTCACGTTGTGTAAAGAGAGCCCCTTTGCCGGCGTCGGCGTTTCGTGCCTTCCATTAAAATTTGCGCCACAAAAAAAGGGAGCCGGCTCGAGGCCGACTCCCTATGGTCACTGCTTTGAAGGGCAGGGCTTACATCATGCCGCCCATGCCACCCATGCCGCCCATGCCACCCGGCATCGCCGGCATCGCCGACTCTTCCCTCGGCTTGTCGGCGATCATGGCCTCGGTGGTCATCATGAGACCGGCCACGGAAGCGGCGTTCTGCAGCGCGCTCCTGGAGACCTTGGTCGGGTCGATGATGCCGGCCTCGATCATGTCGACGTAGATGTCGTCGGCAGCGTTGTAGCCGAAGGCATCCTTGCCGTTCTTCACCTTATCGACCACGATGGAGCCGTCGACGCCTGCGTTCTGGGCGATCTGACGGATCGGCTCCTCGAGGGCGCGCTTGATGACGTTGACGCCGAACTGCTGCTCCGGAGCGAGCTGCAGGGAGTCGAGGGACTTGAGGGCGCGCAGGTAAGCGACGCCGCCTCCGGGGACGATCCCTTCATCGACGGCCGCGCGGGTCGCATGGAGGGCGTCCTCGACGCGTGCCTTCTTCTCCTTCATCTCGACCTCGGTGGCTGCGCCGACCTTGATCACGGCAACGCCGCCGACCAGTTTCGCCAAGCGCTCCTGGAGCTTCTCGCGGTCGTAGTCGGAGGTGGTCTCTTCGATCTGGGCGCGGATCATCTTCACGCGGCCCTGGATGTCGGCGTCGGAGCCGTAGCCGTCGATGATGGTGGTGTTGTCCTTGTCGACGGTGATCTTCTTGGCCTGGCCGAGCATGTCGAGGGTGGTGTTCTCGAGTTTGAAGCCGACTTCCTCGGAGATCACCTTGCCGCCGGTCAGGATGGCGATGTCTTCGAGCATCGCCTTGCGGCGGTCGCCGAAGCCCGGGGCCTTGACGGCGCAGACGTTCAGCACGCCGCGCAGCTTGTTGACCACCAGGGTCGCGAGAGCCTCGCCCTCGATGTCCTCGGCGATGATCAGCAGCGGACGGCCGGACTTGGCGGTCTGCTCGAGAACCGGGAGGAGGTCCTTCATGTTGGAGATCTTCTTGTCGTGGATCAGGATGGCGACGTTGTCCATGGCCGCTTCCATGCGCTCCGGATCGGTCACGAAGTAGGGGGAGAGGTAGCCGCGGTCGAACTGCATACCCTCGACGGTCTCAAGGGTGGTCTCCATCGCCTTTGCTTCCTCGACGGTGATGACCCCTTCCTTGCCGACCTTCTCCATGGCCTGGGCGATGATGTCGCCGATGGTCTTGTCGTTGTTGGCGGAGATGGTGCCTACCTGGGCGATCTCCTTGTGGTCCTTGATCGGCTTGGAGATGTTCTTCAGCTCGCCGACCAGCACTTCGACGGCCTGGTCGAGGCCGCGCTTGATCTCCATCGGGTTGTGGCCCGCGGCGACCAGCTTGGAGCCCTGGCGGTAGATGGCCTGGGCAAGAACGGTAGCGGTGGTGGTGCCGTCGCCGGCGACGTCGGAGGTCTTGGAAGCGACTTCCTTCACCAGCTGCGCGCCCATGTTCTCGAACTTGTCCTCGAGCTCGATCTCTTTGGCGACGGTGACGCCGTCCTTGGTGATGAGCGGAGCGCCGTAGGACTTCTCGATGACGACGTTGCGCCCTTTGGGGCCCAGGGTCACTTTAACCGCATCTGCCAGGGTGTTGACGCCTTTGAGGATGCAATTGCGTGCTTCCTGGTCGAATTTTATGATCTTTGCTGCCATATCAAATATCCTCCTTGGAATTGATTCTAGTCGCGGAACGTGTGATGAGGGGCTTTCCCTCTACCTATTTCTCGATTACGCCGAGGATGTCGTCCTCGCGCATGATCAGGAAATCCTCACCGTCGAGCTTCACTTCGCTCCCTGCGTATTTTCCGAACAGCACCTTGTCGCCCACCTTGAGATCGATCGGGTATACCTTGCCGTCCTCGCCCCTCTTCCCGTTGCCCACTGCCACGACTTCGCCCTGCTGCGGCTTTTCCTTGGCGGTTTCCGGGATGTACAGCCCACCGGCGGTCATGGTAGCTTCCTCAACCCTCTTCACGATGATACGGTCCTGCAGCGGTCTAAGATTCATGCTTTCCTCTCCTTTCTTGAGATGCACCGATCTCTTGATATTGAAAAAAATATTAGCACTCAAAACTGCCGAGTGCTAATTGCCTGCTAAATATAAACAGCATGACCTTAAAAATCAAGGGCGGTCTGAAAAATAATTTTCGTACGGCTATGTCCCTGTTACCACTTCCTTTTTGCCAGCTCCTCGGCGTAAAACTTCTGGTACAGGATCTCCCATTCGCGGCTCCCCGGAACCTTCGCCTGGCTGTACGAGGCAAGCTTCGCGCGCACCGCCTGGTCCACCTGTTCCATGATGGAGAAGAACCCCTCGATGGCCCCCTTGATCGAATCGAGCGCGCGCCGCTCGTCCGGGAAATCGGCCAGGTCGTCGTTGTAGAGCTTGTCGTAGATCTTGTGGGCAATATGCGAGATGCGGTCTTCCGAGATATGCATGGTCTCTCCTTGGATGGCTGGCCGGCTGGCCTGCGTCTATCACAGAACGATCTTTCTCTCCTTGGCCAGTTTGTCCTTGATCATCTTGAGCATCCTGTGCCGGTCGATGCCCTGTCCCCCCACGGCCTTGAGCGTCTGCTCCAAAAGCGCCTCCGCGTCGTGCTCCAGGCTTTCCTCCTGCCTGATGTCCTCTGCGATGGCGGCCTTGATCCCCGCCAGCACGGCGCCGCGCCCCTGTTTCTGCTCCACCAGTTGAGCGCGCTCCAGGTCCCCCAGCACCTTCTCCGCCAGGCGCGCGATCTGTTCATCCTTAAGACGCATCTTGCCTCCCGTTTATTAAAGGGTTTCGGTTTGGCGCATTGTACGTCAACCCGGCAAAATTGCAACAGGTTTGGGACCTGCATGAGAGGTGTTGTCATTAAAGAAAACAAGGTTGATTTCTCATAAGCACGGATCTACAATACAGCCACTGACACGCTCTCTCTGCCGTGCCCGTGAGGTTATTAACGCCCCTGCGGAATAATTTATTGCACGGGAGCCTGTTTCGATCGTGGTGAGCTGCCCCATTGCGCGGGAATTGCCTAAAGCGGTCTACAGGAGCCCACCTGAATGGGAACTCGCTGTGAGGCCCCCCAACCAAACGACAGGGCGGAGAGAGCTGCATTAAGAAATCAGGGGATCCGGTGACGGTCCCCTTTTTTTCGTCTTGCGCTCCGGCCCCTGGGGATATATAGCAATGGGTGGCTTTAGCCACTGCTCAGCACCTACGGTTCCGGAGGCCGGATGACGCCCCACTTCCTCCCCAAGCTGGTGAACCCACCCTTCGGCGACCCCGGGGTCTACGTCGACTTCCAGTTCGCCCGGCGGGCCATCCTCTTCGACCTGGGGGAGATCCACCGTCTCGGTCCCCGCAAGATCCTTCGCTTAAGCGACGTCTGCATCTCCCACACCCACATCGACCACTTCATCGGCTTCGACCTCATGCTGCGCGTCATGCTGGGGCGCGACATGGCGCTGCGCCTGTTCGGCCCCCCCGGCATCCTGCGGCAGGTCGAGCACCGGCTCGCCTCCTACAGCTGGAACCTGATCCAGAGCTACCCCACCGAGTTCGTCATCACCGTTACCGAGCTGCACCCCGACGGCGGCGCGCAAAGGGCCCGCTTCAGTTCCCGACGCGTCTTCGCCCGGGAGGCGGAGGAGAGCTTCGTCTTCGAGGATGGCGTGATCCTGGACGAGGAGAACTTGCGCCTGCGCGTCGCCTTCCTGGAGCACAGCATCCCCTGCCTCGCCTACGCCTTCGAGGAGAAGCTGCATGTGAACTTCATGAAGAACCGGCTGGCCGAGTTGGGGCTCCCGGTCGGACCGTGGCTCTCGGAGGTGAAGCGCGCCGTGCTGCGCGGTGAGCCGGACGAGACGGTGATGACGGCACCGCTCCCCGGGGTGGCCGAAGGGCAGCGGCTGACCATCGGCGCTCTGAAAGAACAGGTGCTGCAGGTGGTGCCGGGAGAAAAGATCGCCTACGTCACCGACACCGCCTTTACCCCCGACAACCGCCGCCGCATCGTCGAGTTGGCTCGGGGCGCCGATTACTTCTTCATCGAGGCGGTGTTCCTGGACGTCGATGCCGACCGTGCCCGCGAGCGGGCGCACCTGACCGCCCGACAGGCGGGGGAACTGGCGCGCGAGGCAGGCGCTGCGCGGGTGATCCCGTTCCACTTCTCCCCTAGGCACCTGGAGGCGGAGGATGAACTGCGCCGCGAGGTCGACGAGGCGTTCGCGGGAAATACCCCGACATAACAGGGATAACAGGGATAAAGGGGATAAGGGGGATAAGGGGGATTAACTCCTCCACGGCATCCCCTCCATCCCTGTTTAACTCCTTAAATATGAAAAGGGGGGCCCGGTTGCCGGGTCCCCCTTTCTCGTTCTCATTGCCTGCCGTCCCGCTAGTCGATCCTGAGCGCCACGAAGAGGGACGTTTCGCCCCTTCTGAGCAACATCTTCAGGTAACCGCCCTTCTTGACGCCTGCAATGGCCTTGTTGTACTCCTTCACGCCGGAGATGCGCACGCCGTTGATCTCCCTGATCAGGTCACCCCCGACGATGCCTGCCCTCTCGGCGATGCTGTCGGTTTGCACGTCGGCAACCAGGACCCCTTTCTCCCCCTGCAGCCTCATCTGCTGGGCACGCTCCGGGGTCAGGTCGATGACCTTCAGCCCGAGCCGGTCCCCGGTCACGGCGGCATCCTCGTCCTCACCCTCTTTCAGCTTCTCGATGGCCACCTCGAGCGGTACCTTCTTGCCGTCGCGCAGCACCACAAGCTTCACCTTCTTGCCTACCGGGGTTGCCGCCACGCGGCGCGGCAGCTCCCCCATCTCCTTGATGGTGTGCCCGTCGTACTCGAGGATGATGTCGCCCCCCTTCACGCCCGCCTTCTCGGCGGGGCTGTCCTTGATGACCTCGGCGACGAGAGCCCCCTGCTCGCTATCCATCCCGAAGGAGTTGGCCAGGTCCTGGGTCACCATCTGCACCGAGACCCCGAGCCAGCCGCGGGTGACCTTCCCGCTGTCCTTGAGCTGCGGCAGGATATCCTTGGCCATGTTGATCGGGATGGCGAAGCCGATCCCCTGCCCGCCGGCCACGATGGCCGTGTTGATGCCGATCACCTCGCCGTCGGTGTTGAAAAGCGGTCCGCCTGAGTTGCCCGGGTTGATGGAGGCGTCAGTCTGGATGAAGTCGTCGTACGGCCCGCTGCCGATCACCCGCCCCTGGGCGCTGATGATGCCGGCGGTGACCGTCTGGCTCAGGCCGAAGGGGTTGCCTATGGCCATAACCCAGTCGCCCACCTCCATCTTGTCACTGTCGCCCAAGGGAGCTACCGGCAGGTGCGCCTTGGTTTCGATCTTGACCAGGGCCAGGTCGAGCTTGTCGTCGCGCCCCTTGATTTCTCCCTTGTACTCGCGGCCGTCGGAGAGCTTCACCTTGATGTCGTCGGCGTCTTTCACCACGTGGTTGTTGGTGATGATGTAGCCGTCATCGCTGATGATGAAGCCCGACCCCATGCTCTGCTGCTTGTAGGGATGCTGACGCGGGGATTCGAAGAACTTCTCGAAGTACTCCTGGAACGGGTCGCCGTTGGGGTGCTGCCGCTTCTTCATGGCGACGTTCTTGGAGGTGCTGATGTTGACTACCGCGGGCTTTAGTTTCTTGGCCAGTTTCGCGAAGTCGGGTGTGAGCGTCGCGGCTCCCGCGACGGTTGAGAAAACGGAGGAGAGAAATAAGCTAAACACCAGAAATCTTGCTACGATTGCTGCCTGCATGGCTACCTCCTGGGATTTGAGTACGGTTAAGCTAATACTGCGCCGGTTGTTTGTCAAGCCCCACCCAAAGCCGCTTCCGTAAACAAAAAAACGGACCTCTCCCCGGCCGCTATGGCAAGGAGAGGTCCGTTTCGGACTGCAGCGCGTGGCGCCGGAGGGGGCTACTCTTCTTCTTTGAGGATGTAACCCACGCCCCTCACGGTGTGGATCAGCTTCTTGTCGGCTTCACGGTCGATCTTCTTACGCAGGTAGTTCACGTAGACGTCGATGATGTTGGTGAAGCTGTCGAAGGTGTAATCCCAGACGTGCTCGGCGATCATGGTCCTGGTGAGCACCTGGTGCGGGTTGCGCATGAAGTACTCGAGCAGGCCGTACTCCTTGGCGGTTAGATCGATCTCCTTGTCCTTGCGCCATACCTTGTGGGTAACCGGGTCGAGACGCAGGTCGGCGAAGCGGATCTCGGCGCCGCGGTCGAGTTCGCTCCTTCTCATCAGCGCACGGACGCGGGCCAAAAGCTCGGCGAAGGCGAACGGCTTGGTCAGGTAGTCGTCGGAACCGGAGTCGAGGCCAGCCACGATATCTTCTACCGAGTCCTTAGCGGTGAGCATCAGGATCGGGGTCACGTTCTTGCGCTCCCTGAGCTCCTTCAGCACGGAAAGGCCGTCCTTTTTCGGGAGCATCCAGTCGAGCACAATCAGGTCGAACGGCTTCTCCAGCGCAAGCTTAAGCCCCTCTTCACCGTCTGCTGCCGTGTGGACTTCGTACTGCTCCTCCTCGAGGCCGCGCTTGATGAAGCTGGCAACCTTTTTCTCGTCTTCAACCACCAAGATTCTCATGTTGATTCCCTCTCTTTGAAATTATGTCGACCTCTAATCGTGCCTGATATCACCATGAAGCCTGCTCAGAATCTCGGCGGCAGACTCCTCAACCGATTTGTTGGTTACGTCGATAACCAGCCAGGCGGGGTGGGCTCGGTAAAAACGCCGGCAGTAGGCAAGCTCTTCTTCAACCTGCCTGTAGTCGGCATAGCTGCCGCGCGGGCTCTGCCTAAGATTCCTGAGCCGCGCGCTCCGGATATCGACAAGTCGCTGCGTGTCGATAATGAGGCCTACCACCCGTTCCGGTTCCACTTCCTCCAACTCGGGGGGAGGATCGATTCCCTGGATGATGGGCACGTTCGCCACTTTGTACCCCTTGTGAGCCAGGTACATGGAAAGCGGCGTCTTCGAGGAGCGGGACACGCCGATCAGGACGATGTCCGCCTTGTGCAGGTTGCGCGGCTCCTGGCCGTCGTCCTGCTTCACAGTGAAATCAACCGCCTCCATGCGGCGGTAATACTCGGAGTTCATCTCGTACTGCAGGCCGGGGAGCTTCTGCGGCCTCATCTCCAGGAACTCGGCCAGCTTGAAGAGAAGCGGAGTGATCAGGTCAACCGCCTCCAACTGCCTCGCCTCGCACTCGTTCCTGACGAACTGCGCCAACTCCGTGTTCACCAGGGTGTAGAAGATGATGCCGGGGAGCCGGTCGACCTCGTCCAGGGCCTTCAGGATATCCTCGCGGTTCCTGATCTGCCCGACCCGGCGCAGGCGAACGTCCACGTCCTTGAACTGGGTCAGCGCGGCCCGCGCCACCCGCTCGACCGTCTCGCCAGTTGCATCCGAAAGTAAGTAAACGTGGTACATCCGTTGTCACCCGAAAACTGTTGCCCTACCAAGACCTTATCGGCCTTACCGTCAAACTCATTAGATATATACCATGTTTTTTCATTTTAGGCAAAACTAAAATTTAATGGGAAAACCTTCTGTAAATTCTTATCGGCAGAGACCGGAAAAATTTTAATTATAATTACGCCCTAGTTTTTTTGGATGTCAAGGTTTTCATTGCCATTCCCTTTATTTCTCTGCTAGTTTAATGCGGCAATTCGCAACCCCAAAGGAGACGCAAACTCATTATGATTACAGACTGGGCGGAAATCGCCTGTGACGTCCCGGCCGAGATGGTCGACACATTAGCGGACTTCTTAGTCGAACTGACCGGCAACGGCGTCGGCGTGGACAACCTGCATCTGGACACCTTTACCCTGGACACCCTCGAAGACACCAGCATCAAGACGGTGAAGGGGTACCTCCCCCTGGACGACTCCCTGGAGGACATGCGCATCAAGGTAGAGCAGTTCCTGGCCCAGCACGGCCCCGACTTCCCCGGCTTCGTCTACACCCCTCCCGTTGTCACCATCATCAAGAACGAGGACTGGGCCAACAACTGGAAGGTGCACTTCAAGCCCGTGCGCATCGGCAAGCGTCTGGTGATCAAGCCGACCTGGGAGGAGTACCATCCGGTCGAGGGGGACCTGGTGATCCAGATCGACCCCGGGATGGCCTTCGGCACCGGCGCCCATCCCACCACGAAGATGTGCCTGGAATCCCTGGAGCGGATCGCCTTTGCCTCCGAGGGGGCGAGGCTCCCTGACCCGGTCCTCGACGTGGGCACCGGCTCCGGCGTGCTCAGCATCGCCGCAGCGCTTCTGGGCGCCACCGAGATCGCCGCCGTCGACATCGATCCCGAGGCGATCAGGGTGACGCAGGAAAACCTGGAGCTGAACGGCGTCGACGGGGTGGTGGAAGCGTCTACCACCGACCTCTCCCAGCTTCCCGACGGCTACGCCGTCGTGGTCGCCAACATCCTCGCCGAGGAGCTGGTGCGCCTCTCCGACCAGCTCACCTCGCGGGTCGCTCCCGGCGGCTGGCTGATCCTCTCCGGCATCCTCACCGAGAAGGAAGAGTTCGTCCGGGCCGGCTTCCCCGCCCTTGAACTCGTGGAAAACCCGCGGGAGGCCGAGTGGTCCTGCCTCACCCTGAGGAAGCCGCTCTAGAAATGCGCAGCTTCTTTCTCGGCGACAACACGGTCTGCGACGGGGAAGTAACCGTCACCGGCGAGCTGTACCGGCACATGGCACGCGTGCTGCGGCTGAAGCAGGGGGCGGAGGTCGAACTGATCGACGCCGACGGCCGACGCCACTGCGGTGTCGTTGGCGAGGTCGGCACCAAGAGCCTCACCGTCCGTATCGCCGCCACCAAGGCCGTGCCCGAGCCCGAAGGCGGGCTGAAGATCACCCTGTACCAGGGGCTTCCCAAGGGGGACAAGCTCGACCTGATCCTGCAGAAGTGCACCGAGCTCGGGATTTCCGAGGTGGTCACCTTCGACGCGGCACGCTCCATCGTGAAGCTGCGGGGTGAAAAGAGCGCGGGGAAACTGGCCCGCTTCGAGAAGATCGTGCAGGAAGCCGCCCGCCAATCCGGGCGGGGTTCCGCGCCACGGGTCGCCATCGGCGGGACTTTGAGGGAAGTGCTCCGGGATGCACGGCACACGGTGCGGCTGCTTTTGTACGAAGGGGAAGAAAAGACGACGCTGCGGGAATGCCTGGACCAGCACCAGGCGCCGGAGAGTGTCGCGGTGGTGGTAGGCCCTGAGGGTGGGCTGAGTGCCGCAGAGGTCGAGGAAGCCCTCGCTTGCGGCTTCACGCCGGTGACGCTGGGGAGGCGCATCCTGCGCACCGAGACGGCCGGACTGGCGCTCGTCTCGATTCTGCAGTTTTACTGGGGAGACCTGGGGTGACGGTCGCGGCCGCCCCCCTTTTCCCCTTTGGGGAGGGGACCGACGGAACCGGCCGCTAACTGAGCGCGACGACCAAGGCCGCTATCGAGACCAGCAGAGACACCCCCGCAACCGCCATGAGCAGCTTCTCGCGGGCCAGCACCACCTTGAGCGTCTTGATGGCGAGCTGCAGGTGCCCCGAGGTCTCAAGGAGCGCCTTCTCCAGTTTCCGGTTCTCCTCTTCCAGATGGTGCAGCCTGGCCTCGATGTCGCTGGGAGACCCGGCTCCCATGAATCTTCCCTTGGCTCGGTTGGCCATGTCGACCACCACCGGGAGGTTCTCCATCAACCTCCCCCACGGGATCCTGGTTGCCGCGATCTTTGCTATGCTCCAGATGCTCATGGCTCCTCCTTTATCCTTCAATCCTTAAGTTTGTGGTACTCCCGCCCTGTTCCGGAAACCGGCAATCCCGAGTCCGGCAATCCCGAGGCTCGCGCTCTGCCGGATCACTGCGCCCGCCCCCCACTCACCCCGCGGAAACAAGGTCCGCGAAGCGGCGCGCGAAAAGCGGCCCCTTGGCCTCGTCCTCGTGTTTGAAGAAGACGAAGGCTTCGCTCCATCCCCTCCCCCGCACCAGCTCCGCCCACTTCCCGAGTTCCTCCACCTGGTAATCGGGGCGTCTCAGCCGCAGGTACCCCCAGGTCGCCGTAGCGACCGGCGGAATTTCCGGCTCTCCCTCGACGTCGACGAGGCAGAGCGCGGCGTCGTTTCTGTGCAGCAACGCGAAGACCTCGTCGTCCAGCCAGGAGCGGTGGCGAAACTGCAAGGCCACGCGGCGTCCCGGGGGGACCAGCGCCAGGAAATCGTGCAACAGGGGGACATCCTTCTTGAGGCTGGGCGGAAGCTGGAAGAGCACCGCCCCCAAGCGGCTCCCCATCACTCCGGCGACATCGAAGAAGTAGGAGACCGCGTCCGAGACGTCCCGCAGCCGGTTCACGTGGGTGATGCGCTGCGGTGCCTTGAGCACGAACCTGAAGGCATCAGGGACCTCTTCGCGCCACCCTGCCAACACGGAATCCCGGGGCATGCGGTGGAAGGTGTTGTTGATTTCCACGCTATTGAACTGCCCGCCGTAATAGCGCAGCATCTCCCCGGGGGGCAGGTCGCTCGGATAAAAGCTCCCTTTCCACGCCGTGTAGGAAAAACCGCTTGTCCCTATGTACAGGAGCATGGCCCGCCCCTCCGTCCCTTGCCTCTGCTTGCCTCTGCTTGCCTCTGCTTCTTGCCTCTGCTTCTTGCCTCTGCTTCTTGCCTCTGCTTCTTGCCTCGCTGTGCCTCGCTGTGCCTCGCTGTGCCTCGCTTCGTCCACAGCTTCATGTTATACAACAGCGGACCATCTGTACAAGACATTCTAATGTAAATCCTCCCTGCGTCGTGCTCATAGGACGAAAAAAGGCGGGTTCCTCATAAGGAACCCGCCCGTCAGTCAGCCATGTCTGTATTTTCAGGAGATCAAGGACGCCAGCTCGTCACCGAACGCCTCGCGCTGCCAGCGCTTGAGCAGGGCGTTCTGCGAGGAGCCCGGCTCGGCGAGCGCCTCCAGCAGCGTGTTGTTCGCCACCAGCCCAACGCCCAGCCCAAGCTGCGCCGACTTCGCCTCCCGCCAGATCTTCAGCCGTTTCACCTTCTCGTCCTGGAGCCGGTCCAGCACCGGACGGCGGTTCGCCTGCACCTGCGGCAGCTTGTCCTGCGGCAGGGCCAGACCGTTGGCGATGGCCTGCAGCAGCCCGCGCCCGAGCCTCTCGATCAGCTTGGAGGACATGGTGTGGATGCCCACCAGTTCGAAGTTGCTCCTGGGTTGCTTCTCGGCGAGCTCGCGCAACAGGTCGTTACTGAGGATCCTGAAGGGGGGAACGTCCGCGATGCGGGCCTTCTCGTCGCGGAATTTCAGGAGTTCCTCGAGGACGGCCAGCTCGCGCGGCTTCATCTTGTTGGCCCCCTTGAAGCGAAGGCACATGAGCTCCCCCTCGCGCGAAGGGGATCTCACCCCGGCCACCAGCTCGGACTCTTCCTCCACCCAGGCCAGGCGTCCCTTGGCCACCAGCTCCGCCTCCAGCTGACGGTACAGTTCGATCAGCAGGGAGGTGTCCTTCATGGCGTACTCCAGCATCTCCTGGGAGAAGGGACGCTTGCTCCAGTCCGCCTTCTGGTAGCGCTTGTCCAGCTCGACGCCAAAACGCTTCTTCAAAAGGGCGGCCAGGCCGAACTCGCTCTCGCCCAGGAACTGGCTGGCGATCATGGTGTCGAAGAGGTTCACCACCTCGATGCCGAAGTCGCGGTACAGCGAGCGCATGTCGTAGTCCGCACCGTGGAAGATCTTCTTGATGGCCGGGTTGGCGAAGATCGGTGCCAGCGCCCGGACGTCGACCGGCGCCAGCGGATCGATCAGGCGGGTCTCCGACAGAGAGGAAACCTGGATCAGGCAGACCTTCTCCGTATAGTGGTGCAGCGAGTCTGCCTCCAGGTCGAAGGCGAGAACTGACTCCTTAGAGAGACGCTCTACGAGTTCATCCAGGGTCTTTTGGTCGGTGACGAGATGTGCCGCTGCGGGATTTGTTGCCTTAGTTTTGTTCTGCAAATGGTTCCGTCCGTTTCTGCATCTATATATGCTTGCAAGATATTTGGCGTTGGCAACCTGCGGTGGCCATGGCGACTGCGCCAGCCGGAAAGATTACAACCTTTTCACTTTGTGTACAAGTCAAGATCCGCTTTCCGCGAAAAAAACATCTTTCGAGGGATCAACATCCCGGCCCGATCTCGATCAGCGCCTCTATGGTGCGCGCCATCTCCTCTTTGGTGCCGATGGTGATGCGCAGGCCGTGGCTCAGTTTGGGGTCGGTGAAGTGCCGCACCAGGATCTTGCGGTCGTAAAGCCCCTGGTAGACGCGGGTGCCGTCACGGTCAGGGGGGGTGGCGAAGACGTAGTTGCCGCTGGAGGGGATGACGTGGTAGCCGATCTTGGCGAGCTCGGCGGTGAACCAGGCACGGGTCTCCTTGATCTTGGCCACGCACTCCAGGAAGTAGGCCTGGTCGTGGAGCGCCGCGGTGGCGGCAGCCTGCGCCAGGCGGTCCAGGTTGTAGTGGTCGCGGATCTTGTTCAGGGCGGCGATCACCTCCGGTCGCGCGATGGCGAGACCGAGCCTCATCCCGGCCAGGGAGTAGCTCTTGGAGAAGGTACGGGTGACCACCACGTTCTCGAAGGAGCGCACCAGTTCCAGCGAATTCTCTTCAGCAAAGTCCACGTAGGCCTCGTCCACCACCAGCATCCCGGAAATGCGCCCGGCCAGATCGGCGATGTAATCCTGGCTGTAGGTGAAGCCAAGCGGGGCGTTCGGATTGGTGAGGAAGAGGAGCTTGCCGTCGTAGCGCTCCGGCATCCCTTCCGGCTCGAACTCCTCGGTCAGGCCGAAGGTGCGGACCTTGGCCCCCTGGACTTCGGCCAGCGTGCCGTAGTAGGAGTACGAGGGATGGATGTACGCGATCTCCTCGCCCTCACCGGCGAAGGCGCGGATCAGGTTGTTGAGCACCTCGTCCGAACCGTTGGCCATGATGATCCAGGACGGGTCGAAACCGTACAGCGTCGCGGCCTCTTCGCGTGCCAGACGACTCGCCGCGTCCGGATAACGGCGCAGCCCCTCACCGACCTCCCTGGCGATCGCCTCGATCACCTGAGGGGAGGGAGGATAGGGGTTCTCGTTGGTGTTCAACTTGATGTAGGAGGCCACATCTTCGGGCTGGAAGCCCGGGACGTAGCCTGCCATCGCTGCGATGTTTTGCCGCAGGGCGATCATGGCAACTCCTTTGCTGGCGAATTTCGATCTGTGACTATAACCGGAATTCAATAAGAAAGTCAAAGGCTCCGCCTCATGAGGCCGGGACGGAACCCTCGATTTCCGCGTCAATACCGCTCCAGTTCCCGGTAAAGAGTGGTGCGGCGGACCGGGGTGAAGCCGGCGCCCTTGATGAGCTCGATCATCTGCTGTTGGGAGATGCGGAAGCGGCACCCGGCCGCGGCCACCACGTTCTCCTCCAGCATGGTCCCCCCCACGTCGTTCGCGCCGAAGAAGAGCGCCACCTGGGCCATCTTCGCCCCTTGGGTCACCCAGCTCGCCTGAATGTTCGGGATGTTCCTGAGCACGATGCGGGACAGGGCCAGAACCTTGAGGTATTCCACCCCGCTGGCGGTCTCCCCGCCAAGCTCGGTGTTGCCGGGCTGGTAGGTCCAGGGGATGAAGGCGGTGAAGCTCCCCCCCTGCGCCTGCAGCTCGCGCACGCGGAACAGGTGCTCGGCCACGTCCTCGATGCGCTCCTTGCTGCCGAACATCATGGTCGCGGTGGTCGGCATGCCCAGTTTCGCAGCCTCGCGCATGACGTCCGCCCACCCTTGCCAGCCGATCTTCTTCGGAGAGATCTCGGCACGGACGCTGTCCACCAGGATCTCGGCCCCGCCGCCGGGAACCGAATCCAGTCCCGCCTCCTTCAGGCGCTTCAGGGTTTCGGGAATGGAGAGGCCGGAGAGCTTCGCGGTATGGGTGATCTCGGCCGGGGAGAGGGAGTGGTTCTGGACGCCAGGGAAGCGGCGCTTGATCTCTCGAAACAGGGTCTCGTAGTAGCTGATGTCCAGCGACGGGTGCAGCCCGCCCTGCATCAGGAGCTGCGTCCCCCCCTGGTCCACCAGCTCCTGGATCTTGGCCATGATCTCCTCGTTGCCAAGGAGGTAGGCATCCTCGGCATCGGGGTTCCGGTAGAACGCGCAGAACTTGCACTGGGACTCGCAGACGTTGGTGTAGTTGACGTTGCGGTCCACGACAAAACTGACGCAGCCCTCGGGGTGCATGCTGCGGCGGATGGAATCGGCGATACGGCCGACCGCAAGGAGCTCTCCTTCGGTCAGGCACCAGAGCGCCTCCTCGAAGGTTATGTCGGCGCCGGCGGCAACTTTTTCGGTGATGGCTTTAAGCATGGTGAACCTGCGGCTTTCTGTGGCTAAGGGCAGCGGGGTGTGGACCCGGTGGACCGTGTGGACCCGGTGGACGGGCAGAAATCAATAGACCTCGAGCTCGCGGTAAAGGGTGTCGCGCTCGACCGGGATGCGGCCCGCCTTGCGGATCATTGCGACGATGGAGTCGCGGCTCATCGCCTGGGGGGTGTCCGCCCCGGCTTCGTGACCGATACGCTCCTCGACCACGGTACCATCCAGGTCGTTCACGCCGAAGCAGAGCGAAACCTGGGCGATCTTCTCCCCCAGCATCACCCAGTAGGCCTTGACGTTGGCGAAGTTGTCCAGGTAGATGCGGCCGACGGCGAGGGTGCGCAGGTCGTCGACGCCGCTGGTGCCGCTGCCGCCGATCTTCAACTGGGAATGCTCCGGCTGGAAGGCGAGCGGGATGAAGACCTGGAAGCCGCCGGTCCTGTCCTGCAGCTCCCTCAACTGGCGCATGTGATCGACCCGGTCCTCGACGCTCTCCAGGTGACCGTAGAGCATGGTGGCGTTGGATTTCAGCCCGGCCCGGTGCACCTGCTCCATGATGGAGAGCCATTGAACGCCGCTGATCTTCTCGGGGCAGAGCTGGTTGCGGATCTCCGGGGCGAAGATCTCGGCGCCCCCTCCCGGAAGCGAGCCGAGCCCGGCTTCCTTCAGCTTTTCGAGGGTCTGCGGGATGGTAAGCCCGGCGAGCTCCGCCAGGTAGGCGATCTCAACCGCGGTGAAGGCCTTCACGTGCAGCTCCGGCGAGACCGCCTTGATGGTGGCCAGGAGTTCCAGGTAGAACTCGAAGGGGAGATCCGGGTGCAGGCCGCCGACCACGTGGATCTCGGTGGCGCCCTGCTGGAGTGCCTCCTCGGCGCGGGCGCGCACCTCGTCCAGCGACATCAGGTAGGCGCCGGCTTCGCCGGGCCTGCGGAAGAAGGCGCAGAAGCGGCAGCGGTTCACGCAGATGTTGGTGTGGTTGATGTGGCGGTTGACGTTGAAGAAGACCTTGCGGCCGTTGCGCCGCTCGTTCACCGCCTGGGCCAGCTCCCCCAGCTCCAGGAGATTCGGATGCCGGAACAAAAGGAGCGCCTCGGCCTCGTCGATGCGCGCTCCAGCCAGGACTTTGTCTGCTAAGGCTGCAAATGTCATTGTAAGGTTCTTTCCTTTCTTGTCGGACCAGTCGGACTAGTCAGACCGGTCGGACGGGTCTGACGTCGGACAGTCGGACGGCCGGGTTCGGTTTACTCACCGCCCCAGCGGCGGAACAGGGTGTGCTCCACCTGCACGCTGTCCAGCACCTTGCCGACCACGAAGTCCACCAAGTCCTCCATGCTCTGCGGCTGGTGGTAAAAGCCGGGCATCGCGGGGACTATCCTCACCCCCAACCGGGAGAGCTTCAGCATGTGCTCCAAGTGGATGGCGTTCAGCGGGGTCTCGCGCGGCACCAGCACCAGGGGGCGCGCCTCCTTGAGCATCACGTCGGCGGCGCGCTCCAGCAGGTTGCCGGCGTTTCCGCAGCTGATGCGGGACAGGGTCCCCATGGAACAGGGGACCACCAGCATGGCGTCCGGGGCCGACGACCCGCTGGCAATTGGGGCGAAGAGATCATCGCAGGCGAAATAACGAAGGGAACCGTCTGCACCACCGACCCTCTGGCGCAACTGCTCCTGCACCACCTGCGCCGCCCCGCCCCATTCGAGGCCGCACTCCTCGCGCAGCACGGCGAAGCCGGCGTCGCTGATCAGCACGCTGACGCGCGCGCCTGAGCGCAGCAGCTCCTCGATCGTCCTGAGAGCGTAGATGCTGCCGGAGGCCCCGGTTATGGCGACTACGAAATGCCGCTGCTTCACGCCGCCCCCGCTGTCAGGGTATCCAGCAGCGTGGCAAAGAACAGGGTCACGCTGATGTAACCGTTCATGTTGAAGAAAGCGGCGTCGAGGCAGTCCAGGTTGCCGCCGCGCAGCAGGTGGTGCTCGTACAGAAGCATCCCGCAGGTGGCAACCAGACCGGCCAGGAAGAAGGTGCCGAGCCCGAGGTTGACGTAGAGTCCCAGCAGGAAGAGGCAGGAAAGGAGATGGAAGATGCGCGAGGTCCAGAGCGAACCGGTGACGCCGAGCTTCGCCGGGATCGAGTGCAGCCCGCTCTGCCGGTCGAACTCCATGTCCTGCAGCGCGTAGAGGATGTCAAAACCGGCCACCCAGAAGAGAACGGCGAAGGCCAGGAGAAAGGCCGGCAGATCGACGCTGCCGCGGATGGCGATCCAGGCCCCGAGTGGAGCCCCCGCCAGGCAGATCCCCAGCACCACGTGCGCCAAGGAGGTGAAACGCTTGCAGTAGGAGTAAAGGAGGATGAAGCCGAGCGCCACCGGGGCGAGGTAGAGGCAGAGCGGGTTCAGCATCCTCGCCGCGAAAAGCATGAGCAGCACGGAAAGGACGATGAAAAAGATCACGGACCCGCGCCCGAGCAGGCCTGCCGGGATGGCGCGCCCGGCGGTGCGCGGATTGCGGCCGTCGATTTCGGCGTCGATCACCCGGTTGAGCCCCATGGCCGCGGTACGCGCGCCCACCATGGCCAGCACGATCCACCCCGCCTGCGCCAGCGTGGGAAGCCCCTTAGCGGCCAGCAGCGCGCCGGTAAAGGCGAAGGGAAGCGCGAAAATGGTGTGGCTGAACTTTATCATCTCCAGGAATACCTTGATCCTGGCGTAAATCGTCATCTCGACTCCTGCCTGACAGCTCATGAGTTCCTTTCCCGCCCCTTGCTCAGAGAAAGCCGTATTCCCGCCATCTCCGCTCAACCAGGGCGCTGACCGATGCATCCTGTTGCAACAATTCCGACCGCTCTCCACCCTCTTCCGGGAGCTTGCGCGTCGCGTCGACCCCGAGGCAACCATCCTGCGTCACCACCAGGTCGGCAGGGAAACGGACCGCGTTCAACGCCTGCCAAAATCCCTGCGCCAGCGTGAGCTCTCCTTCGGTCCGATTTACGACCACCAGGAGCTTCCCACGCTTCAACCATCCGCCGCTGCGCAGTTGCTCCAGCACCCGTCGCCCCTCCCCCGGCGCCTTCTTCTCGATGGAGACGATGGCACAGCCGTGGAAGATCCCCTCGAGGGGCATGACCAGGTCGGCGATCTCGGGACATTGCCTGCGCAGCAGCGGGAGCAGCAGCCGCCCGGCGGCCTGGGCCAGGTAGCAGTCTTCCATCGGTGGCGGGCCGACCACGGTCGCCGGGCAGATGGGATCGCGCCTGCGGGTGATGCCGGTGACACGCACCAGCGGCACGACTTCACCCGGATCGTAGCACCCGGTGTGGTTGCCGAAAGCGCCCTCCAGGCGGGTCGCCCCCGGCTCGATGACACCCTCGATGACCAGTTCGGCATCGGCGGGAACCGTCAGTTCCGACCCCAGGCAAGGCACCATGCCTATGGGTGCCCCGTCCAGGTAGCCGGCGAAGGAGATCTCGTCCAGCGGTTCCGGCAGAGGGAGCATGGCTGCCAGCGCGAGCGCGGGAGCGGCACCGACGGCGATCGCCACCGGCATCGGCAACCCGGCCGCAAGGTACTTCTGGTGGTGGCTGAACGCGCCGCTGCCGGGCTTCCAGCGGATCCCCACAAAGCCGTCGTCGAAGAGCCGGACCCGGTACATGCCGCAGTTGTCCGCGCCGGTCTCGGGATCCCGGGTGAACACCAGGGGGAGCGTGATGAAGCGCCCGCCGTCGGCAGGCCAGCTCTTCAGAAAAGGGAAACGTCCCGGATCCGGGATCTGCTCGACCACCTCGCGGCAGGGTGGCTCGCGCACCAGTAATGGCGCCGGCGCACTCTCCGGAGATTGAAGCAACTGTTCCATCTTGCCCGTCAACTGGGAGAGGTGTTCGACCTGAAGCGCAAGCGCCATGCGGGAGGGGGAGCCGAAGATGTTCGTTGCAACCTGGTAGGGACTCCCCTTGACCTTGCTGAAGAGAAGCGCCTTGCCGCCACCGGGAAGCTTGCTCTGCCGGTCGGTGATGCAGGCGATCTCCAATTCGGCGTCGACCTCCGCATCCACCCGATGCAGCTCACCTGCGGCATCGAGCACGGCGAGAAAACCGCGTAAGTCCCTGATGGCCATGCACACTCCGCAAATAACCTGAAGTGCAAGTTTTTAACACTTCCACCCGTCGATGACAACGTTTTTCTTCCCCCTGTCCCTCCCGCAGAGCGCTCAGGCTTCCCGACTTAAAAAACGGTCCCGGCGGCACGGCGTTCATGAAAGAGGCTGGCTCTTTTCCTCGACTATCCGGCAGTCCAGCTTCGGTACAGCAGACAGCCAAACTGCGCAAACACTGAACAGCAACTTTTTGAAAACCGGCTGCAAAATCTCTGCAGTTCAAAAGAATTAATGCCGATAAGTGAAGCACATAGGACGGGATTCTCACATTAAATGTTTCTGGCACCTTGTGTGTAACAGAGGTAACAACCACGAAACAGGGGGCTTCCATGAACACTGACACAACAACAAAATGCTATCTGGGCAAAACGGGCTTCGCTTCCAGGATCAGAACACTCGCCCTGGCACTTTCGATCGCGCTTCTGGCCGGCTGCGGCGGAGGCGGCGGAGGGACCACCCCGACCGGCATCAACACGACCCCCGATCCCGTTGCGAGCAACTCCTACACCGTCACCAGCGACGGCTACGGACTGGAAAAGGCCACCTACCTCTCCTCCAGCGTCTCGACCCTCGGCATCGTGTTCCGCGCCGCCATAGCCTCCAGTCTCAACGACCCGGCCTACGAGACTGTCTCACGCATCGACATCGTCCCCGGCGCCACCATCACGGCGCAGACGACCTACGCACTGGGGAGTGCCGGCGGCGCGCCGTCATTCCCGGGCAACCTTTACTTCCTGAACGGACACCCGTCGACCCTCCTGCGCACCGTGGGCGGCACCATCAGCTTCAGCCGCTACGGCGGCAACTCCGGCGACCGGGTCAGCGGCTCTTACAACGCGGTGGTGGAAGACGACAACGACCCGGCAAAGCCGACCTACACCATCGCCGCCAGCTTCGATTTCGTGATCGGCAGCTACGGCGCGGTGCTCCCGGCACCCGGCTCGCTGGCACTGGCGGCACAGCCCGCCTACCAGTCCTACTGCGCCTCCTGCCACGCCTTGGGGGGCTACGACACCAGCGCCTCCGGTGCTCCCGATCTTGCGCTTAAGGGGGGAGAGGTCCCGGCCAGATACGCAGCGGGACAGGCCGGACACCAGGGAGTCACCCTCACCGCAGACCAGATCGCCGCTCTCAAGGTGCTGCTCAACACCAACTGATTCGCTCCTGCGGGGAGCCGGCACCGCGCCGGCTCCCCGGTTGTATCAGCCTCCCGACGACGCCCAATCCCCCTATCTACTCGATGTTTCCGCTGCGCGAGCGTAGCCGCAGCAACAAGAAGCCACTCCACACCGTTCACGCCGAAAAAGGCAACGACAGTCTAGGCAAAATCACACGACCACATTCTCATTGGAAAAAAAACTTTATATTTTTCATGTAATTTGCTACTGTTGCGCCGTTTTGTAGGCATTAAGCTGGCGGCAGCGTAGTCTTCCCAGAAAAAGGCGATGCAAACACTTTAAATCACTGAAGTAAAACAGAACTCTTCTGGAGCCCCCATGATCTGAGCCTAACCATTCCCATACCTCACTCCGACAATGGCAAACCCGGAGCAATCCGGCGACGCAAAGCCACGGGTCCACTTTACGAAAAGGGGACAGCTGGGCTACCGAAGAGCATCTGGAGTCAGGCCCGGGGGAGGACAATAACGTCCTCCCTACGGCAGAGATGCCCGTCTCCGTGTACATGAAGACGGGCATTTTTGCATCAAACGCACAAGATGCCGCAAATAGCCGTATAAGCAGGATTTGTGACGTAAACAAAATAAAAACGATCAGCCGTCAACCAGAGCAGCAAACGCACAAAAAGGAGAAGTAAAATGCAAAAAAACAAGAAGTTAGCTACCGCAGCCGTCGCCCTCATCCTGGCAGCAATGCCGCTCGTCGCCTGGGCACAACCCAAAGTCACCATCACCATGAAGGCGGAGAAAGAGGTGAGCGTCACGGCCAAGGGAAAACAGGTGAAGAAGCGGGTGGCGGCCAAGGGCGTGCAGCCGGGGGAAGAAATCATCTACACCCTCAGCTACCAGAATTCCGGGAACGAAGCCGCCAAGGATGTCGTCATCAGCGACCCGATCCCCGCCGGCACCGCCTACATCCCGGGCAGTGCCAGCGAAACCGGCGACCTCGCCTTCTCCATCGACAAAGGGAAAACGTTCAAGAAACCGACCCTGCTGACTTACGAGCTGAAGGGAAACACCGGGAAGATGGAGAAAAAGGTGGCATCTCCGGATGAGTACACCGACGTGCGCTGGACTATCCCGCAGGTGCCGGCCGGCGGCACGGGGTCGGTCAGCTTCAAGGTAAAGGTGAAGTAATTTCAGGGCTGAACGCGGAATAAGCAGTTCGATGACAAAATTGAAAACTATCTGAAAAGGAGTGCCTATGATCCAAATCTGAAGCGTAACTAGCAGTATCAGCAGTATCAGCAGTATCAGCAGTATCAGCAGTATCAGCAGTATCAGCAGTATCAGCAGGTCTTTTAATTTTATTTGAAATGAAGCATCACAAAAAGGAGACCATATGAAACGCAATCTTTTTGCTGCCCTGGCACTCAGCGCCGTGGCAGCAGTCGGCGTTCCCGCCACCGCCATGGCAAGCACCACCGCCGGAACCACCATTCTCAACGTCGTAACCGTGGATTACAAGGACGCGACCAACACCAACTCCTTCAGCGCCGCGTTCTCCACCTCGGTCAGCGTCAACCTGGTCAAGGCCGGCCTGAACATCACCACCGCCCCCAGCACCGCCAACTACACCCCCGCGTTCAGCTGTGCGGCCCTCGACAGCTACGCCTCCGGCGGGACCTTCAGCGCCGTCTACGCCATGACCGCAACGGCCAACGGCCAGGACACCTACAAGCTCAACATCGAGCAGGCCTCGCACAATGCCAGCACCAGCAGCGCGACCTACACCATCCTGAAAGCGGACGGCAACGTCCAGGCTGCCGCCACCTCGGCCGCCAGCGACCTCGTGCTGAACAGCGCCATCGTGGTCGGCACCTCCGGCACGGACACCCTGCTCTTCCCGGGCGGCTCGCTCAAGAGCGCGGCCGACGGGGGCTTCGCCGCCGGCGACATCGTGGTCGTCGATTACGGTGCCACCAAGACCGCGTACCTGGTCAAGAACGTGACCCTCGGCCACGCCGCAGGTTACACCGTGAACGGCGCCATCGCCAGCACCGCCACCGGCAAAAAGACCGACGAGGAGCGCGACCAGGTCCAGGTCGAAGCCTTTGTCAACGTGAACGGCATCGGTAACGGCGGCACCGCCCCGGCCTTCAACACCACAGCTCCCGCAGTCGGCACCGTGGTTGGCGAGATGGCCATCGTTAAAATCGACGTCACTGCAGTTTCCAGCGCCAAGGACCTCGACGCCAGCGTCGACTACAAGCTCACCGTCACCGACAGCTCCGCCAACAACACCCAGTACGTCGGCAGCGCCACCAACAGCCCGGCCAACACCTGCCCCGCCGGCAACTTCCTGGCCACGAAGCTGGAGATCCTGAAGCAGGTGAGGAACTTCACCGACAACGGCAGCTTCGGCGCCACCGCCACCAGTGACCCGGGCAAGGTGCTCGAGTACCTCGTCACCGTGACCAACAACGGCGGTCAGGCCAACTCTGCCGCGGTCATCGACAACATCCCCACCTACACCAAACTGGTCACCTTCCAGGATACCTACGGCGGAACGGTATCCACCGACGGTACCGGCTACTTCGCGCAGATCTTCGACGGCGTGAACACGGTGAACCTCACCGTTGATGCCAGCGGCGAAGTCGCCGCCCAGCCCTTATCCCCCGCTCCGAGCGTCGGCTTCGGCAAGGCTGCCGCCGTCACTGCGGGTGCAGCACTCAACTTCTACCTCGGTCAAGGCTCCAGCGCCTCGGCAGGGGGCACCGTGCCTTCGTGCAGCGACAGCACCAAGAACACCCAGGCCCTCTGCATTGCCCCCTTTACCTGGAACCGCACCTACACCATCAAGTACCGCGTGAAGGTGGACTAGCCCGGCCCGCCCCTCCGGCACCGGTGACGGTGCCGGAGGGCTCGCCCAGGAGGTAGAACAACATGAGAGCTGCAATGAAATTGCTGCTGGCGCTCGCGCTGGCCGCTCCGGCGGTGCTGTGCGCGCAGGCTTCCTTTGCCAGCACGGCCGCCAACACCGCCATCGTGAACAGGGCGGTTCTTTCCTACAACGGCGGTCTGACCGCCGAGAGCTCGGTGACCGTCAAGGTCGACCTGGTGCCCGCACTGCCCAACGTCACCATCACCACCGGCGTGGCCGCCTACCAGGGTCCCGACACCCCGGGCATTTCCAACACCGTCACCGTGACCTCGTCCGCCAACGGCCCGGCCACCTACACGGTGACCCCTTCGGTGACCGGTTCGAGCAACACCACCGGCGCCAGTGTAACCGGCGGCACCAGCGTGATCCTCGGTGCCACCATCACCGCGGGCAGCGGCAGCACCACCTCGATCGTGGTCCCGGCGCCGATCGGCGGCGCCATCAGCGCCGATTCCGAGGTGAACGGCATCGCCGTGAACGACATCATCGTCTTCACCGTGAACAGCCACACCTACACCCCGAAGGTCACCTCGACCCAGTACAACGCAAGCGGCAACACCTTCACCATCAACTGGGCCAACACCGAGGCGATTCCCGCTGCCGACATCCTCGGGGCCGGCGTCCAGGTGGGTGAGCGCCAGCAGGTGAACCTCACCGCCAAACCGGGAACCATCAGCACCCTCGGCCTGGACATCACCACGACCGTCAAGGCCGAGGTGACCGCGCCCAGCTTCCCGACCAACTCCGCAACCACCGCTCCGGCCAACAGGTGGACCTCCACGCCGCCGACCATCACGTTCCAGAAGTACTCCCGCAACGTGACCGCGCCGGTGGCAGGGACCGGCACCGCGCACTACAACACCTCCGTCGAGGGTAATACCGGGGCGGGTTCGCTTCCCTACTACACCGGAGGGGTCACCGGCAAGCCCGGGGACACCATCGAGTACGTGATCGAAGCCTCCAACAGCGGCGCCAGCACCTTCGACCTCACCTCGTGCGCCGTCTCGGACTACGTGCCGACCACCTACGTCACCGATCCGCAGGCCGCCTACACCGGCTCCAGGCAGATCTTCTACATAGACACCAACGGCGTCACCTCGACCATCACGGCCGGGGCGGCCGGCGTCTACCAGGCGAGCTACGTGGCGGGGAACTCCCCGAACCTCGTGGTGAACGTCGGTGTCAACGCCAACGCCACCACCCCCGGGACCATCCCGATCGGCAAAGGCGTGACCATCGCCTACCAGGTGAAGATCAAGTAGGGAGACACACGGCAGCGTGATGATGAACCCGATCGACAACATCCTAAGCAGCCTCTCCGGCCTCCGGGCCGGGGAGCTTGCCGGCGCCCGCGGCGACCGGCGGGGCCGCGGCACGTCTGTGCCGCGGGCTGCCGCGGAGTTGCGTCCGGAGCGCTGCCGGTTTACCGCCCTGTTCGTCCCGCTCCTTCTCGGCCTCACCCTTCTCCTTTCCGGGCACGAGGGGCGGGCAGCCGTCAACGGCGACCAGATCGTGAACCGGGCCAGCTTCAGTTGCGGGCAACTCCCCACCGTCACCAGCCAGGTCACGGTCACCGTGATGGTGCGTACGGCGTCGACGGCACAGTTCCTCAAGTACGCACCCGGAACGACCGGCGCAAGCAGCATGACCGTTCCAGCCACCTCTTACTACGACAGCACCGGTGGTCTGGCCACCCTCCCGGCGCCTGTTACCGTCGGCAACCAGGGCACCATCGACCTCTCCGCACCGGTCACACTGACCACCTCCAGCACGTTCCACGCCGGCGAACCCCTCTTCGTGAGGGTAACTGACCCGGACCAGAACCTGGACAGCACGGTTGCGGAGACGGTAGAGGTCACCATCACCGACCCAACCACCGGCGACACCGAACTTCTCCAGCTAACCGAAACCGGGCCGGATACCGGCACCTTCCTGGGGTACATCCAGACCACTTCAGAGAACAGCGCCGCCAGAAACGGCGTGCTCAGCGTGACCGAATCCTCTGACATCGAGGCGAAGTACGTCGACAAGGTCGACGGCAGCGACAGTTCCGCAGCGGCCGCCATCGTCGACCCCTTCGGTATCGTCTTCGATTCCGTCACCGGGAAGCCGGTCGACGGTGTCACGGTGGAATTGATCGACGCAACGACCGGTCTCGGCGCCACCGTTTTGGGCGACAACGGCCTCGCCGGCAACATCTACCCGAGCACGGTGGTCTCCGGATCAATAGCCCACGACAGTGAGGGAAGAACCTATGCTTTCACCCCGGGTGGGTACCGTTTCCCCTTCGTCGCCCCGGGCAAGTACCTGCTGAAGGTGACGCCGCCGCAGACCTATACCGCTCCGTCAACCGTCGCCACGGCGAGGCTACAAACCCTCCCCCACGCCCCCTTCAACATCCTGGAGCCGGGCTCGCGCGGCGAGGCGTTCACCGTCGAGGCCGGGCCGGCCATCCGGGTAGACATCCCGATCGACCCGAAGATAGGCACCCTGTGGCTTAGAAAGAGTGCCGGGAAGAGCGTCGTGTCCGCTGGAGAGTACCTGAGCTACGAGGTGACGCTGCAGAACTCCGACACGGTGGGGACGGTCTTCAACACCGTCGTTACCGACAGGCTCCCGGCCGGTTTCCGCTATCAGAAAGGCTCCGCGCGGCTGAACGGGTCGGTGACAGCCGATCCGGCCATATCCAGCGATGGCAGCACCCTCACCTTCAACGCCGGTGACATCGGGCCCGGGGCCTCGAAGCTGCTCCGTTACGTGGTCCTGGTTGGGGTGGGCGCAAAACCCGGCACCGCGGTAAACGTCGCCTCGGCCAGCAGCAACCCGCCCGTCAGCGCGACGCCCGCAACCGCATCGGTCACAGTGCAGGAGGCGTTCCTGCAGAGCCGTAACATCATCATGGGACGCGTCTTCGTGGGTGCCTGCAGCGAGAACCCCGAAGACAACAAGAAGGGGATGGAGGGGGTCGGTATCTACCTCGAGGATGGCACCTTCGTGGTCAGCGACAAGCGTGGCATGTTCCACTTCGAGGGGGTAGCCTCGGGGACGCACGTGGTCCAGCTCGACATCGATTCCATCCCGGAAGGGTATCGGGTGCAGCAATGCGAACAGAACAGCCGGTTCGCCGGGCGTGCCTATTCGCAGTTCGCCGAACTCCAGGGCGGAACCATGTGGCGCACCGACTTCTACCTGGCCCGCCTGGGAGAGAAGGCGGCATCTGCGGGACCCGCTGTATCCACCGGCACAACCGCAGCCACCTCGGCGCCGATGCCCGCGGCGCCCGCGACCTCCAGCTCGACCAGCTCGACCAGCTCGACCAGCTCGACCGGCTCGACCGGCTCGACCGGCTCGACCAGCTCGACCAGCTCTACCAGCTCTGCAGGCTCGGCAAGCCCAGTCGCGCCGTCCATGTCGTCCATGTCGTCCATGTCGTCCATGTCGTCCATGTCGTCCATGTCGTCCATGTCGTCCATGTCGTCCATGCCGTCCCCCACGGCTGTACCGGCTGTAGCGCCGGCGGCAGACCCGAGGTACCAGGGCGAAGTGAGCCTGGAGATGATCAGCAGCCAAAACGGCGAGGTGATCGAGTACCGCATTCCGATGCAGGCCGCCGGGGTTCCCCTGGAAAACCTGCGTCTCACGGTGGATCTACCTACCGGCGCCAGCTACCGCAAGGGGAGCAGCACCCTGGAAGGGGCTTCCTATGCCGACCCTGTCGTGAACGGCAACCGGCTCAGTTACGTCTTGGGAGCCGCCGACGCCGCTTGGGGCAGGGAACTCCGCTTCAAGGCCGGCATAGACCGCGCGGGTCAGAGTGGGAGCCTGCAAACCAAGGCGAGCCTCAGCTTCGACACTCCCGGGGCCAAGGGTGTCGCGGCGCCCGAGGTGGACAACATCCTCTCGCTGCTGAAGGAGGAAAGCCGCGTGTCGCTGTCGCCCGTGGTTCTGCACCCGCACTTCCCGACCTTCGGAGCCGAGCTCAGCGACGATGATCGCAAGCAGCTCGCAACCCTGGCTGAGCTTCTGGGGCATTTCAATATCGACCGCATCGAGGTGACCGGGCACACCGACATGGTGCGTATCGCCCCGCGCAGCCGCAGCATCTACGCCGACAACACCGCCCTCTCCTTCGCCCGGGCCAAGAACGTGGGGCGCTACCTGACGGCGGCCCTGCATCTTCCCCCCGAGACACTCTACCTGAATGGCCGCGGCGAGAAGGAACCGGTGGCCAGCAACAGGACCGAGTCCGGGCGTGCCCAGAACCGCCGTGTCGAGGTGAAGGTTTCGCTGTCGCAGAGCGTACAGACTACGCGGGTTGTCATGGTGAAAGAGAGAAGCGGAGTGAAGAAACAGCAGGTGGCCGGGGGCCTGGGCAGCCCGGTGTCCGTTGCGCCCTCCGCAACTGCACCCGCGGCCGCACCCGCACAGGCACCCGCACAGGCACGCCCGGCGGCTCTCTCGGCTGCAGCCGGTCCAGCGGCTCCGACAGCGCCGGCCACCGCACCTGGCCAGCAGGCGGAGCGCGTCGAGCTCTATGCCGCGCTTGAGGAGGGGGTCGTGCACCACCGCATCAAGCTGGCGGGAGTGGACAAGGCCCTGCAGAACGTCGCGGTCAACCTGACGCTTCCCAAGAGCCTCCTTTACATGAACGGCACCTCCCGTCTTTGCGGCAGCGAAACCCCGGACCCGCAGGTAACCGACACGGCGTTGGTCTACCGCTTCGACAAGTTGCCGCAGAATGGAAAGCTCGACCTGCGCCTGCAAGCGCTGCTGGACCCGGACGTGAAGGAAGAGAATTCGAACAGCAGCGTGACCGTCCAGATCTGCGATGCCAAGGGGAGGCCTCTCAAGACGCTGAACGCCTCTACTGAGCTCACGGACAGCATGGAGGAGATCACCCGTCCCGACCTCATCCCGCTGCCGGGCTCGGTCCAGGTCCAGGCCAAGACAGAGAAGGACCCGGTCGACAGCAGCGATTTCGAGGAAAAGGTCAGCAAAGGCAAGGCCCAGGCCGCCGATCCGAACGCCGACCTGCACGTCAAAGAGAAGGAGGGGATACTCTCCCCTGCCGACGGCACCGTACTCGCCTCGCAGATCAATGCGGTCCAGATCGTGCTCAACTCGGCGCTCACGCCGGTACTCACCCTGGACGGGCAAACGATCCCGCCCGAGAAAATCGGCTTCAAGATGAAGGACCTCGAGAGCGAAAAGAGCCTGTACACCTACATCGGCATCGACTTCGGCAGCAAGGGCGACCACGTCCTGCAGTTGAAGGGAATGGACGGCTTCGGGGTCGCGCGCTTCGAGCAGAACGCCAAACTGGCCCGCACCGGCGAGATCGCCGCGATCCGGCTGGTTTCCGCCGAGGGCAACGTCGCCGACGGCAGGACCCCGGTGCGCGTGCGCATTGAGCTGCTGGACCAGGACGGCAAACCGGTCCCGGCCAACGCCGAGCTGGCGCTCAAGGGGGGCGAACTGCGCCCCTACCTGGAGCCGGGAACGCTTGCGGCCAGTGCGGGGAGCGGACTGATCCCGGTCGACGCACAGGGATGGATGAAATTCCAGCCGGTGACCGCGAGCGGCCTGTACCGGGCACAGCTCGCCTACAACAGGGCGACCCTGGACCTGGAAACTTACGTGAAGCCCAAGATGCGCAACTGGATCCTGGTCGGCCTCGCCGAGGGGACGGTGGGGTACAACACGGCGACCGGTCACATGCAGAACCTGAAGGACGCGGGGGGGGAGGAGCACCTCTACGACGACGAGCGGCTTGCCTTCTACGCCAAGGGGAGCGTCAAGGGAGAGTGGCTGCTCACCATGTCCTACGACAGCGCCAAGAAGAACACCGGGGTTTCGGGCAACTCGCTGTTCCAGAACATCGACCCCAACGCCTTTTACACGCTTTACGGCGACGCCACGGCCCAGGCCTACGACGCCTCCAGCCGCAGGAAGGTGTTCCTGAAGGTGGAGCGCGACCAGTTCAACGCCATGCTGGGGGACTTCGACACCGGCCTGTCGGTCACCGAGCTCTCCCGCTACAGCCGCAGGCTCAACGGCGTCAAGACCGAATACCGCTCCAAGGATTTCGAGGTGACCGCTTTTGGCAGCGAGACCGGACAGTCCTTCGTCAAAGACGAGCTGCGCGGCGACGGGACCTCCGGCCTGTACCGCCTGAGCCGGAAGGGGGTGGTGGCGAACTCCGAGCAGGTCACCATCGAGTCGCGCGACCGCTTCCACAGCGAGCTGGTGGTCGAAAGCAAGACGCTCACCCGCTTCATCGACTACAGCATCGACTACGAGGCGGGCACCATCTTCTTCAAGAGCCCCGTCTTCAGCAAGGACGATCAGCTGAACCCGGTCTACATCGTGGTCGACTACGAGGTCACCGACGCCGGCGGCGACGCGCTCACCTACGGCGGCCGTGCCGGGGTGAAGCTCATGGATGGGAACCTTAGGATCGGCGGCAGCTACATCCATGAAGGGCATGTGAGCGGCGACAGCAACCTCTATGGCGCCGACGCCACCGTGACCCTCGGTCCCAGCACCAAGGCGCGTGCGGAGATCGCCACCACCCAGCGCAACATGCCGACGGACAAGGCGTCCGGAAACGCGTACTTAGCCGAGGTCACCCACCTGGACCAGAAACTGGAAGGGAAGGCGTATTTCCGGGAGCAGCAGGAGGACTTCGGCCTGGGACAGCAGAAGGGGAGCGAGGCGGGGACCCGCAAGTTCGGAGCTGAAGGGACCTACCGCCTGGGCAACGAGCTGACCCTTGGCTCCCAGCTTTACCGCCAGTACAACCTGACCGGCGGTACCGTCAGGGACTTCGCCGAAGGCCAGATCGGCTACACCGACAAGGAATTCACCGGCAAGGCCGGACTGCGCTACGCCAACGACACGCTCGCCGACGGCAGCGATGCCACCTCGGTGCTGGGCACGGTCGGGGCGAGCTGGAAAACGCTGAACAAGCGCCTGACCCTCCGGGCCGATCACGAACAGGCGCTCTTCAGCAAGAACCAAAACGCCGACTACCCGACACGGACCGTGCTGGGAGCCGATTTCCAGGTCATCCCGTCGCTGCTCCTCTTCGCCCAACAGGAGTTCACCCACGCCGACGACGCGGACACCAACACCACCAGGGTCGGCATGAAGGCCACCCCCTGGAGCGGCGGCACCTTCTCGAGCTCGGTGGCCAACGACCGGAAGGAGAACGACGAGCGGACCTTCGCCAACGTGGGTCTCGCCCAGAAATGGCAGGTCAACAGCTTCTGGTCCGTCGACGGCGGCTTCGACCGCAGCCAGACCATCAGGAGAAGCGCCGGCTACCAGTTCGATGCCAAGGTCCCCAGCGCCTCCGGCGGCGAGGATTACAATGCGATATCCCTGGGAGCTACCTACCAGGAGAAGAAACTTCTGTGGTCGAACCGGGTCGAGTACCGCAACGGCGAAACCGAAGACAAGTGGGGTGTGATCACCGGCCTTACCAACGAGCAGGGGCTGTTCTGGGGCTGGACCGGGAAACTGCAGGTCTTGCACACCCGCTCGACTGACGGAGCCCGCACCGCCGATGCGGACCTCAGGCTGGGGCTCGCCTACCGGCCGCCGGTGACCCGCTGGATCCTCCTGGACCGGCTCGACCTGCTCCTCAAGGACGAGAAAAGCCCCGGCACATCCACCCAGGGGAGAAGGATCGTCAACAACCTGAACGCCAACTTCCGTCCGGACAAGCGGAACCAGCTCTCGCTACAGTACGGGGTCAAGTACGTGCTGGAGCAGCTGGACGACCAGGATTTCAGCGGAGTGACCGATCTTGTCGGTGCCGAAGGACGGCATGATCTCAGCGACACGTGGGACATCGGGCTGCGCGGCTCGGCCCTGCACAGCTGGCAGGCGGGCCAGGTGAACTACAGCCTGGGGGCCTCGATCGGCTGCAACGTCATGCAGAACGCCTGGTTGAGCCTGGGCTACAACCTGCTCGGCTTCCGCGACCGCGACTTCTCGGCCGCCAACTACACCGCCCAGGGCCCGTTCGTACAGTTTCGCTTCAAGTTCGACCAGAATTCCGTGAAGGAAGGTCTGGCCGCGCTGAACCGGGGTGATTAGCAGCATAAAGAGACAGTGGACCGAAGGCCGTAGGAATTGCAGCAACGGCCTCAGGAGACGTGATGCATAAAGTCGACAACCCAAAGACAGTCACAAAGGGTAACGGAAGGCGCCGGCACTGGCACTTTCCGGGTATCGTAGCGGGAGCGCTCCTTGCGCTTCTGGGGACTTCCTCTGCCTCCCTTGCGCTCACCACCAGCGCCTGGAAAGACCAGACCTGCGTCGGCTACCGCACCGGCGGCCTCAACTGCACGGCCGGGGAGTTCACCATAGCGCCGGTGTTCACGGCCCAGGCCGATACCCCCCCCTTCTGCATCGCGGGGGGCGCCTTCAGCTTCAAGGTAGAACTCGGGCTCTCAGGCACCAATACGGACCGCTACGACGTCGGCTTCTTCGTCGGACAGCAGGGGAACGACCCGCGCGACACGACCCCCGGCAACATCTGCTCCGTCGCGGCCTTCCCGACCAGCCCTAGCCCGTGGCTCAACCTGGACGGAGACGGCTGCGGCGACTTCAAAGGCGGGGCGAACTTCACCACCACCGTCGACGAGATCAAGGTCCTCTGCACCGGCGACAACTCCGGCGCCCTCAAAATTCCCTACGTCGTCACCTACTGGCAGAACCCCGGCAACGCCTGCACCGGCCCCGGCGACGTCAGTAACGGCTCCCCCTCCAAGTGCAACGCCGGCGTCGCCACCGTCGCCGGGAACGTCAGCGTCTTCACCGGTGCCTTCGTCGACGTCACCAAGCAGACCCTCCCGGACGGGAGCACCCAGCCCTTCAGCTTCACCGCGACCGGGCCGGCGGGGTCGAAGGTGGTCGTCCTGACCGGCGCCACCCTTACCGCGACCTCGGCCTCCGGCGGCACCTACTCGCCGTCGACCATCGCGGCGGCCGGCAACAGCGTCAGCTTCACCTTAAAGGACAACGAGACCGCCCGCGTCTTCATCAACGCGCTCGCCACGGACCAGACACTTACCATCACCGAGGGCGCGGCGGGAGGCGACTGGGACAACACCGCTGCCATCGCCTGCGCCCCGGTAACCGGCTCCCCCACGTTCACGACCACCCCGGCCGCCCGCAGCCTGAGCGCCGCGCTGAACACGACCAACTCGGCCGGGGCCTGCACCATCACCAACACGAAGCGCCCCCGGGTGACCCTGGTGAAGAACGTGGCCGCCAGGATTAACGCCGGCGATCAATTCACCGTCAGCGCGAGCGGTGGCGGCACCCTGACCGGAACCACCACGGTCAGCACCTCGGGAACGCAAACTTCCGCCAGCACCGTCTTCAACAGTTCACCCGGGATCGCTCTTACTCTCAACGACACGAAAGCGGCAGGGAGCACTGCCGCCACCAGATACGCGGGCAGCCTCACCTGCAGCAACGCCTACACCGGCAGCGGCGCCACCCCGGCGGCTGCCCTCCCGAACCAGCTCTTCACCTCCAGCTACTCGTTGACGCCGGTAGCCGGAGACGAACTGACCTGCACCTTCACCAACACCCCGCGCCCGGCCCTCTCCAAGAGCTACACAAGCGGCAGCATCGCGCTGGGCGGAAGCAGTACCCTGAACTTCAACATCGTGAACGAGCCGACCACCAAGCCTGCGCAGAGAAACCTCGCCTTCACCGACACCTTCCCCGCCGGGCTCACCGTCACCGGCGTGGCCCCCCTCACCGGCACCGGTTGCAGCGGCACCCCCTCCTTCACCACGTCGGCGGTGTCGTTGTCTGCCGGGGCTATGACAGCGGGCACCGCCAACTGCAATTTCAGCGCGACGGTGCGCGGCGATGCCGCCGCCTCGTACCTGAACAACGCCTCCAGGTTCAGCGGCGAGGGGGGGGGGCTCGATACCAGCAGCGCAAGCGCTACCCTCAACGTCTTCACGCCCCCAACGGTTGCGAAATCCTTCGGAGCCGCCACCGTAGCCATGGGAGCACCGGTGAGCCTGTCGCTCATCCTCACCAACCCCGCCGCCAACGCGGCGCCATTGACCGGAGTGAGCGTAACCGACACCTTCCCCGCGGGAATGGTGCTGCGCAACACCGGTTTCAGCTTTACTCCGGCCGGTTGCGGCAGCGTGACCAACAGCTCGGGAGCGGCATCCGCTGCCGGGGACAACGGCGTGCGCTTCTCCTCTTCCTCCATCGCTCCCGGCGCAAGCTGCCAGGTCACCCTGAACGTGGCCAGTTCCGGCTACGGCACCCTGACCAACACCACAACCGCTCCGCTGGCCGCCGGTCCGGTCAGCCTTGCCGGCAGCAGCGCCAGCGCCGACCTCAACGTCGCGGCCATGCCCCTCATCTCCATCCTCAAATCGGCCAACCGTTCCAGCGCCGACCCGGGGCAGGACGTGCTTTACACCATCGAAGTTGCCAACACCGGCGGAGGCGCCGGAAGCAACGTCGTCCTCACCGACGACCTGAGTCCCTACGTCTCCTTCTACCTGGGCGGCGGCACACCCTTCACCTTCACGGACGGCGCGCCCGCTTCCGGCGTCTCCTTGGGGGTTCCCCAATACTCCAGTGACAAGGGGGCCACCTGGGGCTATGCGCCCGCGCCCGGTGCCGGCGGAGCGCCCGCAGGTTACGACGGCAACATCACCACCTGGCGCATCCCCATGTCCGGCACTATCAGGGCCGGCGGGAATTTCAGGCTCGATTACAAGGTGAGGGTGAAATAGTTTTTTTGTGATTTCAACCGATTGACGGGGGAGGAGACAACGGAAAACGGATTTTTTGAAGAAGAAAGATTCTTATTGCTTGACAATCGGCGATAAATGCTGATATATCTCTCCTCCTGATTGACCCGTCAGAGTTTCAGAACCGGAATGTAGCGCAGCCTGGTAGCGCACCTGCTTCGGGAGCAGGGGGTCGGAGGTTCGAATCCTCTCATTCCGACCATTAATTGAAAAAGGCCCTTGGCATCCGCCAAGGGCCTTTTTACGTTGACGCTCCGCCCCCTCCGGTCCGCGAAGGATTCTCCTTGCGATTGTTGGAGAGTTTTTCCTGCCGCCCGTGTGCACTATGGTTGGGGGCTACAGCGCAGCAGTGGTCATCAGGCCTTACGTCAGTAGGCCTCGAAGCTATGATCGAACTGATCTTCTTTGATGTCTAGGTTCACCCCATGTTCGCTGGTGCGCGACGATACAGTAGGCTTACGCACAACATGGGCAATGGGAATCCCCTTGGATGGCTTCGCCTGTCCCAGGGCGGTGGGGCGAGGGGCAGTGCGGCCTCCATCGATCTTGAAGAAGCTGATACTCGACTGCAACACCTCGGCCTGCGAGCTTAGTTCCTCCGCGGTTGAAGCCATTTCCTCGCTGGCAGAAGCGTTCTGCTGGATGACCTGGTCGAGTTGCTGTATCGCCTTGTTTATCTGCTCTGCTCCGACCCCCTGCTCCCGACTGGCAGCACTGATCTCCTGGACCAGTTCGGCTGTCTTCAGGATGTCCGGCACCATCTGTACGAGCATCGCTCCAGCCTTCTCCGCAACATCGACGCTATTAGCTGAGAGTTCCGAGATCTCCACCGCAGCCTTGTGGCTCCGTTCGGCAAGCTTGCGGACCTCCGCTGCGACCACTGAGAATCCCTTACCGTGCTCGCCGGCACGAGCCGCCTCGATGGCTGCGTTCAGTGCCAGCAGGTTGGTCTGTCGAGCTATCTCTTCAATAACGTTGATCTTGCCGGTGATATCCCGCATGGCCCGGACGGTCTGCTCCACTGCCTTCCCGCTCTCCTTCGCGTTCTCGGCACTACGCGCCGCAATCTTCTCGGTCTGGGACGCATTGTCGGCATTGTGACTGATGTTTGAGCTCATCTGCTCCATGCTGCTGGAGACCTCTTCGGCTGCAGCAGCCTGCTCGCTCGCCCCCTGACTCATCTCAGTCGCACTCGAAGAGAGTTCCACACTTCCCGCGGCGACATTGCTTGAGGCGCTCTGCACTGATGCTACGACCTCCTTCAGGCCGCCAACCATTTCGTTCAGCGCTTGGGCCAATTGCCCGACCTCGTCCTTGCAGCCTACTTCGAGGGTCTTGGTCAGATCTCCCTTGGAGACGGCGTGAGCAAAATCCACTCCTTTGCGCAACGGGGCGGTGATCATCCGGGAAATGAAGAATCCTAGAAGGAGTGCGAGGACCATTCCCCCCGCCGCGGCTCCGATCATGAAAGAGGTCGCTTCGCTGGCTACCTTCTCATTCTTTTCGGCGGTCAGCTTGGCTTGGCTTACCTTAGAGTCCACCAACCGATCCAGCACCTCCTGGTAGTGTATGGCGGACTTCTTCCCGCCCCCCTGGAGGATGCTCCGCGCCTCGGCATCACGGTCAATCTTGGCAAGTTCCATGACCTTTTCTATGTACTGCCCGTATTCCACCCGGACCTGCTTGTAGTCTTCCAAGAGCTTGCGCCCCTCTTCGGTCAGGATGGTCTTCTCGACGGCGGCGACCTTCTCCCCGATACCGGTGCGCAGCCCCTTGATGGTCCCTAGAATCTTCTCCTTCTCTGCATGGTCGTTGGTCTCTACCAGGTCGCGCAGATTGATCCTGACTCGCTGGAAAGCAACTGCGATGGCACTTATCTCCTCCAAGGGAATCGTGACTTTTTCGTACATGAGCGTGTCGGCTGCCTTGATCGTATGGATCTTAGCTGTTCCGATCCATCCGACCCCGCCAGCAATCAAAGCAAGCGCCACGAAGCTTCCCATCAGCTTTTTTCCGATCCCCAGATTCAAGAACCAATTCATGCTCACCTCCACGCTCGGTAGTATATGCCCCCTACATGCCACCGATCTACGTAGCGACCAAGGAGACTCAAGATGATTTAACTATCGGGTCCCTGCACAAGAACTTAAGCAACTATCGTTAACCTCAACGATGACTGCCAACACGTTCACGTAGCTGTGGAGTCAGGCCTGGCATCGATGGTGTCGGGGTGGATCGAGGAACTGACCAGCGCGTAAGTTCACCCCCTCCGGGCCGCGCGAGGCTCTCTTTGCTGTGGCTTCTACCCGTCTGTGTGTGAAGTCGACTGTGCCAGTGCCAGTAATGGATATTGAACAAGACCGAATCTGTCCGATAGTTGTCATTGACATTTCATTGAGCGAAGGATTTAATGTGAAGTACAGGGAAGTATTGACTTTTTGTCCAGAACCAAAGAAGGAGACACTCTCAAGGCACACGGCCCAATCAGTCACTTTCACCTACTTGATCAATATAGGAGGGTATCTCTTCTTTAGCCCCCCGGGGCTTTGCGTGATTTATAGTAGAGGAGGGTTTGGCCATGAAAAAATCCACCAATGGCACCGCCGTTGCGTCCAAATCTAAACCGTCTTTCGTCGTTGGCCTCGGGGCATCGGCCGGCGGACTCGCTGCCCTGGAAAAATTTTTCGACGCCATGCCGCCTAACTCGGGCATGGCCTTCGTAGTCATACAGCACCTCTCTCCCGACTTCAAAAGCCTGATGGACGACCTGCTGGCCCGACACACCAAGATGTCCATCCACCGCGTGACCAACGGCATCACCCTGCGCAGCAACTCCATCTACCTGATCCCTTCCAAGACCCACATGACCGTCGCGAAGGGAAAGCTTTACCTGACGGAGCTTTTGCCGGCGCAACACTCCGAACTTCCCATCGACGTCTTCCTGCGCTCGCTGGCTGAGGACTCCGGTCCGCAGGCCATCGCGGTGATCCTGTCGGGCACCGGCACCGACGGCTCGCGCGGAGTGCGTGACATCCACGACGCCGGGGGACTTGTCCTGGTGCAGACCGTGGACTCGGCGCAGTTCGACGGCATGCCGCGCAGCGCCATCGCCACCGGCTTCTGCGACCTCATGCTCGACCCGGACGAGATGCCTGCCGCGATCGTGCGCTACGCCCGCACACCTGCCGCGGAGCGCCGGCAGGCCTTGTACGGCTACCTGGCCGACGACCAGTACAACGGCGAGTACCAGCAGATCTTCGCGCTGTTGAGAAGCCAGTACAACATCGACTTCTCCAAGTACAAACCGCCAACCATAACGCGCCGTATCCAGAGACGGATGGAGTTCTGCCATGTCGGGGAATCGACCGCCTATGCGGCGCTGCTCGCCCGGGACCCCGAGGAGCTGGACGCACTGTACCGCGACCTGCTGATAGGGGTGACCGAGTTTTTCCGCGATCCGAAGGCGTTCAAGGTGCTGGAAGACATCGTCATCCCGGAAATACTGCGTGACCGCAAGGACCACGACGAGGTGAGGATCTGGTCAGCCGGGTGCGCCACCGGAGAGGAGGCCTACACGCTGGCCATCCTTTGCACCCAGAAAGCCCAGGAACTCGGCTTCACCGGAAAGATCACCATCTTTGCCACGGATGCGCACCGCAAATCCATCGAGTTCGCCTCCCACGGGAAGTACGAGGCGCAGCGCCTGAGAAACATGTCGAAGGAACGCCTGCTCCACTTCTGCCACCAGGAGGGGACCCACTACCACATGAGCCCGGCGCTGCGCAAGATGATCGTCTTTGCCACCCACAACCTGATCAGCGATCCCCCATTCACCAGAATGGACCTGATCTGCTGCCGCAACCTGCTCATCTACCTCGACCAGCCGACCCAGGACAAGGTGCTGGCACTGTTCAGCTTCGCGCTGCGCAGCAAGGGTTTTTTGTTCCTCGGCAGCAGCGAGGGACTCGGCAAGCGTGCCGCCGACTTCGAGACGCTGGACAGCCCGTCCAAGATGTTCCGCAAGACCCGCGATCTCAAGTTCGCCAGCGACATCGACATCAAGAACGTACCGGCGCGCTCCGTCCTTCCAGCCCTGCAGCGCACGGAACGCCCCTCGGTCAGCATGGACCGCCAGCTGTTGTACGACTACGATCTCCTGCTCGGCCAGTACATGCCTTCAGGCGTGCTGGTCAACGAGAAGCGCCAGATCCTGCACCACTTCGGGGACGCCTCGTCGCTCCTGAAACTCCCGACGGGGCGCTACGAAAACGACATCCTCACCCTGGTGGACGACGCCCTCAAGATACCCCTGAGCACCGCCTTCCATCGCGCCGAAAAGGCCAACACCGACATCAGCATGAAACAGATCGTGGTGCGGGACGGCGAGAAGCAGAGACGCTTCGACCTGCTGGTGCGCCCCATTCAGGACCGAAAGGCCCACCTGACTCACTTTTTCATATCCTTTACCCCCTCGAAAGCGCATCCCCGGGCCGCCCAGGAAGGGGACCAGCCACCCCCGACCGCGGAGCTTGCTTCGGAGCACGTCAAACAGCGCATGATCGAGCTCGAGGGGGAACTGCAGGCCGTGAAGGAGAGCCTCAGCACCACCATCGAAGAGTTGCAGACCTCCAACGAGGAGCTCCAGGCAACCAACGAGGAGCTTCTGGCCAGCAACGAGGAACTGCAGAGCACCAACGAGGAGCTCCACTCGGTAAACGAGGAACTCTACACGGTGAACTCGGAATTCGAGCTGAAGAACAAGGAGCTGCTGCAGCTCAACCGGGACCACGACAACCTGCTCTCCAGCATCGAAGTCGGGCTCGTCTTCCTCGACCACAACCTGCGCATCCGCAGGTACAACTCATCACTGGAGCGGATCTTCAAGCTGCTCCCCCAGGACATCGGCCGCCCCATCGACCACATCGCGTACCATCTCACCCACCGGCAATCGATGCTGGAGGATGCCAAGACCGTGCTGAGAACCGGGGAGCACATCGAGAAGGAGGACTGCAGCGGCGACGGGCAATGGTTCCTGAACCGGATCTTTCCGTTTCGGACCGAATCCGGGTCGGTGGACGGGGTGGTGCTCACCTTCACCGACATCACCGACCTGAAGCGCGCGGAGCAAAAGGCGAACCTCTCGAACCGCGAGCTGGAGCGCAAGGTGGACGAGCGCACCCAGGAGCTGCGGCTGGCCAAGGAGGCGGCAGACAAGGCGAACGTAGCGAAGAGCCTCTTTCTCGCCAACATGAGCCACGAGATCCGCACGCCGATCAACGGCATCCTCGGTGTGGTGCAGCTCCTTGAGATGACCTCGCTTTCGGCCGAACAGCGGGATTTCCTGAAAACGATGCAGCAGGCGACGGGGAACCTCCTCGCCATCATCGACGACATCCTCGACTTCTCCAAGATCGAGGCGGGCAAAATCGGCATCATAAAGGAACGGTTCCTGCTGGGCGAGGTCATGGACGAGACGCTGCGCGTGCACACGCCGCGACTTCTGGCGAAGGGGCTGAAACTTGACTGCACGCCGCTGGACGCGCTGCAGTTGGGACTGATAGGCGATCCGCTGCGCCTGAAACAGGTGCTCTCCAACCTGCTGTCCAACGCCATCAAGTTCACGGATCAGGGGGTGATCTCGCTGCAGGTGGAGACCTCCCCCGCAGGTCCCGGACAGTTGCGGCTCCACTTCATCATCGCCGACACCGGGATCGGGCTCGATCCCTCGATGGCGCAGCACCTGTTCGAGCCGTTCACCCAGGCGGACGACTCCATCACCCGCAAGTTCGGCGGCACCGGCCTCGGGCTCGCCATCTGCAAGCAGCTGGTGGAACTTATGGGAGGGACCATCTGGCTGGCCAGCAAGCCGGAGCGGGGTGCGGTATTCCACTTCACCGTGGTCTGCCAGGTCGCCGAGAGCGCAAGTTCGGGGGCGGCCGAGCAAAAAGGCAGGGATGCGGCGTCCCCTCACCGTGACAACGCCCTCAAGATCCTGCTGGCAGAGGACGACGCGGTGAGCCGGGAGCTTTTGACGCAGATGCTCAAACGGTCGGGGCACCGTACCACGGTGGTGGCCAACGGGCGGCAGGCCCTCTCCCGCGTGGCCGAGGAAGAGTTCGACGTCATCCTGATGGACATCTCCATGCCCGACATAGACGGGCTCAGCGCCACGCAGGCCATCCGGCAGCTGCCGCAAGACAACCCCAACCGCGAAGTCCCGGTCTTCGCCCTCACCGCTCACGTCATGGGTGAAGCCCAGGAGCGCTTCCTGGCGGGCGGGGTGACCCAGGTGATTACCAAGCCGGTGGACTTCAAGGCGTTGAGGGAAGTACTGGAGCAGTACAGCACGGAGCCGGAATCCGAATCGGCCGGGGCCTAACAAGGGCGCAGCGCCGGCTCCGGCGCTGAAGCACGAAGCGCTCACTGCCGCGATTCATGACAAAAGGCCCTTGGGATGGCACCAAGGGCCTTTTTCGATGCAGGATTTCTCCCGGTTTCTATCCGCCGGCAAAGCGGGGGGCAGCGTCGGACCTAGAGAACACGCGGATGGTTCCGGTTCAGGAACATGCGCACGGCAAGGTACACCACCGGGAGGATCCCTACGATGAAGAGGATGTCACCCGGCAGACGCAGCCACTCGAAGAAGCGCACCGCAGGGTCGGCGAAGAATTCCGGCTGCCGCCCCTGCCAGTAAGAGGTGGCAAGGATCTTCCTCAACTGGAGCAGCCCCACCGGAAAGAGGTTTAAAAAAAGCATGCAGGCGAGCCCCAGGTTGGTGCACCAGAAAGCGATGGCCATGGCGCGGTTGCTGGCACGGTCCAGGGGGACGAAGTAGCGCGTCACGAACATGAAAAAGCCCAGGGAGAGCATGCCGTACACTCCCATCATGGCACCGTGACCGTGGTTGGCGGTCCACTGGGTGCCGATCTCGTAGTAGCTCACGATGGGGAGGTTGATCAGGAAGCCGAACACCCCCGCTCCCAGAAAGTTCCAGAACCCGACCGCTATCAGGAACATCACCGCCCACTTGTGCGGGAACACCTCGGCGGCGGTGCTGAGCATGGAGCTGCCGGCCGGGGCCCCGAGGCCCATGAACTTCCACGCCTCGTAGGTGAGTAGCAGCAGGGGGATCACTTCCAGGGCGGAGAAGCACGCACCGAACGCCATGTGCACCTCAGGCTGACCGCTGAAGTAGAGATGGTGCATGGTTCCAAGCACCCCGCCTATGGAGTAGAGGATGATGTCCAGGTAGATGATGGTGGTGGCGACCCGCATGCGCACCACCCCAAGGAGCATGAAGACGTAGGCCACCATGATGGTGGTGAAGAGCTCCAGGAAGTCCTCAACCCACAGGTGTACCACCCAGAAGCGCCAGAACTCCACCTGATTGAAGTGGGCCGTCTTGCCGTAGAGCATCCCCGCGGCATAGAAGAGGGGGATGGAAACGGCGCTGTAGATGAAGAGCCACGGCATGTTTCCCGGATGCTCCCCCCGGAGCCTTTCCCTCATTCCGCGTACCAGGATGACCAGCCATATCAGCATCCCCACCGTCAGCAGTATCTGCCACAGCCGCCCCAGATCGAGGTATTCCCACCCCTGCGACCCGACATAGAACCATGGCCCGGCGGTGGAAAGCATCCCCTTGAGGCTCATGGCCTCCCCCGTGAGGCTCCCCACCACCACTACCACCAGCGCTCCCAGAAGGATCAGCGCCAGCTTCTCCTGATGCGGCGGCTCCTTTCCCGCGATCATGGGGGTGAGGAAGATCCCCATGGCGAGAAAGCTTGAGGCGACGAAGAAGAGCGCGAGCTGGACGTGCCACATGCGGGAGAGGTTGTACGGCAGAACGTCCCCCAAAGAGAAGCCGTAAAATCCGGCGGGCTCCACGTGGTAGTGGGCGTTCACCCCTCCCAGCAGCCCCTGCAGGAGGAAGAGGCCCGCCACGACCACGAAGTACCAGGCCACCGTGCGTTGCGAGGGGGTGAGCCGCACCTTTTCCGGCGCCTCCATCTTCGCCGAGTATTCATCCGCCGCATGCCAGCCGAGGAACTCGTAGCGGCCGAACACGAAAAGGATGGCGCCGGTACCGCACAGCAGGGCTATCAGGCTCAACACGCTCCACATCACTATCCCGGGGGTGGGGCGGTTGCCCGCCAGCTCATCGGGCGGCCAGTTGTTGGTGTAGGAGTGGTCGGTGCCGGGACGCCGGGCGGTGCTTGCCCAGGCAGCCCAGGAGAAATAGGCGGTGAGCTTTCTGATCTCCTCGGGGTCGCCCAGGTAAGGCCGCTGCAACCCCTGCTGTGACTGCGGCGGCCCGAACCAGCCGCGGTAGTAGTCGATGAGCTCCGTGTGTGCACGCGCCCGCTCAGGGGAAAAGGTGAGCACCCCCCCGTCCTCGGCGTAACTGTTTTCTCTCAGCTCGGCACGCACCTTGGCTGCCGCGTCTGCGGCCGAAAGCCCCTGCCCCGAGTAGTACCCGGCTTCCTTCTCGCCGCTTAAGTGCAGGTACTGTGCGGTAAAATCCGGGCCGAGATACGCGCCGTGGCCGAAAATGGTGCCGTACTGCATGAGCCCCAGCTTCTGGAAGATGTACTGACCGCCGATGATGTCGTCGCCGGTGTACAGCAGCGTGCCGTTCGTCGCCCTCACCTCCCGCGGAACCGGGGGACCCTCATTGGCGTTGCGGTAGGCGAGATAGCCCAGCACCGTGAATCCGAACAGGAACGTGACCACGGCGGTCACCAACCATCGGGGTGAGAGAACCAAGTTTCTTTCGGGTACGTTCATGGAAACCTCCATTACCGGTTATCATCGTGAAAAAGGCCGGGCATCCCCGGTGCTCCTCCCTCGGCTCTACCGCGGTTGGGGTAGTGAACGCGAACTGTCGAAATTGTTTCCAGTAAAAGAATGTACCGGCCCATTTCCGAGTGTCAAACAGGCATAGTCGCCAGCTTGGCAGCGATTTTTGTCATTCCCGCTCTGGGCCCTGCCGCGCAGGTCGTTTGCTTTGCACTAAAAGGGCTCTTTCCTTCCGCCGGCAAACGAAAAGGCCCTTGGCAAATGCCAAGGGCCTTTTCATTCCCTGCTTCACTCCACGCGAAGCTCCCTGCTTCGCCTCTTTCTGACCCGTTCAGATTATCTCAATAAGCATTTACGCTTGCGACGAGCTCGTCTTCATCCATATTCCCGATGCCGCTCCAGTAGATGGGCCAGTTGGTACCGGTAATGGTGTTGACGAAGGTATCGCTGACCGAAACCGGCGTATTGTGGCCGGAATAGTAGTACCCCCGGTAGAGCGCCTGGTCTGCGGTGTTGGTCACCAGCGCCGGAGTAAGCCGGGCCAGGGAGGCATCCAGGTTGCCAGTCAGGGAATAGGCCGCCGAGAAGGTGTAATAACGGGAGAAGCTTAAAGGAACAGCGGCAAGGACGTAGTTGAATGAGCTGTAGTCAACGGGCTTTAGGGTACGGCCGGAAATGGTGAAAACCTTGAAAGCCGGGTTGTTGCCGAAATATGGAGCTATGGCAGGCGTTATTTCGACCGTGCCGGAAGAAGGGAGGATACGGTATTCATCCATATGGGTATGTCCGGCAAGGGTAAGAGAAACCACTGCGGGGTAATTGTCCAGTATCTTCAGAAACCTTGTCTGGTACCCTGCCACCCACATCATGGTGGCGCTGGAAATATGGCCATTGGCATCCACGTGGGCAGGCTGCGCGGTGGTGCCGAGATCCGCGCCGGGGGGGGCGTGCATCAAAAGCCATACCTTTTTGCCGGCGACCGTTGCGGCGGCAAGCCTTGAGTCCAGCCAGTCCAGTTGCGCGGCTACGGCGGCGTCATTGGCGCCGGGAACCGGCGCTACCAGCGGAGAAAAAATTATGGTGTTCATCCCTATCACCACTAGGTTCGTTCCTGGAGGTTCCACCGAGTAATATCCGCCGCTCGTGAAGGTTTTCAGGAATTCCTGATGCTCGCCCATGCCGTTTAGCAGCGCCGTGTAGTACAGTTCCGCCGTATTGGAGAGGAAGGTACTGTCCGGGCCGTATCCGGTGTAGGAATCGCCGTTGCCGAGGGCGAAGAAGACCGGGAGCTTTCCGACAGCCTTCCTCACCTTGTCCATGAAAAAGGCAACCGCCTTGTCCGTGAAGGCCTGCATGGCCGCGGTATCCGCGGCATCCCGGGGGGTAGTGGTGCCGTTTAGGTGGTAGTAAAAGATCTGTGGCAGACCATGCCCGAGGATATCCCCGGTGAAAATCACGAACGGGCTTGCGCCGAGATCCGCCTTTATGCTCTCCAGCGCAAGCTCGAGCAAGGGGTAATTGGAATCCTTGCCCCACGCCGAAGGGGAGGTGATGCCCGATGTCTTGAAAACCCCGTCCCATTGGCTCGCATCGGCTGCTATCAGCGCCTGGAAAAGCGTTCCGTCGTACAAGGGGTTGAAATGGACGTCGGAGAATACCACCACCGGGAAATCGTCGGCCGCTGAGCTCCCGCACCCCGTGTTCAACGCACCCAGGTAGAGGCACGCGACGGTTCCCGCCGAACATTTCATGAAGTCACGCCTGCTCATACCGGAGACCGGCTTGTCGCCCCGCACCTCTTTTTTGCCCACGAAATCCCCCCTCTCCGTTTTATGCGAACCGGCCCGGCCACATCTGCGTCCGGCGCCGGTTCGCCCCCCTCCTCGCGACTAATTCATCGCCAGTTTGTAACGGGACAGCAGTTCCCTGCGGTTTCGGCGCAGGTCCTTTCCGTTAGGGGCCGCGGGATAGGGCTTTTCGCCCATCAACCCCTTCCACAGGATGCGGTTGTAACGTGCGAAATCGAACTTGTCCTCGGAGGAGAAATCCATTCCCCTGGTGGCCTTCGCCCAGTACTGCGCGTCGTGGGTAGGCTTCGGCGCCTGCGCCTTTTTGCCCAGGGGGGCGAGCCCGGCAAACGGCGGCAAGGTCGTCCCGTAGAGGATCGCTGCCGGCTTGGCGGTGAAGCTCCAGGGCGCCGGGGTCGTGGTGAAGCAATCGGTCATCGGCCGGGCCAGGGCGTCGTTCAGGTTCATCGGCGTAAGCCCCAGGACTTCCTCGATGGTACGCAGGAAGTTCACCGTGTTGTAGTGGGAGGAGACGAGCGCTCCCTGCTTCACGTACGCCCCCGCCACGAACGCGATGCTGCGGTGGGAATCGACATGGTCGCCGCCGTCCTGGGAATCGTCCTCGATGATGAAGACCAGCGTGTTGTCCTTGTACTTGGGGCTCTTGGAGAGCTTTTCCAGGAGCAGGCCGACCGCGTAGTCGTTATCGGCCTGCTGTATTTCCGGTGTGTTCACCCCGTCGATCGCGGTGGCGAAGTTGCCGGTGTGGTCGTGCATGAGGCGGACCAGGCTGAGCGCCGGAAGGGTGCCGGAAGTCTCGTAGGCATCGAACTCCCGCTCCCATTCCTTGAACCGGTAATAATCGGGAAACGAGTTGTCGAAGCCGCGGTAATAGATGTCGGTGCAGGGGGCAAGCGCGGCGCTGGAGGGGTAGGCGACCTGGGTGGCAACGGCGGCCGGATCCTTCAAAAGAGGTATGCCGCCTGCAGCCAGGGGGATGTTGTAGCGGGTCGTGTCCAGGAAAAAGCCGTAGTTTCTGACCGTAAGACCCCGGCGCAGGGCCGCGTCCCAAAGATACCCCTTGTTCACCTCGTTGCCCGGGCCATCCGGCGCTGCCACGTCGGTCTGTCCGGGCAGGAGGTCGTCGTCGTCCGGGGTGAGGGGGTTGGCCGCCTTGCGTTCGGCGAGGGTCCCGTAGGCGACGTTCACGCTGCGGTTGGTCCCTTCAGTGTCCAGACTGAGCCCGCGCCCCGCATAGGCGACCGCATACTGGCGCTCCACCACATCCGGGGCGCGCCCGGACGTGGTCCAGGCCCAGCCGTCGTTGCTCACCTCGGCAGTGTCGTAGAAGTTGTCCAGGGTGACGAATGTCCGCGCTGCGGCGTGCTGGTTCGGGGTGTAGCGCTCCCCGAACTCCGCGAGCGCCGGATCCCCGTTGCCCACTGCCAGGTCTCCCAGGATCTGATCGTAGGTCCGGTTTTCCTTGATGATGAAGATGACATGCTTCACGTTGGCCTGGAGAACGCTCATGACCTCCCTGTCCCTGGCACCGTCGGCATAGGAGAAGCGGTTGTTGGAGATGACCTGCCCCGTCAGTGTCTGCAGTTGTGCTGCAGCGGGAAGCGGGAGGCTCTGGAGCCCGGCCTTGGTCAGCTGGGGGTTGTAGTGGTTGGTCTGAAAGCCGTTCGGACGCGAAGGAGGTCCGTAACTGTAGCGGAAATCCGCATTCGGACCGGTTGCCGATTTCCCGTTGACCACGTACAACCAGCTCCCGTCCGCACTGACGCTGACCGAGTTGGGATACCAGCCGGTGGGAATGAGCCCGGCGACCTCACCGCTTGTGCGGGTGTCGCTCAATTCCACCACCGCGACGCTGTTCAGGTTCCCGTTGGTGACCAGCAGGCGCCTTTCATCGGGCGAGATGGTGACGCTGTTTGGGTTTGCGCCCCTGAGTCCCGTGAGCGAAGCAGGGAGTACCGACGCCGGCGCGATGACGGGGATGGTGCCGACGACCGCGTTGTCGCCGGTGCGTATGACGTCGACCGAATCCGACTGGTCTTCGACCACGTAAAGGAGCGACTGGTCTTTGTTCAACGCCATCTTGTTCGGCTGCCCCACGACCTTTATCCTTGCCGTCACGGCCGGGGAGCCGTTCAGCTTGACGACGACGATCTCTCGGTCGCGAACGCTCGACACGTAGGCTGTCGCGGTCCCGTCGGCCTCGGTACCCTTAACGGCCACCCAGAACGGGTACTCACCGCCGGGCACCCCCGCGGCGCCGCCGCTTTTGCCGGGACGCAGATCCAATTCCGCTGCAGGCGCCCAGTTGTTGAGGCCTCCCCTGAAGATGGAAATGGAGTCGTTGTAGTAGTTAGCCACCACGAGCGTCTTGCCGTCGCTGGAAATGGCCAGACCGGCCGCGCACGGCTTCACGCCGATCTGGAGGTTTATGGAGCCATTCCCGAAATTGGCACTCCAGGGAAGACCGTTGCCGCTGCTGTTGTGCCCCAGGGCGAGCGGTGCCACGACCTCGCCCCAGGTTCCGTCGGCGATCCGGGTGAAAACATGGACGTTGTCACTCACCCCGCCGCTCACGTAGAAGGCCTTGCCGGACGGGTCGAAGACAATCCCGTTGTAGCTGTTGGGGACCTGCACCACCTGCTTTTTTACCGGCGTCCCGGAGGAGATGTCGTAGATGAACACGTATTCGTTGGAGTCCGGGGTGTACCAGGGATAGGGAGCAGTGGGGGTGGAGGTATAGACGCGATTGTATCCGCTGGTCAGCACCAGCAGGGTCTTGTTGTCCGGGCTCGTCACCGACGTGACCGCTTGCCCTGCCAGCCACTCCGGCTTGTCGAGCAGCCCCGGGTTCAACGTTTCGAACCGGGCCCCCTGAGGGGCAAGCGGCGTTATGTACTGGTTCATGTTCGGCAGGAACTGAGCCGTGTCGGCACCGCCACCGTTACAGCCGGAGAGAAAAACGAGCACTGCAATAAAAGCCAGGGTAAGCCGCTTGCCGGGCCTCATAAAACCTCCTATCAACTGTTTTTTCTGCCTATCGGCCAATACCTCTTTTTTATTTAATTATTTTCTCCTTCTCCCAAGGCTTCGGGTCGCTCCGCGCCAGCGCCGCCTGCGATAATCCCCTGACACCTTTGTTGCGCCTGCCGACGGCGAGGGTAAAATTAGCCTGTTTTAATTTGATGCCATAAGGGAGGGCGATCATGAACTGGGAGACACATGCCCGGCAGGCAGAAGTGAAGCTGCGAGCTTCCCGCATCCCCGGGTCCGAGGAGATCATTTCTCTCATCAAGCGGGTCAACCCAACGTCTCTTCCACTTTCCGACTCGGATAGGGAACGGGGTTACCGGTTGAAGAGCGAGTTGCAGAACCTGCTCCTGGAGAACTACGGCGAGAGCTTCCGGCTCGACCGGCATCCCTACAGCGACAACATCCTCCTCATCAGACACAGGTCGATTCCGACCGTCGACGCCTGCCATACCCACATCAGATCGCTGTCCGCCAAGGCGCTCGACGCACTTGACGATCCCCCGCCCGTTCCGGTACCTGCAGCCACGGCGAAGCCAGCAGCGAAAAAACGGCTGAGCCAGGCGGAACCGGGTGCTCCTGCCGGGGAGGCGCTCAACACCGCCCAGCAACTGCTCGCCGAGTACGACTTCCCCGGCGCGGAGGAGCGCCTCACGGGGATCCGGATCAGGGACCGGAAAGAGTTGACATACCTGATCAAGGGGGTGCGCATCCTTGTCGAAGAAATGGGTGCCTACGAAAGCGCCGCGGCTACCATCCTCTCCCAGCCTGCGGAGTTCCAGGGCGAGAGACGGGTGCGTGAACTCCTCGCGCTGTCCTGCTACGGCAGGGACATGATCCCGGAGGCCAGGGCGCTTCTGGACACGCTCCGCCCCGACGAGCTGGGCAAGAGCGCCCTTTTGGCCTACGCCGACATCTCTTTCCGGGACGGCAACCTCTCCGCCGCGATGGCTCTTTTGCAGCTTTCGGAGGCGAAAGAGGGGATCCTGCCGGCGGAAACGGAGCTCAGGAAGAAAATCGAGGCGTGCATGCGGGCGGAGGCGGAGAAACTGATGCGGCGGGCTGAGGGCGCGTTCGCGGCGGGCGAATTGGAACAGGTGGAATCGCTGGCCCGGCAGGCTCTTGCACATTCCCCACGCTACCAGGAGGCCCGCCAACTGCTCAGGAAGGTGGATGCGATCAAGACCGCCGGGGAAATCGGAGCCCTGTGGTCGCAGTACGAGGCGATGGCGGCGCCTGAACAAAGGCTCGACTTGCTTGGAAAGCTGCTGGAACTCGACACGAACAACGAGGAGCGCATCAAAGGCCTCATTGCTACAGAGAAGGCTCTGGTCAGGCGGAGGACGGCAGATGACCGCCTGCAGGAACTCGCCACCCTCGCGGCCCGGGAGGACTGGTCGCGATGCTTCGACATCCTCCATTGGCTGACTCGCCAGGACGACGCTGAGAGGTTCGATGTCGCCTTCGACATTGCCCCAAGTTTCTCCGTGCTCTACCGTAACCGCAGGCTGTTCAAGCTCCCCGCGCCCGAAGCCAAGAAGATATGGCTTGACCTTGTGGCGGTCAAGGCGCGGCTTTTGGACGGGAACCAGGATGGTTGCCTTGAGCGCTTCGAACAGATCAAGCGCTACTTTGATAGCTACCCGTATTTCAGCGAGGAGTACGATCGCCTGGTAACTTGCGAGTCGGAGGCTGCCAGGAACGAGGCGGATAAACTGATGAAGGAGCTCTATTTTGAAGCCTCGTCGTTGATGGAGGCAAGGGTGCTCGCCGCCCGGCTGCGCAGGACGATAACGAAGCTGCCACCCGATGAAGTCGCCCGCTTCCGGTCCATGATCGACCTGGCGGTTTCGTATCACATCCCTAAAAACAGCGAGGAAGATAATCTCGATGATTACCGGACGTTGCTCTTGATCGGCAATGCCGCCAAGGCCGCCTCCCTGCGGGAGTCCATCAGCGATCGCGACCGGGTCGCCTCGATCGACCGTGAGACTGCCGAGTATTTCGCCATCTCCGTGGAACCCATTGCCGTGACCGTCTCGCCGGACGCCCCCTTAGACTTGACAAGCGAACCGGGGTCGCCACTGACCCAGATCGGCGAATCTCCCCGACATGTGCTCTTCAGGGAGGACGAGGAAACCATCATCGTCGTGGACCTCGCCAGGCCAGGAGCAGCGAGGTACAGGTCCCCTCACTTCAAAAACCTGGGCTACCTCGACTCCCTTCCCGACAGGGACATCTTCCTGTTCGCCAACACCGTTACCTGCAACAACGTGTGGCGGGCAAAGCTGTCGGAAGCGGAGGCATGTTTCTGCGCCGAAATAGAGGTCAACCGGAACTACACCTACGAGGGGCGTGCTTCCTTCATCGGGATGTTCATGTCCAGCAGCAAGGACAACGATTACTACGCGTGCATCGAGGAGAGTGACGGGGTAAGGGTGGTGAAACAGAGCCTCGATGTGCATAGCAGCACGGTGAGAAGCTTTCACCTCAAAGGCGAGGTGAGCGGTATCAGCAGGGCTTCGTACCACCCCGACACGCTCCTGATATGCACCGACAGCGGCACCTTCCTCCTCAACAGCAACCTTGACCTTCCCCACGGCTCGAGCCCGCTGGCCCGCACTTTCCCGATGCGGCTGTTCGCCCTCCACATCGAGAAGCTGAACGTGTACATCTCAGACAATGTCGTCAAGGTCCTCAACTCGAAGCTGAGGATCATAAAGCAGTATCCGAACTCCTCCGCGGGAACGTTCGTCTCCTCGCCAGGCGTCATGGCTTTATGCACCGAGACCGATACGGCCCTCATCAGTCTCGCAACCGGCAAGGGGACCTTTTACGACCTCAACAGCAACAAGTTCAGCCAGACAATCCCCCTGGGGCGGCTACTGTGGACGAATACGCCGACCAGGTGGCACTGCTTCGATTACGACAAGGGCTCCTCCACCCTGGTCGTCAAGGACATCACCCACGAACTCGCCACCCTTTTGGAGTGGCGGGTGATCTGCACGCCGGATCAGGACGGTGACACTCAGCTTGCGAACATCAGGCAGTTTGAGGACCCCGCCTTTTTCAACCTCCCTGCCAAGGCACCGGCATAAGCCGGCGATGCCGCCGAACCGCGCCTGGCCCCGGCAGCGGGTCGGCGCCCGGATTGAAAGCGCGCCGGCAACGTCACGTCGTTTTGACGACCTGCACTACGAGGTGAGGGGAATACCGTGCAGCTCTCTTAGCTCATGAGGGAGAGTGCCGTCTGCGAGCCCTGTAAGCTCCCGAAATGCTTGCCTGCCGCCACGAGAAAAACCTGACCGCCTGGAGCGACTCCCGCCAAACGTTTCGGTTTTATAACAAAATTCTATAATAATTATAATTCCAAATATCAACATATGCATAAAAAAATTATTTACTCGCCCCATCGCAACATGCTACCTTTTCGTCACTTTTTTCCAGACAGAATCGTGCATGCTGCTGTCACAGGCACTACGTGACACTGTGCATAAAACTCAGCGTTATGGCACAACGAGCAGCAGCATACAGGCGAATACCGCGTTTTACAAAACCGGCACAGTCTGCATCTGCCTGAAAGGCCACGCCTGCACGAGTCATCCGGCACGACCGGCGTCGCGACAGCGTAAAATACGATAGACGATAATACTAAACCATCCGCGAGGATGGGGCGGAAAGCCTACAGGGTCTCACAGAGACAGCCGGGTTGCCGAAATATCTCACGATATCGAAGCAACCCGGCTTTTTTTGTGCGCACATCCGGAGTTGTTCACGGTAAGCGAGCCGAACTCGCTCGCCCAAGGCACTCCCGGAGGGTTTTACCCCCGGGGAAGGACAACCAGAAGCTTTTCGCAAGAAGGAGGTTTTATGAAACAAACCCGCCTGGTACTCGTCGTCGTACTCTGTTGCCTCACCCTTTCCGGGCTGCTGTCGCAAGCATTCGGGGCAAGCGCCGCCATTCTCGGCTGGAACAACCTGGGCATGCACTGCATGGACAGCGACTACTCCGTCTTTTCCATACTCCCCCCCTACAACACCATCGAGGCGCAGCTCCTCGTGGGGGGCAAGCTCATGCAGAGCGGTTCGGGCTACACGGTGAGCTACGAGGCAGTCGCCGATCCCGACGGATCCATCAACTCCACGTCCATCGGCAAGGGGAACTGGGGGCAGTTCGCCAACGCCCTCTACGGCCTGCCGGCTTCCGCGAGCGCCGACAACGGGCTGGCCGGCTGGAGCATGCCGGGCCTGGCCAACGTCCCGCAGCGGATGAGGTTCGAGACCTACAACGCCCCGGCTTCCGGCGTCTCGACGCCGGTCAACTGGTTCCGCGCCGAAGGGATCCCGATCACCCCGATCGACGACAAGGGGAACAAGAACTCGTACCCGCTCATGCGCCTTGTGGCCCGGGACGCGGGCAACACGGTGATCGCGAAGAGCGACATCGTCCTGCCGGTATCCGACGAGATGGACTGCAGCGTCTGCCACAGCTCCGGGACCATGGCGGCGGCGCAACCCGCTTCCGGCTGGGTCTTCGCCCCGACCAAGGATCGCGATTACCGCCTGAACATCATCCGCCTGCACGACGAGCAGCAGTTCGGCCAAAACGGTGCACTGTACCGGGACGCACTCGCCGCCAAGGGACTGGACGCCGGAGGGCTCTACGCAACCGTAGCCGCTGGAAGACCGATCCTCTGCGCGGCCTGTCATGCCTCCGAGGCACTCGGCACTGCCAGTTTCACCAGTAGCAACGGTTCGGTGCCGCCGCTCACCTCTTCCATGCACACCAAGCACGCCGCCGTGAAAGACCCGGTCCTGAACGTCACCCTGGACGATGCCACAAACCGTAACGCCTGTTACCGCTGCCACCCCGGCTCGGCCACGCGCTGCCTGCGCGGCGCCATGGGCAGCGCCATAGCCACCGACGGCTCCATGGCGATGCAGTGCCAGAGCTGCCACGGCAGCATGTCCCAGGTAGGTTCCAGCTCCAGGGTCGGCTGGTTCATGGAGCCGAACTGCCAGAACTGTCACACCGGCACCGCGGTGAAGAACAGCGGGCAGATACGCTATACCAGCGTGTTCGACAGCACCGGCGGACCGCGTATCCCCGCCGACCCGACCTTCGCCACCACGCCCGACACCCCGGCACCGGGGCTGTCCCTGTACCGCTTCTCGGTCGGCCACGGCGGCCTGCAGTGCTCGGCATGTCACGGCTCCACCCACGCCGAGTTCCCCTCCTCGCACCGAAACGACAACATCAGGAACGTCCAGCTCCAGGGGCACGGCGGGGTGACGGTCGAATGCACCGCGTGCCATGCCAGCACGCCCACCACCGCCAACGGCGGCCCCCACGGGATGCACCCGGTCGGCCAGAGCTGGGTCAGCGGTCACCATGACCTGATCAGTTCCGTGGGCGTTGCCTCGTGCAAGGCCTGCCACGGCACCGATTACCGGGGCACCGTCCTCTCCAGGATGCAGGCAGACCGCACCATGAGTCTGGGCGACTTCGGCACCCAGTCCTTTTTCCGCGGGGCGACCATTGGGTGCTACACCTGCCACCAGGGGCCGTCCAACTCCGGGTTCAACAGTGCAGCCGCCCCCACCGTCGGCAACGTGACCGGCGCCGGAGTGGCCGGAGCTTCGGTAGTCATGACCATACCGGTTACCGGGGTGAACGCCGTCCTGCGCATCGTGAGCCAACCCGCCAACGGCACCGTAGGTCTTGTCAACGGCGTCGCCACCTACTACCCCGGTGAAGGGTTCACCGGGACCGACACGTTCACCTTCGCAGCCTACGACGGCGCCAAGAACTCCAACCTCGGCACCGGCACGGTAACCATCGCCCCCGGCGCCCCCGTCATAACCCAGAATCCCGCCAGCGTCACGGTGGCGGCAGGCAGTGCAGCCAGCTTCACCGTCGCGGCATCCGGCAGCGCTCCCCTGAGTTACCAGTGGTTCAAGAACGGCAGCGCCGTCGCCGGAGCAACGACACCGGTTCTCTCCATTCCCGCCGCCGGCTCCGTCGACGCCGGTTCCTACTATGCCGTGGTGAGCAACTATGCGGGCTCCGCCACCAGCAGCGCCGCCGTCCTCACCGTGACCTACCCGGCACCTGCCATCACCGGCTTCACCCCCGCCTCCGGGAGCGCCGGGAGCACGGTCACCGTGAACGGCACCAACTTCGTCGGGGTCAACTCGGTGAAGTTCAACGGCACGAGCGCCAGCTTCACCCAGGTCTCCGCGACCCAGCTCAGCGCCACCGTCCCGCAAGGCGCCACCACCGGCCCGGTCAGCGTCACCACGGCCAACGGTACGGCCACGAGCTCGACCTCCTTCACCGTTTTGGTCTCCCCGACCATCACCGGGTTCACTCCGGGCTACGGCGGCGTCGGGACTGCCGTCACCGTCACCGGCTCCAACTTCACCGGCGTGACCGCCGTCAAATTCAACGGCGTGAGCGCCCCCTTCACCGTCACTTCGGGCACGACCCTGGTCACCGGCGTCCCCGCCGGGGCCACCAGCGGCAAGCTCACCGTCACCGCAACCGGCGGCACCGCGACCAGCAGCTCGAGCTTCTCCGTCTCCGGCAAGAGCGTCGCTCCCAGGATCAAGAGCTTCTCCCCCAGTTCCGGCAAGGTTGGCAGCACCATCACCGTGACCGGCACCAACCTGGGCGGCATGACGTCCGCGAGGATCGGCGGGGTCGGTGCGCCGTTCGCCGTGGTTTCCGCCGGGAAGGTGCTGCTGACGGTGCCGACCGGAGCCAAGAGCGGCAGGATCTCCGTGACCACCGCAGGGGGGACCGGCACCTCCAGTTCCAACTTCACGGTTCTGCCGTAACGCTGCAACCGGCTTCCGGCACCACGTTCGCCACGCAGGAAGAGCCCTCGGCAACAGCCGAGGGCTCTTCTTTTTCTTTCATTACTTCGCCGGCGGTGGTGTTCTGCCCCCCCCGCACGCATCAGAACCTGAACAACGGTTCCGGGCCAACTGTGCAGAGGCTGAATACCGCACAGAAACAGATTATCAACTCCGTAGCCGCACCCTCCCCGGTTACACCTTGACGTCTTCCTTTCCGGCAGGCCGGACCGGGGTGGGCACCGTCCTTGACAAGAGGAACGATTTTCATTAGGGTACCGTCGCAGGCAACCGTGGGCCGAGGTTGCCGGGCCGGACCTCCCAACACCTCCATTCCGTTGCAACAGAAAAAGCCCTCAGGCCAACGCCGAGGGCTTTCGTTTTCGCTCCGGCTCCACTAGAACCAAAGGAAGTGTCAGGCTGCATGATTCAAGAGCAAAGCTTTACCTACCGCCCCATCGGCCTCTTGCGATCCCCCTATTCCCGCCGCATCGAGGCGCCGCACCAGGGCACCGTGATAGCCGGCACCGAAACCGGCGACTTCGCCACTGCCACCCTGGAACTCCGGGACTGGCTGGAGGAAAAGGCGATCCAGGACCTGGGGGGCTTCCAGAGACTTTGGCTGATTTTCGCCTTCCACCGCAGCGAAGGGTGGAAAAGCAACGTGAAGCCACCCCGCGGGGGGCCCAAACGCGGCGTCCTGGCAACAAGATCGCCGCACCGCCCCAACTCCATCGGGCTGTCGGCCGTGGAACTGGTGAGGGTGGAAGGGAAAACGCTGCACCTGCGCGGGGTGGACCTGCTGGACGGTACGCCCATTCTGGACATCAAACCGTACGTCCCGTATGCCGACGCCTTCCCCGATTCCAAGGCGGGTTGGATAGACGAGATGGATGCCAAGGTGGGCCGCTATTTCGCACCGGGTCCCCGCAAGCCCCGGTGACCGGCGGCTGCGGCATCGGGGGACTCCACGACCTCGCGCAGGGCCTCGGAGACCGCATTCATGCAGGTGTCCTTCCCGTAGTAGCAGCCAATCCCCCCCAGGGCCTTCACCGCCTCCCGGGGGTCCAGGCCCGACCTCAGGCCATAGGAGAGTATCCTGGTCAGGCCGTCGAAGACGGCAGCCCCACAGTGGCCTGCCTTGCCGAACCGGACGAAGATCTCGAAGGGCTTTCCCCTGGGATCCGTGGTGACGGTGACGTAGATCCTGCCGCAGTGGGTCTCTTTCTGGAAGGTGATACTCGGAACGGAACCGGGACGCGCCTTCTTCTTCATAGCTGAACCTCCCTCCCCCTCTCAACACCGGTCAAGATTGGAATTCGACGCCTGACAGTATAGCGACCCCTCTCGCCGGCACAACGCTTTGTCCCATCGGCACCCACTCTGTCCTTTTTGCGGACACCGGCGCCGCACCTCTTCTTTGCAACTCCTTGAAAATTCGCGATAGAGCATGATGGTACACCCCCTGCTACTCCGCTATGGCAGGCCGGCCGGCTGCACCTTCTGGGGACAGCGGCCCACATCGGAGCTTGAGGAGGAACCAACATGTTCTCGGACAACTTACTGGCAACCATCGGCACCAGCGGACCGGTCCTGGAAAAGACGCTGATCCAGGAGGTGAGAAAGATCTTCTCAACCATGATGGGGATGGACCACCTGCTGCATCTGCCGCTGGCAGTCAACCCGGCATCCAACTTCACGGATTGCATAAGCGCTCTCGTTGGGTTGGCCGGCGAATACAACGGGCTGGTCGGGCTGCACGTGTCGACCCAGTTGGCCCAGCGCCTGGCGGGACAGCTCCTCGACACCGAGGAGCCGAGCGAGGAAGAGGTCGAGGACGCCCTGGGAGAGCTCGCCAACGTCCTGGCCGGCGACTTCAAGCGCCACCTCTCCCCCGAGTCCCTGGCCATCCGGCTCTCCACCCCGTCCATCGTCTCCGGGAAACAATACGCGATTCACGTGTCGAAGAAACCGGAGGTAATGACCCTGCTCTTCGATTCGGAGGACGATTGGTTCATGGTGGCACTGGCCGTGGAGCAGTAGCTTGTCGTCTGGGAGCCCCTGGCCGGAACCCCGGTCGTTTCCGGTTTTTTGATCTAGATCAAGGAATTCCTTCCCGGCATGTGGTTTACATGTGCCCTGCTTTTTTACTTATTAATGGGGAGGAAATTACATGATTCATGGTTTGAGGAAGCTGGGAGGGGCGCTGGCGCTGGTGCTGATGCTGGCCGGGGCCGCCTTCGCAGGGAAGAGCAACTGTATCACCTGTCACGAGAAGGTGACGCCGAACATCGTCAAGGACTTCCTGTCCGGCGAGATGGGCAAAAGCGGCAGCGTCGACTGCTCCAGCTGCCACGGCACCGCCCACCAGAGCGCCAAAGACGTCGCCAAGGTGACCATGCCGACCGAGAAGACCTGCAAGGAGTGCCACACCAAGCAGCACGACCAGTACGCCTCCGGCAAGCACGCCGCCGCCTGGGTGGCGATGGACGCCATGCCGACCAACAAGATCCAGCCCCACGCCTACATCCAGGGGATGAAGGGCTGCGGCGGCTGCCACAAGGTCGGTATCCGCGACGAGAAGTCCCGCGCCGACGGGCAGTACGGCTCCCCCTGCAACTCCTGCCACACCCGCCACAAGTTCAGCAAGGCCGAGGCGAAGAAGCCGGAAGCCTGCCGCACCTGCCACATGGGCTTCGATCACCCGCAGTGGGAGATGTGGTCCAACTCCAAGCACGGCTCCATCTACCAGATGGAAGGTGACACCGGCCGCGCACCCACCTGCCAGACCTGCCACATGAGCGACGGCGACCACAACGTGATGACCTCCTGGGGCTTCCTGGCGCTGCGCCTCCCCGAAGAGGACGCCGAGTGGATGGGATACCGCGTCACCATACTGAAAGGTCTCGGGGTACTCGACCCGGCAGGAAAGCCGACCGGCCGCCTGGAACTGGTCAAGGCGGGCAAGGTGGCGCGCCTCAGCAAGGAAGAGTGGCAGGCGTCCCGCGACAAGATGATCGGGATCTGCAGCAAGTGCCACAGCGCGACCTACGCGAAGACCCAGCTCGGCAACGCCGACCAGATGATCAAAGAGGCGGACAAGCTGATGGCCGAGGCGATCACCATCGTGGCCGACCTGTACGAGAAGGGGATCATCAAGCCGCAGAAAGGGCAGCCGGCGTATCCGGACCTGCTCACCTTCTACGACACCAGGACCCCGATCGAGCAGACCCTGTACGTGATGTTCCTGGAGCACCGCATGCGTGCCTTCCAGGGGGCGTTCCACATGAACCCCGACTACGTCACCTGGTACGGCCTGGCCGAACTGCAGAAGGACCTGGTGGATATCAAGGCGGACGCCGCCGCGATGATCCGCGAGTCCGGCCACAAGAAGTAGCACCACGACAGACGGCAAAGCTGTCACTGCAGCGGGGCGTCCCGGACGCCCCGCTGTTTTTGCGCCCGGCGCGCCAGTCGCGTCGCCGCCGAGTTGACGCAACAACCGGTCGGCAATTTCGAAACCAGCAACGGAAAAAGTCACATTGCATGGGTGGATAACGGCGCTACACTCACTAGGTTTCCATCAAATTGCGGAGGTGACTTATGGTGAAGAAGCTCATGCTGGCAATGGCGATCCTTTCCCTCATCTGCGCCTGTGCGGTACCACGCGCAAAGCTCGACTCCAACCCCGCTTACAGTTCCCATCACTTCAGCAATCACGAACTCGACATCTCCTGGAAAGCGGAAAACACCGACAAGGGGATGCGCATCGACGGTACCCTCAAGAACGTGCGACCGGATCTCCCCTACACCTCTTTGCAGTTGACCGCCAAGCTGCTCGATGACAGCGGCAAGGAACTCGGCAAGGGAACCAAGAACTTCGAGGGTCGCTTCACGGGGAGTGAAGCTTTCACCATGGATATCCCCCTCCCCCGGCCGGAAAGCGTGAAGCGGGTGAATTTCTCCTACTCCTACGGAACGACCGAGGATTTCCACCGCGACGATTTCAACAGCGTCCCGTAGCGCTCGACGCCACCCTCCCCAAAACGAAGGCCCTTGGCACAGCCAAGGGCCTTTTTCCCGCACCCATACCCGCAGACCCGCATCGCCTCAAGCTGCCCCTCTACCGGGGTTTGTCTCGTCTCCAGCCGCGCCACTCGCCGCGGCGCAGTGCCTTGAAGGAACCTATCAGCACTTCGGCGGGAATCACCAGGAGCCAAATGGTCAGGACGACCGCTATGATGATCAGGAGCACAAGCAGTATCGTTTTCATTATAAGCCGCCTTTGCCTCCCTTAATAAGACCTTACCACAAGGCTCTTCACATGAACAAGCTGCCCTCCCCGCCCCCCGCATTCACAGGGCGGGATTCTACGGTATCATTCATCTCTGGTTCTCCGCCCGATACCAGCCGTGCTGCGCGCCCCTTCGCAAGGGGCGCGTCAAGGAGGGGCCGTTATGTCTGAAACCGGCGCAGCCATACCGGAAAGACTGCAGGATGACCTGGACTACCTGATGGAGTGCCTGGCCGAGATGTTCAACGGGCTGGGCGAGTCGCAGCTCGCGGCCTGCCTGCCGAAGACCGGCTCGGTTGCTCCTTCCGAGGACTGCAAGTTCGTCAGGGCCTGGTCCATAGCGTTTCAGCTGCTCAGCATGGCGGAGGAGAACTTCGCGGTGCAGACACGGCGGACGGTGGAGGCCGGCCAGGGTCTGGTGGCCGAACCGGGCCTTTGGGGACGGGTGCTGGAAAAGCTCAACCGCAGCGGGGTGCCGCAGGAACAGGTTGCGGACCTTTTGGGACAGATCAGGGTGGAGCCGGTACTGACCGCCCACCCCACCGAGGCCAAGCGGGCCTCGGTACTGAGACACCTGCGCGAACTCTACCTCTTGCTGGTCAAGCGGGAGAACACGGTCTGGACCCCCCTGGAGCGGGACGAGATCCGCAAAGAGATCGTGGCCATGCTGGAGCGGCTCTGGCATACCGGCGAGATCCACCTGGAAAAGCCGAAGGTCTTGAACGAACTGGCGACCATCATCTACCACCTGCGCGAGATCTTTCCCCAGGCGATCTCGATCCTGGACAAGAGGATCTGCCGCGCCTGGCGCGAGACGGGGCTGACCAGGCCCCTCTCTCCGCTCACCGACCGCCTCCCCCGAGTCTCCTTCAGCACCTGGGTGGGGGGGGACCGGGACGGGCACCCCCTGGTGACCGCCGAGGTCACCGCCGCCACCCTGAGGGAACTGAGGCTGAACGCGTTACTGCTGATCCACGGGCAGCTCACCACCCTCGGGAGCAGGCTCAGCATCTCCCGGCTGCTGCTTCCCCCTCCCCCCGAGCTCTCCGGGCGCCTGGAGATGCTTGCCGCGACGACCGGGGCACTGGGCGTCGAGGCGCTCAAGCGCAACCCGGAGGAGCCCTGGCGCCAGCTGGTGAACCTTATGAAGGCCAGGCTCCCGGTCGACGTCACCGGGAAAGAGGAGACCCTTTGCGGCGACTCCGGCGCCCGCTACTGCCGCTCCGGCGAACTCGAGGAGGACCTGCGCCTGCTCAGGGACACCCTGGTGGCGACGGGGGCCACCCGGCTCGCCCTTGCCGACGTGGTGCCGGTGCTGCGCAGCGTGGAGGTGTTCGGCTTCCACCTGGCCTCGCTGGACATCAGGCAGAACAGCGCCTTCCACGACAAGGCGGTGGAACAGCTCATGGCTGCGGCCGGGATGACTGAACGAGGCTTTTCGCAGTGGCAGGAGCCGGAGCGTCTCGCCTTTCTGGACCGGGAGCTCGCCTCGCCCCGTCCCTTCCTCCTCCCGGACGCAAGCCCCGGCAATGAAGCAGAGAGCGTGATCAGCTGCTATCGCGTGCTGGCGGCCCAGATCCGAAACTACGGCTCCGAGTCGCTGGGGGCCCTCATCGTCAGCATGACCCGCTCCCTCACCGACCTCCTGGTGGTCTACCTCCTGGCGCGCGAGGCGGGCCTCGCGGTGCGCACGGGACAGGGACTGGCCTGCCTCCTCCCCGTGGTCCCCCTCTTCGAGACCATCAACGACCTCGCCGGCAGCGCCGTCATCCTGGAACAGTTTCTGGAGCATCCCATGACCCGCCGCACCCTGGCCCTTCTCTGCGGCGGGGAGCCGGTGCAGCAGGTCATGGTCGGGTACAGCGACAGCAACAAGGATGGCGGGATCATGGCGAGCCTGTGGGGGCTGTACCGCGCCCAGGAGGCCATGCTGGCAGCGGGGCGGCGCCAGGGGGTGCGGCTGCGCTTCTTCCACGGCAGGGGGGGCACCATCAGCCGCGGGGCCGGCCCCACGAGCCGCTTCCTGCGCGGGCTGCCGGAGGGGTCGGCCGCGGGGGACCTGCGCCTGACCGAGCAGGGCGAGGTCATCTCCCAGAAGTACTCCAACCCGCTGAACGCCGCCTACCACCTGGAACTTCTGCTGGCCGGAACGGCCGGCGTCAGCATCCCGCGGCGCGGCGCCCCCGGACCGGGGCACCCGCTGGAGCCGGTCATGGACCGCCTTGCCGAGCGGAGCCGGTCGGCGTACCGGCAGTTGCTGGAGAGCGACGGGTTCGTCACCTTCTTCCGCCAGGCCACCCCCATCGACGTCATCGAATCGAGCAGCATAGGCTCCCGCCCGGCGCGCCGCACCGCCCAGGCGAGCCTCGCCGACCTCCGGGCCATCCCGTGGGTCTTCAGCTGGAGCCAGGCCCGCTACTTCCTCTCCGGCTGGTACGGCATCGGCTGCGCGCTCGAGGAGCTCATGAACCAGGAGCCGTCCCTGTTCGGCGAGCTGGTCCGCAACTGCCAGAGCTGGACCGTCTTGCACTACATCATCAGCAACGCCGCCACCAGCGTCGCCAGCGCCAATCTCGAGATCATGCGGCGCTACGCCGCACTGGTCCACGACCAGGCGATACGGGAGCAGATCTTTTCCGCCATCGGCGGCGAGTACCAACGCACCGTCAGGATGCTCGAGGAGATCTACGGCGGGTCGCTGGCCGAGCGGCGCGCCGCCGTGCACAGCTCGCTTGCCCGGCGCGAGGACGCCCTCAAGGTGCTGCACGAGCGACAGATCGCCCTGCTGCGCCAATGGCGCCACCTAGGCGCCCACCAGAACAAGGAGATGTCTTCCCAACTGCTGTTCCGGCTCCTGGAGACCGTGAACGCCATCGCCGCCGGACTGGGCACAACCGGCTAGCCCCGCTACCCGCCTCTCCTCCCGGACTTTCCTCATCTCCCCTCTCTCCCGGCTCGATCGAGCCGGGAAGCGGTTTCTCTCACCCTGATGGGATAATGCGAAGGTGCCATCTCCACTTTTCCTCATGAGGTTCGCGACGCTTTCTCCTTTAGAAAAGCGATATTGCGTCGAATAGCCTCACAGGTCGTGCGGGAATCTTGCCGCGCGTCGACCGTTGCATCCCCCGCCGCACAGGAGCCTTACCGTGACCATCAAAGCCAAGCTGATCCTGAATGCCACCATCGTGCTCATCGCCGTGGCTGCCGTTTCCGTCGCCAGTTTCCTCAGCATGAACTCGATCAAGGGCAAACTCTCGTACCTCACCGAGAAAAGCACCCCCTACCAGGTCCGCACCATGGAGTTCCAAAGGGCGTTACAGGGAGCGACTGCCGACCTGGTCAAGGTGGGAGCGGCCCGCAGCCAGGCCGAGTTCGCCGCCGCCAAGGGGGAGGCGCTGAAGTCGCTCGCGGAAGTGTCAGGCACCCAGGCAAAACTCGAGGCGGTTTCCGGCGAGAAACTGGAGGCGTCCGCGGAATTCAACAGCATCGCCGAAGAGCTCTTCGCCACCATGACCGCCCGGCTCGCCTCGGAGCAGGAATCCGCCCGGGCACACGCCATGATCGTGGAGAAAAGCCGGGAGGCGAGTGCCCGGCTCCAGGACCTGGAGGGGAAAGTCAGGAGCCTGCAGCAGTCAAGCTCATCGGCCTACGCCAAAGCCAACGACGAGGCGGACAAGACCTCCAAGAACATCGCCAGCATAGAGACGCTCAAGGTCTCCCTGAAGGAGCTTCGCTACCTCCTCTACGACATGCAGCGGGCGCCCGAGAAAAAGCAGATCCAGAACCAGTACCTGGCCACCCAGAAGAAAATCCAGCAAAACGGCAACATCCGCAACAACAGGAAGATCGGCGGCCAGTTCGCCCTCTTCAGCTCCAAGACCGAACAGTTCATGAAGATCATGGCGGAGGGTGACCCGCGCCGGACCGAGGCGCAGCTCAAAGAGGCGCTGGACGCGCTCTCCGAGGTGGAGGACGAGATCGAGGATGAGGTCGACAAGTCCCAGTTGCAGGTCGGCAGGATCTCCGGAAAGCTTCCCGGCTACCTCTCCCGCGCCAACGCGGCGGTAAACGTCCTGTCCGGCAACACCGAGCTCGTTTCCCTGGGCAAGTCGCTCGAGGGGCTTTCGGGCCGACTGTTCTTCGCCAACACGCAGAAGGAACTCGATGCCGTCGCGGCGGAGTTCAACCAGCAGTACGCCCGGCTTGCCACGGTGGAGAAATCGGTCGCCTCCCTGCTGCAGACCGCCGGGGCGGAGCGCGAGATGCGCATCCTGAACGGCGTCTCCGCCTCCCTGGCAGGCGTGCGGGAGACCGTATTCGCCTCCGACGGCATCGTCGCCAAACTGCGCCAGAAGATGCAGCTCCAGGAAAAAGCGGAGCAAGGGGGGGCCAGGCTGCGCGACGTGGTTGCCAGGCAGGCGGAACAGGGGAAAAAGACCGTATCAGCGGCGCAGGAGGGACAGGAGCAGGCCATCGGCACGGTGAACCGCACCATCCGCTTCAGCATGACGCTGATCCTGGTGATAGCCGTCACCACCGCCCTGATCGGGAACCTGGTCGGCATGTGGATCTTCCGCAGCATCTCGCGTCCGATTGCACAACTGGTCGCGACGGCCGAGCAGGCCGCCGAGGGGAACCTTGCCGTAACCCTCTCGGCGACCGGCAGCGACGAGGTGGGCCGGGTGCAGGGGGCCATGGCGCGCATGCTCTCGAGCCTCAGGGAGGTGATGGTAAGGATCGGGGCGGCAACAAGCACGCTCGCCGCCAGTTCCGATCAGATGGCCGCTACGGCGGAGATCCTCGAGCAGGGCGCGACCCGCCAGGAGCACCGGGTCCACGATTCCGCCACGGCCATGGCGCAGATGAACGCCACCACCGCGAACATGGCCCAGAGCACCGCGCAGACTGCCGGCGCCGCCGACACCATGAAGGAGATCGCCCGGGAGGGAAAGCGCGCCATGCAGCTCACCGCGCAAGAGTTGCAGCGCTTCGCGCATACCTTCTCCGAGACAGCCGGCATGGTGGAGCAGCTAAGCGGCCAGTCCGCCCAGATCAGCGAGATCGGGATACTCATCAGGGACATCGCCGACCAGACCAACCTGCTCGCGCTGAATGCCGCCATCGAGGCCGCCCGTGCCGGCGAGCAGGGGAGAGGGTTTGCAGTGGTGGCCGACAGCGTGAGGGAACTGGCAGAGCGCACCGCCGTCGCCACCGCCGATATCAACCAGACGGTGCGGGTGATGCAGGAAAGCGTGAACCGCTCAGTTGCCAAGATGGGTGAGGAACGGGCCGCGGTCGGCGCCATCTTGGGCAGCGTCCAGGAGACGGAGCAGGCCATAGACCGTATCGCGAGCTACGTAGACCAGGTAAACGAGATGGTGCGGCGCATCGCGGTCGCAACCGAGGAACAGTCGGCAACGAGCAGCGAGGTCGCCGGCAACGTGGACGAGATCGCCGGGCTCACCCGCGAACTGCGGACGGCCTGCAGCGGCATCCGGGAATCGTCCGACGGGCTTTCGAGCCTGGCCGGCGATCTGAAGGGGATGGTGGGGTGGTTCAGGGTCTGACCCTACCCCTCCGTGAGCGGACACAGCGAAGGCCCCCTTGCTCTTGCCAGGGGGCCTTTTGCATTGCTGCTGGTCGGGAAAAAAATCCCCGGGGAGGAGGACCAGCACCTCCTCCCCAGGCAGGACGGCTGATGCTACGGGTTGGTGGTGATGGGGAACGTCGTAGCGTTCACCCATCCGGAGGAAACGATGGTGCCGTTGTTGGACCTGATCCGGTACCAGTACTTGGTGTTGCGGGAAAGCCCGGTCTGGGTCAGGGTGGTCACCCCGGCATTGACGGTGACGCTGTTCAGGTTCTTGGTGAAGGCCGAATCGGTGGCTCTCTGGATGGTGAAGCCGGTTTCGTTGCTGGAGAGATCCTGCCAATTAAGGACCACGCTCCTGCTGTTGCCGTTGTTCGCGCCGTTGGCAGCGGTGAAGTTCCCCGGGGCGGCCGGCTGTGCCGGGAGCAGGATGGTCGGGGAAACCGCGTAACCGGAGAGCCCGGCCACGTTCACCGCGGCGACGCGGTAGACGTAGGTGGTGTCGGCTGCCGAGAGGGTCAGGTTATCGGTGTAGCTCACGTTGCCGGTGTTGCTGCGGGCCGGAAGTTTCGCGATCTGCACGAAGGCACCGCCGTTCACCGAGCGCTCGAGTACGAAGCCGGTCTCGGTGGTCGCGTTGTCGGTGAAGGTGATGGTCACCTTCGGACCGGCAACCAGGGCCGCGGTCATGTTGGTCGGGTCAACCGGTGCGCTACCGGTGAAGAGTGGCGCGGAGGCCGACTGCACGGTCAGGCTCGGCATCTGCCCGCCGTAGCCGACGGTGTTCAGCGCCAGCACCTGGTACTCGGTCACCACGCTCGGGTTGTAGATGGCCGGGTCCTGCAGCGTCTTCACGCCGGTGGTGTTGGCCTGGTCCAGCGGGGAGGCGATGCTGCCCACGGTGGTCCAGGTGGTGCCGTTGGTGGTTTTCCTCACCACGTACGAGGTCTCGCTGATCGAGTTGTCGTTCCAGGCCAGGGTGAGCCGTGCCTTGTTACCGGAGCCGGCGGTGGTGAAGGCGAGGCCGTCAGCCTGTTTCGGCGGCAGGGCCAGGGAGACCGGACGCATCATGTCCATCTCCTCGTGGCTCAGGATGTGGCAATGCCATACGTATTCCCAACCGAAGTTGACCAGCTGGTTGACGATCGGGTCGGTCGGGTTGCCGGAGACGTCGGTGGGCTCGAACATCGCGGTGGAGCCGGCCGGCATCATCGGGTTGAGCATCCTGATGCTGTTCGGAATTTCGAACGGCAGGGTCGGGACGATCGGCCTCAGGGCGACTATGGTGTCCTCGAGTGGGCTGATGCGCACGGTGTCTTTCCAGCCGAGCTCGTTGGCATCCGGCGGGATGATGATGTTGTCCCAGGTCACCCGGTTGAGCACCTGCACGTCGTAGAGGTGGAAGTGGATCGGGTGGGTGTCCACGCCGTTATGGGTGATCTTCCAGATCTGGGTGCCGTCCTGGGTGGAGATCGGGGTGATGTTCAGGTCCCCCTTGGGCAGGTTGGTGCCGTCGATCAGCTCGGTTGCCGGGTTGACGTACGGGTAGAGAACTACATTCTGTGCGCCCGGGGCGGCCGGAACCGCCTCGACGCCGATGTTTGCGGTCATCCTGCCGAACTCGTCGAAGGAAACTGCATTCATCTCGTCATGCAGGGCTTTCGGCGCCAGCGGGATCTGGAACTTCGTGGTCGGCGCGAGCAGCGTGTTGAAGCCGAACAGGTCACCCCCCTGGTCAGAGATGCGGGCGAAGCCGTCGCAAGACTGGTTGGTGCTCCCCGGGGCGTTGCACCAGCTGGCCGCCGGGAACTTGGTGCCGTAGGCCGAGTTGTAGGCGGCCTGGCCGACGATGATCGGGTGCTGACCGGATTCGAAGACGCCGGAGCCGTCGGCCTGGTGCGCGAACGCTGCCTGCAGCGAGGCGAGGTCGAAGGACGCCGGGGTAACGGTCGGGTCCGGGAGCGGGTTGACCCTGATCTGCATCACGGTCCTGGTGTTGGGGCCGTAGCCCGGGATTACGCCGGGGGCGCCGACCGGGGAGAGGTCGGGAGCGCCGGTGTAGTAGTCGTAGCTCGCCACGCGGGCCGGGTAGGCGGCCGGGGCGTCGTTGTACAGGATCAGCGTCTGGCCGGCGTACTTGGAGAAGTCGACGATCACGTCGGCCCTCTCTGCCGGTGCCAGTGCCAGGGAGTGCTGGTCCACGTTGCCCACGTCGAAGCGGGTCGGGTCGGTGATCCAGGTGATGGGCTGCGGCGGGATCACGGCCGGTGCCGGGAGGAAACCGCCTTCGCTGCCGATCTGGATCCAGTCCGGCCCTTTCGGGGAGAGGGTGGTGTCCGGAGTCGGGAACACGTTCGGGTCGAGTTGTGCCGCTGCCAGCTCGGCTGCCTTGAAGGCCACCTCGGTGCCGCCGATCGGGTTGCCGTCCGCGTTGGGAGCGGTGCTGGCGGTGGCGGCGTCGGCGACGTACATGTGCAGGTTGAAGAAGCGGTCGTTGGCGGCGTTCAGGATGCGCAGGCGGTACGCCTTGGGATCGACCGTGGTGTACGGATAGACGGTGCCGTTGACCACCGGGGTGTCGTTGAACTGCTCCATGCCCACCGAGATGTTCGGGGTGCCCGGGATCATTTCAGGCTCGCAGAACGGGTCGGTCTGGTACTGCCAGGTGGCCGGGTCGTCCAGGTTGCAGGCAACCGGCAGCGGCGTGGTGAAGGCGGTCGCCGGGTCCATGTTGTAGCGCGGGTTCTTGATCGGCGGGTACATCGGTTTTGCCGGGGGCCAGAACCAGGGGCCGTACATCCAGCGGCCGAAGGCGCTCATGCCGCTCGGGTCGCTCGGGTTTTGCGCGGGCATGTAGACGTGGTGGTACCAGAGGTTGCCGAAGCCGCCCCAGCGGTCGGCGTCCCAGGTCGGGTCCTGGTCGTAGAGCTGGCCGGTGCGGGCGACCTTGTCGCCCTGCGGCACGAAGGTGCGGTCCTGGACGATGAGCGGGATGGTGCTGTCCGGGCCGGGGATGAGCCCCTTGCTGATCAGCGCCTGCTCGGTCTGGTCCTCGATCAGGTAACCGGCAGCCTCGCCAGCATACACGTTCAGGCGGGTGATGCCCCAGGCGTGGTCGTGGTAGAACATGAGACGCGCGCTCTGCTGGTTCGTGTAGAAGAAGGTGATGGCGCCGGGGCCCGGATCGGGCATGTCGGGAACGTTCTTCACGCTCACGCCGGCAGGCCAGGGGGTCATCTCGTCTTTCGGGGTGGTCCACTGGTGCGGCGTACCGTCGCTGATCCAGGGGGTCACGCCGCCGTGGAGGTGCAGGGTGGCCCTGTTGTCCTTGAAGCACATGTCGGATTTGGGGTTGGCGGTGCACATCGGGTTGCGCACGTCGTCGGTTACCGTGCCGGCGTCCATCGGGGTCACCATGGACATCGGTCCCATGCCCGAGCCCATCATGGTGGAGTCGACGGGGAGGAACATGTCGCCACCCGCGCCGTTGGGGAGCAGGTTGCGGAACAGGATCCTGACCGGACGATCCTTCTGGGCCACGATGACGGGTCCGAGGTAGTTGGGGGGAGTCACGCCGGTGTAGCCGGCGATCGATACCGTGCTGCCATCAACCATCGCGTTGGTGAGGGGAATTTGCTTGCCGGGGACCACGGTGGTGGAAAGCTGCACGTAGCCGCGCAGCAGGGTCGGCGGCAGGTCGGAGTGCATCTTCTGGCGGTACTGCACCAGGCCGATCTCATAGTAGTCCGAGCCGGGATAGGTGGTGGTGTCGGCAACCGCCACCGGGAGATACTGGCCCAGGTCGTTGGAGTTGCTCTCGCCCAGACCGGGCAGACGGTTTACGAATTTTTTGATGCCGCCGGAGGCCGCACCGGTAACCGGGTCGACCGTCGGCAGCGGGCTCAGCGCCCAGTTGGGAGCCGGTCCGAAATAATGGGGTACTTTCGTTTCATCGATCGCCTGTGCCGGCGGGGGAGCGAGTCCCCAAAGCGTGATCACCAGCGTCGCCAGGCACGCCACCAATGTTGTTCTCAGCCTGTCCATAACTTCCTCCTTTTTACATATCAAGGTGGTTCATTGCTTGCTGGTTTACTTCTTCATCCCCTGTTGTCTCTTTGCGTGTCCTTTTTTCTCCACTTCCTGCATCTTCTTGCTCCGTTCCATCTTGGACTGCGCTACCTTCTTGGCGTTCTGGACGCCCTGCCCTGTCTTGGGAGCCGTTCCCTTTCCGGCCGAAGCAGCATTCGCGGTTACCGCCAAGGAAAGGGACAGTATCAATCCCGCTGTCATCGTCATTAATCGCCTCATAACCGTTTCCTCCTTTACCCCCAGTCATTGTCATGTCGCCGTTTCAATCACAGGTCCGTCCCGTTTTTGGCTGAACCAATGCCCATGTATTTACAGGGACCGTGCCACATCGGTAAAAATAATTTTCATGTTATTTGTCGAATAGTTACGGCCAGGAAAGGAGTCGTGCGGGACGGCGAAGGCTGTCGCGACTTGAAAGTGCGACCGGAGGCACGGTGTGGGAAAATCCGCTCCAGTCGTGGATCCGCGCCCCCCGTATACGTTCAACGACAAGTGAATGTTTTTTTGCACCCCTTCGTGAAGTTATTTTCAAGATGGGGATGTGCTTCTCACCCAGGCATGTCCCGGGGAGAGAGGTGGCTGTCGTCAGAGTTTTCGAATTGTAATTGTTTTTTCTTCACTTTGAGGCCGGAGGAGATTACTATGAGCGCGGTAAGTGCCCGTGATCATTTCCAGTTGGTGGCGGCCGGCGCTTATGCTCCCGGTGACCAACTAAGCAGGCAGCTACATTCAATACAGAGGAGGGAGCATGAAGAAGAAGTTAGTAGCACTGGGGTTGACGGCTATCGCTGTGATGGGCATTAGCGGGTGCGCCATTACGACAGACACCATAGCGGTGAACTACCAGCCCCAGTCCGGGGTGACCGCCCTGCCGGGCGCCCAGTCGGTGGTGGTGGACGTGAAGGTAAAGGACAACCGGCTCATCCAGGACAAGGTCAGTTGCAAGAAGAACGGTTTCGGCATGGAAATGGCGCGCATCATAACTGCCGAGGACGTGAATGTTACCTTCAAGAAGGCTCTGGAGCAGGAGCTGAAGGCCCGCGGCTTCGCCATCGGCCCTGAGGCCCTGGTCACCGTGGACGCCGAGCTGAACAAGTTCTACAGCGACTTCAAGATGGGCTTCGTCTCCGTCGACGCCCTCGCCGAGTGCAGCCTCGGCGTCACCGTTAAAGGCAAGAAAGGGAACCTGCTCTTCTCCCGCCAGTACATGACCGAGGGAGCGGAGCGCAACGGCATGATCGCCGGCGGAGACAATGCGCGGCTCGCCCTGGAGCAGGCCCTCGCCCAGGGAATGCAGAAACTCTTCGCCGACCCCGCCTTCATCGCGGCGTTGCTGGACGTCTCCAAGAGCTGATCCCCCTCCCCGGCTCCGCCTTTCTCACCAAGCTGGGCGGAGCCGGGTATGTCTTGAGTTTCAGGTTTGGAATTTCCTGAACCTCTCCACCGCCTCGGGGATGGTCTCCTCGGTGATGTTCCCGAACGCGAGCCTCAGATACCCCTCCAGCCCCGGACCGAACACCTCGCCGGGCAAAAGAAGCATCCCCGATTCCTCGACCAACCGCTTCGCCACCTCCCGCCCGCTCTTTCCCGCGCAGGGGTGCCCCACCCAGCCGAAGAAAGGGCCGCTGGCGACCAGCCGGAAGGGGTTCCCCGGCTGCGCCATCTCGGCCCGAAACACCTCGTGGCGCCGCTCCATCATGACCCGGTTTTGCGCCACCCAATCGGAGAGATGCTCGAAACCGTAGCGCACCGCATGCTGGGTGACCCGGGGCTGGCAGACCGCCATGGTGTCCTGGGCCTTCAAGGCGTTTTCGATGAACCGCGCCGAGGCGGCCAGCATTCCGGCCCGATACCCCGTGAGCGCGAAGGTCTTGCCGAAGGAGGCGATCTGCACGAAATGGTCCCCCCAGGAGGGATCCCGGAACAGGTCGTGGGGACGGACGCCGCCGGTGATGAAACTGTTGTAGGTCTCGTCCAGCACCAGCGCCACGTTGCGCCGACGTGCCAGTTGATGGAGCTCCCTTATGGTTTCCGGCGGGGTCACCGCTCCGGTGGGGTTACTGGGGGTGACGAGGAGGATGGCCCGGGTCTTGTCGGTGATGAGGCCTGCGATGGCGGCGGTGTCGGGGAGGCCGCCGGTCGACTCGTCGAAGGGGGCGAAAACGCAGCGGATCCCAAGTACGGCAAGCGCCATGGGGTGGTCGAAGTAGGCGGGCAGCTGCACGATGACCTCGTCACCGGCACGGCACAGGGTCACCATGGCGAGCCAGAGCGCCTGACTTGCCCCGATGGTGAGGCAGATCTGGGAGGGATCGATGCAGGCGTCGTAGAGCCGCCGGTAGCCGCGGCAGATCGCCTCGCGCACCTCGGGGAGCCCCTCGTCGATGCTGTAGCGCGAGGTGAGCGGGTCGCGCATCACCTGTGCCAGGTGATCGATCAGCTCGGGCGGCGGCGGATAGTCGGGTATCGCCTGGCAGAGATCGATCAGTGCAAGCTTCGGGTTGGCGGCCGCGAGCCACCCCTTCACCTCCGAGATCGGCGGCGGGTGGACCCTCTCAATCAGTTCCGAAACGGGAAACTTCATACTCCCCCCCTTCACGAGCAACGGCGGCTTGGCCGCACGCCCCTTAATACAACTGTTGCAGTGCCTGCGGCAAGCAAAACTTAAAACCATTGGTCACGGAGACAATACGAGGGAATCTGAGGGAGACCGCTCGGTGGCCAAGGGTTTATCCCCAGGCTGGTAAACATGTAAACGGCAAATAATGTTAAAACCCGATCAGAAAGGTAAAGTTGCCCCGTCGAGCTGGCGATAAGCCATTCCACACCGGTAACCTACCGTGTTACCGGGGAAAAGCCCCTACGGAGGTAATTGATGCTAGCCAACCTGAGGATAGGCACACGCCTTTTCATCCTATTCAACACAGTACTTCTCTTCATCGTGCTGATCGGGGCAGCGAGCTACTGGAGCATGAGCAGGATGCAGTCCCACGTGAGCGACCTGACCAGCAACCGCGGCGCCCTGCAGGACAACTCGCAGCTCGCCCTGGCCCACATCAATATGATGAGGCGTTACGAGAAGGACCTCTTCCTGAACATGGGCGATCCCGCCAAGATGGCGGGGTACCAGAAGAAATGGAACGATACGCTGGGCAAACTGAACCGGTTGGTGGATTCCTCGCAGAAGCTTGTCTCCGCGCCCGGCTACCCAAGCGCCGCACGCGACCAGGAGTGCCTCGCCGCCATGCGCCGGGACATAGACGCCTACGCGACAGGATTCCGCAAGGTGGCCGGCCGCGTCGCGGCCGGGGAGATCATCACTCCGCAGGACGCCAACAAGGCGATTGAGGAGTACAAAACGGCGACGCACGATTCCGAAGCGTTGAGCATCCGGTTCGCCGACAACATGGAAAAGGAGATGGACGCGACCACGCAGCAGGCGGTCTCGACCAGCCATCGCCTGAAGGTGAGCATCCTCCTCTTCTCCGGCGCAGCCGCCTTCATTGCCTGGTTGCTCGGTTACCTGGCGGCACGCTCCATCACCGTGCCGCTCGCGAAGCTGGTCTTGGTGGCCCAAAGCATCGCCCGCGGCGATCTCGGATGCGAGGTCGCGGTGACCTCCCGCGACGAGACCGGCGAGCTGACCGCAGCGGTGCAGACCATGGCGCAAAACCTGCGCCGCATCATCGGAGAGGTTGCCGACCACGCGGCGCAGGTGGCCGCCGCGGCCGCACAGATGCACGGCACCGCGGAGCGCATCGCGGGCGGGGCCGAGCGCGTGGCCGTGCAGACGGGGGCGGTCGCAAGCGCCGGCGAGGAGATGTCGGCCACCTCGAGCGAGATCGCCTCCAACTCGCAACTGGCGGCGCAGGGGGCTCATAACGCCGCCGAGGCGGCCCAGGCCGGCGCCGCCGTGGTCGAGAACACGGTGACGGTGATGGCGCAGATCGCGGCGAAGGTGCAGGAGAGCGCCCGCACCGTAGAGAGCCTCGGGCAGCGCTCGGACCAGATCGAAGCCATCATAGGCACCATCGAGGACATCGCGGACCAGACCAACCTCCTGGCGCTCAACGCCGCCATCGAGGCGGCGCGCGCCGGTGAACAGGGGCGGGGCTTCGCCGTCGTGGCGGACGAGGTGCGGGCGCTGGCCGAGCGGACCACCAAGGCGACCCACGAGACCGGCGAGATGATCAAGGCGATCCAGCGGGAGACCAGGGAAGCGGTTGACGCCATGGAGCAGGGGGTGCGGCAGGTGGAGGCGGGGACCTCGGAGGCTTCGGGATCGGGGGGCGCCCTGCGCGAGATCCTGCAACAGGTGAGCTCGGTGGCGCTGCAGGTGCAGCAGATCGCCGTTGCCGCCGAAGAGCAGAGCGCGACCAACGAGGAAATCGCCGACAGGATGCAGCAGATCACCCTGGTGGTGCAGGAAACCTCGCAGGGGGCGCAGGACTCGGTGACCGCGGCGGCGCTGTTGAACCGCAACGCCGAGGAGTTGCAGCAGTTGGTGCGCCAGTTCCGGCTCTAGCGGGAAAGGCAATACCGAAAAAACCATTGGCCACGGAGAAAATCCGGGGAAATCCGAGAGAGGCTGCAAGACAATGCCTTTTGGTTTAACCCAAAAAGCCCGTGTCCGGTCTGCCTGTCTCGGATGTTCTCAGATCTGCTCCGTACCTACGCGCTGTAGCGAGCGTGGTCAATGGTCGGCTCGGTTCAGTGCTCCTGCGGCGGGGAGGTGAGGTACTGCTCGAACTGCCGCTTGTCCTGGCAGCAGCGGTACGCCTCCTCGGGCGCCACCTTCTTGGTCTTCAAAAGGTCCAGGATGTGCTGGTCCATGAGCTGCATGCCGTCCTTCCGGCCGGTCTGCATGATGGAGGGGATCTGGAAGGTCTTCCCTTCGCGGATCAGGTTGCCGATGGCGGGATTCCAGACCATGATCTCCTGGGCCGCGGCGCGCCCCTTGCCGTCCGCCGTCTTGAGAAGCTGCTGGCAGACCACCCCCTTGAGCGATTCGGAGAGGATCGCGCGCACCTGCTCCTGGGCGTCCTTGGGGAAGACGTCGATGATGCGGTCCACGGTCTTGGCGGCGGAGCTCGTATGCAGCGTGCCGAAGACCAGGTGGCCGGTCTCGGCGGCGCTCATGGCGAGGCTGATGGTCTCCAGGTCGCGCATCTCACCCACCAGGATGACGTCCGGATCCTCCCTCAACGCCGCCCTGAGGGCGCTGGCGAAGCTCTCGGAGTGCTCGCCGATCTGGCGCTGGTTGAACAGCGACATCTTGTTCTCGTGGATGAACTCCAGCGGGTCTTCGAGGGTGAGGATGTGCTCGCGCCGCGTGCTGTTGATCAGGTCGATCATGGCGGCCAGCGTGGTCGACTTGCCGCTCCCCGTCGGGCCTGTCACCAGCACCATCCCCTTCCTGAGCTTGGTCATGTTGCGGACCCCCTCGGGAAGACCGAGGTCGTCGGCGGAGAGGATCTTGCTCGGGATGATGCGGAACACCGCCGCGATGCCGCGATGCTGCATCATGTAGTTGCCGCGGAAACGCGCCAGCCCCGGAACCGAGTAGGCGAAGTCGAGGTCGTGCTTCTCCTCGAAGTGCTCGCGTTGCTTCGGGGTCAGTATCTCGTACAGGATCGCCTTCAGCTCCTCGTGCGAGAGGGTCTTGAAGTTCTGGCGCTCCATCTCGCCGCGCAAACGAAAGATCGGCGGGGAGCCTGCGGAAAGGTGCAAATCGGATGCTCCCGCGTCGTTTAGCAGCTTGAACAGCGCATCAATCCTTGCCATGTCTTATCTCCGTCACAGTATTATTGAAGCGACGTATTCGCCGGGGGCGATCTCGCCCCGCTCCAGGAGTTCCGCCCCCTCCTCCGCGATGCCGCGGAAGCCGGTGTCCCTCAGGTAGCGAACCACTTCGTCGCTGTTGCGGATCATCTCCAACGCCTCCAGGAGGTCCTTGTCGAACCGGATCACGTCCAGGAGGTACTTCTTGCCGCGGTAGCCGGTCTGGTCACAGGCCGGGCAGCCGGCGGGGCGGTAGTAGTTGCGGTCGCCGCCCCCCAGCCTGAGCGCCGCCAGCTCCTCGGGCGCCGGGACGTAGCGCTCCTTGCACTCGGGGCACAAAAGCAGCGCGCAACGGCTGGATACCACTCCCCTGATGTGGGTCGGAATAAGGAAGTTCTTCTGGATCAGGTAGATGAGCTGCTTCAGCACCTCAGTCTTGCTCGCCTGCGACATCCCCGCCACCACCAGCTTGCCGCGCATGACCGCCTTGCTCGCCGCGATGAAGGTGGGAAGGTCGGTCACGTCCTCGATCACCAGGGTGTCCGGGTCGTGCTCCAGGGCCGCCCCGATCACCGCGGCGCTGTCATCCACGCAGCAGCGGACGCTGGAAAGGCGGGGGAAGCGGGTCCTGCCGCGGCCAAGCCGGTCGCCGATCAGCAGCACGGTGCGGCCGGCATGGTCACAGGAATCGATGAAGAGGTCGATCAACCGGCTGCGCTCCTCGGCGGAGCGGCCGGCAAAGAGGATGAGCCCCTCCCTGGCGGCGGTGAGGGCCCCGAGGTCGTCGCGCTGGCGCGGCGTGAGCCCCAGGTCGTCCATGGTGCTCAGCTGGGGCGCGACGGCGTGCAGCCTGAGGGTCACGTAGTCGCCGCCGTCGCCGGCCATCAGCAGGGCCTGGAAGGGGATCTTCTTCCCCTGCCAGAGGAACTTCAGCACGCCGCTGGCCGCCCCCTCTCCCTCGGAGGGAAGGTTGGAGAGGCGCCGGATCCGCTCGGTCAGGCGGGCGTAGTGGGTGATGGCGATCCGGCCAAGCTCTGCGCTCTTGTGGCCGCTGCGCGCCAGCACGCGGACCTGGTCCCCCAGGGGCTGCAGGGCGATGCCGGTCAGCTTCTTCTGCACCACGCGCAGCAGCAGGTGATTCAGGAGCATGGCGCCGGTAAGGTCGGCGTTGATCGCCCCGAGGACGCTGGCGCTGAAGTGCCCGGAGGAAAAGCCCAGCTCCGGCTGGGTGACGTCCGGCCCGTACAGGGTCTCGTGCATCTCCCGGATTTCACGGATGAGGCCTACCGAGATGTTGACGTGGCAACCGGAGACGCGGGAGAGCTCCTCGATCGCCTCCTTGTCGAGCGGGTCGGCCATGGCCACCGACAGCTCGCTGCCGGAGAGGACCACCGGGCAGAGGCTGTGGCGCCTGGCCAGCTGGCCCGGGACCTTCTCAACGGCGGCGGGGTCGATGTTTTCCTTCTTGAGCCGTACGTAGGGGATGTTCAGCTGGTTGGCGAGCGCCCAGTCGATGTCCTCCTGGGTGACGACCCCCATCCGGACCAGCGCCTCGCCGACCCGGCATCCCGAGACCTTCTGCGCCTCGAGGGCGGCCCTCAACTCGTGCTCGGTGATGATCTGGGATTTGAAGAGTACCTCACCGATGGACCCTTCCTTGACAAGCCCGTTCATTGCATAACCTCCAGGATGCTGCAGGTGGCGGTGCCAGGGGCAAATGTACCCGAAAACAAATCAACTGACAATGACAATGGAGCAGACAAATCAATTGACAATTGACAGTGGACAATTGACAATGGCCGGACTCAATTGACATGTACGGTTGACAATTGAACGATGCCGACGCGGCAGGGCCAGTGACAAGGCCCGCGCTGCCAGATGGCACCAATACCCCGGATGCACTACCTCGGCCAAGCAGAACCTCAACGCAGATCCCTTTCCCGCTTATCTGTCAGTCGCGTTGCAAGTCACTGCCATCATTACAGAAAAAGACCACACATTGTCAATTGCCAATTATCAATTGTCAATTGAATAAGGAGTTTGCATGCAAAGAAAAGCCATCGCCCTGCTCTCGGGCGGCCTCGATTCCACCCTCGCCGTCAAGGTGCTCCTGGAACAGGGGATCGCCGTCGAGGCGCTCAACTTCACCTCCCCCTTCTGCACCTGCACCGGCAAGAACGCCGGCTGCAAGTCCGAGGCGGTGCGGGTGGCCGAGGAATTCAAGATCCCCATCAAGGTGATGCACAAGGGTGCCGACTACCTGGAGATCATCAGGAATCCCAAGCACGGCTATGGCAAGGGGATGAACCCCTGCATCGACTGCCGCATCTACCTGCTGCAAAAGGCCAAGGAGTACATGAAGGAATCCGGTGCCGACTTCGTGATCACCGGCGAGGTGCTGGGACAGCGCCCGATGAGCCAGCGCCGCGACACCCTGCGCATCATCGAGCGGGAGAGCGGCCTGGAAGGGCTCCTTTTGCGCCCCCTCTCAGCGAAACACTTCCAGCCCACCATCCCCGAGCAGGAAGGGTGGGTGGACCGCGAGAAGCTCCTCTCCATCTCGGGACGCTCCCGCAAGGAGCAGTTCGAACTGGCCGAGGAACTGGACGTGAAGAACTACCCCTGCCCGGCCGGCGGCTGCCTCCTGACCGAGCTTTCCTTCGTCGGCAAGATCCGCGACGTCTTCGACCACTCGGACCAGTTGAACCTCAGGGACTTCCGGATGCTGAAGCTCGGCAGGCACTTCAGGATCGGGCGCCGCACCAAGGTGGTCATGGGGAGAAACGAGGCCGAGAACGAGCTTCTGGAGCGGGCCATCCAGCCCGGCGAGGCGGCACTGCGCTGGAAGGAGGGCAAGAGCCCCCTGGCGGCGCTCATGGGCGAGAGCTCGCCGGAACTTTTGGAGCGCGCCGCCCAGATCCTTTTGCGCTACACCAAGGCGGAGCCGGGAGCCGCGGCCACCATCGCCGTCACCTGCGACGGCGCGGAAACCGAATTCGCCACTACCAACGCCATGGACGAGGCGGCCGTGGAGAGCGTCCGGCTTTAGGCCCCGCTCCCGCCGCAACACGCCCCCGGCTCCTGCTGGCTGATCCGGTACACGTTCTTCCCCTCCTGCTTGGCGCGGTACATCGCGCTGTCCGCGCAGCGCACAATGCTGTCGGGGTCCTCGCTGCAGCTCGGATAGATGCAGACCCCGATGCTCACGCCGACACCCGCCTCCGCCCCTTCCACCAGGAAGGGGCGGGCAAAGGCGTCGAGGATCCTCTCCGCCACCACCGTCGCATCCTGCGGCTCCGCCATCTTGGTAAGGATGATGGTGAACTCGTCCCCCCCCATGCGCGCCACCATGTCGCAGGCACGCACGCAGTCCTTGAGCCGCTGACCGGCCTCCAGGAGCACGGCGTCCCCGGCGGCATGGCCGAAGCGGTCGTTGATCTCCTTGAAGCAGTCCAGGTCGAGGTACATGAGCGCCATCGGGTGGTGGTAGCGTTTCGCCTCGGAGAGCGCGTGCCTCAGCCGGTCGAAGAAGAGCACCCGGTTCGGTAGCGAGGTGAGCGAGTCGTAGTGGGCCAGGGTCTCCAGCCTCGCCTTGGCCAGCTTGCGCTCGGTGATGTCGCGGAAGATCACCTGCAGCGCCCGCTCGCCGCGATAGACGAACGGCCCCACCCCCAGCTCCACCTCGATGCTGGTCGAGTCGTTGCGCAACAGCCGCTCCTCGATCCAGGGGGCGCTGCTGTCCCCCTGCTCAGCGTACAGCACCTGTTCCAGAAAGAGTTCCGCCGACTCCCGCTCGATGAACTCCACCATCTCCCGCCCCACGAGCTGGTCCGGTGACTGGCAACCCAGCAGCTCGCTCCCGGCGGGGTTGATGAAGACGAAGCGACGCCCGACCAGGATGGCGATGCCGTCCAGCGACAGCTCCACCAGGCGCCGGAAGCGCTCCTCGCTCTCTCCGATGGCCGCCACCATGTTGGTGAGCCGCTCCTCGGTCTTCGCCTTGACGGTCACGTCCTGCAGGGTCTCGATGGCGGCCACCACGTTCCCCTCGCTGTCCCTGATCGGGGCGGCGTCGAAGCAGAGGTAGCGCTGCTTCCCCTTGAGCCGGAACCAGCTTTCGGCCCGCAACCCTTCCGGTATCAGCTCGGAATCCGCGTAACATTGGTACAGGTCCGCCATCTCGTGCAGGGCGCCGTCCACCACGACGTCGGCCAGCACCCGGCGCTTTTCCGGGTAGAAGGCGCGCCATACCTCCGCCCTCCCCACCTGGCTCTCTGCGGCAACCCCGGTCAGCTCCTCCATCGCCTTGTTCCAGATGATGACCCGGTGCTCCGCGTCGATGACGAAGCAGGGGAGCGCGCTGTGCTGCAGCAGCTGCACGGCGAAGCTCTTCTCGTGCTCCAGCCGGCGCCTTTGGCTGGTCAGTTCCTGCATCATCGTGTTGAAGGCCTGCACCAGCTCTCCGAACTCGTCCCGGCTTGGCGGCGGCATCGGTTCGAAGGAGGTCCCCTCCCCCATGCTGCGCACCCTGGCGGCGAAGGCCAGCAACGGGGTGGTCAGGCGCCCGACGAAGACCCAGACGAAGGCCAGGGCGACGGGAAGGAGTGCCGAAAGGCTGTAGAGCACCAGGGCACGGGCCCGGTAGATAGGCTCGTACGCCTCCGTGAGCGGCCGCTCCGCCGCCAGGATCCACCTGGTTGTCTGCAGCCTCTTGAAGGAATAGATCCCGTCGACGCCGGAGGGACCGACCATCTCCCCGCTCCCCTCGTAGCCGCCGATCACCCGGTCCAGGAGGTCATCCTTCCCCGGGGGGGGAAGCGGAAGCGGGAGCCGATCCCGATTGGGGTGCACGATCATCCGCCGTTGCTCGTTGAAGAGGAAGAAGTTGCCGCCATCACCGACCCGCAGCCGCCCCAACCGGCTCAGGAAGTTCTCCTCCGCGAGCTCCACCCTCCCCCCGAGCACCCCGATGACGTTGCCGTCGGTACCCAGTACCGGCGCGGTGAATACCACCAGGAGCCTTCCCCGCGCCGAGATCAGCGGCTCGGATATGAAGGGCTTCGCTGAGCCGACGGTGCGGATGAAGTATTCGCGGCTGGAGAAATCCTTGCCGATGAAGAGGGTTTGCCCCGGGGCCGAGGCGAGCAGGATCCCCTTGGGGGAATAGAAGCCGGTGCCGTCGCTGAAGACCTGGTGCAGGTCGAGGCGTGAGTCGAGGAAGTGCTGCAGGCGCTCCGGATCGGTCGCCAGGGAGGGGGGGATGCTCATGGCCACCGCGACCAGTTCCCGCTGCGCGGATGCGATGCGGTCGTCCAGGTCCGCGGCCATGGCGGTCACCACGGAATACTGGCGGCTGGCCATGCTGGCCTTGAACTCCTTGATGAAGAACATGAGGCCCAGTCCGGCGACCCCCGTGCTCACGATCACGATCAGGAGGAAGACCACCAGGGCCAGTTTTATTTTCAGGCTGAACCTAGCCATCGTTTCTCGGTTTTTAGTCGTTGTGGGTGGCGTAGATGGCCGCGAAATCGGCGGCCGTCGCCTCGAATGCCTCCAGGACCTGGGGGTCGAAATGATGGGGCATGGTCCTGCCATCCCCCTTGGTGATGATCTCCACGGTCCTCTCGTGATCCAGGGCGGGCTTGTAGACCCGCTTGCTCCTGAGGGCATCGTACTGGTCCACCAGCATGACGATGCGCCCCTCCATGGGGATCGCGTCCCCCACGAGGCCTCGCGGGTAGCCGCCGCCGTCCCAGCGCTCGTGGTGTGTGTTGGCGATGGAGGCAGCCATCTGCAGCACCAGGTGGTTGGAGCCGGCGAGGATCTTACCCCCGATGGTGGTGTGGCTCTTCATGATGCCGAACTCCTCCGTGGTGAGCGGACCGGCCTTCAGGAGGATGGCATCCGGGATGCCGATCTTGCCGACGTCGTGCATGGGCGAGGCCATGGCGATGCCGTCCACGAACTCGCGCGGCATCGCCAGCTGTTCGGCCAGCCGCTTGGCGTAGAGCCCGATGCGGGCGATGTGCTTGCCGGTATCCTCGTCCCTCAGTTCGGCCGCGGCAGTCAGCCTCTCGATGGTCTCGCGGCTCATGCTGCGCATCTGCACCAGCGCCTCGCCCAGTTCCCGGGTCCGGTCCAGCACCTGGCGCTCCAGCTCCGCCTTATAGTTTTTCTCCACCAGCAACAGCCTCTGGTAGTTGATCCCTTTTTCCACCGCGTAGATCAGGTAGGGAGTCTTGAAAGGCTTGATGATGAAGTCGAAGGCGCCCTTCTTGATGGCCGATACCGCCATCTCCAGCTCCGCGTACGCCGTCATCAGGATCACCGGGATGTCTTTGTCGAGTTCGTGGATCTGTTCCAGGAGCTCGATCCCCGACATCTGCGGCATGTTCACGTCGGTGAGCACGACATCGGGAGGGGATTGGCGCAGCAGTTCCAGCGCATCCATGCCGTTTGAGCAAGGGTGCACCTCGAAGCCGCTCACAGAAAGGAGCAGGGCAACGCTTTCCAAGACATATGGGTCGTCATCTACCAAGATGACGCGGCCTGATATAGCTGTTTCCATCACAGTTCTCCAATAGCTGGGGACGCTGAATCGTCTTCTTGTTAGTTTTCGGCAAATTTAATGGGAACTTGAGGGGGAGAATTCTAAGATAAGTCTAAGCGAGGTGGCGGAAAAGTCCGCGTGGGGGGAGCTATGGGAGCTATGGGAGCTATGGGAGCTATGGGAGCTGTGGGAGCTGTGGGAGCTGTGAGAGCTGTGAGAGGCAGGCAGGCCTGTCCCCTCGCCCCCTGGGAGAGGGGTAGGGGTGAGGGTTGTTGCCAGAAATGCTGCCGTGGCTGATCGCTGCACCCTCCCCCCGGCCCTCTCCCGGGGGGAGAGGGCCGGGGGCGGAAGTAGATTGGTGTGGGTTGGGGCGGAGCCTTGTAGTGGGCGGTTGCCTGGGCTTCTGGAGCCGGGTTGACCGGTCCGGCGGCACGGTCCTACTGCTTCTCCTGGGGCGCCCCTTCCTTCGCCGGGGCGGCACCGTCCTGCGGCTTCTCCGGTGCAGGTTCCGTTGCCGCCGGATGCTGCTCGGCCGGGGCGCCGGCGGGCTCGCCCTGCCCCTTGTCCGGTTCGGAGACAAGCCCCTGCGGGACGGTCGCGCTGGTGCGGTTGGCCATGACCTCGACCTGCTTGATGCTCTCGTCGACCTTCCTCTGCATCCGCCCGACGTTGGGCATCTCGGCCAGGGCCGCCTGGTACTCGCCGGAGGAGAGCACCCCCTTGTTGGCCAGGAGCTTGAGGATCATGTTGGAGCGCTTGAGCACCTTGTCCAGGTTCTTGTACGGGTTGTAGGCGACGCGCGGCCCCGGGAGCATGGCGGCCAGGAAGGCGCACTCGCGCGGGGTGAGCGCGGCCGGTGACTTGCCGAAGTAGTAGCGCGCACCGTGGCCGATGCCGTGCACCATGGGGCCCAGTTCGATCACGTTCAGGTAGAGTTCGATGATGCGCCCCTTGGTGAGCTCCTGCTCCATCCGCTTGGCCAGGTAGAGCTCCTTGGCCTTGCGGGTCAGGGTCTTTTCACGGGAGAGGAACAGGTTCTTGGCCACCTGCTGGGTGATGGTGGAGGCGCCGCGGGCGAAGCTCTGCTTCTCAAGGTCGTACTTGATCGCCTCTTTGATCGCCTTGACGTCGATCCCCTCGTGCTTGTAGAAGGAGGCGTCCTCGGCCAGGATCACCGCCCACTTCATCTCGGAAGGGATCTGCGACAGGGGGGCCCAGTAGCGGTTCTTGGGGCCGACCACCAACGGGTGGTAGTTCCCCTGCCAGTCCTTGACCTGGATGGTCAGGTTGGTCTTCTTGTCCTTGAGCGCGGTGACCGGCGGGAGGAAAAAGAGCGAGACGGAGACGTAGACCGCGTACACGGCGCAGAGACCGGCGCCCCAGATGAGGTATTTCTTCCATTTCATAGCAGCGGTTCCTTTACTGGTTTTCCTGCCCCGTCTGCGCCATCTGGGAAGCCATGACCAGGGCGGCCTTCATGCTGGCGGGGCTCGCCTTGCCGGTCCCGGCGAGGTCGTAGGCGGTGCCGTGGTCGACCGAGGTGCGGATGATGGGGAGGCCGAGGGTGACGTTCACCCCGTCGTCGAAGTGCAGAAGCTTGAGCGGGATGAGCCCCTGGTCGTGGTACATGCAGACCACCGCGTCGTAGCCACCCTGGGCCGCGAAGTGGAACAGGGTGTCCGCCGAGAGCGGTCCCACCGCGTCGATCCCCTCTTCCCGGGCCGCGGCCACGGCCGGTGCGATGATGCTGCTCTCCTCGTCGCCGAACATCCCCCCCTCGCCGCAGTGCGGGTTGAGCGCCAGCACGGCCAGGCGGGGAGACTTGCAGAACCAGCGGGAGAGCGAGTCGTGGGTGATCCTGATGGTGGAGAGGACCCGTTCGAAGGTGACCAGCTCGGGGACGCGGGAAAGCGCCTCGTGGATGGTGACCAGGGTGACCCTGAGGCGGTCCCCCGCCAGCATCATCACCACCTCCTGTCCGCCGGTCAGTTCGGCCAGCAGCTCCGTGTGCCCCGGAAAGCGGTGCCCGGCGCTGTTCAGCGACTCCTTGTTGATGGGAGCAGTCGCCATGGCCGCGGCAACCCCGTCCATGCAGAGCGTGGCCGCCTCGCAGATGTAGCGGTAGCAGGCGTCGCCACCGGCCGGGCCGGGCTTGCCAAAGACCATTTCCTCGGGGGCAAGGGTAGAGAGCTCGCGCAGGTAGAGGGTTCCGGGCAGCGGATCGGCCGGGGGTACCAGGTCCGGCGCCGAGACCACCGTGAGGTCGACCCCGGCCACGGCTATGCCGCGCTCTATGGCGGCGCGGTCGCCCAGCACCAGGGGGCGGCACAGTTTGGTGACGGCGGGGTCGGCGAGCGCCGCCGCGATGATCTCAGGGCCGATGCCGCTCGGGTCGCCCATGGTGACGGCTATGATCGGTTTTTCCAAACTTGGTCTCCTTCCAGCAGCTCCACGGCCCGGGCCAGCGCCCTCACCCGGCCTTCGGCCACCCTCTCCCGCCCCCGGACCATAGACCCTCGGTGGCGAGGGTAAAGAACCATCAGGGCACTTGCCCACAGCGGCGCGCCCGTCCCCCCCTCGCCCTCCGGGAGAGGGGCAGGGGTGAGGGATACCGCACAAACGAATAGGGGCCGGTGAGCCCCTATCCGCGTTTCAGCCAAGGGGGCAGGCAGCCGGCGGAGCCAGCCCCACCTGCGCCCCAGGCACCTATTTGCGCACGTTGAGCGGCAGGATCAGCTTCTGCACCAAGCCGGTCTCCCGCTCGCGCCACTGCAGCCTCAGCTCCTTGGCGCTCGGGGCCTCGCCCGGGAAGAAAACGAAACCGTTGGAGAGGCTGTCGGCCGGGATGGGCTTACCCTCCAACCCCTTGCTCCTCAGGTCGTCCGAGATACGGTTCTCGCGGTCGTTGGAGGTCCCCTCCTGGGTGCCGCCGATGACGGCGCCCCCTGCCGCACCGAGTGCGGCACCCTTGCCGAGCGACCCGGCCACGCTCCTGCCGGAAACGATCCCCAACGCCGCCCCGAGGACCGTGCCTGCCGCGGCCCCGAGCAGGGCACCCTTGCCGGCCCCCTTGCCGAAGAAGGAGGCGAACTGGGTCGAGCTCTCCAGCCGGTCGAAGGCCACCTTGTTGGTGACCATGGGCCAGTAGTTCCCCCCCTCGTCCACCAGGAAGGTCTGCCCGGCCATGAGCTCCAGGGTCTTGCCGCTCTTGTTGTCCATGACCAGCATGACCGGCAACAGCCCCGCTCCCTTGATGTCGAAGCCGAAGGCCTTCTCCGCCGCGTCCGGCGTCGCATACGCCTCACCGCCCAGCGAAACGCCCGACTGTTCCAGGTGGTTCTGGTACGCCTCGGGCGGCCTGAAGGAAACGTACTGGCTCTTGTAGTGGGTGCATCCGGAGAATAGCAGCATGGCTATCATGAAGACGGCTAGTTTTCTCATGGGTTGTCTCCTTGTTATTCTCATTAGTGACGGATACTAAACTATATACCGGTTTTCAGGCCCGCTCAAGCCCGGCGAAGCGCACCAGGAGCTTCTTCGGCCCCCCCAGGGAATTGAACCAGACGATCACCTTCTGGTTGTCCCCCTCCCCTTCTATCTTCCTGATGGTCCCCGGCCCGAACTGGGCGTGGCGCACCTTCATGCCGACCCAGATGCTGTCGTCCTCATCGTCGGGGACCATGCGCACCTCGTTGTCCTCGAACTCCGGCTCGATCTCGTCCTCGAACAGGGCGGCGAGGTTGTGGGAGGAGGCAGAAAAGTCGCGGGAGGGCTCGGGGCGCTGCCAAAGGTCGCCGCTGTCCAGGAGTTCCCTGGGGATGTCGGCGATGAAGCGGGCGGGGGCGTTCATCTGCTCCTGCCCGAAGATGTGGCGGCGGCGCACGTTCAGAAGGAACAGGCGCTTCTTGGCGCGGGTCATCCCCACGTAGCAGAGCCTTCTTTCCTCCTCCATCTGCTCCGGGTTCTCCAGGGCGCGCACGTGGGGGAAGAGCTTCTCCTCCATGCCGATCATGAAGACCAGCTGGAATTCCAGCCCCTTGGCCGAGTGCAGGGTCATCAGCGTGGCGGAGGATTTCTTCCCCTCCCCCTCGTGCTCCAGGTCGGAGACCAGCGCGACCCGCTCCAGGAAATCGGCCAGCCCGTGCTCGCCCGGCCCACTCTCGTAGGTCTGCATGGCGGTCACCAACTCCTGCAGGTTGTCGATCCGCTCCTGGGCCTCGTCGGTCCGCTGGGTCTTCAGGCGGGCGTAGTAGCCGGAATCGTTGATGACGGCGGCGGTGAGCTCGGACAACGGGAGCTTCTCGCTCAGGCTCTTGTACCCCTCCAACTCGTTGACGAAGGCGGCGACCTTGCCCCGGGCGGCGGCGGGGAGCAGCGGCCCGTAGGCCCCTTCCAGCATGGCGTCGTAGAAAGGGAGCCCCTTTTCGTTGGCGAAATCGGAGATCTTCTGGACCGTGGTGTTGCCGATGCCGCGCGGCGGCGTATTGATGATCCTCTTCACCGCCACGTCGTCGGAAGGGTTGTCCAGCACCTTCAGGTAGGCGAGGATGTCCTTCACCTCGAGCCTCGCATAGAAGCGCACGCCTCCGACCATGTGGTGCGGGATCTGGGCCCCGACCAGGGCCTCCTCGATGACGCGGGACTGGGCGTTGGTCCGGTAAAAGACAGCAACCTCGGAGAGATCGCCCCCTTCGGCGAGGAAACGTTCGACCTCCCGGCAGACGGTGCGCCCCTCCTCCCACTCGTTGGGGAGGGTCCGGTACACGATGCGCTCGCCCTCGGGGTTGTCGGTCCAGAGGCGCTTGGGCTTTCTCCCCCTGTTCTTCTGCACCACGTGCCAGGCGCCGTCCAGGATGGTCTTGGTGGAGCGGTAGTTCTGCTCCAGCTTCACCACCTTGACCCCGGGGAAATCCTTCTCGAATTCCAGGATGTTGCGGATATCCGCCCCGCGCCAGCCGTAGATGGACTGATCGTCGTCACCCACCACGCAAAGGTTCTGGCGGGCGCCGGCCAGAAGCTGGACCAGGCGGTACTGCACGGGGTTGGTGTCCTGGTACTCGTCCACCATGATCCAGCGCCAGCGCTGCAGGTACTTGTCCAGCACCTCCGGGTGCTCCTCGAAGAGCTGCACGGTCAAAAGGAGCAGGTCCCCGAAGTCGGCCGCGTTGCAGCGCTTCAGGCGTTCCTGGTAGCAGCGGTAGACCCGGGCCAGGGTCGCCTGGTAGGGGGAATCCGCCGGGACGTCGAAGGGGCTCATCCCCTGATTCTTGAACTCGTCGATCGCGCTCCCCAAGAGCTTCACCGGGTAGCGCTTCTCGTCAAGGTTCAGCTCGGCGGCGCAGTCCTTCAAAAGGCGCTCGCAGTCCTTGTCGTCGTAGATGGCGAAGTTCGAGTCGTAACCGAGGCTCTTGATGTCGCTTCTCAGGATGCGGGCGCAGGTGGAATGGAAGGTGGAGACGAGAGGAGCGTCCCCCTCCCCCAGCATGTGCTTGATGCGCTCGCGCATCTCGCCGGCGGCCTTGTTGGTGAAGGTTACGGCCAGGATCTGCCAGGGTGGGACTCCCCGCTCGTGGATGAGGTAGGCGATGCGGTGCACGATGACGCGCGTCTTGCCGGAGCCGGCGCCGGCAAGGACCAGCATCGGTCCCTCGCCGTGCAGCACCGCCTCCTGCTGGGGAGGGTTCAGATTGTGGAGCAGTTTCATGATTTTCCTTAAGACCTGCCGGGGCTTAGGCGCCGCGGGGTGCCGAGCGCCTATTTATACCACTTAGCCCCAGCCAGGTCAAAAGGGAATGTCGCTAGAGCCTTTCCAGCGACCGGGCCAGGGCGGAACGGATCGGCTTGGGGAGCAGGGCGAACTTCAGTCCAAGCCCCTTGGGCCGCAGCGCCGTCTTCTCGCCGGACCAGATCACCTTGCAGGGAGAATCCACCAGGGTGCCATCGGGAAGGGTAAAGGAGAGATTCACCACGTTGCCGGACTTGGCGGGGAGGTCGGTGACCACGTAAGTCCCGTCCACACCGAGGTCGTACAGGGTGCAGGAAGATGCCTCGCCGTTGAGCTGCAGGGTCCCGGACAGGCTGCAGGGGCGGCGCCTCTCGCGCCGGTCGATGCCGGGAATGAACTCCCGGGCGATCTCCAGGAAGCGGTCCCGCCCGGCAGGCTTGGTGAGGAAATAGTTGCAGCCGGCGGCAAGGCAGTCGTCCTTGTCCTGCTGCACCGACGTGGAGGAGATGATCACCACCGGGACGTCGGCGTGATCCGGATGAGAGCGGATGGCCCGGCAGCAGGCGGCCCCGTCCATGTTGGGCATCTGCAGGTCCATGAAGACCAGGGACGGCTTCTCGCTCTTGACCACCTCGAGAGCCTCCACGCCGTCGCGCGCCGTGACGATGTTCACATCGGTATGCTTGAAGAAATCCCTCTCGATTTCGAGGAACATCTGCAGGTCATCCACGAGCAGTATGGTGGGTTGCAAGGCGCACCTCCCTTCTTCCAGTTTCGAATATAGATTTTTTCGAATAAAATACGCTGTGGGGCCGGGCAAGTCAAGCCGCTGGTTGACCACCAACTCTTCGGCAGGTTTGGGCAGAAACTGAAAAAAAGCCGCGCATCGCTGCGCGGCCCTTCAGGTTGCCCCAATATTTTTCTTCCTGCAGTCCCCGTTCCCTTGCGGGAGGGGGAAGGGGGCGGGGGACTCCCCTGCCGTCACTTCCCCCGCAACGAGAGCAGGCGTTCCTTGATCTTCCGGACCTCACTGAGCGCCTGTGCGCTGAGCCGGTCCGGCGCGCAGTTCTCGCGGTCGGCGCGGCGCACCTCCTCGCAGAAGGAGATGGTCCCGAGCAGCTGCCGCGAAGGGATCTCCCCTTCGATAAGCCGCCGGTCCTCGTCGTCGCGCACCTTGCTTCCCACCACGAAGACCTCCTCGATACCGAGGTCGCCCGCCAACCGTTCGATCTGGCGGGCAGTCTGCAGGCTGCGCTGCCCCGGTTCCACAACGACCACCAGGGCGTCCACCGATTCGGCCGTCCGACGTCCCAGGTGCTCGAGTCCAGCCTCCATGTCCATGATCACCACCTCGTCACGCTCCAGGAGCAGGTGCCCCATCAGGCGCTTGACCAGGGTGCTTTCCGGGCAGGCGCATCCGCTCCCCCCCTGTTCCAGGGTCCCCATCCAGAGGAAACGGACGCCGTCGTGCTCCAGGCAGAACTGCTCCGGCAGGTCGCTCACCTTGGGATTCAGTTTGAAGAAGGAGCCGTAGCCCCCGCTGGCCCCGGTGCGCTCCTCCGCGAGTTCCTTCATGCGCGCCACCGGCTGCAGGCTTTCGGCGCGATCGGCTGGGATGCCGAGCGCCGCGGCCAGGTTGGCGTCCGGGTCGGCGTCGACGGCGAGCACCCTGGCGCCGTCGGCCGTAAAGGCGCGGCAAAGGAGGCTCGCGAATGTGGTCTTCCCCACGCCCCCCTTGCCGGTGATGGCGATCTTCAGTCCCGCTCCGCGCTGCGGCACCGCGTGGAGGCGGGGATGGTGATGGTCGTGACTGTGGTCGTGATGGTGATCATGCTCGTGATCGTGATCATGCTCATGGTCGTGGTCATGCGCGTGGTTGTGATGGTCGCACATAGTTCCTTCTCCCTCTTTCATGCAAACTTGCTGGTCATCCCCTCACCCTCCCGGCCTTCGCCCTCCGAAGGGCTATGGTCCGCGGGGGGGAGAGGGGGTGTGGACGCCGACGCCCTGCCCCGTTAAATCCCCAGTCCCTTCCTGCGCTCCTCGATCACCTCCAGGAGCTTGTCCGCGGCGAGGTTCGGGTCGAGCTCCACGAGGAAATACCCTCCGAGCAGATCCTTAGCGGTCTGCGTCAGGAGCTCGGTCACCTTGGCCGAGCCGGTCACCTGCGGCATGGTGCCCAGGTGAGTCGGAATGCCCAGCGCCACGCTCCAGGTGCCGATGGCGACCGCCTTCTCCGACATCGCCTCGGGCGCGGAGGCCACCAGCGGGAGCTGGTCGAGGTCGACGCCGAGCTTGTCGGCCACGGCCACCGCCACCTGTACGGCGCGGCTGTTGTCCACACAGGAGCCCATGTGCAGCACGAGCGGCAGCGGCCCGTTCAGCCCCGCCGAGGTGCCGATGGCGGTCATGACCCCCTTGAGCGATTCCCCGGCGTACTCCAGCGTCGCCTCCTGGGTCATCAGCCCGTGCTTCGCGAAGGAGCCGGCGCCGCAGCCGGTGGCGAGCATCAACACGTTGTTCGCCGCGAGCTTCTTGGCCATGGTCACGAAGCTGCTGTCCTGCGCCACCTGGGTCGAGTTGCACCCTGCAAAGAGGGCGATGCCGCGGATGTTGCCGTTGGCGATGTTCTCGATGAGCGGTTGGAGCGGGTCGGCGGCGTTCAAGGTCGCCAGCGCACCCACCACGGACTCCACGCCGAAGCCGACGATGGCGGTCTGTTTCACGTCCGGGATGTTCACCCGGCGCGGGTCGCGGCGCTTGTAGGCCTCGATCGCGGTAGCCACGATGCGACGGGCGCTCTCCAGGGCGGCCTCCTCCTTGAAGTCCACGTGGGTGGCCCCGGGAATCTTGTTCTCCGCCATGGTGGTGATCACGGCGGTGTGGAAACAGGCGCCGATCTCGCTCACCGAGGGCATGATGCACTGCACGTCGACCACCATGGCGTCCACCGCGCCGGTGACCAGCGCCAGCTCCTGGGAGAGGTAGTTCGCGGCCAGCGGGATGCCGTGTCGCACCATGACCTCGTTGCCGGTGCAGCAGATGCCGACGATGTTGATGCCGTCCTTGGCGCCCGCCTTGCGTGCCTCCTCGTCCATCTGCCCCGCGACCTCGCAGACCACCTCGCTCAGAAGGGGGTTGTGGCCGTGCACCGCGATGTTGACCGCGTCCGGCTTGATCACGCCGAGGTTGGCGGCGGTGACCACCGGGGTCGGTGAGCCGAAGAGGGCGTCGGAGAGCTCGGTCGCAAGGCACATGCCGTCGAAGTCGGCGAGCGCCCCCTTGATGCCCCCCAGGATCAGGTTGACCGGGTCGGCGTCGCATCCCACCAGGGTACGCCCCATGATCTGGGTGATCACGGCGTCGATGTTGTGCGGCAAGACGTGCAGGGCCTGCAGGCGCTCCAGGCGTTTCTTCGTGAGCGTCGCCTCGATCCAGTTGCAGGGGGCGTCGTGGTCCTGGTTCTGGAAGTCCTCCAGGGTCGCCTTGGCCACCGCAGCCGCGATGGCAGGTACGTCCTGCCCTTCGGTGCAGATGCCGAGCTTCGCCGCAACCGCGCGCAGCTTCGCCTCGTCACGGATCTGGTAGGCAGGGAGCCTTCCCTCGGCGACACCCTGCAGGGCGAGCGCCACGTGGCGGCCGTGCTCGGAGTGTCCCGCCGCACCGGCCGCGATCATGCGGATCACGTTCCTGGCCACGATGGTGTCGGCGTCGGCGCCGCAGATGCCGCGCTGGGGGCCGTCCCCGAACGGGTCGATGCGGCAGGGGCCCTTCCAGCAGATGCGGCAACAGACCCCGAGTTGGCCGAAGCCGCACTGCGGCTGCATGGCGCGGTGGCGGTCCCAGACGGTGGCAATCCCTTCTTTCTTGGCGATGGGCAACAGGGTCGCCGCGGACGGATCGGTGCTGAGCTTCATGGTCATATCCTTGCCTTCCTTGATTTGAGATGTTGTAGCGACTGGGCCAGCTCGGCGGCCCGCGCCTCGATGAGGGTCTGACGGTACTCTTCCAGGTCGATGAGCGAGAGCGCCTTGGTCGGGCAACCCTCGACACAGGCCGGTACGTCGCGCCCGGTGCCGGCGCAGAGATCGCACTTACGCGCGATACCACCGTTGGTGCGGAAGCTCTCCGGATCGCTCCCCTCGTGCTTCACGCTTATCGCGCCGAATGGGCAGACCATGACGCAGACCTTGCACCCGACGCAGTTCTTCTCGCGTACACCGACCTGCCCGCTTTCCTGGAGCATGGCGCCGGTGGGGCAGGCCGCGGCGCAGGGGGCGTCCTCGCACTGGCGGCACTGCACCGGCATCATGACACCCCCCGCCGCCACCACCTTGTTGCGCGGCCTCAGGGTGAGCCCCGAGAGCGCCGCCTGGTGCAGCCCGCTCCCGGAATGGGCCACGGCGCAGGCCAACTCGCAGCCGTGACAGCCGAGACAGCGCTCGGGGTCGGCAAATACGATGGCATTTTCACGTTGTCGCTTCATTGTGATCTCCTTTGCATGTCCTTATTACACAAGCTCTTCCGCCCGCTCTCGTCCACATCCCCTCTCCCTCCGGGAGAGGGCCAGGGTGAGGGCGCCTGCAGTAGCACTCTCCTCACTTCGTGGCGCCCCCCTCACCCGGCCTGCGGCCACCCTCTCCCGGAGGGCGAGGGAGAAACCATCGGCCGATCCGGATTAATGTTCGCCTCCAGGCTCTCCAGGTACAGTTCCCTGCCGCCGGTCATCTCGACGTCGCCTCCGGCGCAGCAGGGACAGATAAAGTTGAAATTTACGATCCTGAAGCGTTCCCCGCAGCCACGGCAGCGGCCGGCAAGGGGCACCTCCTCGATCTCCAGCTCTGCCCCTTCGGCCACGGTCCCCTGTGCCACCACCTCGAAGCAGGCGGCAAGGGTCATCGGCTCCACCGCCGCCAGCTCCCCCACCTTCAGGCGCACCTTGGAGATGGACTCGATGCCGCGCACTGCCACCTGCTCGTTGATGATTTCGAAAAGCCCCGTCACCAGGGTGATCTCGTGCATGGCGCCCCCTAGCGGTCCGTGCAGGCGATGCAGGGATCGATGCTGTTCACGATGAGCGGGATGTTCCCGACCGGCTCACCCTTGAGCATCACCTTGAGGGCGTCCCAGTTCATGTAGGAGGGGACGCGCCACTTGAGCCGCACCGGGAAGTCCGAGCCATCGGTCCTCAGGTAGTACATGAGCTCGCCGCGCGGCGCCTCTGATTTGGCGATGGCCTCCCCGGCCGGGATCTCGGGGAGGTTGTCGGCGCAGAGCGGGCCCGCGGGGAGTTGCGCCAGGCACTGCTCGATGAGGGAGACCGACTGCCGCGCCTCAGCTAGCCGCACCAGGTTGCGCGCCCGGACGTCCCCTGCCGTTTGCGAAGGCACCTCGAACTTGAGCCGGTCGTAGGCACCGTAGGGGCTCTTCTTGCGCACGTCGTAGTCGATGCCGCAGGCCCTGGCCACCGGCCCCACCACGGCGCACTCGACCGCCGCCTCGCGCGGCAGCACCCCCACCCACGCCATGCGGGCCATGAGCGCCGGGTTGTTGCCGAACTGCAGGTAGAGCTCGTCCAGCGGCCTTTTCATCTCCTCCATCGCCCCGGCGAGGTAGGCTGCGGCCTCGGGGGTGAGATCGTAGCGCACGCCGCCGATCACGTTCGCGGCCAGGTCCATCCGGTTGCCGTAGATCGCCTCCTTGGCGCGCTGCATGATCTCGCGAACCTCCATGATGCGCCTGAAGAGGGGGGTCTCGCCGATCGCGTTGGCCTGCACCGCGCAGCAGAAAAGATGCGAGGCGATGCGCTTGATCTCGTCGGCCACGGCGCGCAGGTACTCGGCCCGCTCCGGAATGGCGATGCCCGCCACCTCCTCGACGGCCGCGCAGAAGGTGCTCGGGTGGCTGTTGGAACAAAGCGAGCAGAGCCGCTCCAGGAGGGTGATGTTCTGGTAGAGGTTTCGGCGCATCACCAGGTGCTCCATGCCGCGGTGCACCTGTCCCGGCAGGACGTCCAGGTCGGCCACCCGGTCCCCTTCCAGCTTCACCCGGAAATACATGGGCTCTTCGAGGGCCAACTGGTGCGCCCCCAGTTCGATGATTTTCGTGGTCATGCGTCCTCCCGTTCGCCCGCCAGCACCTTGTCCCAGAGGGCCTTGCCGGTCGCCGCGTTGGTGAAAGTCGAATAGGGGACCAGGCGCTCGAAGGGGGCGTGGGGCAGGGTGTGGTCGAGGAACAGGCGCCTCGGGTCGGGGTGCCCCACCACCTGGACGTCATAGAGTTCCATCAGCTCCCGCTCCTGCCAGTCGCAGTTGCGAAAGATCGGGGTGAGGGAGGGAACGCGCGCCCACTCCAGGGGGAGCACCACGGTGAGGGTGAGGGTGGCGCCGTCCAGGTCGAAGTGGTAGGCGATTTCGCGCTCTCCCTTCTCCTTGGCCCGTTCCGGGAGGTAGGGGGTGACCATCGCAAGGCGCCCCTCCAGTTCCGCCACGGCGCGGGCCGCCGGGAGCAGCGCCTCGCCGCAGGGGAGGCGGCACCAGCCGGTCAGGACGCCCTTGCGGTCCCGGCGCCACAGCACGTTTATTTCTTCGCCCGCTGCCATCGCCAGCGCGGCGGCAACGTTGGTCGTCAAATCAGTCATCGTCTGGGCACTCCTATGCTCATCAACTGCCGGCAGGCCGGGCAGAGGTTTTTGAGCTTCTCGATCTCGGGGTTGGGGCGGCGGAAGGCGGCGTGCAGGAGCTGCGGGGCGGTGGGGATGATGGCCTCGCCGCAGCCGGTGCAGGGTGCGTAAGGAACCTCGCCCCGCTCGATCTGGGTGAAAGCATCGGCAGCGCGGTGGTCGAGGCGCCAGTCGCCGGTGACGGAAAGGGCGCCGGTGGGGCAGTAGTGGCTGCACAGGCCGCAGAAGACGCAGCTGTTGTGCCAGAGGGTCAGGCGGACGCCACCGTCTCCCGCCTCGAAGCGGATAGCTCCCGCCGCGCAGACGTGGCGGCACATGCGGCAGTCCACGCAGGCCTTGGCGTCGTAGCTCATCCTGCCGCGGGCGGGGAAGTTATCGGTTCCATGATGCTTCCGGTGATCGGGGTTTCGGGCCGGCTCCTCGCCATCGCGCCGGGCCCGTCGGATCTCCAGCGCTGCGCCGATTCCCGCCAACAAGGCCTGGGGGCGCGGCGGGCAGCCCGGGATGTTCACGTCCACCGGCAGGTGACGCTCGATCGGACCGTCCACCGCGTAGCTGTCGCGGAAGACGCCACCGGACACCGGGCAAACGCCCACAGCGACGGTTACCTTGTCCCGTGGCGCCTGCGCGTAGAGCCGCAGCACTTCGTCCCTGGCGCGGATGGTGAGTGGGCCGGTGATGAGGACGATGTCCGCCTCGTGCGCCGATTCTGTGTAGCGGCAGCCCAGTTGCTCCACGTCGAATTCGGTCACCGCCGAGGTCACCGCCAGTTCCACGTCGCAGCCGTTGCAGGACCCGGTGTTGATGCGGAACAGCCGCACCGGCCCGACTGCCGTTTCTTCTACCTCGATGTGCATCGCGCTCTCCCCGTTGCAGACAAGTTGCAGCATGGGCGGCAATGTAGGTGAAAAACGGGTGGCGGTCTGTCGGGCAGCCGACAGTTATGTTTTTTTCGGGATTAATTATGACCTCCCGCCAGTCCCCTCTCCCGGAGGGGGAGGGGGGCGGACGGTGGGTGGAGAGGTGTCGCGAAGCGGAAGCATCACAGATTGCAACGCCCTCACCCCGGCTCTCTCCCGGGGGGAGAGGGGGATATTGGATGCCCGGAGAAGTTCTGCTGCAAAGGGGCTGTTTGTCTGGGGAAAGCGGCTGGAGAAAAGACGGCCGCAGCCGCGGCGTTACGGGGTTTCCTTCAACGTCTTAAACGCGGCGAGGTCCTTGATGAGGAGGGTCTTGCGGTCGATCTTCACAAGGAGGTCGGTCTTGATGAAGTCGTTGATGATCTGCGAGATGGTCTGGCGCGTGGTGCCGACCAGGAGGGCGATATCTTCGGTACCGAGGCCCAACTGCACCACGGTCCCTTCCGGGGTCATCCGTCCCCTGTCGGCCGCCGCCCCGAGCAGGAAGTCCACCAGGCGCAGCCGGACGTCCTTGAAGGCGAGCCCCTCGATGGTCTGGATGGAGTTCTGCAGCAGCTCGCCGAGCACCTTGACCATGGTGAGCGAAAGCTCCGGGCGGCGGGCGAGCGCCCGCCCGAAAGTCGCGGTGCTGCAGACCAGGATCTCCGTCCCCTCCAGGGCCTGCACGAAAGCGGGGGTATGGGTGCTGAAGACATCGCCCCTTTCCAGCAGCGCGAGCGTGAATTCCTTGTCCTCGTAGGCGAGGTAGATGCGGAGCCGGCCGCTTCTCACCACGAACACGAGGTTCTTCTCCTCGAAGGGGGAATAGACGAGGGTCTTTTTGGCGTAGTGGCGCGGGGTAAAGTTGGCCTGGAAGTCGGGGTCGGCGTGGAATAGTGCGAGGAGGTCTGCGTCGGAAAGCTTCATCTTGTTCGGCATCGATATCTCCTCCAGGAGAGTTACCGGCGCATTATGAAGCAGGTGGTGCGCAAAAGGCAAGGTGGGCAGCGCCGGCGATGCGTATACACCGGCGCCGCCACCTCAGCCTTCCAACAGCCATGCGGCAGGTCATTTTTCCGAGACGGTGAACTTGTCGAAGAAAACGTAGGAATCGGCCTTCGACCATAGACCGATGCGGCCGTTGACCGGTTCGGTCCAGGCCTGGTCCACATACTTGACCCCGTCCAGGTATCCCAGGATCCTTTTCCCTTCCAGCACCAGTTTGAGATCGTGCCACTGGCCGGACGGGACCGGCACCTTGCCGGCCCACTGCACCGTGGCGCGCCGTCCCTGCTCCATCCGGAACAGGACCAGGTTGTCCTCCAGCGCGTTGGCGCGCAACAACAGGTAATCGCCGTTGGGCTTGATATCGAAGGCAATCCCCGCGGCCTGGTCTATCCTGCCGCTCACCCCCTTGAAGGCCACCTCGATGCTCCCGCCACGGAAGCTTTTCACGTCGTTGCAGACCGACAGCGGAAAGTAACGGTAGCGCTCCAGCCCGGCCAGGAATTCCGCGGAACCCGCTCCGTAGAGCGCCTTCGCCTTGCCTGCGCCCCCCGGAGCCATTACACCCTGCTCCCAGTTCCGACCATCCACCGCGTAGACGGGGCGGGAGCCGTCCCGGTCAACGTGCCACGTCCCGACCAGTGCGCTGAAACTCCGCGCCTCGGCTCCCGGTGCCTCCCTGGCAAAACCGATCTGCTGCGCCCCCTTGGCCAGGGCCGGTAACGCCGCCGCGACCATTGCCAGCGCCGCCACCACACACATCACGATCTTCCTGCCGCTTCTCTTTACCTGGCTCATCTTTCAGCACTCCTGCCGGCACTCATGCGTTGCCGTCGTTTTTCGGCGCGCCCAGCAACCTGCCCAGGCGTCCTCCCCCCGGAGGGGGGAGGGGCGGTGGAACACGCGCGGCGTCGCTGACAATCGACCGTTTACAGCGGGTATTGCTCCTCAGCTCGTCAGCTCTTCTTGATCTTCAATACCAGGGTGGCCCCGTTCATGTCGGTCTGATCGTCGGTGAAGGAGCGGTTGTTGTAACGGTTCAGGTCGTAGATCAGACGCGCTTTCACGGTGTAATCGCCGGAAGGGAGTGCGGGTGTCCAGGTGAGGATGCGCTCCTCGCCGGCCCTGATGATCGCCTCGTGCGGCCCCTGCGCATCGGCCTGGCTCGCCGCCACCGCATCGGGCCGCTTCTTGTCCTCTTCCAGGAACTTCCTGTCGTCCGGCCGGGGACCGTAGGAGGGGGCGAACATCCATTCCCTGGTCGCCACCGGCTTGCCCATCGGGTCCAGGACCGTGATGTTCAGGTACACGGCGCGACGGTTGGAGCCGGTCGGAACCGAGTGCCCGGCGCCGATGTTGATCAGGTGGAAGGCGAGATCAGGTTTACCCTCGGTCGGCTGGCTGATCACCATGCTGAGCGCGCTCGCCAGACGCTGCTGGGAACGCCCGCCGGTCCACAGGTGCCGCGCCACGGGGCGCTCGGGGTTGTCGAACTCCTCGGCAACCTTACGCATGGTACGCGGCATGTGGCAGTCCTGGCACTGCTGCTTGCCCAGCCCCGGCTTGAAGAAGTCCTCGCGCCACTCAAGGAAGGTCTGGGTCTGCTTGCCGACCGCCCGCTTGCCCATGCTGTGGCAGTAGGCGCACATGGCCGAGGTCTGAATGGCGGGATCGGCCACCGTCTGGTGCGGTGCGGTGACGGCATGGGCGGAACGGATCTTCCCTTCCGGTGTGAGGTGGCAGCTCGCACAGGTGATGCCGACTGCCTCCTTCTCCTTGCCGCGCGCCTTGGGCTTGGTCATCTCGACCACGTTGATGTCGGGGATGGCAAATGGCTCCGGGTAGTGGCAAGCGTTGCAGGAGCGTCCCTCCTCCTCTGCCTCCCGGGCATGCACCGGGTACCGTTCGGCCCCGGCGAAGGCGTGGGCGGTAGCCGTTGCCGAAACCCCTGCCGGCATCGGTATCGCCTCCCCTTCCTTCTGAGGGATGGTGGTCGGCTGGTAGTGCAGGTCGCTGCCAAAACCGAAGGCGAACTCGCGGTAAATGGCCTTGTGGCAACCGCCGCAGGTCTCGGAGGGCGTGGCGGTTCCCTGCGGGAAGTCCATCCCCCCCGCGGCAGCGGCCAGCGCCGCACCGGCCAACAGCATGACAATGGCTCCCGTGCATCCTGATACGATGGCTCTCTTCATTTTTCCTCCGTAGCGGCTGCGCCGCCTTTTTTACCCCGTCCAGGGTGATTTATACCAGCGGGAACAGAATGGTGAACCTGCAGCCCTGCCCCGCCTCGCTCTCCAATTGGATCCTGCCGCCGTTGAGCTCCACCGCCTGCCGCGTGATGGCAAGGCCGAGCCCCGCCCCCCCCTGCTCGCGCGATCGTCCGGGGTCGGCACGGTAGAAGCGGTCGAAGATCAGCTCCTGGTGCTCCCTCGCTATCCCCGGCCCCTGATCCTGCACCTCGAGGGCGGCTTCGCCCCGCTCCGTCCGGTACACGCGCAGGTCGATGCGTCCCGGCGGCGAGTACTTCACCGCGTTGTCCAGCAGGTTGATCAGCGCCTGGCGCAGCATCTCCGGGTTCACCATGGCGCAGACCCCAGCTCCTGCCTCCAGCTCGATCACCTGCCCCTTTTCCTCCGCCAGTACGCCGATCATGTCCACGGCATCCGCCGCCATCTCGGCGAGGTCCACCCGCACCCGTGTCACCGTGAGCCCCCCCGCGTCGCCGCGGCTCAAGGTCAGCAGGCAGTCTACCAGCTTGGTGAGCCGGTCGGTCTCCTCCAGCATGCTGGCGATCACCTCGCGACAGCCGGCGGCGTCCAGTTCCCGCTGCAGCCCAACCTCCCCCACGCTCCTGAGGGCGGTGAGCGGCGTGCGCAGTTCGTGGGAAGCATCAGCGCTAAAGCGTCGTAACCTCTCGAAGGAATCCTCCAGCCGCGCGAAGGTGCCGTTCAGCATCTGCGCCAGGCGGCCGAACTCGTCGCCGGGATTGTCCACGGGGAGCCGCTCGGACAGCCGCTCCGCCGTGATGGCGCCCGCCAGCGCCGTGATCTCCTCAATCGGGTTGAGCACCCGACCCGCCAGGAAGTAGCCGCCCGCTACCGCCAGCACCACGGCTATGGGAATGCCGAAGAGCAGGATCATCCCGATGCTTTCCAGGCTCGTTCTCAGTGTCTGTTCGCTCTCGGCTACGGCGACCACCCGACTCTGCCCCGCCCCCGGCAAGACGACGCTCCTGATCCGGAAGGCCTGCCCGCTGTGCGAGCGCCAGGAGCGTCCCGGGCCGTGCGGCAGCCCCGCCAGCGCCTTTTCCAGCACCTCCCGGCTCCAGCCCGGGGTCTCCGCGACCACCTCGTTTCCCTGGCTTACCTGGAAAAATTCCACTGAGCCGTGCTGCGCCAGCTCGTTGATTTCAAAGGGTTCCTCGCGCAGCACCCGGCTCACCGTCGCGAGGTCGCGTTCCAGTTGCGCATCCACCTCGCGCAGCAGGCTGGAGCGGACGAAGAGATAGATACCCAGCGCGAAGGCAACGACGATGGCGGCAAGTGCCGCGGCGTACCAGATGGCCAAGCGCACCCGTATGCTGCGCGGCCTGAGGGTCATTCCCCTTCCTCCATGGTGAAACCGAGTCCTCGGACCGTCTTGAGCAGCTTGCGCTCGAACGGGCCGTCCACCTTGCGCCTGAGCCGCGCGATGTGCACGTCGATCACGTTGTCGAGCGGGGTCGAACGCTCCTTCACCTGCCAGACGTCCCGCGACAGCATCTCCCGGGTCACCACGTTGCCCCGGTTGCGCAGAAGGTACTCAAGAAGCTGGAATTCCTTCACGGTCAGATCGATCCCCTCGCCGTCGCGTTTCACCTTCCGCCCCACCAAGTCCATCTCCAGCCCCCCCAGCGAAAGCTGCACCTGGGCCTCCTTCTTTTCCCGGCGCAGTATGAGCCGGATGCGGGCCAGGAGCTCCGGAAAGGCAAACGGCTTCACCAGGTACTCGTCCGCGCCGCTATCCAACCCCAGCACGCGGTCCTCGATCGAGTCGCGTGCGGTCAGGATCAGCACCGGCGTATCGAAGCCGCGCTTTCTCATGGTGGTGAGGATCTCCAGCCCGTCGCGCCCGGGGAGCATCAGGTCGAGGAGCACCAGGTCGAAGGCACCGGCGCTCAGCTGGAAGAAACCTTCTTCACCGCTGTAGGCCACGCTGACCCGGTACTGCTCGGCCTCCAGCCCGGCCTTGAGGGCATCGGCCACCTTCTTCTCGTCCTCTATCACCAACACGTGCATGTGCACCTCTTGAAGTGTTTGCAGTATCTGCCAAATCCTGTGTCGCGCTCAACTGAAGTTGTTCTGACAAAGAAGTCAGAATTGCTGTCAGAGTTCTCCCCACAATGAGCTCGTCTGCCCGTGAGGCAACAGCAGAAGTTAAGCACCCCAAACGCAATATGCAACGGCCGCCACGAGGATTGAACGGCCGGAAAAGAGAAACTGATGCACCATGACGGCTCCTTTTGCACCTGCGCCGCCGCTGCGGGCAGGAAACAGGGCTGATTCCATCCAATCAGTTGCTTGTGGCAGTCGCCATTTTTGTTAATATCCACCAATGTGCTTTCTTGACCGGGAGATCTGCATGGGCGCGGGACGAGACATACTGATCGTCGACGACAACGAGGTGGTGACCGATGTCCTGGTCGACCTGTTCCGCAAGGAAGGGTACGACAGCGCAGGTGTCGCCAGCGGCGAGGAATGCCTGGAAGAGCTGCGCCGGGCAGGCTACAAGCTGGTCATGCTGGACGTGCGCCTCCCGGGCATCGGCGGCATAGAGGTCCTGCGCGCCATCGCGGACGACCATCCCTGGACCGATGTGATCATCATGACCAGTCACGTGTCGCTGGAGACCGCGGTCCAGGCCCTGCGGCTGGGAGCCCAGGACTACCTGTTCAAGCCCTTCGACGACCTCGAGATGGTAGTGGCCACGGTGAACAGGGCCCTGGAGCGCCGCCGCCTGCTGGAGGCGCACGACCACCTGGTGCGCACTCTGACCGAGCTCGCCATCGAAAACACCCGCATCATGGCGGAACTGCGCTCGGCGAACAGCGACCTGGAGGAAAAGGTCGCCCAGCGCACCGCGGAGATCTCCAAGGCGAACCTGCAGCAAAAGGCGATCATCGCCGAACTCAGGGAGGCCAAGGAGGCGGCCGAGGCGGCCAACCGCGCGAAGTCGCAGTTTCTCGCCAACATGAGCCACGAGATCCGCACCCCGATGAACGGCGTGCTGGGGATGGCTGAACTGCTGCTGCACACCGAGCTGAACCAGAAACAGCGTGGCTACGTCGAGATGCTGCACCAGTCGGGCGAGTCGCTTTTGGGCATCATCAACGACATCCTCAACATCTCCAAGATCGAGGCGGGGAAGCTGGAGATCGAGAAAATCCCCTTCGACCTGCACGAGACGGTGCGGGGGGCCGTGGAGCTGTACCACGAGGTGGGGCGCCGCAAGGGGGTGGCGGTGGAGCTGCATATCGCCGCCGACGTCCCCCGCCGCGCCCTGGGTGACCCGAACCGCCTGCGCCAGGTGCTGCTCAACATCGTCAACAACGGCCTGAAGTTCACCGAGAAGGGTTCCGTTCAGGTCAGGGCTTCCCTGGTCGAGAAAAGCGGCAACGGCCACTACGTCGGCTTCGAGGTGAGGGACACCGGCATCGGCATCCCCCCCGAGGCCATGCCGACCATCTTCGAACTGTTCACCCAGGTCGACGGTTCGACGACCCGCAAGTACGGGGGAACCGGTCTCGGGTTGGCCATAGCCAAGCAACTGGTGGAATTGATGGGGGGAGAAATCGGGGTGGAAAGCGAGCCGGGGCGCGGTTCCGTGTTCACCTTCATCGTCTACCTGCACGCCCCCCCCGAGGCCGCGACCGAGGACGAGGACCTTCCTATAGAGCTGGAGAACCCGTTGGAGGATCCCCCCTGCCAAGCGCGGTTCGACGCGCGCGTGCTCCTGGCCGAGGATAACCCGGTCAACTGCGAGGTGGCCCACGCCATGATGACCGCCCTGGGCTGCCAGGTGGACGTGGCCCAGAACGGGAGCCAGGCGGTATCGGCCCTGGCGCGCAAGGCCTACGACCTGGTTTTCATGGACTGCCAGATGCCGGAGCTGGACGGCTACGAGGCCACCCGCGCCATCAGGGAGCAGGAGCGCGGCTCCGGCAGGCACACGCCTATCATCGCGCTCACCGCCCATGCCATGGCCGGATCGCGTGAATGCTGCCTGAGCGCCGGCATGGACGACTTTCTCAGCAAGCCCTTCAACCTGGCACAGCTCCAGGAACTGATCGAAAGGTGGACCACGACGTAAGCAGTTTCCCCACGAAGCGCCACACCTCAAAGACAAATCCCCCCTGTCCCCCCTTCGCAAAGGGGGGAACGTATTGGCTTTACCCTGATCTCCCGGCACGCCGCCCCCCCTCGGGGTCTCCAGCCAGACCCTTTAAGAAAACAGTTCTCTGACTACTCACCATCTTGCCGTAATTTATATCCATCTATGGTCTGACTCAGAGGCGGCCCTGATACAGTTGATTATTTTGCTATGTCAGTTACATCCGCTTCAGATTCAGTAGTTATGTGATACGCTCCTTATATCTCGTAGTTGCCCATCCTCTCCTCTACGCGTCCGGGGCAGAAGGAGCATCTGCATGAATGTGCCGGCCCTGGTGACTGCAGCAGCCCTCGCGCTGATCCCGTGCGAGGCGTGGGCGGAGGTTGTCGATCTCACGTTGAAACAGGCGGTCAGGCTGGGGGTCGAACAGAACCTGGCCCTGAAGGCGGAACTGTACAACGCCGCCATAGCGCAGGCAGAGGTGCGCAAGACCCGCGGCATCTACAATACCGGGCTCACCCTGGGCGCGTCGTGGCAGGATTCGGACACCTTTCCCGTCAGCACCGGCGGGCCCAGCAGGCAAAAGACCCTGAAGCTCCTCACCGGCATCAATCGGCTGGTCCCCACCGGCGGCACCTTCGGTTTTCAGTTCAACAACTACTACAACGAGACCGACTACAGCTCCTCCACCTATCCCCGTTACTGGCAGAGCGAGGTCACCTTCGCCCTTAATCAGCCGCTATTGAGAAACCTGGGACCGCAGGTGACCAACCTGAATATCGTGGTCGCTGAGCAGGCGCGGGAAGGGGCGGTGAAACGCGTGGCCGGCAGGATCCAGAACCTGGTGGCGCAGATCCGCATCGAGTATTTCAAGCTGCACAGCCTGCGCGAGGACCTGCGGTCGCGGGAGGTGTCGCTGGGGCTGTCCCGCAGGGTGCTCGGGGAGATCGAGGAACGGGTCAAGGCCGGCGTGCTCCCGCCGATGGAGATCCTGAACGCGAAGTACGGGGTGGCTGCGCGCGAGAAGGAGGTCATCGACGCGGACAAGGCGCTGCGGGACCAGGTCGACCTCCTGCGTCAGATCCTGCAGATGCCTCCCGGCGAGATCAACGCGGTCGACGCTCCCGACCTGACCAGGGTCACGGCGGACGAGGCCGAAGGGATCCGGCGGGCGCTTGCCCTGCGGCCGGAACTGGACGAGGCGAAGCTGCAGATCGAGAGCGCCGAGACGCAGCGCCGGGGGGCGAGGAACAAGACCCTGCCCGGCCTGAACCTGTACGGTACCTGGACCTACGGCGGCATGGGGGAGCAGTACAACCAGGATATGAACCGGCTGGTTCGCGCTGACACTCCGGTCTGGACCGCCGGGCTGCAGTTCGAGTACCCGTTGGGCAACGATGCCGCCGAGGCGGAGTACGTGAAGAGCAGGCTGCGGCTGGACCAGTCGAAGACCCAGTTGAACAACCTGAATTCGCTGGTGGTGACCGACGTGCGTTCCGCGCTGCGGGCCATGGATGCCAGTTTCAAGCAGCTCGATGTGACGGCCAGGGAGAAGGAGTTCGCCGAGGAGCGGCTCTCCGCCTACATCTCCAAGTCCGAGGTTGGCCTGGCGACCGCCCGCGACGTCCTGGACGTGGAGAACGACCTGGCGCGGGCGCGCAGCAACCAGATCAAGGCGCAGGTGAACTACGTCACCGCCGTGACGCAGTATCTGCAGGCAACCGGCGAGCTGCTGGAGCGGGAGGGGATAACGGTGAACGGGAGGACGGTCGAAGAGCTGTTGGCGGGCAAACACTGAGTCCCTCTCCCGTCAAGGAAGAGGGAGCGATGGGAATAATGGGAACGTAGAACGTAGAACGTAGAACGTAGAACGTAGAACGTAGAACGGGTTTTATTCCCCTTTGCCCGAAAACGCCATGCTCTTCTCGCTCTGCTCGTCGAACCGGAGCAGCTCGCTTCTCAGGTGGAAGTGGGCGTTCTGCATCCAGCGCTGCACTTCGTCGGAGAAAAGCCGGGCCACCACCCGCCCCAACACGCCTTCGCCCCCGCAACGACAGGCCACCACACCCACCAGGGTCTTGCTCCTCCTGGAGAAAATCTCGTCCTCGAAGGAAACCAGCGCCTCGTAACTCCCCGGATCCCCCTGCCTGCCGCAGCGGCCGAAAAGCTGGCGGTCTATCCTCTTGGCATCGTGCAACTCCGTCGCTATTACGTGCAGCCCCCCCAGCTCCTTCACTCCCGGCCCCAGATGGATGTCGGTGCCGCGCCCGGCCATGTTGGTGGCGACGGTCACCTTCCCGGCGTTCCCCGCCTCGGCGATGATCTGCGCCTCGTTTTCGTCCTGCCTCGCGTTCAGCACCACGTGCTGCACACCCGCCCGCCAGAGCCTGCGACTCACTTCCTCCGAGGCCGCCACGGTCTTGGTCCCGATCAGCACCGGCCTCCCGCTTTGGTGCAGCTCCCGCACCCGCTCACCCAGGGCTCGCCACTTCTCCTCGAGGCTCTTGTAGTAGCGGAAGGGGAGCGCCGTCCTGATCAGCGGCTTGTTGGTGCCTACCCTGACCACGTTGAGCCTGTACACGGACCAGAGTTCGCCGGCAACCTCGCGGGCGGTCCCGGTCATGCCGGCGAGAAAGCAGTAGCGGCGGAAGAAGCGCTGGTAACTGATCTTGGCGATGGTCTCGTTGCGCGGCGAGATGGCCAATCCCTCCTTCGCCTCGATCAGCTGGTGCAGCCCGAGCTCCCAGGAGCGGTCCGCCATGACCCGGCCGGTGTACTCGTCGATGATCTTCACCTTGCCGTCGTGCACCAGGTAGTCGCGGTCCAGCTTGAAAAGGTGCAACGCCGAGAGCGCCTGGGTGATCAGCTGCTCGCGGCGACGCGCCCCCTGCCACGCGCTCCCCAAGACGGCGGCGAGAAGGGCGATCAGCCCCTTGCCGTCCTCGGTCAGCTCCAGGGTCCTCTTGCCGTGGTCGATGGTGAAGTGCGCCCCCTCCTCGAACCGGGCGGCGGTCTCGATGGCGTTGTGGTAGAGCTCCTCGCCGTCCGAGACCTCGGCCCCGGGACCGGAGATGATCAGCGGCGTTCTCGCCTCGTCGATCAGCACGCTGTCCGCCTCGTCCACGATGGCGAAGGGAAGCCCGCGCATGAGCAGCGACGCCTGCCCCCCCTTGCCGCACAGCCGCCGCACCGAAAGCTGGATCGCTCCGGGGCGGCTCCCGAGCGCAATGCGGTCCTTCAGGTAGTCGAAAACCACTTCCTTGTTGGTGCAATAGGCGATGTCGCAGGCGTAAGTCTCGCGGCGCGCCGCCGGGCTCATCCCGGAGACGATGGTGCCGACGGACAGGCCGAGGAAATCGTAGATGGGGCGGGTGATCCCCGCGTCTCGCCGGGCCAGGTAGTCGTTCACGGTGATGACGTGCACCGGGATCCCGGCCAGCGCCGCGGTGCATGCGGCGAGGGTGGCGGTGAGTGTCTTCCCCTCGCCGGTCTCCATCTCGGCCACCATGCCGAGCAAAAGCACGAAGCCTCCCATTACCTGCACCGGGTAATGCCGCATGCCCACGCGCCGGGACGCCACCTCGCGCACCAGGGCGAAGGCGCGGACCACGAGGTCGCGGCGCAACCCCGCACGGCGCAGCTGCGGCTTCAAGGTCCGGGCGACGGCGGCAAGTTCGCGATCATCCAGAAGGCGCATGGACTCGCCGGCCTGCTCCACCCGCCCGGCCAGGCGCCGCAAGAGTGAGGGGCGCACCGTCGCCGCCAGGGGAAGCCTCCCAAGGCCGGCGCGGAGGGCGTGTTCCAGGCGTGACTCGGTCAGGAGGTTCTCCGGGTAGCGGCCGTGCAGGCGCGCGGGTGGGAAAAGGCTCAGGTCAAACATCGAAGCGCCTCATGAACAGCCGCCGTACCGACCGGTAGCACTGGCTTGCCAGCGGCTCGGGCTGGAAGTTGAAGCGGACATAGACCCGCTCGTTCACGCTCACCTCGTTGAGCGCCAGCGGGAGCCGGAGGTCGAGCTGGAAGGTCCTCTCGAAGGTCTTCACCTGGTCGCGGTCGCTGGGATCGGTGGGGAGCCGCCCCCCCCCGGCGCTCCCCAGGGAGGTGGAAGGGAGACGCTCCAGCCCCGCCGGGGTCTCGCGCAGCAGCGTCGCCGGGATGCTCCGGTCCAGCCGGCGCGACAGGCGCACCTCGATGGAGAGGCTGCGGGTGTGGATCAGGTCGAGGTCCGCCTGGGTCACCACCACCCGCACCGTCGGGCGGTCCCCCTGCAGCACGAAGCCGACCACCTCCCCCTTTTGCAGGTGGCGCCCCGGGAGGTCGCTGTCGCGCTGCAGGACCAGCTTACCCGCCACCGGGCTCACCACCTTGAGCCGCGCCAACTGCTCGTCGACCCAGGCTATCCGCTCGCGCACCGGGACCATCTCCTCGGCGGTGATGCGGGCCTTGAGCCGGTCGGTGAAGAGCTCGGAGTCGCGTCGCGCCTTGAGCAGGGCGAGCTGCGCCGCCAGGACCTTGCGTTCCGCCTCCAGTTCGGGATCGTCGCTCTCCAAAAGCGTCTCGCCCCGTCGCACCACGCTTCCCGGCAGCACGCTCACCTTCCGGATCAGCCCGCCGGCACCGGCCCGGAGCACCGACTCCTCGGGGACCCAGACCACCCCCTGCGCCCGGCTCCAGCAGGGGAAAGGAAGGGCGCAGAAAAGCGCGACGAGGAGGGCGACCGGGGCCGCGGCGGTGCACGCCGCGCGCAGGCGCCGCTCGTACAGGGCGGGGTTGAAGCAGATGAAGTAGATCGCCTTCCCCAGCGGGAGGGCCACCATGGAAACGAGCGCCCACCCCCCCAGGATCACCCCGATGAAGAAGAACTTCTGCGAGATGAAGAGGACGATGCCGAGGTAGACGAAGATGCGGTAGACAAACGATGTCCCGAAGTAGGCGAGGAGCCAGAACGGTTCTCCGGGGGCCAGGTGCGGCGCCTCCAGCTTCTTCAGGCCGAACAGGTGATGCTGCACCAGGTACGCCGCGTAGCGCTGCCCGCGCTGCCCGAGGTTCGGGATGGCCAGCAGGTCGGAGAGGATGTAGTAGCCGTCGTAGCGTAGAAGGGGGTTGCCGTTGAAGAAGATGGTGGATACGCCGCCGATGAACATGGCGTTGAACAAGGCGGAGCGCAACAACCCCGGCTCGACGCAGAGCCAGAGCATGAGCGCCAGCGAGGCTATGAAGAGCTCTGCCATGATCCCCGCGGCGCTCACCATGGCGCGCCGCCCCCGCTGCGGGAAGGCCGAGGCGGCCGAGGCGTCGACGTAGGGGACCGGGATCAGCACGAGGAGCATGATCCCCACCTCGTGCACCTCGCCACCCCATCTCTTCACGGCGAGCGCGTGCCCGATCTCGTGGCAGAACTTGACCAGGGGGTACACCGCCCAGAGGAGCGCGATGTTGTGCATGGAGAGCACCCGGTCCAGCACGTCGTGCGAGAGTTCGGCCCGGTGCCCGAAGGCGAGCGCCGCCCCCGCGAGCACGACGGCAAGCCAGATGACGCCGCTCACCGGGCTGAAGATGGCGCGGGAGAGCGGCTGCAGCAGGTTCAGGAGCCGGTCCGGGTCGAAGATCGGGAAGCGCCAGGAAAGGGGCGACAGGAGCGTCTGGCGCAGCTTCCCCTGGCGCAGGTTCTCGCCGCGCTGGAACAGCTCCCGGGTGTCGGGCTGTATGTCGCACAAGAGTACGTCCGCCGAGTGGAGCTGCGCCAGCAGCCGGAGCAGGTCGTCCTGGGTGGGCGCATCGTCCCCGAAGGAATCGACGGAGAACTTCCAGAGGTCCTCGACGCTCCGCTTGCCATCCATGAGCCCGATGACGTGGTAGACCACCGGGCTGAAACGGTAGAGCTGGCCGGTGACGTGGTTCTGCAGTACGAACCACACCTCGCCCCGGTACTCGTGCCGATGCAACTGGGCATGGCGGCGCAGGCGGGGCTGCAGCCGGCAGATGCGGTACCACGATGAGCTGAAAAGCTGTTGGGTCATCTCGTCACCTACGGGAGCCAGGACCACGCCCAAAGGCGCAGCCAGTCGACCATCTCATGGGTCCAGATCCAGAAGAGCAGGCGCCTCTCCACGAAGATCTTGCCCACCCCTTCCATGCCCGGCCTGATCCTGGCGCTCAGGCGGTCCAGGGACGCCTCGACCAGGAACTGGTTCTTCCCTTCCACGGTCATGGCGATGGGGGTGATCTTCCTGACCGTGATCGGGAAATCGCTGTCGGGAAGGGAATTGAGCACCAGCATGCCCCGCTGTCCCAGCTTCAGGTCGGAGACGCGCTGCTCGTCCACGTACAGCCTGACCCGGTAATCCTGCAGCGGCGCCACCTCGAAGAGGACCTTGTTCCGGTCGACCGGCGCGCCCAGCGACTGGCTGAGATCACCCGACAAGACGACCGCGTCGAAGGGGGCGGTGAGGCGCGAGCGGCCGAGCTGCTCGTCCAGGAGCTTCAGCTGGGTCCGCGCCTGTTCCAGTTGCTGCTTCAACACCCGCATCTGCACCGTGTCGCCGTTGGCCAGCGCCTCGCGGTACTGGCGGGAGTACTGTTCGGAAAGGCTGTAGGTCTTCAGGCGTTCCAGGCGTTTCTCGCGGTCGTCCAGGCGGGCCAGGGGCGCTCCCTTGCGCACGACGTCGCCCGGCCGGGCCGGCGCCTCGGCGATAAACCCGTCGTAGGGTGCGGTAATGGCGCGCACCAGCGATCCTTCCATCGTGGTACGCGCCGAAATCCGGTAGTCGCCTTTGGCTACGCAGAAAAAGGCGACCAGCGCAAGGAGCAGCACGAAGGCGGTCTTGTAGACCAGGTGCCCCCGCCCGAACAGCTTCCCCAACTGGTCGCCGGCGGCGATCGCCGCATGCACGAGGACCGGACGGTCCAGCCGCAACTTCTCCTCAAGGATCGGCCCCACCACCGCTGCCACCACCTCGCAGAACTCGATCTCGTGGGGTGTGAAGGGAGATGACAGCGGACGCTCCAACGTGATGGCACCCAGTCCCCTCCCCTGGGAATCGAAGAAGGGGACGGTGCAGATGGCGCGCTCACCCTCGCCTGCGGAAAGTTCCCCGTGCACCCGGCAGACCACGGGGCCTCCCCCGTTTGGCGCGGGAAGGGCGACGGAGCGTTCCTGGTCCAGGCTCTCGTCCATGGCGGAGGCGACGGCACGCACCTGGTTCATGCGCTCCTTGAACTGGGCGCTGTGGGAGAGCGCCCGCACCTTGACGTGGCGCCCCTTGACGAAGCCGACACTCACCCGGTCGGCCGTAAGGCGAGTGGCGAGGAGGGTGGCGAAGGAAGAGGCGGCCGCGCTGAAGCGGGGTTCCTCCAGCACCCCCGCCACGAACTCGAGGGCGCCGGATACGCGCTCGTTGGCTTGACGGGCCAGTTGTATCTCGCGCTTGAGCATCCGGCTCTCGATCCAGGAGGTGCCCCACTGCAGCTGGCGCATGGCAACCTGGAGCGCGTCACCGCTGCGCTGCGTGACGCGCAGCGCCATGACCCCGAAGATGCGCTCCGCGCTCAGCACCGGGAAGGCGATGCAGAGCAGGGGCTCGGTGTTGAGCGGCCCGACCGCCTCGCCGCCGTCGCGGATCACCACCCCCTTGCGCTCCTTGGCCGCTCGCTCGATGACGGCGGTGTGCTTCATGGTTTCGGCGCCGCTGGCGGGCCAGACGGCGACCGGGACGAAGGGGGCGTCTTCCCCCTGGGAGAGGACCACGACCCCGGTCCTCACGCCGGAGATGATCTTCGACATGAGCTGCAGCCACGCGCTGCAGAACTCGATGTCGGATGCCTCGTCCACGAGGTAGGACCAAAGCGACGGGTCGCTGTAGGCGGCCCAGCTCTCGTCGCCGTGAGGACGGGCGGGATGCACTGAAGGAAAAGGTGTGTCGGGCATGGCACTATTTCTCCGTGGTCTGGACCGCGTGGCCGAGGCTCAGCTCGCCGAAGCGCGCCTCGTACTGGCCGACCACGTGTTCCAGGAGCTTGCAGAGCCGCTTCGCCGCGTAGGGGCTGAGGATGATCCGGTTGCCGAGTTTCACGGTGACCTCCTGCTGCCCCGCGTAGAGGGTCTGGTTGGTCCCGAACAGCAGGGTCACCTCCTCGCGGGTGCTGGTCACGTTGCAGACGTTGGCGTAGCTCGTCCCCATGGCGCTGTCATCCCACTTGACGACCGGGACGTTGGTTCCGGTTCCGGCGGTTTCGTCCTTCTTGTCCTTGTCAGCCATAACCCCTCCTATTCAAATTTCTGATCGGCGACAATCTCCCTCTGGTCCCCTCTCCCTGTGGGAGAGGGGATGGTGGACGCGGCGGAAGATGATGCCCAATCAGTTTCCAAGCAGAAAGCTTCTAAAAGCTCTGTTCCCCGGATTCCCGGTTAGACCTACAGGTTGACCACCCAACCCGGCAGCCCCGCCGGATGTTTCGGGCTCCGGGTCCAGTCGACCACCGGCGCGCCCGCATGCTTCCCGGTGAGTTCCGCCGCCGGGACGAACCTGCCGCTGTTCTCGTCATAGAGGAGCGCCTCGTACTGGTAACCCGCCACCGACGCCGTCTCGCGTTCGCCGGCGTCCAGGGTCGGGGCCATCACGGCATCGTCACCGGTGAGCAGATGCGGGACGCCCAGGACGTGCCCCACCTCGTGGACCACAACGGTCAAGAGGTCCATGTTGCCGGCGGCCGCGCTGTCGCTCCGGGCCACCAAGTCGCCACTGTCGTTTCTGACGAACTCGGCGCTCTCCTCGGGGGTGCCGTCCACGAACCAGCCGTAGCCTGCCGCATCACGGTCGAGGCAGATGGTGTCGCCCACCCGCTGGGCCAGGGTGAGGCCGTCCAGGTCCGCCACCACGAACTTCAGGTTCTGCAGCCCGGCAACCGCCTGCTCGTCCAACTGCAGGGCGATTTTCCAGTACTCGATCGCCACCGGGATGATGGGCGCCAAGCTATCGGCGGTGAGAACGTCGCCGCCACCCACCTGTGCCGCATCGGCAGGTGCCGCCGCCATCATGGCCTGGACCTTGGTGAAGGCCGGGTCGTCGGTCTTGACGGTGAAGCTGTCGAAGTAGCCGGCGGCGCCTTGGGCGAAGAGCCCCATCTTACCGTCGACGGAGAGGGCATTGAAGGTGTAGCCGAGCACCGCCTGGGTGTCGACGGTGACGCTCACCGTGGTCCCCTTGATGGTGACGCCCAGGGTATGGTCGCCGGCGGTCAGGGTCCGGGAGATCCTGGTATCGATGACCAGGTTCCCCTTCTGCACGTGGCCGATAACCACTTCCTTGGTGGTCGCGTTGTAGGCGGCGAACTTATAGTTGTCCGTGCCGTAGGCATCGAACACCACACCCGCCGTGCCGGTGGAATGGAGCTTGGTTTCAAGGACCAGCACCGAGGAGGGGCTGATGGAGAAGGTGCCGGCCGGGACACCCGCCGCCTGGCTCAGGTCGATGAAGTTCACCGCCGGGGCTGTGGTCGGGGTGGCCGTAAAGTAGCCGCCGGAAGTGGTCCAGCTCCCGGTCCGCTGTTCGGTGAAGAGGCTCGGGGCGGCGTCAAAGTTTTCCATACCGGTGTAGGTGAAGACCGGCGCCAGTTTCTGCACCGCGACGTTGTCGAAGTACCCCTTGGCCCCCACGCTCCCCATGCCGATCATGCCGTAGTTGAGGCCGAAGCTCATGCCGTCGACGACGCGGGCCGCGAAGGCGTAGCTGAACAGCTTGGTGTTGTCCAGAAGCAGCGTCGCCGTGGTGCCGTTCACCGCCACCATGAGGTTGTAGGTGCTGTTCGGCTTCACCTGCAGCGGGGTCTGGGCGTCCACCACCCAACCGGAGGAGGTGCGGTGCCCCATCTCGAACTTGTTGGTCGAGATGTTCACGCCGGCAAACTTGTAGTCGGTCGGGCTCACGTAGTCGAAGATGATGTAGGCGTTCGCCTTCCAACCGGCGGTCGGTTTGTCCGCCTTGAGGGTCGCGAGCACCTCGTAGTAGTTGGGGAGGTACTGGCCGACATCGTAGACCGCCACCGCGTCGGTGGCGCTGCTGGTCGCCTCGACCCTGAGGCTGCCGTTGACCACGCTCCACTTGCCGCTGTCGGCGAAGAAGGCCTGGGTGCTGCCGTTGTTGAAGTCGGAGCTCCTGATCACGTCGCGCTTGCCGCCCGGGATGTTGCCGGCCTGGATGTCGCGCGGCGCGCCGGTCTGGTCCTGCCAGGCCGGATCCTGCTGCCGTACCATGCCCAGTTCCGCGTAGGGCTCGCCCTGGCGGGCGGTATCGCTGACGCCCTGGACCAGGGTCTGGTCGAAACCGTCGCTCTTCGCGAGCGCCAGCAGGTATTCGGGGAGTTGCGGCTGCAGGGTGCGGCTCACCGTCGCCAGGCCGAAGGGGGCGAACGGCACCAAAGGCAATGGGGAGCCCGGGATGAGTTCAGGGTGAACTCCACCAATTGGTAATAGAGCATCTTCTGTGCCAATGGTTGGTCGACCGGGCACCTGCCCAAAACTGATTCAAACCACATGAGTTTTAATTGAATTGGATCAAATATGTCCCATTGTCTTGTAAAGAATAACGACACAGACATGGCAAGGATATCGACAGTATCAGTGAGAGCCCATGAGCATCAGTTGACAGCACTGCAACTGCACCCATAATTGCTGGGTCCGTTGCTATCCCAAACCGAGGAACGGCTATGACACTGTTTCCCATTTTACCTGCTGTCGTGATTGTTCTGGCCACTGTCGCAACCGCTCTGCCGCAGGATTTGGACTGCTACTTGGCCCCTTACATGACAGTCAACGTGGGAAGCGAGGTTATCGGCGTGCTCGCCGAGGTGCCGGTCGACCGCGGGGATTACGTCAAGAAGGGGGAGGTCATCGCCCGCCTGGACTCCAAGGTGGAGCAGCAGACCAAGGAGCTCAAGCGGGAGCGGCTCGAATACCTGGCCCGGGAACAGGAGCACAAGAAGCAGCTTTTCAAGAAGGGGATCATCTCTTCGCAGGAGATCGACGAGGCCGAGACGGCCGTGAAGGTGGCGCAGCGCGAGTACGACGAAGCGGTCCAGTTCCTGGCCCGGCGCACCATCAGGACCACAGTGGACGGGGTCGTGGTGCAGCGGTTCCTTTCGCCGGGAGAGCGGGTCGAGGAGAAACCCATCATGAAGCTGGCACAGATCGACCCGATCAACGCCGAGATCTACGTTCCGGCCGCGCAACTGCGCAGTATCAAGGTGGGTGACAAGGCGTTCATACGCCCGGAGCCGCCGGGGAAGGGAGAATACCGGGGTGTGGTCAAGGTCATCGACCCGGTGGTCGACGCGGGAGGGATGTACGGGGTCCGGGTGGAGGTGAAAAACCCGAAACACCAACTACCGGCGGGGCTTAAGTGCCAGGTCCGGTTCGCCGGGAAGTGACCCGGAACCGTGTGTGTCGATTCTCTTAACAGCTTGAAAAACCTGGGAAAAAAGAATCGGCTGTTTCCATTATTCCCTTCTTTTGCCCCGAGACCCGGTTCCCGTTTCGATCCTGCGACTGCGCGGGCGCGCATTGGTCACGGTTTGACCTGGTCGACGAACCGTCCCTTATATTTCGCAGCTCCCAGGCAGCGCTCGAAGACGAACTGGCAGATTCTCGTCCCGGGATAAAGCGCCAGGGTCTTGTGCCCCAGGTTAACGATTTCCAGCACCTGCTGGTTTGAAATGCCCGGCTGCATGAAGCCGGCGGTGACGTGGACCGCCAACCCGAAGCGGGCGAAACGGCTCCTCCCCTCCAGCCACCCCGCCATGGTCTCGGACAGGGTGATCCTCTCCCTGGTGATGCCCAGGATCATCTCGCAGGGGGCTATGGTTATGTAGTCTCCATCCGCGACCGACACGGCTTCGGTGACATCGGCAAAGTCAGATTCGTTGTGTACGTGACACACCCCCGTCTCTTTCTTGAAGATCCTGAATTCGTTGCCCAAGGTGAGATCAACCGACCCCGGGCCTACCTGTGAATCCTGCAAAGGGTCGATGCTTATCTCCCCTCGATTGATGGCATCCCATATTTCACGACCTACCAGAACGGTCATATCTCCACCTCGCTAGTCTTTTGATGATGCTGAGATCGGTTTTGGTCCCGCTCTTATAGTGTACTAGGTAAGTTGATTCACGCTCGCGCCGATTTCTATGGCCATCTCTTTGCCGACAAGCCGGGTGGATAGTGTGGAAACGTGAAGACCCCGGCGCCTTTCGGCGGCCGGGGTCTTTTGGTCAGGTGAAATTGGCTATGTCGTCTGGCCCGGCGTGCGAATCGGTTTATTCGACCGTGACGCTCTTGGCCAGGTTGCGGGGCTGGTCGACGTCGGTCCCTTTCAGGACGGCGACGTGATAGGCCAAAAGCTGCATTGGGATCGAGATGATGATCGGCATGACTTCCTCGCCGTCCTCCGGGATCTCCAGCGCGACCTCGACCTTGCCGGCGACCTCGGCGTCACCCTTGGAGCAGACCGCAATGACGCGGCCGCCGCGGGCGATGACTTCTTCCATGTTGGAGAAGACCTTGTCGTAGGTCGCTCCCTTCGGCACCAGCACCACGACCGGCATGTGCTCGTCGATGAGGGCGATGGGACCGTGCTTCATCTCGCCGGCGGCGTACCCCTCGGCGTGGATGTAGGAGATTTCCTTCAGCTTCAGCGCGCCCTCAAGGGCGATGGGGTAGTTCATTCCGCGCCCAAGGTAGAGGAAATCGCGGGCGGAGATGTAATTTCTCGCAACCTTTTCCACCTGCTCGTTCAGCTTGAGGGCCTCTTCCATGAGTCCCGGAACGCGCACGATGGCGGAGATGAGCTTTCTCCCCTGCTCCTGGTCCATCTTGCCGCGGGAGCGCCCCAGGCGGATGGTGAACAGGTAGAGGGCGATCAACTGCGTCACGAAGGCCTTGGTGGAGGCGACACCGATTTCGGGACCGGCGTGGGTATAGATGACGCCGTCGGCCTCGCGGGCGATGGAGGAGTCGACCACGTTGCAGATGGCGACGCAGGTACCGCCGCGGCGCTTGGATTCGCGCATGGCGGCCAGGGTGTCGGCGGTCTCACCGGACTGGGAGATCAGCATCACCAGGGTGTTCTCGTCCACCACGGGGTTGCGGTAGCGGAACTCGGAGGCGATGTCCACTTCGACCGGAACGCGGCAGTACTCCTCGATCAGGAATTTCCCGACCAGCGCCGCATGCCAGGAGGTGCCGCAGGCGATGATGCAGATGCGGTTAACCTTCTGCAGTTGCGCGTCGCTGAGGGAAAGGTCCTCGAGGTAGACGTCCCCCTGCTCCTCCCGGAGCCGTCCGGCGATGGTGTCGCGCACGGCGCGGGGCTGCTCGAAGATCTCCTTGAGCATGAAGTGCTTGTAGCCCCCCTTCTCCGCCATGTGCGGCGACCAGTCGATGTGGCGCGGGGTCTTCTCCAGCTTTTCGCCGTTGACGTTGCTGAACTCGGCGCTTCCCCCCTTGAACACCACCATCTCGCCGTCCTCCATGAAGATCATGGAGCGGGTGTGGGACAGGATCGCGGGGATGTCGGAGGCGACGTAGAACTCGCCGTCCCCGAGCCCGACCACCATGGGGGCGCCGTGCTTGGCCGCGATCAGCTGGTCCGGCTCGCTCTCGCTCACGATGCAGATGGCGTAGGCCCCTTTAAGGATGCTCAACGCCTGGCGCACCGCGGCCTCGAAGCTGCCGCATTCCTTCATCTTCTGGTCGATCAGGTGCGCGATGACCTCGGTGTCGGTCTCGCTCTTGAAGACATGCCCCTGCGCCTTGAGCCCCTCACGCAGCTGCAGGTAGTTCTCGATGATGCCGTTGTGCACCACGACGATGGGGCCGGCCTGGTGCGGGTGGGCGTTGATCTCTGAGGGACGGCCGTGGGTGGCCCACCGGGTATGTCCGATGCCGACGGTGCCGAGCACGGGGCTGGAGGCGAGGAGCTTCTCCAGGTTGGAAAGCTTTCCCTCGCTGCGACGGATGCTCGCCTTGCCGTCGCTCATGGTGCAGATACCGGCGGAATCGTAGCCACGATATTCGAGCTTTCTCAACCCTTCAATAATGATGGAGGTGGCTTCCTGCCGCCCGGTGAATCCAACGATACCGCACATGTATGACTCCGTTTAATCTATTTGTTAATTAACAATGGGGCAGGCCCAGACGGTACAGGATAGCATCTCGGCCAGGTCCGCAACAGTTATTTTTTCCTGAGCGTCCACCCTTCCTTGTTCACCTGGGGGGAGCGGGCGATGGCCAGGGAATCGGCGGGGACGTCCTTGGTGACCGTGGTGCCTGCCGCGATCAGGGCATTCCTCCCCACCGTGACCGGGGCCACCAGTTGCACGTCGCTCCCGACGAAGACGCCGTCCTCGATGACGGTCTTGTGCTTTCTGACCCCGTCGTAGTTGCAGGTGATGGTACCGCAGCCGATGTTGACGTCGCGGCCGATGGTGGCGTCACCCAGGTAGGTGAGATGCGAGGCCTTGGACCCCACTCCCATGAAGGCCTTCTTGGTCTCGACGAAGTTGCCGATCTTCACCTGCGCCGAAAGCTCGGTGCCGGGGCGCAGGTGGGCCATCGGCCCGATGGCCGCCTCGGGGCCGACCAGGGAATCCTCCAGCACGCTCCCCGCCTTGACCACTACGTCGTCGGCGATCCGGCACCCCTCGATCAGCGCGTTCTGGCCGATCTTGCAGCGCTCGCCGATCACCGTGTTCCCCTTGATGACGGCGCCCGGGTAGACCACGCTGTCGCGGCCGATCTTGACCCCGCGGTCGATGTAGACCACGGAGGGATCGATCATGGTCACGCCGGAGAGCATCAGCTCCCGGTTGATGCGCTGGCGCAGCACCGCCGCCGCGTCGGCCATCTGGACGCGGTCGTTCACGCCGGAGATCTCCAGGGGGTCGGCAACCTGGTAGCTGCGGCAGGCAAGCCCACGGGCGTTGGCCTGGCACACAACGTCGGTGAGGTAGTACTCCTTCTGGGCGTTGTTGTTCTCGAGCCGGGCAACCGCCTCCGCGAGGAAGCCACGGTCGACACAGTAAACGCCGGCATTCACCTCCCGGATCAGGCGCTCCGCTTCGCTCGCATCCTTCTGCTCGGTGATGGCGACCACCTTGCCGTCCGCATCCTTGACGATCCGGCCGTAGCCGAAGGGGTCATCCAGCGTCGCGGTCATGACCGTCACGCATGCCTTGCTCTGCTGGTGGGCGTCGAGCATGCCGCGCAGGCTGTCCGCGGTGAGCAGCGGGGTGTCGCCGCAGAGGATGAGCACGGTCTCGGCATCCTCTTCGATCTCGGGCATGGCGCAGCGCACGGCATGTCCGGTGCCGAGCTGCTCGGCCTGCAGCGCGAACCCAACCTCGGTGCGCCCGGCAAAGTAATCCCGCACCTTTTCCTGCTGGTGCCCCACCACCAGGACGCAACGCTCCACTCCTGCGGCGAAGGCGGCGGCGACCGGCCATTCAATCATCGGCGGGCCGGCCACCGGGTGCATCACCTTGACCAGGTCCGACTTCATCCTGGTTCCCATGCCGGCTGCCAGCACTATTGCAGATATCTTGTTCATCGTAGTCCCCCTTGCCGCTGAGCAAATTGTTCTTTATTAACAATAATGCCTGGTGAGGTCAAGCTGTTTCACTCCCGCTATTCGCGCAACCTATGTGCTTTTTATCGTTTACTAAACCGTAACTTACCGTTATAGTCCTGCAGTGGAGGTTTGAATGGGTGTCGCCGAGGACATAGCCAAGCTGGAGCTTGACCTGCGCGAACTTGTCATCAAGTACGAACAGTACTTCTTCGGAATCGAGAAGAGGGAGCCGTTGCGGCTGCTCGACGCGGTGGAACGGGCCGTCAGACGCTACCAGAACGTCAGCATCCCGAACACCAGCCAGAGGTTCAAGTACGATTCACTGGTCGCCACGCTGAGCGTGCACAAGCAGAAGTGGACCCGCACCAACCGTCTGATCGAAGAGGGGAAGTTCCAGAGGGACCGCTTCAGGATGTCTCTGCACCAGGCCGAAAAGGCCGAGAAGCCAAGCAAGTCCACCCCCACGCCCGCCTCCCCCGAAGCCCAGGTGGAATCCGTCTTCCAGCAGTACGTCAACGCGCGCCTGGCCTGCAACCTCCCTGTGGACAATGTCACCAGGGAGAAAGTCGCCGAGGCGATCAACCGGCAAAAGCCCGTCCTGATGCAGAAGTACGGTTGCCGCGACGTCGATTTCGTCGTGGTGATCGAGGGCGGCAAGCCCTCCCTGAAGGCCCGCCCCAAGACTACATGAAAATAGCCCTTATTGCCATCCATCCCCACCCTTCCCCGCAAGCGGTGCCGCTGGCCTGCGCTTATTTGCAGGAAGCGCTCCTCGCCGACCAGACGCTGAAGGGGTCGCTCCAGACCACCATCGCCGAGTTCTTCCTGCACGACGACGCCGCCACCTGCGCCCGGGGAATCGCCGTGAACGCGCCCGACCTGGTCGCCTTCTCCGTCTACGTCTGGAGCCGCGACCACGCCGTAGCCGTGGCCAGGGAGTTGCGCTCGCTTCTTCCCGGCGCCGTCCTTTGCGCCGGAGGCGCCGAGCCGACCGCCAACCCGGCGGGTCTGCTCAATGAGGGAGTCTTCGACTTCCTGGTGCGAGGCGAGGGCGAAGGGGCACTGGTGCAGGCGGTCCGGCTGCTGTCCGCGGGTGGGACACCTGCGGGGGTTCCGGGTATCGTGCTGCCGGGAGAGCCGGCGGCGACCCTTCCCCCGCCGCTGGACCTCGACTCGGTCCCGTCCCCGTACCTGTCCGGACGGCTCGACCCGACCATCCCCGGCGGTGCGCTCTGGCAGCTCTCGCGCGGCTGTGACTTCGCCTGCTCCTTCTGCTTCGACCACAAGGGAAGCGGCGGGGTGCGCCGCTTCTCCATGGAGCGCATCGAGGCTGAACTCCGCCTGTTCGCGCGGCTCCAGGTCCCCCAGATCTTCGTGCTCGACTCGACCTTCAACAAGGACCCCAAGAGGGCGAAGGAGATCCTGCGCCTGATCCGGAAGACGGCCCCCGGGATCCACTTCCACTTCGAGGTGCGCAGCGAGTTCATCGACGCCGAGATGGCGGAACTATTCGCCTCGATCACCTGCTCGCTGCAGATCGGCCTGCAGAGTGCCGACGCCGCCGTCCTGCGCGCCGTCGGTCGCGGCTTCGACCGGGAGGACTTCGTCAACCGCGCTTTTCTTTTGAACCAAAGCGGCGCCATCTTCGGCTTCGACCTGATCTACGGGCTCCCCGGCGACACGCCCGAGCTGTTCCGCTCTTCGCTCGATTTCGCCCTCTCGCTCTACCCGAACCACTTGGACATCTTTCCCCTGGCCGTGCTCCCCGGGACGAGGCTCTACGGCAAGGCGCAAACGCTCGGGCTGCGGCACCTGGCGGACCCGCCGTACACGGTCTACGCCACCGCCGGCTACACCCTGGAGCAGTTGGACCAAACCGGCCGTCTCGCCGCCGCCTGTGACGTCTTTTACAGCCGGGGCAAGGCGGTCGCCTGGTTCAACTCGGTCGTCGCCCCCCTCAAGCTGACCCCGAGCGCCTTCCTGTCCGCCTTCGCCGCCTTCTTGGGGGAGCGCGGGGAGGCGGACATCGCCGAGGAGGAGATCTGGGGGCTGCAGAGAAGCTTCCTGGAGAGGATCTTCAAGCAAAGGAAGAAAGCCAAGCTGCTGCCGCTGGCGCTCGACCTCGCGGACTACCACCACCACTACGCCGCGGCGCTGATGGCCACCCCTCCGGAGCCCCCCTCACCGAAACAACTTAGCCTGCTCGACCCGCTCAAGCAGCCGCTGGTGCTCGCCGCCAGCACCACCCTGGCGCGCTTCAGCTACGAGGTACTCGAGATCCTGGACGCGGGCGAGCCTGACCTGGCCGAATTCTCCGCCTGCTTCAACGCGACGGGTTCCTGCGCCCTCATTTACCCCGCGCACGGCGAGGTTTGCACCGAGTCGGTCTCCCCTCCCTATTTCGAGCTGCTGCAGGCACTGGACGGAAAGCAAACCGCACAGGCCCTCTGCCGCAGGATCCGCCTCTCCGTGGACGAGGCCCGCGAGTTCCTGGAATTCGCCCTCGCTGAAGGCATCGTGCAGCTGGCCTCCGCCCGCCAGGTTTAATTGGATCCTTTTACTCCGCTTTGATTTCCCGCCCCGCCCACACCGCCGCCGGATCCGTATACACAATATCTATATTCAACCGGCACTCATTTACCCGCCTCTTCATTCTGTCGATTTAATAAAAATTTCAGCACCAACAGTTGCCGTTCGTCTTTTACAGTAACGTCAAACCGGGCATTTAACCAATTTCTATTAGCAGTACACAATAATTACTGTGTCGTTATCGTTCGTGACAGACAATCCGGCAAAACAGCGTTAGCAAAGTTGTATCCTGCTTATTAATTGACGCTTTTTCAGTTGATTTATGAAGCCGCGCGTATTAAAGTAGGCGCCGTTGCGAGCGCCCCAATAGATTAAAGCGTTCTAAAACGATCCTAAATACAGGAGAATACAATGGTTCAAGTCTTCACACGCCTCATCCCGCTGCTACTGCTCCTAGCATTAGCCCGGCCCGGTTTCGCCGCACAGGGCCTGGCCATCGACCCGGCAACCTGCCTGGGCTGCCACGGCAACAAGATTTCCGCCGAGCAGATGGCCAACTCCGTGCACGGCAAAAACGGCTGCACCAGCTGCCACATCGAGATTGTCGAGCTCGCCAAGCACATGAGGGGCGAGATCAAGGTGGGCAAGGTACAGTGCGTCCGCTGCCACAAGAAGGAAGCCGCCGAGCACGCCAAGAGTATCCACAGCGAGAAGGGCATCGGGTGCGCACAGTGCCACACCGACATGCACAGCCACACCTACTGGAACAAGGACAAGCGCAGGGTCATCGTCAAGTGCACCCAGTGCCACAAGGACGAGCGCGGCTTCAGCCAGTCGGTACACGGCAAGGGCGTACTCGCCGGGAACCAGGATTCGGCGGCTTGCAACGACTGCCACAACCTGCACGAAATCAAGGCGCTGGGCGATCCGAACTCCAAGGAGAACCGTGAGTTCCACACCAAGGTCTGCCTCCGCTGCCACGCAGACCAGAAACTGGTCGAGCGCAACCACATCTCCGAAGTCGCCGTCAAGAGCTACATGGAGAGCTACCACGGCAAGAACTACCGCCTGGGTTACCCGGAGAAGGTCGCCGGCTGCGCCGACTGCCACACCGCCCACGCGATCCTGCCGTCCAAGGATCCCAAGTCCTCCGTCAACCCGGCGAACCTGGTCCAGACCTGCTCCAAGTGCCACCGCAAGGGGAGCATGCTCTTCACGAAGTTCTATGCCCACGGCGAGCACAACGACCGCGAGAAGTACCCCATCCTGTTCTACACCTTCATCGCGATGACCGGCCTGCTGGTCGGCACCTTCACCGTGTTCTGGATCCACACCCTGCTCTGGATGATCCGCGGCTTCGTTGAGAACCGCGAGAAGGCCGCAGCACTCGAAGAAGGCATCATCCTGCACCACGTACCCGAGGGGCACAAGCAGTACCGCCGCTTCAGAAGGGTCCACGTGTTCATGCACCTGCTGGTCATCATCAGCTTCCTCGGCCTCTCCCTCACCGGCCTGCCGCTCAAGTTCAGCGACCAGATCTGGGCGAAGTTCCTGATGGATCTGTACGGCGGCGCGCCGAACGCGGGTTTCTTCCACAGGATCTGCGCCGGCATCACCTTCATCTACTTCTCGATGGCCCTGGTCATGAGCGTCCACTTCCTGCTCATCAGGAAGGACATCAAGGGCAATTTCTTCCAGAGGCTGTTCGGACCTGACTCCCTCTGCCCGAACCTGCGCGACATCAGCGACGTCATCGGCATGGTCCGCTGGTTCTTCTTCAAAGGGCCGAAACCGGCCTTCGAAAGGTGGACCTACTGGGAGAAATTCGACTTCATCGCGGTCTTCTGGGGTATGTTCGCCATCGGCGGCTCCGGCCTGATGCTTTGGTTCCCCGAGTTCTTCGGCATGTTCCTGCCGGGCTGGGCCTTCAACGTGGCCACCATCGTTCACTCCGACGAGGCGCTGCTGGCTACCGGCTTCATCTTCTCGGTCCACTTCTTCAACACCCACGGGCGTCCGGAGAAGTTCCCGATGGACTTCGTCATCTTCAACGGCCAGATGTCCAAACATGAGTTCGTGGAAGAGCGTGGCGACCAGTGGGCCCGTTACGAGAAGGAAGGGATTACCGAGAAGTTCGCTGCCAAGAAGTCTTCCGGCATCTTCTACGACTTCTGCCTGAAGACCTTCGGCTTCACCGCGCTGTTCATCGGCATCACCCTGCTGATGCTGATGATCTACGCCTTCATGCACCCGCACCACTAAGCGGCTGCTGAACCATGCAACAAAAAAGGGCCTCCCGATTCGGGAGGCCCTTTTTTCCGTTTTTGCGCCGGGCAGTAAAAACCCCTCGCCCTTTGGGAGAGGGGAAGGGGTGAGGGGGTTGGAAGCCCGGGCGTGTCTACTTCGTGGCAGCGCCGTCACCCCGGCCCTCTCCCGGGAGAGGGAGAGATCAAGAGGGCGAGAAGGCGCCAGGCGTTACAGCATGTCCACCGGGTCGACGTCGATGGTGAGGCGCACCGTGGAGGGGTGGCTGAAGCCGCCCCGGAAGTGGAAGAGGAGCCGGTGCAGGTCGGCCCGCTCCACCCCCTTCAACAGTATCTGCCAGCGAAACCGCCCCCGCACCTTCCCCAGCGGCGCCGTGACCGGCCCGAGCACCTCCACCCTGAGCCGTGCCTCGCGCTTGATACGGCGCAGAAGCGCCGCGGCCTCTGCGGCAGCGCTCTCCCCCTGCCCCGCCGCCACCGCTGAAAAGGTCAGCGCCGCCAGGTGCGCGAAGGGAGGGTACCCCACCTCCTCGCGAAACGCGATCTCCTCCCGGTAAAAGCCGAGATAGTCGTGCGCCACCGCGTGGGTGAGCGCGTAATGTTCGGGCGCCAGCGTCTGCACCAGCACCCGTCCCGGCTTGTCGCCGCGCCCCGCCCGCCCCATCACCTGGGTCACCAGCTGGAAGGTGCGCTCGGCGCTGCGAAAATCGGGGAGGTTCAGGGATGCATCGGCGGAGAGTACCCCCACCAGGGTCACCCCGGGGAAGTCATGCCCCTTGGCGATCATCTGGGTGCCGATCAGGATATCCACCGTCCCTTCCTCCAGCTCCTTAAGGACCCGTGCGTGCCCTCCCTTGCCCCGGGTGGAGTCCCGGTCCATGCGGGAGACCCGCGCGTCGGGAAGGAGCTTCTGCACCTCGTCCTCGACCCGCTCGGTGCCGCGCCCGAGCAACGTGATGGCGCCGCTTTGGCAGTCGGGGCAGGTGCTCGGGGGGAGCATGGTGAAGTCGCAGTAGTGGCAGACGTGCTTTCCCTTGATGCGGTGGTAGGTGAGGGTCACCGCGCAGTTGGGGCAGCGCAGCACGTGGCCGCAGGTCTCGCAGACAAGGTAGGTGGCGAAGCCGCGCCGGTTCAAAAAGAGCAGGGTCTGGCCGCCGGCGTCAAGGTTCTCCCCCATGGCCTCGATGAGCTCGGGGAGGAAGATCTCCCCCCTGTGGTTGCGCGCGTCCAGCATCCTCGTCTCCGGCATGGGGAGATCGCGCACGCGGTCCGGGAGCTGCAGGTAGCCGAGACGACCGGTCTGGGCGGCGTGGTAGCTGGTCACCAGCGGCGTCGCCGAGCCGAGGACCACCACGGCCTTGGCAAGCTTACCCCGCACCAGGGCGAGGTCCCGCGCGTTGTAGCGCACCCCCTCGGACTGCTTGTAGCTTCCCTCGTGCTCTTCGTCGACCACGATCACCCCGATCCGCTCAAGCGGCGCGAACAGGGCGGAGCGGGCACCGATCACGATGGATGCCTCGCCGCGCCGGATGCGGCGCCACTCGTCGAAGCGCTCCCCGTCGGAAAGCCCGGAGTGCAGCACCGCGATGCCGCAGTCGAAGCGGCGCTTGAAGCGCCCGACCAGCTGCGGGGTGAGGGCGATCTCGGGCACCAGCACCAGCGCACTCCTGCCGGCGGCGAGCGCCACCGCGATGGACTGCAGGTAGACCTCGGTCTTGCCGCTGCCGGTGACGCCGTGCAAGAGAAACGGAGAGAACTCGCCCGTTTCCAGCGCCGCGGCGACCTTGGCCAGGGCCTCGGCCTGGGCCGGATTCAAGGGGAGGGGGCCGTCGTGGCCATACTCCTTCGCCTTGAACGGGTCGCGGTACACCTCGCGCTGGGAAAGGTGCGCCGCCCCCAGCTCCACCAGGCGCCCCAGTTGGGAAGTGCAGGGGCCGAAGCGCTCCCTGAGCTGAGGGCCGGAACATTCGCCGACCTCCAGCAGGTATTCCAGGATCTCCAGCCCCTTGCCCCGCGGGCGGAGCGTGCAGTCCGGGACCGCGGTGTAGACCCGCTCGGTGCGCACGCTCTTCCCACCGGCCAGGTACTCCTTGAGCACCGGGGTGCCGTCCTCGGATTGTTCGCAGCGGTAGCGGCTCACCAGATTGATGCCCGCCGGGAGCGCCATCTTGATCACCTCGCCCAAGGGGTGCAGGTAATAGCCGGCGATCCAGCGGTAGAAATCGAGTTCGGCCGCGGTGAACAGCGGCTCCTCGTCGAGGACCTCGAGCACTTCCTTGAGCTCACCGGCAGCCGGCGCATCGGCGTCGCCGAGCAGGTACCCGGTGACCTTGCGCCTCCCGAAGGGGACCAGGACACGCTTGCCGGGGGATACCGCTGGGGACAGACGCTCGGGCACCAGGTAGTGGAAGCTTCCCTCCAGTGGGAGCGGGATGGCGACCTCTACGATGTGGGGGTGGTCTGTCTGCATGGGGTAGAGATGGGTCTTGCGGTAAGAGGTCGGGAGAGGGAGAAGAAGGGAAATCGGGACGCTGCGCCCTGCCCTCGCCCGCCCTGCGGGCACCCTCTCCCCGGGGGGGGGAGAGGGGTTGAGGCGGGTGTTACTTTTTCAGGACCTCTTCGGCGACGGCACGTCCCAGGGCCTCGCAGTCGGCGATCGCCTCGGGCTTGGGCATGAAGGGGGTGCGCACGAAGGGGGCGGGGAGCTTGAAGTTCATGCTCTTCAGCCTCTCCTCGGCCATGCGGCAGGCCTCGCCGGACCAGCCGTAGCTGCCGAAGACGCCGCCGACGTTCCCCTTCAGGCTCACCGTGGAGAGGTAGGCGAGCACGTCCCACATCGGCTTGGGGATGTCGCGGTTGATGGTCGGGGTGCCGAAGATGAGCCCGTCGCACTCCTCCATGAGGTCGCGGATGTCGGCGACGGAGGCGTGGTTGATATGGCACAGGGTAACGTGGACGCCGGCATCGCCGGCCCCCTTGGCCACGGCCTCGGCCATCTGCTCGGTATTGCCGTGCGGGGAGATGTAGAAGATGGCAACGCGGCGCCCGGCCGCCTTGGGCTGGGACCACTTCTGGTACAGTTCCACCGCCTTCCTGGCGTCGCTTCGGTACACCGGGCCGTGGCTCGGGCAGAGCATCTTCAACTCGACCCCGTCCAGCTTCGCCACCGCCTGCAGGATGCGCTCCTTGAACGGGCGCATGATGCAGTCGAAGTAGAAGCGGGTCTCGCCCGAGAAGTCGGGGCACTCGTCGGCGAAAAGCCCGTCCGGGGAGAAGTGCGAGCCGAAGGCGTCGCAGGAGAAGAGCACCTGGTCCTCTTCCAGCAGGGTGAACATGGTATCAGGCCAGTGCAGGAAGGGGGCGGCGATGAAGCGCAGGGTGCGCCCCCCCAGGTCGATCTGGTCGTTGTCCTTGACGATGCGGGACTCGAAAGGAAGGTGGATCTGGTTCCCGAGGAAGGTGCGCGCGGCCTGGCTGGAGACCACGGTCGCCTTGGGGCAGTGCTTCAGAAGCTGCGACAGGGAACCGGAGTGGTCCGGCTCGGAATGGTTCACGACGATGTAGTCGACGTCGGCCGGATCGATGATGGAGCGGATCTTCTCCAGGTACTCGTCGAAGCGCTTGGCCTTCACCGTATCGATGATGGCGATATGGGACTCCCCCTGCACCAGGTAGGAGTTGTAGGTGGTACCGTACTGGGTGGGAAAGAGGTCGTCGAAGACGGTGAGGCTGGGATCCTTGACCCCGATCCAGTGGAGACCCTTTCCAAGTTCGACTGCTGCTGACATCTGCTACCCCCTTCGTATCTCTCATGGCTGCCGGAAGCCGGCGGCGCTCATTCGCAAGCGGCCCCCGCGGCAGGATGCCGGGGGGCCGTATACACAGATGCAAACGATACCAAAACCAACGACTTAAAGCAAGGAAAAGGCTAGTTTCCTGCCCCGCCCCTGCCGCGGCGGTATTCCACCAACGGCTGGGGATCGCGCCGGCTGTTCCCTTGTCCCGGACGCGCCCCCTGGGCAGGACGTCCCTTGGGTGCGAAACCTTTCTTGCGCGGGTCGAAGCCAGGACGCCCCTTGCGGGCGCCGGGGCCGGAGCTGCTCCTTCTGAGCGGACGGGTCGGTTCCAGCCCTTCGATGACGTGCTGGGGCAGCGGCTTGCCGGTCAGGCGCTCGATGCGGTCCAGGTAGGCGACCTCGTTCATGGAGCAGAAGGAGATGGCGATGCCGGTGGCGCCGGCGCGGCCGGTCCTGCCGATACGGTGCACGTAGTCCTCGGCGAACTTCGGGAGGTCGTAGTTGATGACGTGGCTGATACCGGAGACGTCGAGGCCGCGGGCGGCGACGTCGGTGGCGACCAGAAGGCGCACCTTGCCGCGGCGCATGTTGGTGATGGTCTTGTTGCGGGCCCCCTGCGACATGTCGCCGTGCAGCGCGGCGGCGGCGTGCCCCTGCGAGTAGAGCTCGAAGGCGAGCTGGTCGGCATCCCTCTTGGTGGCCGAGAAGATGATCGCCTTGGTGACGCTGGCGTCGGAGACCAGGTGCTGCAGCAGGCGGTTCTTGTGGCGCATGTCGTCGGCGACGTGCAGGCGCTGCTCGATCTGGAGGCTCGTGATCTGCTTGACGTCTACCGCGACGCGGACCGGGTCCTTCAGCAGGCGCTGGGCGAGCTTCGCCATGGCGTCATCCATGGTGGCGGTGAAGAGCAGGGTCTGGCGCTCGGTCGGGGCCGCGGCCGCGATGCGGTCCACGTCCTCGGAGAAGCCCATGTCCAGCATGCGGTCCGCCTCGTCCAGGACCAGCATCTCCAGGCGGGAGAAGTTGATGGAACGGCGGTCCAGGTGGTCGATCAGGCGCCCCGGGGTGGCCACGATGATGTCGACCGGGCTGGACAGGAGCATCATCTGGTCGCGGTAGGGCATCCCCCCGAGGATGGAGCCGCAGCGCACCCGCATGAACTTGCCGTAGGTCCTGACCGCGTCCACCACCTGGATGGCGAGTTCGCGGGTCGGTGTGAGCACGAGGATGCGCGGACCCTTGCCGCGCAGCGGCGACGGGACCAGCAGGCGCTCCAGCGCAGGCAGGACGAACGACGCGGTCTTGCCGGTGCCGGTCTGGGCGCTGCCGATCAGGTCGCGGCCGGAGAGCGCCAGCGGGATCGACTCGGCCTGGATCGGGGTCGGCTCGGTGTAGCCGCAGGCGCTGATTGCTTTGAGGAGAGGGGCGGAGAGATTCAGTGATTCAAAAGACATGTGTTTCCTTTACGTACCCTCGCGACAAAGCCGGGCCACGCTGTATCCCGGGAATCCCCACGGGAAAAGGTGGCTGCTGCGCCGGAAGGCGGTGAAATGTGGGGCGTGCCAAACCTGCCGCGACAACGATTGTCGCAGGCTTAGCTGAATATTATCGGCAACACGCCATATGACCGGCAAACCATACATCGTTGCCAACCAATTAGCTGCTGCCGCATTTCTCGTGGGGATTAACCTGAATGCGAGGGGTTGGATCGATGGGAGGGGTATTACCCCGGTGGAACTGATGTCAGTCAGACGAACAGCTTTACTACAGTAACCCAGTAAAGGCAAGTTTTCTTTTCAACGTATACGTTTACACGAAAAAACCCCGCTTTGGAGGCGGGGTTCCCTGTGCGTGCCGGAGACGTAGCAACAGTCGTGGAGGGGCACGTCGCTGGCTGGTCAGAGACTACTTCTTCTTGGCAGCGATGGCATCCTTCAGGGCCTTGCCCGGGCGGAACTTGGGCACCTTGGCTTCGGCGATCTTGATCTCCTTGCCGGTCTGCGGGTTCCTGCCGGTACGGGCCTGACGGCTCGCGACTTCAAAGCTGCCGAAACCTACCAGGGTTACCCTGTCGCCCTTCTTCAGCGCACCGCTCACGGTGGAGATGAATGCACCGACGGCCTTCTCGGCTGCGGCCTTGGGGATGTTTGCGGACTTCGCCACTGCTTCGACCAGTTCTGCTTTAGTCATGTGAGACCCTCCTTGGCTGGATTAAATTAACGCCACTATAATCATATATTCGTAATTTGCAAGGGTTTTCTTGTGCCGGCTTCCATTTTATCCGCGACAGGAGCGGTTCTAGCCCGATTTTGACCCCTCGATCCGCTCCTGGCAAGGGTTTACGGGAACCCGTTTGGGGCGGCGAAACAACCGCCCCCGACACCGATAAACCCTGTAATACCGGTCATTTACGGCGCTGAAACCGCGTCAACTGCGGGTTCGGCACTGTAGCTGGTAGGCTCCGTCCCCGAGACGAAGCACTCCTGCACCGCTCCCGGGGTTCCCTCCTTGGCCAGGCGGCCGTTGCGCGGGTCGATGAGCGCGAAGGTGACGTTGCCCGGGGTCGGGAAGGACTTCACCGGCATCCCGGCCAGGGCCCGCTGCATGAACTCGGTCCAGATCGGCGCCGCAGCCTGGCCGCCCGAGCCGCCGGCTCCAAGACTCCTCTCCTGATCATAGCCGACCCAGACCCCCGCCACCAGTTGCGGCACGTACCCCACGAACCAGGCGTCCTTCATGTCGTTGGTGGTACCGGTCTTTCCCGCCACCGGGCGCCCCAGGGCGCGCGCGCGCCCGCCGGTACCGCTGGAGACGACGCTTTGCATGAGGTTGGTCATGATGAAGGCGGTCTCGGGCGGGATCGCCGGGATTACGCCGCCGGTCGCCTCGGAGAGCACCGGCTGCCCCGGCTGCGGCACGGCCGGCGGGGCCTTCCCCTCCTCCCCTTCCGCCGGTCCATCGGCCGGTACACTCGACATCTGGCCGAACACGGGGACCTTCGGCTCCTGCACCTCTTCCAGCACGTTGCCGTCGCGGTCCAGCACCTTGGTGACGAAGTAGGGGGTGGTGCGGTAGCCGCCGGAGGCGAACACCGCGTAGGCGCTGGTGAGCTCCATCGGCGTGACGCTGGACGACCCCAGGGCGAGGGTGAGGTTGCTGGCCAGGGGCGAGGTGATCCCCAGCTTCTTCGCGTAATCGATGGCGCTACCGACCCCGATCTGCTCCAGGATCTTCACGCTGACCACGTTGATGGAGTTGGTGAGGGCCTCGCGCATGGTGACCGGGCCGCGGTAGACGTTGTCGTGGTTCTTTGGTTTCCAGGCCTTGTCGCCGCCGCTTTCGTACTCCACCTGGGAGTCGTCGATGATGCTCGCGGTGGTCATGCCGTGCTCGAGGGCCGCGGCGTAGATGACCGGCTTGAAGGCGGAGCCGGGGTTCCTCTTGGCCTGCATGGCGCGGTTGAACTGGCTCTTCTTGTAGTCGTACCCGCCGACCATGGCGCGCACGCCGCCGGTCATGGGGTCGATGGCGATCAGCGCCGCCTGCGCCTCGGGGGACTGGTCCAGGGCGAACACGGCGCCGGAGCGGTTCTTGTCCGGCTCCTTCACCTGCAGCTCGAGCACCGCGCCGAGGCCGATGGCCCGCTTGGCCTGCGGCTTCCCGTAGCTGTTGACCAGCTCGACGCGGCCGGCCCAGTCCATGTTCTTTTTAGGGAGCGTGCCGGTGCGGTCGCCCACCCGGACCGTCAGTTCGTGTTTCGCCGGGTCGACCCCGGTCACCACCCCCTGGTAGACCGCCCCCTGCTTCAGGGAGAGCTCGTCGATGTCGTCCTCGACCTTCTTGCAGAAAGGCTCCACCTCGGCCTCGGAGAGGTATTTGGCCGCGCCGCGGAAACCCTGGCGCTTGTCGACCGCCTTGAGGCCGTTCACCACGGAATCGTAGGCGGCCTTCTGCATCTCGGCGTTCATGGTGGTGTAGATCTTCAAGCCGTCCTTGTAGATGCGTTCCTCACCGTACTTCTCGACCAGCTGCTGCCTGACCTGCTCGAGGAAGTAGGCCGACTGCTCGGCGTTCACCTTCTTGAGGGGCTGGATCACGATCGGGGTCGCCTTGGCGTACTCCGCCTCGGCCTGGGTGATGTACCCTTCCTTCACCATCCGCTCCAGGACGTACCCCTGGCGCTCCTTGGCCCTTTCCAGGTGCTTGATGGGTGAGTAGCTGTTGGGCGCCTTGGGGAGCCCCGCGAGCATCGCCATCTCGGCCAGGTTCAGCTTGTCCACCTCTTTGCCGAAGTAGGTCTCGGCCGCGAGCTGCACGCCGTAGGCCCCCGCACCGAGGTAGATCTGGTTCAGGTAGATGTAGAGGATCTCGTCCTTGGTGAGCCGCTCCTCCATCCTCGTGGCGAGGATCGCCTCCTTGAGCTTCCTGGAGAACTTTTTTTCCGGCGTGAGCAGCATGGACTTCGCCACCTGCTGGGTGATGGTGGAGGCCCCTTCCTTCTTGCGCATGGAGATCAGGTTCTTGAAGGCGGCGCGGGCGACGCCCACGTAGTCGATCCCCTTGTGCTGGTAGAAGTTGGAGTCCTCGGCGGACACGAAGGCCTGGATCAGCCGTTTGGGCATCTTGTCCACCGGCACCACGGTGCGTCGCTCCAGGTAGAACTCGCCGACGAGCGTGCCGTCCTGGCCGTAGACCTGCGAGAGGATGGGGGGGCGGTAGTCGGCCAGACGATCGACCTTGGGGAGCGCCCCCAGGAGGTAGAAGAAATATCCCAGGAAGGCGAGCAGCATGAGGGTGGAGCCGCCGGCGGCGACCCAGAGCAGGTACTTCAGGGTGGGCGTGGGTGCTTTTTTCAACCTGCGCTGCTGCTGTCGCGGCTGCGCCTTGTAGATTTCCATGTCGAGAGGGTCTCCAATCGGGTTGATGCGTGCGCTGGATCATGGCCTGGCGTACCCGGAAGGCCGATGTTCGGGGAGGCGGGAAGCTCCTTGCCCCCCTGCGGCAAGGGTAGAGCTGGTCGGGAATCTGCGGGTGCACCTTGGTTATGCCGAACCCGGAGCCGGGCGCCAAGACGAAGAGTATCCCAGATTGCCGCAGTAATTCAAGGTTATTATGCTTCGCCCGCCCGTCGCGCGCCATCCCGAGGACCGACATCGTCCACCCTTCGCCGCGTCGCCCGTGCCCCTCGAGGCGCGCCGGTCGGAGCCCTTATCCCTTTATAATGTATACACATTCTCTTCTGCGGCGAAAAAATGCTATTATGGCACACATCGTCCAAGCCAAAACCGGAGCCTGACCCAAGAGATGACCAGCCACCTCCCCGAACTCGCCAAAAACCTGGTGCGCGGCGCCTTCATGGAGCTCTACCTGACCCCCAAGCCGGGTCTCGTCGACCTCTGCGACTGCGGCGCCCACCCCGAGCTCTCCGTGCCCCGCATGGAGGCGTCGCTGAAGATCGTCTCCCTGTACCTTATGGACCTGTGCGACGCGGTCCTTTCCGGCGAGGACCTGGCGGCCCGGGTGCGCCTGGGGGTCGCCGCCGAGCGCGCGGTCCAGAGGGCCGTTGGGACCAGCTGCCACAAGGGGTACATCTTCCTGGGGGGGCTGGTCCTTTGCGCCAGCGCCTGCGCCCCCGGCCGTGACGAGGCCAGCCTGCGCGCCTCGATCGCCGGTCTCGCCGAGCTCTTCTTCGAGCACGGGGAACCGGGTTCTGCGCACCGGGTGCGCAACCGTTTTCAGGGAGGTGGGATCCGCGAGGAGGCCCTGGCCGGCCTGCCCAGCCTCTTCGACGAGGCACTTCCCGTGTACAGGCGCGAGCTCGCCGAGGGAGGCAACCGCGGCAGCGCCGTGTTCGCCATGATGGGAAGGCTGATGCAGACGGTGGAGGACAGCACCACCCTGCGCAGCGGCGGCCGCAGCGGCCTGAAAACCGTCCGCGAAGACGGCCGGCTGCTGGAACGAATGGTGGCGCAACGCGACGATTTCCTTTCCTTCCTCGCCCAGCGTAACGCCCACTACGTAAGCCGCAGCCTCACCATGGGAGGGGTCGCCGGCCTGCTCGCCCTCGCCCTCGCCTGGCTCAGCCACACCGGAGAACTTGAGGCCGCCTAGCCCCCGCCCCCCCTTTCTGGCAATTCCCTAGCAATACCGGTTTACTTACCCCCGGTCACATGTTAGAATCTCCCCGCTTGACCCGCTCCACCTCACCCACCACAGGCAGACAAGGGTACCGGCATGTCCTTTGAAGGCGATTTGGAACACCTTCCCTTAGTGGATGTCATTCAGCTGCTGCACCAGACCGGCAAGACCGGCACCCTTACGCTGAAGAGCGTGAAAGGGGAGAGCCAGCTCGTCTTCCGTGACGGCTTCATCGTCAGCGCGAACCACGTCAACAACTCCATCCGTATCGGCCAGGTCATGCTTGACATGGGTCTTTTGAGCCGCGAGGCCCTTGAGAAGACCCTTGTCGAGCAGCGCAGCGCCGGCGACGACCGCAAGCCGATCATCCAGATGCTGATCGAGAATGGTACCGTCGAAAACCAGGCGGCATACCAGGGGCTCGAAGCTCTCATCGAGATGACCATCGTCGAGGTGCTCACCTGGACCCGGGGGACCTTCTGCCTCGAGGTGAACAAGGTCGTCGTCTCCGACGAATACCGCTACTTCCCCGAGCAGATCAACATGAACACGCAGAGTATCCTCATGGACGCCCTGCGCATCTACGACGAGCGCAAGCGCGACGGCACCCTCACCCCGGAGTCCATTTTCGGCAACCTCGCCGCCCCCGAAGCGCAGCGCGGCTCAGCAGCCGAGATCTCCGCCGCCGACCTTGGGCTTGAGGAATTGGAGGGGCTGGAGAGGCACATCCCGACCTTTTTCTCGGCGCTCCAGGAGGAGGTCCCCGACACCCCGGCCAGCCGGCTTCAGGGGGAACTGTCCGGGATCCCGGCCGGCGAGCAGCAGGAATTGTTCCGTTACCTGGAGCAGCTCTCGGGGCGTGCCCAGGAATCCGGCAGCGACCTCGGCGTGATCCTTCTCACCTCCGCGAAACTCATGCGCGAGTGCTGCTCCACGGTCTGCGGCCAGCGCTTCATCTGCGCCACGGACGATCCCGACCAGCTCGACCCCATCATCGACCAGGCGCTTTCCCGTGAGAAGTCCCCGCTGCTGCTGCTGGACGCAGGAGAGCCCTCCGGGAGAAATGGGCGCGACCTGGCTGCTTTACTCAGGCAAAACCGGGAGCGCTTTCCCGACCTCGCCATCGTGCTACTCGTCACCCCTGCCGACTACGCGCTATGCGCCGCCGCGCAGGAAAACGGCGTGACCGCGCTGCTGCCGCGCCCCAGCCGCGACCAGCGTCCCGACACCTTCATCTCCGACACCATCGACAGCTGCCGAGCCCTGGCGGCCTACCTGGAGCAGGACCACGGCAAACCGGTGCAAGACCTGTCCGGAAAATTCCGCGGCCAGTTTCTTTCCCTCGCCGAGCAGCGCGACCTTCCGGAGGTCACCTTCGCACTGTTGCAGGCGGCCTGCGGCGTCTTCCGCCGCGGGGTAACCCTGGTGGTGGTGCGTTCCGAGCTCATCGCCGAGCGGGCGATCGGGGTGGACGCCGCCGGCGCCGTCACCTCGGCCAAGCTGCGCCTGACAGCGCCTCCTGAGTCGCTGTACCAGCGCGCCCTCAACGGCGAGATCTGCTACTGCGACGCGGACCAGCCGCTGCGCGACACCATGTACGGGGCCATCGGCACACCCTTGACCGGCAAGGCGCTGCTCCTCCCCGTGAAGAGCTTCGGCCGCGTCATCGCCGTCATCTACGCCGACTTCGGCCCGGGGACCGGAACCGACCCGCAACTGCCGCTGCTGGAGATCCTGGCCCAGCACGCCGGTCTGGTGATCGACAACATCCTGTACCGCAAGCGCTGCGCCCAGAAATAGAGCGCCGGCCGCTCAAGCCCGTCGCCCGGCGCGCCGAAAAGAACACCCATCTTCAATTCAATTTGCTGCAGCAAGAGAGGGACAGCCATGGATGCCAAGATTTTCGTCCAGATACTGGAAATAGCCTTCAGCAAGAAGGTGTCCGACGTGCATTTCGAGGTGGACAACCCTCCCTTTTTCCGCGGTAAAGGGCAGATCATCCGCTCCAAGCTCCCCAACCTCAGCGCCGAGGATACCGAATTCATCGCCGCGCAGATCCTGACCCACCACGGCCGGCGCTGGGAAACGGATCAGAAGGAGTTCGACACCTCCTTCTCCCTCCCAAGCGGTGCGCGTTTCCGCGTCAGCATCTTCCGCCAGCGTGGCCATTTCGGCATCATCATGAGGGTCATCCCCGCCCACATCGGCACCTTCGAGGAGCTGCACCTGCCGCCGGTCCTGGGGGAGATCGTGAAGGCCCCCAACGGGTTGATCCTGGTGACCGGCCCGACCGGCAACGGCAAGTCGACCACGCTCGCCTCGATGCTGCGCTACATCAACGAGAATTTCAGCTACAACTGCATCACCATCGAGGACCCCATCGAGTTCCTGTTCCAGTCGGAAAAGAGCTGCATCATCCAGCGCGAGGTCGGGATCGACACCGACAACTTCAGCTCGGCGCTCAAGGCCGCGCTCCGCATGGACCCGGACCTGATCATGGTGGGGGAGATGCGCGACACCGACACCATCGAATCCTGCCTGATGGCCGCCGAGACCGGGCACCTGGTGATGTCCACCCTGCACACCCAGGGCGCGGTTTCCACCATCAACAGGATCGTCGGGCACTTCCCGCCGGACGCGCAGGAGATCGTCAGGCAAAGGTTGGCCGACATCCTGGTGGCCACCGTCTCTATCCGCCTGGTGATGAACAAGACCGGCGAGAGCATCATCCCGGTAATGGAGATCATGCGCGCCACCACCACCATCCAGAGCTGCATCCGTGAGGGGCGCCTGGACGAGATCGAGGCACACATGGAGAACGGCCGCAGCCAGTACCAGATGCAGACCCTCGACCAGCACCTGATCCAACTGCACGAACAGGAGCAGATCACCATGGAGGAGGCCAAGCGCCTGTCCCACTCCATGGACCTGGAGCGCAAGCTCATGTTCACCAACTAGATCCGCCGCACGGATCGTACAGGGGACCACGGATCGTGCCGCGGTCCCTTTTTTGCGCCTTGCACCCGCCGCACGCACCCATCTGTGTACTCTCAAAGATTAAAGAGAGTAACAAAAGTAATTCACACTTCTCCTGCTGATTAATTTATCGGCAACAAACCCCACCTGACCTCGTCGGTTTTGCCAACAAAATCAGCATCATTCCACCAATTGCACACTTTATGCACAGCACTGCCCAAAAATGGTTCATGACATGCATATCTCTGCGGCATATTTCAGCACGTCGTCTCCCCAACCCGACACAGCTGATGAAAGAGTGGTCAACCCACTCCTACAATGATCAAAGGAGGAATGTATGTCGCCACAGATTGACGAGAAAGTAGAGCCCATTTTTCAGGAAGTCCTGAAGAGAAACCCGGGCGAAGTCGAGTTCCACCAGGCAGTTCGCGAGGTCCTGGAATCACTGGGCCCGGTCCTTGTTAAACACCCGGAGTTCACCGAGCGCAAGATCATCGAGAGGATCTGCGAACCGGAGCGTCAGATCATCTTCCGGGTGCCCTGGCAGGACGACGCCGGCAACGTCCACATCAACCGCGGCTTCCGCGTCGAGTTCAACAGCTCGCTCGGCCCCTACAAGGGCGGCCTGCGCTTCCACCCCTCGGTCTACCTCGGCATCATAAAATTCCTCGGCTTCGAGCAGATCTTCAAGAACTCCCTCACCGGCCTCCCCATCGGCGGCGGTAAAGGCGGTTCCGACTTCGACCCTAAGGGGAAATCCGACAACGAGATCATGCGTTTTTGCCAGAGCTTCATAACGGAGCTGTACCGCCACCTGGGCGAGCACACCGACGTGCCGGCCGGCGACATCGGGGTCGGCGGACGCGAGATCGGCTACATGTTCGGCCAGTACAAGCGGATCACCAACCGGTTCGAGCCGGGCGTCCTCACCGGCAAGGGGCTCGACTGGGGCGGCTCCCTGGTGCGCACCGAGGCGACCGGTTACGGCGCCACCTTCTTCGTCGATGCCATGCTGAAGGTGCGTAAGGACAGCTTCGAAGGGAAGACCTGCTCCGTCTCCGGCTCGGGCAACGTGGCCATCTACACCATCGAGAAGATCCACCAGCTCGGCGGCAAGTGCGTCACCTGCTCCGACTCCAACGGGGTGATCTTCCACGAGAAAGGGATCGACCTCGAACTCGTCAAGCAGCTGAAGGAAGTGGAGCGCCGCCGCATCGAGGACTACGCCAAGTACCACAAGGACGCGAAGTACATCCCCAACGGCAACATCTGGGGCATCCCCTGCCAGGTGGCCATGCCCTCGGCAACCCAGAACGAGATCAACGGCAAAGACGCGGCCACCCTGGTCAAGAACGGCTGCGTCGCGGTTGGTGAAGGGGCCAACATGCCGACCACGCCGGAAGGGGTGAAGGTGTTCCTGGAGGCGGGCATCGCCTACGGCCCGGGCAAGGCGGCCAACGCCGGCGGCGTTGCCACCTCGGCGCTGGAGATGCAGCAGAACGCCTGCCGCGACGCCTGGACCTTCGAGTACACCGAGCAGCGCCTGGCCCAGATCATGAAGAACATCCACGACACCTGCTACGAGACCGCCGCCGAGTACGGCACCCCGGGCAACTACGTGAACGGCGCCAACATCGCCGGCTTCATCAAAGTCGCCAAGGCGATGGTGGCCCACGGCCTGATCTAGTCAGAGGCGCCGCTGGACCAGGAATAACGAAGAAGGCTCGACCGTATCCGGTCGAGCCTTCTTTTTTGGTCCTCCCGCTCCCGGGAAAGAAACGGCAATTGTCAATAACTTGTCCCGCTGTCCCCCTTTGCGAAGGGGAACAGCGGGATGACAACGTGGCGCCGGCCTATGAGAAGGCAGCCAGCAGTTCCTCCACCTCCCGGCTCAGCTCGGCGATCTCCTGGCGCAAAGTCCCGACCTCTTGTTCCAGGTGCTCCAGGCGCTCGTTGCCCGGCCGGAGCCTGGGAACCGGCGCGGCGCTCGGCTGCTCCGGCTCCTCCTCCGGAAGCTCCGGCATACCCGCGAAGAGCTGGGCGTAGCGTACTTCCTTGCGCCCGGCCTGGCGCGGCAGCCGAAGCACCAGGGGGGGGCCGTGCTGCTGCAGCTTGAGCAGGATGTCCTCGACCGCCGCCAGGTCGCCGACCTCAGCCATGCGTTCGCTGCGGCTGCGCAGCTCCCCCGCTGTCTGCGCTCCGCGCAGCATGAGCTCGGCGAGAACCGCGTGGGCGGGAACGGGCAGCCCCAGCTTGTCCCCCACGGAGTGGACGTACTTGTCGACACGCCCGCCGGTGGTGGTGAGACGCGCCAGCCCGCGTGCCCCCAGGGCCTCGAGGCCGCGCTGCAGCTCTGCTTCGGAGAGGCTCATCACCGGGTCCCGGTTCGACTTCTGGTTGCAGGCCGCGGCGAGCGCGTTCAGGGTGAGCGGGTAGTACTCCGGGGTGGTGAGTTCCTTCTCCATCAGGCACCCCAGGATCCTGATCTCCAGCTCGGTCAGGTTCATTCTCATCGGCTGCTCCTTTGCATGAAAATCGCGGCAGGCGCGACCGCAGTTGCAGGCGCCTCGCCCGGCAACGGTACTTTATCAGATGACATGCCCATTCGGAAAATGTATTATGAAGCGGAATTGCGCTCCGGCCGGCAGCCGTACCCGCCCGCCGGCATCCGCCCGTGCCAGCCTCACCCTCGGCGGCGGATGACTCCACCCCCCTGATGAGGAACCCGTGATGGGTAAAGCCAGACTGCTTTACGCGGCCGCCGCCCTGATGCTCGTAGCGGCAACAGATGCTTCCGCGTTCTGCTTCGAAGAAGCCGGCGTGGAATACGGCATCAACCCGCAAATCCTGCGGGCGATCGCCAAGGTAGAATCCAACTTCAACCCTGCCGCCGTCAACTACAACACCAACGGCACCTACGATTTCGGGCTGATGCAGATCAACTCCAGCTGGGCTCCGACCATCGGCAAGCAGCGCTGGAACTCCCTCGGTGACCCGTGCAACAGCGTGAAGACCGGCGCCTGGATCCTCTCCATGTGCATGGAGAAGTACGGTTACACCTGGAAGGCGATCGGCTGCTACAACAGCCAGACCCCGGACAAACGGGACCGCTACTCGAAAAAGGTCTTCGACCAGTTGCAGCGAGTGAAGCCGGTGCGGCAGGAAGCGGAGTACAGGCCTCTCAAGGACAGCCTCGAGGCTCTGGTGCGTCAGAAGGTGGACGGCTGGGTGGACGAGGCGGCGAAAGGGAAGAGTGACGAATTCAAGGAGAAGGTGAAGGGAACCGTGCCGACTCCCAAGGAAGTGCTGCAGCAAAAAGCCGCTCCCGCCGAGACCACCGCGAAGAGCGCTCTCCCACCGGCGACTCCCCCGAGCAACTCCATTTCCCAGGACAACATCGGCTACTACACCGAGGATGGGGAGCACTCGGCAATCCCCATCCCCTAGACATAGCTACCTGGCGCCGCATCCGGCGGGCATGACCCACTTGTGCCCCGGAGAAGGCGCCGTGTCGGTGATCAGGACGCGCCTCCCGGCCGCGTCGTCCTGCTGAACCAGGAACCCGTTCGCCTGCCTCCCCTCCTGCAGGATGTGCTTCCCGAAATCGGGCGCGATCCCCACCAGTTTGAACAACCTCTCCGTCACCGTCTGGAAATCCTCCTTCCCGGTCAGCATCAGCACCCGATACCCTGCTGTCTCCAGTATTCGGATCAGGGTGTAGTTATACGGGTCATTCTCGCCGATGCTTACGATGCAGCGGTTCCCCTTGTACTCGAAGTAGCGGTCGACCCTTATGCTGAAGGGAGTTGCGGAGCCTTCGGGGGACTGGATGATCTTGTTGCGGCTCCAGGCGGCGGAGATGGCGTTGAGCACCGAATCGACGACACTGCCGGCATCATGCCGGCTGACCGAGCAGACCCAGGTCGCCGCCTGGGGGATGGCCGGCACGGACGGCGCCGCGGCGACAGGAGGTGCCACCTTTGAAGGCGTAGCATCCGGAGCAGGAGCGGGTTTCCGAGCCGGTGCCGGTGCGGGTGCGGGTGCCGGTGCCGGTGCCAGTGCGGTTTTCGGGACCGGGACCGGTTCGGCCTTGGTTGCCGGCGCGGGCTGCAGGGGCGGTGCAGGCTTGGTTGCCGGTACCGGAGCAGGTTGCGGCTCAGCCTGAACCGGGGCCTTCTGGACCGGTGCCGGTGCAGGTGCAGGTGCAGGTGCCGGGGCAGGGACGGGGACAGCTTTGGGCGCAGGGACCGGCGCCGGAACAGGTGCGGCGGGCTCGGGGGCCCGGGGAGCCTCAACCGGTGCCGCTTTGGTTTCCTCGGGAGCCTCTGTCCGTTTTGCCTTGGAGGGCAAGGCTTCGGGACGCGTGCGTTCCTTCTCCTTCTTGGCCGGCTTCGCCTCGGCTTTGTGCAGAGCCGCAGCCGGAATCAGCAGGGTCCGCCCCACCTCGAGCGTCTTGATGTTCTTAATGTCGTTGAGCTCGATGATCTCCGGGACCAGGCGCTCGGCCGCCTCGTTGGACATGCCGAAATGGGTGACCAGGATCTTGAAGATGTGGTCACCCGGCTTGACGGTGTAGCGCACGTACTCCGCACCGGGAGTACCCTGCTCTTTTTTGGCCTCATGCTTGGCCTTCGCCTCCGGCTCTTTCTTTTTGGGCACCGGCTTGTGCTCCTTCGGGGCCGGCTTCTGGACGGGTTTCGGCGCCGCAGCCGGCTTTTGACGCTCCAAATCCTTGATGTCGATCTGGAATTCGGGAGTCGCGGCGTGGAGCCGGGCAGGGATCACCAGGAGCGCCAGGAGCAGTGCGGCCTTGTTGGCAGGGGTCATCGGGTTGCCTCTTTTCAAGGGTAGTAGACCACCAGGGCCTTCATCTTTTTATTGGTCTTATTGCGGTAGATCGTCAGCGCAGCGCCGCCCGGCGCCGCGCATTGTTCGACGAGGTAGTCGCCTTTGCCTGCGCTCGACTCGACGCGGTAGCTGTCCGCGCCGCCGAACTGGCGCAGCACCCTTTTGAAGAGATCGTCAGAGATCGTGCCGCCGGGCACGGGAATGACCTGGATGGCCCGATAGACGTTATTCTCCTTGAACAGCTTGTACTCCGCACGGATGCCGAGGTATCTCACCCAGCCTGGATTCTTCTTGCCGTACTCAGCATCCAGCTTGGTCCCTTCGAGCATGGCGGGGAGACCCTCCACACCGCGCCGGGGGGCGCTCTTGGCCTGGGGCTGCCCCCCCGGCTTGGCGCCGGGAGGCGTCGGCGGCTTCACCGCCGGGACGGGTGGGGTAGCTGGGGCCTTGGCTGCCGGCGGGGCAGCGGACGGCACCCCCTTTGAGGGTGCCGGAGCAGCGCCGGGGGCATGCACCGGGGCGGCCGGCGCGGAAGCGCTCGGGGCGGCCGGGGATGGCGCCGGTCTCACTGCCGGCTTCGCGGCCGGCATGGTTGCCTGCTCGGGGGCGGAATTCCTGCCGGCCAGGTACGACACCAGCGGAATGGCGATCAGGACCAGGGCCGGCACGATGAACAGAAAGGGCCGGCGCCGCTTCTTTTGCTCGACCCGAAGCAGCGCTTCGGCAACGGTCTCGCCGGTGTAGTAGCCGCCGCCCTCCTTGGTCGCCAAATCGAGTGCGGGGGGAGCAGGCGTGGCCTCCTCGAGGAGCTCCCTACCGGAGACCCCCTTTCTGACCTCCACGCGGTCTTCCACCTCCGAGAGCGCCGCTTCCATGGGGGCGTTCCTCCCCTCGGCCTGCTGCATGACCTCCTCGAAGGCGGAGACGTCGCTCTTGCCGCCCCCCCGCAAGGCAGGATACTCCCCCGCGCCTGCCGGCTCCACCGGCAGTGGCTGAAACTCAACTACCGGAGCAGGGGTGGCCTCTTCTGTCGGCTGCTCGAGGTCTGCCGGTTCCGGACACGTCGGCGCTGCGCCTTGCTGCGGGGCCTCTTCCTGCGCCGCGGCGGTGGCGGGAGCGGCTTTTCTCCCCTTGGATGGCGCGGGTCTGGCAGGCTGCGGCTCTTCCGGCGGCGCTGCCGCCAGGGGATCCCCCGCCAGCAGCGCCGCCACTGACTGCTCCAGCAGCGCATCATCCATGGTGAGGTCGAGCGAGACCCTGCCGTGCCTTTTGGCCTGGGCGGCATCCTCGCTGTCGCCGGCCAGCAGCACCAGCCCCCCCCCGGTGGGGAGCATCTTGTCCAGGTGACGCAGCAGGATGTCCCCCGAGAAACCGGAGATACGGCTTTGCACGAAGGTGATATCGGGGGAAAAGGCGGAGAGTTCGAACTCGCCCAGGGCGAGGGTTGACGCTGTCTGCAGTTGCAGAAGTCCCTGCTCTGACATGTCGTGGAAGATTCGTTGCACCCGCTGGGTGTCTGCGATGAGGAGGACGCGCGTCATGGGTTCCCTTGGTTTTTAGTGGCACATTTTAGGTTACGGGAGAGGAATAATCAATATTATTCGGTTCATGTGAGCAAGACAAAGATCGCCGTGAGCGCGCTATTGGTTGCGTTGCCGCCTGTAATTGTGATAGATTGCTGCCGGGCCGGCATTGGCGCAGTCACATCCCGAGGGAGTTGTAATGCAAGGCTTGTTGAAAAAACTGCTATGTGCACTCATTGCCCTGGTGCTGAGCGGCTGCGCTACTACCTACGTCCCCATCAGCTGGGGACAGGGTGACACCGTCAAGAAACTCTCGAAAGAGGACGTTTTCCTTGCCGCGCTTTTCAACCGCTACGACCCGGACCGCAGCACCGTTCGCGTTTCCGGCCCCTCGTTCGATGAGGTGATGATGCCCAGCGAGGTGAAATTTCACCTCGGCGCCTACCGCCCGGACATGAAGCTCATCTATCGCAATCTCTTTCAGCAGTACAGCGAAGGACAGCTGCGCTCGGTGATGCTGCACGAGTTGGCGCACCACGTCTGGTATACCGGCATGACGGCGCAGCAGCGTGAAGACTGGCGCCAGTACTTGGCCAAGAACCCTACGCCCATGCAATCGATGGTGCGCGCCACCTACAAGCAGGGGAGCGATTACGACAGCGAAGACTTCGCCTTTGCCGTGGAGTTCGCCCGGCCCAACGACTTGGAGCAGCTGACCATCCTCAAGGTGATCACCCCCGAGGAGCGCGACAGGATCATGAAGGAGAAGTTTCCGAAGAGTCCGGAACCACCCAAGGGGCCGCCACTGGTCCACACGGCGGAGGGGCCGCGCCCTGCCGACGACAAGGACCTGCCCCAGGCAACGCCACTGAAGAGCGCGAAGGACCAAAAGGACCGGACCCATCAGCATGAAATTTATTGACCGTTTGGAAAGAAAGATCGGCCGTTACGCCGTCCCCAACCTCACCATCTACCTGATCGCGGGGCAGTCGTTCTTCTACCTGATGTACATGACGGGGAAGCTGGACCGGATGGCCACCTACTTCTCCGCGGAGCTGTTCCTGTCCGGGGAGTGGTGGCGCATCTTCACCATCCCCTTCGATCCGCCGCAGTCCAGCCTCATCTTCACCCTGATCGCCTGGTATTTCTTCTACATGCTCGGCTCTACCCTCGAGGAGCATTGGGGCGCCTTCCGCTACAACGCTTACCTGGTGCTCGGCTGCCTGATCACCTTCGCGTCCTCTTTCCTGATCCCTGCGTATCCGGTCAGCAACGCCTTTCTCGCCGGCTCGGTCTTCCTCGCCTTCGCCACGTTGTTCCCGGAATTCCAGATACTGCTCTTCTTCGTGCTGCCGGTTAGGATCAAGTGGCTGGCGCTTCTGACCTGGCTTGGGTACGCCTACCAATGCATCATCGGCGGCTGGCCCTCCAGGGTCATGGTACTGGCCGCGATCGCCAACTACCTGATCTTCTTCGCCAACGACATCTACCTCAACCTGCGCCACGGCAAGAGGCAGCTCACGAAGAAGGTCGGCGGACTCCAGTTCCGTGAAAAGGAACTGGTACACAAGTGCACCACCTGCGGCATCACCGAGAAGACGCATCCCGACATGGACTTCCGTTACTGCCCCAAGTGCAACGGTCAGTATGGCTATTGCCGGGACCACATCTTCAGCCACGAACACAAGAAATAAACTACGCAGCACGCTGCGGACGCCCCGCGGGGCTACAGGAGAATCTAGATGCTGAACAAGCTGGCCGGCATACAGGGGAAGTTGAACAACATCGGCGACGAGGTCTACCAGACCTGGAGCTACGAGCAGCGCCACGATGAGATCGCCAAGCTGGTGCAGGGCTTCAGAAACGGCCTGCCGGTCCAGATCCTCTGCCAGCTCTCCGCCTCCATCGCCGGAGGGACCGCCGAAGCCGCCGAGCACCTCGCCATACTCATCTCCCGCCGGGAAAGAAAGACCATCGTGAACCGCGAATCCGGCTCGGACAAGGCACTGCGGGACCTGCTGCAGGCCACCCTGCTCCCCGCCAGAAACTGAGCCCGTCCCTACTCCTTATCCGCCACCGGCGCCGACCCGTTGATGATCTTCCCCGGCGCCGCATCGTCTTGTGCCAGCACGAAGTCAATTCCTGACACCATGTCCCCCCCCGGCGGCACCGTCACCCCGCGCGGGGACAACGCGTTCGCCTTCAGGCGCTGCACCTCTTCGACCGGTATGCGAACCAGGTACTTGCCGGGCCGTACCGTCTTGAAAAGGTAGTAGCCGCTCTCCTCCGACAGCGTCGTAGCCTGCAGCCTGCCCTGTTGCTCTCCTGCCCCGACCAGTTCCACCCTCACCCCCTTCATAGGCACCGCCCCCCCCCCGTGCCAGACGCACCGTTACCGTCCCGTCGATTTCGCCCCCGGTGGTCAGGGTGAACGCACACCTGGCAACCACCCCGGCCCTGGGTACGATGCGACACCCTTCCTCCGTGGGGACCATGAAAGGATCCTCGATCGAAGTCATATCCACCGTCACATCGACCGGGACGTCCGGCTGCAGGAAAGGGATGACCTGGGCGCCGGCTCCGTCAGGGATGGCCCTGACCCTGCTGCCGTTCAACAGGAAATCGACACGCGGCAACGCCCTGGTCGTGCCGTCGGGTTCGGCCACCGCGGCGGAAACCGCGATCATGCCGTAGGGCGCCAGCGGTTCGGCAGAAGACAGCAGCCGCCCGGCGGGAACTGCGGCGACCGAAGAGCGCACGCCGACGTCCAAACCATAGGCGCCATCGGTGCTCCCATGGGCGGCGATGGAATAGCCCAGCCGGCCCAACCGCTTCGACACCCCGAGTCTCACTCCGGTCAACCGGTCCGCCGGGGCATGAGACAACACCGAGTTCAGCTGCAGCCCCGGTGCCATCTCCAGGTCGGCGCTGATGTTGATGCTGGAAGGCTTGGCGACCGGGAGGAAGGAGTACCCGGCCTCTCCCCTCACGCTGACGTCGCTTTGCCTGGTGCTGACCTGCAGTTGTCCTGTGGCGGAGGTGTTCCCCTGCAGCCGGGACAGATCAGCCTGCAGTGTGGTATTCCAACCGTTCCAGCCACCGGAAACGCGCCACTGCGATGTCGTCTCGGTCCGTCCCGATTTCCTGGTGCCGAAGCCGATCTCCAGCGAGTACGGGACACGTATCTTATCGATTATGGTGAAGGATGAGTTTCCCCTGACGCTGGTTAGGGTCCGCAGCGGATCGCTTCTGTAGTAAAACTGCGGCGACTCGTAGTCGTGGAAGAACCGCTGCACCAGCTCCAGGTTCAAACCGAACAGGTCCCGGCTGCTTGATTTCAAGCTGACGAGCTGCCCCTCCGGGCCACGCCCCGCCCCCAAGGCCTGGATCACTTCCAGCGATAGCAGGGTGAACCCGAAGGCGGTCCTCGCCCCGACCCCGAAATACTCCCGCTCCCCCGTTGCCCGCTCCGCATCCTTGACCACGAGCAGCGATCCGGTCAGATTCCTGGTAAGGCCGAAGTCCGAGGTGAAGGTCAAGTTGGACTCCGCCTGCTCCCCCTCCGGATCCTCGTGACGAGCAAGCCCCGTCTGCCACCCGGCGGATAAGGAGTAGAGGAATTCCCCCGTGGGAGTGGTGGCGTCGGAAACAAAGACCTCTTCCGACTCTTTGCGCTCCCCGAAGGGGCCATGCAGCACCACCTTGAAACTGTTCACGCCGTAGTAAACCCGGAGGTTGACGAAATGGTACATTCCCTCCGCCGTCGGCGGCTGGTATTGGACCTGGGTGCCGTTGTGGAAAAGTTCCGCGTCCCAGCCGGCGGGAAGCTGACCGTGTATGTCGTGGGACATGAACTGGCCCGCGCCGATCAGGGGGCGGTTCGAGAGGTAGAGGCCGTACATCGGTTTGGTCGATGCCCCTACGCCGTCCACGTACGGCGCCTGGGTCGAGCCGAGCGCCACCTGGTTGAACCACAGAGGTCCGGCCCGGTAGCCCGACGCGCTGCGGCGGGACATGGTGAGGTCGAGCCGCTTGAGATCGTCGTTCACCGCGAGCAGATGAGCCTCCCCCGTCATGTGGAGGAGGTCGCCCGCGATGTCCAGCGAGTTCTGCATCCTGCCGCGATTGCCCCTGGCGCCGTCCGAGCCAAGGCTCAACTGTGTGGCGAGGTCGACAGCAGGGATAGACGCGGTCTGTCTCGTTGCGGTCGCATCGGGGTATTGTCTTGATTGGGGCGGAGGTTTGGGAGCCACGAAGGCTTGCCGCTTTTTCAAGGCCTGCAGCGGCAACGGCACGCGCGCTTTGAGCTCCAGGGTTGAGGTTTCCCGGCGCAGGTAGAAATCCACCGGCAGCCACCGCGAGAGCGTGCCGGAATTCACCAGGATCTCACCCTTTTGCACGAACGCCTCGCTGTTGATGGAGAACGCCTCCCTGCCGTGAACGGCGTACCCCTCGTCCAAGTCGATCACGAAGGGGTGGTCCTCGCTCAGCACGAAGCCGAAGGCCCTCTTCTGATCGCACTTGATGGCCAGCGACAGCGCCTCCGCAAGGGGGCAGACCGGGACGAAGATCTGGCCGTTTTTCTCCACGAGCAGGAAGCTGTCCGCCACCCTTTCATTGTCCAGTTCAAGCGCGACGATCATCTCCTGATCATTGGGAGCAGGGGGGGCGGGCTCACCGTAGGAAAGCGAAACGGTGATGAAGAGATGAATCAGCAGCAGGGCGAACCAGGCTCCCACGGTATGAGCGCCTGCGCGGGGTACCATCTGCTAGGGAAGGACGACGGCAGTCTCAGCCAGGGGCTTTTTTTCGTTACGCTCGGTGAAGACCAGGCGTACGGCGTCGCCGCTTCTGAGACGCGAGTTCTCCGACACGACGAGTGAAACCTTGCGCACCGTGTTGGGGGTGTAGATCGCGAAGCCCTTTCCCTCCGCCACCTTTTCCTGTCCCCGGTACACCGCGACGTCACCGTAGACCGACCTGGTGCCGGACCGGAGCATTGTGAAGGAGAGCACCTGCTGTTTTTCGCCAGACAGGGTAACCGACCAGGGAACGATCGATGCGCCGGCTTGCAGGTCGCCGTGCCGGGCGATGACGGGGATGGATACGCCCACGTTCGCCACGATGTTCATCTTGATGACGCCGGGCTCGTCGTCTTTTTCTGGTAGCTTGGCGATGGCGGGGGCCGACCTGGTGAACAGCAGGTGCGACCGGTACTCGCCGGCCTCGAGGTCGGGGGGGGCTTTGAACAGGATCCGTACGGTCTGGCCGCCTCCCGGCAGCAGGGTCACCTGGCGGGGGGAATACTTTACCACCTCGTCCGCGAACCTCTCCCCCTTTTCCGGGGTGGTGACTTCCTGGAAGTCTCCCGTATCCGTCATCCGTCTCCGCACCATGATGATCTTGTAGGTCGCCTGCGACTCACCGGCGTTGATGATATCGACCTGCGCGGCACGTTGCTTGTCCGTCATGACCACCCGCGTCGGGTACACCATGAGATCTGCCGCAACCACCGTCACGGTGGGGGTGCCGATGATTACGTTCGTGGCGGTTATCACCATAGCCGCCCACTTGGCGAGCAGTAGCTTCACGACTCCTCCTTTATTTGACCGAAACGTTCATGCTGCCGCTGTACTGTGCGTTGCGCTGCACCGCCCCGACGTTCAACGTCCCCCCCACCGAAAAACTGACCGAGCCCCCGGCCGGGATGACTCCCGTCAGGGGTATGGAGGAGGTGATTGCCGTGACCGTCATCTGGTCTACACCAGCATTGATGATGACTTCTGCCGGCAGGGTCATGGTATAGGTTTCCCCTGCGTTCCCGGTGATGGTGAAGCGGGCCGCGGAGAAGGTGGTTCCCAGGGGGAGGACGTTCCCTGAATAGGTTCTGCTTCCGGCGGAGGTGATGGTTACCGTGCCGGAGCGCCCCGCGCCTCCCGCGACCCTGCCGAAGTCGAAATCCTGGTTCCTGGTGACTATGGTTGGCGCGGCAAAAGCGGTAGTTTCGGTCATGTACCACAGCGTCAGAAAGGCGACACTGGGCTTGGCAAGGAAACCGTATGCGCGCATCGTCATCTCTCTCCATTCCCCTTCCCGACCCGCAATAGACAAGGGGGGCAAGGTTTCGCCCCCCTTGGTGAACTTTGAATTGGACGGCTAGTTGTAATTGACCGCCACATCCACGGTCCCGTTGTAGGTGCCGGAGGCCTGGCTGGCGCCGACGGTGAGGGTGGCGCCGAGCTTGAGGGTTTCGTTACCGCCAACGAATGTCCCGAGCGTGCCACCGCTGGTGATGGCGGTGGTGAAGCTGCCTATGGTCATTGGCGTGCCGGGGCCGGTCAGGTCGGTCTGGGCCGGGAACGTGATGGCGTAGGTGCTGGTGGGTTCACCGGAGATGGTGAATGCCGCCGCCGCGGCAGTGGTGCTAAATGCCGCAGTGGTGGTCACCCCACCGGTCACGGACTGGGCGTTGGCAGTGTCGACGACGACAGTGCCAACCGATGCGCCCGACATGAATTTGCCGAACTGGAGATCTGCTGTTTTGGTGATGGTGACGGGCAGGACGACCGTCGCGCTGGTGCCGGCCGTTGCCGTTGCCGCCTGGCTGACGCCGGTGCCTGCAGCCCACGCCAGGGCGGTGCATCCTGCCATGACTAAAACCTTCAATAACGTTTTTCATAGGGGCATCTCCTTTAACGCATGTACGCACTTTTTTGGAGTAGCACGGTCGGAACCGGCAGGCGATTTACCGGCGGCGGCCTGCCCCGGCCATGATGAAGCTGAACGCCGCCCCAAGAGACGTTTCGGCTATCGTTGTTGCCACTGTTACGGTCCCACGGTCGCCTTTCCATCTGGTCCTCCGAACGGATCGGCCGGCTTTTCTGTGCCGGAGCCCGCTCGCCAAACGAGGTGCCTTTCTGGCAGGTACAGGTGCGTGTTCCGGGGCGTCAGCACGTCGCCCGAACGCCCAAAGCACGCAGGATTTTTTACGACGATTAAATATATCTAACCTAAAAAACTTTTCTACAAATTTAATGGTGTCATGTTCCACGACGTGCCCGAACTGGTAAGATGTTGTAGTCGGATTGGAGACGGGTACCGCGAAAGGAAGGGAAATGAACAGGTTGACGCTGATAGGGATGCCCGGGTCCGGCAAGAGCGCCCTGGGAAGGATTATCGCCACCCGCCTGGGATGGCAGTTTATCGACACCGACCTCTGCATCGAGCGGCGCTTTGGGAAGAAACTGCAGGCGGTGGTGGACCAGGTTGGAACGGAAGAATTCGCACGCATCGAGGAGGAGACCGTGCTGGGGCTGACCAGCGAGGGGGCTGCGGTCATCTCCACCGGAGGGAGCGTGGTGTATTCGGAGGCCGCCATGCGCCACCTGGCTTCCATCTCGACCATCGTCTTTCTGGACGTGCCGATACACAGGCTGCACCCGCGCATCGCCAGGGCGGCGCCGCGGGGGATAGTAGGCATGGGGGAAGGCGGGCTCGAAGAACTGTACCGTAGGCGGTTCGAGCTGTACCACAAATACGCGCACAGCATCGTACTGCTCGACGGGGAGAACCTGCAGGATGCTGCGACGAGGATCATATCACAATGCGGCGTGTCCTGATGAAGCAGCGGCATCTGCATTGACTTTGTCTACTCAGTCCCCTAATATCTACCTCATGCCTGAAGCCATCGAGACAAATAAGTCTTCGAGAGTAAGCCTGTCGGGTCTCTCCCTGATACAGAAGATAAGCGCGGGTTACGCGGCCATGGCGCTTTTCACCGCTGCCGCACTCGTCTTCTCCTCCTACAACATCTATCGCAGCACCAACATCACCCGCAACATCGCCAACAACGAACTCCCCGTCATCAGCGCCCTCATCGAGCTGCGCACCTCGGTGCTGAGCCAGGAGGGCTTCGCCGGCAAGTACGCCATCCTCAAGGATCCCGCCTTCATCGATCTCTTCCGCCAGCGACAGGCGGAGGCGCTGGCGAGCCTTGAGCTCCTCGGAAAGGGGAAGCCGACCGCCGACCTGAAGCAGCTGAACGGGCTGTACCGGGCCTATCAAAAGGCGGCGGAGGACCTCTTCGCCGGGCACACCAGCAATACCGGACCGATGCGGTCGTCGGCGCTCAGGCTGCTCAACGCGGTGGACGCTTCCTACCTCAAACGCAAGGACATGCTGAAGCTGGTGCTCTCCCGGGCGGACAAGCAGCAGAAACAGACCATCTGGTGGACGGTCGCCATCTCCTGCACCGGGTTCCTGCTCGCCATCGGCGTGGCTCCCTTCGTCACCTACCGGACCTTCGGGGCCATCCGCGAATTGCAAAGCGCCACGCACCGCATCGCCGCCGGCGACTTCGACTACAACCCGAACGTCCCCTCTGGTGACGAGATCAGCGAACTGGCGCGGGACTTCACCAAGATGGCGGCGCGGCTCAAGGTGCTCGAACAGATGAGCCTGGACGCGAGCCCGCTGACCCGGCTTCCCGGCAACTTCGCCATCGAGCGGGTCCTCGAGGACCGCCTGCAAAGCGGCGCGACCTTCGCCTTTTGCTATGCCGACCTGGACAACTTCAAACCGTACGGCGACCACTACGGCTACGCCAAGGGGAGCGAAATGCTCCGCCTCACCGGGGACCTGATCCAGGCAGCGGTGAAGGCGCATGGCGGCAGCGACGGTTTCGTCGGGCACGTGGGGGGCGACGACTTCGTCATGGTGATCCCGGCCGAGCGCGTCTCCGCGGTCTGCGAGGCCGTCATCGCCAGCTTCAACGCCGAAGTGGTCAAACACTATTCGCCGGAGGACTTGAAAGTTGGGGGTATCGAGGGGTGCGACCGCTACGGGGTGCAGCGCTTCTTCCCGGTGATGACCATCTCCATCGCGGTCATCATCTGCGGTCGGGACCAGTACTCGTCCGCCGTCGATATCGCCCGGGCCGCGGCCAAGGTGAAGGACCGCGCCAAGGAGAAACCGGGGAGCAAGTACCTGATCGGCGCCTCGGGGAAGGTGACCGCATGAGGATCGCGACGCTCATCATCTGCCTGGCTGCCCTTCTCTGCGCAGGGTGCGCCACCATGGGCTCAAAAGAGGGAAGCTTCCTTGAGCGCTACAACGGATCGCGACAACTCTCCCAGGCGGAAACGATGCTGAAAGAGGGAGATATTCACGGCGCCATCAACGCGCTGGACACCATCTGCAACGGCCCGGCAGTCACCGGGGTGACCGACGAAGCGCTCTTTCGCCTGGCGCTATTGACGCTGAAAGCGAAACCGGGGTCGGCGCAGGCGCAGCACCTGCTGAAGCGGTTGAAAAAGGAGTACCCCGCCAGCCAGTGGACCGCGCTGGCGGCTCCGGTAAGCGAACAGGTCAACGCCCTCGAAGAGCAGCGGCGCCAGAACAAGGCGCTCAAGGGGAACAACCAGGCCTTGAGCCGCGAGATCACCGAGCTCAACCAGCGCCTCGAGCAGCTGAAGAACCTCGACCAGGAGTTGGAGAAGAAGGCGCGCTAGTAGTCCTCTCGGACGTTGCGCCAGATCGACATGAAAGAGGCGGCCGGGATACCCGGCCGCCTCTTCTTCGTTCCGTCAGCAGTTACGCTACGGCAGTACCAGCGGCGGCTCTTCGAGCGCCGAGAGCTGCTCGCGCAACTGCAGGATGTGCTCGCCCCAGTAACGGACCGTGTTGAACCAGGGAAAGGCGGTGGGAAAGGCCGGGTCGTCCCAGCGGCGCGCCAGCCAAGCGCTGTAATGCAGCATGCGCAGGGAACGAAGGGCCTCCACCAGGCGCAGTTCCGCCGGGTTGAAGTCGCAGAACTCCTCGTATCCCTTGATCAACTGGGCGAGCTGGGCCAGTTGGCGCGGACGGTCGCCGGAAAGCATCATCCAGAGGTCCTGCACCGCCGGGGCCATGCGCGCGTCGTCGAAGTCGACGAAGTGGGGGGCGTCGTCGCGCCAGAGGATGTTGCCGGCGTGGCAGTCCCCATGGGCACGGATGTAGCGCACCTGCGGCACCGAGGCGAACGCCTCGTCCACCACCTGCAAAAGCTGGCTGGTGACCGCCTCATAGCTTTCCCGGTACTCCTGCGGGATGAAGCGCTCGCGGATGAGGGCGACGCTGTCATGGCCGAAGTCACGGCTGTCCAGGGCCGGGCGGTGCTCGAAGGGGCGTACCGCGCCGATGCTGTGGATGCGCCCGAGCATCCGTCCCAGGATCAAGAGGTTCCCGTCGTTGTCGAATTCGGGGGCGTGTCCCCCCTGGCGCGGGTAGAGTGCGAAACGAAAGCCGTGGTAGTGGAAAAGCGATTCGCCTGAAGGGTTCAGCAGCGGAGGCACCACGGAGAGTTCGTGCTCGGCCAGTTCCAGGCAGAAGCGGTGCTCCTCGACGATCTGCTCGTCGCTCCAGCGTCCGGGACGGTAGAACTTGGCGATGAGCGGCTTTTCCTCCTCTATCCCCACCTGGTAGACGCGGTTCTCGTAACTGTTCAGGGCCGAGGTGCGGCAATCACAGCGGTACCCCTGGCTCTCCACGGCGTCCATGATGAAATTCGGGGTCAGGGTATGGAACGGGTGCTGCGCATCATGCATAAGGGATCCTCTCCGGCGTTTTCTTTCGCCCAGCACAATAACACCAATCGCCCCGGGAACCAAGCGGCGTGACAGGGGGTTGTCCTCCCGGCGGGTTCCGGGCAAAAAAAAGCCTGCAGTTGGCCGCTGCAGGCTGTCGCCTGGTCCATCGGATACCGAAGGGGCTAGAAGAGGGCCCTGGTAAGCACGTCCGCGGGCGCCTGGAACGGCCCCAGCGGGTTGACCTGGTCGGTCATCTGGTCGATCTTGGGCTCGCCGCTGGAAAGCTTGTAGGCTACGTGGTGGTTCACGAAGACCACCAGCGCCTTGAAGCGCCACCCCGTTTCGTGGGTTTTGCGTTTGAAGTTGAAGATGTCGAGCCAGAAGTTGCCGACCCGCTTGCTGTAGCTCCTTTTCGGCTCGAAGACGTAGGCCCGGCAGTCGGACCTCGCCCTCAGGCAGGCCTGCAGCCCCGGATCGAGGTCCTTGGCGGGGAGCCCCTGCAACATCGCGGCGATGTCCAGGTAGTTGAGGACCTTGATGTTGGGGGACGACTTGATGTCGAACCCGATCTTCTGCAGGTCTTCCACCGTCGTCTTCCCTACCGTGATGCTGTCGTAGGATGCCTTGGCCGCCTCGTACTCCTCCCAGGGGGATTCGGTGACGGCCTTGGAACGCGGCAGCAGGTTGGAGCAACCGACCTGTGTCAGCAACAGCAGGAACAGCAGCATTTTATTCAGTGATCTTGAGCGCATGGGGCTATCCTTTCTGGTACGTCCCCGAAAAACAATGAGCTGATTATAACGCAATTCCGCAGGTCGCGCCGTTTACCCCTTCTTTTTCTGGGCCTTCAGTCCGCAATAAGGGCAGCGCTTCTCGGGGACCGACCTGCCGCAGGTCTCGCACCAGTAGGGAAAGGTCTCCTCCCCCCGGCAGGCCGCGCACCGCTGCTGCTCTTCCTGATCGTTCCGGCGGCTCTCCTTTTTCGCCATGTCCCCCTCCCCTTCCGGGGTCACAACATCATCTTCTTGAGGTACTGACCGGTGTAGGAGCGCTCCACCCGTCCCACCTGCTCCGGCGTCCCCACCGCGATGATCTCCCCGCCCCGGTCCCCGCCCTCCGGTCCCAGGTCTATGATCCAGTCCGCCGTCTTGATGACGTCCAGGTTGTGCTCGATGACCACGATCGTGTTCCCCGCGTCCACCAGCTTGTGCAACACCTCGAGGAGCTTCGCGATATCGGCGAAGTGCAGGCCGGTGGTCGGCTCGTCCAGAATGTAGATGGTGCGCCCGGTGGCGCGCTTGGAGAGCTCCTTGGCGAGCTTCACGCGCTGTGCCTCGCCCCCGGAGAGCGTCGTGGCCGACTGGCCCAGCTTTATGTAGCCAAGCCCCACCTCCTCCAGGGTCTGCAGCTTCGCCCTGGTGCGCGGGATGTGCTCCAGAAAGACCAGGGCCTGCGACACGGTCATGTCCAGGACCTCTGCTATGGAGCGCCCCTTGAACTTGACCTCCAGGGTTTCCCGGTTGTAGCGCGCCCCTTTGCAGACCTCGCACTGCACGTAGACGTCGGGGAGAAAGTGCATCTCGATCTTGATGATGCCGTCCCCGGAGCAGGCCTCGCAGCGCCCTCCCTTGACGTTGAAGGAGTAGCGCCCCGGCTTGTACCCCCGCATCTTGGACTCGGGGAGCTGCGCGAAGATCTCCCTGATCTCGGTGAAGAGCCCCGTATAGGTCGCCGGGTTGGAGCGCGGGGTGCGCCCGATGGGGGACTGGTCGATGTTGATCACCTTGTCCAGCACCTCGATGCCGTGGATCGCCCGCACCGCCCCCGCCTTCTCCCGGCTCTTGTAGAGCCGCTGGTTCAGCGTCTTGTACAGCGTGTCGATGATGAGCGTGGACTTCCCCGAGCCGGAGACGCCGGTGATGCAGGTCATCACGCCGAGCGGGACGTCCACGCTCACGTTCTTCAGGTTGTTCTCGCTGGCCCCCTCGATGTTCAAAAAGCGGTGTCCCTTCCGTCGCTTCTTGGGCACCGGGATGGTGAGCGCACCCGAGAGGTAGCGCCCGGTCAGCGAGTGCGGGTTGGCCATGATCTCGGCCGGGGTCCCCTCGGCCACCACCTCACCCCCGTGCACGCCAGCGCCCGGCCCCATGTCGATTACCCAGTCCGCCTCGGTGATGGTCTCCTCGTCGTGCTCCACCACCAGCACGGTGTTGCCGATGTCGCGCAGGTGCCGCAGCGTCGACAAAAGCCGCCCGTTGTCGCGCTGGTGCAGCCCAATGGAGGGTTCGTCCAGGATGTAGAGGACGCCGACCAGCGAGGAGCCGATCTGCGTCGCCAGCCGGATCCTCTGCCCCTCGCCGCCGGAAAGCGTCCCGGAGGAGCGGTCCAGCGAGAGGTAGTCGAGCCCGACGTTGACCAGGAAGTTGAGGCGCTCCCGGATCTCCTTCAGGATCCTGCGCGCGATGTCCTCTTCCTTGTCGGTGAGCACGAGCGACTCGAAGAAGGCGAGGCCGTCCTTGATGGAGAGGGCAGTCACCTGCTGGATGTTCTGGTTCCCAACGAGGACGTAGAGCGCCTCCTTCTTCAGGCGCGCCCCGTTGCAGGTGGGGCACGGCATCACGTCCATGTATTTTTCCAGCTCCTCGCGCACCGTCTCGGAATCGCTCTCCCGGTGGCGCCGTTCCAGGTTGTTCAGCACCCCTTCGAAGGGCTTGCGGTAGGTGTGCCGCTTGCCGCTGTCGTCGACCCACCAGAAGTCGACCTGCTCCCCTCCGGAGCCGTGCAGGATCACATCCTTGGCCTTCTTGGAGAGGCTCTTGAAGGGGGCGTCCATGCGGAAGCCGTAGGCCTTGGCGAGCGCCTCGAGGGTCAACTGGTACCACCCGGAAAAGCGGGTCTGCCACGGCGCGATGGCACCCTCCGCCAGGGAGAGGCCAGGGTCGGGGACCACCAGTTCCTCGTCGAGGTACATCCTGGTGCCCAGGCCGGTGCAGTCCGGGCAGGCACCGTAGGGGTTGTTGAACGAGAACATGCGCGGGGTCATCTCGGGATAGGAGATGCCGCACTCGATGCAGGCGGCCGATTCAGAGAAGAGCAGGGTTTCCTCCTTGATCTCCCGGCTGTCGTCCTCGGAGAGCGCGACCTTGACGATCCCCTCGGCGTGCGAGAGCGCCGTTTCCAGCGAGTCCGCCAGCCTCTTCTCGAAGCCGGGCTTCACCACCAGGCGATCCACCACGATGTCGATGTCGTGCTTTTTCTTCTTGTCGAGGGTGATCTCCTCGCCCAGGTCGTGGGTCTCGCCGTCGATCACCACGCGGACGAAGCCGTCTTTTCGCAACTGGGCCAGCTCCTTCTTGTACTCACCCTTCCGGCCGCGCACGATCGGGGAGAGAAGGGTGAGCTTCGCCCCCTGGGGAAGCGCGGCGATCTGGTCCACCATCTGGGACACCGTCTGCGAGGTGATCAGGCGCCCGCAGTTGTAGCAATGCGGCTTGCCCACCCGGGCGAAGAGCAGGCGCAGGTAGTCGTATATCTCGGTGACGGTCCCCACCGTCGAGCGGGGGTTCTTGCTTGTGGTCTTCTGTTCTATCGAGATCGCCGGGGAAAGCCCCTCGATCGACTCCACGTCGGGCTTCTCCATCTGCTCCAGGAACTGGCGCGCGTAGGCCGAGAGCGACTCGACGTAGCGCCGCTGCCCCTCGGCGTAGATGGTGTCGAAGGCGAGGGTGGATTTCCCCGACCCGGAGATGCCGGTGATCACCACCAGACGGTCCCGCGGGATCTCGACGTCGATGCATTTCAGGTTGTGCTCGCAGGCACCTTTTACGATGATCTTGTCCGTTGCCATGATGCTCCCGTTGTTTGGCTCTGAAGGCACGCCAAGCGCGCAGCAGTAAAATATAGCACATGCGCCGTTCATTTTGCAGCGCCAGCTTCATTATAATGAGAAGTCGACCGGCACCACAAGGGAGACTCTCTTCAGTTTTTTTGAAACGCTGCCGATAAGGGAGTGAGATTCGCTTCGGCCCGCCCGGGGAGGAAATTTTCACGGAGGCGCACATGAACCGCCATCTTGCATCGCATATCGCACCGTACACCCTGGCCGCCTGGCTTTTTGCGGGAGTCCCGTCCCTGCACGCCCAGGCAGCCGCTACCGCACCGGAACCTGCCGCCAAGGAAAATGTTGCCAAGGAAAACGCTGCCGAGGCGCAGACGCTCAAGGCCGCCGAGGCGAAACTGGCCGCGCTCGCCAGGGAGGTGGAGTCGGACAAGCCGGCAGCGCAGGTCTCCAAGAAGAAGTCCGGCAAGAAGGGGTCCAAGGGGAAGCTGAAAAAGAAGAAGAGCTCCAAGAGGGGGAAGGGTAACGGGAAGGGCGCCGTTGCCGTCAAGGTCAAGGTGCTGGATCGGCGCATGACCCAGGCCGAGGTCCAGGGGGTGCTGGCCGGCAGCCGCGACTTTTCAGGCACCGACCTGAGCGGCCTCAACCTCACCGGCTACGACCTGTCGGGCGCCAAGTTCAACCGCGCCAACCTGCAGTCGGTCAACCTGGAGCGCGCCGACCTCTCCGAGACCGACCTTGAGCTGGCCGACCTCACCGGGGCCGACCTGCGTGGCGCCTCTCTGAACCAGGCCCGCATCAGGGGGACCAGGCTCGCCGGCGCAAAGCTCGACGGCGCCATGTGGACCGACAAGACCATCTGCCGGGCCGGGTCGGTGGGGAACTGCATCGAATGACCATCACCCTTCCCTCGCGGGAGGAAAGAGGTGGGAAAGGATGGCAGGTCCGTCAGAAGCAACAAAAAAAGCCCCCGGGGGTTCCCCCGGGGGCTTTTCGTCGTTTAAAGGATGGACTTTAAACCCTTACTACGTTGGCTGCCTGGAGGCCTTTCGGTCCCTGCTGCACGTCAAAAGTTACGGAATCGCCCTCTGCCAGAGATTTGAACCCTTCGCTCTGGATCGCGGAGAAGTGTACGAACACATCCTCGCCGTTCTCCTGCTCGATGAAACCAAAACCCTTGCTGTCATTGAACCACTTCACTACACCTTTAGCCATTACCACATCTCCTGTTACTGCTCTTTTACGTGATTGCGGGACCATCCCCGGCACAGGTAAAGATTTTATGCACGGGTCTGGCCCCTGTCAAGCGCTTTTGTTAGATTTCTTTCCTATTTCTCGAAGTCCATTTCCGCCATCCTCTTGTACAGATCGAAGCGGCGGGCGGTGAGTTCGGAGGAGCGGGCCATGAGAGTCGCGGCCGCCTCCGGGTTGTTCTTCTTCAGCACGCGGTAGCGGTTCTCGCCGTAGGCGTACTCCTCGAGAGATATGCTCGGCTCCTTGCTGTCCAGGACGAGCGGGTTCTTGCCCTGTTCGGCGAGCTCCGGGTTGTAGCGGACCAGCGGCCAGTGGCCGGAGGCGACCGCACGCTTCTGGGTCTCGACGGCGGTGGCCATGTCGATGCCGTGGGCGATGCAGTGGCTGTAGGCCAGGATCAGGGACGGGCCGTCATACGCCTCGGCCTCCATGAACGCCTTGACCACCTGGGCCGGGTTGGAGAGAGAGACCTTGGCGACGTAGACGTTGCCGTAGGCCATGGCGATCATGGCCAGGTCCTTCTTGGCCTGCGGCTTGCCCCCGGCGGCGAACTGCGCCACGGCGCCCATCGGGGTGGACTTGGAGGCCTGGCCGCCGGTGTTGGAGTACACCTCGGTGTCGAGCACCAGGAGGTTCACGTTCTTGCCGGAAGCGATGACGTGGTCCAGGCCGCCGTAGCCGATATCATATGCCCAGCCGTCGCCGCCGACGATCCAGACCGACTTCTTGACCAGGTAGTCGGCGATGGAGAGGAGCTTCTTCGCCGCGGCGTCGCCGGAAGCGGACAGGATCTCCTTCAGCTTGGCCACGCGGGCCCGCTGCGCCTCGATACCGGCCTGGGTCTTCTGGTCGGCGCCCTTGATCTCGGCGACCAGCTCCGCCGGGAGGGAGAGGGTGTCGATCAGCTCGAGCGCGGCCTGGTTGAACTTGTCCACGGCGAGCCTCATGCCGAAGCCGAACTCGGCGTTGTCCTCGAAGAGCGAGTTGGACCAGGCCGGGCCGCGACCGTCGGCGTTCTTGGCCCACGGGGTGGTGGGCAGGTTGCCGCCGTAGATCGAGGTGCAGCCGGTGGCGTTGGCGATGAGCGCGCGGTCGCCGAAGAGCTGGGACATGAGCTTCAGGTACGGGGTCTCGCCGCAGCCTGCGCAGGCGCCGGAGTACTCGAAGAGCGGGCGCACCAGCTGGCTTCCCTTGAGGGTGTCGAGCTTCAAGAGGCTCGGGTCGGTCTCGGGGAGGTTGAGGAAGAACTCGTAGTTGGCTGCCTCGGAGGCGCGCAGCGGCGCCTGGAACTTCATGTTGATCGCCTTGTGCTTCGGGTCCTCCTTCGACTTCGCCGGGCAGTTGGCCACGCAGGCGGCGCAGCCGGTGCAGTCCTCGGGGGCTACCTGGATGGTGCACTTCATCCCCTTGAACTCGTTGCCGCGGGCGTCCGCGGACTTGAAGGTTTCCGGTGCACCGGCCAGCTTGTCGGCGTCGTACACCTTCATCCTGATGGTGGCGTGCGGGCAGACGAAGGAGCAGATGCCGCACTGGATGCAGAGCTGCTCGTCCCAGACCGGGATGTCCACGGCGATGTTGCGCTTCTCGTACTGCGAGGTCGCGGTCGGGAAGGTGCCGTCGGCCGGGAGCATGGAGACCGGAACGTCGTCGCCGTGACCGGCGATCAGCTGGGCGGTCACTTCCTGTACGAACTTGGGAGCGTGGGCGCCCACCACGGCCGGCTTCCTGATCTTGCTGGTGGCGGTCGCCGGGACCGTGATCTCGAAGATGTTCTCGAGGGCGGCGTCCACCGCCTTGTTGTTCATCTCGACGACCTTCTCGCCGGACTTGCCGTAGGACTTCTTGATGGCGTCCTTGATGGAGGCGATGGCGGCGTCAAGCGGCATGATGTTGGAGATCTTGAAGAAGGCGGTCTGCATGATCACGTTGATCCTGGCGCCAAGGCCCAGCTTCTCGCCCAGCGCGATGGCGTTGATCACGTAGAACTTGAGCTTCTTGTCGATGATCTGCTGCTGCACCTCGACCGGCATGGAGTTCCAGACCTGCTCCTTGTCGTCGGTGAGCGAACAGAGGAGGAAGGTGCCGCCGACCTTGGCGCGGGTCAGCATGTCGTACTTCTCGAGGAACGAGAAGTTGTGGCAGGCGACGAAGTCCGCCTGGTCGATCAGGTACGGGGAGCGGATCTCACCCTTGCCGAAGCGCAGGTGCGACACGGTCACTGTGCCGGCCTTCTTGGAGTCGTAGACGAAGTAGGCCTGGACGTTGTTGTCCGTGTTCTCGCCGATGATCTTGATGGAGTTCTTGTTGGCGCCGACGGTGCCGTCGGAGCCCAGGCCGAAGAACATGGCGGAGTAGGTACCGGCGGAGGGGTTCACGAAGCTCGGATCGTAGTCGAGCGAGCAGTTGGTGACGTCCTCCTTGATGCCGACCACGAAGTGGTTCTTCGGCTTGTCGGCCTTCAGGTTGTCGAACACCCCTTTGGCCATGCCCGGGGTGAACTCCTTGGAGCCCAGGCCGAAGCGGCCGCCCACGATGATCGGGTAGGACTTGAAGGAGGTCTTGCCGTCCGCCATGGCCTCGCCGATGGCGGTCCTGACGTCGAGGTAGAGCGGCTCGCCCAGGGAGCCCGGCTCCTTGGTGCGGTCGAGCACGGCGATCTTCTTGACGCTGGCCGGGAGGCAGGCTGCGACGGCGTCAACCGGGAACGGCCTGAACAGGCGCACCTTGACCAGACCCACCTTCTCGCCGGCAGCGTTCAGGGTCTCCAGGGTCTCCTGGACCGTGTCGGCGGCGCTCCCCATCACGATGACGACGCGCTCCGCGTCCGGGGCGCCGACGTATTCCGCGACGGAGTACTTGCGGCCGGTGAGTCCTGCAAACTTGTCCATCTCCTCCTGCACGATCTGCAGGGCTTTCGGGTAGTAGGCGTTGACGGTCTCGCGACCCTGGAAGTAGACGTCCGGGTTCTGGGCGGTGCCGCGCAGCACCGGACGGTCCGGGGTCAGCGCGCGTGCCCGGTGCGCCTGCACCAGTTCGTCGCTGATCATGAAGCGCATGTCGTCAAAGGTAAGCTCCTCGACCTTCTGTACCTCGTGGGAGGTCCTGAAACCGTCGAAGTAGTGCATGAAGGGGACGCGCGCCCTGAGGGTGGCCGCCTGGGAGATCAGCGCGAAGTCCATGACCTCCTGCACGTTGTTGGAGCAGATCATGCCCCAGCCGGTGGAACGGGCGGACATGACGTCGGAGTGGTCGCCGAAGATGTTCAGCGCGGCGGCGGAAATGGCGCGGGCAGAGATGTGGAACACCGTCGAGGTGAGCTCGCCGGCGATCTTGAACATGTTCGGGATCATGAGCAAGAGGCCCTGGCTGGCGGTGAAGGTGGTCGTGAGGGCGCCGGCCTGGAGCGCGCCGTGCACGGCACCGGAGGCGCCCCCTTCGGACTGCAGCTCGGAAACGGAGGGGACGGTGCCCCAGATGTTCTTCTCGCCCCGGGCGCTCTTCTCGTCGGAGATCTCCCCCATGACCGAGGAGGGGGTGATCGGGTAGATGGCGATCACCTCGTTGGTGGCGTGGGCCACGTGTGCTGCCGCGGTGTTACCGTCGATTGTTACCATTCTGCGGGACATTGATTTCCTCCTGTGTTTGAAAATCCAATTGAGCTTTACGGTAAAAGATCGTTCTAGTTCCCACTCGCGAAGGGGCTCAAAGCTCCGAGCGCCCCTCCACCGCCCGCTGCACGGTCGCCGCGTCCACGTATTCCAGGTCGCTGCCGATGGGGATGCCGTGCGCCAGACGCGTCACCTTGATCCCGAGCGGCTTGATCATCCTGGTCAGGTAGAGTGCCGTCGCCTCCCCTTCCACCGTGAAGTTGGTGGCGATCAGCACCTCGCGTACCTCGCCCCCCTCCAACCGCTGCATCAGCTCGGCGATCCTCAGGTCGCGGGGTGTAACGCCGTTTAACGGTGAAAGCGCCCCCTGAAGCACGTGGTAGCGGCCGCGGAAAGCGCGGCTTCTCTCAAGGGCCAGCAGGTCTTGCGGCTCCTCCACCACGCAGAGCGTGGCGCCGTCGCGCTCCCCCGAGCAGATCCAGCAGGGATCGTCCTCGGTGATGGCAAAACAGAGGGAGCAAAAACGGACCTTTTCCTTCACCTGCAGGAGGCTCTCTGCTAACGCCTCGATATTACCGGGATATTTAAGCAGATGAAAGGCAAGCCGCAAGGCACTTTTTTCACCGACACCAGGCAGTTTCTTCAATTCTCCCACCAGCCTGGTCAGCGAGCCCGAAAAATGTAGCATATTCCCACCATGGATAAAACAAGTTTTTACTGGTTATTTTTACCAAAAAAATTTTGATCGTAGAATTGGATAATTAAAGGGTGCACACCTAACGGCGTGCACCCTCTCTTTCATCCATCTGCTGCGATAGCCGGGGACCTCTAGAAAAGGCCGGGGATGCTCAGCCCGCCGGTGATCTTGCTCATCTCCTCGCTCATCTCCTGGTGCACCTTCTTGAGGGCCTCGTTGACGGCGGTGATGACCAGATCCTGCAGCATTTCCACGTCTTCGGGGTCGACGGCTTCCTTCTTGATGACCAGCGAGAGCACCTGGTTCTTGCCGTTGACAACCACCGTTACCGCGCCGCCGCCGGTGGTCACCTCGGCGGTTCTTTCCGCCGCCTGCTCCTGCAGCTTGCCCATCTTCTGCTGCATCATCTGCGCCTGCTTCATGATCTGCGCCAAACCTTTAGACATCGTATCCTCCAATTTTACTTTATTGTCGCAGCGTACCGCGGAACATTGTTATGATTTTGCCGCTTCTTTTTGCGGAAGTTCCTGCACCTCGGCGATCTCGCCGTCGAAAAGCTCCACCGCCACGGCTACCAGCGGATGCTCCTCCGCCTCGCGCCTCAGGACTGCCTTTCGCTCGGCGTCTTCAAGGCTTTTTTTTTCCGACAGGGTCGGGGCGGCGTCCGAGGGAGGCCCGCTCAGCGCGACCACCTTGACCTGGGTCGGGACGCCGAAATGGCCTTGGGCCAGGCTCTTCAGTTCGTTGATCTGCTCAGGATCCTGCAGCCGGGTCAGTTGGAAGGAGCCCTGCAGGCAGCCGATCTCCAGGACGCCCTGGGCCACCTTGACCGGGTAGACCTCTTCCAACGCGCCACCGAGCATCGGCTTCTTCGCCTTGACCGCCTGCACGAAGCCTCCCCAGAGGTCGCCGCCGGAGGCAAAGGCGGGCGGTGCCGCCTGCGGCTCCGCGGCGGGGCGCGGCGGGGCTCCCGCCACCGGTGCTGCCGCAACGGGAGCTGCGGCGGGGCGGGAGGGTGGCGACTGCTGCTGAGGCGGCGCCGACTGCTGTGCCGGGCGCGGCGCGGGGGAGGACGGGCGCGGCGCTTCGGCGCGCGGCGGCAACGGTCCCCCCTTTTCCAGGGCGTCGAGGCGCGCCAGCAGGTCCTGCACCGGGATGGCCGGGGCGAGACTCGCCATCTTGATCAGCGCCATCTCAAGGATCAGGCGCGGAAAGCCCGCGTGCGCCATCTCGGCCTCGGCCTTGAGCAGGATGGCCAGGTGGCGCTGCAGGTCCTGGACCGAGGCCTGCCCCCCCAGCGCGGTCAGCTCTCCCAGCTCGGCGTCCGAGAGCTCCAGCAGGTCACCCGGCTCCCCGACCGCCTTCAGGATGGCGATGTTGCGGAACTGGTTGATCAGTTCCTGGCAGAACTGGCGCATGCTGTAGCCGAAGGAATCGACCTGGGCCACGATACCGAGGGCCCCCTTGACGTCAGCCTCGAGCACGCTGCGGCAGCCGTCCATGATCAGGCGCCGGTCCACCACGCCCAAAAGCGCGGCCACGTCGGCATCGGAGACGCTGTTGCCACAGAAGGCGAGCACCTGGTCCAGCGTGGAGAGGGAATCGCGCATGCTGCCGTCCCCCTTCCTGGCCACGACCGAGAGCGCCTCGTCGGATACCTGCACCCCCTCCTGGTCCACGATGAAACGCAGCCTCGAGACGATGCGCGGCAGCGCGATCCGCTTGAAGTCGAAGCGTTGGCAGCGCGACAGGATGGTGATGGGGACCTTGTGCGGTTCGGTGGTGGCGAAGATGAACTTGACGTGCGGCGGCGGCTCCTCCAGCGTCTTCAAAAGCGCGTTGAAGGCGTTGGTGGTCAGCATGTGCACTTCGTCGATGATGAATATCTTGTAGCGCGAACGCGAGGGGAGGTACTTGATGTTGTCCCGCAGCTCCCTGATGTCGTCGACGCCGGTGTTGGAGGCGCCGTCGATCTCGAAGACGTCGACCGAGTTCCCCTCGGTGATCTCCAGGCAGGTGGAGCAGGTGTTGCACGGCTCCACGGTCAGGCCGCTCTCGCAGTTGAGTGCCTTCGCCAGGATGCGCGCAGAACTGGTCTTGCCGACCCCGCGGGCGCCGGTAAAGAGAAAGGCGTGTGCCACCCTGCCGCCGTCGATGGCGTTTTTCAGGGTCTGACTGACATGCTCCTGGCCGACCAGGTCGCTGAAGGTCTGGGGGCGCCATTTTCTAGCAAGGACAAGATAGGACAAGGCGGCGTACCTCTATGGCATCACGTGGTTCATGGTTCGTGCGGGGCGTGGGGCGGGCGGGGGGTTGCGGAAAGAGCTGATAGCTGGGCTACCCCGCGGCACACGGGGGCGGTTACTGCCGCTGCTTCCTTCCGGACCTGACGGGGTTCATAACCTTCCGTTGCGCGGGACCCAGCTATCAGGTCTATCCGCAAAGGGTAAATGTAAATATGGCGGAGAGAGAGGGATTCGAACCCTCGGTACGCTATTAACGTACACACGCTTTCCAGGCGTGCTCCTTCAACCACTCGGACATCTCTCCACAACAAGGAGGAGATATATAATACACGCCGCATTAATTGTAAAGCGAATTCTTCAGGGGGACGTAAAACGCCGGCCACCCAAGCAGCAACGGTGGGCCGGACCCGGCACCAGTGCGCTGCGGTCAACCGGCCAGTTCGTCGGGCCGGCGCCCCTTCTTACGCATGAGGATGGCCTGCAGGAGGGACTGCTTCTCTTTTTGCAGCAACTGCTTGGCGATGATGGAGCGCACCGAGAGGAGTTCCTTTCTGAGCGCCTCGGCGTTCTTCACCAGGTGCCTGGCCCGGGGGTCGCTCCGGACGTAGGGGGAGAGCAGGTGCACGGCCTCCGAGATCTTACGGCTGACCAGCACCCGTTCACGGTAGTCTTCCAGCCGGCCCGATTTGAGGCGTTCCTCTAGTGCAGCAAACTCCGCGCTGAAGTAATTTATCACGTCGGAGTGGAGGACATCTTCTTGTTTCATAGGCTCACCCTTAATTAAACTTCTCACAGCCGGTTCTCCTCAGGCTTCAAAAAGCTCTTCGGCAGCTCCCATTTTTTCTTTACTTTTATTTGGGGTCGCCGGAAAAACTTTGCCTGCCAACTGTCTGGATAATCGGCCCCGTTTTTGCTATGCTCAACCGGTGCTAAAGAGCTCCACCCACCAAAGCGAAAGGCCCCGCCCCGACACGATGACCATGCCCGAAGTGCAGTACCTGAAACAGCTCAACGAGAAACTGACCTCCCCCACCTGCCAGGTGAGCGTGGCGGGGCTGGAGGGGTCAGCGCCTGCCTACCTCCTGTCGCGGCTCGCCGATGACGGCGCGCCGCCCATGGTGGTGCTGACCGCCGACCAGGAGAGCGCGGACGAGCTCGCCCGCGAGCTTCGCTTCTTCGCCTCCCGTCCGGAGGCCGTGCTCCCCTTCCCCGCCTGGGATGTCACCCCTTTCGAGGCGGCATCGCCCCACCCGGACCTGGTCGGCGAGCGGCTGAACGCGCTCGTACGCCTCTTGGACGGCGGGGCGCGGGCGGTGGTGCTCCCGGTTGCCAGCGCCCTGCAGCGGGTCATTCCGCGCGACACCCTGGGCGGGGTCTGCCAGTACCTGGTGACCGGCGAGGAACTGGAGCGGGACGGCCTGGTCGAAAAGCTGGTGAAGCTCGGCTATTCCCACGTCCCCCTGGTCGAGGACCGCGGCACCTTCTCGGTGCGCGGCGGGATCCTGGACATCTTCCCTCCCGACCGGGAGCAGCCGGTGCGCATCGAGTTCTTCGGCGACCTGGTCGAGACCATACGCCTCTTCGATCCCGTCTCCCAGCGCTCCCTGGAGCCGCTCGAGGAACTGGTACTGCTCCCCTCGCGGGAGGTGATCCTCTCCGAGCAGGTGGTGAAGGAGCTCGCCCCGAGGCTCAAGCGGCGCTGCGACCACCTGGGCATCGGCGCCGACCGCCGCCGAGAGCTCCTGGAGCAGCTCCAGCAGGCCATCTATCCCCCCGGGGTCGAGTTCCTGCAGCCCCTGTTCCACCCGCAGTTGGAGACCATCCTCGATTACGCGGGGGAGGGCGCCGTCCGGGTGCTGGTCGACCCCGCCGCCATAGCCGATGCGCTGCAGCGCTTCGGGGAGGACCTGGACAGCGCTGCGAAACGCGCCGAGCTGCGCGACGCCATCGTCTGCGACCCCGCCGAGCTCTACCTCTCTGCGCAGGACCTGGAGCGCGCCCTCTCCAGCGGCCGTCGCCTGGAGTTCCCCCGCCTGGAGATCGAGGGGGAAGGGGGCGAAAGGCTCCGGTTCGCCTGTTCCGGCAACCAGGACTTGAAACTCGATACCAACCCGGAAGGGGAGCGGGTGCTGGCCCCGTTGACCGAGAAGGTGGTGACCTGGATTGCGGCGGGGAACCGCGTGCTGATCCCCTGCCACCAGGCCGGGCAGGCCAGGAGGCTCTACGAGCTCCTCTCGCACTACCGCCTCCCCCTGGAACACTCCCAGGATTCGTTCCGGACCGCCGCGGCCCGCCCCCCCGGCCGGGTAGAGATCCTGATCGGCGAGATATCCCGCGGCTTCCGGCTCGAGCAGGAGCGCCTGGTGGTGATCGCCGAGGAGGAGATCTTCGGCAAGAGGGTGAAGCGGCGCGGCCTCTCCGAGGCAAGGAAGCAGCAGCTTCTCACCTCGCTGGCGGAGTTGAAGCCGGGCGACCACATGGTGCACATCGACTTCGGCGTCGCCCTGTACCGGGGGCTGCAGCACCTGAGCCTCACCGGGATGGAGGGGGACTTCCTGCTCCTCGAGTACGCAGGGGGCGACAAGCTCTACCTACCGGTGGATCGCATCAACCTGGTGCAGCGCTACGTGGGAGCCGAAGGGATCGAGCCCAGGCTGGACCGCCTGGGCGGCGCCGGGTGGGAAAAGGCCAAGGCCAAGGCCCGCGCCGAGATCCAGGAGATGGCGGGGGAGTTATTGAAGATCCATGCCGCCCGCGAGATCCAGGAAGGGTACCGCTTCTCCCCCGCCGACGACATGTACCGCGCCTTCGAGGCCTCCTTCGCCTTCGAGGAGACCCCGGACCAGGCGGCCGCCATCGACCAGGTGGTCGCCGACATGGAGAGCCAGCGCCCCATGGACCGCCTGGTCTGCGGCGACGTCGGCTACGGCAAGACCGAGGTGGCCATGCGCGCCGCCTTCAAGGCGACCCTGGACGGCAAGCAGGTGGCCATCCTGGTGCCGACCACGGTCCTGGCCCAGCAGCACGCCGAGAGTTTCGCGGCGCGGCTCAAGGACTACCCGGTGCGGGTGGAGATGCTGTCGCGCTTTCGCACCCCGCAGCAGCAGAAACAGATCCTTGAGGGGGTGAAGAAGGGGGAGGTCGACATCGTGATCGGCACCCATCGCCTCCTGCAAAAGGACGTGGTCTTCAAGGACCTGGGGCTGTTGATCGTGGACGAGGAGCAGCGCTTCGGGGTGGCGCACAAGGAAAGGCTCAAGCAGTTCCGTGCCGTGGTGGACATCCTCACCCTCACCGCGACGCCGATCCCGCGCACGCTGTACATGTCGCTCATGGGGATCCGCGACCTCTCCATCATCGACACCCCGCCGGTGGACCGGCTCGCCATCAAGACCTTCGTCTCCCGCTCCTCCGACGAACTGATCCGCGAGGCCGTCCTGCGCGAGCTACGCCGCGGCGGCCAGGTCTTCTTCGTGCACAACCGGGTGCAGTCGATCGGCGCCATGGCCGAGGAGTTACGGCGCATCGTCCCCGAGGCCAAGATCGCCGTGGGGCACGGACAGATGGCGGAGAAGGAACTTGAGCAGGTGATGCTCTCCTTCATGCACGGCGAGGCGAACCTCCTTCTGTGCACCACCATCATCGAAAGCGGCCTGGACATCCCCACCGCCAACACGCTCATCGTGAACCGCGCCGACACCTTCGGGCTCTCCCAGCTCTACCAGCTGCGCGGCAGGGTCGGCCGTTCCAAGACCCGCGCCTATGCCTACCTGCTGATTCCCGGGGAGGGCTCCATCTCCTCCGATGCTCGGGAGCGGCTGAAGATCATCCAGGAGCTGACCGAACTAGGGGCCGGCTTCAGGATCGCCACCCACGACCTGGAGATCCGCGGTGCCGGCGATCTCCTGGGGGCGCGCCAAAGCGGCGACATCGCGGCGGTCGGCTTCGAGCTCTACACCGAGCTCCTGGACGAGGCGGTGCGGACCCTCAAGGGGGAGGCGCTCCCCGAGCGGGTGGAACCGGAGATCAAGCTCAAGGTACCGGCCTTCATCCCGGAGGATTACGTCCGGGACCCGAACCAGCGCCTGCTCATCTACAAGAAGCTGACCCAGCCCGCCGACGAGGCGGAGGTCGACGACATCCGCGAAGAGCTGGCGGACCGCTTCGGGCCGCTGCCGGTCGCGGCGCTCTACCTCCTGGAGGTGATGCGCCTGCGCGTCGCCCTGAAACGGCTCCTGGTGAAGGAGATCGAGTACTCCGGCAACGAGCTCTCGCTCGCCTTCCACGAGAGGACGCCGGTCTCACCGGACGCCATCACCGGGTTGTTGCGGAAAGAGAAAGGAAAATACAGGTTTACGCCGGACTTCCGGCTTTACGTGCGGGTCGCCGACTGCTCGTTCGACGGGGTGCTGGCGGAGGCCAGAAATGTCTTGAAATGCCTAGTGTGATATGCTAGCGTTCCCCGGATTGGAATAAATTTACGCTAATTACAAAAGGAGCCAATCGTGCACTTCAGCAAAACCACCGCAGTACTTTTGATCGCGCTCAGCGTTGCCTTTGCCGGCTGCAAAAAGCAGCAGGAGGCCACCGGGGCGAAACAGGAAGGTCCGGGTAAAGGGATCGTCCTCGCCGAGGTGAACGGCGCCAACATCACCGACAAAGATTTCTACAAGGAGCAGGCCGCCCTTCCTCCCCAGCTCAAGCCCATGACCGAAACCCCGGAAGGGAAGAAGGAGATGGTCGACACCATGGTGGTGCGCGAGCTGATCCTGCAGCAGGCAGCTAAAGACGGCATCGACAAGAGCCCGGAAGTGGCCGCCAAGCTCGAGGATCTGAAGAGGCGCGTCATCGTCGAGGCGTTCCTCAAGAAGAAGATCGAGGAGTCCGCCAAGGTGAGCGACGCCGAGATGCAGGACTACTACAACAAGAACAAGGACAAGTTCAAATCCGACGCCCAGATCAGGGCCAGCCACATCCTTGTGAAGTCCGAGGCGCTGGCCAAGGAGATCGAGAAGCAGCTCAAGGGTGGCGCAAGCTTCGAGGAACTCGCCAAGAAGAACTCCATCGACGGCGCGGCCCCGAAGGGGGGCGACCTCGGCTGGTTCAGCAAAGGCTCCATGATTCCTGACTTCGAAAAGGTGGCCTTCGGCCTCAAGGACGGCGAGACCTCCGGCATCGTGAAGACCCAGTTCGGCTACCACATCATCAAGAAGACCGGTTCCCGTCCGGCCGGCGTCCGCACCCTGGACGAGGCGAAGGACGAGATCAAGGCGGCCCTGGCCCCCGCCAAGCAGCAGGAGACCTTCAAAAAGCTCAAGGATGACCTGAAGAAGCAGGCGAAGATCTCCTTCAAGGAAGATGCCCTGAAAGAACTCGGCGGTGAAGGCGCCAAAGGCGGCGCGACCCATCCGGCCGACGCACAGCCGGCCCAGCCTGCACAGGCCAAGTAAGCGCAATCATTCAGGCAGCAACAGAATAAACAAACGGCCGGGCTAGTCCCGGCCGTTTTTGCACAAGCGCCGCCTCTGCGGCCACAGAGAGAACACATGGTCAAAATCATCATCGCCTGCAGCTTGCTTACCCTTCTCGCCGCAACCCCAAGCTTTGCCAACGCCAAACAGATCAGCAGCATCGCCGCCATCGTCAACGACGAAGTGATCACCAGCGTCGACGTCGACAAGGAACTGGCCCAGGTCCAGAAGGAGACCGAGAAACTTCCGGCTTCCGAGAAGACCGGGCTGCGCAGCGTAGCGGTAAACCGCCTGGTGGACCGTAAACTGGTCGAGCAGAAAATCCGCGAACTCGACATCAAGGTAAGCGACGAGGACGTGCGCCTGGCCATCGAGGACGTCAAGAAGCAGAACAACCTGACCCAGGAAGCGCTGGAGAAGGCGCTGGCCACCCAGGGGCTCACCGTCGAGCAGTACAAGGTGCAGCTCAAAGAGCAGTTGGAGCGGATGCGGCTCATGAGCCAGGAGGTGCGCTCCAAGATCCAGGTGGGCGAGCGCGAGATGCACGAATACTACGAGGCGCACCGGGCCGACTACGGCGGCAGCGAGACCTTCCACGCGCGGCACATCTTCTTCAAGCTGGACCCGAAGGGGAGCGCCGAGGATGCCGCCAAGACCCGGAAGCTCGCCGACGAGGTGCTGGCCAAGGCCCGAGGGGGCGAGGACTTCGTCGAACTGGCCAAGAAGTACTCCCAGGATCCTGCGGCCGCCAAGGACGGGGGGGACCTGGGAACCTTCAAGAGAAGCGACATGCTTGCCGAGATCGGCAACACCGTCGCCGCCATGAAGCCCGGCGAGGTGAGTTCGCTGGTGGAGAGCCCGGCCGGACTGCACATCATCAAACTGGAGCAGAAGAGCCAGGAGAAAGGGCGCCCATTCGAGGAGGTGAAGGACTCCATCGAGGAACAGCTCTACAAGAAAAAATCGGACGAACGCTTCAACCAGTGGGTCAAGGACCTGCGCAGCGCCGCCAGCATCGACATCAAGCAGCCCTGAGTTGCCGCTTCCAAAGACAAAAAATCCCCCTCGCCCGGTAACGGCGAGGGGGATTTTTTATTTCGAACTGTGGTGCCTGCCCGTGAAAGCTAGAGCCCTTCCGCCGCCAGTTGCTCCACCAGCTCGCGCTGGCGCGCAGTCGGTTTTTCGGGCACGTGCACCGCGATCCTCACGTACATGTCGCCACGCGCCTGCGACCCGAGCACCGGAAACCCCAGCCCCTTCAGGCGCACCTTGGTGCCGGACTGGATGCCGGCCGGGATCTTGATCCTCTTGGTCCCCTCCATGGTCGGCGCCTCGATCTGCCCGCCGAGTACCGCCTGTGAGAAACGCACCTCGTGGTTGAGCACGATGTCCGAACCCTCGCGCTGGAACAGGGGGTCCGAGCCCACCGTCACGGAGAGGTACAGGTCCCCCGCGGGGCCGCCCATGCGCCCCGGCGCGCCGCGCCCGGCAACCCTGAGCCTCGCGCCGGTCTCGATCCCTGCCGGGATCTTCACCGACAGCTCTTCGCGTGCGCCGTCGCGCATGAAGGCCACCCGTTTCTCGGCGCCGTCGTAGGCATCGCGGAAGGTGACCTGGATCTCCATGGAGAAGTCCTCTCCCTTGGCGGCCATGGGGCGGCCGCGGCCGCCGCCGCGCTGACGCCGCACCGCGTCGCCGAAGATGCGGGAGAAGATGTCGTCGGTGCCAAAGCCCTGATCGCGGAACATGTCGTCGACGTTGAAGCCCCTGAAGATATCCTCCTGCGAGAACCGCTCGTGGAAGTTGGTGGAGCCGAACTGGTCGAACTGCTCTTTCTTCTTGGGGTCGGAGAGGACCGCGTACGCCTCGTTGATTTCCTTGAAGCGCTCCTCGGCCTGCTTGTCGCCCGGGTTCTTGTCCGGGTGATACTTGACCGCAAGTTTGCGGTACGCCCGCTTGATTTCGTCCGCCGAGGCGCCTTTTTTGAGGCCGAGCACCTCGTAATAATCTCTTTGCGCCATGTTAGTTCCCTTTCATATTTCCTTCGTTTCAGCTCCACAGAATGTAATAGCTGACTGAGTCATTGTCAACATGTTGTAAACCTTGACAACCCGCGGCAGGCGCGCTTATATAGGCTGGAATTAACGACCCTTAAAAACAGGAGCTGCCAGATGAAGCAATTCGACGCCATCGTCATAGGTGCAGGGATCAGCGGTCTCAGTTTCGCAAGCCATACAGCTGCCAAGGGGCTGAATACGCTGGTTCTCGAGAAGAGCGACAGGCCTGGCGGCTGCTTTCATTCCCATCGTTTCGAGGGGAGCGCGGCCGGGTTCTGGCTGGAGCTCGGTGCCCACACCTGCTACAACTCCTACGGCGGTCTGCTGGAGCTCATGGAAAGGCATGCCCTGATGGCAAGCATCCTTCCCAGGGAGAAGGTGTCGTTCAAGATGCTGGTGAACAACGAGGTAAAGAGCATCCCCTCGCAGCTCTCCTTCCCGGAGTTGTTCTGCTCCGCGTGGAAGCTGTTCACCCTTAAGAAGGACGGCGCCAGCGTCGCCTCGTATTACGGCAGCATCGTCGGCCGAGGGAACTACGACCGGGTCTTCGGTCCCGCCTTCAACGCCGTCATCTCGCAGCGTGCCGACGACTTCCCGGCCGACATGCTGTTCAACAAGCGCCCCAGGAGAAAGGACGTCATCAAGAGCTTCACCCTGCAGGGGGGGCTGAACAGCGTCATCGACAAGCTGGCCGTCGCGGACCGGGTCACCCTGCAAACCGGCGCAGAGGTAGCCCGCATCTCCAAGGACGCGAACGTTTATACGGTGGAGTTGGCCGACGGGACCGCGTACCAGGCGCCTCGGCTCACCCTGGCCGCCCCTCCCCCCGCGAGCGCCAAACTCGCCGGGGAGATCGCGCCGGAGCTCTCAAAGGTGCTCACTCAGATCAAGCTCGAGACCATCGAGAGCGTGGGGTTCGCCGTACAGAAGAGCAAGTTGAAGCTGCCCCTTATGGCCGGTCTGATCCCGACCGGCGAGGAGTTCTACTCCGCCGTCTCTCGCGACACCGTGCTGCACGACAGCTACCGCGGGTTCAGCTTCCACTACAAAGCCGGAAAGGTGTCCCTGGAAGCCAAGCTGAAACGGATCGCGTCCGTGTTGCAGGTGCAGACCGACGACCTGGAGCAGGTGGTGCAGCGGGAGAGCCAGCTCCCCTCCCCGGTGGTGGGGCACAAGGCGCTCACCGACCAGATCGACCGCCTGGTCCAGGGGAGCAACCTCTACGTCACCGGCAACTACTTCGCCGGGATGGCCGTCGAGGATTGCATCGTACGCTCGAAGAAAGAGTTCGAAAGATTAGCCGCGTCGCTGTGACACCCGCGTCTTTTGGTGAAAAAAGCCCGCCCACGTCGTGGGGCGGGCGTTACCGAACCCAAAACCGCAACCGCTCTTAAAGCCTCCACCGCCACAAACACAACCCCAAAACCCCACCATAGAGCGCCACACCCGCCGGATTCGAAAAGGCGACCTTCAGATCCTGCCCTGACGGTATCGAGCTGTAGCTGAAAACATAAATGGCGACGTACATCAGGAGGGTGTGTGGCAGATCAGCAGGAAACCACGTACTCCACCCCAGGTACAGGTAATAGGCGATGACGTTCAACATAAGCGGCGCCAGCGCCGAGGGAAGCGCGGAAACCGGTCCCGGGCTGCTGATGGTAACCGAGCCGAGCACCCAACGCCCCGGGCCATCCCGGCGGGGTATGATGCTGAACCCTACGGGCCGCCCCCCGGTGACGGCGGCGACCACGAGGTGCGACAACTCGTGCAGCAGCGTCCCGGGGAGCGCCCAGCAGATCTGCCAAAAGGCACCTGCCCTACCCACCCGCGCCTGCAATACCGCCAGCGCGATCACCAGCAACACCCCCGCGAAGTGGTGCCACCTTCCAGGGTCCGCTGCCGCCTCCATGATACCGCCCATGTTCCCCCCTCCAGTTGACCAGCGGCAGCATACCCCGAATATCAGCCGGTGACAAGGCGTCATGCCTCTTGCGAACTACAGCCATTCTGCTATGGTTTATCGGCTAATGAGAAGCACGTCAAAGGAGGATGAAGCTATGTTTCTGGAAGGACAAAATGCCCCCGATTTCAGACTTCAGGGGAGTGACGGGAAGGCGCACACACTCGGAGATTATCGGGGAAAGCTCCTGGTTCTTTTCTTCTACCCCAGGGACAACACCCCTGGCTGCACGGCGGAGGCGGTAGGCTTTGCCAAGCTGCACCCGCTCTTCGAGCAGCTCGGAGCGGTGTTGGTCGGGGTCTCCAAGGATTCCATGAAGTCTCACGACAAGTTCATCGCCGACTTCAAGCTCCCCTTCACCCTCCTCTCCGACCCGGACGCCTCCGTTATGAGAAGTTACGGTGCCTTCGGCGAGAAGGTCCAGTACGGCAAAACCACCATGGGCACCATCCGTTCCACCGTGGTGATCTCACCGGACGGGATCGTCATCAAACACTGGCCCAAGGTGCCCAAGGCTTCGGAACACCCGGACAAGGTTCTGGATTTCTTCAAGATGCTCGCCAAAGGTCGCTAGGCAAAAGAAAAGGGGCGAAATCCTTCGCCCCTCTCTTCTTTCCCTGTGCAGCCGGCCGTTCCGAGGCCACCCGCTTAATCGACGTAATTGTAGTTCGTTTCACTGTCCAGGATCTTCACCATTGACTCGGCTGTGTACGGATACTCTGTTTCCGATTCCTCGACCTTCCTGTTGGGCGGCGGCGTCCAACGCAGCACCCAGTCCCCATCACGTTTCTCTTTGAACACTCTGCCCTGGCAGCGGGCTTCGAGAGTGCGCCACATCTCGTCTTCATTGATCAACTCGAAACCGTCGATCTTCTCACTTTCATTCAGGTTCTGCAGGAACCTGTCAAGCAGGTCGAAGTCAATGAAGTCCTCCTCATTGCGCCACCACTTGATGAATACACCGTCGGGGTGAGCACTCTTCGCCTCTCTGATCTCCTTTACCAGTTGGTATCCTTTCATGGCCACCTCCTTCGGGCTTGTTCCTGCCTGCCTCATTCTGCCTTACAGGGCCTATTAAATAGTACATCCGGCGTTACTTTTCCGCAAGCGACAGTATCAGCCACCGCCCGCCGGCCGTCGCGGGAGAGCGGAATCTCAACGATGAGATCTGCACCCAGCCGCTTGAATTTCAGAAAATTGCAGCTTAAATGTTACATCGTTAACCACACCTCACTCGGAGCCCGCCATGACAAGGATCTGCTGCCTGCTGCTGATTGCATTCGCTCTGTCTCTGGGTGCAGAAAGCTACGCGTGCGCCAACAGCTGGGGCCCCTTCGGGGTGCGCGGGGGGATCGCCGTGGACGGCAGGGACAACGGCGCCGAAATCTTTGAAACCTTCGCCACCTACCAGCTCCCCTGGAACCTGCGCAGCAAGGGTGGTTGGGGCGTGTCCACCCAGGTTTCTCTGACGGCCGGGGTCCTTTCCAGCGGCGACGACCTCGGATTCATCGGCTCGGTCGGCCCGGCCTTCGGCATCGGCAATCCCGACTCCGTCGAACTCGACCTCGGCGTAAGCATCGCCGTGCTCAGCCGTGACGAGTTCGGCGGGAGAGATTACAACGGCATCGAGCAGTTCATCTCCCATGCCGGCCTCATCTATCGCTTCACCCCGTCCTTCGCGCTTTCTTACCGGTTCCAGCACATGTCCAACGCCGGCCTGAACGGGTATATGAACCCCGGACTCAACATGCACCTCTTCGGGATCAACTGGTACCCGGAGAGGTAACCATCTTCCTTTTGACAGATCCCCTCCCGCGTTATACTATCGGTGCCCTGCAACGGCCGGGGTAAGGGACATGATCACGCCAGCTGCCGGTGATCCAGGGTTGAAGCACTCCCCGAAACGTCCCGGTACGCCGGCACGACAATTCACCTTAGGAAGGTTTCCCATCGTTACCACCAGAAAGAGCCGGCTGCACCGGCTTATCATCGAAAGACTGGCGCAGGATCTGTCCGTTTTGTCCAATGCCGCCAAAACCGCTCACGAAGCCGCCATCCACGAAGAAAATGTCCCGGATAACAAGTACGACACGCTGAGCCTGGAAGCATCATACGTCGCGCAAGGGCAGGCGAATCGGGCCCAGGAGCTGAAGCGCGCGCTGCAGGCGTACCAGCGCCTCACCCTGCACCCCTTCGGCGAAGGGGACAGCATCCGGCTCACCGCCCTGGTGACGCTCGAGGACGAGGAGGGAACAGCCAAGACCTTCTTCATCGGCCCACAGGAAGGAGGCCTCAAACTGCAGCTCGACGGCGAGGAGATACTGGTGATCACCGCGGCCTCCCCCCTGGGGAGCGAGCTGATCGGGAAATCGCTGGGAGACGAGGTGGAACTGGGAAGCAGTTGCTACGAGATCGTCGACGTTTGCTGATCTGTGCAACCGGCCGTTTGCTATTGACATTGCCCTACGGCGGCTCTAAATTAGCGCCTGATTAACAACGTCGTTTCTCTGCCACTCCGGCAGGTCGGCCGCGCAGGCTTCGACCGGCGCCGCCCCCTCGTCGTCATGGCGTTGGTTCAATGAATTGCACGTGTAATTTGATGTTTTGGCGGAGGGTAGCTTGGAAAAAATGCGGTTAGGCGAAATGCTGGTTCAGGCGGGGAAGATCACGCCGGCCCAGCTCGATGAGACGCTCAAAGGTCAGGCCATATTCGGCGGACGTTTCGGTACCAACCTGGTGGAAATGGGGTACCTGGACGAGCAGGACCTGGCGGAGTTCCTGAGCCAGAAGATCGGCATCGCCCACGCCGCTCCGGGCCAACTGCTCGACATCCCCCCCAACATCATCAAGCTCATCCCGTTCGACTACGTCAAGAAGTACAAAGCCATTCCGATAGCGCTCAACAACCGTAAGGTCACCCTCGCCATGGTGGACCCCACCGACCTTCACGCCATCGACGAGATCGCCTTCGCGACCGGCTATATCATCGTACCGGTGATCGCGCCGGAACTGCGCATCGTGACCGCCTTGGAGAAGTACTACGGCATCAAGCGCGAGGTGCGCTATATCAGCGTCGAAGGGGGCAGCAGAAGCCGGAGCAGGCACCATGCCGCCCATTCCCCCACCCCACCTCCGGCCAAGCCTGCGGCACGGGTGGTGACAGCTCCCCCTCAGCCAGCGCCGCCCAAACCGACGCTCGAAGAGTGGCCCGTTCACATGGAGGAGGAGATCCTCGATCTTCCCATGCTGGAGGAGTTGAGCCTGGAAGTGCTGGAGCAGGCCGAGGTGGCAACGGCGCCGGCAACGGCCGCGCCAGTCGCCCCGCCAGTCGCCCCGTCTCCGGCACCCGAGGCAGCGGCGCCCCCGGCGAGCCAACCGTCCACCCAACAGGCCGCGGCCGCCGCACCGCCCCCTGTGGCAGTGGCCGAGCTGTACCAGGAGGAGATCGAGGAACCGGAGCAGGATTACTCGTTGGAAAGCGTCCTGGTCGGGCTGGCCGAGGCGGACGACCGCGACTGGATCGCGGAACTGATCACCGGCCACCTGGGGCCCCAGTTCAAACGGGTCGCCTTCTTCCTGCTGCGCGGCGGGCACGCCACCGGGTGGATGGCACGGGTCGACAACAAGCTTGTCCCCGAGTTCGAGGGGCTGGAGCTTTCACTGGACGAACCGTCGGTGCTGAACGTGGTGAACCAGAGCAAGAGCTTCTTCCTGGGGCCGATGCCCCCCACCCCCGGCAACCAGGCCATCATGGAAGCCCTCGGGGGCGGTACCCCCTTCAACAATTTACTGGTGCCGCTGCTGATGATGGGGCGCGTGGTCGCCGTCTTGTACGTCGGCGGGGGCAGCTTGCCCCTCGACGAGAAACTTCCCGAAATACAGAGGCTGATAGGGAAAGCGGCCATGGCTTTCGAGATCCTGATACTGAAGAGCAAGATTATGATGACATGATCTAATGATCCGATCACCGTCCGCGGACTAATTGACTTTCGGCAGCGCTACGCTAGATTATACGGGTACCAAAATCCCCTGTTATTCTCAATGAAAGGCCGGTATGCCAGTCACCGCACAGCAGGTCGAGTTCATCCCCCTCGCCATTTACACAGCCCTCGCGGTGGGGCTGATCGGCGTCCTGCTGGCGGCGGCTTATTTCCTGGGTTCAGGCAAAGATGCCGCCGACAAGCACATCCCTTACGAATCCGGGGTGGTCCCGACCGGGTCCGCCCGTCATGCGTCCCGAGTCCCCTTCTATCTCATCGCCATCTTCTTCATCGTTTTCGACGTCGAAGGCTCTTTCATCCTGACATGGGCCACTGCCTGGGACCTGCTCGGGATCCAGGGGCTCGTGCACATCACCGTCTTCATCGTGGTCCTCATGCTGGGGCTGGTCTGGCTCTGGATGAAGGGGGGACTGGACTGGGGGCCGTCCGCCATCCGTATGCGAGGTAAACAACCTTGAGCGAGAGGGACGACGAAAAAATACCGGAAAACGTCCTCCTCACCTCCTTGGACGACCTGATCAACTGGGGGAGGGCGAACTCACTCTGGCCGATGTTCTTCGGTCTTTCCTGCTGCTTCGTGGAAATGATGGCTTCCTTCACCTCGCGCTACGACGTCTCGCGCTTCGGCGCCGAGGTGCTGCGCGGCACCCCGCGCGAGGCCGACCTCATGGTGATCGCGGGGACGGTCTTCAAGAAGATGGCTCCCAGCATCCTCAGGCTCTACGACCAGATGGCCGAGCCCAAGTGGGTCATCTCCATGGGGAGCTGCGCCAACTCCGGCGGCATGTACGACGTCTACTCCGTGGTGCAGGGGGTGAACCAGATCCTGCCGGTCGACCTGTACATCCCCGGCTGTCCTCCGCGTCCGGAGTCGTTCCTGGAAGGGCTCATGCTGCTACAGCAGAAGATCAGGAGCGAGGAACGCCCCACCCGCCCGGTTTTGCGGATGCAGGGAGGAACCCAGGGGACCGTTGCCCCCATCCTCGTGGACGGCGTCACCAAGTCCCGCGACACCCGCGGCCCCGGCATGGAGGGGATCGCTATCCGCGGCAGCTCGATGCAGCACCCGCACTTCGCCGCGCCGCGCTCGGACGAGCTTTGGCGCCCGAAGCAGCCCCGCCTCCCCTACCCGGAGTTCGGGCTGCAGGAGGAATTGCAGGAAAAATTCGGCGGCGAGGTGCTCCGCGACGAAGCCGCCTCCGACATGCTCACCTACCGCGCGCCGGCCCACCTGGTGCCCGATCTGCTCAGACACCTGAAAGAGCGCCAGGGGTCCCCCTTCCGGCGGCTGGAAGACATCGCCTGCGTGGACGAATCCTGCCGCCGCGACCGCGACAGGTTCCGCGATTTCACCGTCAACTACCACCTCACCTGCTTCGACACCCCCGGCAGGATCAGGATCAAGACAGAACTGGAAGGAGCCTACCCCGAGGCACCCAGCGTCACCTCCGTTTTTCCCGTCGCCAACTGGTACGAGCGGGAAGCCTACGACATGTTCGGCATCCGCTTCGCCGGACACCCCAACCTGACCAGGATACTGATGCCCCCCGACTGGGAGGGGCACCCGCTCAGGAAGGAACACCCCTCCCGGGCCACGGAAATGCGCCCCTACACGGCGGAGGAAGCGCGCGGGCGCAAGTCGCTGCCCGGTGGCGACTTCTTCGACCGCGTCGACGACGAGACGCTGATCCTGAACGTCGGCCCCCAGCACCCCGGCACCCACGGGGTGGTGCGCTTCATCCTGAAGCTCTCCGGCGAGGAGATCGTGGACATGGACACCGAGATCGGCTACCACCACCGTGGCGCCGAAAAAATCGGGGAGCGGCAGAACTGGCACCAGTACATGCCCTACACCGACCGGATCGACTACCTGGCCGGCGTGCAGAACAACCTGGCCTACGTCAACTCGGTGGAGACCCTCTGCGGCATCGAGGTGCCGGAGCGTGCCCAGTACATCCGGGTCATGCTCAGCGAGCTGTTCCGCATCGCCAACCACCTGGTCTGGCTGGGGACCTTCGCGGCCGACATCGGCGCCATGACCCCGGTCTTCTACACCTTCACCGACCGGGAGAAGATCTTCGACATCGTGGAGCTGATCACCGGCGGACGGATGCATCCCGCCTGGTTCAGGATCGGTGGCGTCGCGGACGACCTCCCGGCAGGGTGGCTGGACAAGGTCCGGACCTTCCTGGAGTGGTTCCCGCCGCGCCTTGCCGAGTACGAGAAGCTTCTGACCGGAAACCCCATCTTCACGGCGCGCCTTAAGGGGGTCTCCGCCATCACCAGGGACGAGGCCCTGGAGTGGGGGCTCACCGGGCCGATGCTGCGCGCCTGCGGGTTCGACTGGGACCTGCGCAAGAAGATGCCCTACTGCGGCTACGACCGTTTCGACTTCCAGGTGGCCACCGCCGAGGGGGGAGACTGCTACGCGCGCTACCTGGTGCGCATGGAGGAGATGCGCCAGTCGCTCTCCATCGTCAGGCAGGCCGCCGCAGGGATGCCGGATGGGCGCTGGATCTCTTCCGATTACCGCTACGTGCTGCCCCAGAAGCGGGACGCCCTTGAGGACATAGAGTCCCTGATCCACCACTTCGTGAACGCTACGCGCGGCATGTCCCCTCCCAAGGGAGAGTGCTACGCGCCGATCGAGGCACCAAAGGGAGAATACGGCTACTTCGCCGTTTCCGACGGGCTGCACACCGCCTACCGCATGCGCATCCGGACCCCGACCTTCCCGCACATCCAGTCGCTGCCCATGTTGAGCCGGGGCTGGCTGGTGTCGGACTTCCTGGCCATCATCGGGTCCATCGACTTCGTGCTGGCGGACCTGGACCGGTAACTGTAAGGAGAGAACCGGGGATGATACCCGAGACGCTGAAAACATCGCTTAAGGCGCGGGTCGCCTCCGCCCTCACCCCCCGCGAGGCAGCGGTGGACGTGATGAAGGAGCTGCAGGCGCACTACGGCTGGCTCACCGACGAGGCGGTGGAAGAGGCCGCGGCGCTCCTGGGGCTTTCGCCTTTGCAGGTGGAGGAACTGGCCACCTTCTACGAGATGATCTACCGCCGCCCGGTGGGGAAGAAGGTGATCCACGTCTGCGACTCCATCTCCTGCTGGTGCGCCGACTGCGACAAGATCATCCAGCACCTGAAGGACAAGCTCGGCGTCGGGCTCGGCGGCACCACCGCGGACGGCATGTTCACCTTGATTCCGTGCTGCTGCATGGGGATGTGCGGTGACAGCCCGGCCATGTCGGTGGGGGGCGTCCCGTACGGGAAGCTGACGCCTGAACTGGTGGACGAGATACTGGAAATGGAGCGGAACAACAGGTAAAGGCACCCTCACCCGGCCGTCTCCCGGAGGTGAGGGAGTCCCATCCCTTCTCCCCTGGGAGGAGGTGCCCGAAGGGGCGGATGAGCGCGCTGCCACAGGGCGAAAGACAGAGACCGACAAGGAACCATGGAACTCCCTCTTTTCCGACATAACCGCCCCAACCGCGTGGTGACGTTCGACGAGTACCGCGAGGAGGGGGGCTTCGAAGCCCTCAAGAAGGCCTTCTCCGGGATGAGCCCGAACGACGTGCAGCAAGCCGTCATGGACTCGGGGCTCAGGGGGCGCGGCGGCGCCGGTTTCTCGACCGGCCGCAAGTGGTCCTTCGTCCCCCGCGACCTCCCCGGCCCGCGCTGGCTCATCTGCAACTGCGACGAGATGGAGCCGGGGACCTACAAGGACCGGGTGCTCCTGGAACACAACCCGTACTCCCTGATCGAGGGGATGACCCTCGCCTGCTACGCGCTGGGGGTGCGCCACGCCTTCATCTTCATCAGGAAGGGGTACGAGAAGGCGGCGGCCAACCTGGCGCGCGGCATCGAGGAGGCGAAGAAGGCGGGACTGCTCGGCGAGCACATCCTGGGGAGCGAGCACTCCATCGACCTGGACCTGCACCTCTCCGCCGGCCGCTACATCTGCGGCGAGGAGACCGCGCTTATCAACGCGCTGGAGGGGAAGCGCCCCAACCCGCGCTCCAAGCCCCCCTTTCCGGCGGTGAAGGGGCTCTGGCAGGGGCCGACCGTGGTCAACAACGTGGAGACCCTGGCCAACGTCCCGGCCATCGTCGCCAACGGCGCCCCCTGGTTCAAGGGTCTGGCCCTCAACCCAGAGGGGGCCGGCAGCAAGCTCTTCTGCGTGAGCGGCTCGGTCAAGAACCGCGCCTGCGTCGAGCTTCCCATCGGCACAACGCTTGGGGACATCATCGACGGGGCCTGCGGCGGCATGCGCGACGGCAGGAAGTTCAAGGCCTGCATCCCGGGAGGGGCCTCAACCCAGTTCCTGAAGCCGGAGCACTGGACGCTCCCCATGGACTACGAAACCGTGGCCAAGGCGGGCTCCCGGCTCGGCTCCGGCGGGGTGATCGTCTTCGACGAGGGGCACTGCCTGGTGGAGGCGACCCTGAACCTGATCACCTTCTTCGCCCGGGAATCCTGCGGCTGGTGCACCCCGTGCCGGGAAGGGCTTCCCTACGTGAAAGAGATCCTGACCCGGATCGAGAACGGGCGCGGCGAGGAAGATGACATCACCATCCTGCGCGAGCACGTGAAGTATCTGAACTACACCTTCTGCGCCCTCGCCCCCGGCGCGATGGCCCCTCTGGACGGCCTGCTGCGGGATTTCGAGGACGAGGTGCGGGAGCATATCACGAAGAAGAAGTGCCCGTTCAAGGGGTGACTGCCGGCTCGAAGGCAAGAGGTAGATAAAGGTACATGCCCAAACTGATCATCGATGACATACCGGTGGAGGTCGCGCCGGGAACCAGCGTCCTTGAGGCGGCCCGCAGCGTCGGGATAACCATCCCGCACTTTTGCTACCACCCCGCCCTGGCCATCGCCGCCGCCTGCAGGCTCTGCGCGGTGAAGCTCCTGGACGGCCCGGTCAAAGGAATCCAGATGTCCTGCGCCCTGCCGGCCCAGGACGGCATGGTGGTCTCCACCACCGATCCGGAGGCCTTGAAGATGCGCTCCCTGGTCATCGAGTGGCTCATGCTGAACCACCCGCACGACTGCCCGGTCTGCGATGAGGGGGGCGAGTGCCTGCTGCAGGACTTCACCATCGCCGGAGGCCACAGCCACCGCCGTTACCAGGGGAAAAAGCGTACCTTCCAGAACCAGTACCTGGGCGAGGGGATCCAACACGAGATGAACCGCTGCATCGAGTGCTACCGCTGCGCCCGCTTCTACCAGGATTACGCAGGGGGCACCGACTTCGGCGTCATGGGGAGCGCCGGGCGGGTCTACTTCGGCAGGTTTCAGGAGGGACCCCTGGAATCTCCCTTCTCCGGGAACCTGGTCGACATCTGCCCGACCGGCGTCTTCACCGACAAGACCGGGCGTTTCCGGGCCCGCTACTGGGACTACCAGTTCGCCCCCTCCATCTGCCAGCACTGCTCTGTTGGGTGCAACACCTCGCCGCAGAACTTCCAGCGCGAGACCATCAAGATCGTCGGGCGCCGCAACGACCAGGTGAACGGCTGGTTCATCTGCGACCGGGCCCGCTTCGACAAGGGGTACCTCAACGACCCGCAGCGCCCAAGGGAACCCCGCCTGGACGGCGCCACCTGCGGCGACGACGTCGCCGTCGACGCGGCCGCCAAATCCATCGCCGAGTTCGTGCGCAAAAACGGCGCCGACAGCCTCGCCTTGGTGGGCTCCCCGAGGCTCTCGCTGGAAGGCATGGTCCTTCTGGCGCAGCTCGCCCGCGCCGCGGGGGGAGCCAGGCTCTGCTACTTCGGCGATCCCGCCCAGCAGCAGGGGAGCGTGGCGGCGGCCCGGCTGCTCCGCGAAGAGAACAGCGCGTATGTGCGGGACATCGAGCAGGCCCAGTGGATCGCCCTGCACGCCCTCGACCTGATCGAGGAGGCCCCCATGCTGGCCCTGTCGGTGCGCAAGGCTTTCCTGGCCGGGGCCCAGATCTTCCTGGTCGACGGCGACCCGATCCCGGCCCGCAACACCCCTCCATTCAAGTACACGGCCGTGGAGTCGCTGGACCAGGTCCCCTTCGAGAAGGGGGGGAAAGGGGTGATCATCTGCGGCGCCGGCAAGAAGGATCCCGACCTCCTGGCACAAATCGCCTCCTGCGGCGCCAAGCTGGTCATGCTGCAGCCCGGTGCGAACGGCTTCGCCGCCGGACTGCTCGCGCAGGAGCATGCGGCATCCCCCCTGGCCGATCTGGTGGCTGCCCGGCAGGTGCGGGGAGTAGTCTGCTTCGAGGCCGATGTGCCTGAAGGGCTCCTCTCCGGATTGGAGGTCCTGGCGAGCGCGGACTGGCGCCGGGGACCGGTCGAGGCGAAAAGCCCCATCTTCATCCCCACCACCACCTGGGTGGAGTCCGACGGCACCGCCATCAATTACGAGGGGAGAGCCCAGCGTTTCCAGCGCAGCAGGTTGGCCGGGCTTCCCTTGAAAGGGCTCGACCCGAAGTACTACGGCAACGCCACCGAGGCCGTCACCCTGCATCCGCCGCGGGTGCACCGGGAAGAGGTTCCCGGGGGGGCGGAGCGCGACGCCTGGCAGGTCATGGCGCAGTTGATCGCGAGGCTTGGGGGTGAGCCGGTAGTGGAGCCTTTGGAAGGGAAATGGAGCGCGCTGAGGAGCCTCGACCCGGAGGGCGAGGGAATTCGAATTTTCGAGATCGTTGCGGGCGAATGATTATTCGCCCCGCCGACAGCATCTGCACGCTCTCCCTCTCCCTTTGGGAGAGGGCTGGGGTGAGGGCGCCACTTCGCTCCACCATGTTCAATAGCACTGACACGACACCTCCCTCACCTGCCCACGTACCCTCTCCCGGAGGGAGAGGGTACGTGGGCAGGCAAAAGCGGGAAGGAATGAGGTCATGACCTGGACTGCCACCGACATAGCGCTGATGCTCGGCAAGATCGTGCTGCTCTACGCCATCATTCTGACCGGCGCCGCCTACCTGGTGCTTGCGGAGCGGCGCATCCTGGGCTTCATCCAGGACCGGATCGGCCCCAACCGGGTCGGCCCCCTGGGACTCTTGCAGCCCTTGGCCGACGTGATCAAGATGCTCACCAAGGAGGACATGATCCCGACCGCCGCCGACCGCCTGCTCTTCTCCCTGGCGCCGGCCATGGCCGCCATCCCAGCCATCCTGACCTTCGCCATCATCCCGCTCGGGGCGCCGGTACAGCTCTTCGGGCGCCAGGTGCACCTGCAGATCGCCGACCTGAACGTGGGGGTGCTCTTCTTCATGGCCCTCTCCTCCATCGCGGTCTACGGCGTGGCGCTCGGCGGGTGGGCCTCGAACTCGAAGTATGCGCTCCTGGGGAGCATCCGCGGCCTGTCCCAGCTGATCTCCTACGAGCTCTCGATGGGGCTGTCGCTGGTCCCCGTGGTGATGCTGGCCAAGTCGCTTAGCTTGGCCGACATCGTGAACGCCCAGGCCGAGATGCCCTTCATCGTGTACCAGCCGGTCGCCTTCGCGATCTTCCTGGTCAGTATCCTGGCCGAGTGCCGCAGGATCCCGTTCGACCTCCCCGAGGCGGAGGGGGAGCTGGTGGCCGGCTTCCACACGGAGTATTCGGGGATGCGCTTCGGGCTCTTCTTCGTCGGGGAGTACATCAACATCATCTCGCTGGGCTCGCTCGCCTCGCTCTTCTTCCTGGGCGGATGGCGCGGCCCACTGCTGCCGCCGGTCTTGTGGTTTTTCATCAAGGTCGGATTATTCTCGTTCCTGTTCATCTGGGTCAGGGGAACCCTCCCACGCCTTCGCTACGACCAGCTCATGCACCTGGGCTGGAAGTTCCTGACACCGCTTGCTCTTCTCAACATTCTAGTCACCGGGTGGTGGCTGGCTTTACGATAAGAGGCGTTGTACTGGGCAATGTATTCTCACAAAGGAGGAACTGCGATGACAACAACCGTGGAAGTCGAGTTGGGGGCAGGGTTCAGGGCACAGGTGGATGCGGTGGACAAAAACGGCCATACCGCGCTGATGGACGCGGCGAAGGCCGGGAACCTGGCCGAGGTGAACGACCTGCTGGAGCGGGGCGCGAACCTGACCGCCAGAAGCGACAAGGGAAAAACGGCGCTGCACTTCGCGGCGGCGCACGGCAATGCGGACGTGGTACGCCTGCTGTTGCAAAGGGGAGCCGAGGTCGATGCCCGCGACCGTGACGGCCACACCCCGCTCATGCTGGCGGCGAACTACGGCTGCACCCAGACCACGCAGATGCTGGTCGACAGCGGCGCCGACCCGCTGGCAATGTCCTACTCCGGAACCACCGCCCTCGCCTATGCAGAGAACAACCAGCACAGACAAACCCTCGACGTCTTGATGAAGTCACTACGGCCCAACTGACACCTCTTTCCGGCAGGCAGCCCGCGCTGCCTGCCGGGCCCCGGCCCTCCCTACGCTGTCACAGCGCGCGGTCGGCCCTAAATGAATCTGCCGGCATCTATTACGGCACCAACGACACTTCGAGCAGGAACGGATGCCCATACTGAACGACATAAAAGAGATCCTGACCGGCCTTTCCATCACCTTCCGCCACATCTTCAGGAAACCGGTCACGGTGCAGTTCCCGGAGGAGCGCAGGGCCATGCCCGAGCGCTTCCGCGGCAGCATCGTCCTGACCCGCGACCCCGACGGCGCCGAGCGCTGCGTCGCCTGCTATCTTTGCTCCGGGGCCTGCCCCGTCGACTGCATCTCGATGGCCGCGGCGGAAGGGGAGAACGGCCGACGTTACGCCGCCTGGTTCCGCATCAACTTCTCGCGCTGCATCCTGTGCGGCCTCTGCGCCGAGGCCTGTCCCACCCTGGCCATCCAGATGTCGCCCGAGATGTTCCACTGCAGGCGCCAGGTCATCGACATGGTTTACGAGAAGGAGGACCTGCTGATCGACGGCACCGGCAAGGATCCCAATTACAATTTCTACCGCCACGCCGGGACCGGTGTGGTGCAGCCGCGCGGTAGCGGCGCAGGTGAGCAGGCGCCTGCAGACCCCAGAAGCCTGTTGCCGTAGTATAGGCTAGGAAATTCAGGGGACACCTCCCTCTCCCTCTGGGAGAGGGAAAGCTCACACACGGGGCAGGTGCGGGTTTAAGACTTCCCCCTCCCCGGCACTCCCCCTTTGGGGCGGGGACGCGGCACAGACGGACACAAAAGTTATTTCGGAGCGAAATGGAAGCGACCCTTTTCTACATACTGGCGGCGGTACTCCTCACCGGGACCCTGCTCGCCATCACGGCGCGGCAGGCGGTACGTTCCATCGTCTACCTGGTGACCTCGTTCTTCGCCCTGGCCCTGATGTTCTACCTCCTGGGGGCGCCGCTCATCGCGGCCTTCGAGGTGATCATCTACGCCGGGGCCATCATGGTGCTCTTCCTGTTCGTCATCATGATGCTGGAACTGGAGTCCCCCGAGAAACTCCCGCAGCCGCACTTCACGAATTGGCTGCCGGCCCTGCTCCTGGCGGGCGCGGTGGTCGGCTCGCTGGTGGTCCTCCTCTGCTCCCGCCTGCGGGCGGTGCCTCCCGGTTTCGTCGAGATCCCGGTGCGCCAGTTCGCCTTCGCGCTGTTCAAGCAGTACGGGGTTGCCGTGGAAGTCGTTTCGATGCAGCTCCTCTTCGCGCTGGTGGGCGCGCTCTACCTCGGGAGGCGCAGATGAGCGTACCGCTGTCCCACGTGCTGATCGTGGCATCCCTGATGTTCGCCATGGGCCTTGGCTGCGTGGTCGCCTGGCGCGCCAACGTGATCATGATGCTGATCGGCATCGAGATCATGCTGAACGCCGTGATGCTTACCTTTGTCGGCGGCTCCGCCCACTGGGGCATCGCCGACGGACAACTGTTCTCACTGATGCTGATGGCACTGACGTCCGCAGAGGTGTCGCTGGCGCTCGCCATGGTCGTTTACCTGCACCGGCGCAAGAACACCGTCAACACCGACCAGTTCGACTCCATGAAGGGATAGCCCTTTCTTTCCCTCCCCGAGAGGGGCGGGGTGAGGGCGCCGGTAGTGGCGACACTGCCGCATTGGCACCTCCCTCACCCGCCCTGCCGGGCACCCTCTCCCAAAGGGAGAGGGGATTTGGACGGGGACAGGAACAATAAGGACAATGATGCTTCCTACCTACCTCACATTGATGCTCCTTTTCCCGCTTTTGGGCGGGCTTACCTGCGCGCTGGCCGGGCGGAAGCTGCCGCGCACGCTGGTGGAGGTCTTCGCCTGCGCCACGGTCTGGGGCAGTTTCCTCTGCGCTGTGCTTGCGGCCGCCGCCTACACCGCCCCCCAGGTGATCACCCTCGCCGATTGGTTCACGAGCTTCGACCTTTCCATCCCGATCTCGCTCTACCTCGATCCCCTCTCGCTCTCGATGACGGTCATGATCGGTTTCGTCTGCGGGCTGATCCACGTCTATTCCGTCTTCTACATGCGCGAGGATCAAGATTACGCGCGCTACTTCGCCCTGCTGAACCTGTTCGTCTTCGCCATGCTGACCCTGGTCCTCGGCGAAACCCTGCCGCTTTTGTACCTCGGCTGGGAAGGGGTGGGCTTCTGCTCGTACCTCTTGATCGGCTTCTGGTACGCGGACCCGGCCAACGCCGACGCCGGCAGGAAGGCCTTCATCACCACCAGGATCGGCGACGTGGCCCTGATGATCGCGCTGGCCTGGCTGTTCCAGCTCTTCGGTACCCTTTCCGTCACCAAGGTGAACGGGATGGGGTTCCTCATGCCCGGCTCCGTCATCACCATGCTCGGGATCCTGTTCCTGATCGCCGCCATGGGGAAGTCCGCCCAGATGCCGCTCATGGTCTGGCTCCCGGACGCCATGGCCGGCCCGACCCCTGTCTCCGCCATGATCCACGCCGCCACGATGGTGACCGCCGGGGTCTACCTGCTGGCGCGCCTGCTGCCACTGATCGGCGGCTCCCAGGTCGCCCTCGCCGCCATCGCGGTCACCGGCGGGCTGACCGCCTTCTACGGCGCCACCTGCGCCCTCGCGCAGCGCGACCTCAAACGGGTCCTCGCCTACTCCACCATCAGCCAGATCGGCTACATGATGCTCGGCGTAGGCGCCGGGGCGGTGACCGCCGCGACCTTCCACCTGCTGGTGCACGCCTTCTTCAAGGCCCTGCTCTTCCTCGGTGCCGGCTGCGTCATCGCGGCCATGCACCACGAGCAGGACATCTACAAGATGGGCGGGTTGAAGCGCTCGCTGCCGCTCACCTTCTGGAGCTTCCTGGTGGGGGCTGCCTGCCTCGCCGGAATCCCCTTCACCGGCGGTTTCTTCAGCAAGGACAGCATCCTGCTGGCGGTCTGGCTCAAGGGGGGAGTGCTGTACCAGGCGCTGTACCTCCTCGGCCTGCTCACGGCGCTGATCACGGCGTTCTACAGCTTCCGCTTGGTGTTCCTGGTCTTTGCCGGCGGCAACGGTCACGTGCACCGCAGCTCCGGCCTCACGGTTATGCAGCTGGTGCTGATCCCGCTCGCCATCCTCGGGCTGTTCGGAGGATTGCTCGACCTTCCCGCCTACCTGGGCGGCGGGTACCTGAGCGCTTTCTTCGAGGGACTTCCCGCAGGCGACCTCCTGAAGGTATCGCACGAGCAGGAGATCGCGATGCAGGTTCTGGCCGGGGTCGTGGCACTGCTCGGCCTGGCAGCCGCGTACTTCCGCTACGGAAAGGGGCGCGCCGAGCGGATGCGGGAGGCCCAGGCGCGGCCGTCGGCGCTGATCGGCTTCCTGGCGCAAGGGTGGTACTTCGACAAGCTGTACCATCTGGTCCTGATCCGTCCCTACCAGGCCTGTGCCGGGTTCTTCTGGGAACGGGTTGATCACGGGGTGATCGATGCCTCGGTGGATGGCCTCGGGTCCGGCCTGGGCGGCGCCGGGCGCCTGCTCGGACGCTGGAGCACCGGAAAGGTCGCCGTCTACCTGATCAGTTTCGCCGCCGGGGGGGCCCTGATTCTTGGGTACCTCGCCTGGCTCGCGCTGTAACGTAACCGGCGCCTGCGCGCCACGGGAACTGCCGATGACTTCTCTCATCCCGATACTCACCCTGCTAGTCTTCCTACCGCTCTGCGGTTCGCTGCTGACCTTCGCGGTCCGCCGCAGCGACAACGCGGTGCGCGGGGTCGCGCTCGCCTTCAGCCTGGCGGAACTCGCGCTCTCCCTCTTGCCGCTCATGCTGTCGGGGCAGAAAGCGGCGGGTGCGCCTGCCGGATTCTTCCTCTACCAGGATGCAGCGTGGATCGAGCGCTTCGGGATCCGTTACACCCTGGGCATGGACGGCATCAGCGCGGTAATGGTCCTGCTGACCGCCTTCATCACCTTGATCGCCGTCCTCTCCGCCTGGGGGGTGAAGGAGCGCTGCGGGCTGTTCTTCTCACTGCTGCTCGCCCTGCAAGGCGCCGTCCAGGGGCTGTTCCTGAGCCTCGACCTGTTCCTCTTCTACCTCTTCTGGGAGGCGATGCTGATCCCGATGCTGCTTCTCATCGGCGTGTGGGGGACCGGGCGCCCGGTGTACTCCACCATCAAATTTTTCCTCTACACCTTCGTGGGTTCCCTGCTCATGCTGGTGGCGATCATCGCGCTCTACCTGATGCACGGGGCGCAGACCGCGAGCTACACCTTCGCGCTCCCCGAGTTGGTCCGCACCAACATCCCGCACGACATCGGGCTCTGGCTCTTCGCCGCGTTCCTTCTTTCCTTCGCCATCAAGTTCCCGCTTTTCCCGCTGCACACATGGCAGCCCGATGCCTACTGCGACGCGCCGGTCGCCGGCACCCTGATGCTCGGCAGCCTTCTCTCCAAGACCGCCGCCTACGGCCTGATCCGCATCGCCTTCCCGCTTTTCCCCGAGGCGTCGCGCGCCCTCACGCCGCTGATCTACGTGGTGGCCGTGCTCGGCATCGGCTACTTCGCCTGGATCGCCTTCGCGCAGCGGGACATGAAGCGGATGCTGGCCTACTCGAGCGTCAGCCACATGGGGTTCGTCGCCCTCGGCATCGCCGCCTGGAGCCCCGTTGCGGTCTCCGGCGCGCTGCTGCAGATGGTGAACCACGCCATAACGACCGGCGCGCTCTTCCTCGTGGTCGGCATGCTCGAGGAACGGGCCGACAGCCGCGATCTTTCCCGCTACGGCGGCACCTGGGGGAAGATCCCCCTCTTTTCCTTCTTCTTCCTCGTCTTCAACATGGCTTCCGCGGGTGTCCCCGGGCTCAACAACTTCGTGAGCGAACTGATCATCCTGGTCGGCACCTTCCGGGTCGCGCCGTTGGCCGCCGCGATCGCCTTCCTGGGGACGATACTCACGCTTGTCTACACGGTGCGGCTGGTCCAGGAAGTGCTGTTCGGCAAAGAGAAGAAACCGCTGGAACTGAAGGATCTGTCGCCCAGAGAGGCGGGTATGCTGGCGGTGATGGCGCTGGTGGTCGTTTACCTTGGCGTGCACCCCGGCCCGGTTCTGGACCTGTTCAAGACACCACTTGAGGTGTTGCTTGCGAAATAACCGCCGGGACTCAGAGGATCTCTGAGACCTCTGAGTCTTCTGTGTTGAGCTTTTAAGCTTCGGAGTTTCAATGACCATTTCCGATCTATACACAATCATGCCGATCGTGATCACAGCGGGGGCGGCGCTGTTCGTGCTTTTATGCGGACCGATGCTCCTTTCCGCGAGCCTCACGGCCATCGGCGTGACCGCCTCGGCGGCGGCCGGGCTGTGGGCGGCACTCGGCACCCCTGCGTCGACTCAGGCCGTCTCGGGGCTCTGCTTCACACCGCTGGCCCGGTTCCTGATCCCGGTATTCTGCTTCGCGGCGGCCGTGACCCTGCTCCTCTCCCACAGCTATAACGAGCGCCGCGGCATCAAGGGAGAAGAGTTCCCGGCCACGGTGCTCTTCGCCCTGTTCGCCTTGTGCGTACTCCCCTGCGCCACCAACATGCTGATCCTGTTCCTCGCGCTGGAGTCGGTCTCCTTCGCCTTTTACATCCTGGTAAGCATGGACCTGAACCGGGCCGAATCGGGAGAGGCGGGGCTCAAGTACCTCCTGATGGGGGCGGTGGCGGCGGCCTTCACCGCCTTCGGCTTCGCCCTCCTCTTCACCGGCAGCGGCACCCTCCAGCTTTCCGGCGCCCTGGCCCGCCCGGACAACAGGGCCATCATCTCCGCGGGGTGGGGCGTCATCCTTGTGGGCATGGCCTTCAAGCTCTCGCTGGTCCCCGGGCACCTCTGGACGCCCGACGTCTACCAGGGAGCCCCGGCGCCGGTTTCCGCTTTTCTCTCGACCAGTTCCAAGGTCGCCGCCGCCGCGCTTTTGCTGATATTGTTGGCCCTGTTCCCGCCGATGCCTGAACTTCGCGTCCCCCTGGCTGCGTTGTCGGTGCTCTCCATGGTGCTGGGGAACCTGGCGGCGCTGCTGCAGCAGAACATCAAGAGGATGCTCGCCTACTCCTCGGTGGCTCACATGGGCTATCTGAGCCTCGCCCTTTTGAGCGGCAGCCGCGACGGCTATGCAGCCGTCCTCCTTTACGGTGCCGTCTATACCGCCATGAACCTCGCCGCCTTCGGTGCGATTTCCTCCCTTTCCATCGACGAGGAAAGGGAGCTCGTCACCGACTACGCCGGGCTGGGCTTCACGGCTCCTCTGCGCGGCGGCGTGCTGGCCCTCGCCATGATCTCCCTGGCCGGCATACCGCCGACGGCAGGTTTCATCGGCAAGTTCTTCATCTTCTACTCCGCCATCAAGGGTGGATCCATCGCCCTCGCCATCATCGGCATCCTGAGCGCCGCCGCGTCGGCTTATTTCTACCTCAGGGTAGTGGCTCAACTCTACATGCACCGCAGCCAGGCTCCCGCCCCCCGTGCCGTCTCCCTCGCCGAGGGCCTCGCCCTCTGCCTCGCCTCTGCAATGATTCTCGTGATCGGTGTCTATCCCGGCCCCCTGCTCAAGGCCATCGACACCGCCCTGCAGTGACTAACCTCCCGTTTCGTGTTGCGGCAAGTACAGGCGTGGATCATGCGGAGAGATCAGTCGTTTGTCGCCTCTCCCTCCCTTTACAGGAGAGGGGAGCGGAGAACGAACGGGATTGATGGCACCTTCCTCGCCCCCTTCCGCGAGGGGAGGGAGGATCGCGGGCAACGTTTGCAAGTTCCCGGAACAACGAAAGAGGCACCGTGCCGCGGGCTGGGCAGGTGCCTCTTTCGTTCCTCGTTTTCATCCCCTCTCGCTTTTCTAGTGCAGCGTTTCCTTAAAGGTGTTCAGGTACTGAAGGTCGAAGGAGCCGTCCATCTCGCCGTACATGATTTCGAGGGCGCTCTCCTTTGACAGCGCCTGACGATAGGATCTGTTGGTGGTCAGGGCACTGAAGACATCTGCGATGGCAGTGATCTTCGAGCTCCTGGCGATGTCGTAGCTGGAGAGGCCGTCGGGGTAGCCGCTGCCGTTTTCCTTTTCGTGATGGTGCTTTACGATCCCGAGGGCAACCGGCGTGAAGATCTTCAGATCTCGCAAGGTGCTGTAGCCGTAGACGGGATGTTTCTTCACTTCCAGGAACTCCGACGGCGAGAGCTTTCCCGGCTTGTCCAACAGCTCCTTGGGTACGTAGACCTTGCCGTAGTCGTGGAACAGGGACCCCATCCCCACGTCCATCAACTCGTCGCGGCCGAGGTCGAACTCCTTTATGTGCAGCGAAATCGAGTAGGTTGCGACCTGGACGGAGTGTACGTAGGTGTAGGCGTTATGGTCAACCAGGCTGCTCAGCGCCGGCATCACCCCGTTCGAATTCATCACGTCGTTGAGGATGTGCTTGATCAGGTTCCGGCAACGATCAACGTTCTGCTTGATAGCTATGGCGGGGCTGTCGAAGATCTCCTGCACGTAATTGACTGATGCCTGGTACAGCATGTTCTGCTTGAGCTCCGGTTCGATGCTGTCATCGCCGAGCAGCAACGGGAGATTCGCCTCCACATACTGGTTGTACGTCGACATTTCGGCAGCCTTGACGAAGAGATGTTTCACATTGTTGTCGAGTAGCCGCTCCTTGTCGCCCTGGGTGAATGAGAGTTTGGGGTCCTTGTACAGCACATGGTTGTCGCCGTGCTTGATGAACAGGGCTACCCCCGGCAGTGTTTCCGGTATCAGTGATTCCAGCTGGATCATTCGGTACATGCCCGACCTCCTGATGAAGTGGGAACCGCGCCGCAGCAATGCTATTGGAACAATCCGATCCTCTGTCCGGTGTATTATTAAAAAACACAAACGCTAGTCTACCATGTCTTTTCCGGATTGCCGGTTTTGCCCGTGGTCCCTGCCGGCGGCAGACCAGGCCAATAAAAAGGGGGAGCAGCCTGTCGGCCCTCCCCCTCTGTGCACCACGTATCTTTTCTGTTGTTACCAGGTCTCGTCCGGCTCGCCCCAAAGGTTCAAGGCGATGTCGTCCAGCAGTTCGGGAATCCCCTCACCGGTTGCCGCGGAAATGGGGAAAACCTTGATGCCGCGTTCCTCGAAGTAGGGAAGCACCTTTTCCAGGTTCTCCCTGACGTGCGGCAGGTCGATCTTGTTGATCACCACGGTCTGCCGCTTCTCGGCCAGCTCCGGGTTGAAGAGAGCCAGTTCGCGGTTGATCGCCTCGTACTCCGCGATGGGATCGCGGTCCGGCATCCAGGAGAGGTCGAGCAGGTGCAAAAGCTGCCCGGTGCGCTCGAGGTGCTTGAGGAAACGGTGCCCAAGCCCCGCCCCTTCGCTCGCCCCCTCGATCACGCCCGGGATGTCGGCCATTACGAAGGAGCGGTAGTTCTTGTACTTGACCACGCCGAGGTTCGGCTTCAGCGTGGTGAAGTGGTATTCCGCGATCTTCGGGCGCGCCGCGGAGATCTTGCTGATCAGCGAGGACTTGCCCACGCTGGGCATACCCAAAAGGCCGACATCGGCCATGAGCTTCAGCTCCAGACGGATCCACAGCTCCTCGCCCGGCTCGCCCGGCTGGGCGAACTTCGGCGCCTTGTGGGTGGCGGTCTTGAAGCGGGCGTTGCCTTGCCCGCCGCGTCCACCCTTCAGGAGCACGATGGAGGAATCCGGCTCGGTGAGATCCGCCAGGATCTCGTCGGTCTCGGCGTCCTTGATCACGGTCCCCTGCGGTACCAGGATCTCCTTGACGTCGCCGTTGGCGCCGTGTCGGTCGCTACCCATGCCGTTTCTGCCGCGGCCGGCCTTCTGGTGCGGATGCTGGCGCAGGTCGAGCAGCGTGGAGAGGTGCGGCGAAACCTTCACCACCACGTCGCCCCCCTTGCCGCCGTCGCCGCCGTCGGGGCCCCCCAAGGGAATGAACTTCTCGCGGCGGAAGGAAACGCACCCCGCACCGCCGTCACCGGACTTCACGTAAATTTTTACTTCATCAATGAAACTCATTAAGTTTTATCCTGTGCAAACGGCAAAAGCCCGGACCTTGCGGCTCCGGGCTTTCACACTTTCGTCTTGCTGCGCTGGCTAGTTGGCCGGGTAGACAGAGACCTTCTTGCGGTCCTTGCCCAGACGCTCGAACTTCACCACGCCCTCGATCAGGGCGTACAGCGTGTAATCCTTACCGAGGCCCACGTTGTTGCCCGGGTGGATCTTGGTGCCGTGCTGACGGTAGATGATGTTGCCAGCTTTGACGGCTTCGCCGCCAAACTTTTTGCAACCAAGTCTTTGGCCGTCGGAGTCGCGACCGTTCCTGGAACTACCGACGCCTTTCTTGTGTGCCATTTTCTGCTCCTTCTGCCGGTAGCGGCCCTGATCCCAACGAATCGCGGCTGCCGCACCGCCGTTTGAATATTACCTAGGCGTTAATCTTCTCAATCAACAGAATAGTCCTGAGTTGACGGTGCCCGTTAAGTTTCCTGGAGTTTTTCCGGCGCTTGGACTTGAAGACCAGAATCTTCTTGTCTTTGCCCTGCTCGACAATCTTGCCGACTACAGAGGCGCTGGGCACTAAAGGTGTTCCGATAACAACCTTATCGCCGCCAACCATCAGGACATCGGAGATCTCGATGGTATCACCCACCGCACCCTCCAGTTTTTCGACTTTGAGAAAGTCGCCTTCGGAAACTTTATATTGTTTCCCTCCGGTTTTGACTACTGCGTACATGTACTTCACCACCTTTACTCTGGATTTACAATTGAGCGGTCAAACTTATCTTGAAAAGTGTTTCGAGTCAAGGTTTTTTTCTGCCGCTCCCGTTTTTCCTGCCGAGAGAGTGGCAGAGGCTAATCGAGGTCCACGAAGACCTCGTCGCCGCGGATCTCGACCGGGTAGATCTTCAGGGGTGCGCATTCGGGGTGTTCCGGGCAGGCACCGGTCACCAGGTCGAAGCGGTAGCCGTGACGCTGGCAGGACAGTTTCCCCGCCTCCTTGACCAGCGCCCCCTGCAGCGGCGCCCCCTGGTGCGGGCACTCGTGCTCGCAGGCATAGACCGTCCCCTTGGTCTTCACCAGGAGGATCTTCTCCCCGCCCACTTCCACCAGCTTCTTGCCAAATTCAGGAATCTCGGAAACTTTCGCGGCAAATACCATGGAACACCTCCGGTTCAATCAAAGAATTGGTCCCACCATTACCTTGTCCATGTAACCTGTAGGGGCGAATAATCATTCGCCCCCCATAGACGAAGCACCTTGGCAGACGCCACCTGCGCGGTCGTCCCGCAGCGGCATTGGTGCCGCCAACCGCGGCTGGGCGAATAGTTATTCGCCCCTACAGAAACCGTCCGCCCCTTAGGCCGGTGCGCTGCCTTACCGCTTCACGATCTTCACGCAGTGCGCCGACTCCTCCGCCTTGGCGCGGGCCTCGTCGCAATCGGCGCCGAAGGCGAGCGCGACGCCCATGCGGCGTCCCTTCCTTGTGTCGGGCTTGCCGAAGAGGCGCAGCTTGCTACCGGGAACGGCCAGAGCCTCAGCGACCCCTTCGAACCCCACCTCTGCTGCCGCATCCTCGGCCAGGATGACGTGGGATGCGGCGCACCCCTGGCTCTCCACCTCCGGCACCGGCAGCCCGAGGATGGCGCGCACGTGCAGCTCGAACTCGGAGAGGTTCTGGGAGATCATGGTGACCATGCCGGTGTCGTGCGGCCTCGGAGAGACCTCGGAGAACCAGACCTTGTCGCCGGTGATGAAGAACTCGCACCCGAAGATGCCGCGCCCTCCGAGAGAGCCGGTGACGGCCTCGGCCTGGCGCTGCGCCTCGGCCAGCACCGACGGCGTCATCGGCGTCGGCTGCCAGGACTCGTGGTAGTCGCCGTCGATCTGGCGGTGGCCGATGGGAGGACAGAAGCTGGTGCCCCCCACGTGGCGCACGGTGAGCAGGGTGATCTCGTAGTCGAAGGGAATGAACTGCTCCACGATGACCTTGTTGGAGGCGCCGCGCGCCCCCTCGATGGCGTACTTGAAGCAGCGCTCCATGTCCGCCGCGTCGCGCAGGACGCTCTGCCCCTTGCCCGACGAGCTCATGATCGGCTTGACGACACAGGGAAGGCCGATGGCGGCAACCGCCTCGCGGAACTCATCCATGCTGGTGGCGAAACGGTAGGCGGCGGTGGGGAGGCCGAGCTCCTCGGCGGCCAGGCGGCGGATCCCCTCCCGGTTCATGGTCAGGTTGGCGGCACGTGCCGTCGGGATTACGTTAAAGCCTTCCTTTTCCAGCTCCAGGAGGTACTCGGTGTTGATCGCCTCGATCTCGGGGACGATGTAGCTCGGCTTTTCCAGGCGCACCACCCGGTCCAGCTCTTCGCGGTTCAGCATGTCGATCACGTGGCTTCTGTGCGCGACCTGCATAGCCGGGGCGTCGGCGTAGCGGTCCACCGCGACCACCTCGATCCCGAATCTCTGGGCCTCGATGGCCACTTCCTTGCCGAGCTCACCCGAGCCCAAAAGCATCATCCTCGTCGCACCATTTTTCAGCGGCGTGCCAATCATCTTCTCTCCTGGTCGTTTATTTAACTTACGGCTACTTCGAACTGTTCCTGGTGGAAGCCGGGCTTGGCGCGGACCGTGATCCGCTTCTTGAAGTTCTTCTCCAGCTCCTCGAGACCGCGGCGCTCCTCGTCGTAAAGGAGGTCGGCCACCTGCGGGTGCACGGTGAGCATCACCTTGGTGCCGCGGATGTCGAGCATCTCGCGGCGCAGCTCGCGGAAGATCTCGTGGCAGACGGTGATCTTGGACTTCACGTAGCCGCGCCCCTCGCAGTACGGACAGGGCTCGCACATCATGCGACCGAGACTCTCGCGCACCCTCTTCCTGGTCATCTCGACCAGGCCGAGCTCGGAGATCTTCAGGATGTTGGTCTTGGACTTGTCGCTCTTGAGCGCCTCTTCCAGGGCACCGTAGACCTTCTCGCGGTTCACCTCCTTCTCCATGTCGATGAAGTCGATGATGATGATCCCGCCCAGGTTCCTAAGGCGCAGCTGGTAGGCGATCTCCTTGACCGCTTCCAGGTTGGTTTTCAGGATGGTGTCTTCGAGGTTGTGCTTGCCGACGTAGCGCCCGGTGTTCACGTCGATGGCGGTAAGCGCCTCGGTCTGCTCAATGATGATGTAGCCGCCGCTTTTGAGCCAGACCTTGCGTCCCAGCGCGCGGCTGATCTCCACCTCGAGGCCGAAGTGGTCGAAGATCGGCTCCTCCTCGTCGTAGAGCTCGATGGAGTACTTCATCTTGGGCATGAAGGTGCTGATGAACTGGACGATCTTGTCGTGCTCGGGCTTGGAGTCGACCACGATGCGCTCGACCGACTCGGTGAGGATGTCGCGCACCACCTTCTGGGTCACGTCGAGGTCCGAGTGTATCAGGCTCGGTGCGCCCGCCTTGTCCTTCTTCTTGGCGATCTCGTCCCAGAGCTTGGTGAGGTAATGCAGGTCGGCGACCAGGTCCTCCTCGCTCTTACCCTCGGAGACGGTCCTGACGATGAAACCGCCGCCTACCGGCTTGATGCGGTCCACGATCTCCTTCAGGCGTTCCCGCTCGGCCTCGTCCTCGATGCGGCGCGAGATGCCGACGTGGTCGACGGTCGGCATGTAAACCAGGTGCCGTCCCGGGAGCGAGATGTGGGCCGTGATGCGCGCCCCCTTGGTGCCGATCGGCTCCTTGGAGATCTGCACCAGGAGTTCCTGCCCTTCCTGCAGGAGTTCCTCGATCGGGTGGAGCGGGTGAGGCATCGGCTCCTCCCCCTCCTCGGGCTCGATGTAACTGTCGTACTCGTCCATGGCGTCGAACACGTCCGCCACGTAGAGGAAGGCCGCTTTTTCCAGCCCGATGTCCACGAACGCCGCCTGCATGCCAGGCAACACCCGGACCACCTTTCCCTTGTAGATGTTGCCGATGATCCCCTTCACCCTGCTCCTCTCGACATACAGCTCCGCAATGGTGCCGTTCTCGATGAGCGCGATGCGGGTCTCGTGGGAGGTGGTGTTAATGACCAGCTCGTTTCCCATGCTAACCCCTTCCTATATATAAAATTCAAAAGCAAACTGTTTCAGGTCCTACATGCATGCGTCCTGTAGGGGCGAATAACTATTCGCCCAGCCGGTGGCGCTGCCGACACCTCTGCGCGTAAGCCTCGCCAACGGGTGGCTGAGGGGGGCGAATGATTATTCGCCCCTACAGATGTCACAGAACGCGGCTCCGTTACTCCTTGAAAAGCACTTCCAGCTTCTCCAGCCGCACCTCTTTGAGGGCGTCGGCGGGGACGCCGAGGATGGCGCTGGCGAACTCGAGCAGCTTGCCGCGCCCCGCAACCATCTCCAGGGTCCGCCCTTCGACCTTCAGTTCGGCCAGTTCGTGACGCAGGTCGAACTCGGTCGACTTCCCCTTCTTCTCGCGCTTGACCGGCGACGACTCCAGGGCGAGGAAGGCAGCCGCCTTCGCCTCCAGGTCGCACGCCAGCTCCTCGGGGAGGGTCACGCGGTAGCGCACCTTGTCCATGATGACGGACAGCGCCGGCGCCCGCAGCGCGATCTCCTGGGCCTCCAGCACCCGCACCCCCCCAGGGAGGGTCGCGTTCAGCGCTTCCTGCAGCTGGGCTGCCGTATATCCGGCATCGACCTCGAAATCCATGTACTCGGCATAGGATTCGATGCCGACGGAGAGCGCGGTGGCAAAGGAAAACTTCGGGTGGGGATGGAACCCCTGCGAAAAGCGGATCGGGATGCCGGAGCGCCCCACCGCCCTGGTGAACAGGGTCAACATCTCCAGGTGGCTCAGAAACCGCATCCGCCCAACCTTCTCGAAACGGATCCGGATCCTCTGCGCCTCTTCGGTCGTCTCCGGTACCGCCGCCTGGCTGGCGTAGGTGCCAAAGGGAACCGGCTCGTTTAGTCGCAGCTTTATTTCCTTGAAATCGCAGACACCGCAGCCGGTGCAGCGATCGAAGCGGCAGTCGGGGGTGGGGGCGCCGACGAGCGATGCCTCGCGCTCCTTGAGCAGGAATGGCTTGGTCACGCCGCAATCGATGTGGTCCCAGGGGAGCACCTCGTCCAGCTCGCGGCGCCTCAGGTAGAAGCTCGCGTCAATACCGGAGTTCTCGAAGGCCTGCACCCATTTCAGGCGGTCGAAATGTTCCCACCAGCCGTCGAAACGGCAGCCCAGGCGATGCGCCTCGATCAGGAGCTTCGAAAGCCTGCGGTCGCCGCGGGCGAAGACACCTTCCATGCCGGAAAGAGAGGCATCCTGCCACTTCATGATCAGCTTCTTTTTCTTGAGGGCGTCGCGCAGGTAGCGCTGCTTCTCGACGATCTCGGCTTCGCTGATCTGCGGCTCCCACTGAAACGGGGTGTGCGGCTTGGGGACGAAGCTCGAAACCGAGACGTTCACGTCGCCGCCGTTGCCGGCAAACTTCCCCTGCCGCTTCACTTCGCGGGAGAGTTCCACGATGCCGTCCACGTCTTCCATGGTTTCCGTGGGGAGGCCGATCATGAAATAGAGCTTGATCAGTCGCCAGCCGTTGCCGTAGACCGAGCGGGCGTTTTCCAGCAGCGCCTCTTCGGTGATCCCCTTGTTGATCACGCTCCTGAGCCGCTCGCTCCCCGCCTCGGGGGCCAGGGTGAAGCCGGTCTTGCGCACGCGGCGGATCTCCTCCGCCATCTCGTCGCTCAGGCTCCCGACCCGCATAGAGGGTAGGGAGACCGCTTTTTTCTGGGCCGAGTAGCGGTCCATGAGCCCCTTGAGCAGCGGGGTGAGGCAGCCGTAATCGCCGGTGGAGAGGGAGAGGAGTGAAATCTCGTCGTACCCCGTGTTGTGCAGCGCTTCTTCCATGATCTCGAAGATCCGCTCGGGGCTGCGCTCGCGCACAGGCCGATAAATATACCCTGCCTGGCAGAACCTGCAACCTCTCGTGCAACCACGGGAAATTTCAACGCTCACCCGATCGTGCACCGTCTTCAGGAACGGGACGATGGGCGAGGTCGGATAATAGGCGGTCTCCAGGTCGGCGACAAAGCGCCTGCGCACGCCCTGACACCACTCCTTCACCGGGGTGATGGCCGCGACCCTGCCGTCGTCGTGATAGCTCACCTCGAACAGGGAGGGGACGTAGACCCCTTCGATCCGGGCGAGGCGCTCCAGGAGTTCCGCCTTGGCAACCCCCTGCTCCTTCGCCGTCCGCACGCAGTCGGCAAGCTCAATCACCGCCTCCTCGCCGTCGCCGATCAGGAAGGCATCGAAGAAGTCGGCCAGGGGCTCCGGGTTATAGGCGCAGGGGCCGCCCGCGATGACGAGCGGATACCCCTCGGGCCTGTCGCAGGCAAGCAGCGGGATCCCGGAGAGATCCAGCATGTTCAGGATGTTGGTGTAGGAAAGCTCGTACTGCAGGGTGAAACCGAGAATGTCGGCGTCGGCCAAAGGAGTACCGGCTTCCAGCGTGACCAGGGGCTTCGCCTCGGCGCGCAGCGACTCCTCGAGGTCGGGCCACGGCGCGTAGGCGCGCTCGGGCATGACCCACGGCACCTCTTTCAGGACACCGTACAGGACCTGCAGCCCGAGATGACTCATTCCTATCTCATATACGTCAGGGAACGCGAGCACAAAGCGGAGCGCCCCTTCCCGGTCGGCAACTGTTCCCATCTCCCCACCCATGTAACGGGCGGGTTTTTCCACTGACAAAAGTATGTTATTGCTCAAAAATCCCCCAGATAGCCCGGCTCAGCCGTGACCGGACATAATAACAAAATATTCGAAGCGCTGGCAAGCAATATACCCTCGGCATCGGCACGGTTCACCACAAAGTATACCGCATTTGCGGTACTCATTGGAGCATATGCGGCGGCGCTTTCATGAGAGCCCGGGTCCCTCCTGGGGTCGCCTCACGTTTTTTCCAGTGTTTACGGTTATAATGAGAGATTGGCACGCAACCTGCTCTATGCCAGACACCAACCCATTTTGTACAAGGAGAATTACCATGAAAAAAGTTCTGTCCTCCGTAGTTGCTGCTCTCGTTGCTGTTGCTTTCGCTGGTGTTGTTTTCGCTGCTGACGCTGCTCCGGCTGCTGCTCCGGCTGCAGAGGCTAAGAAAGAAGAGAAAGCTCCGGCTAAGAAAGCTGCTCCGAAGAAGAAAAAAGCTGCTAAGAAAGCCGCTGCTAAGAAAGAAGAGAAGAAAGAAGCTGCTCCGGCCGCTCCGGCTGCTCCGGCTGCAAAGTAATTTCCCCTTAACGGGTAATTGCGAAAGGCCGCATCTCACGATGCGGCCTTTTTTATTTCTGCCCAGAAAAAGGGCGCCAGCCCGTACCCTCTCCCATAGCAGCGCCCTCACCCCAGTCCCTCTCCCGGAGGGCGAGGGGACAGGATGTCGCCCGCTCCGCGCTTCGTTGCTGCGGGCATAAAAAAAGATCCAAGGGTTCCGGTCGCGGAACAGGCCTTGGATCTTTTTTGCATTAATGGGAAGCGTTGCCGGGTCCGCCTACTCCTTCTGCCAGGCGTAGGCCGGATCGAGGTACGGATCGTAGAAACCGGGATAGGCCAGGAAGAATGTGGCCGTCTCACCGACACCCGATGCGGTACGTACCAGCGTCATCCCTATCCCTTTTATGGGACCAACGGTTACACACTTGGCGGCTCCTTCTTCCTTGCAGGTGAGATAGATCTGCTTCGGCAACTCCAGCCACCCGGTCGCTATATTGGCAACACCCCGGACCAGCTTGTTGGCCATGCCGTCCACCACCTCTTGCGGGGAGGCCGTATCCACGGTGCGGGTATCGGCCGCATGTCCCTTCTCTGCCGTCAGGACCAGCGCCAGCGCCAGTATGGCCAAGAAAACAAACCTCTTCTGCATCATCTACTCTCCCTTGGCTGGAACAGGTTGAGCCTCACTCTGGCCTCTCGGTTCGACCCGTTTTTCTTCCCAACCTTCCCAGACGAACTCGGGGGTGATCATGGAGTCGTAATAGCCGGGCTGGGGCACCGCGAAAAAGACGGTCTCGGTCAGGCCGGTCAACAAGCGGTAGAAGGCCATTCCCACGCCCTTCAGCGGCCCGACCACGTAGCCGATACCGCCGCGGTCACGTACCATCAGGTAGGACTGCTTGGGCACCTCGACCAGCGAGGTCGCCGTATTGGTCACCCCTCGAACCAGCTTGAACGCCATCTTCTCGGCAATTGCCTCCGGCTGCTGACCTTCCAAAGCAAACGAAGACGTGGCAAAAACCATGAGCAACAACAGGGATAACAAGGTCGCCTTGGTACGCATGTCGACTCCTTTTTGAGCTACATGTCGGTAAATGCTATGTTCTTGTAACATAGATGGCTTTCATTGGCAAGATGGCACTACCTCTATCATTGTAGAGATCAATAACAAAAAAGGCGCGGTTGCGAAACCGCGCCTTTTCTCTATTCAAACTGTGGGTGGATGCTTCTTATTTGCCGTGCTTCTTGGCGAGATATTCTGCGACGCCGGCGGTAGAAGCCTTCATAGAATCCTCACCTTCCTGCCAGTTGGCCGGGCAGACTTCGCCGCCATGGGTCTCGACGAACTGAAGCGCATCCAGCATCCTGAGGGCCTCACCGACGCTGCGCCCCAGCGGTAGGTCGTTGATGACGGTATGGCGCACCACGCCCTTGGTGTCGATCAGGAACAGCCCGCGCAGCGCAACCGACTCGTTCAGCAGGATGCCGTAGCTCCTGGCGATGGACTTGTCGAGGTCCTCGACCAGCGGGTACTGGACGTTGCCGATGCCGCCGTTTTCCACCGTAGTGTTCTTCCAGGCCAAGTGGGTGAACCTGGAGTCTACGGAAACCCCGATCACCTCGCAATTCTTCTCTTTGAATTCCGCCACCCTCTTGTTGAAGGCGAGGATCTCGGAGGGGCAGACGAAGGTGAAGTCGAGCGGGTAGAAAAAGAGGACGACGTACTTGCCGCGATATTTGGACAGAGTGAGCTCTGCGAAGGAGTTATCGGGCAGTACCGCCTGTGCCGTGAAATCGGGGGCTTCCTTAGTTACCAAGGTAGTAAGACTCATAGGTGCTGTTCTCCTTTCGGCTGATTGGGATTCTAATGGGAGCAACTGTACCAGTGGTCCAATCCCCTGTCAATCAAAAAAGATCAAAAGCGTCCTATTTGTCCTTTGTGCCTTGAGGAAGGTCCGATTTCATCCTACGACGGACCTCTAACGCTCCACGATTTCTCCGCGGATACTGATGGTTACCTCGCGGAAGGGGATCTCCATCCCCGAAGCAGCCAAGGCCTGGCGCGCCGCCATCACGATGCCGCCGCAACAGGGGACCTCCATCCTGAGTACGGTGATCCCCTTGATGCCGGAGACGCGGAACAGTTCGGTCAGCTTGGTCAGGTACGCGTTGTTGTCATCGAGCTTGGGGCAACCGACCACCACCGCCTTGCCCGCGAGGAAATCCTGGTGGTAGTTGGCATAGGCGAAGGGCACGCAGTCCGCGGTGATGAGCAGTTCGGCATCCTTGAAATACGGGGCGGTTACCGGCACCAGGTGCAACTGCACCGGCCACTGCGCCAGCTGGCTCTGCACCGAACCCGGTGCGGGCGCCGCCGCGGACGGCGCCGGCGCGAAGCTCTGAACGCGAGAGCCCGGGCATCCGCCACCGCCGTGACCATGACCATGACCATGACCATGACCATGACCACCACCGTGACCACCACCGTGGCCATGACCGTGCCCGGCAGGGGCTCCGCCCTGGGCGCCGAGATGCTTCTCTACGGCAATTTCGTCGAATTCGTCCGCTTCACGCTCTATGATGGTGATCGCATCCTGGGGGCACTCTCCCAGGCAGGCCCCCAGGCCATCGCACAGGTTGTCTGCGGCGATCTGGGCCTTGCCATCCACAATCTTGATGGCGCCTTCCGCGCAGGAAGGGACGCAGAGCCCGCAGCCGTCGCACTTGCCCTGGTCGATATGCACAATTTTCCTGATCATCTTTACCCCCCGAAATCCGTTCTAAGTTATACGTTCTATGTTCTATGTTCTAAGTCAAAACCGAAAGACTTTTGTTGTGTTGCTCCGAAGCTCGAAGGTCCTGATTCTAACGTAGAACCTGGAACGTCTTCTAGAAAAAGTAGTGCCAGAGTAGATCGAGGCGACCGCGCAGCATCAGGTGTTTCCCCGAGTAGGCCATGATCTCGCGGATCTTGGCGCGCTGCACCTTCCCGTAGCAGTGCACGTGACAGTGCTTGCAAGTCGGCTTGGGGTCGAGAGGGCATTTCTCCCGCTTCAGCTTGGCATAGGCCAAAAGCTCCGAGCAATCCTCACAGAGCACTCCCTTCTGGCTCTTGTGCTTGCCGCGGCAGTAGCAGCCGATGAAGGTTTCCAGTACCCTGATGTCTTTTTCCTGCTTCTGCGTCTTTTCCATGATCGCCACCATAACAGAAGCAATCCAGTTTCGTCATGACCAAAGTCAATTAAATTGACTCCGCACCCTTTGCCTTTGCTGCGGATTTATGCTAATTTTCCGCGAATGAACACTAACATGGAAAAAGTCATCATCCCGCGCGCGGAGCACTCGATCTCCCGCTCCGTACTGAGCCCCAACGGCGTCAAGGTGCTCTACAAGCTCCGGGAGCACGGCTTCATCGCCTACCTGGTGGGCGGCGGCGTCAGGGACCTGCTCCTGGGGCGCGAGCCCAAGGACTTCGACGTCGTCACCGATGCAACCCCCAACCAGCTCAAGAAGCTGTTCCGCAACTGCCGCCTGATCGGCCGACGCTTCCGCCTGGCCCACATCCACTTCCACGACGAAATCATCGAGGTCGCCACCTTCCGCTCCACCGTCGATGCCGCGGAGGCATCCCTCGAGGAAGCCGCCGAGGCCTTGCCCGAGGAGCTCGTCGAGGCTCCTCCCGAGGCAGAGCAGCTTGAAGAGGAGCGCGACAGGAGAAGGCGCCGGCACCACCACGGTCCTCCCATCCTGAAGAGCGAGGACGGCATGGTGCTCAGGGACAACGTCTTCGGCACCCCTGAAGAGGACGCGGTGCGGCGCGATTTCACCGTCAACGCCCTGTTCTACAACATCGCCGACTTCTCCATCATCGATCACGTGGGGGGGATGGAGGATCTCAAAAACGGGCTGATCCGCACCATCGGCGACCCCATGGTCCGCTTCACCGAGGACCCGGTGCGCATGATCCGCGCGATCCGGTTCGCCTCCATGCTCGGCTTCAACATCGAGGCCCGGACCGAGGCCGCCATCGAGGCACTCTGCGGCACCATCAACAAGGCCACGCCGCCGCGCCTTTACGAGGAAGTGCTGAAACTGCTCCTCATGGGGGCCGGCGAGCGGACCTACCAGATGATGCGCCACTGCGGGCTGTTCGAGCCGCTCTTCCCGCACTTCGACGCCTGGCTTTCCCGCGAGTCGGATTGCTATCCCCATGTCCGGGTGGGCAAGGCGCTTGAATGGGCCGACAGCCAGATCGGCCAGGGGATCGCCGTCACCCCGCCGCTGCTGATCGCCCTGATGTTCGGGGAATACCTGGAAGAGAAGGTGGCGCAGTTTCGCGACGAGGGGCTTCCACCGCAACAGGCAACCGACGCAGCGGTGGCTGCCTTTGCCGGGGAACTCGCGCCGACCGTTTCGGTGCCCAACCGGGTGCTGGTTGCGGTGCGCGACATCCTGAACATGCAGCACCGCTTCCAGAAGACCCCTGGCAGGAACGGCCGCGGCGTGCTGGGGCGTCCCGTCTTCCCGGACGCGTTGCAGTATCTCCGCTTCATGGAGCAGCTCACCCCGCCGAAGAGGTCGCTGGCCGAGTGGTGGGAGCGTTACGCCGTTCAGCAGGCGGAGGGACTGGAACCCGCGCCGCAACGCGGGAACGAAGCCGCTGCAGCCGACGCAGAGGCGCCCAAGAAGAAGCGGCGCAGGCGGAGGCGGCGCAAAAAGCCCGGGGGCGCACCCGAATAAGCGCAACGCTCCCCCCTCCCTCGACGGGAGGGGGGACAGGGCACCTTTCCGGAATCGTCCTGGCACCGAATAAAAGAAGCCCCTCACCCGTAGCACGGGATCGAGGGGCTTTTTCGTGACCCAATGTCAACCCAACCGTCAACTGCCTTTGGTTATTTCCGCCACTTCGAGCCGCTTGATCTTGTCGCGCAGCTCCGCCGCCTTCTCGAACTCCTGGGCCTTGGCCGCCGCCAGCATCTCTTTTCTCAACCGTTTCAACGTCTTTTCCAGGTCCTTGGGATTGAGGAACTCCTCCCCCTTGACCGGGACGGTGACCCAGTCCTTCTCCTCGGGGGCCTGCAGCACGTTGCCGATCAGCCTCTTCACGCTCTCGGGGGTGATGCCGTGCTCCAGGTTGTACGCCTGCTGCAGCTCCCGGCGCCTGATGGTCTCGTCGATGGCGGACTGCATCGAGCCGGTCACCTTGTCGGCGTACATGAGCACGCGCCCGGACACGTTCCTCGCGGCGCGGCCGCAGGTCTGGATCAGCGAGCGGGTGGAACGCAGGAACCCTTCTTTGTCGGCGTCCAGGATCGCCACCAGCGATACCTCGGGGAGGTCCAGCCCCTCGCGCAGCAGGTTGATGCCGACCAGCAGGTCGAATTCCCCCAGCCGCAGGTCGCGCAGGATTTCCATGCGCTGGAAGGTGTCGATGTCCGAATGGAGGTAACGCACCCGGATCCCGAGCTCCCGATAGTAGTCGGTGAGCTCCTCCGCCATCCTCTTGGTCAGGGTGGTCACCAGGATGCGCTCCCCCCGCTCGGCGGTGAGGCGAACCTCGTGCAGCAGGTCGTCCACCTGTCCCGCCGCGGGACGTACCTCGATGACAGGATCGATGAGGCCGGTGGGGCGAATCAGCTGCTCGACCACGACGCCTCCGGACATCTTAAGCTCGTAATCGGCGGGGGTCGCCGACACGTAGACGGTCTGGTTCAGCTTCCTGGTGAACTCCTGGAAGGTCAGCGGCCGGTTGTCCAGGGCCGAAGGGAGCCGGAAACCGAAGTTCACCAGTGTTTCCTTGCGGCTCCTGTCCCCGCGGTACATCCCCCCCACCTGCGATACGGTGATGTGTGACTCGTCCACCACCAGCAGGAAGTCATCCGGGAAGTAGTCGATGAGCGTGTAGGGGGGCTCCCCCGCCAGGCGTCCGTCGAAATGCCGCGAATAGTTCTCGATCCCCTGGCAAAAGCCCATCTGCTCCATCATTTCGATGTCGAAAAAGGTGCGCTGCTCGATGCGCTGCGCCTCCAGGAGCATGTTCTGGTCCTTGAAGTAGCGGATGCGCTCCTCCAGTTCGACCCTGATCTGCTCGACCGCCCGCTCCAGTGTCTGGCGGCTCGCCACGTAGTGCGAGGCCGGGTAGATGGCGAAGCGGGGGAGTTTCTGGATCTGCACGCCGCGCAGGGGATCGATCTCCGAGATGGCCTCGACGGTGTCCCCCCAGAACTCGATCCTGATGGCGCGCTCGTCGTCGTGAGCCGGGAACACCTCGACGGTGTCGCCGCGCACCCGGAAGCTGCCGCGGTGGAAGTCGACGTCGTTTCTCTCGTACTGGATCTCCACCAGGCGTTTTAGGAGTTCGTCGCGCCCCAGATCGTCCCCCTCCCGCACCCGGATCTGCATCTCCTGGTACGACTCCGGCGAACCGATGCCGTAGATGCAGGAGACCGAAGCGACGATGATCACGTCGCGCCGGGTCAAAAGGCTCCTGGTGGCGGCATGGCGGAACTTGTCGATCTCGTCGTTGATCGAGGAGTCCTTTTCGATGAAGGTATCCGAGGAGGGGATGTAGGCTTCAGGCTGGTAGTAGTCGTAATAGGAGACGAAGTACTCGACGGCGTTGTTGGGGAACAGTTCCTTGAACTCGCCGTAGAGCTGGGCCGCCAGGGTCTTGTTGGGGGCGAGCACCAGGGCGGGGCGGTTGCACCGGGCGATCACCTGGGCCATGGTGAAGGTCTTGCCGGAGCCGGTGACCCCGAGCAGGACCTGGTGCTGGTCGCCGCGCAGCACCCCTTCGGAAAGCTCTTCGATGGCGCGCGGTTGGTCACCCCGCGCATGGAAGCCCGTTACCAGTTCGAATTTGTCCATGCGCAGGATATTAACAGGATGAGGTGCGGCTTGGCAACAAGGGGATCAGGCCGCGGTGCAGGTCCGGTGCGGGGGAAGCTGGTTCACGCTCAGCCAGTAGTTCATCACCTGCTTCATGTTTTCGCAGAACTGACCGTAGTCCACGGGTTTGCGGATGTAGCTGTTGGCGCCCAGGCGGTAGCTGTCCAGGATGTCCTGCTCCTCGGTGGACGAGGTGAACACGATCACCGGGATGGAGCGGGTCTTCGCCTCCTCCCGCATGCGACGCAGCACCTCCAGACCGTTCACCTTGGGGAGCTTCAGATCGAGCAGCACCAGAAGCGGCGTGGGCGCCTGTTCGGCCCCGGCGTTGCGCCCGGTACCGAATAGGTGCTCCAGCGCTTCGGCGCCGTCGCGCGCTACCACGATGCCGTACGGCATGTGCTTGCGTATCGCCCTGAGGGTCAGAGCCTCGTCGTCAGGGTTGTCCTCGACCAGCAGGATCATCTTGTTCACGGGAGTCCTCCTTGCTAGAGAGATAGCGGCAGCAAGTTTGTAACAAACTTTTAACGCGTTTACAATAATTTTTTAATAATTTCGTTCTCAGACCAATCTTAATCCAACTGTTGATTTTTCCGCTCCCCCTGTGCGATACTGCAGCATCTTACGCAATTCACAAAGGGAGGTCATATGTTTGGATTCGGAATGCCGGAGCTCATTATTATCCTGGTGATCGTGCTCGTGGTGTTCGGAGCCGGCCGGCTCCCGGAGATCGGCGGAGCGCTCGGCAAGAGCATCAGGAACTTCAAGAAGGCTTCCAGCGGCAAGGACGAAATTGAGATTAAAGCCGGCCGCCCGGATGACGATAAGAAAGGGAGCTAGCTCCAGCTCATTAGTTTGCGTCCCCGTCGTTCCGAGGTCTCCGCTGCAGCTAGCGGGGACCTTTTGTTTTTTGGCGCGGCATATCGGCAGATCAGGCCGTCACACCGGAATAATCATGAAAAAACACCATAAAGACGCCCCTGCCCCCCCGGGCACCGGACAGATCGTAGAGCTCCTGGTTGCCACCGGCGTCATCACCAACCAACAGCTTCTCTATGCCCAGCGCGTGCACGGGAAGTTGCAATCCACGAAGACACTGATCGACGTGCTCCAGGAGCTGGAGTACATAAAGCGCGAGGACGTGGTGCGGACCCTGCGCGAGAACAGCCTTTCCATCCGGATCGGCGACCTGCTGGTCGAACTCGGCTACCTGAAGCAAAGCGAACTCCTCACCGCGCTTAACCTGCAAAAGGAAGGGGGCACCCCGCGCAAGATGCTCGGGGACATCATCGTGGAAAAAGGGTTCATCGAGGAACGCAGGCTGACCGAGGTGCTTTCCTTCCAGCTCGGCTTCCCGATGGCGGAGTTGGAATTCCGCAAACTGGACCGAAAACTGTTCGCCAAGGCCCCCTTCGAGGTGTTCCGGGACGAACTCTTCGTCCCCTACGCCGTCGACGAGGAGGGGGCGACGCTGGTAGCCTTCGCCAACCCCCTGGAGAAGTACTCGCGTCTGTCAGCCGAAAAGATCTTCGGCAGGAACGTGAAGCCTGCCATCGCCACCCGTACCGCCATCCTCTCCGCCATCGCCGCGGCACAAAAAACCGCCGGCGACGATACCACCGTGCCCGACGAGAGCACCGTGGTAGGGATGATCAACAAGCTCTTCGACGACGCCATGACCATGGGGGCCAGTGACATCCACATCGAGCCGCTCAGGGACCGGCTCCGCATACGGCTGCGCCACGACGGGGTCATGATGCCGCACATGGAGCTGTCGCTCGACCTCGCGCCGCAGCTCTCCTCTCGCATCAAGGTCATGGCCCAGGCCGACATCGCCGAAAAGAGGCGCCACCAGGACGGTCGCATCATCTACGAGAGCCGGCTGCACGGCTTCAACCTCGACATGCGCGTCTCCTTCTACATCACCATCTTCGGCGAGAAGATCGTACTGCGTCTTTTGAACAAGAAGGAGGCCATCCTCGAGGTCTCGCAGATCGGCATGGCGCCGCGCATGCTCAAGCAGTTCATGGAGGACGCCCTGGAGACCCCGTCCGGGGTCATGATCATCACCGGCCCCACCGGTAGCGGCAAGACCTCGACCCTCTACGGCTGCGTGAGCCACCTGAACAACATCAACACCAGCATCATCACGGCCGAGGACCCGGTGGAGTACGTCATTGAGGGGGTGGCCCAATGCTCCATTAACAACAAGATCGGGGTGACCTTCGAGGAAACCCTGCGCCACATGGTGCGCCAGGACCCGGACGTGATCGTCCTCGGAGAGATCCGCGATACTTTCTCCGCCGAGACCGCCATCCAGGCGGCCTTGACCGGCCACAAGGTGCTCACCACCTTCCACACCGAGGACAGCATCGGCGGCCTGCTGCGGCTGATGAACATGCAGATCGAGTCGTTCCTGATCTCCTCCACCGTGGTCTGCGTGGTCGCCCAGCGCCTGCTGCGCCTGGTCTGCAACGACTGCGCCGAGCCTTACATCCCCGCACCGGCGGAGTACGGACGGATGGGGATGTCGGCCAAGGACCTGGCCGGAGCCAACTTCCGGGCGGGCAGGGGGTGCACCAACTGCCGATTCACCGGATTCAAGGGGAGGAGCGCCGTTTTCGAACTCCTGGTCCTGAATGAACCGGTGAAGGAGGCGATCCTGCAGAACCGGTCCTCAGCCGAGATCCGCAGGCTCAGCATGGAGACCTCCGGGCTGGTGACCCTGTTCGAGGACGGCCTGGTGAAGGCAGCCAACGGGCTGATATCGGTCCACGAGGTGCTGCGCGACCTTCCCCGCATAGGCACGCCCAGGCCGCTCATGGAACTCCGGCGCATCCTCGGATACTGAGGGAAGGCAAGAGATGCACAGTGCAAGGAGAGCAGTTGACATGAACCAGCAAACCTCGATCGTTGAGGTGATCAAGGCGCGGCTCGCGGAGGGAAGCCTCAGCATCCCGGTGTTCCACGTGGTAGCCATCAGGCTGCAGCAGGCGCTGGCGCGTCCCGACTTCGACATCAAGGAGGTGCACCAGCTACTGAACGCGGATCCCGGCATCGCCACCGGCGTCCTCAGGGCGGCCAACTCCGCCTTCTACGCCGGGCTTACCAAGGTGAGCACGATCCGGGAGGCGATCATCAGGCTGGGCGCCAACGAGGTGGCCAACCTGGCCATGGTCACCACGCAGCAGGACCTGTACCGCTCCAACGACACCCGGTACAACGCCGTGATGCAGACGCTATGGAAGCATTCTTTCTGCTGCGCGGTGGGGAGCAAGTGGCTCGCGCAAAAGGTGGGGTTCGCAGCGCAGGCGCAGGAGGCCTTCCTGGGAGGGCTGCTGCACGACCTGGGCAAACTGTTCCTCCTGAAGTGCATGGAGGAGGTGGGCCGTGAGCAGCATTTCAACGGGGTCACCAGCCAGGCGGTGCTGAGGGAGGTGCTCTCGACGCTGCACGTCGAGCAGGGGTACCAGCTCATGGTGCAGTGGCAGATGCCGCAGATCTACTGCGACATCGTCGCCGGACACCAGCAGGAGCGCTGGGATCAGGGCAACGTGCTGCTGGCCATGGTGCGGCTTGCGAACCTGGCGTGCCGCAAGCTCGGCATCGGGATGAACCGCGACCCCTCGGTCCTGCTCTTCGCCTCCGGCGAGGCACAAGTGCTGGGCCTCAAGGAGACCGCCCTGGCGGAGCTGGAGATCGTCATCGAGGACGCGCTCGCCGTCCCCATTTCAGCGGAATAAGATCGGGCGGCGTCCCTATTTTAGTGCAGCCACCGCTTGAGCAGCTCCGGGTTGAGCGGCTTTGGCAGAACGGCCACCACTCCCAGGCTCTTGCACTGCTCTATGTCCTTGGGATCTTCCGAGGAGGAGAGCGCGAAGACCTTGAGCGCCTTGGTTCGGTCGTTGCTGCGCAGCCGCTGCAGCACCCCGACCCCGTCGATCTTCGGCAGCTTCATGTCCAGCAGCACGAAGTTGGGTTCATGGTGCCCCCCCCAATTCGTCCCCTCTCCCAGGAGCATCCCCAACGCTTCAGCCCCGTCGCGCGCAACCGTCACCTTGTCGTAGCCCGCTTTCTTCAGGGCCCGCAAGGCGAGTTCTTCGCAATTGCTGTTATCTTCGACCAGCAAAATCTCAGCTTCTTGCATAGCGCCTCCAAAAACTGCCATCCAGGGTCCTTTCTCACTGTCACACGAGGGTTGGTTATTCGACGGTTCCCGGGTGAATTGAATTAAATTTTATTTAACACGTATTTTTACAAATCAGACTGTCGCTCGCGCTCCAGCCCTGCTGCCGATTGGTTTTCATCTTCCAGCGTCACGCCATCCAAACATCTGTCAGCGGCCGCCATTTCGCTGGCTTTGCGGCCACAACCGGGCACAAACTGAGGAGTATTGAGAGCAGCCACCTAGGCTATGACATTGACAGAACCAACCTCTGAGTCAGGGATAATTTTATATCATACATTAACCAATACACAAATAGGGTTTTTCGAAAGTCATACAAAAAAAAGGCGCCGCGGCAGTGAGTTCACACAGACGCGACGCCCTTGTTGTCCGCTTGGTCGACGCTATCCCTCGACCGGTGCTCCGCGTGAGGACTTGCGCCCTTCCCGCTTGCTTCTTTGGAATGCCAGGGCAATTTCGTGCTGCTGCTCCTTGCCGAGCGCTTTCCTCGCCATCTTGAACACCTCTTTCTCCTCCTCCTGCATGTGGTGCTCGACGATCTCGCCGAGCACCTTCAGCTTCGCCACCCAGCGCTCGTCATCCACCGCCAGGGATTGGAAGGTCCCCAGCATGGCCTTGGCGACCTGGTGCTCCTCGAACGCCTGCAGCACCTTGTCGCGGATCTCCTCGTTCTGCTCCAGGGCGCTATAGAAGAAGCGCTCCTCCCCTTCCATGTGCAGTTCCAGCTCCTCCTCCAACTGCGAGAACAGCTTCTGCAGTGAGGAGATCTCCTTCTTGCCCGCCTTTTCCGCCTTGTCGAAAAGGTAGCGGGCCTTTTCGTGGTCCTGCTTCAGCAGGTCGAAGATGGTCATCTCCGCCCTGCTTTGCGACTCGCTCGACTTCTGGCCTGTAGGCATTTGCTGTCTCCTTTAGGCGCCACGGCAAATGGCACCCATACATGTAGGGGCGAACTTCCGTTCGCCCCCGCGTTGCTACTACCCGGATTTTCGTTACCGCTCCTATGCCATCCCCCTCGGCTTGGGCTTGTCGGAGCTGGCGAAGTCCGCTTTGGACTCGCCTTCCGAGCCGATGTCGGCTGCGCCGGTCTGCTTCAGAATTTCGATGGCGCGCTTTTTCCAGTCCGCATTGTCGCAGTGCACGGAAAGAAGGATCCCCCCTTCCTTCACCCGCCCTTCGTAGCGTTTGGCCTCGTACTCAGGGATGCCCATGCCGATGAGCGCCCCTGCGACCCCGCCGATCACCCCGCCTGCGCCCACGCCTGCCAGCGCCGCGACGATCGGCCCCGCGGCGATGAAGGGGCCGACGCCCGGGATGGCCAGGGCGCCTATGCCGCTCAGCCACCCCAAGGCCCCGCCGATCACCGCGCCGGTGCCGGCACCCGCGGTAGAGCCTTCCGGAACCTTGGTGTGCTTTTCATGGGCGAAGTCCTTGGTGCCTACGTTCTCGGAAAACAGGACCGAGATGTCCGTGTTGCGGAAGTCCGCCGCGCGCAGCGACTCTACTGCCTGTTCAACGCTGTCGCGGCTGCGGTAGATACCGAAAACTGCCGTGTTCTTTGCCATGATGAACCTCCTTTTTCTGGTGCTGCCGGTTTGGCGGTGCCCGCTTTATTTATGCTCCGGAGGCTCAGGCACCTTGGCTCCCTTCTCGCGCGCCTCCGAAAGACCGATGGCCACCGCCTGCTTGCGGTCGGTCACCTTTTTGCCGCTGCCACCGCTTTTCAGTTCCCCCTTCTTGAACTTGTCCATCACCTCGTGCACCGTTTCCTGCGCCTTCTTGCCGTATTTCGCCATGACCTTTTCCTCCTTCGTCCTGCGACCTTCTAGATGCGCCCCAATAGCACCAGGATCAACAGGATCAGCAGGACCAGCCCCAAGCCTCCGCTTGGGTAATAACCCCATCCGGCGCTGTAGGGCCAGGTGGGGAGTGAACCGACGAGCAGCAAGATCACGATCACAAGCAGAATCAACCTCATGTCTTCCTCCTTTTCCCTCCGGGAATCTGCTGCTGTTGCATCACTTCCTTTTGCCGAGCGCGGTGACGTCCCTCTCGAAGGTGGGCAGAATGGCCTTTATGAAGGCATTGCGGATCAGCTCCACCACGACTTGCCATGTGCTGGTCCTCGGGTTTTGCACCGGGCCGGAGATGTCCGCCTTGGTCGCTACCTGGTCCCGCGGCCTGTTTTCCAGCAGCTTGGCGATTCCCCCAACCAGCATCTCGTAGACCCTGTGGAAGAACCCCTTGTTCTTATCCTGGCGCCGGTCATATACCTTCATGTCCTTGAAAAAGGGTTTGATGTAGCCGTTCACCCTGTTGTTCTTCACGTGCAGCTCCGTGACCAGCGAAAAGGTGCCGGCGGTGACGTCGAAGTTTCCGTAGCTGCGCAGCAGGCCGTTCAGTGAGACGAGCTGGGTGTTGTCGATTTTCAGGTAGAGGTCGAGGTCGGGCCCCTTGTCCTCGGGGCGGAAGGTAGCCGTCGCCTCGGTGACGCCGCTCCCCATGAATCTGCCGGAGAGCCTGGCCTTGGCCGGCCCCTTGGAAAACTGGTTGGAGAAGTTGTCGAGGTAGAGGTTCGCGTCCGACAGGAAAAGGCGGACCTTTTTGCCCCCGTAGTCGTTGATGAACCCCACGTTGGCGTCGGTCAGGATGAAGTGCTCGATGGTCAGTACCAGGTTCGGCTTGTTGCTCACCTCCTTGGCCGCCCTCTTCACCTTCTCCGCCCTTCTCGCCTCCGCGCGGGCCGTCTCCGGGGTGTGGATGTAGTCGAGCCTGACGCCGTTAATGTTCAGGTTCTTGAGCCGGGCCGTCTGCACCTTGCGGCCGAACTCGACGTCGCCGCTCGCGCTCAGGACGCCCCCCTCGATCCTGACGTTGGAGCGGGCGGCCAACTGGGCGAAATAGGCGATGGGAACCTTGGCGAGTTCGATAACGGCCTTCACCGCGGGGGTCGGCTCCGCCAGGAAGTCCGCCCGTCCCTCCACCCGACCATGCCCGGTACCGAAGATGTCGGTTTCCATCTGGAAATCGGACGGGTACACCTTGTCCGGCAGGTGTATGTTGCGGATGTTGTTGGCCGACAGGTTCAGGTGGGTGAGCTTCAGAGGTCGCTTGGGGTCCTCATCGATGTAGGTGAGGCTTCCATCGGTGATCTTCAAAAGGTTGATCTTCAGAGGGTAGATCGCCTCGAAGGCCTGTTGCCATCCCTTCTGCTTCATGGGTACCTTGCTGGCGGCCTCGCTTTTCAGCTGCTGCAAGTCGACATGGATCTTCGGCCCGTCGACCCTCATGTCGCCGACCAGTCTCCCGGACAATACCTCGCGCCACTGGACGCTGGCCCTTAGGTAGGGAAACTCGGCCACCGGCGGCTCCGGGTGCGCCTCCTGGGTTATCGTCAACCCCTTCAGGGTTACAGAGAGGCCGATCAGGCTGAAGTGCAGTCTGGGGAGCCTGACCTTGTACCCCTTGAGGCTCTGGTTCATCTTCTTTTCCGTGGTGCGCCGCAACGGTTCATCGATGAAGAAGCTGGCGATGAAGGCGATGAGGACGAGGGAGACCATTATCCCCACGATCCAGAGCAGGACCTTCGGGACGGCCAGCCCGTGTCGAGTGTCGCGCGGCGCCGGTTCCTTCGGTTCAACCATAACGATCTCCTGTAGTTGCAGATGGAGGAGTCCAAGCAAAGTAAAGGCACGCTAATAAATGTATGCATTGCATGCCTGTTGTCAATCGCGGGGAGCGCTTTACCCCTCCCCCCGCCTTCAATCATGGTAAAATTCCAGCTGTGCCTGCACCCGACGCGGCGGCAATGAAAGTCTGCACCCGAGGAGGTCAAACATGAGAGCTATGTGGTCCGGTTCGATAAGCTTCGGACTGGTGAACATCCCGGTGAAACTCTATAGCGGCTCCCAGAGCAACTCTCTGGACCTGGACATGCTGCGTAAGAACGATCTTTGCCCAATCAAGTACCTGCGGGTCTGCAAGACCGACAACAAGGAAGTCCCCTACGAGGAGATCGTCAAAGGGTACGAGTACAGCGACGGCGAGTACATCGTGCTGACCGACGAGGACTTCGTAAACGCCAGCCTGGAAAAGACCCACCTGATCGACATCGTCGACTTCATCGACGAGAAAGAGATAGACACCCGCTACTTCGAGAAGCCCTACTACCTCGAGCCTGACAAAAGCGGTCCCAAGGCCTATGCGCTGCTCAGGGAGGCGTTGAAGCGGTCGGGCAAGGTGGGGGTTGCCTACTACGTCCTGAGAAACCGCGGCAGCCTCGGCATCGTCCGGCCGCTGGACGACCTGCTGGTCTTGAACCAGATCCGGTATGCCGAGGAGCTGCGCGACGCCTCGGATCTCAAGCTGCCCGGCAACGAGCAGGTGCGGGAGCAGGAGGTGGCCCTGGCCCTGTCCCTGATCGACCAGTTGACGGTGAAGTTCGACCCGGTGAAGTACAGGGACCAGTACATCGACGACCTGAAAAAGCTGATCGAAGAGAAGGCGCAGGGGCGCCAGCCGGCACCGGCCAAGGCCCCGCCTCCGCCGAAGGTGGCTGACATGATGGCCCTTTTGAAGGAGAGCCTGAAGCAGAAGCGGAAAGAAGCGGCGTAGCCGGCGCTATCCGCCCCCGCCGTCTTCCAGCTACCCCCTCCCTCCCCCTCCGGGGGAGGGAGCCCCCGCGCAACGCCTCCCCATAGTCCCCTTCCATTCCCATAGCTTCGAACAACGGACTCCGCCAACGCCCATAATTCCGACCGACCCCGTTGCAATCGCCCCCTCTTGTGTTAGCTTGTTCTAATTCAAAAACCGGCACCTTTAATAAGAACAAGCGCCATCAGCTTCCAAGGGAGGATAAGGCATGGAACCGAGTGAAACCGAACGCAGCCAGTCGAGAGAGTGGCGAAGAGAGACGCGGGTAAACGTGGGTCCCGCCGAGCGGAAGGCGTCCGTCATCGGCGGTGCGGCCCTGGCGGTTTCGGGGCTCAGGTGCATCAGCAAGAGAAATTACGCCTCGGGGCTCGCCATGATGCTGGCCGGGGGGATGTTCCTGTACCGGGGGCAGACCGGACACTGCGGGATCTACGACGCCATGGGGATGGACACGGTGCACACGCGCAACTCCGCCCTGACCATAGAGAAGGCGGTCACCATCGGGCTGCCGCCGCAAGAGGTGTACGAATTCTGGCGCAACCTCGAGAACCTCCCCCGCTTCATGAAGCACCTGGAGTCGGTGCAGGTGACCGGGGCCCGGACCTCCCACTGGAGAGCCATCGGGCCGGGCGGGATCAGAGCCGAATGGGACGCCGAGATGATGGAGGACACGCCGGGCCAGCAGATCAGCTGGCATTCGGTGGGCGAGGCGGACGTCCCCAACAAGGGGAGCGTGGAGTTCAAGGAGGCGCCGGGACACCGGGGGACCGAGGTGAAGGTGACCATCGACTACTACCCCCCCGGCGGCGGTGCGGGAAGGGCGGCTGCGAAGCTGGCCCGGGGGATCAACGCCCAGCAGCTCGAGGAGGATCTGAAAAGGCTGAAGCAGATCCTGGAAGTGGGCGAGGAAACCACGGCACGGCGCACGGTCGAATAAACGCGATCCCGCCGGGCACGCGGCGGACAAGGAGGGTATATGAGGGCGGTATGCTGGCACGGCAAGCATGACGTGCGGGTGGACGAGGTGGCGGACCCGCAAATCGTCAGCAAGGGGGATGTCATCGTCAAGGTCGCGCTCACCTGCATCTGCGGCTCCGACCTGCACCTGTACAACGGCTACGTCCCCACCATGAAGAAAGGGGACATCATGGGGCACGAGTTCGTCGGAGAAATCGTCGAGACAGGGAGCGGCGTCTCCCGCTTCCACGTCGGCGACCGGGTCATCGTCCCCTTCCCGATCTCCTGCGGCGTCTGCTGGTACTGCAAGCACGAACTCTGGTCGCTGTGCGACAACTCCAACCCCAACTCCTGGATGCTGGAGCACCTCTACGGCGACACCGGTGGCGGTATCTTCGGCTACTCGCACATGTACGGCGGCTTCTCCGGCGGCCAGGCCGAGTACGTCCGGGTCCCGTTCGCGGACGTCGGCCTGGAGAAGATCCCGGACGGGATCCCCTACGAGCAGGTGGTGCTCCTGACCGACATCTGCCCGACCGGCTACCAGGCCGCCGACAACTGCAACATCAGCCCCGGCGACACCGTCGCCGTCTGGGGGTGCGGCCCGGTGGGGCTCATGGCGATGATGTCGGCACGGCACCTCGGGGCCGAGCGGGTCATAGGGATAGACCGCTTCCCGGAGCGCCTGCAGATGGCCCATTCCCAGTGCCGGGCCGAGGTGCTGAACTACGAGGAGGTGGACGTGGCGGAGGCGCTGCAGAATATGACCGGGGGGCGCGGTCCGGACTCCTGCATCGACGCCGTCGGGCTGGAAGCGGTCGGAACCGGCATCGAGGGGATCTACGATTCGGTGAAGCAGACGCTCCGGCTCGAAACGGACCGCACCTCGGCGCTGCGCCAGTTGACCAAGGCCTGCCGCAAGGGGGGGACGCTCTCCATCGTCGGGGTCTACAGCGGCTTCATCGACAATTTCCCCATGGGCGCCATCTTTGCCAAGGGGCTCACCCTGCACGCGGGGCAGGCCCACGTGCACAAGTACCTGCCGCACCTGCTCAAGCTGGTAGAGGAGCAGCAGTTGAATCCCTCCTCCATCATCACGCACCGGCTGCCGCTCGACCAGGCGCCCGGCGCCTATAAGACCTTCCTGAACAAGCAGGATGCCTGCATCAAGATCGTCCTGAACCCTCAGGAATCGGCAAGTGCCGCCAGGCCGGGCCCCGAGGAGGCGAGAGCCGTATAGACCCGCCCCCCCACATGGCATGCCGCCATAGAGGGGTAACAGATGCCCTCGCAAGAGGAGGAGCCCGACATGTTTTCACTGCGCAGCCACTTCAAGCTGGGTGACGCCAGTTACAAGGACCTGGCGAAAAAGGCCTACCACAAGTTCAGCGACGAGGACTGCTCGGAACATGCCGCCGCCATGGCCTACTACTTCCTGTTTGCCTCGTTCCCCTTCCTGCTTTTTCTCACCACCTTGATCGGCTACCTCCCCATCCCTCACCTGATGGACTACATGCTGGCCAACGCGGCCAGGTTTCTTCCCTCGGAGGCGTTCTCCCTGATCGAGAGCAACATCCGGGCCCTTTTTCTGAACAAGAAGCAGGGGCTGCTGTCCATCGGCATCCTGCTGGCGCTATGGGCTTCTTCCAACGCCATGGTTTCGGTCATGGACGCGATGAACAACCTCTACGACGTCAAGGAGGGGCGTCCGTTTTGGAAGGTGCGCCTGGTCGCCATCGGGCTTGTGGTGGGGCTTTCCCTACTCTTTTTGGGGGCGATGGTACTGCTCATGTTCGGGGTGAAGATCGCCGACTTCATAGCCGGGGTGATCGACTTCGGCGTCGCCTTCAAGGTCGGCCTCGTCATCGGGCTCATCCCCGTCACCCTCTTCCTCCTGGTGCTTGCCGTCGCCATCATCTACTACTTCACCCCTGACGTGGAACACGAGTGGAAATGGATCAGCCCCGGCGCGGTGGTCGCCATCCCCTGCTGGATCGCCATGTCCTTCGGTTTTTCCTACTACATCAACAACTTCGGCTCCTACGACAAGACCTACGGCAGCATCGGCGCCGTGATCGTGCTCCTGTTGTGGCTCTACCTGAGCGGGCTGATCATCCTGGCCGGAGCAGTCATCAACGCGGTCATCGAGCACAGTTCGAAGGAGGGGAAGGAGCCGGGTGAGAAGGTGGAAGGGGAGCACGCCGCGGAGCGCGGCACCCATTCAAAGGAGGAGTCACAGCGGAAGGCAAAGGAAGAGGCGGCAAAATCGTAGAGGGGATGACGAGTGGCGCAGAACGCTCCTTCCACCCGAAGGGGGAGGCTGGGAGGGGGTGAGGCTGTGGCAGCCGGTGTTCCCCCTCCCTGTCCCTCCACTCCGGGGGTGGGGACGCCCGGGGCAAGGTGGGTGTTGGCGCAGAAAGAACTTACTTGATCTGCCCCCGGATCTCGCCCATGGGGTAGGTCACCGTCGGCACATCCACATAGGCCTCGCCGGCATCTATGATACGTACCAGGTCCTCGACGGTTTTCCCCTCCAGCTCGCCTATCAGGTTCTCATTGGTGATGAGCCCCTCGGCGAGGATCCCCTTGAATACGCCCATCTTCACCGGACCACCGAACAGCCCCACCAAGGGGGGGCCATTTTGCCCCGGCTTGCCGTGATGGATGTGCGCCGCGACCGGGCTCGTTATCCTGCTCACGTTCAACTCGTAACTCATCTCGCCGCCCGCGTAAATCATCTTGATATCCCCCCGGGCCGGAGTCTTCACCAAGGGAGCCTCCTGCTGGCCCGAAAGCTTGGCCCGAAAGATCCTCTGTTCCGCCCCCGCCGGCAGGGTAGCCAACACGGCCAAGACTACCACCGACATTTGCCATTTCCTCATGATGTTCTCCCCTTTTCGGCGCCCTCCGGCCTGGCGGAAGCCTGCCCCAAGACAAGGAGGTCGAGAATGCCGGAGAGCGGTATGGAGAGCCACTCCGGCCGGTTGTTGAGCTCGTAGCCCAGCTCGTAGATCGCCTTGTCCAGCATGAAGGTTTGCAGCATGATTTCCACCTCGTCCGGCGCGCTCGGCATGAACGAGGCGCCGGACGCCACTTCCCGGTAGGCGTCGAGGAAGACCGCGGCGTTGTAGCGGTACCAGGCATGGACCCAGGGAAGGAGGTAGGCGATATCCTCGTCGCGCACCTGCGTGCGCTGCATGATCACGGCGTGCGCCGCGTAGTGGAACGAGCGCATCATGCCTGCCACGTCACGTAGCGGTGACTGCTTGATCCTCCGTTCGCTCAGCGACTTGATCGGCTCCCCCTCCAGGTCGATGATCAGGAAGTTGTCGCCGGTGTAGAGGAGCTGCCCCAGGTGGTAGTCGCCGTGGACGCGGGTCTTCATGGCGCCGAACTTGCGCACCATGAACTTCTGGAAGACGGCGTAAAGGTCGTTCTCCATGCCGAGAAGCCCCTCCGCCTCGCCGGCCGCTTGCTGCGGGACGGCCGCCATGTTCCTGCGCAGGAGTTCGAGGACCTTCCTGCAGCGCGTGCGCATGGACTGATAAACGCTGCGCTGGTAGAGGAGCGTGAAGGGCTCTGGCGCGAAGTCCGCGTCGTCGCTGCGGGAGGAGAGTGCGATGTGGAATTCGGCGGTCCGCCTGCCGATGAGGGCGACCCTGTCGGGATACACCCCCTGGATGAGCTCCAAGAGCGCGGGGGTGAAGCCGCTCGACTCGTTGCCGGGGTGGGGCTCGAGCCCCGATTTCTTCGCGTCCTCGCGGTGGGCGAGGACGCGGTCCACGAACCGCCCCACCTCGCCGAGCGTGAAGGTCCAGGCATCCCCCTGGTTCGGGACGAACCCCTGCAGAAGTCCCATGGCAAAGGCCTCGCCGCTGTTGCGCCGGTATTCCAGGGTCCCCCCTAGGGGTGCCACGTGCGGGAAGCGGACCCGGTCGAGGAACCTGCCGAGTTCCAGCTCCGGGTGGGCCCCCTCCTCCATGCGCCGGTAGAGCTTGAAGAAGAAGTTGTTACCGAAGGTTACGGAGCTGTTGCTCTGCTCCGCCTTCCCCACCTGGGACGGGAACGGGGGCTTCTTCCCTTCCATGAGCGCCGCCAGCGCGATGGCCGGCTGTCCCGAGAGGCGGCCGCCGTCGCCCTTCAGCGACTTCCTGCGCGAGATGAGCTCGAAGAGCACCCAGCGCAGATGCGAGTTGTAGAGGCCGTCGTAGAGAAGCCCCGGCCGGTCCCCCACCCTGAGCTGGCATATGACCGCCTCAGGGGAAGCGCCGAGGAGCATCTCGCCCCCGCCGTCCATCGGGACGTAGTGCAGCGGCAGCAGGTAGACCTCCGGCGTCCCCTCGCTGTAGGTGACCTCCAGGAAGGCGAGGATGACCGAGGAGCTGTCGATCGGGATAGTGAGCATGTCAAGCATGGAGAACCTGACCATGATGCGGCTCTTCCCCTGGAACCAGCGCGACTTCCTGAGGTAGTCCGGCAGGACCGATTGCTCCAACTGGCGCAGCCCCGCCGCCCTGAGCGCGTTCTCCCAGCCGCCCGTCACCGCGATCTCCTCCAGCACCCCCTCCTCGCGCGGCTTGGTCTTTTCCCGACCGTCGGCCAGAATGAGCAGGTGGTAGTCGTAGGGCCCCATGATGACACCGTACGGGGATTCCTTGATGGCCGGGAACCGGTTGCGGCTGAACATCTCCTCCGGATAGAAGCCCACGAAGCGGGGCTGGTTCACCTGCACGAACTGGGTGGCCCGGGAAAGGTTGATCAGCACCAGGATGATCTGGTCCTCATACTGGCGCAGCATGGCCAGCACCTTGGGGTTGTCCAGCGGGATGAACTCGAGCGTCCCCCAGCCGAAGGCCCGGAACCTCTTTCTCAGGTCGATCATCCGCTTCATCCACCAAAGCAGCGAAGAAGGGTTCTTGGCCTGGTTCTCGACGTTGCGCGCCTCATAGTGGTACTCCGGGTCGATGATGATCGGGAGGTAGAGTTTCTGCGGGTTTGCCGGCGAGAACCCGGCGTTGCGGTCCGGGCTCCACTGCATCGGGGTGCGCACGCCGTTTCTGTCACCCAGGTAATAGTTGTCCCCCATGCCGATCTCGTCGCCGTAGTAGACGATCGGAGTGCCGGGCATGGTGAACAGGAGCACGTTCATCAGCTCGATCTTGCGCCGGTCGTCCCCCATGAGCGGCGCGAGCCGGCGCCGGATGCCGAGGTTGATCCGTGCCCGGGGATCCCGGGCGTAGATGCGGTACATGTAGTCCCGCTCCTCGTCGGTCACCATCTCCAGGGTGAGCTCATCGTGGTTTCTCAGGAACATGGCCCACTGGCACTGCTGCGGGATGGGCGGGGTCTGCTGCAGGATGTTGACGATGGGGAAGGAGTCCTCCATCTGCAGCGCCATGAACATGCGGGGCATGAGCGGGAAGTGGAACGCCATCTGGCAGGCGGCGCCCCCTCCGAAGTATGATGCGGCGTCCTCGGGCCACTGGTTCGCCTCGGCGAGCAGCATCTTGTCCTGATATTTCGCGTCGATGTAAGAGCGCAGCTTCTTTAGGAACTCGTAGGTCTCCGGGAGGTTTTCGCAGTTGGTCCCCTCGCGCTCGTACAGGTACGGAACCGCGTCCAGGCGCAGGCCGTCCACCCCCATGCCGAACCAGAAGTCGATGACCCGGAACATCGCCTCATGCACCCGGGGGTTGTCGTAGTTGAGGTCGGGCTGGTGCGAGTAGAAGCGGTGCCAGTAGTAGCTCTTGGCGACGGGATCGCGGGTCCAGTTGGAGACCTCGAAGTCCTTGAATATGATGCGGGCGTCCAGGAACTTATCGGGGGTGTCGCTCCAGACGTAGAAGTCGCGCCAGGGAGAGCCGGGCTTGGCGCTGCGGGACTTCTGGAACCAGGGGTGCTGGTCCGAGGTGTGGTTCAGGACCAGCTCGGTGATGACCCGCATCCCCAAGGCGTGCGCACCCTTGAGGAAGTCCTGGAAGTCGCGCAGGGTGCCGTAGTCGGGGTGGACGCTGCGGTAGTCCGCGATGTCGTAGCCGTCGTCCCGAAGCGGCGAGGGGTAGAAGGGGAGCACCCAGATGGCGGTGATGCCCAGGTCGCGCAGGTACGGGAGCTTCTGCGTCAGCCCCCGGAAGTCCCCGATGCCGTCCCCGTTGGAATCGCAAAAGCTCTTTATGTGCACCTCGTAGATGACGGCGTCCTTGAACCAGAGCGGGTTCTTCTCGTTGCGAAATGGCATGGCTTACCCCTGCTAGAAGTAGTAGTCGAAGTCGGACTCCCGGCGCTGCCAGGTGCTGATCCGGTAGATGCAGGCGGGGTTGATCTGCGGGTCGAGCCGCACGGTGGCGGTCTCCCCCTGCCAGATCGAGTGATCGCCGCCGATCAGGTCGTGCAGAAGGTACGACTGCCCCGGCCGCACGCCGAACAGCTCCAGCGGCAGGCTGAGTCGCGCCGTGCGCACCCGGAAGGGATCCAGGTTCACCGCGACCAGGAGCGATCCCTTCTTCTGCTCGGCGATCTTGGCGTAGAAGAGGACGCTGTCGTCATCGGCCGCGAGGAAGGTGACGTTGTTGGTCTGCTGCAGCGCCGCGTGATCGCGGCGGACCCGGTTCAGCATGACGATCAGCTCGCGGATGTTGCCGCCCCCCTCCCGGTCCCACTGCCGGATCTCGTACTTCTCGGCGTCGCGGTACTCCTCGGAGCCGGGCTTTTCCGGTTCCCCGACGCAGAGCTCGTAAGCCGGGCCGTAGATGCCGTAGTTTGAGGAGAGCGTGGCAGCGAGCACGAGCCGGATCATGAAGGCGGGGCGCCCCCCGTACTGCAGGTATTCGGTGAGGATGTCCGGGGTGTTGGGCCAGAAATTCGGGCGCATGAACTCCCTGGTGTCGCCGCGGGTCAGCTCGGTCAGGTACTCGGTCAGCTCTCCCTTGCTGTTACGCCAGGAGAAGTAGCTGTAGGACTGGGTGAAGCCGAGCTTGGCGAGCCGGGCCATGATCTTCGGGCGGGTGAAGGCCTCGGCCAGGAAGATGACGTCCTGCGACTTCTCCTTGGCCTGGCCGATGAGCCACTCCCACATCGGGAAAGGCTTGGTGTGCGGGTTGTCCACCCGGAAGATGCGCACCCCCTGGTCCATCCAGAAGAAGACGATGGACTTCAGCTCCTCCCAGAGCTCCTCCCACTGAGCGGTCTCGAAGTTGATCGGCACGATGTCCTGGTACTTCTTGGGGGGATTCTCCGCGTACTGCACGGTACCGTCCGGGCGCCACGTGAACCACTCCGGGTGCTCCTTCAGGTAGGGATGGTCGGGCGAACACTGGAAGGCGAGGTCCAAGGCGATCTCGATGCCGTGCCTTTCCGCCTCGCGCACCAGGTAGCGGAAATCGTCCAGGGTGCCGAGCTCCGGGTGCACCGTCTTGTGCCCTCCGGCCTCGGAGCCGATGGCCCAGGGGCTGCCGGGGTCGCCCGGCTGGGCCTCGACGGCGTTGGCTTTTCCCTTGCGCTTGCTGGAGCCGATGGGGTGGATCGGGGGAAGGTAGAGGACGTCGAAGCCGAGCATCGCGATGTCAGGGAGGAGCGCGATGCAGTCCCGCAGCGTGCCGTGGCGCCCCTCAACGCCCAGCGAGCGCGGGAAGAGCTCGTACCAGCTGCTGAAGAGCGCCTTCTTGCGGTCCACCCTGACCACCAGCTCCTTGTGGTAGAGGGTGGCGAGCCCGCGCGCGCAGCAGGTGCTCACCAGGTCGGCGAGCCGGGTCTCCAGCCCGAGCGCCACCGCGCCTTCCTGGTCCTTTTCCGCCGAGAGCGCCGCGGCCGCCTCCCGCAGCCTTGCCGCATCCTCCGCGTTGGCCTCCCCCGCTGCCTGCTCCAGGATCTTCGCGCCGATTCTCAGGTCGACCGCCACGTCCTGCCCCGCCTCGAACCGCTTTTGCAGGTCCCTCTGCCAGGTACGGAAGTGGTCGACCCACCCCATCAAGGTGTACTGGTAGAAGCCGGGCTCGCCCAGAACGAAGCTCCCCTCCCAGCGGTCGTTGTTCAGGCGCCGCATCACGCTCTCCTGCCACTGCTCCTCCCCCATCCGGCGGTACAGCAGCAGAGCCACGACCTCGTCGTGTCCGTCGCTGAAGACATCTGCCTGCACCACCATCTCGTCGCCGGCGATCCGCTGCACGGCGAACCTGCCGCAGTCGATCTGCGGGTGCACCATCTCGATGGCTATCCGGGCTCTCCCTTCCATAGGCTCACCTCGTCTTCAACGGCTGCATCCGCGGCACCGCCCTCACCCGCCCTTCGGGCACCCTCTCCCGGAGGGAGAGGGGATCAGGCGGGACGTCCTAGTCCCCTTGCCGTCGGAGAGGGGATAAGGCGGGTGACGTCCATGACCCCCTCGCCGTCGAAGAGAGGATAGGTCGGGTGACGTCCAAGTCCCCCTGGCCGTCGGGGGCCATTCCCCCCTCGCCCTCCGGGAGAGGGGCGGGGGTGAGGGATCAGCTAGGCAGGCTCCAGCAGCGCCACGCTCACCTCGCCGAACAAGACGGCAAGAGGTATCGCCGGCCGTCCCCCGTGCCGCTTTGCCTCTACCGGCTGACTGTTGACCACGTTGCGGTACCGCGGGGCCGCGCCTTCCGGCAGCAGCAGCACGGTGTCCTGCCACACCCCCTCGCCCAGCGGGCTACTCTCCGGCTCCGGCATGAGCGTCGCCACCAGCCGCGCCGCCGCCACGATGAGCACACCTTCGCCTCCCTTCCTGGCAAAGGCACAGACGTGCCGCTCCCGCGCCCCCTTTGCCTCGAGCGGCAGGTACTCCCCGAAATCGAACGGGTCGCGGTTCTGCCGCCGGTAGTTCAGCACCCGGTAGATGAGGAAGAGCTTGATCCGGCCGTCTTCGCTTCGCTCCAGAAGCTCCCGGCAGAGCGCCTGCGCGCCGATCTCCGCCTCGCGCACCCGGAGTTCCCGCAGCGCCACGATCCTCGCGCCGTAGTCGACCTGGCGCCGGTTGTCGGGATCGACCAGGGTGAACTCGATCAGCTCCGTCCCCTGGTAGAAGTCCGGAACTCCCGGGACGGTCATCTTCAGGAGGGCCTGGGACAGCGAGGTGAAAACGCCGCAGCGGGCCAGGCGCTTTTGCAGCGACCGGAACTCACGCAAAAACAGGTTCCCCGGCGACTGCTCCAGGATGCCGTCCGCGAAACCAAGCACCGCCTCCTCGTAAGCCGCATTCGGGCTCACCCAGCTGGTGTTGACCTTGGCTTCCCGCAAGGCCTTGATCAGGTACTCCTTGATCCTCCCCCTGAAGCTCTCGTAGCCAGCCTGGTCGATCTCCCCCGCGGGCCAGGCACCGAGCAGGGTCTGGTAGATCAGGTACTCCTCGTTGCGGTCCGGGACTCGCTGGTTGTCTATCAGGCTGGCCCGCCCCTTGTTGATCCGGCTCCAGCGCACCACCGATTTCTGCCAGAGTTCCGGAAGCTCGGAGAGGGCGTCGATCCGGGTGCGTACGTCCTCGCCGCGCTTGGAGTCGTGGGTGGATGTGGTGATCATGCCGTGCGGGAAGTTCTTGTTGCGCTCCAGGTTCTGGCCGTGGAATGCGTCCAGGGTGGTTCCGAATTTGCCCGGCATCCCGCCGACGTCGTTCAGGGAAATGAGCCGGTGGTATACGTAGAAGGCGGTGTCCTCCAGCCCCTTGGCCATGACCGGCCCGGTGATCTGCTGGAAACGCATGGCAACAGAGAGCCAGGTGCGGCGGCTCTCCTCGGCGGCGCGCTCAGGAGCCTTCAAAAGGAGCACGTCCCGCACGAAATCGAACACGGAGCCGCTGATGGCCGGGTTCCTCCGCTTGGCCTTGGACACCGCCGCCTCGATGTACTGCATGTCCTTGTCGCGCACGGAGGGGGAATTCGCGTAGGTGCGGTAGACCGGAAAGCAGGCGATCACCTCGCTGATGGCACGGGCCAGGCTGTTCAAGGTGAAGTCGCGGGTGAGCCGGTCCTGCTCGGAGATGTTGTTCAGTTGGTGCGCCAGCATGTTCACCTCACCGGAGAGCGAGACCTGCATCACCAGCTTCTTCTTTTCGTAGACGATCTCGGTGAAGTCGGAGACGCGTTTTACGAAGCGGTCGTAGATGCGGTCAAACTGCTTGGCGGCCTCGGTGTCCACGAAGATGCCGTTCACGCTGTTCAAAAACTCGTAACCGGTGGTGCCTGCCACCGGCCACTGTTCCGGGAGCTGCTCCCCTTTCATCAGGATCTTCTCCACCACCGCGTAAAGCGGCTGGTAGTACGGCTCCCGCTCCAGCTCCCGGTAATACTCCCCTTCCGGGCCGTCGTCCCCCTCTCCCCCCTGGCCGCAGCCGCAGAGCTGCAGGTACGCGCTCTTTTGCAGGTTCTGCAGGTAGGAAACGGGGTCGTAGAGCCCGTCGACGTGGTCGATGCGCACCCCGGTCACCTTCCCCTCGCGGATCAGCCGCAACAGCAGCCCGTGGGTGAGGTGGTAGACCGCCTGGTCCTCCATGCGGATCGCCGCCAGCGCGTTGATGTCGAAGAAGCGCCGGTAATTGATCTCCTCGGTGGCGACCCCCCAGTAGGAGAGGCGATAGACCTGCTCCTGCAGCAGTTGGTCCATGAGATCGAAGCTGCCCGGCTCCCCCTTTACTCCGTTGAAGATCCTGACGTTCTCCGCGATGAACTCGGTAACCTCGGGCGCATCCTGGCACAACTGCCAGAGCCTCTTCTTGATGATCTCCTTCTCCCGCTGGCGCTCGCCCATCTTCTCGGGGTCCTGCTCGGTGGCGGGAGGGAGATGCTGCAGCCCGGTCTCGATGCTCAAAAGCTCCTGGACCGGCGCGGCGTCCGGCGGAAACCTCTCCTTCAGGACGTCCAGGCGGTGTTGGAGAATCTGGAGGTAACTGCGCGGCTCGATCGGTATCTGCAGCGCATTGCACTGGACGAAGAAGGCGCCGTCGCGGAACAGAAGCTGCAACCCGCCGCTCTCCAGCACCTTGCCGTACTGGTCTCCCAGAAACGGCAGCAGCACTTTCCCGGTCAGCTCCTTTTTCACCGGCGCCCAGTCGATGTCGAAGAAGTTGGCGTAGGGGGAGCTCATGCCGTTTTCGAGGATGTCCATCCACCAGATGTTGTCCCCGCTTTCGATGCACATGTGGTTCGGTACGAAGTCGAGGATATGCCCCATGCCGTGGCGGGCGAGCTCGTCCACGAAGGCATGGTAGCTCCGTTCGTCGCCGAGCTCCCTGTTGAGGATGGTCTGGTTCACCACGTCGTAGCCGTGCACGCTCCCCTCCTTTGCCGCAAGGTAGGAGGAGGCGTACACGTCGCTCACGCCGAGGTCGTGCAGGTAGCCGACGATCCTGGTGGCGTCGGCGAAGGTGAAGCCGGCGTTGAACTGCAAACGGTAGGTGGCGCTGGGTATACGTGCCTGCGGCTGGCGTGGCTGGCGTTCCATCGCATCCCCCGTCTATCCCTGCGGCAGTACCGCGTCGAGGTTGAAGTGCAGCATGTCCCCGAGCTTCTTGAAGGCATCGAACCAGAGGCTCGCCCCCTCCTCGCCGCTGCTGGAACGCGCCAGGTACTCCGGGTAGACGGTCTTCGCCAGGTCGTAATAGTCGTTCTGCAGCTGCCACAGCACAAGGTTGACCGGGATCTCGTTAAGAAGTTCCATGTACTTCTGCATCCTGCCCATCACCTTGAGGTCGGAGGGGTCCTGGAGCAACTGGGCCGAGAGCTTCTCCAGGTGGCGCCGCATGTAGTACTCGGTCTCGGGCCCCTCGATCCCCACGCCCCATTTCCGGATCTGCCCCACGATGCGTCGCACCCCCTCCTCGTCCACGTCCTCCTCGCTCATGGCGCGCTTCAGGGCCTCGTTCAGGGCCGGCTGGGCCACGGCCATGAAGACGTGGGGGACCGGCACCCCGGTCTCCTTGACGAACTCCATCAGCGGCCGTACGCGCTCGTACATCTCCTGGTAGCTCGCGACGCTTTCCTCGAGGTTGCGGTTTATGATCTCCCCGATGATCTTGCGCTGCTCGTCGCTGAAGAGGTTCAAAAGGGAGAAGCTGTGCGTGCCAAAGTGCTTGTCCATGAGGAGCACCAGGTCCGAGTAGAGCCCCTTGTCGAAGGCGGCGCTCAACTCCTCGCGCATGGCGGCATACCCCTGCTGGTCGCAGCCCTCCATCACCCCCCCCTTGAAATCGTGGCTCCCCAGACGCATCACGCAGAAGGTGAGACAGGCCTTCTCCTCGGTGATCTCGCTCGCCACATGGATGCGTCCCATGGCGATGACGGCGTCCGGGGTGCCGATCTTGTGGTACTCTTCCCTGGCGATGGCGTAGCAGTAGATCTGCGAATGCTCCTCGTAATCCTCGTAGAGGGAGCTGAAGGCGTAGTGGGCGCCGACCTTCACCAGGTCGAGACGGATCGGGAGCACGAAGTTCTGATATATCCAGAGTCCGTCCTTGTATTCAGGTATGTTGCTCTTCGCCTCCTTGAGCCGCTCCAGGAACCCTTTCTCCACCGGTCCTTCAACCACGCCCCCGGCGAGCTGCAGCGCGCGGCTCGCGTAGTCGATCACCTGCACGGTCTCAAGCCCGGAGAGCTCATCGAAAAACCAGCCGCAGCTCGTGTACATGAGCATGGTGTGGCGCTGCATCTCTAATAGCTTGAGAGCCTTGATCTTCTCCTCTGCCGTAAGCTCCCGCAGCGCGTGCCTGGAAAGGAACTGCTCCGCCACCTCCATTCCGCAGTTCAGGATCACCTCGATGTAGGCGTCCCGCACCCGCCAGGGATTCTTGAACAGTTCACGCCCCTTCTGCTCGAACCCCTTCGCCAGCAGGTCCCGTAGCCAGTCGAGGGACGCGCGCAGCGGCTGGCGCCATTGCTGGTTCCACCCCGGCATGCCGCCGGAGCAGCCGCAATCGCTGTTCCAGCGCTCAACCCCGTGTGCGCAGCTCCAGGAGGTGCGTTCGTGGATGCGCACCTCGGTCTGCGCGGGGCAAAGCTCCAGGTATTCGCCGTAGTTGGTGAGCCGGGCGAGGTTGTTGCTCTCGATGTGGTTCAGGCAGGAGGCGAGGGCCATGTCGCCGAACTTCTGGTGATGGCCGTAGGTCTCGCCGTCGGTGGCGATGTGCATGAGCTGGGGCCAGTCACGCTCCTCGGTGAAGCCGCCGACGAGCCGGCTGGCGAGCGCCTCGCCGCTTTCCAGGAGCTTCTCGAAGGCGACCGCGCGGGAGATCGGTCCGTCGTAGAAGAAGAGGCTGATGGTGCGGCCGGATGGGAGGTTGCAGAGGTAGGCGCGGGTCGGGTCGATCTCCGCCTCGAGCCACTCCTCCTCGCCGACGGCGCGATAGGCCGCGGCCTGGTGCGGCGCCAGGATGGTGTACCTGATCCCGAGCTCGGCGAGGATGTCGAGCGTCTCGAGGTCGACGGCGGTCTCGGCGAGCCACATCCCCTCAGGAAAGCGCCCGAAGCGCTTCTCGAAGTCCGCGATGCCCCACACCGCCTGGGTCCGCTTGTCCCGCGCGTTCGCAAGCGGCATGATCATGTGGTTGTAGACCTGGGCGATGGCGGAGCCGTGGCCGGAGCGCCACTGCATGCTCTGCTTGTCCGCGTCGAGGATCGCCTGGTAGATCCTCGGGGCCGCCTGCTCCATCCAGGAGAGGACGGTGGGACCGAAGTTGAAGCTGATCTTCGCGTAGTTGCTGGAGATGTTCATGACGCGGCTGTCGCCGTCCAGGACGCGGGAGGCCGCGTTCGACGCATAGCACTCGGCGGTGACGCGCTCGTTCCAGTCGTGGTAGGGGAAGGCCGAATCCTGAATCTCGACAGCCTCGAGCCACGGGTTCTCCCGGGGAGGCTGGTAGAAGTGACCGTGAATGCAGACGTAACGCTGGGTATCGTTCTCCTGCGCCATGACTTCCTCCTCAAAGCTTCGCGCTGTACACGACCACGCTGAAGGGGTTGATCCTGACCATACCGCGGGAACCTCCTTCCCCCGCCTCGATCCGCTCCGGCGTCTCCTCTCCCGGCCCGCGCCACTCAAGGGCCGAGGAGTCGAGCACCCGTTCCCAGATCCCCCCGGGGAGGGGAAGCGGGACATCCTGCTGGATGTTGCTGAAGCTGAACAGGCAGACGACGGCGTTGGTTTCCATCCACCTCCTGAAAAAAAGCACCTTCTGTTCCGGCAGGCCCGAGACCTCCATGCCGTCGCGCTGGAAGACCTGCAGCGCCGGAAGCGAACTGCGCAGGGAGAAGAGTTTCCTGTAGAAGGCGAGGATCACCGCCTGCTCCCCTTCCTTCACCGTCCCCACGCTGGTCTTCGACTCCAGGAAGGTATCCTCCGCCGAGGGGTCCGGAATCTCCCCCTCGCACACCCCCGACGGGTGCTCCTCCAGCTTCCCTTTGAACACCTGCTCGGCCAGCTCCAGGTCTCCATGGTCGATGAAGTAGTGGAAGGGTGCGCGTTCGCCGTACTCCTCCCCCATGAAGAGAAGGGGGAGGTAGGGGGAAAGGATCACCGCCGAGGCGGCGAGAAGGAGCTGGTTCAAGGGGAGGGTCGCGCTCAGCCTGTCGCCGCACTTGCGGTTTCCGACCTGGTCGTGGTTCTGGGAGAAGACGACGAACTGGAACCCCGGGTGCCGCTCGGTCGGCCCGCCGTGGCGCCGCCTGCGGTAGCGGGAGTACTCGCCGGTGTAGACGAAGGCCTCGCTGAAGGCCTTTTGCAGCTGCGCGAACTGCCCGAAATCCTCGTAATAGCCGGTGGTCTCCCCGGTCAGCAGCGCACGCAGGGCGTGGTGGAAGTTGTCGCACCACTGGGCGTCCAAGCCGAAACCGCACTTGTCCGGGGAGTTGATCAGGCGGACGTCGTTGGTGTCGTTCTCCGCGAAGAGGTGGATCTTGCGCCCGAGGCGCTCCCGGTGCGCGTGCACCTCGTCGGCCAGGCGCCTTAAAAGCGGCTTCGGCGTCTGGTCGAAGATCCAGTCGACGGCGTCCAGGCGCAGCCCGTCGAAGTGGAACTCGTTGATCCAGTACCCGGCGTTGACGAGGAAGTACTCGAGCACGGGGTCGCTTTCGGCGCCGTCCAGGTTCACGGCCCGCCCCCAGGGGGTGCGGTACTTGTCGGTGAAGTAGTGACCGAATTCGTCGAGGTAGCATCCCTCCGGACCGAAGTGGTTGTAGACGACGTCCAGGAGGATGGCGAGTCCCTTCCGGTGGCAGGCCTGCACCAGGCGCCTCAGCCCGTCGGGGCCGCCGTAGCTGTGCTGCGGGGCGAAATGGTACGCGCCGTCGTAGCCCCAGTTGCGCGTACCCGGGCACTGGGAGACCGGCATCAGCTCGACGGCGGTGACTCCCAGTTCCACGAGGTACTCGAGGTGCTCGATGGCCGCCTCGAAGGTCCCTTCCCTCGTGAAGGTGCCGACGTGGATCTCGTAGATCCGGTAATCCACCAGGGAAATGCCCTGCCACCCCTCCTCCGTCCAGTGGAAAAGCCCCGGGTCCACCACCTGGGAAGACTCGTGCACCCCGTCAGGCTGGTAACGCGAGACCGGATCGGGGTAGGTCTTGCCGGATTCCAGCTGGAAAAGGTAGCGGTCCCCGTCGATCACGCCGGGTACGGTCACCGAGTGGTACCCCTTCCCCTCAGGCTGCATCGGCACCGTCCCCGCCGCCTTGCCCGAGAGGATCAGGACGTTTACCGCCGTGGACTTCGGGGCCCAGACCCGGAACTGAACGCCACCTTCCCTCAACACCGTGGCACCTAATTCCATCCGCCATCCGCTCGCAACCATACGCCACCTCCCGCCCCGTCACCTCCCCGCCAGGGGCGCATACCCACCGCGCAAACCTCCTCAACGATACATGAGAGCCCCCCCGTGTCAACACACCCAGGGACGCGCGTTCTCGGAGGTTAAGGCCGCTAAACACGCTTAATTCATTAAACATCCACGCAAAGAGCATGCCCGCCCCGCTTAACAAAGGGAGCCCGAATCCGGCCGGACCCGGGCTCCCTTATCATCGGCGAAACCGCGCGGGCTTAAACCGCAGTGATGCCTTTGTCAGCCTTCGGGATTACTTGCGCAGCGTCGGCAGTGCTTCGCGGATAAAGGAGAGGTGGCGCTGTTCGTCGGCGTAGTTGGCGCGCACGATGGCCGAGATGTCCACCGGGAAGTCAAGCTTGGAGGCTTCCTCGTAGCGGCTGGTGGTCAGGCGTTCGTTGCTCTCCATCGCCTCTAGCGCCCCCTTGGTGCCGGTCAGGCTGCGCAGGGCGGTGAAGCCGGAGATGAGGAAACCCTTGAAGTCCGAGGTCAGTTCCGGTGGGGTCCCCCCGAGTTCCAGCACCTTCGCGGAGAGGAGGTCGATGTGCTTGCGGTGGTCCGCCTGGAACTGGATGAGCTTGTCCTTGATGACCACCTCTTTCACGTTCTTGATAGCCTGGTCATAGGCGTGGGTCGCGTCCACGTCAAGCTGGATCAGTTTTTCCAAGTGGTCGAGAATGTCGTCTCTGTTCATGCTTTCCTCCGGATCAGATTTTGGTATTTGTTTGCACGCGGCCCGTATGGCCGCGGGTAAACTGCGCTTCCCTCCTGCAGTCCGCATGAGTTCTCATCACATGACGAATTATTCCTCCCTCATCTTCTCCAGCAGGATCCATTGGCCCGTGGACTTGTGGTGGTTTTCCCCCGCCTCGCGCGCCATCTCCCTGCTGCTCAACCAGTCGGTTATGGCGCCGCAGCCGTCCTTGCACTCCGGAATGTACTGGTATTTTGTGTAGTCGAAATCCATCGGCGCCTCCCCTTTCGGCCGGTCGTCAGTTACAGTCCTCCGCCCAGAGGCACCCCTGCTGCCCGCACTGGGAAGACTGCCCCGAGTCGAAACACGCGTTGTTCCCTTCCGTAACTTGGATCAGGCGGATCAGCTCGCCCTTTTTCAGCTTCCCGCAATGGATGGCCATCTTTTGTGCGATCTCCTTGATGTCCTGGACCTTCATGCTTCTTCTCCTTTCTAGTGGCCGCAGTGGGCCTTGATCTTGTTCCAGAATTGGCAACGTCTAATAATCTAGCCGCCGGTCCTCTTTTGTCAATCTCCCTGCGTCGTGCTGCTGTGATAGACTCATGTGCAGCCGAAGGAGGTGTTCTCATGGGACTGGAAGAGTATCGGCGCAAGAGGGACCTGAACAGGACGCCTGAGCCCGCCGGGAAGGTGGAAAGGTCCGTCGGGACGCTGCGCTTCGTGGTCCACAAGCACGCCGCCTCCCACCTGCATTACGACTTTCGCCTGGAGATCAACGGGGTGCTGAAGAGCTGGGCGATTCCCAAGGGCCCCTCGCTCGATCCCTCCGTGAAGCGGCTGGCCATGATGGTGGAGGACCACCCTTACGAGTACGGCGATTTCGAAGGAGTCATTCCGAAAGGGAACTACGGCGCCGGCGAGGTGATCATCTGGGACGCCGGCACCTTCCATGCCGCGGCGACGAAGGAGCCGGAACTAAGTCTCCAGCTTTTGCGCGAGGGGTTGCAGAAGGGGGACCTGAAGTTCGTCCTGCACGGGGAGAAGCTGAACGGAGAATTCGCCCTGGTGCGGATCAAGGGGGACAAGGGGAACTCCTGGCTCCTGATCAAGAAAAAGGATCAATTTGCCGGGACCGAGGACGTGACGCTCCAGGAACGTTCCGTGGTCAGCAACGCCACCATCGAGGACGTGCGCGCCGGCAGGATGCCACGACGCCCCGCCGCGCAGGTGCAGGATGAGCCGGCAGGCACCGACTCACCGGCTTCCCCCCACCCCCCCTCCCCCAGTTCCCCCGGGTCTCCCGGGTCTCCCGGGTCCGCCGGGTCCGCTTCGTCCACCGTGAGAGGCGGCGCCCCCATGCCGCACCAGTTGCCCCCCATGCTGGCCACCTCCGCCGCCGAGTCCTTCAACGACCCCGACTGGCTCTTCGAGATCAAGCTCGACGGCTACCGCGCCCTTGCCGAGGTCTCCGGCAGCGAAGTCGCTCTCTACTCGCGCAACAACCTCTCCTTCAACAAAAAATTTTCCACCGTGGTTACGGCGCTCGCCTCCCTCGGTGTCGAGGCTGTCCTGGACGGCGAGGTGGTGGCGCTGGACGACAGCGGCCGCTCCTCCTTCCAACTGCTGCAAAATTACCGGCGAACCGGGCGCGGCAACATCGCCTACTTCGTCTTCGACCTCCTCTACCTAAACGGCGTTGACCTGCGCAACCAGCCCCTTTTGGCCCGCAAGGAGAGGCTGCGCGCCCTCCTTCCCGACCTTCCCGACCTGCCCGACATCCGCTACAGCGACCACGTCATGGAGTACGGCAGGCAGTTCTTCGAACTGGTGCGCCAGAACAACTTGGAGGGGCTCCTTGCCAAGCGCGCGACCAGCACCTACCAGGCGGGAAGAAGGAGCAAGGATTGGCTGAAAATCAAGGTGCGACTGCAGCAGGAGGCGGTCATCTGCGGCTTTACCCAGCCGCGCCGCAGCCGTAAAGGATTCGGCGCGCTGGTGCTCGGGGTCTTCGAGGAAGACCGGCTGGTCTGCATCGGCTTTGCCGGAGGGGGATTTGACGAGGCGGGGCTCATGGAGATGTACCACCTGCTGCAACCGCTGGCGCAGGAAAAGTCCCCTTTCCAGCAGCCGGTTGCGTCGGACATGCCCATCACCTGGGTAAGGCCGGAGCTGGTCTGCGAGGTGGAGTTTTCCGAATGGACCGCCGAGAACGTGATGCGCCACCCCATCTACCTGGGGCTCAGGGAGGACAAGGACCCGAAGAGCGTGGTGCGCGAGATGGTCGTTTCGCCCCCGGTGACGCCGCAGCCCGCCGCCGCTTCGGAACCCCCTTCCCTCCCGCGCCAGGCCGACCGGAAGAAAGGGGTGAGCGGAAAGAAAGGGGCGGAAGAGTTGCTGATACTCGGCGGCCACCGCCTCGAGCTTTCCAACCTGGACAAGGTGTTCTGGCCGGACCAGGGGTACACCAAGGGGGACGTCATCAGCTACTACCGGGCCATGGCCCACGCCATGCTCCCCCACCTGGTCGACCGTCCGGAATCGCTCTACCGCACGCCCAACGGCATCACTATGCCGGGCTTTTTCCAGAAGGAGGCGGGCGAGCTCCCCCCTTCGTGGATCACCACCCGGGAGATCTACTCAAAGCACGTCGACAAGAACATCAAGTTCTTCGTCTGCCAGGACGAGGCCACCCTCGTCTACATGGCGAACCTCGGCTGCATCGAGATCAACCCCTGGCTGTCACGCCTGCAGCACCTCGACTACCCGGACTACTTCGTGATCGACCTCGACCCCGAGGACATCCCTTTCGCAAAGGTGATCGAGACGGCGTTGGCGGTCCGGGAGGTCCTGGACCTGGCCGGCGCCATCGGTTTTCCCAAGACCTCCGGCGCTACCGGCATCCACATCTACGTGCCGCTGGGGGCCAAGTACGACTACGACGCCGCGGGCGAGTTCGCCAGGGTCATCGCCACCCTGGTGCACTACAAGGTCCCCGACTTCACCAGCATCCTGCGCAGCCCGAAGCTGCGCCAGAAAAAGGTCTACCTCGACTTCCTGCAGAACAAGCCGGGACAGACCCTGGCGGCGCCGTACAGCATCCGCCCAAGGCCGGGGGCAACCGTTTCGGCCCCGCTCAGGTGGGAGGAGGTGAAACCCGGTCTCGACCCCGGCCAGTTCACCATCGCCACCATGCCACGGCGACTGGAACACATGGGCGACCTGTTCGCAGGGGTGTTGGGGCCGGGGATCGACCTGGAGCAATGCATCGAGAACCTGGAGCGCCGGTAGGCCAAGGCAACGGACGGCGGGCAATGAGAAGCGGAGCAAGAACGCCCTTGGGAATTGAAAAAATACAAGATGTAAAATTGCACCCTTCCCATGATACACTTTGTTTATGGGAATTAATGAGTGGCGGGGAGGTGAACGATCATGTTACGGTTGGCCATCATATTCTTCATTATCGCCGTAATTGCCGCCGTGTTCGGTTTCGGTGGCATTGCAACAGCGGCAGCCGGTATCGCAAAACTGCTCTTCTACCTGTTCCTGGTGGTCGCAGTGGTGATGCTGGTGGCAGGCCTTCTGGCAGGACGGAGCATTACACGATGACAAACCTTGGCAAGACCTTCAATCGAGGCGGCGTAAGCCGCCTTTTGTTGTTCTCAATGTAAAGCCGTCCGCGGGTTCATGATTTCATCAGCTGCTCGCGGATGGCGAGCAACTCCCGCTGTTTTTCTCCCGATGTTTCCGGATAGTCCATCTTCAGCTCTTCCAACAGGTTCACCACCACCTGGGCCACGATCAGCCTCGCGTTCTTCTTGTCGTCCGCCGGGACCACATACCACGGGGCCTCCTTGCTGCTGGTGGCGCGCAGGCATCCCTCGTAGGCCCTCATGTACCGCTTCCAGAGCTTGCGCTCCTCGATGTCGTCCTGGTTGAACTTCCAGTTTTTCTCCGGGTTGTCGATCCGCTCCAGGAAGCGCTTGCGCTGTTCCTCCTTGGAGATGTGCAGGAAGAACTTGATGATGCGGGTGCCGTTTCGGGTCAGGTGCGCTTCCAGGTCGTTCATGGAGCGGAAGCGGTCCCGCCAGATGCTCTTGCGGCTGGACAGTTCGTCGGGGAGGTTCTCCGCCGCCAGGATCTCCGGGTGCACCCGGACAATCAGCGCCTCCTCGTAGTAGGAGCGGTTGAAGATGCCGATGCGGCCGCGTTCCGGAAGGCGCCTGATGCTGCGCCAGAGAAAGTCATGGTCGAGCTCCTCGGTGCTTGGGTGCTTGAAGGAGTACACCTCGCATCCCTGCGGGTTGACCCCGGAGAGGACGTGCTTGATCATGCTGTCCTTGCCGGCGGCGTCCATGGCCTGGAAAATGAGCAGGATCGACCAGCTGTTGTTGGCGTAGAGCAGCGCCTGCAGGGCGCTCAGCCGTTCGATCTGTTCGGTCAGGAGCTCCTGGTACTGTTCCTTGGAGTCGTAAAAAGGGGGGACCGAGGTGGGGCGTTTCTTCAGCTCCACCTCGTCCTTCGGCTTCACCCGGAACTGTTCGGTAGGGATCTTCATGCGCGCCTCCTTGGTGACCACACTGTTGAGGCTAACGCAGATCGTGCACTTTTCAATGAGAATGCCTGGCTATGATATTCATGAAGTTACCGGACAGAGCACCATTGGCAACGCGAGAAAGGAGAAAAGGCAGGGGCGAATGATCATTCGCCCCTGCCGCGAGGAGGTCCCGTCATCCTCCCATTTGCTACTTTTCGCTCCTGATCAAAAGCGTCGACATCATCTGTTTGGCCGACTGTGTCACGATACCCCCGAGGTTCGGATCCCCCTTGAAGATCGATGAGAGGAACCCCTTCGCCTGGTCGAAGGTGATGTGCGGCGGCAGCGGCGGTACGTCCGGGTCGCAGCGCGCATCGATCACCACCGGCCGGTTGGCGCTCAAAGCCGTCCTCCAGGCCGAGCGGATCTGCTCGGGATCGTCCAGCCTGATACCGTCCAGGCCGAGCATCTCGGCGTACCCCGCGTAGGGGAATTCCGGTATGTCCTGGGAGGCGCTGAACTTGGCGTCGCCGTTCATGACGCGCTGCTCCCAGGTCACCTGGTTCAGGTCCCCGTTGTTGAGCACCAGGACCACCAGCTGCGGATTGCTCCACTCCTTCCAGTACTTGGCGATGTTCACGAGGCCGTTGATCCCCTGCATCTGCATGGCGCCGTCCCCCACCATGGCGATCACCGGCCGGTCCGGGTAGTTCATCTTGGCGGAGACGGCGTAGGGGACCCCCGGGCACATGGTGGCGAGCCCCCCCGAGAGGGACGCCATCATCCCCGCCCGGATCTTGAGATCCCGCGCGTACCAGTTGGCGGCCGAACCCGAGTCGCAGGTCAGGATGCAGTTGTCGGGAAGCTGCGCCGAGAGTTCCCAGAACAGGCGCTGCGGGTTGATCGGGTTCGCTGCAAGCTTGGCGCGGGCCTCAAGGACCTCCCACCACTCGTTGACCCCCTTCTCGATGTCATCGCGCCAGCCGCGGTCCTGCTTCTGCTCCAGAAGCGGGATCAGCGCACGCAGGGTGAGCCTCGCGTCCCCCTGCAGGTTCACCTCCATGGGATAACGCAGCCCGAGCATCCTGGCGCTGATGTCGATCTGCACCCCGCGCGCCTGCCCCTCCTTGGGCAGGAACTCCGCATAGGGGAATCCGCTGCCTATCATGAGCAGCGTGTCGCACTCCTTCATCATTTCCCAGCTCGGCTTGGTCCCCAAAAGGCCTATGGAACCGGTGACGTAGGGGAGGGTGTCCGGCAGCACCGCCTTGCCCAGAAGCGCCTTGGCCACCCCCGCCCCCAGCTTCTCCGCCGCTATGGCCACCTCCTCGCCCGCGCCCAGCGCGCCGGCCCCCACCAGGAAGGCCACCTTTTTCCCGGCGTTCAAGACGTCTGCGGCGCGTTTGAGGTCGTCACGAGCCGGAACGATCTCCGGCCGGGTGAAACCGAGCCCGGTGAAGGTCGCGCCGTGCTTGCGCACCGGCGACGGGACCGCGTCCATCTCCTGCATGTCGGTGGGGAAGATCACGCAGGTGACGGTCCGCTCGGCCAGGGCGATGCGGATGGCGCGGTCCACCAATTGCCTCACCTGCCCGGCGCTGCTGGCCATGTGCACGTAATGGTGGGCCACGTCCTTGAACAGCGAGAGGAGATCCACCTCCTGCTGGTAGTCCGCGCCGAGCGCCTGCGTGGACTGCTGTCCCACGATGGCCACCACGGGCTGATGGTCGAGCTTCGCGTCGTAGAGCCCGTTCAACAGGTGGATCGCACCCGGACCGGATGTCGCGATGCAGACCCCGACCTCACCGGTGAACTTGGCGTGCGCGCAGGCCATGAAGGCCGCCTCCTCCTCGTGGCGGGTCTGGATGAAGGCAACCTTCTCCTTTTCCCGGTTCAAGGCGCCCATCACGCCGTTGATACCGTCGCCCGGGTAGCCGTAGACCTTGCGCACCCCCCAGTCGTAAAGCCGTTGCACCAGGTAATCGCTGGCAGTTGTCATGAGTCCTCCCTGCTCATTAAATTTGATAATTTTAATCACCCTAACAGTCTAGGAAGCGGACCTTCTTTGTCAACAGCGGGCACCCCGGCTCGCACCGCGCGCTTGACAAGAACAGCCACCTTGATAAAAAAGGTTAATCTTTTTTCATCTTGATCTTCATTGAAGCGATGAGAACCGACCCGGGGGGCGAACCGATGTCCGAGATGTCCAGACGCACCTTCTTGTGGATCACGGGGGGGAGCAGCATCGCGCTGGCGACCGATTCGCCGCGCAAGCTGGTCAACAAGCTGATCCCGAAGGTGAACCCACCCGAAGAGATCTCTCCCGGCCACTGGACCTATTACGCGACGACCTGTCGTGAATGCCCCGCCGGCTGCGGCATGCACGTTGCCAACCGCGACGGCCGCGCCACCAAGGCCGAGGGGAACCCCGAACACCCGGTGAACCGGGGTGCGCTCTGCCCGCGTGGGCAGTCCTCGCTGCAGGGACTCTTCGACCCGGACCGGGTCACCAAGGTGCTCTACCGCAGCGGGAGAAAGCACCGGCAAAGGAGCTGGCAGGAGGCCTTCGACTCCATTTCGTCCCGGCTGGCCGCAGGTGGAAGGGTGGCGCTGCTGTCCGCCCTGCAGACCGGGGCGCCGGCCGAGGTGCTGCATGCCTTTGCCGCCGCCTTCGGCTCGGACCGGGTCCTCTTCTACGAACCCTTCAACTACGAATCCCTCCGCGCCGCGCACCAGCAGCTCTTCGGCCTCCCGGTGATCCCCCGCTACGACCTGGAAGGAAGCGACTTCATCCTCAGCTTCGCCGCCGACTTCCTGGAGACCTGGGGCTCGCCGGTCCGCCAGGCGAGGCAGTTTTCCGACGGCCGCGCCTACCGGGAAGGGGAGTCCCCCACCCGGATGGCGTACCTGGGGCCGCGCCTCTCCATGACCGCCGGCAACGGGGACTACTTCGTACAGGTTTCTCCCGAGCAGCTCCCGGTGGTCGCGGCGGCCCTGCTCAGGGTGATCGTGGACCGGGGGTGGGCCAGGAACGACCTGGGGGTGCTCCGGCCTGCTCTGGACACCCTGCTCAACGCCCCCTCTCTCCCCGCGCTGGACCAGGAGCTCCTGCTGACGGTGGCCCGCGGCTTCACCTCGGCACGCCGCCCTGTGGCCCTGGCCGGTCCACCGTTTGCCGCCGGCCCGACCGCCACCCAGACCGCCCTCTGCGTCGCCCTGCTCAACTACGCCGTCGGCGCGATAGGCAGCACGGTCGATTTCTCCCGCCCGCACGCCCTGAGCGGCAGCGCCCGCGACGCCGAGCTGGACCTGTTCTTTTCCTCCCTGGGGGCGCAAGACGTCCTGTTCGTGCTCGACGCGAACCCCGCCTACTCCAGGGCCGGTGCGGCGGACCGGATGGCGCGGGCCGGGATGGTGGTTTACCTCGGTTCGCAGTTGGACGAGACGGCGGAGCTGGCGCGCTGGGTGCTCCCGACCGACAGCCACCTGGAGTCCTGGGGCGAATACCAGCCGGAACCGGGTGTGGACGGTCTGATGCAGCCGGCCATGGGTCGCCTCTACGACACCCGTGGCGCCTGCGATATCTTGATCGCGCTGGCCCGCGAGGCCGGCAGGCCGCTTCGGAGCGCGCGCGGCACGACGCCAGCCGACCTGCTTCAGTGGCTCAAGGAACGGCGTGGTTTCGGCGGCGGCGGGGACGAGGCGGAGCGTGGTTGGCAGGCGGCGCTCAGGACCGGAGGTACCTGGCAGGAAACACTCCCTCCGGGCACGGCACACACCCCGCATCTGGCCGGGATATCCTCCCAGGCGCAGCGCCCCTCGGGACCGGCACGCGCCGAGGACGTGGAACTGTGGCCCTGGGCCTCGATCATGCTCTACGACGGACGTCTGGCCAACCGGGGCTGGCTGCAGGAGGCTCCCGACCCGACCAGCTTCATCGTCTGGGGTAATTGGATCGACCTCCACCCGAAGAAGGCGGCGACCCTCGGCATCGAGGCGGGGGACCTGGTGCAGCTAACGAGCGTTGCCGGGTCTCTGCGGGCGCCGGTCCGCCTCACCACCGAAATCCACGAGCGCTGCGCGGCGGTCGGCCTCGGGCAGGGGCACAGCGCGCTGGGCCAGAACGCGAGGGGGGTCGGCTCCAACGCATTCCTCCTGCTCGATGCCGTCCAACGGGCCGGGTTCTTCACCCCCTGCCGGGTCAGCCGGGTCGCCGGCAACGCCCCACGCCCCATCCGGACCGCGCTGAGCAACGACCAGCTGCAGCGCGACCTGCTCGAGTCGGTGCCGCTCTCGGTGCTGCGCTCCGCGAAACCGCAGGTGGAACGGTTTGACCTGCCGCTCCCCGAGGGGTACCACGCGGATCGCGACCTCTACCCGAAACACGAGCACTTGAAGCACCGCTGGGCCATGGCGGTGGACCTGCAGCGCTGCATCGGCTGCGGCGCCTGCGCCGTCGCCTGCTACGCCGAGAACAACGTCCCGGTGATCGGCCCGGAACTGGTGGCGGACGGCCGGGAGATGGCCTGGCTGCGCGTCCCCCCCTACCGCGTCCCCGGGAGTACCTGGCGCTACGCGTGGCTGCCGCTGCACTGCCAGCACTGCGACGCCGCCCCCTGCGAGCCGGTCTGCCCGGTCTTCGCCTCGATGCACAACGAGGAGGGGCTGAACGCCCAGATCTACAACCGCTGCATCGGCACCCGCTACTGTTCCAACAACTGCCCCTACAAGGTGCGCCGCTTCAACTGGGTGAACCTGGCATGGAGAACGCCCCTGGACCTGCAGTTGAACCCCGAGGTGACCGTGCGCCAGCGCGGCGTGATGGAAAAGTGCACCTTCTGCGTGCAGCGCATCCGGCAGGCGCAGTACCGCGCCGCGCGCGAGGGGCGCAAGCTGCGGGACGGCGAGGTGGTTCCGGCCTGCGCCCAGACCTGCCCGGCCGGGGTCTTCACCTTCGGCGACCTCCTCGACCCGGGCGCCCTGGTGACCAGGCTCACCCGGAGCGACCCGCGCCGCTACCACCTGCTGCATGAGCTCAACACCAAGCCCGCGGTGACGTTTTTGAAGCGGGTGGACAACGACGTGGTCTGAGACAGTCCGACGCGGTCTGACCCGGCTGATCGGACCGGTCAGACGTCAGACAGAGGAGAACGCCTGTGCCGCCAAGCTACGGCCAAATCAACGACGACGTCCTGAACGCCATGCAGAAGCCGGGCTACGGGTTCTACCTTGCCGTAGTCTCCCTGGCCGGGCTGGTCGGGCTGGCGGCGCTCAGCCTGATGTACCAGGTCCAGGCGGGAATGGGGGTGACCGGGCTGAACCGCCCCGTCGGCTGGGCGGTCTACATCACCAACTTCGTCTTCTGGGTCGGCATCGCGCACTCGGGAACCCTGATCTCGGCGATCCTTTACCTCCTGCGGGCCAAGTGGCGCGACGCCGTGTCGCGCTCGGCCGAGGCGATGACCATCTTCGCGGTCATGACCGCCGGGCTCTTCCCGCTCATCCACCTCGGGAGGCTGTGGGCCGTCTACTACATCATCCCCTACCCGTCGCAGCGCCAGATCTGGCCGAACTTCGTGAGCCCCCTGGTCTGGGACGTCCTCGCCGTATCCACCTACTTCACGGTGAGCCTCATCTTCTGGTACATCGGCATGATCCCCGACCTCGCGGCGGCGCGGGACCGCTACCGCGCGGAACTGGGCCCGGAACAGTTGAAAAGCAGGATCTACCGCGCCCTGTCGCTTGGGTGGTCCGGCACGGGCACCCAGTGGCACCACTACGGCCGCTCCTACCTCTTCTTCGCGGCCCTCGCCACGCCGCTGGTGGTCTCGGTGCACTCGGTGGTCTCCTGGGACTTCGCCATGAGCCTTTTGCCGGGGTGGCACAGCGCCATCTTCCCCCCCTACTTCGTGGCCGGCGCCATCCACTCCGGCCTCGCCATGGTGCTCACCCTGCTGATCCCGATGCGGAAGCTCCTGCACCTCGAGCGCCTGATCGAGATGCACCACTTTGAGATGCTGGCGAAGACCATCGTCCTCACCGCCACCATCGTCGGCTACGCCTATGCCGTCGAGGCCTTCATCGCCTGGTACAGCGGGGACCTGGTGGAGTGGCAAAACCACAAGTGGCGCCTGTTCGGACCGGTGGCCTGGATGTACTGGCTCTGCGTGGTCTGCAACGTGCTGGTCCCCTGGCTCTTCGTCTTCCGGCGCCTGCGCACGCACTACCTGCCGCTCCTGGTCATCTCGCTGCTGGTCAACGTCGGCATGTGGTACGAGAGGCTGATGATCATCTACACCTCCCAGGCGCACGACTTTCTCCCCCACAATTTCGGGCGCTACCTCCCCACCTGGGTGGAACTGATGATCACCGCCGGTTCCTTCGGCTTCTTCTTCCTCTTCTTCGTCCTCTTCACGAAGGGGCTCCCCACCGTCCCGCTCAGCGAACTGAAGGGGCAGGTTGCGGAAAATGAACTCTCCCCCGGCGCCTCCTGCCCAGAGACGGTGAGCCACAGGCTGCCGCTGCACCGCCCCACCGTCCTCGCCGTGTTCTCCAGCGCCGGCAGCCTGGTCCGGGGGGCGAGGTGCTGCTGCGAGAGCGGTTTCCAGGTGATGGAAACGTTCTCCCCGGTAAAGATCGAACCGCTTTCCGAGGTCCTGAAGCTGAAGAAGAGCCCGGTGCGGCTGTTCACCCTGGCCGGTGCGGTCGCGGGTCTGGCCGGCGGTTTCTGGCTCGCCGGCGGCACCGCGCTGGTGAACCGGCTGACCGTGGGGGGGAAGCCTCCCCTCTCCTGGATCCCGTTCTGCGTGGTCGGCTTCGAGGGAACCATACTCCTCGGGAGCCTCGCGAACCTCCTGGGGCTCGCGCTTTTGGCCCGCCTGTTCCGGCTGGAGACGGCTCCAAGCTACGACCCGCGCTTCTCGCGCGACAAGTTCGGCCTGCTGGTGAGCTGCGGACCCGACCAGGTCGAACTGCTGAAGGAGCGGCTCTCCCCCGCCCGACCGGAGGAATTCCATGTCCGCCAGTGAGCGCCCCTTCGCCAAGCTCTGGCTGCCGTTCTGGCTCCTCCTCGCCCTGGCCGGTATCGCGACCTGGGTCGTGCTGCTGAACGGGGCCGAGGAGCCGCGCGCCTGGCGCTCGCTGCTGATCAACTTCCTGTTCTTCACCTCGCTGGCGGGGGGGATGGTGGTCTGGCCGCCGTTGGTGGCGACCTGCAACGGCCGGTGGCACCTCAAGGTCGAGCGTCTCGCCTCGGTCGGGATCGCCTTCGCGCTCCCCTCACTGGCCGCCCTGGTGCTCCTGTGGGTCGGCAACGACCTTTGGGCGCCTTGGCAGCGGGTCCACTACCACCAGGGGATCTGGCTGCACCCCGACTTCCTGCTGGGGCGCGACCTGGCGGGTCTGCTCATCTTCTGGGGCGCGGCACTGTACCACCTAAACCGGCGACGCTCGGGGGAGGGAAAGCCCAGCGGCGCGGTACTGGTGCTGATCTACTGCCTGGTGTTCTCCCTGCTCGGCTTCGACCTGGTCATGGCGCTCGACCCTTACTGGCACAGCAACCTGGCCGGCGGCTACTTCTTCATGTCCGGGCTCTACATCGCCATCACCTGCTGGGCGCTCCTCGCCGCGAGCCATCCGGCGGCCGAGCCGGACCAGCTCCACGACCTCGGGAAGCTGATGGTCGCCTTCAGCCTGATGACGACCTACCTGATGTACGCGCACCTCTTGCCGTTTTGGTACGAGAACCTCCCCCGCGAGGTCCGCTTCATCGTGCCGCGCCTGCACGGCCCGCAGTGGGCGCCGGTGAGCGCGTTCCTTTTGGCCCTCGTGTACTTCGGGCCGCTGGTGCTCCTCCTGCCGGTCCGCGCCAAGCGCAGCCGCCTGGCACTGGGGGCGATCTCCTTCCTCGTACTGTGCGGGCTCTGGCTGGAACGCTGGTGGCTGGTGGCGCCGACCTTCGAGCAGGCGCCCCGGCTCGGGCTCCCGGAGCTCTCCCTCGCCGCCGGTTTCGCCGGGGTGCTCGGACTCGGGATGACCTGGATGCGCCGGGTTGGGGAGGGGAGGTCGTGATGACGGCAGCGGGACCCGATACCGGCCCGGAGAAGGCACCGGGAAAAGGAGGGACACCGAGGGGGGTGCCTTTGTGGGCCAACGCGGCAGCCGCCGGCGTGCTCCTGTGCGCCGCCCTGGCGGGGATGGTCTACCTGGGCCGGCTCTACCCGGTGGGGCTCGGCCCGCGCCAGCCCATCCCGTTCAGCCACCGGGTGCATGCCGGGATCAAGCAGATCGGCTGCTTCATGTGCCACGACAGCGCCACGCGCTCGTCGCGGGCCGGCATACCGCCGCTGCAGACCTGCCTGCTCTGCCACGCCCGCATCATCCGCACCTACCCCTACATCGCCCGGCTGCGGGAGCTCGCGGCCCGGAACCAGCCGGTGGTCTGGCAGCGGGTGAACTGGGTGCCCGAATTCGTCTATTTCGACCATTCCATGCACCTGCGGCGCGGTGTCGACTGCGGTCACTGCCACGGCGACATCCGGCAGATGGACCGGGTGGCGGGGGCGGTCAAGTTCGAGATGGGCTTTTGCATCCAGTGTCACCGGGACAACCGGGTCACCCACGACTGCTTCGTCTGCCACAGGTGAATGGTTACGACAAAAGCGGTTACGCGAAGAAAAACCAGACTAGGGGAAAACAGATGGTCAACCTTATCCACAAGCCCCAGAGTGCGGCCCTCGCCTTCATGGTCGCGGGCGCGGTCTGGTTCGTGGTGGGCGCCGTGTACGGCATGTTCTCCGCCATCCACCTGGTGGCGCCGGAGTTCCTCCCCCACGTGGCGGCGCTGGTGTTCGGACGGGAGCGCCCGGTCCACATCAACACCATGCTCTACGGCTTCACCGGCACCATGCTGATCGGCTCCGGGCTTTACTACCTCCCGGCCCTGCTGAAAACGAGGCTCTGGTCCGAGCCCCTGGCGTGGATCGCGTTCCTCTTCTGGAACCTGACCGTCCTGAGCGGCCCCGTGGGGTTCGCCTTCGGCCTCACCCAGGGACGCGAGTACAACGAGTACGTCTGGATCGCCGACGTCTCGCTGGTTGTGGCCGTCGCCTGCCTCATCGTCAACACGGCGCTCACCATCGTGCACCGCCGGGAGCCGCAGCTCTACGTCTCCATCTGGTACTTCATGGCCGCGCTCCTCTGGACCGCCTGCAACTATCCGCTGGGGAACGTCATGTGGCACCCGGCCACCGGGGCCATGCCGGGGCTGATCGACTCGCTCTTCCTCTGGTTCTGGGGGCACAACCTGCCGGGACTTCTGATCACGCCTCTCGCCACCGGCGCCGCCTACTACGTGATCCCCCGGGTGACCCGGACGCCGCTCAACTCGCACACCCTTTCGCTTCTGGGCTTTTGGTTCCTGATCGCCCTCTACAGCCACATCGGCGGGCACCACGTGCTGCAGTCCCCCATCCCGAACTGGCTGAAGACGGTTTCCGTGGTCGACTCCGTCTCCATGATACTGCCGGTCTCCATCGTGGTGATCAACCTCTGGCTCACCGCGCGCGGGTTCGGCGGCAGGGTCTGGAGCGACCCGGCGGCGCGGCTGGTGATGGGGGGGATCGTCTGGTACATCATCACCTGCATCCAGGGGCCGCTGCAGTCGCTCCCCTTCCTGCAGCGGGTGACCCACTTCAACAACTGGACCGTCGGTCACGCCCACATCGCCATGCTCGGCTTCGGCGGCTACATCGCGCTGGGCGCCATGTGGCACGTGCTCCCCCTGGCGAGCGGGCGCCCGGTCTATTCCCGGAAGCTGGTCAACCTGCAGTTCGGCCTGATCACCCTGGGGCTCACCGGCTTCTTCCTGGTGCTGACCATGGCCGGGCTGGTGCAGGGGACCGCCTGGCACAACGGCGAGACGGTGCTGCGGGTGCTGCCCCAGATCGCCCCCTTCATGGTGCTGCGGGCCGCGCTCGGCATCTTCATCCTGACCGGCTCGCTGGTCGGCCTTTTCAACCTGTACATGACCCTGCGCCCGGCGCCCGAGCCGGAACTGATCAGGCGCGCGGAGGAGGCGGCATGAAGATGACACCCGCCTTCCTCATCGTCGGAGCGCTCATGGTCTTTTGGGCCTCCACCTTCATCATCGTGGGGATCCCCTCGATGACCATGAAGGACTACCCCTCCGACATCTGGCGACCGCTCTCGCCGCTGGAGCGGGAGGGGCACCGGCTCTACGTGAAAAACGGCTGCAGCTACTGCCATTCCCTCTTCATCCGGGTCAGCGACTGGGACGTCGGGGCGGAGCGGATCGCGAGGGCCGGCGACTACGCAGGGATCGAACCGGCCATCCTGGGGAGCGAGCGCACCGGCCCGGACCTCTCCCAGGAAGGGGGGGAGCACAGCGACGACTGGAACATCGCCCACTTCACCAACCCGCGCTACACCACGCCCGTCTCGCTGATGCCCGCCTGGGACTTCCTGACCGGGCATGAGATCGCCGCGCTGGCTGCCTACGTGCAGGCGCTGGGGGGTAAGGACGCCGACCTGAGGCAAAAACGCCAGCACGACTGGAAGCGGCAGGCGCTCGCCGCCTACGCGGAGGGGGTGGACCGCAACATCGAGTGGCTGCACGCCCAGGTCCCCGAGGTCTGGCGCCGGATGCCCAACCCCTACCCGGCCACCGAGGCGGCGCTGCAGCGCGGCAAGAGGATATACCAGCAGCTCTGCATCAACTGCCACAGCCCGGTCGGCGACGGCAACGGCCCGGCACAGCCCTTCCTGGGGCCGCCCCCGCTGAACTTCACCATTCTCAGGCGTCACCTGGTGGAGAACCGGTACATCGGCGGGATCTTCTACTACCAGATCATGAACGGCATCACCGGCACCGCCATGCCCTACTTCAAGAAGCACCTGGAAAGCGAGAAGATCTGGGACCTGGCCAACTACCTGGCGGTCTCCTTCGTGGGGTACACCGACGCCAACACCGAGCCCCGCGGCATCGACGCCTCCTACGAGGGGGATTGGCAGAACCGCTACCGGCCGCCGGCCGTGAACGGCTCGCCCTAGCCCCCTTCCCCCGGAGACGGCAGCGCCCCCCCTCCCCCTCTCCCGGAGGGGGAGGGGTGACAGGAGAGAGAGATGGACAGCCCGTTGGAAACACCCGCTTTTTTGTTGATCTGGATGTGCCTCCCGCTCCTGATGTGCGGGACGCTGATCGTCTTCTTCGTGTGGGGGGTGCGGTCGGGGCAGTTCGCCGACCAGGAGCGGGCCCGCTACCTGGCGCTGGACAGCGGCATTCCGGAGGAGCCCCCCGAGGAGCCGGGGCAAGGGAGGGGGGCGAATGATTATTCGCCCCTACAGTGGCCGGATGGGCTCCCCGGCTTTTGCCAGGATCAGGGAGGGTTGTCCGGACGGAAGGGAACGTCGCGTGGAGAAAGGAGCTAGGGGGACGTCATGCTGATGCTCTACCTGTACGTGCTGCAGAACCAGTGGCTGGTCATCGCGCTCTTGTCGGGAGCGGCCCTGGTGCTGATCATGGCGCTCACCTACCAGGCGCTCTGGCTGCCGCGCGGCGTCGAGAAGCGGAGCGAAACGATCAAGGTGCGGGGACCGGCCAGCTTCTTCCGCTGGCTGGCTAGCTTCATCCCCTGGGTGATCATCCTCCTCATCGGAGTCTGCATCGCCTTCACCCTCTGCGAGGTCACGCAAAACCACGCCATCCCCCCTAACTGGTGAGGCGCCCCATGGAACGAACCCCAGACTACGACGAGCACCAGGAACTGCGCTCCCCCTGGGAGTGGGTGATCCTGATCGCCTTCAGCGCCTCCATCATGGGGTTCGGCTGGCTGGTGTACCTGCTGGTCCAGGACGCGCCCCGGCGTTGGGATTTCGGACAGCTCCCGGACGCGCCGGCGGAGTCCATATATTCGAGCGAGCAGCCGCGGCGAAAGGCGCAGCGCCAGATCCGGCCGCTGCCGGAGGCGGTGCCGCTGCCGCCCCGGGGGCAAAGCGGTAAACGGGAGGGGGACAGATGAGGAAGCTGACGCTCTTCATGGTGGTGGCGCCCCCGCTGTTCGGGGCGGTCCTCTTCGGGTACATCCTGTACCGGGGCCCGCGCATGACGGTGCAGCACCACGTGCGGGAATTCCAGATGGTGCTCCCGGCACCGGCGGTGGGTTCGGTGAGCGTCACCCCCGCAGCGGGGCGCGCTCCCGCACAGGCCGAAGCAGCGGGGCTCGCCAACCCGGTCCCGGCCACCCCGGCCGCCCTGGTACAGGGGGAAGTCTATTACGGCTATTACTGCGCTTTTTGCCACGGCGGCAGCGGGGCCGGCAACGGCCCCGTCGGCAACAGCTATGTCCCGAGACCCGCCGACCTGCGTCTCCCCAGGGCCTCCTACCGCGACGGCGAACTGCTGCGCGCCATGCTCACCGGAATCGGCCACGAGCCGGTGCTGGAACGGGTGGTCCCCCCCGCGCACCGCTGGCCGTTGGTGACCTACCTGCGCTCGCTGCAACCCTCCCGCTGACCCCGCCCCCCTCACCCGCGTCATGCCCCCGGGCTTCCCGGCTCATCCCTGTCCGCCGGAGAGGAGCTCGTGCAGCAGCCGCGCGAGCTCCTCCATCTGGAAGGGCTTTTTCAGGAACGCCGCACCCTCCCGGCTGGCGCTCGACTCGTCCAGGATGGCGTGGCTGTAGCCGGACATGTAGATGCACTTGATCCCCGGGCGGGTGCGCCTGATCCGCGCCATCATCTCCTGTCCCCCAAGCCCCGGCATCAGCACGTCGGTGAGCACCAGGTCCATGGGCACCTCTGCGTTCGCCGCAACCTCCAGGGCCTCCCGCGGATCGGCTATGGCGAGGCAGCTATAGCCCAAGGCTTCCAGCATGCCGGCGGTAAGCTCGCGCACCATATCCTCATCCTCTACCAGCAGCACCGTGCCGGTTCCCCGGCTCAGCACTGCAGCCGGCGCCGGTTTCTGCCCCGTCTCGTCGCTTACGCACCTCGGGAGGTGGATGCTGAAGGCGCTGCCGCGCCCAGGCTCGGTTTCCAGGTCGATGAAGCCGCCGTTTTGCCTCACGATGCCGTACACGGTGGCAAGCCCCAGCCCGGTCCCCTTCCCCTGTCCCTTGGTCGTGTAGAACGGCTCGAAGACGTGGCCCCGCGTCTCCGCGTCCATGCCCGCGCCCGTGTCCCTGCACACGATCCTGACGTAGCTGCCGCCCGGCACCTCCGGGTGCAGGGGGGGCGGCTCCTCGAGCTGCACGTTGGACGTCTCCAGGGTGATGGTTCCCCCCTGGGGCATGGCGTCGCGGGCGTTGACCGCCAGGTTCATGACGATCTGGTCCAACTGCACCGGGTCGATGCTGATGTTCCACAACCGGTCCCCCGGCACCAGCACGATGGCGACGTGCTCCCCGATCAGGCGCCCCAGCGACTTCTTCAGCTCTTCCAGCATGGCGTTGACCTGCACGCACTTCGGCACCACGACCTGCTGACGCGAGAAGGCGAGCAGCTGCGTGGTGATGTCCCGCGACTGCTCCGCGGCCTTGACGATCTGGCGCAGGTGCTCCAAAAGCGCATCGCCTGCGGCCTGCCGCGCGGCGAGCTCGGCGTTGCCCAGGATCACGGTCAGCTTGTTGTTGAAGTCGTGCGCCACCCCGCCGGCCAGCCGCCCGACCGACTCCAGCTTCTGGGCCTGGCGCAGCTGCTCCTCGATGCCGCGCCGCTCGGTCACGTCACGCACCGTGCCGATGATCCCGATGACCCCGCCGGAGCTGTTTCTCAGGGGGGCGGAGGCGTCGGAAAGCCAGAGCGTCCTCCCGCTCACGTGTCTCGCGGCGAATTCGGCGACCGTGGGGGCGCCCCCCGCCAAAAGCTGTTCCAGGCGGTGCGTCAGGCCGGTTTCGGCAAGCCAGGGAAAGACCTCCGCGGGGCGCTTCCCCAGAACCTCGCTCGCCGGCACGCCGCTCACCTCCTCCATGTACGGGTTCCAGACCAGGTAGCGCAGCTCACGGTCGTAGACGATGATCCCCTCGCGGGCGCTGTTGATGATCTCCTGGTTGAACTGCAGCGTCTCGGAGAGCCGCTCCTCGGCCTTCTTCCGGGCCGTGATGTCCTCGTAGATGCCGAGTACCCCCCGTACCGCGCCGTCCTCGTCGGTGAGCGGCATCTTGCTGGTCTCGATCCAGATGACGCTCCCGTCAGCCTGGGTGAGGTTCTCGATGATGTGCATCTTGGCCTGGTTCCCCTGCATGACCTCCCGGTCGTCGGCCCGGTACCCCTCGGACTCCTCCCGGCTCCAGGGGAGCTCGTAGTCGGTCTTCCCCACAATCAGGGCCGGATCGGCAAGCCCCGCACTCCTCGCGAACTCCCTGTTGCACCCCAGGTAGACGCTGTTTCTGTCCTTCCAGAAGATGCAGTGGGGGATGGAGTCCATGATGTGCATCAGGACGTCGTTGGTGTGGCGCAGCTCCCCCAGGGCCAGGTGGAACTCCCGGTAGGGGCGCTTGACGGCGGCCGCGAAGATGCCTCGGTAGATCAGCAGGAAGGCGAACAGCTTGTACAGGTGCCCGAGGACGTTGAAGCTGTCGAAGGCGCTCTTGTACGCGGTGAAGGCAACTTCGCTCACGATGCAGAGGATGAAGGCGCACAGGTAGTAGAGGTAGATGCCGTCGCCGGAGCCGCGCAGCCTCTTCACGTAGGCCAGGGTGGACAGGAAAAGGAGCACGATGACGACCAGCTCTGAGAGCTTCTTGAAGGGGGTGAGCCCCGAGCCGGCTGCGAAGGTGTCGGGTACCAGGTCCGGCCGGAAGATGATGGCCGCGAAGGAGATCCCGACGATGGCCAGCACCCCCGCTATGAGCTGCACTCTCCCCAGCCAGCGACAACGGCACTTCTCGTCGACGAAGGCGCTGGCCAGGAAGGCGGCGGCAGAAAAGAAGCGCCCGGCGATCCAGAACTGGGTGGACTTGTTGGCGGAGTTGGGGGTGATCAGGTCGGGCATCCCCAGGTAGGCCAGGGTGTGCATGAAGTCCAAAAGGCCGATGCCCAGGAAGGCCACCGCGAGGAAGAGGGTGTGCCGGTCGCGGCTTTGACTGAAGGAGAACCACCCCACCCCGAAGATGGAGAGGGAAACCATGACGCTGAAGAGCTCCACCACGTTGTGGAAGGTGAGGTAGGCGGAAACGTCCAGCACCAGGTACAGCCTGGCACCGAACAGCTGCAGGAGGAGGAACGGGATGACGGCCAGAACCGACAGCGCCACCAGCACCACTTTCCACCGCGATTGCAAGTCACCCAGGGGCATGCCACACCCTCCGCCATGCTTCGTGAAGCCTGCGCCGTACCGCCTTCGTTACATGCACACCTTCAGGATCTGCTCCAGGTCGGTCTCCCCCTGCAGCACCTTCATCAGGCCGTCCATCTTCAGCGTCCACATCCCCTCGTCCATGGCGATGGAGCGCAGTTCGTCCATCCCCACGCCGCGCCTGATGGCGCTCTTGACCGTCTCGGTCCCCACCATCAGCTCGTGCAGGGCGAGGCGCCCCTTGTAGCCGGTGCCGCCGCACTCGTCGCATCCAACGGCCTTCATGAAGTTGGCGTCCTTGAAGTCGGCAAGGAGCTCTATGTTGTCCCCGGCGATCTGCCTCAGCGAGGCCAACGCATCGTCGTAGCGCTGCCGCTGGTCGCGCGCCGGCTTCTTGCATTTCGGGCAGAGCCTCTTGGCCAGGCGCTGGGCCAGGATGCCCAGAAGGGCGTCGGAGAAGTTGAAGGGGTCCATCCCCATCTCGATCAGGCGCACCGCCGCCTCGGGGGCCGAGTTGGTGTGCAGGGTGGAGAAGACCAGGTGGCCGGTGAGCGAGGCCTCGATGGCGATCTTGGAGGTCTCGGCGTCGCGCATCTCGCCGATCATGATGACGTCCGGGTCGGCGCGCAGGAAGGAGCGCAGGGCCTCGGCGAAGGTGAAGCCGATCTTGGCGTTCACCTGCACCTGGCACAGCCCCGCCTGGGTGATCTCCACGGGGTCCTCCGCGGTCCAGATCTTGCGCTCCTGGGTGTTTATGTGTCCCAGCGCCGAGTGCAGCGTCGTGGTCTTGCCGGAGCCGGTGGGGCCGACGCAGAGGATGATGCCGTGCGGCTTCTCCAGGATGTCGATGAAGCGCTCCAGGTTGTGCGGCAACAGCCCCAGCCCGCTCAGGGGGAGCGGCTTGGAGGCCGCCAAAAGCCTCAGGACCGCACCCTCCCGCCCGCCGACCATCGGGGTGATCTCGACGCGGTATTCCAGCATCTGCTGCCGGTAGCGGAGCAGGATCTTGCCGCTTTGCGGGCGCCGCCGCTCGGCGATGTTCAGGTCGGCCATGATCTTGATGCGCACCGTGATGGCCCCCTTGTACGAGGCGGCGACCTTGTGGGCGTGGATGCACTCGCCGTCGATCCGGTAGCGGATGCTGAGCGGCTCGCTCCCGGCGCCGGGCTCGAAGTGGATGTCCGAGGCGCCGCGCCGATAGGCGTCGATCAGGATCCGGTTCACCAGGGAGATGATCTTGGAGTCGGGCTCGAAGAGGAGCCTGGTATCGTCGGCCTCCTCCTCGATTGTCACCGTCTCCGCCTCCCCCTTCATGGCGTTCAACAGGGTGTCCACCGTCTCGACCCGGTTCCGGTAGTACTTGTCGATGGCGGCGAGGATCTGGCGCGACGGGGCGACCACGAGCTCGGGGGCGAAGTTGGTGGAGAATCTCAGGTTGTCCCCGATGGTCAGGTCGGTGGGGGCGCAGGTGGCCACCACCAGTTTTCTCCCATCCAGGGAGATGGGGAAGACCCTGAGCCGGGTGGCCAGCCCCTCGGAAATGGCGCTCAGCGCGGCGTCGGTGGGCACCACCGTCTCCAGGTCCACGAAGCGGAGCCGGAACTTGGTGGCCAGCGCCGAGAGGAGCTGTTCCTCGGTGATGAGCCCCTTCATGATCAGGAGTTCCCCGACCTGCAGCTTCTTACCCTTCTGGCTTTTGAAGGCCGCCTCCACCTGCTCCCGGGTCACCAGCCCCGACTCGACCAGGATGTCCCCAACCCGCGTGTGGTGCATCTCGTGTCTTTGTGCCTGCTCGTGCATCTCACCCTCGTCCACTGCGTCGGCCAACAAAATGGCCGCGTCCTGGTCCCCGCGCTGCGCCTGCTCCTCCTGCAGCTTCAGCGCCGCCTCGAGCTTTTCGTTCGACAGGACTCCCTGGTCGTGGAGGATCTGCCCGGTGTAGCGCGCATCCTGGCGGTAACGCACCCCGGAGTCGGTAAAGAAGATGGTCTGGTTGTCATCTCCCGGCAGCAGCCCCAAAAACCCCTTGAGGAACTTGCCGTTGCCCGGCACGGTCACCTGGAAGGTCTCCCCTGCGATGGTCTGCACCTCCTCAAGGGTCTCGTTGCCGCCGCGCCCGATTCCGGCCGGCGGGCTCTGGAAGCGGATGTAGCAGATCTCATCCAGGGAAAAGACCAGCGTCTCCTTGCTCCCCTCGGTCAGCACCTCGAGGTCGGTATCCTGATATTTGAAGGAACGGGTCAAAACCCCCTTGATCTCGTCCCCGGTCTTCAGCTTGATGGTAAGTTCGTTCATCATCCCCCCTCGGCGGGCCTAGGCCTTGCCGTTTACCAGATGCTGCGCGGTCCCTTCTGCCAGGGGCTGCGCGGCGGAATTTTGCAACTGCAGGTGATCCTCGTCGGTGAAGAACCGGGCGACGCGCTCCGCGTTCACCGGACGTGACACCAGGAAGCCCTGGATCTCGTGGCATCCCTGGTCCTTCAGGGCCTCCAGCTGGTCCACCGATTCCACCCCCTCCGCCACGATCTGCATCTTGAGACTCTTGGCCATGGCGATGATGGCGGTCACGATGGCCTGATCCTCCGAGCTCTTCATCATGTTCAGAATGAAGGTGCGGTCGATCTTCAAGGTGTTGATGGGGAAGCGGTGCAGGTAGGAGAGCGAGGAATAGCCGGTGCCGAAATCGTCGACGGAGATGGTGATCCCCATCTCGCGCAGCTCTCTCAGCACGCGGCAGGTGTACTCGTCGTTCTGCATCAGGGCGCTCTCGGTGATCTCTATCTCCAAAAGGGTGGGGTCCAGCCCCGTCGCCTCCAGCACGGCGCAGACCGACTGCTTCACGTCCTGGCGCTGGAAGTGGAACGGGGAAAGGTTCACCGCCACCCGGACCGGCGCCAGGTTCGCGTCCTGCCACGCCTTGGCCTGCAGGCACGCGGTGCGCAGCACCCAGGCGGTGAGCTCCGCAATCATGCCGCTCTCCTCGGCCAGGCGGATGAACTTGTCGGGCGCCAGCATCCCAAGCCTTGGGTGCATCCAGCGTACCAGCGACTCGACGCTGGTCACCTTGCCGGTCAGGAGGTCGACCTTGGGCTGGTAGTGCAGCACGAACTGCCCCAGCTCCACCGCCTGGCGCAGGTCGGCCAAAAGCGTCACCCGTTCGCTGGCGTGCTCGTTCATCCGCTTGTCGAACAACGCGAAGACGTTCTTGCCGCACCCCTTGGCGTGGTACATGGCGATGTCGGCGTTCATGAGCAGTTCGTCCACGGTCTTGCCGTGGTGGGGAAAGAGGGTCACCCCGACGCTGGCGGTGACGCGGATCTCGCTGGAGCCCAGGCGGAAGGGGGTGGCGAACAGGGCGACCAGCTTCTGCGCCACCAGGGCCGCGTTCTCCTCGTTGGCCACGTTCTGGCAGAAGATGGTGAACTCGTCCCCTCCCAGGCGGGCCACCGTGTCGCAGCTCCTGACCACGGTGCCGAGCCGCCCGGCCACCTCGATGAGCAGCAGGTCCCCGGTACGGTGCCCCAGGGTGTCGTTGATGTCCTTGAAGTGGTCGAGGTCGATGAAGATGACCGCCACCGCCTCCCGGGCCCGCTCGGCGTGGAACAGCGCCTGGGCCAGGCGGTCGTAGAACAGGGTCCGGTTGGGGAGCCGGGTCAGCGGGTCGTAATGGGCGAGCTGCTGCAGGTGGGCCTGGCGCTGCCTGAGGATCTGGTCCCTCTCCTCGATCTCGTGGAGCATCTCGTTGAAGCCGTCGTACAAGAGCCCGATCTCGTCGTCGCAGGGCTTGGTCACGCGCAGCGCGAAATTCTTGCTGGCGGAAATCTCCTTCATGGCTGCCAGCAGACCCAAAAGCGGAGCCGAGATCATCAGCTGCAGCCGGGCCGAAAACAGGCAGAAGACCAGGAAGGTGACCGCCATGAAACCGAGCGCGACCAGGACGTTCCAGCGCAGGCTGTTAAGGAACCCACTGGCGTTGGCATGGATCACCACGGTGCCGATCTGCTCGCCGTCCAGCCGGATCGGCCTGACCACGCTGGCGTAGCCGGACAGAAACGAGCTGGTGTAGGCCTCGCTGGTCACCTGCCGCACCGCCTCGGCCACCTGGTCCTGCGACGCCCAGTCCGGCAGGCCCTCCAGGGGAAGGGCGGTGTGCACCTGCCCGGCGGCCTGGTAGCGCACGAACAGGCGGCCATCCTTGTTGAGGATGTAGACCGCGAGGATGTTGCCCTTCTCGGTGACGGGCCTGATGGTATCCAGCGCCGGCTTCGGGTCGTTGAAGGCCAGCGCCGGTGCGCTGTTTCTGCCGATCATGTCAGCCAGCGAAACCAGGTACTCCTGCTGGTTCCGGTACAGGACCTTGGCCTCGCGCGCCACGAAGAAGAGGGAGGAGACGAAAAGGGTCGCCGTGCAGCACCCCATGATGATCAGCATCAGCTTGCGCTGCAGGGGGAGGTTTCTGATGAACTTTTCGCCGGGACGCCTCATGTCATTCACCTTCGCGTACGATCCTGGCCAGCTTCAGAAGCTGGGAACTGATCTTGAAACGGGACTGCTGCGCCGCCTTGACGTTGATCTCGAAGCGGACTCGCCCCTCGACCTCCACGAGACCTATGATCCCCCCGAGCCGCGCGAAATCGGGGATATCGCTCACCGTCAACAGCGACCGCTTGCGCGCCTGGTCCAGGATCCCGGCAAGGTAGCGCTTCTCCACCCCGCTCACCACCAGCAGGTGGCACTCCCCCAGCTCCTCGCCGGGCTGCATCCGCCTCACCTGCAGGGGATGCCCCAGCACCGTCTTGCCGCGGTACTGCTCCAGGGCCCCGGTGAAGGGGCCGCGCCCGATGCTGCAGACCACCAGCGGGGCCCCGCTTCCGGAGAAGACGCCCGTGGGCCACTCGATGTACTTGGCCATGTTGAACACCATGGCCCCCTTCACCTGGTATTCCTGGGGCGCTTCCGCAAGCAACCGCCCCGCCCCCCCCAGCAGCAGGCAGAGAAGGGCCGGGAGCATCAGCCCCAGGCGGCACCTCCTTATGCGGATCGCTGGCATCGGCATCCCTCTCCTTAGAACCGGTAACTGAACAGGAGCCGGTAGGTCCTGCCGTCCTGGGGGATCAGGCTCTGCGCGTGGTCGGTGGTGGCCGGGTCGTCGAGGCGCCGGTCCAGGAGGTTGTACACGGAGAAGGAAGCATCCAGCCCCGGCAGCAGCGCCGTCGAGGAGAGGGTGGCATTGGTGACCAGGTACCCCGGAGAAGCGACCCCGGCGCCGTTGTGGCTGAACTCGCGCCGGCTCACCCCCTGCATCTCGATCCCCGCGAACACGTTCTTGCGGTACAGGGGCGCGGTCAGGTTCAGCTTCACCAGGTGGCGCGGCGAGTAGTCCAGGCTCTGCTCGGTCCCCTCGTTCCTGGCCGCGACGTAGCCGTAGCTGCTCCTGGCCGCGAAGCCGCTGCTCCATTGCCCCTCTATCTCGAACTCGCCCCCCACCGCCTTGACCCGGTCGATGTTGGCGAAGGCCACCTGGGTCGGCGACACGTCCTGGTAGCTGATCAGGTTGTCGATCTTGTTATAGAAGACGCTCGCGCTGGTGCGCAGCACGCCGCCGTAGTACTGCTCGTAGATCGCCTCGTAGCTGCGCACGGTTTCCGGCCTGAGCGACGTGCTGGTGGCGTAGCCGTCGAAGACGTCGTTGTAGTAGAGTTCGTAGGCGTTGGGCGCCCGGAAGGCGTGGCCGTAGATGAGCTTGAAGACGGTCCCCTCCACGGGGGTGTAGATCAGTGCCAGGCGGGGGCTGGTGGCCCCGCCGAAGGTCTCGTAGTGGTCGTAGCGCACCCCGGCATTCAGGATGAGCGTGTCCAGGATGCGCAGTTCGGCCTGGCCGAAGAGGGCGTAGAAGACGTTTTCGTGGCTGTTATCCAGCCGGCGCCCCCCCGGCACGAGGTCGTAGTTGGGGATCTCGACCTGGAAGTTGTCCCGGACCCTGGCCCCGCCGGTCAGTTGCAGGCGCGGCAGCAGCTGGCGGCTCGCCTGCACCTCCGCGCCCCACCAGCGCGCCAGGTGCTGGTCGCGGTTCACGTAGCTCGCCGGGTACAAGGGAGGATCGTCGCCGGTGCGGTCATAGGCGAAGTTCCCGGTAAAGCGGTACTCGTCGTAGAAGAGCCTGGCGGTGACGCTCGTGCCGTCGATGGCCTTGTCGTACCTGAGGTCGAGATAGCTCCTGCGGTCGTTGGAGTCGGTGCGCGGGTCGTTGAAGATGGTACCGAAGGAGGCGGTGGGGATCCTCTTGTCCCGCGAGACGAGGGCGCCGGCCAGGGTGAAGTCGTGCAGGTGCCCCGAGGCGAACAGCGAGTAGCTGCGGTCCCGGTCCATGTTGCGGGCGATGCCGTTGTTGGTGGCCGGATCGTTGAACTCGGGGAAGAAGAGGCGGTCGTTGCCCCGACTGTCATAGCCGGAACCGGAGAGCAGGAACTCGCCGCCGTTGAAGAGCTTGCCGTAGCTGATGCGGCCGGAGCCGGTCTTTTGGCTCCCCCAGCCCCCTCCCAGCTCGACCCCCTCGATCTGTCTGGCGCTCTTGCTGATCACGTTGATCACGCCGAAGAAGGCCCCCGCGCCGTAGAGGGACGAACTGGGGCCCCTGATGATCTCGATGCGGTCGATGAGTGCCATGTCCAGGATGAACTCGGTGCCGATGGCCGCCGATTCATAGATGGCATCGTTGATCTGGTGGCCGTCAACCAAAAGGAGCACCCGGGTGTTGTAGTCGCCGGGGCGGTTGAAGCCGCGGGTGCCGATGTAGCTGTAGTTCCTGTCGTAGGTGGCGAAGAAGCCGCGGGTCGCCTTCAGCACGTCGGCCAGGGTGCGCCAGCCGTAGCGCCTGATCTCCTCGGAGGTGACCACGGTCACCGACGCGGGCGCCTCGGTCACCACCTGCTCGAACTTGGAGACGCCGTAGACCGTCTCCACCTTCAGGTTGGTGAGCTGCTCCAGGTCCATCGACTCGAGGTCGGACGGCGCCGCCTGCTCCGCGTCCTGGGCGAGCGCCGTCCTGCCGCAGGAAAGGGAGAGCAGCAGTGAGCCGACAAGCACCAGCCGCAGGCCGGGACGGGATTTTCTCATCGCCTTCCTCCAGCGTGCCTGCTTCTTTTGCACCTGTGCCGCCGGACGGAACAACGAGCTTGAGGAAGAAGGCACTGCATGATATCGAAAAAATCCGTGAAAGCTCTTGATGGGTGATGGATCATTTAATATTTTATTATTATTGTCAATGCTTAATACGGCAATGGCGGTGACGCAGATACAGTCACATCGAGAAAGAGGAGACGAGTAACATTAATTACCTGCAACTACATTGCGCCAACCATGCGTTATGACTTGCCCGCATATCGTGGGAAGCGTATCACACTGCACAACCAATGCAATCGAACATCAATGTCTGCTGCAGGTATTATTTTGCCGCCGTTCTTTCATTCCTCTCTTCGGAAGATCGGTCTTAAACCTTAGCGTTCAATGGCTTCTTGTCGCAGCGACGCAATCCCTCATCCCCGCGCTCGCGGCAGCGTGACGCGGACCTGGAATCCGCCGGGGACGTTGCACGCGGCGATGTCGCCGTTGTGCAGGGCGACGACCTTGCGGGCTATGGCGAGACCGAGCCCGCTCCCCTGCGCCGCCGCGTCCCTGCCCCGGTAGAACGGCTCGAAGATGGAGGCCAGCTCCTGCTCGTCGAGCGGCGCGTGGCCGTTGGTGATCCGCAGCCGGACCCCCTGGTCTTCCCGGTCCAGCTCCACGAGCACCTCCGCGCCGGGAGTGCCGTGCAGCACCGCGTTCTCGAGCAGGTTCTTCACGGCAACCCGCAGCACCTCCTCGTTGCCGGCAATGGTCTCGCCGCCGTGCAGCTCCAGGCGCAGCGGGATTCCCCTGCTTTTCGCCAGCGGCCCCACCCCTTTCGCCACCCCCCCGATCAGTTCGGGGAGGTCGACCCGCCCCCCCAGCTGCAGGGGCGCCTGCAGGTCCAGCCTCGAGTACTGCAGGATCTCCCCCACCAGGCGGTCCGCCTCCTCGATCTCCTCACGGATCACCTCCAGCATCTCCCCGGCATCTTCCCGGTCGCAGCGGGCGACCGCCGTTTCCAGACACTCGCCCGCCACCCGGATGCGCGCCAGGGGGCTGCGCAGTTCGTGGGAGACGTTGGCGGTCAGCTCGCGGCCGCCGCGCACCATCCGCTCCACCGTCTCGGCCATGTCGTTGAAGGCGCGGGCCAGGCGCCCGATCTCGTCGCGCTCGGAGAGTTCCGCCCGCGCCGACAGGTCCCCGGCGGCGATGCGCAGGGCCGACTCCTCCAGGCGCTTGAGCGGCCGGGTGATGCGCAGGGTGAGCGGCACCGCGAGCAGCGCCACCAGCGCACCGATCAGGGCGAGCCCCGCGGCGAACCCCCCCGCCGGAAAACTGCCGCCGTGGCGCTGCGACAAAAGGTACAACCGCAGGGGGCGGTGCTCCGCGCCGGTCACCGGAAGCACCGCGTACCAGGGGAACCCCCCGGCCGGGTCGACGGTCACGGTCACCCCGTCGTGGCTCCCGGTCCGGCGCGCCACCGTCTCGACCTCAGGGGGGCGCCGCCCCTCAAAGGAGGCGCCCAGCAGCTCCCCCGCGGCATCGGTGACCCACACCAGGGCGTGGCTTCTCAGGGCGAGCTGCCGCGCGGCGCCCTGCACCGCGGCGGCCTCGTCGACGCCCCGGGCCAGCGCCGCGGCAACCGAGAGCTCCAGGAAATCCGCCGCGACGTGGCTGCTCTGCGCGACCGACTTGGTCACGTACTGGCGGTGGCTTTCCCCTACCACGAACAGGAAGAGGACGAAGACGAGGGCTTCGGTGAGGGCGAGCGCCACGCACCAGTGCAGCAGGATCTTGAGATAAAGGCTGCGGATCACGGTTCCTCCACCTCGAACATGTAGCCGGAGCCCCAGACCGTCTTGATGCAGCGCTTCCCCCCCGAGATCTGCTCGGTCTTCGTGCGCAGCTTGCTGATGTGGACGTCGATACTGCGGTCGAAGGGGCCGAAATCCTTGCCGCGTGCGTAGTTCAAAAGCGCCTCGCGGGTGAGCACCGTGCCCGGGTAGCTCATCAGCGCCTCCAGGAGCCGGTGTTCGGTCGCCGACAGCTCGACCTCCTGCCCCTGCCGGGAGACCGTGCGCCGCTTGCGCAAAAGGACGAACCCGCCCGCCTCGATGCGATCGCCGGCGGGGGTGGGCTGGCTGCGCCTGAGCACGGCGTTGATGCGCGCCAGAAGCTCCCGCGGGTTGAAGGGCTTGGGGAGGTAGTCGTCCGCCCCAAGCTCCAGGCCGGCGATGCGATCCTCGTCGTCCCCCCTGGCCGTCAGCATGATCACCGGGACCGCGCTCTCCTCGCGGATCCGTTTCAAGATAGAGAGCCCGTTCTCGCCGGGGAGCATGATATCCAGGATTACCGCCGCCGGTTCCCCCTCGTGCAGCGCCTCGACCACCGCTCCACCGTCCGGGAACTCTCTGGTGGTGAAGCCGTACTCGCCAAGGAACTTGGCTACCAGACGCCTGAGCCTCAGGTCGTCATCGACCAGGAAAATGTTTTTCATCTCGGTCACACCCCGCCTCCGGTTTTTCCTTGTTCCGCATAGTAACAGGGAAGCGCGAGGCTCTCGCTTTTTTTACCTTTTTTTTACATACGTCACATACTTTCTTTACACCTTTTCGCTACCCTGTGGCCACTACCATGCAAAGGGAAGCCGCGCCGCGACCCTTGCGGCGCGCCAAGAACCAAGGAGCAGACATGAGCCAGATCGAAGTGAGCGAAGAGATCCGCAGGAATTTCCACCTTTTCTGGGACAACTACCCCGAGCCCGTGATGCTGATCTACAAGGACAGGACCATACTGGAGGCCAACAAGGCCGCGCAGACCCTGGGCTACCCCACTGGCCTCAGGTGCGTCGACCTCGGCGAGAAGAAGCACCACGCCGGTTGCCGCGCCAACGTCGCCCTGCGCGACAAGACCGGCGTGCGCGACACCGCCTGGTACGACTTCAGGTCGGCCGTCCTGGACAGCTACTGGATTCCGCTGGCGGGCGCCGAAGACTTCTACGTCCACTTCGCCAACGACATCACCGAGTTCGCCTCCGAGCGCCTCATCCCCAAGAGCTGCGAGGGGGGTTGCGCCAGCTGCTCCGGGCATTAGGCCGGCCAGCGATTTCCCGCACCCACTCCACTTACGGATGGGTGGGCAAAGCAGCGAGGAGGGGCAGGCGTGTCCTCTCTGGATTCCCCTGACGAACCTTATAAAAGGGGTCATGCGTCGGCATGACCCCTTTTATCGCCGCGGCGCCCCCCTGTTGCCCGCCGCGGTCGGTCACCTGGTCAGTAGTCACTCCCCAAAAGGTAACTGCGGGCAGCCGCCGGGTTGGCAAGCACCTGGTCCGGGCGCATCATCTCGTTGTCCTCGTGGTCGATGATGTGGCAGTGCCAGACGTAGCCGTTGCCGCCGTTGGGATCGAAGGGGAAGAAGCCCGCCGCGGCCGGGCTCGAGGCCGGCAGGTCGGTCGGTGCCCAGCGCACGGCGATCCGGGTCACCTGTCCCGGATAGGCGATGACGGTGTCCTTCCACCCCGCTTCGTGGGGCAGCGGCGGAAGCGCGTTTCTCAGGTAGAGCGGCTTGCCGTTTTTACCCACGGCAGCGATGTCCGGGTTCCCCCCGACGGCACGCGCGTTGCCGGGGTTGTTGTCGTAGCTCTGCGGCGGCCCGAAGCCCGGAATGAAGACCCCCTTCGGATAAGGCTGCCCGGTCATCGGGTCGTACCCCCCGCCGGGGAAAGCGGCGGCGTAGGCCGCGGCGTACGCCTTGGCGTCGAAGCCCTGCCGGTTCACCAGCTGGAACTGCGCCAGGTGCAGGTGGATGGGATGGGCGTCCTCGGTCAGGTTCACGATCTCCCACACCTCGGTTTCCCCCTCCTGCGGGCGCTCGGAGACGAAGTTTCCGCCGGCGTCGGCAGCGAAGCCCGGGATGGGCTCGAACTGGTACATCCCCCCCTCTACGCCGACGATACGCTTGCCGGTCCACTTGGTGTTGTTGACCAGGATCTCGAGCGGCCCTCCCGGGTAGGCGGTCTGGGCCCCGTCCACCGGGTTCGTAGCCGCCTGCGCCATCCCCATCACCTCGTTTAGGGTCAACTGCCTGGTCTTATGCACCGCCACCCCCGGCGCCACGGTCCCGGTCGCCGGGTCGGCCAGCCGCACCAGGGGCGGCCCCTGGTCGGTGCCACCCCGAAGCCGCGCATCGGCCAGGGCGGGGTTGAAGGAGCCGTCCGCGATGGTCCCGCCCACCACGCGAAACTGCAGGATCCTCCCCGTCGTGTTGCCGTCGGCTGTCTCCCCTCCCGGATAGGGGGTCTTGGCCGTGTTGCGCAGCAGCCAGCTGCCGGAGTAGGGGGCCCCGTTGGGGCCTATCCTGCCGGCCTGGTATCCCGCGAAGTCGACGATGACCTGGTAGCGCTCGCCCGGCAACAGGACCAGTTTTCCCGAAGCCCTCGGATCGATCTTCACCGGCCGGTCCAGGTACCCCCCGTCGGTGCCGATCACCCACAGCGGCGGGCCGGGGTTCTTGGAAACCGGGTCCACCAGCGCCATCTCGTAGCTCCTCGCGTTGGACCCGTTCAGAAACAGCAGGGTGTAGCGCTTGGCCTGCACCTCCTTGTAGGGCCAGGACTTCCCGTTAACCACGATCACGTCTCCCACGAACTCCGGGTTCCAGTAGGGGTGTTCCGGGTTGAGCGCCCAGAGCGCGCCACCCGCCGTCCCCGCCGTGAAGAAGAGCTGCCCGTTGCTGTCGAACATGCGGTCCTGGACCACCAGCGGGATCAGCTCCGGCAGGTTCTTGGGGTCGTGCGGCGGATCGGTCACGAGGTAGGCGCCGGCCAGCCCCGCATAGACGTTGAGCCGGGTGGCCCCCAGGGTATGGTCATGGAACCAGATCGGCGCTCCCTCCTGGCTGTTGGGGTAGCGGTAGATGGCGTAGTTCGAGGCGCTGGAGCCGTCTTTGCTGTAGAAGGAAGCGCCCTTCCTGGTGCCGTCGCTGGTGAACCACGAATCCGGCCCCCCGTCCAGTTGCGGGGGAACCTCGCCGCCGTGCAGGTGGACCGCCGCCGGGATCGGCGCATCGTAGCTTTCGCCGTAGTTGGCCGCGCAGTCGCTGCCTGGCTCCGGCGGCATGGCCATATGCGCGCACATGCTCTCGCCGTCGTGGAGCGGGTCCGCCCAGTGCAGTGTCTGGTCCGTGCCGTACCTGTAGGCCAGCACCCTGGTGCTCCTTGCGGTGGGGAGATCGTTGATGAACTTCATCTCCGTTGGTACGCCGCGGGTTGCCGCGATCACCGGCCCGATGAAGGAGTGGCGCCCCGGCACCGTGCCGTCGGCGAGCTGTCCCGCCGCCTGGTCCGGCTTCAGGTATCCCCAGACCCAGGTGCCGCTGTAACCGGGGACTGTTTTCGCCGGGAGCACCATGGTCTTGAACTCCTTCATGCGGAGTTCGATCCGGTCGCTCCCGGCGGGAATGAGGTCCAGATCGGGCAGGCGATCCACGAACTGGGGAATGGAGGAACCTGCCAGTGGAACCTGTGGGGAAACTCCTCCCCACGCATCAATCAGGGATGTTGTGACAAGTGCCACCGCTCCCAGAGTACAAAGTATAAGTCTCGTCCTCATAGCACAGCCTCCTCCACCACGATTTGATCACATAACCATTAAACGCAATTTTTGTTCCCACGCGTAACCGGCTGTTTTTGCGTCGAGACCCGACTTTTGCCGCATCCGACCACGGATTTTCTGTAACGATTTCATCCTTTGCCGGGGAAGACTGTCTTATTTTTCGCACCCCTTGTCATTCAGTCATGTCGGGTTGATTTTCATTCCGGCGCTGGAAAACAAAAAGGGCCAGCCTTTTAGGCTGACCCTTTGTCATTGAGTTTATATGAACGCTGTTCTTGGCAGCTACTCCGGAACGTACTCCGCGGCGCCGATTTCGGTAAGGTAGAGCCTCACCGTGATCGAGCAGGCATCTGCGATTCCCTTGACCATGGCCATGACCTTTTCCAGGATGGCCGCGGCGAGCTTGTTTTCAACCGAGGTGCGGGGTCCAAGGCTACGGGCCAGCACGATGATGCGGATGTCCGCGCCGATGTCCCGGCTGCTTGCCTGGGAAAACTGCAGCGAGATCTGCTCCGGTTTGAGGATGGCCATCTTCCCGCCGCGGATTTCCAGCAATTCGGAAATGATGCTAGGGAGCTCTCTGGCCAGGCCGTCAAGCACCTCGTCATTCACATTTGCTTTATGGACTATCGCGACATTCATGATTACCTCCTCCTTGTGCTGTTTGAGCTTTGAACAATCTCGCCAGTATAGAAGAAAAAGACACAGACATCAACAAAGAGATGACTCGAAAACAAAAGGACCAGGCCTGACGGCTTGATCCCTTGCAAGCGATGCATTGTCTCTGCCTTACTATGGCAGCACGAAGAAGAAGATCGATCCCTGCCCTTTTTCCGATTCGGCCCAAATCTTTCCCTCGTGCCTGTCGATGATTCGTTTGACTGTGGCGAGCCCTATGCCGTTGCCTTCGAATTCTCTGCCGTGCAGCCTCTGGAAGGCGACGAAGAGGTTCTCCTTGTACTTGCGGTCAAAGCCGACCCCGTTGTCCTTGATGAAGATTACCAGCTGGTCGTCAACGATGATCCGGCCGACTTCGATCTTCGGGTTGTCTCTGGTCGAGGTGTACTTCCAGGCGTTCTCCAAGAGGTTCCACATCAACTGGGTCAGCAGGGCCTTATCACCCTGGACGTACAGCCCGTCGACGATGACGACCTCGACTGACCGCCCCGGGTCCCCTTCGGCGAGCCGCTCCATCGCCCCGCGGGCCAGGGCGCTCAGGTTGACCATGTCGCTTTTCAGCTTGATACGGTTTACCTTGGCCAGCTCGAGCATGTCATCGATCAACCGGCTCATGTCCCTCGTGGCTTGGCGGGAGCGCTCCAGCAGATGCCGCGCCTCCTCGGGGAGATGGCATTCGAAATCCTGGGCCAGGATGCTCAGGTAGCCGTTTATGTGGCGCAGCGGTGCCCTCAGGTCATGGGAAACCGCATAGCTGAAGGATTCCAGCTCCTTCACCGTAAGCTCCAGGCTGTGCGCCCGCGCGGCAGCGTTCTCCCACGCCACCTGAAACCGCTGTCCTGCAACTCCGATTCCGTCTGGTGCAGTTCGAGCTCCAAGAGCAAACGGTGCCGATCCATCTCCGAAGGGCGCGCCGGCAGTGCCTGCGCCCCCTCGGCGTTTTACCTTCTCCGACTCTTCGCTAGCTGTTCCCATGGTGGAAGCCCTATACGATCGCAGGGTATTTATGAAAAGATTTACCAACCGTTGCACATTAAATTATTGAAAGGTTAATTTCAATCAAAAATAATGTCCGACGCGCCCCCACTGCGTAACGCCTCTGGCTCGCACCGGCCAGGGGAGAACCCGCGAACACGCCTCCCCCCTTTTTACGAACCCGCGGATCGACTGCTCCATGTGCCACGGCTTCACCCGTCCCGAGCACAACCTCAGGATCGGCCTGCTGCCCGGCAAAACTCTGCATCGGTTCCCTGCAATCGGGGCCCGGCGACGGGCCCCTCTTTTTGCGCGCCCCGGCAGCCTTCCCATCTAGGAGCGACATCCCGGCGGCCGAGTTAAGACCGAGGGAACCCGGCGCAGACTGCCAACCCAAAAACAAAAAAGGGGGACCAGGCAAAATGCCTGGTCCCCCTTTTCAGATGGCGCGCCCGGAGCGATTCGAACGCCCGGCCCCAAGATTCGTAGTCTTGTGCTCTATCCAGCTGAGCTACGGGCGCAAACTTGAGAAATGCAAGGGGTCAGGAAGAGCCTGACCCCGCTTTTTATGGCGCGCTCGGAGAGATTCGAACTCCCGACCTACGGATTCGTAGTCCTTATTGTCTCTTGTTTCATCCACGCCCACCTTGTCACCTTTTGTCCTGAGTCGCCACTAAACTTATTTGACATTTCAGTGTTTTATCGGTATTACTATAGTCACACTGTTTCATATTAATTCACCTGAGCACAGGGATTTACTACGGCACTATTACGGCATCAACTTCCACGCCGTAACAAGCAAGGGGGGGCACTCATGAAGGTGACGACATTCACGGACGCCATGATTAAGAAGCTGAGGCCGGAGAATAAGAAGTATGTGAGGGGTGAGGGTAACGGCTTTACCATCCGCGTGATGCCTTCCGGTGTTAAGACATGGCTGTATATCTATTCCTTTGGCGACAAGCGTCGGGAAATGAATCTGGGAGGCTACCCCGATGTTACCCTCGAAACTGCCAGGGATAAATTCATGGCGGCAAAGAGGAAGGTTAAGAATGGCCTTGATCCCATAGCGGAAAAGAAAGCGGCTGTGGAAGCACTTCGCAACGAGTTAACTTTTCACCAACTAGCGACAGAGTACATTGCAAACAATGTCGAAGGCCAGCTTACTGAAAAGTCGGTTTACGACATTAAGCGTGTACTGCTTGGTTCTGAGAAAGATGGTGCAGTGGATGACTTCAAATCATGGCGGTCAAAGAAAGCATCTAGCATAACTGCTGAGGACGTTGCTAAACTTTTGAAAGCTGTCTCTGAAAGGTCGGCCGCAGCAGCCCGCAACATAATCAAGACCGCCCGCCCCATGTTCGCCTATGCCCTCCCACGCGGGATTGTAGGGGAAAACCCTTTCATACTCGCCAGTATCAAGAGTTTCCTGTCTAAGCCGGTACGGAGCAAACTGGAGCCCACCTTTAAGAACCGAACCCTTACCGAGGATGAAATCAGGCACGTATGGAATTCGCTTCAGACCGGCAAGGGAAGCATTGAGGCTAAAAATGCTTTACGGCTTATGCTGCTCACAGGCCAGCGGCCCTCAGAGGTCCTAGGGCTTCACTCGGACGAAATCAACGGTAACTGGTGGACCCTCCCGAAACACCGGACCAAGGCGCGGCTAGATGTTAAGAGGGCAGACCACATGGTTTATCTTGTCCCTGAGTCACTACAAATCATTGGAATGAAATCAGGGTTGATTTTCAAGTCACCAGCGCCAGCTAAAATCAAGCCTGGGGAACCAGCTGTAATCAAACCCATCGCCATTAACGCGTTAGGGCACATGCTCAGGGCTAACAATTATTTCGGGCTTCCCCCTTGGGGCGCTCATGATCTTCGCCGGACTTGCAGAACCTTCATGTCCGACATTGACGGTATCACCACGAATGCAGCCGAAGCTATCCTTAACCATGCCAAGGAAGGCACCAAGAGAAACTATGACCAGCACAAATACCAGCGGCAGATTGAAAATGCCCTTACGCTTTGGCGGGATAAGCTGGTCGAAATTATCGGTAAGCCTCTAGTGCAAGACCTCCCTTCAAATGTGATACCGATCCGGGGCAAATCTGCCACAAACTAACACAAAATCTAAATATTACAAATACATAGCCCTACTGGTGAATCCGGTAGGGCTTTTTTGTTGATTGCGTGTTGGTGAAAAATAATGTTAGCTCGGAGATGATTTTAAGAACAGGTATTCACCAAAAACACGTTTTATTTCAAATGCTTAAATAGTATTTGCACTAGGCAATAAGTCTAGTGCGTAAAAAAAACTATATTTGACGTAATAGCGGTAGGTTACGAGCAGATACTGTCTCATAAATGATTCTTCAATAGTGCATGATAGTGCATGTTAGTGCAGGATAGTGAAGCATAGTTTTGTACCTTTTAAAGGTATGGGCAATCTGCTACCCCTTGATTATTACTGGAACATGATCTAGGTTGTACAAACGACATAGCGGCCGCTTTGTTAAAAGATTAAGTCAAAGGAGAAACAATAATGTACTCAAAAGATAGTATGGTTATACTACCGCAACAAGACAAGTACAGATCCAAAGCCACAGATAGAGTGTTAAGGCCGAAGGCACAAGCAGAACTTTTAGGAGTGTCTCGAACATCCCTGTGGCGGTTGCGGCTGGAACCAGGATTCCCGAAGGTAATCCGCGTGGGCGTCGGTAGCGTTGGACGCCTGGAAAGTGAGTTGCTGGCTTGGTTGCACTCCCGTCAGGAGGTGTAAGACCATGACTAGATCGACCAGCACCAAAGACATAGACCTTTGTGCGGCCATCATGACCGCTACCGACAGAATCCCCTCAATCCTGCGTCAATCAGGGCAGGCTCTTGTCTCGTTCGAGTTCAAAGACAATGAAGAGACCCGCGCGGTGATAATGGCTTATGCCACTGGCGAACTCATGCAGCCTGTAAAGCGGTTCGCCGCTTGTCGTGCTTGGTTGTACCGGCAGGCAAGGGGGGTGAAAGCATGACAGATGCCCCCGTGAAAGGAAAAGGCACCCCCAGTAAGCGGTTCAGCTTTAGCACATTCACCAGCCTAAGGCGCACCAAGGCCAAACTGCTTGACCTCGACAAAGCGGGCGTTATCTCGACCTTTGCCAAACATGCAGTCAGAAACGAAAAGGACGGTAAATTATTTGCTCCTGCAACCTTTAGCGGCAAGAGGGGGAACGAGACTTTCATAGCCGCGCAGGGGATTTGCCTAGACTTCGATCATGGGATGCCTGCTGTAAAGGATGTATTAGAGCTATTCCCCGGTACCTTTGCAGTTTACCACTCCACCTATTCGCATACGCCTGAGGCACCACGGTTTCGTATCGTTCTGCCATTGTCGCGTCCAGTTGGTCGTGAAGAGCATGCGCTGCTTGTGGAAGGAGTAAAAAGCATACTCTCCCCCGATGTGATGGAGTGTTTAGACCAAACATGCCTTGAGAGAGCGAGGGCGCACTTTTTGCCTTCATGCCCCCCACAAGGGAAGTGTCACACCTTCGCAAGCCAACAAGACGGTGAACTGCTTGACGTTGACCATTTCATCGACTTAGGGAGAGCTATCGCACCAGAAGGGCCGGTCAGTCTGTGTAATGCGAGAGCGGCTACTACTCCCGCACCCTCCCCAGCATTTGAGTTTGTCGATCCCGCCACCGGAGAGGTAATTGATCTTCGCGCTTGGGCAGTTCAGAACCCGTCCTTTGACCTTATTGGGGCGCTAGATCCTAAGTACCTCCGCGATAAGTCTAAAGACGGTAAGCAGCACATCGTCTGCCCTTTTGAGGAGCAGCATAGCGAGAAGGCCCAGGATCTTGCGACCTTCGCAGCCAATGCCTCCCAGCCCCAATATCCGGCTTGGGCCGTTCACTGCCGCCATGCTCATTGCGTCGAGCGTGACCGCCTGGAGTATCTTCAAGCCTTCCTTGAGAGAGGCTGGCTATCAACCGACCACCTTTATACACCGTCTGCGTCGGCTGCGTTGGAACTGCGTCGGCCTACATTCGTCAATTATCCTTTTCAGGAGATTACCACCGAACTAAGCCGGAATCCGCTACAGCCTGACGAGTTCCGTATATTCCTGCACCTAGCGCACATCGCTTGGATTGCCCACGATGGGGCTATTCTTGATGATGATTGGGCCATCCACAGGGGGCTAGGGATCACTGCCGACCAGTGGGCGACTCATCGAACTGCCCTTATTAGATCGGGCTGGTTGGTCGAAAGCGATGGGCGACTTGTAAGCCAACCGATTAAAAGGGAGTACGACAAGGCACAGACTGCTTTAATGGGCAAGATAGTAGGGGGGCAAAAGGGAGGGTTGAAAACACAAAAGCAAAGAAGCAGAGCTTGAAGCATACCTTCAAGGATAGCTTTAAGCTCTACCTTAAGCTCTACCTTGAGGTCCACCTTAAGCTCCACCTCAACTAGATTATAGACTTTAGATTTTAGATTTTACCTCCGTTCTTATAGTGCTCACTCCTCACAGGGCAGAAACTGCGAGCAGATGAGGCATGTTAGGGAATGCAGACAATCGGCGAGGACAGGAGAACATCGCATGAGAGCACTCAAAAAACAGCTTCAGGACTACAAGAAAGCCACAAATGGAGAGCCGAACCGACTCTTAGTCATCGAAGCTATGGAAAAGATCATTGCAGTGGTTGAAGAGCATCTTGCATCGGCAAATTCACGGTGGGCAGTAATGACAACAATGCGGTCGTTCCTCCAAGACGCCAACGGCATCCTTGATGAGGGAGTCAAAAATCTTAGGTTTGACAGTTGTTGGCATGAACAGGAGCTAGAGAAATACAATCGGCTTATTGACAAGATATCTGCTTGGGCGGCCCTCCCCTCCCCAGCGCAAGCCCTCCTAATGCCATTGCCGGGAAAGCCGCCCCTTGGAACCGACACCGACATGCAGCAAAAGGAGATTTAAACCAGGCCTAAATTCACCCCTGATGATTAATCCTGGAGGGTGGAATCATTATCTATGCGCGTGCATATAGGCTTCTGTAAATGGGGCTAATTCCCCTTCAAAGGAGAAAACGACATGAACACCGACGAAAAAGCAAACCATGAAAACCCTAGGAACCCCGTCAAGGCCATCCGCCTTAAATGCCGGGACTGCACTTGTAACCAGCTTGTAGAAATCGACAACTGCACGGTGAAGGGTTGCGCACTGCACCCGTTCCGTTTCGGCAAGAATCCGTATCGGACCAAAAGAGAATGGACCGACGAGCAAAAAGCGCTACGGGCAGAACAACTAAAAAGGGCCGTCTGTCAAATCAACGCACATTCCTAGACGCAAAATACAAGCAAACTCTCTCAGCGGGTAGCGGAGCAAGGGGTAAGCGTCACCCTGTCGTTTTCCGCCTACAAATCTCGCCGCTATCGAACCGGCCACTTTCACAGGGGTGCGCCGGTTTTTTGTTGCTAATGAATACCTGCTAGCTTATACAAAGCCAGATGTCAGAGGATAGTGGGGCTTGGCAGATTTTTGTTTATGCTGCCGTCTTCTGCTTGCCTCCCCCCTCTGCCTTCATTTTATTAGCCCACTATCTATGCTCTTAGAACTCCACACAAAGTAAGGGGGACTAAATGGAAAATTGGGAAATATTGTTTTTGATATGTCTCGGAGGGGGTGCGCTGTGGCTTGCCTGTCAAAGATGGTTCTGGATACTTGCTACAGGAATTGGTGCACTGGCGTGTGCGTTCACAACGCTAGCCTGTATTTTCCATTTCCAGATATTGGGAGCACTCGGAGCGTTTTTCCTGATGGGCGCATTATGGATAGCGTCAGCATGGTTAGCGGATACGGCATAGACCAGCTGCGGTGATGAGGATAAAGCTGAACTTCCAAGACTCCTAGCGGAACTACAATAAATAAGGAGGCACAATGGGCTTAGACAATGAATTCGTCGACAGAGAACACAGCATCGAAAACGCTGAATATTCTTCTACGGTTGCGTGCTTAGAGACTGATACCATGCCCTTGGGCCGGGTTCCATTTATGCGGTCAATCAACGGCGTAGGCCTTAGTTTGTACGGAAATGGTGATTACCACAAAGAAACCGACTCCCATGTAAAAACACTTTACCTGATCATTTTTTTCATCCCATTTCTTCCTCTGAAAAGATTTCGGGTGAAACCAGCAGGTGGGGAATTTTACGTTATTTCATCGGAATCCAGGTACATTTTTATGTTTCAGTTGCCATTGACCACACGACAAAAGATTCACAAAAATGCAGCTTTGGCCGTATTAGCAGCGCTAGTCCTTGCTGTCATATTACATTAGGTTCCAACAAGGCAGATTTCATGCCACGGTCCCCGGTTTGTATCCGCTAAATCCAGAGAAGCAGTTGGGCGCGGCCCACGCGAAAACGCAGGTAAGGTAAGCAATGCACGGCCTCACATTGACTCCGCGCGCGCGTAATGCGGACGCAAACTCAAAATATCCCGCATCACGATAGGAGTAGCAGAATGGAAACTGTTGTTATTTGCGCCGTGATAGCGGCAGCATTCGCATATTTGATTAGTGTTACATCCCGTACCCTCAGCGCAACGGATGAATTGAAATCTGAACTTGCCGCCCTAAGACGCGAAATGCAAAACAGAAAGTAAACCAGTTGCCTATGGTGCTGAACCTATACGGGCGGCGTTGGATGGCACCTTTATAGGAGGAAGGGGAGGGCCTGGGGTCGGTATCCCGGTGGGGGCGGGCGGCGTAACCAGCAAACTGAGGCTAGCGGATACAAGGCAGGGGAGGTTGCACAACGACAAAGGGCCTACAGCGGCAAGCTGTAAGCCCTCTTGTTTTTGGCGCGCCCGGAGCGATTCGAACGCCCGGCCCCAAGATTCGTAGTCTTGTGCTCTATCCAGCTGAGCTACGGGCGCAAAGGGGTTTTGCGACTTTATTACGGCACTTACTACGGCACAAACATAAAAGTAAAAATCAGGTAGCCGTAACACCCTGTTTTTTATGGCGCGCTCGGAGAGATTCGAACTCCCGACCTACGGATTCGTAGTCCGTTGCTCTATCCAGCTGAGCTACGAGCGCATTCTTTATCAACTGGCCGGCAGGTAGTCGACCAGGGTGAAACCGTACTGTGGATGCTGAAATGCATGCGTGGTGGGGTAGAGCGAAAACAGCCACCCCTTGTAGATCTCCTTCCCCTTTTCCCGGATCACCAGCTGAGCCGCGGGATTGACCAAGTCGTTGGACTGGGAAGTGAGGGTGGTGCCTTCCATCACGAAGTGCGGTAAAAACGTTTCCACCTTGAGCGTCAGGTCCGATCCGGGAAGATTGAAGTCGGAGCCTATCTTCAGGGTGTAGACCTTCTTCAAGTGGGCGTTCTTGTCGGCGACCCGGATCTGCACCGCCTTCCACTTTCCCTTCACCTGATCCGGTACCACCACCGTGGAAGGAGCCTCGGCCACCTTCGGTGCTGTTGCCGTCTGCTCCGACTTTTCCTTCTCGTTGCACCCTGCTGCGAACCCGATAGCGATGAGGGACAAAACTGTCAGTTTCATCAACCGCTTCACTACAACCTCCGCTGCTGCAACAACCCTGCTACTGCGTACTGCAAAAAAAATGGCGGAGAGCGAGGGATTCGAACCCTCGATACCGGTTTCCCAGTATACACGCTTAGCAGGCGTGCGCCTTCGACCTACTCGGCCAGCTCTCCGTTTCAACCTCTACTGCTTTTTCCCTGCTGTGAATCAATGGCGGAGGAAGTAGGATTCGAACCCACGGAACTTTCGTTCAACGGTTTTCAAGACCGCCGCCTTCAACCACTCGGCCATTCCTCCAAAGCCTAGCTGATGCGCTCCGCTCCGCCCATGTAGGGTCTGAGAGCCTCGGGGATCAGCACCGAACCGTCCGCCTGCTGGTAGTTCTCCAGCACCGCTACCACGGTTCTTCCGACTGCGAGGCCCGAGCCGTTCAGCGTGTGGACAAATTCCGGCTTTGCCTTCTCGTCCGGGCGGAAACGGATCCCGGCCCGACGCGCCTGAAAATCTTCGAAACAGCTGCAGGAGGATATCTCCCGGTAGCAGTTCTGACCCGGCAACCAAACCTCGATGTCGAAGGTCTTGGCGGCCGAAAAACCGATATCGCCGGTGCAAAGCTCAACGACCCGATAAGGTATCTGCAGCCTGCGCAGCACCTCCTCGGCGTTGCCGAGCAGCTTCTGCAGCTCCTGGTAGGATTGCTCGGGGGTGGTGAACTTGACCAGCTCGACCTTGTTGAACTGGTGCTGCCTGATCAGACCGCGCGTGTCCTTGCCGTAGGAACCCGCCTCCTTCCGGAAGCAGGGGGTATAGGCGCAGTATGAAATCGGCAGCTCCGATCCCTTCAGGATCTCGCCGCGATGAATGTTGGTTACCGGAACCTCTGCCGTGGGGATGAGAAAAAAATCGACCCCTTCCAGATGGAAGAGATCTTCCTCGAACTTGGGCAACTGGCCCGTACCGGTCATGCTGTCCCTGTTTACCATAAAGGGCGGCAGCATTTCAATATATTTATGCTCGTCGGTATGAAGGTCGAGCATGAAGTTGATCAGCGCTCTCTCCAGCCTGGCGCCGAGCCCCTTGTACAGCGTAAAACGCGCTCCGGTCAGCTTCGCGCCGCGCTCGAAGTCGAGGATGCCGAGGTTCTCGCCGATCTCCCAGTGCGGTTTCGGCTCGAAGGAGTAGCTGGGGATCTCGCCTTCCAGGCGCACCACGACGTTGTCCGCTTCGGACTTGCCCACCGGGGTGGTCTCGTTCGGGATGTTGGGGACGGTGAGGAGGAATGCCTGCAGCTCCTCTTCCACGCCCTTCAGCTGCTCGTCGATCCCCTTGATCTGCTGGGAGACCTCGCGCATCTGCGCCTTCTTGTCGTCACCCTGGCTCTTGTCCTTGAGGCGGGCGATCTCTTCGGTGACCTTGTTGCGCAACGCTTTCAGCGTCTCGCTCTGCTGGAGCAGTTCGCGCCGGCTACCGTCGAGCTCCTTGAAGCGGGCGATATCGACTCCCTCGCCCCTGGTCTTCAACCGGGCTTCTACAGTCTCCAGGTTTTCGCGTAAGTATCTAGCGTCGAGCATGAGTGCGCCTTTACTTTCAGATCACCAAAGCTATACTGTCTAACATTCAATTCTGGGTTAGTCAACTCTTTTTTGCTAAGCCGGCACTTCCTATGCCCGCTGACAGGAGACAGCCGTGGCCAGACTCTTCATTGCCATTGAACTCCCCGAAGACATAAAGCTCTCTCTTTCGGCGTTTTGTGATGAGGTTCCCGGTCTGCGCTGGGTACCGCCCGACCAGATCCATCTGACCCTCCGCTTCCTGGGGGACGTCCTGCCCCAGACCTCCGCCTCACTGAAGCAGAACCTCTCCGCCGTTAACTTCGCCGCCTTCCCGCTCACCCTGCGTGGGGTCGGACACTTCCCGCCACACGGACACCCGAGGGTGCTCTGGGTCGGAGTGGAGGAATCCCGGCCGCTTCTCACCCTGCAGCAGCAGATAGAGTCCGCCGTCGTCAATGCCGGCGTACTACCCGAGGAGCGAGGTTTTTCCCCGCACATCACCCTGGCCCGCATCAAGGAGAATGCATCTGCTGCCGTGGCACGCTTCGAGGCCGGTCACCGGGACCTCAGCTTCCCGCCTTTCAACGTCGAAGAATTCATCCTCTTCTCCAGCGTTCTTACGCCCAAGGGCGCCATCCACCGCCTGGAAGAAACCTACCTCTTCCGGTAGTTCCCCCGAACACGGCGGGCGTTAAGGCGCCGCTTTCACGTGGAAGATCAGTGTCGCGGCGAGTCAAGAAGTTGTCGATTGGGATTCAGGTCGTGGCGCCGAAGCGACGTCAGCTCGTCATTCGGGCCCTTGGGGCAGGATCAAGGTCGGCCCGGAGGAGTGTCCCCTCCGGGCCGGGTAGAGGTTTAGAAGAGTTTGAGCACGGACTGCGCTGCCTGCGAGGACATGGAGAGCGAGGTGGTGCCAAGGCTCTGGCGTGTCTGCAGCATCAGCATGTTGGCGCCTTCCTGGTTCATATCGGCCAGTGTCAGGTTGTCGGCGCCGGTTTGCAGCGTGCTGACCATCGAATCGGTGAAGCTCTGGCGGGTGGTGATGATGTTCAGGTTTGCCGCCAGGGTTTGGGTGTTGGACCTCAGGGTCGAGATGGCGGTATCCATCTTCGCCGTGTCCGTGGTGATGTCCGAGTTGGTAGCCCAGCTGGCGCTCGCGCTGGAGAGGCTCAGGCCGCTGGCATTTCCCAGGAAGCCGACCACGTTCAGGCTGGAACTCGCGTCCTCGTTGAAGTTCACGGTCAGCGTGTTGGTGGCGCTCAGCAGGTTAAGGCCGCGATAGCCCGAGTCGGACGAGATGTTGTCTATCTGGCTGCGGATGGTGTCATACTGGGTGGCCAGTTTCGATCTAGTGCCCGTATCGCTGGTGGAAAGGGCGGACTGCGCGATACCTTTTGCGGCGTTGATCAGGCCGGTGATGGCCGTGATGCCCGCGTTGGTGGCGCCGACCGTCTGCACCGCTTCCGACATGCCGTCCTTACGGTCGGACAGGTCGCTGGCACGCTGGTTCGCGTTCTGAGCTGCAAAGTAGTTGGTCGGGTTGTCAAGTGCACTGTTCACCTGCTTGCCCGAGGACAGCCTCTCCTGCGTTCTGTTCAGGAGCTTGCTGGTCGATTGGAGGTTGAGGAGGTTGGTCCTCATTCCTGCTGTTAAAGAGATATCGCTGGTTGACATGGTGTTTTCCCCCTTCTGGTTTTGGTCCCGGCGTTCTTGCCGGTTTTTTTACTGCGGCCGATAGGGAGAACCCATTTTTCACCATGTGTGCCGTTTTTACAGGCGAGCCTGCAGCGCACCCCTTCCGGCAAGCCTCCTGATCCGCGCCACCCCCGGCACATCCGCCATAAAAACGCGTATCTACACAGTCTTACCAAGGAGGAAGCAACAGGACTAAGGGAGAGAAATTTTTTTTGCGGTTGGGGGAGCCGCGCCCCGCATGGTTTGCCCCTGGCGGAGAATCGGGGGGGCGAGTCAAAAAACCGTCGCTGCTTTCCTTGCTCCCGCCGCACCGCTGTCAAAAATAATGAAGACACCGGAGCACCACGCCAAATGAGGCGCCTACTCCGACCTGAGCCGGTATCCCACCCCCGCCTCGGTCAGGATATAACGGGGGCGCGAGGCGTCGACCTCGATCTTGCGCCTGAGGTTGCTTATGTTGACCCGCAGGACGTGGGGCTGCTCCAGGTAGGCCACACCCCAGATCTGCCTGAGGATCTGGCTGTGGGTCAGCACCTTCCCGGCGTGGGTCGCCAACATGCGCAGCAACTCGTACTCGGTGGGGGTGAGCGGCACCTCTTCCCCCCGCACGCTCACCCTGCGGTGCGGCAGGTCGACCCGGAGCTCGCCCACCTGGAACACCGGCTCCGGCACCTGCTGCAGCGAGCGGCGCAGCGCCACCTTGATCCGGGCGAGCAGTTCCCCGATCCCGAAGGGCTTGGTGAGGTAGTCGTCGGCACCGCAGTCGAGCGCCCGCACCTTCTCGTCCTCGCGCTCGCGCACCGAAATGACGATGATGGGGACCTGGGACCATTCGCGCACCCGCCTGATCACCTCGATGCCGTCCAGGTCGGGAAGCCCCAGGTCCAGGAGGATGACGTCGGGACGCACCGCCACCGCCGCGGCCAGCCCGGCATGCGCGCTGTCCGCCAGGTGCACCGAGTAGTCGCCGGTATCGAGCGCCGTCTTCAGGAAACGCTGGATGGCGACCTCGTCGTCGATCACCAGGACCCGCGGCAGGTTCGTCTTTTGTTCTTCACCCTTCATCGGCTCTCCCTTCCGCAGCCGCACCAAGCGGCACCTCCACCACGATTTTCAGCCCCTTCCCCTTCCTGTTCTCCGCCCGGATCGACCCGCCGTGCGCCTCGACGATGCCCCGGCAGATGGAAAGCCCGAGCCCCGTCCCACCCACCACCTCCGGGACCGGAGTGCGGTAGAACTTCTCGAAGATGTGCGGCAGGTCCGCTTCCGGGACTCCCGGGCCGCGGTCGGCCACGCCGAGCACCAGCCGTTCTCCCTCCACGTGGGCATCGACCTCCAGTTCCCCGCCGGTCGCGGCGTGCTTCAGCGCGTTGTCCAGCAGGTTGACCAGCACCTGGAGCATCAGCACGAAGTCGAGGGAGACCAGGGGGAGTTCCGGAGCCAGCCGCACCGAAACCGGCATCCCGCAAAGGCGCGCCTCCACCGTCGCTATCGCCGTCCCGATCAGGTCCTGCACGTCGCAGGGCTCCTTTTTCAGCTGCAGCACGCCGGCTTCCAGGCGGGTCATGTCCAGGAGGTTCCCGACGAATCGGTTCAGGCGCGCGGCCTCCTCGCGTGCGGTTTGCAGCAGATCGGTGCGGGAGGAGCCGTTGAGCTTCTCCCCTTCCTCCAGCACCGCGCTCAGGGCTCCGGTTATGGCGGTGAGCGGCGTGCGCAGGTCGTGGGAAATCGAGTTGAGCAGGGCCCGCTCCAGGTTCTCCCGCTCCTTGAGGATCCGCGTTTCCTGGGCCTGCCGCAAAAGGCGCAGCCGCTCCAGGGCCATGGCGATCTGGGTGGCGTAGGCGCTCAATAGCCGTTGCAGTTCCACGTCCTGCCGCACGTCTTGCTCTTCCAGCCTCAGGGCCAGCACCCCGTGCGTCTCCGCCAGGGCCTTAAGCGGCACGTAGGTCAGCCTGTCGCCGCCGTAGGAATCTGTCCCGGCCCCGGCCAGGCGCCGGGAGCGCAGGCACCACTCGGCGACCTGCAGGGCCTCTGGGGGCAAGGCGAACCCGCTGCTCGCCGCAGCCAGCGCCAACTCCTCCTCCCGCCCCAGGATCAGTGCCACCTGGCCGCCCAGCGAGTCCTCGAGATTGGCGACCGCCGCAGCCGCCAGGGAAACCGTGTCGGTCGCGGCGGCAAGATCGCGGCTCAGCCGGTACAGGCTCGCGGTCTGCCGTTCGCGCACCCTGAGTGCGTCGAGGCTTTCCCGCGCCTTGGCCACCAGGGAGCTGATCACGAGCCCCACCGTAAACAGGGCGAGGAAGGTCACCAGGTATTCCTTGTCGGCGATCCTGAAGGAGAGGCGGGGCGGCACGAAATAGAAGTCGAAGGCGAGCACGCCCAGAAAGGCGCTCAGCACGGCGGGTCGTCGCCCGAGAAAGAGCGCCGCCAGGACCACCACCAGCAGGTACCCCATCACCATGTTGACCGGCGAGAGATAGGGACGGGCCAGATCGCACAAAAGCGTCGCCACCGCGACCAGGGCGACCGAGGCCGCATATGCGCCCCCTCCCCGGTACCAGGCAGCGTGCGCCCTGCTCCGCAGTACGGCAGTCTCTAATGTGGATGTTCCCTGGCTTTCGCTCATATTTCGAATCTAGCAGAACTACCGGACCATACAAGTGGTTTTCCCACCTTCCCGGGTTCCCGGCAAGGGCGGACGTCAGACGCTCACCCGTATCGGCAGGATCACCGTGGTGATGCCGTCCCACTGCAGGCGGCGCTGGATGGCGAATGCGGTCTCGTTGTGCAGCATCCGGTGGTAGAACTTCTCCAGCCGGAACGTCAGCTGCCCGGTGAAGACGGTGCAGCGGGGATACTCCTCGCCGAGTTCCTTGCAGATGCCGACCACGCTCTCCACCACGTCCGTCGCCACCGCCATCCGGTAATCCGCCGCGAAGCCGAGCCTTCTTGCCAGCGCAGCGTACTTGGCAAGCCCCTCCTGCACCGACCGCTCCAGCGCCTCCAACTCCTCGGCCCCCTTGAACGAGCCCGAGTCGATCACGGCGACCGAGACGAAGACGACGTTCTTGTAGGTCTTGGGGAAGGTGGTCAGGATCGAAAGAAGCGTGTGCACCCCGAATCCTGAGTAGGCCGAAACGAGCTGTATCGCCGTCGGGTCGTTGCGCGAGGGCGCAGCTTCGTTGACGGGGCCGCTGGTGGGGAAATCGAGCAGCGCCTCGTCCAGTTGTGCCATCCCCTTGCGCACCGTCTGGTAGTGTCCCCTGATCAGGTAGCAGATCCCGATCACGACCGAGGTGATGAGCAGCGTGAGCCATCCGCCTTCAGCGAACTTCTCGACCGTGGTGACCGCCAGGATGGTGGCACACAGTATCAGGCCGACCAGGTGCACCGAGAGGTGCCGCATCCACTGTGGATCCTCGCGGCGGCGCTGGATGTAGAACCGCGACATCCCCAGCTGTGACAGCGAGAAGGTCAGGAAGACGTTGATGGAGTACATGACCACGAGCGCCGAGACGCTCCCGCCGGTGTACACCAGGAGCACGATGGAGGCAAGCCCCATCAGGACGATGCCGTTGCGCATGGTGAGGCGCACCGAAAGCGCCGCGAAACGGTGCGGCAGCCAGGAGTCGACCGCCATGTTGGACATGACCCGCGGGCCGTCGACGAACCCGGCCTGCGCGGCGACCAGGAGCAGTGCGCCTTCCGAGAAGATGGTGACGAAGGCAAGGACCCCGCCCATCGGCCAGTCGGCGAAGAGGGCGTCGGCCAGCACCGAGTTCAGCGTCTTCCCCTCCACCGGCCTGACCCCGATCAGCGTGTAGCAGAGAAAGAGCAGACCTGCGGTAAAGGCCAGCGAACTCGCCATGTACATCATGGTCCTCTTACCGGTCTGCACGCGCGGCTCGCGCATGATCTGCAGGCCGTTGGAAACCGCCTCGATGCCGGTGTAGGTACCGCCCCCCAGGGAATAGGCACGCAGGAAGAGCATCATGATGCCGAAGACGCCGATGGTGGAGAGGTCGTGCGAGAGCCCCGAGTGAAAACCCGCGGCAAGCGGCGCGAAGCGGTCGGTGTGGGTGAAGATGCCGTCCAGCAAAAGGAGCACGTGCGTCGCGACGAAGACCATGAAGATCGGGGCCATCACGGAGATCGATTCCTTCACCCCCCTGATGTTCAAAACGATCAGCACCACGGCGAGGGCACAGGCCACCTCGACCTTGTAGGCGTGAAAGGGCTTCGGGATGTAGCTGAACAGGGCGTCGACGCAGGAGGCGATGGAGACGGTGATGGTCAGCACGTAGTCGACCAGAAGGGCGCTCCCCGAGACCACCCCCGCCCTTTCCCCCAGCATGTGCGTCGCCACGATGTAGCCACCGCCGCCATGCGGGAAGTGCTCGATGATGCGGGAGTAGGCGTAGGAGATGATGAAGACGGTGAGCGCCGTGAAGAGTCCGAGCGTGATGGCCAGGTAGGTGTGGCTGCCAAGGGCGCGAAAGGCCTCCTCGGGGCCGTACGACGACGAGGAAAGCCCGTCAGCGCCCAATCCCACCCAGGCCAGAACCGGAACGAGGGACATCTTGTGAAAGAGGCTCGGGTCCTTCAGATATTTCGGCGCCCCGAAAACCGCCGTTGCAATTCGTTTGACCAAGTTTTGCCTTGCCTCGGGCAGTTCCTGTCCCATGCTCGCGCCTCCCTTACCGGGCCGCTTTTTTCCGGCCCTGAAAGGAGGCTACCGCTTGCGGCATAAAGAGGGTGTCAAGATGCGGCCGGGCGCATCAAGAAAGTATCAAGACCGCCACCGGGCGTTGCGTGTTTAGGGAGAGGGGTTCGCGAGGAAAAACATTCGGCGTGCGGCGGCAGAAGATCTTGACCACTTCGTGACCTCTTTCAGCCCGATCTTGATCCTGCCTTTATCCGCAAAGCGCTATGGTGAAATCATGAAATCGGGAGAAAACGGGAGGACGACATGAAGATCTACCTTTTCAACACGGAAGATGGCCTCTACCTCGGCGAGGATTTTGCCGACGATGCCATGGCCGGCGGCTCAAGCGTCCCGGCAGGCGCGACCGCGATAGCACCTCCCCCCTTCGGACGGAGGGAGGTGCCGGTGTTCGTGGCCGCAGAGAACAGGTGGGTACTGCAGCCTCTCCCCGCTACTCGACGACCATAGGCGCCTTCTGGAGCAAAGAGACGCAAGCCTATAAAGGCCCGATTTTGTGCGGCTTTAACATCGTTAGGCCGCCTCGGGTAGGATATGGGCCTTTCCCCTCCTATTCTATGCTTAGAAGTTCGACCTCAAATATGAGAGTGGCATTCGGCGGTATTGCCTGTCCAGCGCCACGGCTTCCGTAGGCCAGCTCAGGGGGACAGAAAAGCTTGGCTTTGCCTCCGACCTTCATCATCTGGACCCCTTCGGTCCAACAGGGAATAACGTTCGAAAGGGGTAATTTTGTGACCATTTTACTGTTGTATGAACTGTCGAATTCCCTGCCATCGGGCAGGGTGCCGCGATAGTCGACTCCTACGATGCTCGATGCCTTAGGTGACGGGCCGCTCCCCTCCTTGATGGGCTGATACACCATTCCGGACGCTGTCTTTATGGCCCCATTTTCTCTTGCTGCGTCAGCAATAATATCATTAGCCGCAGCCAGGCCGGGAACAGCAATAGCCATCGCAATTACTATACTCGCCACTCTTTTCATCTTTGCTCCTGTTCGTGGTCTGAATCTTACATCAATCGCGTGATGCTATCATCAGGCTCTGTTTCCATCAATGATTATGTCCTCTTCTTATTGCCACCCATACTCCGATCCAGCTCCTTTGCATGGTGCTGCCTGGCCTTCTCCTGGTGCCGAGTTAAGTAACCGATTCTATAACCATAGGCCCCTTTTGCAGCCTCTTGTAATAGAAATTCTGGCCGTAGAGGACGGCGGCGGGGTTGTGGCCGGTGACGCGGTCCTTCACGACAAGCGTGGTGACCGGGGCCTTGGAGTACTTGTTGAAAAGCATGTCGTGGCCGACGCACAGGCCGACGATCATGTTCATGTCGGTTTCGAGGCTGTTGCAGATCTCCGCCTGTGCGATCGGGTTGCAGGCGGGCTCGAAGGTCCCGGGGCGCACCTTGTCGCTTTCGGCCAGTCCCAACTCCTTCTTGTCGATGCTCCCCGCCTTGCAGCAGACGCTGAAGGGGGTGAATCCCTGGGCCTTCAGGATGGCTACCAGCCGCTCGCACTCGTCGAGCAGGCCGATGCAGGTTGCGATACCGATCCTCTGGTAACCCATGAGCTTCGCGAAGGCGATGGTGTCCTCGACCCGGGTCCAGCGCGCGTTCACCGCGTCGCTGCCGGGGATGGGCTGGTAGCAAAGCCCCTCGACGCGGGCCGCCACGAACGCCATCTTGGCGTCCTCGCTCTCCCCTTTCATCAGCTCCGCCGTTTCCTTCACCACGGCGGCATGCCGGTCGGCCGGACAGTTCCCGGGCCTGGGCGGCGCGGTGGCCGGATCTCCGCTCCAGCAGTTGGTGGTCCCTTTCTTCTGCCAAACCGCGCTGCAGCTCGCGCAGGTGACCTCGGCGTACTCCTTTTCCATGTCTCCTCCTTGTAAGCTCCAACCAAAGACGATTAACCGAAGACGCCATGCCGTAAAGGCAGGCCGTCATGAAAATTTGAGCTGCTGGCTTTCCCCAGCCAAAGCGTCTCTCTGCGTCCTGGCGCCTCCGCGCCTTTGCGTCAAGGGTTTACCGGCTCCTGGATCAACACGTAGGGGGAGACGATCAGGCAGTTGAAGATCTTCCCCTTCTCGGCATCCCATTTCTTTACCTGCTCGAGGCTCGGCTTGGTCAAAAGGGACGAAGAGAGCCAGCGCTGCACCGCCTGCACCTCGTCCGCCGCGAGGGCCGCCCCCACCTCGACAAGCTCCAGCAGCGGGTCCACCACGATCACCCCGCCGCGCTCCAGGTGCGCCCTGAGCGAAAGCCAGTCGGCGATATCAACCTTGGTGGCAAGTTCCTCCTTGGCATCGGTCATGTCAAACTCCTATTCGAAAGATTTCTTGAAATCGGCGATGGTCTGGCGCAGGGCCGCCACCTCCTCGCGCAGGCCGGCAACCTCCTGCTCCAACTCCGCGATCCGCTTGCTGTCCGCGCCCCCCCTCGAAGCTTCCGGCGCAGCGGCCAGTTCGGCGAGATCAGGCTCGCCCGACAAGAGCTGGCAGTAGCGCGGCTCCTTGCGTCCCGGCTGAACCGGCAGGCGCGTCACCAGCGGAGGCGTCCTCTCCATCAGGTCCTGCAGCACCGCCTCCACCTCGGCAAGGTCGGCGAAGGCGTGCATCCGCTCGCCGCGGGTCCTCAGCTCCCCCACCGTCTGCGGGCCGCGCAGCATCAGCTCGCACAAAAGCGCAAGCTCGGCCGGGGTGAAACGGAACTTTTCCACCAACGCGTGACGGTACTTGGACACCCTGCCGCCAACGCCGGAGAGGAGGGCGAACTGCTTGAAGCGCAGGGTGTCGAGGGCGCCGGTCACCTCGGTCTCATCGAGGTTGGCAACCGGGTCACGGTTCGATTTCTGGTTGCAGGCGTTCACCAGCGCGTTCAGGGAAAGGGGGTAATACTCCGGCGTGGTCAGTTCCTTCTCGATCAGGGAACCGAGCACTCTAACTTCGATGGCGTTAAGGGTCACATCCATGGGGAAAGCTCCTTTATCCGGGGGCTTCTGGTCATCAATAAAACAACGGGGATTGCACCTTATGCCATACCCGGGCGTGAAGTCGCTCCAACTTACTAGATTCCCGGACATGGTTCAATGCAAAAAGAGCGGTTGCGGCAGCGAAGACTCTTCTGTTGTATAACAATATTTTATTTGTTATGGTATGGCACAGTTAAGGCGGCAGCAGCAAATCCGCGCAAGGAGATGACATGGCGGTTAACCTGGATCTGAAGAAGATCAACAAGACGATAAAGATATTTACCGTGGCGCAGTTCGGGCTGATCGCCCTGCTGATCTATACCGCGGTCAACTTCCAGCAGCGGCTGCAGGCAGTGGGCAGGGGCTACCGCTTCATGAACGGGGTGGTCTATGCCTTCGTGATCCAGTTGCTGCTCTTCTACCCCATCTTCAGGTTCGCCGCCAAGGAAGCCGAGCGGGACCTCGCCATCGCCGGGATGTCACCGACCCAGGAGGAGGCCAAGGAGTTCGCCAAGAAAAAAAGATGGACCGATGTGGCCAAGATGTCCGTCCTGGGCTTCTACTTCATCTTCGCCCTGGCGTCCCCGCCGGATCCCTTCATCCTCAGCATCATCATCTACAGCTTCCTGCTCACCGTCCTCACCTACCTGCAGTGCTACAGCTTCGCGGTGAAGAAAGGCTCCAAATAGGCTGAGGTCGAGTTTAAAGAAAAGAAACGCCCCTAAGGGGCGAAGAGCCGGCTTTCGAGAAGGCCGCCACGCTATCGTGGCGGCTTCTTTTTTTGGGGCTATTTTTTCGATTCCGCGGATTTGGCGCGCACCTGCGCTATCCGCTCCTCGGGGAGTCCCAGCCATTCCAGGAAACTCTGGTGCCCCGAAGGGTTTTCCCTTTCGAACAGGGTGTGCCAGTGCCCCATGAGGTTGTCGTCCACCCCGAGGGACCTGAACCTGGAGTTCCACTCTTCCATCGTCACTTTCTTCTTCGTTTCCGACATGGCCTGAATCCTCCTTCCCCCCCATATGGTAATGATTCCACAAGGAGACCCGTGCAGTAAAGTGCCGATTGTCCTGACAAAGCCGGCACCTGAAAGTCACAGCAAACAAAAAAAGAGGACCGGCACCAGATTTTGCTGGACTAGCGGGCACCGTCCCACGTACCATCCGGGAATAGCCTGGAGCTAGACATCAACCCCATGAGAAGGAACCGAGTAAAAATGGCAATTGCAAAGAAAGGCGACAAAGTACGGATCAACTACACCGGCAGCTTGGAAGATGGCACCATCATCGACACCACCCTCGACACCGGTTGCTGCGAAGACGACGATTGCGGATGCGGCGATAACGGCTGCGAAGACGACGACTGCGGCTGCGGCGAATCCGGCCCGATGGAATTCACCATCGGCAACGAGGAGTTCTTCCCGCAGATCGAAGAGGCCCTGGTCGGCATGGCCCCCGGCGAGAAGAAGACCATCGTGATCCCGGCCGAGGACGCCTTCGGCGAGTACGACGAGGACGAGGTCTTCGCCATCAGCCGCGAGCAGCTTACCGGCGACATCGAGCCGGAAGTCGGCATGGAGCTGGAGCTGACCGGCGACGACGACGAGCCGGTCGACGTGGTCGTGGTCGAGGTGAACGAGACCGCCATCGTGGTCGACGCCAACCACCCGCTGGCGGGCGAAGACATCACCTACGAGATCGAGCTGCTGGAAGTCCTCTAGATAAACCGTCCCTGTTTGCGGGGGCGCCGTTGCACTGACTGAAATGTGGGGGCGAATCATTCGCCCCCACACGATTCACAACGAAAACGGCGTCGAACCACGAGCCGCCTCCCCGCATGCAGAGGCGCGTCATTCCTTGAAGAAGATGCATACCTCAGAAACAACCATTCCCGCCGCCAATCCGCAAGCGAAGCACGTGCTCCCCTGGAACCCGGGAGAGAAGCCGCTCATGCTCGCCCCCATGCAAGGGCTCACCAACCGCGCGCTGCGCGAGTTGTTCACGAAATGGGTGCGCCCGGACGTGGTCTGGACCGAATTCATGCGGGTGAACTCCCAGTCGGAGAAGAAGCTCCTCATGCCGGGGGACGTGCGCGAGTGCGCCGCCGAAGAGAACGGGGTGCCGCTGGTGGTCCAGCTGATCGGGCACGGAAAGGACGCGCTGGTCGCCGCGGCGCGGACCGCCCAGAAAGCGGGCGCGGTGCACATCAATCTGAACATGGGCTGCCCCTACGGGCGTATGACCAGCGGGCTGACCGGTGGCGGGATGCTGAAGCGCCCGGAACTGCTGCAGGAGATCATCCCGGCGCTGCGGCAGGAAATACGCGGCTCCTTCTCGGTCAAGATCCGTGCGGGGTACGAGGACCCGCAGCAGATCTTCTCGCTGCTCCCACTTTTCGAGAGCTCCCGGATCGACTTCCTGGTGCTGCACCCGCGCACGGTGCGCCAAGCCTACGAAGGGTTCGCCGACCACGCCGTCACCGCGGAGGTGATCAAGCGGACCGCCATTCCCGTGATCGCCAACGGCGACATCAGGAGCGCCGCTTTCGGCCTGGAGCTGCTGGAACGCACCGAGGCGGCCGGCCTCATGCTCGGCCGCGGCGGCATCGGCGAGCCGATGCTTTTCCAGAGGCTGCGCGGCCGCGCCGCCGCCGCTCCCGACCTGGCCGAGAGGCGTGCCATGCTGCACCGCTACCTGAGCGACCTCCTTCCTCTCTACGGCAAGCTCTTCTGCGGCGACATGCAGGTGCTGGGCAAGATCAAGGGTGTGGTCTCCAACGTGGAGGACCACGAAATGGAGCGCGAGCTGAAGCAGCTCAAGCGTGCCAAGAACCTGCACGCCTTCCGCGCCGCAGTAGAAGACCTAGCAGCTTAGTCCTTAGTCCCCACCCCCAGTAACGAGTCACGAGTCCCCCAGCCTCTAGCATCTACCCCTTAGCCTCTTCCCAGTAATCCCTTGCAAAGAAAAACAGGGCCGCGGCCACCGCCTGGATACCCACAGGGACCAGGAAGGCCGAATGGAACGCCTGCGCCGTCGCCTCCGGCGTGGTCTTGCCCACGGCGTCGAGCACCATCCCCATGATCTGCTGCACGGAAGCCGCCCCCAACAATACGAAGAGGTTGATGGAGGTGAGCGCGGTGCCGACGATGGAGACCGGGAACATGGAGCGGTTGATCGGGTAGATCATGACGCCGCTCGACACGGCCAGCCCCAGGCAGAAGAAATACGCGCCCAATAGCAGCAGGGGGAGATGATCGAGCGGCCCCTGGAAGCCGGTCATCAGGATCAGCAGCAGTATCTGCCCCCAGAGAAAGGTCTTCTTGTAGGAATGCGCCAGCTTCCGGGCGATGGAATCGATCACCAGGCTGCCGCAGATGAACCCGATCGAGGTGAACATCAGCATCCGCCCCGTCTCCTCCCGCGACAGCTTGAGCACCTCCATCAGGTACGGCCCCCCCCACAGCCCCTGCACCGCCAGGTAGCATCCGTACCAGGCGAAGGCCAGCCCCGCCAAGAGCCAGAAGTCCCGGTTGGTCGTGATGTGCTTCCACGCCTGCAACATCCCCATCTTCACCGGCGCCGGCTCGCCGGCACCTTCCACGGCCACCGCAGGACGGTCGCGCACCAGCAAGAAGACCAGCACCGTGGCCAAGGCCTGCATGACGCCGATGGCGAGGAACGAGTTGCGCCATCCGATCCAGGCCACCGCCAGCGCCAGCGGCGCCGTCCCGGCCAGGTTTCCCATGTTCCCCACCGCGACCATCAGGCCGGAGACCTTACCGAACTCCTGCCTGGTAAACCAGTGGCTGAAAAGGCTGAAGGTCGCCATCAATACCGAGGCGGTGCCGATGCCGATGAGGATGCGCGCGACCAGTGCCTGCCCCATGCTGCCCGCCTGCGAGAAGAGGATCCCCCCAATGGCGGTCAGCACGCCGCAACCGCTGATCACCACGCGGCTCCCCAGCCGGTCGATCATCGGCCCCAGCGGGATCTGCGCAGCGGCATAAACGTAGAAGAGGATGCTGGAGAGCGACCCCAGTTGGGCCGGGGTGAGGTGCAGGTCGCGAGAGACGTCCTTGGCGACCACGGCCAGCGATACGCGATAGAAGTAGACCAGGATGTAGATAAGGGACAGGATGAAAAAAATCAACCAGCGCTGGCGGCGCTGACGTTCGTCGATCATTGTATACGCTCCTCCGCCGCGCACTCTAACACAGCGCTTGGTCAAACTCAACCAAGCGTGCGGAATCACATGCACCTTGTGGACATTGTGTTTTCCGGTACTCTCTTACTGGCTGTGTCAGTGCGAGCGAGGTCCTCGCGCACGTGACCCTGTAGGGGCGAATAATCATTCGCCCGGCCATTGGCACCTTAAGCCCTTTGCTCCCCGGAAAGGGGAGCAAAGGGAACCCGAAGGAGGATATGAGATGTTCCTGGAAAGCGACATTAAGCTGGGGTTCAGCGACGTGCTGATCAGACCAAAGAGATCGAACCTGAAGAGCAGGGCCCAGGTCGACCTGCAGCGGCACTTCAGGTTCCTGCACAGCAAGTACGACTGGAGCGGCGTGCCGGTCATAGCCGCCAACATGGATACCACCGGGACCTTCGAGGTGGCGGACCGGCTTGCCGAGCACGGGATGCTGACCGCACTCCACAAGCACTACACGGTGGCCGAGTGGGATGCCTGGCTCGACAACCATGACCAGGGTGACGACATCTACAACCGGATCATGGTCAGCACCGGCACCTCCGACAGCGACTACGAAAAGTTCTCCGCCATCATCGCGAATCATCCGAAGCTGCAGTTCATCTGCATTGACGTTGCCAACGGCTACGCGGAGAGCTTCGTCGAGTTCGTGCAGAAGGTGAGGGACGGCTTCCCCGACAAGACTATCGTCGCGGGCAACGTGGTCACCGGCGAGATGGTCGAAGAGCTCCTCTTGTCAGGCGCCGACATCGTCAAGGTGGGGATCGGTCCCGGCTCGGTCTGCACCACCCGCATCAAGGCAGGTGTCGGCTATCCGCAGCTTTCTGCTGTGATCGAGTGCGCCGATGCCGCGCACGGGCTGGGTGGAAGGATCATTTCCGACGGTGGCTGCACCTGTCCGGGGGACGTCGCCAAGGCATTCGGCGGCGGGGCTGATTTCGTCATGCTGGGAGGGATGCTCGCCGGCCATGACGAGAGCGGCGGCCAGATCGTTGAGCGCGGCGGGAGGCAGTTCAAGCTCTTTTACGGCATGAGTTCGACGACGGCTATGGATAAACACTCCGGGGGCGTCGCCCATTACCGCGCATCGGAGGGAAAGACGGTGGAAGTTCCCTACAGGGGGCCGATTGACGAGACGGTGCGCGACATCCTGGGGGGGGTGCGTTCCGCCTGCACCTACGTGGGGGCCGCCGCGCTCAAGGAACTGACCAAGCGCACGACCTTCATCAGGGTGCAGGAACAGGAGAACAGGATCTTCGGATAGGGCCGCCTGTTTCCCCTCGCCCTCAACAGGCTCCGGCCGGCAGACGGGAGAGGGGGAAATGACGGCAGTCGCCACGGTGGTGCGGCGCCTTCAGTTGACGGTGATCATCGCGTACCCCTTGTTCTGGTAACCGATCAGCGAGGTCAGCACGTTGCCGACCAGCTTCACCTCCGGGACGAGCAGGGCCGGATCGACCTTGAACACCCTCATGGCGACCGCACATGCCTCGAAGCGCACGCCCTTCTTCTTCAACTCCCTGATCAGCTCCAGCGCCTCCTTGTTGATCACCGGTGCGGTCAGAAGCTTGACGCCGGGGCCGCGGAAGGAGACCACCATTTCCGGCCGTACCCCCTGCGCGGTCATGCCGTCGAAGGTTTCCGCGATCAGCTCGAGGTTGAAGACCAGCCGTTCCCAGTCCGGCACCCGCGCGTCGAAGATGACCCGTGCGCTCTTCAATCCCGCCAGGGCGTCGTGGTCCTCCGCTTTAGGGGCCGCCCCCGCGACAGCGACGCTAAGCAGCAGGAACAGCAAGGAGAACAACAGTCGTCTCAGCATCCGTCACCTCCCGGGCAACCCCTCAAGGGCCGCCTTCATGCGCCTGAGCGCTTCCTTCAAGAGTTCCCGGCGGCAGCCGAAGTTGAGCCTCACGTAGCCGGGAAGGCCGAAGTCGCTCCCGCCGGAGAGGCCGACACCGGCTTCTTCGAAGAAGCGGACCGGGTCCTCGATCCCCGTCTTGCGCAGATCGATCCAGGAAAGGTAGGTCGCCTCGACCCGCGCCGCACAGAGCCCCATCCCGGTCACCTCTTCTTCCACCAGGTCCCTGTTGCCGCGCAGGTATTCCAGCAGTTCCCGGCGCCACTCCTCCCCATCGCGATATGCCGCCTCGGCGGCGGTGTAGCCCAAGAGATTCACGTGCGGCACGATGCGCCCCATCGCCTTCCTGAAGGCCCGCCGCAAGGTGTCGTCGGAGATGACCGCGAAGGAGCAGCCGAGCCCCGGCACGTTGTAGGTCTTGCTGGGAGCCATCAACGTGATGGTGCGCCGGCTGGTCTCCGGGGAGAGAGTGGCGATCGGGATGTGCCGCACGCCCGGTTCGAGGACCAGGCCGGCATGGATCTCGTCGCTGCAGATCACCAGGTCGTGCCGCGCGGCGAACTCATCCAGGGCGACCAGTTCCTCACGGGTCCAAACCCGCCCCACCGGGTTGTGCGGGCTGCACAGCAGGAGCTGCCTCGTCCTCGGTGTCACCGCGGCCTCCAGCGCCTCCAGGTCCAGGCCCCAGCGACCCGCTTCGCAAACGAGCGGCACGTTGATCGCGTTGCGCCCCGAGAGTGGGGGCGCCGACATGAAGGGGGGATAGACCGGTGTGAAGGTAACGACGTCGTCACCCGGCTCCCCCACCGCCCGGCAACTCACGTTGAGCCCGGTCACCAGCCCCGGCAACCACGTGATCCATTCCCGCCGCACCTGCCAGTCGTATTCCGCCTGCAGCGAGTCGATCACCGCCTGCACCAGCCCCTGGGGCGGCGCGGTGTAGCCAAAGACTCCGTGTTCCACCCGCTCGTGCAGCGCCTTTATGATGGCGGGGGGCGAACGGAAATCCATGTCCGCCACCCAAAGGGGGATGACGTCGCGGTCGCGGTACTTGTCCCACTTCTCGCTCGCGGTGCCGCGCCGGTCGATGATCTCGTCGAAATCGAACTTCTTCTGCGTCATTTAAGCTCCCATACGGTCAGTTCGGAAATGCCGTGCTGGAACTTGCGGCGCGTCTCCCGTATCACGAACGGAACGTCGCGCGGCTCACCCAGCATCCGGAAATGAGGCGACAGCTCTGCCTTTAGGCCATCCAGGGTCCACACCGGCTCCCCCGCCTCCCGGTACCCTCCCAGCCACTCTTCTTTCTTGGTGTATTCCTCCAGCCATGTGTAGGGGGACACCAGCACCAGGAGACCGCCGGGATTGAGCCGGCCGCGGATGCCCGCAAGGAATCGGCGCGGCGAATAGAGCCGGTCCATGATGTTCGCGGCGAGCACCAGGTCGTAGCCGGAGAATTTATCCGGCAGGTTGCAGGCATCCCCCTGGTAGAACTGCACCCGGTCACGCAACGCGGCAAGCCCCAGCTCCTCCAGGCTCAGTTCGTGGAAAGAAACGATCTCCCCCTCTTCGGAAATGGCGTAGCGCAGGTACCCCTCCTCCTGCATCCGGGCCGCCAGCCTAAAGAACCTGCTGGAAAAGTCGATTCCCGTAACCCTTTCGAAGCCCCGCGCCAGTTCGAAGCTCGCCCGCCCCACCGCGCAGCCGAGGTCGAGGGCATGCCCCCTGGCGCGCCCGGATGTTAGCTCCAAACAGACGTCTGCGCAAGCCTTCGCGAAGTTAGGCACCCCGAAATGCTCCGGGCCGTAGTGGGCGTCGCAGTACTGCGCCGCCAGCGCGTCGGTCTCGTAGGGATCTTCGTGCAGTTGCACCGGGTTGTCGCTTTCCACGTAACGAAAGCCCGCGTGCTGGAAGAAGTGGCGCCGGAAGGCGTAGCGCGACTCGCGGGTCGCCTCGTTGCCGGTGGAGATCCAGGAGCCCCCCTTGATGAGGTTGTGGCGCGTGTCGAAGGTCGGCGTCGAGAAGTCGTCGTACCAGGGATGGATGCGGAACCCGTGGAAAGCGTAGATGGGGGTTTCGGTCCACTGCCAGACGTTGCCGACGACGTCGAAAAGCTGTCCGAAGCGGAAGCGGTCCACCGGACAGGACGACGCCCAGTAGGCGAGGTTGATGTTGCCGGGAGCCTCGCTCCACTCCTGGGGATCGCGCACGCCTGCGACGTCGTAGATCCGGTACCACTCGTCCTCGCTGGGAAGACGGAGCCGTTTCCCGGTCTTGTCGGCGAACCAGTTGCAAAACGCCTTCGCCTCCAGGTAGTTCACCTCCACCGGCCAGTTCCACGGGAGATCGATCACCTCCACCATGGTGCGCAGCCCCCAGCCATGCGGGCGCTCCACCCAGAACAGCGGGTGCTCGGCATTCTTGAAGTTGCGCCAGTGCCACCCCTCCTCGCTCCACCAGCGCTCCTCGCGGTACCCGCCGGCCTCCACGAAGGAGAGGTACTCGCGATTGGACACGAGATATTTCGATGCGGCGAACCCCTGCAGCTGAGCCTCGTGATGACCGTACTCGTTGTCCCAGCCGTAGAGCGGATGCCCCTCTTCCTTGCCCAGCACCACCTCTCCTCCGGGAACCGGAACCAGCTCGTTCTCCGGGGGGGCGCCCGCATCCCGGCAGATCTCCCAGAACTCGTGGCGGCGCACCCGGTCGATGGGGAGCTGTCGGATCAGCACCGAGGAAGTCTCCAGGTGGATCCGCTCGTGCTCGATCCCCATCACGATGGCCCAGAAGGGGCTCTCCCAGGTGATGGGGAGGGTGAGCGGCAGGGTCTTGATCAGCCCTGTCACCAACTCGCGCACCTGGTCGCGATACGCCTTCACCTCGCCCCGGGTGGGCCAATCGTAGTGAGTCTCGTCCAGGTCGTCCCACGACATCTCGTCCACGCCGACCGCGAACATCGCCTCCAGGCGCGGGTTGATCCGCTTTTCGATGAGCCGGGCGATCACCAGCTTGTTGACGAAGAACGAGGCGGTGTGCCCAAAGTAGAAGATGAGCGGGTGACGCAGCCGATCCGCCCTCAGGTAGAAGGCACCGTCATCCTTCAAGGTGTCATAGAGCAGCTCATCTATCGTGAACGTGGCGTTGAAGTATTCAAGTATCTCGGCGCGTTTCTGTTCAGGATCGCCTTCGTTCAATACCACGCTATGAGTTTTTTTCAGATCCATGTCCGCCCCCAGGTTTTATTGCTGTCACACGCAGTTTTCCTTCTGACTGAAGCAGCCGTTTCAAATGATACCAGAACTTTTCCTGCAGGCGTCGTCGCCGGGTCAGGTGACAGTGTCCCGATATTGACACCGCGGGTGATAACTTCATCCTTTTCGCAGGTTGGAGGCTCCCGGGAGGAGTCGTTCTATAAATTACAAGTCAGCCATAGTGTGGGTAGCTGCCTGCGCCTCGCCAACTGCCATGCGCTTAATGACGCGGCGCAATACGTCGGTGACCGGCTCAGAGAGTACGGCCTGAAGGTAAGCGAGCAGAGCGACCTGTCAGGGGGAAGAACGGTGGTGAATCTCGAAGGGGTGCTGCGGGGAGCCGGGGCGGTGGCCGATCTGATCAGGAAATAAAGGCGGTTGGCTTAAACGAAGCCGAGTTCGACACGTCTGCCAAAGACTTTGGCGATCTTCTCGAGCGTCTTGATGGTAGGGTTCGCCTTGCGGGGATTCTCCAGGCGCTGATAGACCTGGTAGGCAATGTTCAACTGCTTTGCGATTTCCATCTGCGAGCGCTCGGCACGCAGGGCCCGGAGCATGATTGCGACTGCGACGTGCGGCGCCACCGGGATCTGGTGCACGTTCTTCCCACTCATGTGAGACGGCTCCGGTATTTTGAAATTCCGCTCAAAATCCGACTCCAGGCAACCGTTCAGCGCTTCCTCAGCATTGAGCAGGGCTTCCTCGATCGTGAGGCCGTAGGTCATGACGTTATCAAAGTCAGGAAAGGTTACCAAGTAACCGTCTGCTTCTTTTTTTATGCGTGCGGCGTACGAAAGCATTTCTATTCCTTTATTCCCGCTTGTTTGAGGACCGCATGCACCAGCCCCTTGGGCAGGTCCGCATGGCCATGAACGGGGACGGGGATCGAGCGGCGACCATCCTTGATCATGACGTGGTGGCTGCCGGAGATACGATCCAGCCGCCATCCCGATTCCAGCAGCAGCTTTTTAAGCTGTTTCCCGGTCATTCGGATGATATACAACATATAAGGTGTAAGTCAACAAGTCGCTTTCTCAAACGAAAAGGCGCCCCCTGCGTGGCAGGGGACGCCTTCTTTTGTTTTACGGCCATTTTGTACGGAACGCTAGTCGCAGCTGAAGTTGGACTCGATGCGGCGGTTTTGCTGCTTGCCTGCCGCAGTTTTGTTGCTCGCCACCGGTTTGGTCGGCCCGTACCCTACCGCCTTGATGCGGTCCGGCGCGATGCCGAAGTTCTTGACCAGGTAGTTGCGCACGCTGTCTGCGCGGCGCTGCGAGAGCTTCATGTTGGCGGCCTTGTCCCCGACGCTGTCGGTATGCCCTTCGATGGTCCCCTTGGCGTTGGGGAACTCCTTCAGGAAGTCGGCCAGCGCCTTCAGCTCGTTGTGGTACTCGGCCTTGATGTCAGACTTGTTGGTGTCGAACTTTACGTTGATCACCGTAGGCTTGCACAGCTTGGCCGGCTCGGGGGGCGGCACGACCACGACCGGTGCGGGCTTCGGCGCCGGCACCGGCACCGCCACGTCGACCTTCGCCATGCTCTTCGCGCTGCCACCGGCACCGGTGCAGGTCAGGATGTAGTTGGCGCTGTCCTGCGGGGTAATGACCATAGACCCCGCCGGCTGCACCGGCCCTATGCCCGGTTCGATGACGCAGTTGGTCGCGTTGCTTGATTGCCAGTTAAGGGTGACGGAGTCTCCCTTGGTGACCGAAGCAGGCGTGATGGTCAACTGGTCCGTGGGAGCGGCGGGGGGCGGCGGCTCGACCGCCTTGGGCGCGGGCTTGGGCGGCTCGGGAGCCTTGGCCGGGCAGAGAGCCTTGGCCTTGGCGGTCGCATCCTTGGCGAGCGCAATCGCTTCTTCGGTGTGGCAGGCCCTCAGGACGTCGTAGGCCTGGTTCTTGGCGGCTTCGGCCTGCGCGAACTCGGCCGGGCAGAGCTTGTCCTTTCCCTCGGCGCGTGCCGTTTCCACGGCTTTGTCCGCCTGCTGGACGTCGGCGACGATGTAGTAGCCGGGGATATTGCCGCGCCCGTTGTTCACCTCGTAGTGGGCGCAGCCGGACATGGCTCCCACCGACACCAAAGCTGCCAGCAGCAAAGCCCCCTTCAACTGTTTCTCTCTTCTCATGTTGCCTCCTTATCACATTTTTCCCATTCTACTGTCAGTCGGAATGTCGCGACTGGAACAGGGGGCGGGATCATAAAAACAGCCGACTTCGGATATTGGTTGATCTGCAGTCGCAGCCAACACATACCAAGCCGGCGGATATAAACTTACATTGAAATGATTAGGTATTCCAGCAGAGGTCGGAATTAATTTGTCTTCACACTGTTGGTGGGTGTGCTGTGCTGATTTGAGGATCATCACTTCGTAGGCTCTTGAGAAGACGGCCGCCGTTGCGGGTCAGCGGCCGTCGATACGTAAAGGCGCGCGGTGCTACAGTGACCGCGGATTGCAGAGGTAATCCTCCTCGTCCGCCTTGGCTCGGCACCGGTTGCAGACGAATTTAGGTCTGGCCGAATGCTTGTCGATCTCTTCGATCCTCCCCTCATGTTTCAACTGGCACATATGCGCCGGGTGTTGTTTCGGTTTTGGGCAGCTTTCCTTCTCGCTCATGTCGTTCTCCTTTTCGTGCGAGTTGATGCCCCTATCATAGCAGGTCTCCCGTGACGTTGGCGAACTTCCCCCTCGAAGCTGGGAAATCTTGGTATTCCAGACTTCATATATTCTAATTGACGTACGAGAATGAAAGTTCTATAAATCCACGGAAGACGGGTAGGCATTGACCCGAATGATCCCGCAATTGCAACGCAGCCATCGCAGCTTCTTCTGGAAAATTCTTGGGCGCCAAGCGCAAAGGAGGAACAATGGCCCTGAAGGACGTACGGATACTGATAGTCGACGACGAGGCGTTTTATCGTGATTCGTTGCGCGATATCCTCAGCAGGATCGGGTTCACGGTAGTTGCCGAGGCGGCAGACGGAATCGAGGCGGTGCGGATGTTTCTCACACATCGCCCGCATATCGTGATAATGGACGTCTACATGCCGGTCAAAAACGGTATCGACGCCACCAGGGAGATGATCGCGCTGAACAAAAACGCCAATGTGCTGACCAGCAGCGCCTCGGATTGCCCCAGTGACACCAACGCGGTGATGAAGGTCGGGGCCAAGGGGATACTCAAGAAACCTTTCGAGCCAAGAGAGATTTACGACACCATCAAGCAAGTCCTGTGCGGCGCCTGAAACGGCAAACTGGCGTATTTTCTTCTTTGTTCCATATTTCATCCTCAATTTCCTTTTAACCTGTAGACGGTGGCAACATGCCCCGGGGAAAAAGGAGACTCGAGATGAAAAAGAAAATCCGGTATCTGATCGCACTAGTGGTGTTACCGTCACTGCTGTCGGCCTGTGTTGTCGTGCCGTTCGATGATTATTACCGCGGACAGCATCACGGAGGGTATTACAACGACTACGATGGCCGCTATGGACGCGGTCCGTACGGTGGGCGCAGGTAGTTTTTCTCGAAAGCTGCCCCGACGGAACGGTCCTTGGCCGTTTGGGATTCCCCGTCGGGGAGTTTCGGTAAAAGCCGCCCCTTCATATCACGCCAGGCCAACTCCTCGCCCCCTCATACCACCACCTTTTAGGGAAACGAGGCGTTCATTTTCTAATATAGGGGTCACTTTAAATAAAAGTAGACCCGCTTTTTCTAATGTAAGACCTGCTTTAAAAAAACGAGGGCCGCTTTTTGTTAAACAAAGCGGTTCAAACACGACAAGCCCCTGCAATTTAGCCGAAGCGCCCTTCACCATCGCAATTCTCCCCTCACTTTTGGCGTCAACGCCCCCTTTTATCCCCGTGAAGGAGGGGTGGTGCTTAATGAAGAGCCCGGTTTATTTAATCTACGACCTTTTTTAAATTAAATACGACCGTCTTTAAATTAACTACGACCTGCTTTTTGTTAACTCTGGTCTGCATTTTCTTAAACACGGTCCGCTTCCGCTTAGGTACCGCCTGGTACCAGTTAGCTACGGCCTCTTCGCTGTAAATATCGCCCGCAGCGGTGCCGGGTGCCCTTCAATCGTCTTCTCCGCGTCATCAGGATCAAGAAAATCCGCCAGCGACTCAAACTGCATCCACTCCGTCGAACGCTGTTCCTCCCGACTGGTGCGGTTGGTGTCGACGCAGGCAATCTGCGTGAACCCGCAGCGCTGCAACCACAGGGTCATCACGGCAATGGACGGGAGGAACCAGACATTGCGCATCTTGGCGTAACGTCCCTGAGGCATGAATACCGTAGCCTCGTCGCCTTCCACAATGAGCGTCTCCAGGATCAATTCTCCTCCTGGGCGCAGGCATCCCTTGAGCTCGAAAAGATGGTCGAGGGGAGAACGACGGTGGTACAGGACTCCCATCGAGAAGACGCTGTCGAAGCAGGCGAGATTCGGGGGAACGTCCTCGATGCCGATGGGGATGACGTGGTGCCGCGGGTCGCGAAGGTAGCGCTGCATGACCTGGAACTGCTGCACCGAAAGCAGGAAGGGCTCGATGCCGAGAACGAAGTCGGCGCCGGCGCCGCGCATGCGCCAGCCGTGATAGCCGTTGCCGCAGCCGACGTCGAGCACCCTTCGTCCGGCCAGCGGCGCGATGTGTGGCACAACGCGCTCCCACTTCCAATCTGAGCGCCACTCGGTATCGATCCCGATGCCAAAGAAATTGTAGGGGCCTTTGCGCCAGGGGTGAAAAGCCCGCAGCTGCGTTATGACGTCTTCACGGCTTATTTCGCCGAGATCGGCATCGGATCCGATGGTGACACTGTCCTGCAGCTCGATGCGGGATGGGAGTATATCCGGCAGCGACTGCAGGGCGCTCTGCCACCCCGACAGCTTGCCGTGGCTTTCGAGGAGCAGTCTCTCCGGCAGGGTCGCCTGCAGCTGCTCTGCCCAGCGCTCATGGCCCATATCGACGAGTTGGGGATAGAGGGAGTCGTAGAAGTTCATTTCATTGCGACCAGCGAGGCGAAGTTGAAGCACTGGAACCAGACTTCAGAGGAAGTGAATCCGGCCGCTTTCAGCCGCTCGTGGTGACAGGCGAGGGTCTCCGGGATCATCACGTTCTCCAACGCGGACCTTTTCTGGCTGATCTCCAGATCGCTGTAACCGTTGGCCCTCTTGAAGTCGTGGTGCAGCTCTACATGAAAATGCTGCCGTTCCGGCTCACTGAAGGCGATCTTTTCCGAGAGGATGAGGATGCCGCCAGGCCTGAGCCCGGCGTGGATCCGCTGAATCAGTTCCAGGCGCTGCGCCGGGGGAATGAACTGCAGGGTGAAGTTGAGGACCACCACCGAGGCGTTCTCGACCGTGACGTCCTGGAGATCGGCACAGACCATGGTCACCGGGACGGTCGGCCCGGCATCGCGGGCGAGGAGCTCACGGCCCCGCTCGATCATCGCCGGGGAGTTGTCGACGGCGATGATGTCGCACTCCGGCTGGTTGATCCGCTGGCGCATGGCGAGGGTGGCCGCCCCGAGGGAACAGCCGAGATCGTAGCAGTGGCTCCCGGCCTGGGCGTATTTCCCGGCGAGGATCCCGATATTGGAGATGATCATGCCGTAGCCCGGGACCGAGCGTTGGATCATGTCGGGAAAGACTGCGACGACCCGTTCGTCGAACTTGAAATCGATCAATTCCTGCAGCGGCGCCGCGTAGATAGCATCCTTCGTCTTTGTCACTGTCTTCAGGTCCTTTTAGACTGGCAATCAGTAAAAAGTCGAAGATAGCGGGTTTGCTGCCGAACATCAACCCCTTGTTGAATAAGCGACCAAGACGGTTCAGCGCAGGAATGCCACGTCCTTGAGAAGGTCGAGCAGTTTCTGCACCTTCGGCGAGGGCTCTCCCTTGGTGATCAGCATGACCGACGCGACGACGGTCAGGCTCCCCGTCCCCGGGACCCGCACGCCGCGGGAAACCAACGCGCTGGGACCGATGCCGACGGCGCCGGGTGTCTCCAGCACTTTCGCTCTCATTTCCTCGACGCTTGCCACCGGAAGAAACCTGGAGACAACCTGTTCACCCTCCAGCACTTTTCTGATGAAGAGCTCGTTCTCCCCGTCAGCGGCCGGGGACCAGACCACGACAATGTGCCGGTTAGGGCCGCCAACCTTCTTCCAGTTGGTGATCTTGCCGGTGAAGATCGCCTTTAACTGCTTTCTGGTCAGTTTCTTGATTTTTACGCCCTGGTTGAGAAAGACGACGGTCTCGTTGGTACCGACCGGCACCTCCCGGAACTCATCTCCGTCCAGCGCCGTTTCGTTAGCAGCTGCTCGCTCAAGGAAAGTCTGCAGGTCGAGGGTCGAGACGACGGCATCGAGGGAGCCACTGTCAAGGTCCGCCAGCTCCGTCCCCGGTTTACTCTGCACGGTGACCAGGCGCAGAGACGGGTTTTCGTCTTCAAAGGTCTCCTTTACCGGTGCGATGACCTCGGTCAGTGCGGTGTCGCCACCACCGATCCTGATCACCTCAGGTGTCGAAGTCTGATTTGCCGCATCTTTTTTGAACGTCGTACACCCTGCGCTGAAGCAGACGGCGATGACCAGCATGCAGAGTGAAACAGATCGTTTCATTACAACCCTCCTGCGCATTACATCGTGTTTCTTTATGAACAGCACCTGTGACAAGCCTCAGGCGCATAGACTTTACTGCAAATATTCCGGCCCAATATCATCCAATTCTTGTCAATAATCAACACAGGATTTTACAAAATCTATTCCATGCGTCAGTTTGAACTTGGATAGGCTCGTCTGGAGTTTTTTTAAAGCAATATCAATTTATTCAAAAGTATCCATCTGTCATCGGTGGCGCTTTGCCATGTTTTGCCATGTCACTATTTACAAGGGAAACGTTGTTGGTAACATTAATGAGCCGAAACGGCCACCACTGTCGAGGAGTTCATCATGCAAAAGACCATGCGCGCGCTGGTTAAGAAATACCCCAAGCCGGGACTATGGCTGGATGAGGTGCCGGTACCGGAGATGGGCATCAACGACGTCCTTATCAAGGTGCACAAGACTGCGGTCTGCGGCACGGACCTGCACATCTGGGACTGGAACACCTGGGCCCAGAAGACGATCCCGGTGCCTATGGTGATCGGGCACGAGTTCGTGGGACGGGTGGTTGCGATGGGGAGCAACGTCGCCGACCTCAACATCGGGGACATCGTCTCGGGCGAGGGGCACATCGTCTGCGGCAGGTGCCGCAACTGCCTGGCGGGGAGACGGCACCTGTGCAAGGACACCAACGGAGTGGGGGTGAACCGCACCGGCGCCTTTGCGGAGTACATCTGCATTCCGGTGACCAACGTCTGGCATGCGGACCCCTCGATTCCGATGGAGATCCTGAGCATCTTCGACCCCTTCGGCAACGCGACCCACACCACACTCGCCTTCCCGGTGCTGGGGGAGGACGTGCTGATCACGGGGGCGGGGCCGATCGGTATCATGGCTACCGCCATCGCCCGCCACGCCGGGGCACGCTACATCGTCACCACGGACATGAACCCCTATCGCCTCGAGCTCGCCAGGAAGATGGGGGCAACGGTGGCGCTCAACGTAAAGGAGAGGACCCTCGCGGACGTGCGCAAGGAGCTGGGGATGAAGGAGGGATTCGACGTGGGCCTGGAGATGTCGGGCAACGGCAACGCCTTCAAGGAGATGCTCGCCAACATGTGCCACGGCGGCAAGATCGCCATGCTCGGGATCCCGTCAGGGGACCTCGCCATCGACTGGAACCAGGTGATCTTCAACATGCTTACCATCAAGGGGATCTACGGCCGAGAGATGTACGAGACCTGGTACCTGATGCAGTCGCTGATCAAGATCGGGCTGGATCTCACCCCGGTGATCACGCACCGGATGCACTACACCGAGTTCGAGGAGGCCTTCAAGGTGATGAGCAGCGGCAACGCCGGGAAGGTCATACTCAACTGGGTGGAGGAGTAGCGGAAGGTCTCCCCTCGCCCTTAGGGAGAGGGGCGGGGGTGAGGGGTTCCCACGAAGCAGATGAGTAGCCGCCAGCGCCCCCACCCGGCCTTCGGCCACCCTCTCCCGGAGGGAGAGGGACTTGGACTTGAGAGGAGTTACGAGAGATGAGCGACAAATTCGCCTGGATAACCGAAGAGATGAAGGCCCTGGAAGAGCAGGGGCTTAGGACCAACATCCGCACCATCGGCTCGGCCTGCGGCCCCTGGATGGTGGTGGACGGGAAGAAGGTGCTGAATTTCTGCACCAACAACTACCTGGGACTCGCCAACCATCCGCGCCTGAAGAAGGCGGCGCAGGAGGCGGTCGAGCAGTGGGGTGTCGGTCCGGCGGCGGTGCGCAGCATCGCGGGGACGCTGGAACTGCACCGCAGGCTGGAACAGCGCCTGGCGGCGTTCAAGGGGGTTGAGGACGCGCTCTACGTGCAGTCGGGCTTCTGCGCCAACCAGGCGGCCATCCCTCCCATGGTCGGCAAAGGGGACGTGATCTTCACCGACAAACTGAACCACGCCAGCATCATCGACGGCTGCCGGCTGTCATCGGCAAAGATCCTGGTCTACGAGCACTGCGACCTCGCCGACTGCGAGCGGGTCATCACCGAGAACATCGGGCAGTACCGGCGGGCGCTCCTCATCACCGACGGGGTCTTCTCCATGGACGGCGACGTCGCCCCCCTGGACAAGCTCTTCGAGCTCTGCGAGCGTCACGGCATCATCACCATGGTGGACGACGCCCACGGCGAAGGGGTGCTCGGCCGTGGCGGGCGCGGCATCGTCGACCATTTCCACCTCAACGGCAAATTCGACCTGGAGATCGGCACGCTGTCCAAGGCGTTCGGAGTCATGGGCGGGGTCATCGCCGGGAAAAAGGTGGTCATCGACTGGATCCGGCAGAAGGCCCGTCCCTTCCTCTTCTCCAGCGCGGTGACCGCGGCAGACACGGCCGCCTGCCTCGCCGCCGTGGACCTCCTGGAGGAGAGCACCGCACTGGTGCAAAAGCTCTGGGACAACACGCGCTACTTCAAGGAAGGGATGCGCCAGTCCGGTTTCGACATCGGGGCGAGCGTCACTCCCATCACCCCGGTCATGCTGGGGGAAGCGACCGTGGCGCAGGAGTTCTCGCGCAGGCTCTTCGCTGCGGAGCCCGGCATCTTCGCCATGCCCATCGGCTTTCCCACCGTTCCGCAGGGTAAGGCACGGATCCGCGTGATGATCAGCGCCGCTCACACGCAGGATGACCTGGAAATGGGGCTCAACACCTTCACCCGCATCGGCCGCGAGCTCGGCGTGATCGGCTGATCATGCTTTACCCCCCTCCCCCTTGACGGCAGGGGGAGGGAATCTTCGCCTTCGGTGTTCACACACTCATCCCTTAGTTTATTCATATTTCGACTTAAGCTGTCTGTTGTGCCATCCGATAAACACTCAAAACAACATCCGTGTCAGTAACAGACACTTTTAAGTGAATTGCAACCCTCGGGAGGTGCTGCATGTCATACCCCAAACGGCTCTGCATCACGGGGTCAAAATTTCTTCTTCTGTTGTGTCTGATCGTCTGGGGTCACTCTTCTGCCCATGCGGCCAATTTCATCGTCATCGCGAACAAGAGCGTCGTGGAAAGCACCCTGACCAAGGCCGAATTGCAGGGCATCTACCTCGGCGAAAAGGTGAAGTGGGGCAACCGGAAACACATCAAGATCGCGGTGCTGGAAGAGGAGCGGACGCTCAAGGAGTTCCTGCAGGCGATCCTCGGCAAGACCCCTTCGCAGTTCGACCAGCATTGGGTCCGGATGGTGACCACCGGGAAGGCGTCCATGCCTCCCGCCTTCACCGAAACCCAACAGATGATCGATTTCGTCGCCAGGACCCCCAATGCCATCGGGTTCATAGCCCACGGACAGACGGGCGATGCCGTAAAAACCATTGTCATCAAGTAGGGGAGATTTCGATATGAAGAAAGCTTTGACTGCGATGATGCTGCTCGCCTTTGCCGGATCGGCCCACGCCGTGGAACTAGCCGGCGTCGAGATCCACGGTTTCGCCTCGCAGGGGTACATAAAGACCTCCCCTGACAACAATTTCCCCGTATCCAACAGCGGGGAGGGCTCTTTCAACTTCAACGACTTCGCCGTGAACTTCTCCAAGGAGGTCAACCCCGACCTGCGCGTCGGCCTGCAGCTGCTGGCCATGGACCGCGGCAGCTACGGCAAGGACAAGATCACCCTCGACTGGGCCTTCGGCGACTACCGCGTCACCGACTGGCTCGGCTTTCGGGCCGGGAAGATCAAGATCCCCCTGGGGCTGTACAACGAGTCGCGTGACAACGACGCCGCGCGCACCTTCATCTTCCTGCCCCAGAACGAGTACTACGACTACGAGCGGGACTCGGTGAACGCCATAACCGGTGCAAGCATCTACGGCTCGATCCCTGCCGGGTCGACGGGCACGGTGAACTACCAGTTCCAGATCGGCACCACCCCGATCCCCCTGGACGGCGCTTCGGCCAGGAACTACTCGGCCTACATCTCCACCGTGGACGCCCCCCTTACCACCACCGACGTGAACTCCGCCACCGCGTTCGTGCACCACCTGGAATGGAGAACGCCGGTCGGGGTGCGTGCCACGTTCAGCGGGCTGCACACCTCCTTCGACGGCACCGCCACCGGGATCTACACCGATCCGGTCACCTCCGCCACCACCCCGGTCACGGCAAAATGGAAGTTCGATTCCTGGCACCGCTACATACTGGGCATCGAGTACGTCCTTGACGACCTGACCCTTGCCACCGAGTACCAGCGGGACAACTACACGGTGTCGGCGGACTACCAGAACCCGTCCCTGGAGAACTTCACCTCCAAGCAGGCCTCCGACGGCTGGTACGTCAGCGCCGCCTATCGTTTCACGGACTGGTTCGAGCTGGGGGGGTACTACACGGAGATCTACGCTGACCGGCATCACCGCGATGGATCGACCTTCGAGGAACTGGGCGTGGGGGCTCCCTGGCAGACTTGGCAGAAGGAAAAGGTGCTGACACTTCGTTTCGACCCGGTGCGCAACCTGGTGCTCAAGGTTGAAGGACACCTGATCGATGGGACGTGGAACATGTCCGAGTACACCGAGGCCTCCAAGCGGAACTGGTACCTGCTCGCCACCAAGGCAACGGTATTTTTCTAGGCGGGGCTCAGCGGACTAGCTCGAAACCTTGATGCTCCTTGGGTTGCAGACCACCAGCGGGTCGTTCGCCTGCACCTTGCACTTGTTGCAGTAGACGATCGGCTTTTCGGTGTGCCGGTCGAATTCCTCCATCCTGCCGTCCTTCTTCAGCTTGCACATGTGGGCCTTGTGCCGTGCCGGGTGCTCGCACTTCTGTTTTTCTCCCATCGATAAATCCCCTCTTCAGTTCCCTCTCCCTTTGGGAGAGGGTGGCCGCAGGCCGGCTGAGGGCACTGCCGCGAAAATAGATCCTTGCCTATTGCAACGCCCTCACCCCGACCCTCTTCCGGAGGGGGAGGGAGCTTCCAAAGAGAGGTCTGGCCGCTCGCTTTGAAGAGAGAGGTATCGCCCCTCATCCTCGTTCCCTGCGGGAAAGGGAGGAGGAGATAACGCGAATCGACAGCTTAAGGAGTTCCGTACAGCGCCAGGGTAAGCAGAGCCGGAAAGATGTTCACGCCGGCGAAGGCCGCACCTTCCCAGCGCTCAAACGGATAAAGCAACAACGGCAGGCAGAAGGCGAGACACCACAGGGGGGCATTCTGCCCCGCGATCAGACCGAAAACCGGCAGCATCAGCGTTGCCGCGACGGTGGCCAGAAGCCAGAGCACCAGAAACGGTGCCGGCCCACGGAAGGAACGCGGCACGAAAAGCGGCACCCCGGCCCGGCGGTAGTCCTCGGCGTACCGTTTCTGCAGCATCCAGAAGTGCGGCACCTGCCACAGGTAGAGGATGCCGCAGAGCAGGACGATCCTGAAGTCGGCCGGAGCACCCCCGGCCGCGCTCCACCCGATGAGGGGCGGCAGCGCTCCGCAGACGGCGCCGACCAGGAGGGCGAACGGGGTGCGACGCTTGAGGGGGGTGTAGACGAGGAGGTACCAAAGAAGTGTAAAGAGGGCGAGGCAAAGCGGCAGGAGACCGCTCTGGTTGAGGAGCAGCACCCCACCCCCGAGGGCGAGCAGGGCGATCGACAATCCGCCCAGCGGTCCCAGCTCCCCCGAGGCGACGGGACGGAACCTGGTGCGGTTCATCAGGGCATCGAGGTCGCGCTCCAGCACCTGGTTGAATGCCGAGGCGGCGCAGGCCATCAGGGCCACACCCGCACAGAGAACAAGCGCCTTCGAATCCGGCCGGGTCCGACAGAGCAGGTAGCCGCCGAGGGCCGCCGCCGCGTTCATCAACGAAAGCGGGAGCCGGAACAGGCGGTAGAGCCCTTTGCTTTTTTTCAAAACTGCAGCCGCGATCACTTCTCCCCTTCCAGGAATTCCACTATCGCCTTCAGCTCTGCTTCCGGCATCTCGGTCTTGGGCATGATCGGGGGGAAGCCCTCCACGACGGCCGCACCGGGGTCTAAAATGGATTCGCGCAGATACTTCTCGTCAGCCTTCACGGTCTCCGGCTTGCCGCCGCGGGTCACCTTGACCTGGCTATCGTAAAGCCCCTTGAAGGTCGGCCCAACCTTCGGGGTGCCGTCCAGGGAATGGCACCCCAGGCAGCCGTACCGCTGCAAGAGCTCCTGTCCCTTTGCCCCAACGCCGGCCGGCTTCTGCCCGAGCCACGCCGCGAACTGCGCCGGCGGCAGTGCCTCGACCGTACTGATCATCGCGGAATGTCCGGTCCCGCAATACTGCGAGCAGAAGAGATCGTAGCTGCCTGGACTGGTCGCCACGAACCAGACGTGGTTCTTCATACCGGGCACAACGTCGCGCTTGATCCTGAAGGCGGGAACGTAGAAGCCATGCACCACGTCCTTGGAGATAAGGTTCACCTGCACCGGCTTGCCGACCGGCACGTAGAGCTTCGGACTGCTCTTGCCGTTGTCGTAGATGAAGTTCCAGGACCACATCCGCCCCTCTGCCGTCACCTGCATGGCGTTTTTCGGCACGGTTCTGAGCGACAGGTAGCTGGTCCAGCCGTAGTAGAACATGCCGATCACCAGCAGGGTCGGGAGCAGGGTCCAGACGACCTCGAGAAGCGGGCTTCCCGCCACCTGGGAAGTCGGCTCAGGGTTCTTGGAGCGGCGGTAGCGCACCACGAAGTAGATCATGGTGATGGTGATCCCCAAAAGGAGCACCGTGCAGGCGCCGAAGAGGAACTTGAACACCGGGTCGACGGCTTGCGTCGTTGTCATAAGCTGATTTTCCACGTTCGCCCCTTTAACGGTAGAGTACGTCGAAGAAGGTTCCCCCGATGAAGCCCGCCAGGGTGAAGAGCGCCACGAACAGGATGATCCTGAACAGCCGCGGCTCGTACTTCATGTGCATGAAGAAGGCGATCACCAGCCCGGACTTGATGCTGGCGATGGCGAGCGCCGCCCAGACCTTCCAGACCCCCAGCTCGACCCGGGTGACCATGATGGTCGCCGCGGTCAGGACCAGCAGCGTCACCCAGACGGTGGTCAGTTTTCCGTAACTCAGGATGTGTTCCGCGTGTTCCTCTGTCATGCTACTCTCCGGAAAAACAGGTTAAGATTAAGACTAAGATAAAGTTGAAGCCGAACCATTGACGAAGTATGCCACTGACCACCTGCCTAGTCTTTTCTTAATCTTAATCTCAGTCTAAATCTGCTTTTAAAGTATCAGGTAGTAGAGCGGGAAGATGAAGATCCAGACCAAGTCGACCAGGTGCCAGTACAGGGTGACGTTTTCCAGCGTCACGTTGTCGCTCGCGTTTAGCCTCTCTTTTTGCACCATCACCGCGGTCCAGCTCATCAGTACCGCGCCCACGATGACGTGGATGCCGTGCAGGCCCGTGGTGAGGTAGTAGAGACTGAAGAATATGGACTCGCCCGGGGGGCCAGCGATCAGCTTCGGGGAGTTCGGGTAGATGCCGTGATGAAATTTTGCGCTCCACTCCAGGTACTTGATCCCCAGGAAGATGAACGCGCAGCCCACCGTCCCGGAAAGAAGGCCGAGGGTGAGTTTCTTCGCGCCGGTCTTGATCGCGGTCACCGACATGGCCGCGAACAGGGAGCTGGTCAGGAGCACAACGGTGTTGGTGGCGCCGTAGACCAGGTCGAGCTGGCGCCCTCCCAGACCGAACTCCTTGGGGTAGCGGGTCAGGTACACCGAGTAGAGAAGGAAGACGCCGCCGAAAAGGAGCATCTCCGTGAACAGGAACAACCACATGCCGAGCTTGGCGCCGAAACTGTCCTTTTCCAGGTGACTCATGGAACCCCCGCCCCTTTGAAATCGTACGGCCCGTGGGTTACCACCGGGTCCTCTTCGAAGTTCTCGGTGGGCGGAGGCGTCGCGACGCTCCACTCAAGGGTCGCCCCACCCCAGGGGTTACCGGCGAACGCCTCGCCCTTGAAGAGCCCGTGCCAGAGGTTCCAGACCACGATGATGACCCCGGCTATCAGGATCCAGCTCCCGACGGTGGCCACGAAGTTCAGCCGGGCGAATTCTGGGAGGTAGTCGTAGTAGCGCCGCGGCATCCCCTCCATCCCCAGCACCTGCATGGTGAAGTAGAGGATGTTGAAGCCGATGAACATGAAGACCCACCCCACGATGGCCGGCTTCTCCTGGTACCTGCGCCCGAAGTACTTGGGGAGCCAGTAGTGGGCCGCCGCGAAGAAGGCGAAGCCGGTGCCACCGAACATGACGTAATGGAAGTGCCCTACCACGAAGTGGGTGTCGTGCACGTGGATGTCGGTGGCGGCCGCGCCCAGGATCAGGCCGGAGAGACCGCCGATGGAGAAGAGCAGGATGAAGGAGAGCGCGAAGAGCATGGGCGCTTCCAGCGAGATCGAGCCCTTGTACATGGTGGAGACCCAGTTGAAAACCTTGATGGCCGACGGGATCGCCACGATGAAGGTCAGAAATGAGAAGACCAGCACGCCGGTGTCGCTCATCCCCGAGGTGTACATGTGGTGCCCCCATACCGCGGAGCCTGCTGCCGCGATGGCGAGGCTCGAGAAGGCGATCATCTTGTAGCCGAAGATCGGCTTTCTGGAGAAGACCGGGATGATGTCGGAGATCACCCCCATGCCCGGCAGGATCATGATGTAGACCGCCGGGTGCGAATAGATCCAGAACATGTGCTGGTACATGACCGGATCGCCGCCGCGGGTGGGGTCGAACAGCCCCAGCCCCAGGATCCTCTCGGTGACCACGAGCAGCAGAGTTATGGCGATGATCGGGGTGGCGAGCACCTGCACCCACGCAGTCGCGTAGAGGCTCCAGGTGAAGAGCGGGATCCTGGTCCAGGTCATCCCCGGAGCACGCATCCTGTGGATGGTGGTAATGAAGTTGATCCCGGTCAGGATGGAGGAGAAGCCCAGCACGAAGACGCCGAATACCGCCAGCGAGACGTTGGTGGTGGTGCGGGCACTGAAGGGTACGTAAAAAGTCCAGCCGGTGTCGGGTGCACCGCCGCCGGTGAAGAGCGAGACCAGCACGATGATGGCGCCGGTGGCGTAGAGCCACCAGGAAAAGAGGTTCACCCGGGGAAAGGCGACATCCCGAGCGCCGAGCTGTATGGGGAGCACGAGGTTCCCGAACGAGGCCGGTATTCCTGGGATGATGAAGAGAAAGATCATCACCACCCCGTGCACGGTGAACAGAGCGTTGTAGGTCTTCGCGGTCATGATGGTCGGTCCCGGCGCCATCAGCTCCAGCCGGATCAATAGTCCGAGGAAGGCCCCGACCAGGAAGAAGCCGAGCACGCAGTAAAGGTACATCAGCCCGATCCGCTTGTGATCGGTCGAGAATATCCAGGCTCCGATCCCTGTCCTCCCGGTATCCCGCCAGAAGCCGCCTTCCGCCATTGCCGTCTCTTGACTCATTTTTCCCCCGAAACATGCAGCGCCCGCGTAACTAGGCGTCGTTGTCATTTCCCTTGTCATTGCTGTTGCTGGCGTTGCTGCCGTTTTTCCCGTTTTTTCCCCCCACCACCAGGAAGATGATGAAGCCAACCACGCAGACGATGATCGCCGTCGCGCTCACCCGGAGAATGTTGAACTCGTAGCTCTTGCTGTTGGGATCGAAGCTGAAGCAGTAGCTCACCATCTTGCTTATGGTTGTGCCGATGCGCCCCTGGCGCGCTTCCATCAGGGCGAGGGTAAGGTCCTTGGGAAGGAACTGCGTGCCGTAAAGGTAACGCACGATCATGCCGTCCCGCGCCACGACGAAGCTGACCACGGGATGCACGAAGTCGTTGCCCTTGCGTTGGAAATGGAACCCGGCCGCATCGGTGAGCCTCCGTATGCTGGCGGCGTCGCCGGTGAGGAACGTCCAGTTCCCCTGCGGGAATTTCCCCTTCATCACCGTCTGGTACAGGTGCTTCGACTTCAGTGCCCGCTGCGGGTTCTCACGCTCGTCGAAGCTGACAGAGATGACCCGATATTCTCTCCCCGGTTCCAGCTTGATCTCGGGGAGCGCCCTGGCCAGCCCTTCCTGCAGATAGTTGCAGACGTTGGTGCAGGAATAGTAGACCGGGAGGATGATGGTCGGGCCGGTGATCAGTTCCTGCAGGCGTCGCTGGCGCCCGTCTTCGTCCTTGAATACCAGGTCCAGCGGGATCTTCGCTCCCAGCCGCTCGTCGAGCCCCACGTTCGCATCCGCCTGTGGTGCGCCCTCATGGTGGGCGGAGGCGTCCTCCTCGCTATGGGCGCGCACGGCTGCCGGGAGCAGCAACAGGACCACCGCTCCCAACAACGCCGCCCGCCTGAGAAAACGAATGATGAGCCTCAATTCCATTAGACCTCTCATGGGAAAAACAAGTGCTCATTATAAATCAATCTTCCCGGCTGTCCACATGAGGTGAAATTATTTAGAACCGAGCCGCCCGTCTGCGGCTTTTCCCCCTGCGATGTTGGGTTGGATGCGCCACCGGGGAAGATTAAGCTTGACTTAATTTTGTTATACATTAGACTGCACCAATATTGTTCCTCATATGGCAGGCAGGTCGGGGAGCGGTCCGAGGCTTTCCCGGCAACAAGGAGGCCGACGATGAAGAGTTTTCCTTGCAAGATCGTGATGGCAGTAATCATACTCTCCTGCGGTTTCGTGATGCAGATCGAACAATCGGAAAAAGTCCAGCAGAGGCAGAGAAACCAGCAGATCAACAACCCCGAAATAGCCGCCAGCCTCGCCGCCGCCCAAGATCGGCTGCACCAAGGCGGGCGCTCTTCCTGGTAAACGCGTATATGAACGTGCTTCATGCGTCATCTCGTTCATAGGGGTCGCAGCTCAATTCAACGTATACGAATCAATATCTTTAAAGTTTTCCCCTTTACCAGACGATAATCTCCTTGAGTGTGCAAAGCCGAGAAAAGGAGATCGTCCATGTCTTTTAGTGCCCGCCTAATCACGATCAACCTGATTGCTGTCTGTGCGACGGTCACCTCTACCATTGCCTTGGGGAATTGCGGCAACATCCTGACAATGGTGGCGGCCGGAACCTTCATCTTTGTAATTTCCGCGCTGGCCAGCTGGCTGGTGGCCCGCTCCGAATCGCGGGTCCTGCGGGAGATCGCCGACGCACTGGAGGCCGCGGCCCAGGGCACGCTCTCCCGCCGCGTCGAGGACATCCCCAGCGGCGAGATCGGGCGTATCGCAAACGCCTTCAACAACATGATGGGGGACTGGAACAAGACCATGCACCAGTTCTTTACCGTGACCGACCTGGTCAGGGACTCCGTTGCACTGGTGAGCGCCACCAACGACGCCATGGCGTCCGCCGCCGAAGACGTCGCCATGCAGGCGTCCACCATCGCCACCGCCAGCGAGGAGATGTCGGCCACCTCCGCCGACATCGCGCGCAACTGCATCTACGCCGCAGAAAATGCCCACAAGGCCACCGCCGAGACCAACGCCGGTGCGGAGATCGTCAGGAACAGCGCGGTACTCATGGAGAACATCGCGCAGCGGGTCACCTCCACCTCCACATCGGTGGCGGGGCTTGGTGAGCGTTCCGACCAGATCGGCGCCATAGCCGGCACTATCGAGGACATCGCCGACCAGACCAACCTCCTCGCATTGAACGCGGCCATCGAGGCCGCCCGCGCCGGCGAGACCGGGCGCGGGTTCGCGGTCGTAGCGGACGAGGTACGGGCCCTGGCCGAGCGGACCACCCGAGCCACCAAGGAGATCGACACCATGATCAAGTCGATCCAGAGCGAGACGCGGGACGCCGTCGGCGCCATGAGCGAGGGGGTGGCGCAGGTGAACCAGGGAACGGCCGAGACCTGCCGCTCCGGCGAGGCCCTGAACGGGATCCTGAGCATGATCAACGACCTGACCATGCAGCTCTCCCAGATCGCCACCGCCGCCGAGGAGCAGACCGCCACCACGCACGAGATCACCGGCAACATCCAGATGATCACCAGCGTGGTCAACAGCAACGTGGAGAGCGCCCGCAACACCAAGGCCGCCACCAGCAAGCTGGTGCAGCAGGTGGACGAGCTGCACGAACTGGTTTCGCACTTCCAGCTCTCCGACGCCATGGTCTGGGACCAGAGCTTCGCCACCACCATCAACACCTTCGACGAGCAGCACAAGAAGCTGTTCGCCATGGTGAACGAGCTGGCCCAGGCGATGCAGCACAAGCGGAGCAAGGAAGTCATCGGTTCCGTGCTGCAGCGCCTGATCGAGTACACCGGGAGCCACTTCGCCGCCGAGGAAGAGGCTTTCCGCAAATCCGGCTATCCCGAGGAGACCGCGCACGTCCAGCAGCACAAGGCCCTGGTGAGCCAGGTGCTCGAGCTCCAGCAGAAATTCAATTCGGGCGAAACGGTGCTCACCCACGACGTCATCGAATTCCTGCAGAACTGGCTGGTGAACCACATCAAGGGGACCGACAAGCGCTACGCCCCCCACCTCACCAAGGCCGGCGTCCGCTAAGGTAAAACCATTTAACAGGGATAAAGGGGATAAAAGGGATAACTGCGTAAATCAGAAGCTTAGGGTTTTAAACCAAAGCCGTGTGGTTTTCGCTGTTCATCCCTTCTATCCTTTTTATCCCTGTTAATTTGTTTTGCCGTTCCCCCTTCCCAATGAATTAAACCGGTTCTACTTCCCCTCGTTTTCTGCTACATTTCTTGGGCCACTATTCTCGCCCAAGAGGTTGCCATGTCAGACAAAACCGCACTCCTGCTGCTCCAGATGGGAGGCCCCGATTCACTGGACGCCGTGCACCCTTTCCTCATGAACCTCTTCACGGACCGCGACATCATCAAGATCGGGCCGGCCTTTTTGCAGCCTTTCATCGCCCGGCGCATCGTCAACAAGCGGGCCCCCAAGGTGGAGGAGTACTACCGCCAGATCGGCGGCAAGTCCCCGATCCGTGAGCTGACCGAGGCCCAGGGAGCGGGACTGCAGGCGCTTCTGGGCGAGCGCTTCCGCTCCTTCGTCGCCATGCGCTACTCCCGCCCCTCTACCATCGATGCCTTGGCGGCGATCAAGCGTGAGGGGATCAAGCGCGTCGTGGCTCTCTCGCTGTACCCGCACTACTCCAAGGCAACCACCGGTTCCAGCGTCAACGAGCTGCAGCGCGTGCTGAAGGAATCGAAGGCCGACTTCGAGATCACCTACATCGACCGTTTCTACAACCATCCGCTCTACATCAAGGCGCTGGCCGGGAAGGTGATCCGGGGGCTGCAGGCGTTCCCGGACCGCAAGGACGTGGAGATCGTCTTCTCGGCCCACTCGCTTCCCCAGTCCTTCATCGACGAAGGCGACCCGTACCTGGCGCACATCCAGGAGACCGTGCGGCTGGTGATGGAACAGGTAGGCGAGGCGAGCCACTTGCTCTGCTTCCAGTCCAAGGCGAGCAAGGTGAAGTGGCTGGAGCCCTCCACCGAGGCGACCCTCGAGCGGTTGGCCAAGGAGGGGAAGGAGAACCTGTTGATGGTGCCGCTTTCCTTCGTCTCCGACCATATCGAGACCCTCTACGAGATCGACATCCAGTACGCCGAAGAGGCGAAGGCGCACGGCATCAAGCGCTTCGTCAGGACCGAGTCGCTCAACTCCGACCCGATGTTCCTGGATTGCCTGGCGGACCTGGTACGGACGACGGTAAAAGCATGAAAACCTGCAGCATCTGCAAGACCGAGTACGACGAGAACGAGCCGGATTCGCTGTACGGCGAGGCGGGGGAGTGGCTGGCGGAGGAATTTTTCAAGGACGCGGGCGAGCTCTGCAAAAGCTGCCGCGAGAACCGCGCCCGGCTGGTCATGATGTACGGGCACGAGATGAATACCTAAAACCTGAAACCGTCAGCCACGGATAAAATCTGAGGACATCTGAGAAAACCTGAACCCCTAAAGTCTTTGTTTTGGTTCTCTCTGATTTACTCCGAACTTCTCCATGGCTAATGGTTTGGTTTTTTTTGGAGCTTTTATGGATCGGATAACCCTGGACGGCATCAACCTGACCCTCGCCAACCCCATCGAGCTCCCCCTGCGCTGGGTGGGGGACGAGGAACTGCTCCGACAGCTTCTGGCTGCCTGGATGGTGATCGACGAGCGCGACATCCCCTTCAACCCGCGCCTGATCGGCAAGCCGGGGGTGGGCAAGACCACCCTCGCCTACGCCGCCGCGAAGAAGCTGGGACGCAAGGTCTACCTGTTCCAGGCCACCATGGACACCCGCCCCGAGGACCTGATCGTGACGCCGGTGATCGGCCCCGAGGGGACCATCCAGTACGCCGCCTCCTCGCTGGTCTCGGCCATGATTTCGGGGGGCGTGCTGATCCTGGACGAGGGGAACCGGATGAGCGAGAAGGCATGGGCGTCCCTCGCGCCGCTCCTTGATGACCGCCGCTACGTCGAATCGATCATCACCGGTCTCAGGATCCAGGCACACCCGGACTTCCGGATCGTGGTGACCATGAACGAGGACTCCTCCACCTTCGAGGTGCCGGAGTACATCCATTCCCGGCTGCAGCCGCAGCTCTTCATCGACTTCCCCGAGGCGGACGAGGAACTGGCCATCCTGAAGGAGAATCTTCCCTTCGCCGGCAGTTCAATCCTCAACTACGTCGTGCAGTTCCTGCAGCGCGGCCACGCGGCGGACGAGCCCTACTCGGTGCGAGACGGCATCAACATCGCCCGCTACGCCTTAAAGATGATGGCGGCGACCGAGAAGGACCCGCGCGAACTCCTGCCGCTTGCCGTGGAGCGGATACTCGGGGAAGAGGCGCTCCGTTACCTGAAGTAAGACTTCGTCCATTCCATTACCCTCTCCCCCCGGCAGAGGGTGGCCGCAGGCCGGGTGAGTGCGACGCCACAAAGGACCAAGCTGCCGCATGCCCTCACCCCTGCCCCTCTCCCGGAGGGCGAGGGGGATGAACTGCGGCATCTAAAATCAGCTCCACACCTTTTACTTATGTCCGACCACCTCTACTTGGAACAATTCGGCAACGTCCACGCCCTCCCCATCCTGCATTACCGGATGGAGTTCGCCCACCTGGTGCGGGAGGCGTTCGAGACGGTGAAGCCGGACTGCATCGCGCTGGAGCTCCCACAAACGCTGGAGCAGCAGTTCCTGCGCGGCGTGCGGCGCCTGCCTGAGATCTCGGTGCTCGCCTACCACGTCGGCGGCCAGTCCGTGTTCCTCATCATCGAACCGGCCGACCCCCTTATCGAGGGGGCGCGGCTCGCCCTTGAAAACGAGGTCCCGCTGCACCTGGTCGACATCGACCTCGACTCCTACCCTTCACATCCCGAGCAGCTCCCCGATTCCTACTCGGTGCAGCGCATCGGCCTGGAACCGTTCTACCGCGAGGTGGCAAAGCTCTACCGCGAGATCCCGACCGGCGAGGAGGATCTGCGCCGCGAGCGTGGCATGGTCTACCGCCTGAGGCAGCTCTCGGCACAGCACGAGCGCGTCCTCTTCATCTGCGGGATGTCGCACCTGGAGCGGATCCGCCGGGATTTCGACGCGCCGCAGGCCCAGCCCCTGACCCGCACCCGCCGCGAGGGGATCACCATCTTCAACCTGCACCCGGAATGCTGCCACGAGGTCCTGGCCGAGTATCCCTTCCTCTCCGCCCTCTACGAGACCAGGCGATCGCCCCTTCCCCCCGAACCCGCGTCCGGCGGTCCTTCGCTGCGAAAGAGCTTCAACGCGTTTGAGCTGATCCTTGGGGGGAAGCAGACTATCCCCGAGGAGGAGGCGCTGGCCGAATCGGTGCAGAGAAGCGCGCACCGGATCGGTCCGGAGGGGGAACTCCCCGACCGGCAGAAGATCATGCTGCGGCTCTTTCTCGAGGCGGCCCGGCACTACCGGCAGGAGACCGGGGACAAGGTGCACTTCTGGCAGAAGCGCGCCTTCTTCCGCTTCGCCAGAAATTACGCCCTGTTGTCGCGCATGCTGCTCCCCGACCTGTTCCAGATGCTGGCCGCAGCGCGCGGCTGCCTGGACGACAACTTCGCCTACGCCTTCTTCCGGCTCGCCGCCCACTACCCCTGGCAGCGCGAGGCGAGCGACATCCCCACCCTGCGGCTGTCGGCCGCCGAGCTCTGGTCCGCCACCAAGAGGATCCGGTTTCGCCCGCGCGAGCAGGTGCGCGCCAAGGGGCTCTCGCGGCTCAAGATGATGAACCGGAAGAAGGAAAAGCGCCCCGGCGACTGGCTGGAGGGGTTCGACGATCCGTACATCTGCTCCTATCCGCCCGAGGACATCAACATCGAGGAGTACGGCCGCAACCTGAAGCGGATCGGGGCCCGGCAGTTGAGCGAGGAGGCGAGCAAGTCAGAGCCGTTCACCTCGTCTCTTCTGGACGGGATCGACATGCGCGAGACCCTGCGCAACGTGCACGAGGGGAAGATCTACGTCAAAGAGAACAAGCGGTTGAAGAGCGGCGTGGGGTGCGTCGTGGTGATCCTCGACGAGGACAAGGAGGGGACGAAGTACCCGTACTGCATGACCTGGTTGGGCGAACATGAGCAGGAATCGGACATGGCCTTCTACGCCACGCCCCCTACCGACAACATCGTGGGTCCCGGCATATCGCGCTGCGAGTACGGGGGATTCCTGTTGAGCTATCCGCCGCGGCGCATGGTCGACGTCTGGCACGACCCTGACTACCGGCTCGCGCTCGGGAAGGGGGAGCATCTCCTGATGGCGGCGCTCGACTACTCGCTGGAGAAGGACGTGGTGTACGCCGCCGCCAAGCCGCCGCGCAGTTTCATGAAGCAGCACGCGGCCCGGCTGGGGAAAAGGATCATCTACCTGCCGCTCGGGAGTCTTTCCCCCGTGGCCCTCAAGAAGCTCCGGGCCTTCCACATCCTCTACGGTCGCGACAAGCGTGACATCGCCAAGGATTACGTTTGGTGAGAAGGTCGGGGCGGTGACGGGCGAATGATTATTCGCCCCTACAGGTGGACGAGGTTTTGTAGGGGCGAATAATCATTCGCCCCGCGTGCGACCGGGGGAGACGTCCCCAGAAATTAAAAAGGCCCTCGAAGCGGAGGGCCTTAGTCTTAGTCTTAGTCTTAATCTTAGTCTTAATCTTAGTCTTAGTCTCAGTCTTAATCTCAATCTTAGTCTCAGTCTTAATCCCAGTCTTTACGCTTACCCCTTCCTCAACACCCTCTTGTCCCCCATCCGGATGGTGAGCTTCTCCTGGTCGAAGTACTCCAGGAGCGGGATCATGAACTTCCTGGACAGGCCGGTCAGGTCCCGGAACTCGGGCGGGGTGATCTCCCCCTTCTCCTTCAGGTGGGCCACCAGCTTGTCGCGCAGCTCGTTGACGGCGCCGGGGGCGTAGAAGATGTCCCCCTTGATCTTGGCCACCCTCCCCTCGCGGAACATCATGTTGGCGTGATCGAGCACCTGCTTCTCGGTGGCGCCGACCAGGTCGCAAAGCTCCTTCAGGGTGGGAGGCTCGAACCACGCCTTGGTGAGCGCCTCCTCGAGGGCACGCTGCACGCTCGCCTGGTCCTGGGTCACGCCGACCTTGCGCCCGGGGAGCTTCACCAGCTCGCGGTCGGAAAGCGCCAGCCCGTCCTTCTCCAGACTCGACAGCACCGGGCCGAAGAAGCGGGCGTCGCTGCGCCTTGGGATCCTCGACTTCAGTTCTTCCTTGCCGATACCTTCCTGCATCGGGTTTTCCTGGAGATACTCCTGCAACTCCTCGGAAAGCCTCTGCTTCAACTGCGCGAAGGCATCCTTGCTGAGGAAGATGCGCGGCTCCTTCACCACCTGGAGCACGGCGCCGCTGGAAAGGAGCGGGGCCAGGGCCGCTTCGATCCTCTTGCCCGACATCCCGGAACGGTTCACCATCTCCTGGATGGAAATGCCGGAGAGAAGCGACGACTCGACCAGCAGCCGGATGCGCTCCTGGTCCACGCCTGATTCGACGGCCTCGAGCAGCGCGAGCGCCTCTGCGGAACGGCGGCGGCGGCGCGGCGGCGCGGGGTCCAGCACGGTCCCGCCGCCCAGGGTCGCCTGCGGCGAATAGGTGCGCAGCACGAACGGGTCGCCCGGCAAGAGCAGCACCGGGTGGTCGAGCCGGAGTTGCACGTAGGCACTTTCCCCGGGCTGAAGCGCGTCGCGGTCGAAAAGGATGATCTTGGCGGGGACCTCGTAGGTGGCCGAATGGAGGCGGACGCCGGCGCGGTGCTTCAGCTCCTTCCCCATTGAGGCGAGGTAGTTGAGCCGCACGTCGACGGCGCTGGTCGACTTGTAGAGCCCCTTGGGAACGACCACGTCGCCGCGCTGCACGTCGGTGTGGTCCACCCCCTGGAGGTTGACCGCGAGCCTTTCGCCCGCCCCACCCTTCTCTACCTTGGAGCCGAAGGACTGCACGCCGCGCACGCGGCAGGCGATGCCGGAGGGAAGGATCTCTACCTCGTCGCCCACGGCGATGCTGCCGGAGAGGAGCGTGCCGGTGACCACGGTGCCGAAACCGGTCACGGTGAAGACGCGGTCCACCGGAAGCCGGAAGGGGGAGTCGACCCGCTTCTGCTCGATCTCCTTGGCCATCTTGGTCAGTTCCGCTTTCAGATTGTCGATGCCGTCGCCGCTGCGGGAGGAAACCGAAACGATGGGGGCGCCGGCGAGGAAGCTTTCCGCGAGGTAATCGCGCACCTCTTCGGTGACCAGGTCGAGCCAGTCCGGCTCCACCATGTCCTTCTTGGTGAGCACCACGATGCCGCGCTTGACTCCCAGCAACTGGCAGATCTCCAGGTGCTCACGGGTCTGGGGCATGATCCCTTCGTCCGCCGCGATCACCAGGAGCACCAGGTCCATCCCGCCGACGCCCGCCACCATCGTGCGCACGAAGCGCTCGTGACCGGGAACGTCGACGATGCCAAAGCGCAGGTCCCCTGGAAGTTCCAGGTGCGCGAAGCCGAGCTCGATGGTGATGCCGCGGGCCTTTTCCTCCTTGAGGCGATCGGTATCGACCCCGGTCAGCGCCTTGACCAGCGAGGTCTTGCCATGATCTATGTGTCCGGCAGTGCCGAGAATGAGATGCTTCATGGTGTTGCTCCGTGAAAAAATTCTTTCTTATATCTCAATTTTTGAATCAAAGGTCAATCAGTGTTTCAATCCGAACAGCATTGATGCCGCCGCTACGCTGGAATGTCCACCGTAGGGGCGAATAACCATTAGCCCCCCTTGATCGCGCCTTAACCTCTCTCACCATAGACTGCGGTGGGGGCATCGGCGGCTGGGCAAATGGTTATTTGCCCCTACGGATCACTTACGGCGAAGAAAAAAACGGGTACGCGGGGATGGGCTAATCCTTGAACTGCAGCTGGTAGAGCCGGTAATAGAGTCCCTGGGCGGCCATCAATTCCGCGTGCGTCCCTTCTTCCGCCTTCTCGCCGTGGTGGATAACGACGATGCGGTCCGCGTCGCGGATGGTGGAGAGACGGTGGGCGACCACGAGCGTGGTCCGCCCCTGCATCAACCCTTCGAGCCCCTGCTGGATCAGCCGTTCGCTGGCCGTGTCCACGCTGGCCGTCGCCTCGTCCAGCACCAGGATCTCGGGGTTGAAGGCCACGGCGCGTGCGAAGGAGATCAACTGCCGCTCTCCGGCGGAGAAGTTCACCCCGCGCTCGCGCACCTCTTCGTCGTAGCCGTTTTTGAGTTCCCGGATGAAGCGATCGGCTCCGACCACGGCCGCCGCCTGTTCCACCCTCTTGAGCGCCTCGGGGTCTCCCAGCGAGATGTTGTAGGCGATGGTGCCGGAAAAAAGGTAGGGGTCCTGCAGCACCACGCCGATCCGTCTGCGCAGCACCGGTAGCGGCAGCTCGCGGATGTCGGTGCCGTCGATGGTTATGGAGCCGCGCTCCACGTCGTAGAGCCGGGACAGGAGCCTGGTCACCGTGGTCTTGCCGCCGCCGGTCTCCCCGACCAGCGCCACCTTCTCGCCGCGCTTCATCTGCAGGGAGAAACCCTTCAGCACGTAATCCCTGTCCTTGTAGGCGAACCAGATATCGTTGAAGCAGATGCTCTGCAGCGCCTGCGCCGGGGAGGCCTGGCATGCCTGCGGCGTCCCCTTGGCCGCTTCCGAGGCCGGCAGCACCGCGGGCTCGCGGTCCTCGTTGTCGAGCAGGGCGAAGATCCGCTCCAGGGAAGCCATCGCCCCCTGCATGATGGAGTATTTTGCCGAAAGGTCCCGGATCGGGGAGAAGAACTTCTCGATGTACTGGATGAAGGCGACCAGCGAGCCGAAGGAGAGCGTCCCCTTCACGATCTCGCCCCCCCCGTACCAGATGATCAGCGCCACGGCCACGGAGGAGAGCGATTCCACCACCGCGTAGAGGGCCGCGTCCCAGGTGATCACCGGGAGGTTCGCCTCCACGTAGGAGGCGTTCAGCCTGCGGAATTCCTTTGCCTCGTCCCGCTCCCGATTGAAGAGCTGCACCACCGCCATGCCGCCGATGCTCTCCGCGAGGAAGGCGGAGAGGTTCGCCTGGCGCGCGCGCACCTGGCGGAAGGCGAGCCGCATCCATTTGCGGAAGGCGAAGGCGACCCAGATCAGCACCGGGAGCACCGAGAAGGTGACCAGCGAGAGCCGCACGTTCATCCAGAGCATGATGCCGACGATCCCCGCCAGCACCAGGATGTCCCCGACCACCGTCACGATGCCCGCAGCGAACATCTCGCCCAGGACCTCGATATCGCTGGTCAACCGGGAGACCAGGCTTCCCACCGGGGTCTGATCGAAGAAGCGGGTGGAGAGGCGCTGGATGTGGCTGAAAAGCTGCACCCTTATGTCGTACATCACCCGCTGTCCCACCCACTGCAGCAGGTAGACCTGGGCGAACATGAGGATCGATTCCGCGAAGATGATGGCGAGAAACGCCGCGGCCAGGGCGGGGAGCCCCTCCATGCGTCCCTTCACGATGTGTTCGTCGATGGCGACCTTGATGATCCAGGGCTGGGCGAGCTTCGAGGCGGCGATCAGCGGGAGCAGCAGGAGCGCCGTCGTCAGCATGCGGCGGTACGGCAGGACGTAGGCGATGAAGCGCCCCATCAGGCGCCGATCGTACACCTTACCTACCGTTTCATCCTCGTATATCCCGCCGAAGTGCATGCCGCTCCCTCTAAACCTGAAAACCAAAAGCCCTAACGCGAAGACGCAAAGGCGCAGAGACGCAGGGAAATTCTATGAAGGTTTGACCCCTCGCTTGTTTTTTGCTTTTTCTTGGCGTCTTAGCGCCTTTGCGACTTTGCGTTAAAGCTTTTGCCTTTAAAGCCTCTCTATCTCCGCCTTAAGCTGCTCTTCCCTGTGGATGGCGGCGTAGCGGCCGCCGAGCTCCAACAGCTCCGCATGGCTCCCCTCTTCTACGATGCTCCCCTGCTCCAGCACGATGATCCGGTCGCAGTTGCGCAGCGGCGAAAGCCTATGCGACACGATCAGCACGGTCCTTTTCCCGTAGTAGCCGGAAAGGGCGGAAAGAATCTCTTCCTCGGTATCGGCATCGACGGCGGAAAGGGGATCGTCCAGGATCAGTATGCTCGGCTCCTTGATGAGGGCTCGTGCGATGGAGACGCGCTGCTTCTGCCCACCGGACAGGGTCACCCCACGCTCACCGACCAGCGTGTCCAGCCCCTGCGGAAACCGGGTGAGGTCGCCGGAAAGCCCTGCGATCTTGGCCGCGCGCTCGATCTCTTCTCGGGTCGCGCCGGGCTTGCCGTAGGCGATGTTCTCGGCGATGGTGCGGGAAAAAAGAAACGTCTCCTGGGGCACGAACCCGACCGCGGCACGGATGCGCTGCAGGGGGAGCCGGTTGAGATCGATGCCGTCGATCAAGAGGGTGCCGTCGGCCACCGGGAAGAGCCGCGGAATCATGCGCACCAGGGTCGACTTGCCGCTCCCAACCACCCCGACGATGCCGATGCGGGAACCCCTTGCGATCTTAAGGTCGATGCCGCGCAGCATCTCGGCGCTGCCGTAGCTGAAGCTGAGGCTGCGGTACTCGATCTCCCCCTTGATCTCGCCGGGATCGACCGGCTGCTCCGGCTCCACCACCTCGGGGTACGCGTTCAGTATCTCGCCCAGGCGGGTCATCGACGCGGCTCCCCTCTGCACGAGGTTGAGGATCCAGCCGAACATGATGGTCGGCCAGACCAGCATGGCAAGGTAGCCGTTGAAGGCGACGAAACCGCCCAGGGTGAGCTCGCCGCGGATCACCTGGTTGCCGCCGACAAAGAGGATGACGAGGGTGCCGATGGCTCCGGTCGCCGCCATCACCGGCAGCATCATCCCTCGGATCTTTGCCATCGCCATGCTGGCGTCGCTGTAGCTGTCGCATACGGCGCCGAAGCTTTCGATCTCCCCTTCCTCGCGGCAGTAGGCCCGCACCACCGCTGCTGCGGAGACGTTCTCCTCGACCCGGGTGGTGAGCCGGGCCAGCGCCTCCTGTGTCCGCTTCGAGACGCGGAACATGCTGGCGCTCATCTGCTTCACGATCAGGATCATGACCGGGAAGGGGAGCACGGCGCATATGGTGAGAAACGGGGAAATGCGGGTGAGGAGGATCAGGGAGGCAGTGTAGATCACCACCGTGTTCAAAAGACTCAGGACGCCGAAGCCGAGCAGCATCCTGACGTTGGTGAGATCGTTGGCAAGCCTGGACAGGATGTCGCCGGTGCGCCAGTTGGAGAAGTAGGTACGATCCAGGGTGAGCAGCTTCGCGTAGAGGTCCTCGCGCAGCTCGTACTCGATGCGGCGCCCGGCGTTTAGGAGCGTTGTGCGGGAAAAGACGCGGATGATTCCCTGCGCCACGGCGGCGGCTGCGATCAGCCCGCCGTACTGCGCCGGGGTGTACCCGGCCTTCGCCGGTGACTGCAGGGACTCGATGGCCAGCTTCAAGAGCCACGGAATGGCGAGCCCGCACAGGTTGGTCCCCACCAGCAGCAGGGCCCCCAACAGGTAGGCACCCCAGCGGTTGCGCATGTAGCGGTATAGTCTTCTCAATTCGCCGATGGCTCACCTCGCGAGATAACGCGCCGGTAGTATTATTACATTTCCCTTTTCCTGTCAAAGTATTTGCCGGTTCCAATAATAAGCCGGTGATGTTTTAAAAAAACGTAAACGCGCCGTTTTGACCCCACCAAACCCCTGTGCAGCCACAATTTCCCCGAATCGGAAAATTCTAACCAATTCCTGCGCTACTTCAGATACTTTGGCCCGAGACAATAACAATCGATCGCTTGTTCTAAAATTTCACTTTTTTTCGATTTTTTTTCTGTCAAAGCACCGCCTGAAGCGCTCATCCTCAAAGATGTTTTGACAAAAGTCCTTCTTTTTCAGCCAGTTTTGTCAAAAACAAATGCTTGCTTTTTTGTTTTAAAATGGCGTATAGTCCATTCGAAATTTTCGTATGACAGCAAAAAGCGATATTTTAAAACAACGTTCTTCAAAATCCATAAAGTTGCTTTTTGACTTTCATTGGGCGTATCATCTTTAGCCGTTTATCAACCAAGTGGTCGGACGACCATGAACCAGTCACGAGGTCAGCAGTGAAAAACAAGTTGATGCACCTCTCCAACGAGACCATGAACGTCGGTTTCGTGAAAAAGGTGGAGGCACTCTCCGGCAGTTCGGTGCGGCGCTGCTTCCAGTGCGGCAAATGCTCTGCCGGCTGCCCAATGTCCGCGTTCATGGAGCATCCCCCCAACAGGGTGGTGCGCCTGCTGCAGTTGGGGCAGGGGCAGCGCATCCTGGCCGGGCGCTCCATCTGGTACTGCGCTTCCTGCGAGACCTGCACCACCCGCTGCCCCAACAAGGTGGATCTCGCCGCGATCATGGACGCGCTCAGAAAGCTCTCCTGGGACGCGGACGGCCCCTCCAAGGAAAGTTACGTGCAGCTCGCCAACCGCCTCTTCATCGAGAACATCCGCACCTACGGCAGGCAGTACGAGCTGCGCCTGGGCGCCGCCTTCAACATGAAGAGCGGGCAGTTCCTGAAGGACCTGATGCTCGGCCCCAAGCTGATCTCCAAAGGGAAGCTGAAGATGTTCCACTCAAAGAACAAGAACATCGCCGACATCGAGGGGATCTTCAAGAGGATCGAAGAGATGCGCAAGAAAGGGGAGGCGCTGTGACACCTGGCAAGAAACGTCTTAGTTATTCCTATTACCCGGGCTGCTCGCTGCACGCCTCCGGGCGCGAATACGACATCTCCACCCGCGCGCTGTTCAAGGCGCTCAACGTGGGTCTCAAGGAAGTGCCGGACTGGTTCTGCTGCGGGGCCACCCCCGCCCATAACGTGGACGAGCTTTTGTCGCTCTCGCTCTGCGCCAAGAACCTCTCCCTGGCCGAAGAGGTCGAGGGGGACCTGGCCGTCGCCTGTGCCGCCTGCTTCTCACGCCTTAAGACCACCCAGCACCACCTGAAAGAAGACGACACCAAGAGAAAGCAGGTCGAAGTGGCGATCGACGGGCCGGCGGCCATTAACAAGCCGGTCAAGCACATCCTGGAGATCCTGGCCCGCGAGTTCGGTCTGGCCAGGCTCGAGGAGAGCGTGAAGAAGCCGCTCTTGGGGCTCAAGGTCGCCTCTTATTACGGCTGTCTGCTGACCCGGCCGCCCGAGGTACCTGAGCTGGACGACTGCGAGGACCCGAGCATCATGGAGGACCTTCTGCGCGCGCTGGGGGCGGAGCCGGTCAAGTGGAGCCACCGCATGGAGTGCTGCGGCGCAAACTTCACCCTGTCCCGCCCGGGCGTGGTGCTCAAACTCTCCAACGCCATCCTGGAGAGCGCGCGCATCGCCGGCGCGGACTGCATCATGGTCGCCTGCCCCTTGTGCCACGGCAACCTGGACATCCGCCAAAAGGAGATCAAGGAAGCCTACGGCGCTCCCGACTCCACCCTGTTCGGCAACATCTTCGGCTCCGAGCTGCGCGGCGGGAGCGCCCCCGACCAGCGCGACGTCCCCATTTTCTACGTCACCCAGCTGGCGGCGCTGGCCATGGGGGTAGCCTCGGAGAGCCTCGGTTTCGAGAGCGTCATCACCGACCCGAAACCGCTGTTGAGAGATAAACAGCTGCTCTAGCCTCATGGCGGCAGCAACGGATTGAGGAGCTTATGTCCAGAATCGGCGTTTTTGTGTGCCACTGCGGTGAGAACATCTCCCGCACCGTGGATGTGGAGCAGGTGGCGAAGGCCGCGGGGGAGATCCCCGGGGTAGCCTATTCCTGCGATTACAAGTACATGTGTTCGGACCCCGGACAGACCCTGTTGAAGAAGGCGGTCGCCGAGCACAAGCTGGACGGCGTGCTGGTGGCGGCCTGCAGCCCGCGCATGCACGAAAAGACCTTCCGCAAGGCGGCCGAGGCGGCGGGGCTGAACCCGTACCTGTGCGAGATGGCCAACATCCGCGAGCACTGTTCCTGGGTGCACGAGGACCGGGGCATGGCGACCGCGAAGGCGAAGGACATCGTGAAGCTCATGGTGGAGCGGGTGAGGAAAGGGAAGTCGCTCGCCCCGATCACCGTACCGGTCACCAAGCGCGCGCTGGTCATCGGCGGCGGCATCGCCGGCATCCAGGCGGCGCTCGACATCGCCGACGCCGGGCACAAGGTGGTGCTGGTGGAGCGCGATCCTTCCATCGGCGGCCACATGGCGCAACTCTCCGAGACCTTCCCGACGCTGGACTGCTCCCAGTGCATCATGACACCGAAGATGGTCGACGTGGCCAACCACCCTAACATCACCCTGTTCACCTATTCCGAGATCGAGAAGGTGGAAGGGTACATCGGCAACTTCCAGGTGACCGTGAAGCACAAGGCGCGCTCGGTGGACGAGAAGAAGTGCACCGGCTGCGGCGTCTGCATGACCAAGTGCCCGAAGAAGAAGATCCCCAACGAGTTCGACCAGGGACACGGCATGCGCCCCGCCATCTACGTCCCATTCCCGCAGGCGGTCCCCAACACCCCGGTGATCGACCGCGAGAACTGCACCATGTTCCAAAGCGGCAAGTGCGGCGTCTGCGCCAAGGTCTGCGGACCGGGCGCGGTGGATTACGAACAGAAAGATACTTTTACCGTCGAGGACGTGGGCGCCATCGTGGTCGCCACCGGCTTCAAGCTCTACACCATCGACAGGAAACCGGAAGGTAGCCCGATCCAGGGGTACGGCGAATTCGGCTACGGCACCATCCCCGACATCATCGACGGCATGACCTTCGAGCGCCTCGCCTCCGCCTCCGGCCCGACCGGCGGCAAGATCCTGCGCCCCTCGGACGGCAAGGAGCCCAAGCAGGTGGTCTTCATCCAGTGCGTCGGTTCGCGCGCCAGGGAGAAGGGGATCTCCTACTGCTCCAAGGTCTGCTGCATGTACACGGCCAAGCACACCATGCTCTACCACCACAAGGTGCACGACGGCCAGGCCTACGTCTTCTTCATGGACGCGAGGACCCCGGGCAAGGGATACGACGAGTTCTGGCGCCGCGCGGTCGAGGAAGAGGAAGCGGTCTACATCAGGGGGATGGTGTCGCGCATGTACCAGCGCGGCGACAAGATCGTGGTAATGGGAAGCGACATCCAGGTCGGTACCCAGGTCGAGATCGAGGCCGACCTCGTGGTGCTGGCCACCGCGGTGCAGCCCCAGGACGGCGCGGACCTCTTGGCGCAGAAGCTCGGCATCTCCTACGACAAGTACAACTTCTACTCCGAGGCCCACGCGAAGCTCAAGCCGGTCGAGTGCGCCACCGCCGGGATCTATCTCGCCGGCGCCTGCCAGGGGCCCAAGGACATCCCCGACACGGTGAGCCAGGCCTCCGCAGCGGCGGCCAAGGTGATGACGCTCTTCGCCAAGGACCAGTTGGAGCGCGACCCGGTGGTCGCCAAGGTGAACGAGAAGTACTGCGTCGGCTGTTTCGCCTGCAAGAAGGTCTGCGCCTACGGCGCCATCGAGGAGAAGGAGATTCGGGACCGCCAGGGGAACCTGGTGAAGAAGGTCGCCTACGTGAACCCCGGTGTCTGCGGCGGCTGCGGCACCTGCCAGGCAACCTGCCCGTCCAAGTCCATCGAGCTCGACGGCTACACCGACGAGCAGATCATGGCGATGATAGAGGCGCTCTAAACGGCTAAAACCTGTTCTATGTTCTAAGTTCTAGGTTCTACGTTTAAACCTTAAACAACTTCGATTCTCGCTCTTGGTTCTGCCTTCAACATAGAACGCAGAACATAGAACGTAGAACGGCTTCTGAGGTTTTCATGCACGCTGAAACAAAACAACACGACTTCGAACCGAAGATAGTCGCCTTCGTCTGCACCTGGTGCACCTACGCGGGGGCGGACCTCGCCGGCACCAGCCGGATGCAGTACCCCTCCAACGTCCGGGTGCTCAAGTTCCCCTGCACCGGGAGGATCGACCCGGTCTTCATCCTGCGCGCCTTCCAGAAGGGGGCGGACGGGGTGCTGGTGTCCGGGTGCCACCCCGGGGACTGCCACTACATGGCGGGCAACTTCCACGCACGGCGCCGCTTCGCCGCTTTCCGGGCTCTCCTGAGCTTCGTCGGGGTGGACCTGAACCGGCTCCAGTTCTCCTGGGTGTCGGCTGCCGAGGGGGGGAAGTGGGTCGACGTGGTGACCGAGCTGACCGAACGGGTGCGGACCATGGGACCGATGCCCGAATTCAAGGAGCTCGAACACGAGGAGCAGTGGTCGACCTTCGCCGGGGCTTCGGCGGACAAGGTGCTCAATTCGCCGGAGTTGAAAGAGGCGTACGACAGCATCGGCTAGTTTTTACGCAAACCTTCGCCTGACGCTGTAGGGGCAAATAATGTTGCCCGGCCGCCGGCGCCCGACCGGTGCAATTGCAGGACGAGGCCAAGACGCGACAACGGCAGGCGAATGGTTATTCGCCCCTACAATAGTCCTCTCCCCTGGAGGGGAGGGTCAAGGAGGGGGACGGTTCTCGCTCCCGACCGCTAACATCCGCGCCGGCACCCACCGCGCGTCCACGGACAACGACATGAACGCTAAAGCAAGCAAGACCCACGTCACCTGCATCGAACCGGCCTACTACGAGGCGATCACCGAGGCGATCCGCAAGGAAGCTGTGCAGATCCTGAAGGATGAGACGGTCGTCGGTGTGGTCGGCTACCTCCCCGGCCGCCGCAAAGGGACCGCCAGCCCCGCGCTGGTCACCACGGCGGAGGAAGCCGGGAAGCTCATCTTCTCGCCCGCCTGCGTCAACAACCTCTCGGTCTACCTCACCAAGGCCAAGAAGGGGGTGCTGAAAAAGGGCAAAGTCGGCATCGTCGCCAAGGGTTGCGACATGCGCGCCCTGGCCGGCCTGATCACCGAGTCGCAGCTCCAGCGGGAGGAACTCTTCATCATCGGCGTGGTCTGCCCCGGGGTGTACGGCTTCGGCGCGGAGCGCACCGGCACCCTCACCGAGGCCAACATAGCCCGGAAGTGCCGCGAGTGCTCGGTGCACCTGCCGGACGGGGCCGACGTCGCCGCCGGAACCCACACCGAGCTCGCCGACCTGACGCCGGAGGAGGCTGAGGAGATGGCCCGCATCGAGGCGATGCCGCAGGCTGAGCGTTGGGCCTTCTGGAAGGAGCATTTCTCGCGCTGTATCCGCTGCATGGCCTGTCGCCAGGTCTGCCCCTTCTGCTACTGCGAGCAGTGCCTGTGCGACAAGAACCGCCCGCAGGCCGTGGAAAGCTCGCCCCGCCCCGCCGGCAACATGGCCTGGCATCTCGTGCGTGCCATGCACCTCGCCGGGCGTTGCGGCGGCTGTGCAGAGTGCGAGCGGGTCTGCCCCATGGATATCCCTCTGAACCTGTTGAACCGCCGCATGGCGAAGGAACTGAAGGAACTCTACGACTTCGAGGCCGGACTGAACCCGGTGGAGAAGGGACCGCTCAACCAGTACAAGGAAGACGACGACCAGTCGTTCATCAAGTAGAATAAGGTCCCCTCCCTCCTCCGGGGGGAGGAGCAACGTCGGAGCACCATCACACAAGCCAGCAGCGCCCTCACCCCTGTCCCCCTCCCGGAGGGAGAGTGGAGAAGGCCAATACAAAGAGACTCTTATGCCGCAGATCATTACGGAACAGAACCTTCGCAATCTGATCGACCTCCTGGTCAAGGAAGCCAAACTCGTGGTGGGCCCGAAGTTGTCGGGATCGGTGGTCCTCTACGAACCGCTCGCAGCAGGCTCGGACCTCACCCTCGACGCGCTGCCGCGCCGCTCCTCCAAGGAGCTGTTCTTCCCGATCTGCGAGGACATCCTCTCCTACAAGCGGGAAAACGGCGCCATGAAGGTGACCGACGTGGACCGCTCGAAATTCCCGGAAACGGTGCTGATCGGCGCGCCTCCCTGCGACGCCGGCTCCCCCGCCATCCTGGACGCCGTCATGTCCTGGGACTACAACGACGAGTTCTACCTTGAGCGCCGCCGCAAGAGCACCATCGTGGGGATCGCCTGCACCAAGGGGGACGACGCCTGCTTCTGCCGCGCCGTAGGCCTCGCGCCGGACGCCGAGGGGGGGAGCGACCTGTTCCTTACCCCGCTGAAAGACGGCTCCTACGCCTGCAAAGCGGTGACGGAAAAGGGGCAGGCCCTGGTGGCGGCGCACCCAAACCTCTTCGCGGATGGGGCGGGCACCGAGCCGGTACCGTTCGTGGACCAGGCAGTCGAGAAGCTCGACCTGGCCAAGATCAAGAAGTGGCTGGAAGAGCACTTCGAGGATCCGCTCTGGGAGAAGATCGCCGACATCTGCGTCGGCTGCGGCGCCTGCGCCTTCATCTGTCCCGCCTGCCACTGCTTCGACATCAACGACGAAGGGAGCACGGATGACGGCGTCAGGCGCAAGCACTGGGACGCCTGCGGTTTCGCCAAGTTCACCAACCACGCCTCGGGCCACAACCCGCGTGACGTTCAGAACAAGCGCTACCGAAACCGCATCATGCACAAGTTCAAGTACTACGATGACAAGTTCGGCAAGACCCTTTGCACCGGCTGCGGCCGCTGCATCCGCGCCTGCCCGGTCGGCATCGACATCGCCGAAATCCTGGAGACCATCAACAGCAAGCAGGACTAAAACGAACAGGGATAAAGGGGATAAAAGGGATAACAACAAAAGCCTGAGGTTTTATCCCCTGTATCCCTTTTATCCCTGTTAAACGCCTTACGAGAGACAAAGCCTATGTGCAAATCAGACAACATCTACCTCCCCAACCTTGCCACCATCGAGGCCATCGTCGACGAGACCCCGGACGTCAGGACCCTGCGCCTGGTCTTCCAGGACGAAAAGGTCCGAGAGAACTTCAGCTTCCGCGCCGGCCAGTTCGCCGAATACTCCTCCTTCGGCTTCGGCGAATCGACCTTCTGCATCGCCTCGGCACCGACCCGCAAGGGGTACATCGAGTGCTGCTTCAGGAGCGTGGGGCGGGTCACCGAATCTCTGAGAAGGCTCGAGGTCGGCGACACCGTCGGCGTACGCGGCCCCTACGGCAACTCCTTCCCCATCGAGGAGTTCTACGGCAAAAGCCTGGTCTTCATCGCCGGGGGCATCGCCCTGCCGCCGCTTAGGACCGTGATCTGGAACTGCCTGGACCTGCGCGACCAGTTCAAGGACATCACCATCGTCTACGGCGCCCGTTCCGAGGCGGACCTGGTCTACAAGCACGAACTGAAGGAGTGGCAGGAGCGCGGCGACGTGCGCCTGGTGAAGTGCGTGGATCCAGGCGGCGCCGGTCCCGATTTCGACGGCAAGGTAGGTTTCGTTCCCACCGTGCTGGAGGAAGCGGCTCCCAGCTCCGAGAACACCATCGCGCTGGTCTGCGGGCCGCCGATCATGATCAAGTTCACCCTCCCGGTGCTCGAGCGTCTCGGCTTCTCGGACGACAACATCTACACGACCTTGGAGAACCGGATGAAGTGCGGCGTCGGCAAGTGCGGCCGCTGCAACGTCGGCAACGTCTACGTCTGCAAGGACGGCCCGGTCTTCACCGCCCGCCAGGTGAAGGCGATGTCGCAGGAGTTCTAGACCGACCGAGCGAAGGCCCAACGATTTGAACCGACTCCCCCTCCCCTGCCCTCCCCCTTCGGGGGAGGGTTTTGTTTAGATAAGCCTTCATAGCTCTTTATCCGCCTTTATCCCTTTTATCCCTGTTCAATTCGCTTGACCAAGTGCTTAAAATGAGCGAGTCTTTCCGCCTTGGCGCCGCCCTCACCCCGGCCCTCTCCCGTTGGGCGAGGGGGAGTGGACGAAATCTTCGCCGCAACAGGTTCCGCCTATGCCGTACCTCCTTCTTACCTTGAGCGCCCTGATCTGGTCCGGCAACTTCGTGATCAGCCGGGCGATGAACAACGTCATTCCCCCTGCCGGGTTCGTGTTCTGGCGCTGGGTGGTGGCTCTTATAGTGCTTCTCCCGGTGGTGCTGCCGCGACTGCGCGAACAGTGGCCCATCGTCCGGGCCAACCTCCCGCTCATCGGGATTTCCGGCCTCTTCGGCGTCACCCTCTTCAACTTCCTGATCTACACGGCGATGCACTGGACCACGGCAATCAACGCGGCACTGGTCAACTCCGCCATCCCGATCTTCATCATCATGTTTGCCCGCCTCTTCTACGGGCAGCGGGTCATGCTGCGCCAGCACGCCGGCATCGCCCTTTCCCTGGTCGGCGTCGCCGCCATCATCCTGCGGGGCGACCCGACCCGCATCCTCACCTTGAGTTTCAACCGCGGCGACCTCCTGGTGCTCCTCGCCGCCATCGCCTGGGGACTCTATTCCGTTGCGATCAAGCGCTACCCGCAGGGGCTGAACCCGTTCGTGTTCCTGTTCTCCATGACCGTGTGCGGCCTGGTGCTGCTGATCCCCTTCTACGGCTACGAGATCTCCCAAGGTCACTTGATGACCTTCAACCTCCCCACCGTTCTCAGCGTCCTGTACGTGGGCGTCCTCGCCTCGGTCGTCGCCTTCACCGCATGGAACCGCGGGCTGCGGCTTGTGGGACCGCACGTGGGTGGGCAGTTCGTGCACCTGATGCCCGCCTTCAGCACCGTCATGGCCGTGATTTTCCTGGGCGAGCGGCTGCAGCCCTTCCACGTCGCCGGCATCGTCCTGATCTTCGCCGGGATCATCTGCGCGACCTATAAGGTCAAAGCGTAGCCCCCTCCCCTACCGGGGCCGGGAGCCGCACCCGGGTCAGGGCCAACTCCCTTATAAAGCGAGTTCCCCCTCCGGCGAACTCCCCCTCTCCTTCTGGGAGAGGGTATGCACAAGGCGGACGTCTCCCATTGTCGATTCTCCATTGTCACACGTTCATTACCCCTGCCTTTACGTATACTTCCTTGCCCTCCCCCCCTTGCTGCTGATATCGTATTCACTACGCTAAAACAGCTGCAACACACTCCCCTCTAAAAAAGGTGACCCCAATGTTCCAAGTTGTAAGCAACGAGATTCTCGCGGAAAATCTCCACAAGATGGTGTTGGTCGCTCCCCGGATCGCACGGGCCAGGAAGGCGGGACAGTTCGTCATGGTCAGGCTGGCTCAAGGCGAAGAGCGGATCCCGCTGACCATCGGCGACGCGGACCCGGCCGCCGGGACCATCACCCTGTTCATACAGGCCATCGGCGCCTCGACACGAAAGATCGTCTCGACCCCGGTCGGCGGCTTCATTCGCGACGTGGCGGGCCCTCTGGGCAAAGAGACCCATATCACCAACTGGGGCCGGGTCGTCTGTGTGGGTGGCGGCGTAGGCACCGCCGTCCTTTTCCCGCTGGTGAAGGCGCTTGCCGAGGCCGGCAACGAGATCACGACCATCATCGGCGGACGCTCGGAACGCTACGTCATCCTGGCGGATGAACTGGGAGCGCTGTCCAAGAACCTGCTGATCACCACCGAGGACGGCAGCCTGGGCTACAAGGGATTCGTCACCGGTCCGCTTTCCGAGATGATCGCCGACCCCGCCCGCGCGCCGCAGGCCGTCTTCGCCGTGGGTCCGGTCCCGATGATGAAGGCGGTTGCCAACCTGACCCGTGAGCCGGGGATCGAGACCATCGTGAGCCTCAACCCGATCATGATCGACGGCACCGGGATGTGCGGCGGCTGCCGCGTTCAGGTGGGCACCGAAACCAAGTTCGCCTGTGTGGACGGACCGGAGTTCGACGCGCACCTGGTGGACTTCGACGGTCTCTCCGACCGCCTGACCAGCTATCGCAAGGAAGAGGCGACAAGGCACGCAGCCGAGGGCTGCAAACTGGCTAAGGAGGTGGCAAAGTGAGCAACGACCTGTCCCCCAAAGAGAGGATGGCTATAGATAGGGTCCACATGCCGGAACTGCCGGCGGACGAACGGAGCACCAACTTCGAGGAGGTCAACCTGGGTCTCTCCGCAGACCAGGCGCTTTCCGAGGCGCAGCGCTGCCTGCAGTGCAAGACCAGGAACTGCGTGGCCGGCTGCCCGGTCGGGGTCTCCATCCCCGAGTTCATCGACGCCCTGGCCTGCGACGACCTGCCCAAGGCCACCCAGATCCTGCGCGGCGACAACGCCCTCCCCGCGGTCTGCGGCAGGGTCTGTCCGCAGGAGACCCAGTGTGAGGCCCTTTGCGTGCGCGGCAAGAAAGGCGACGCCGTGGCCATCGGCTACCTGGAGCGCTACGTGGCGGACTGGGCCATGCTGCACCCGGATCGCCTGCTCAAAGCGGCGAAGCCCGAGCCGACCGGCAAAACGGTCGCCGTTGTCGGCTGCGGCCCCGCCGGGCTCACCGCGGCCGGTGAACTGGCCCGGATGGGACACCAGGTCACCATCTTCGAGGCGCTGCACGACACCGGCGGGGTGCTCCGCTACGGCATCCCCGAGTTCCGTCTCCCCAAGGAGATCATTGACCGCGAGGTGGCGGTTCTCCTCGAGCTGGGCGTCGGCATCGAGTGCAACGTGATCATCGGCAAGACCCTGACCGTCGCCGAGCTGCGCGACGATTTCGACGCCGTCTTCATCGCCAACGGAGCCGGTCTTCCCACCATGCTTAACATCCCCGGGGAGAACCTGAAAGGGGTCTACGCCGCCAACGAGTTCCTCACCCGCGTCAACCTCATGGAGGCCGGGCGCAAGGAGGACAGCGCGACGCCGATATTGCAGCGCGACGAGGTCGCCGTCATCGGCGGCGGCAACACCGCCATGGACTGCGTCAGGACCGCCCGCAGGCTAGGCGCCAAGCGCGCCATGATCATCTACCGTCGCGGCGAGGCCGAGATGCCGGCCAGGATCGAGGAGATCAAGCACGCCAAGGAGGAAGGGGTGGAATTCGTCATGCTGACAGCCCCCGTCGCCATAATTGGCACCGAAGACGGCTGGGTATCCGCGCTGCGCTGCCAGAAGATGGAGCTGGGCCCGGCCGACGATTCCGGGCGGCGCCGCCCGCAGGCGGTTGACGGCTCGGAGTTCGACATTCCCGCCGGCATCGTGATCAACGCGGTCGGGACCAACGCCAACCCGCTCCTCACCGCCACCGCGCCTGATCTCAGCCTGAACAAATGGGGCAACGTCGTGGCCGACGAAGAGGGGCAGACCAGCATCCCCGGCGTCTTTGCCGGCGGCGACATCGTCAGGGGCGGCGCGACCGTCATCCTGGCCATGGGTGACGGCAAGCGCGCCGCAGCAGCCATCGACCAGTACCTGAAGCGCTGAGGACCGCGCAACAAGATTTGAAGTAACGAGGGGGCCGCAAGGCCCCCTTTCTTTTTGCGCCACCAGCAAGGTTTCGCAACGCATCCACACCTCTCCCGCCTGCAACCGTCCCCAAGGCACCTGCGGCTGGGCAAATGGTTATTTGCCCCTACAAACCCTTACCTGCCGGCCTCCCCACATCCACTGTAGGGGCGAATAATCATTCGCCCGCCTTTCCCGCATCCGCACCTCTCCTGCCGTTAACCATGCCCAAGGCACCTTCGGCTGGGCAAATGGTTATTTGCCCCTACAAACCCTTACCTGCCAGCCTCTCCACATCCACCGTAGGGGCGAATAATCATTCGCCCGCCTTTATCGCATCCACACCTCGCCCGCCTGCAACCATCCCCGGTCACCTGCGGCTGGGCAAATGGTTATTTGCCCCTACAAACCCTCACCTGCCAGCCTCCCCACATCCACCGTAGGGGCGAATAATCATTCGCCCGCCTTTATCGCATCCACACCTCTCCCGCCTGCAACCATCCCCAAGGCACCTGCGGCTGGGCAAATGGTTATTTGCCCCTACAAACCCTTACCTGCCAGCCTCCCCACATCCACCGTAGGGGCGAATAATCATTCGCCCGCCTTTACCGCATCCGCACCTCGCCCGCCTGCAACCGTCCCCAAGGCACCTGCGGCTGGGCAAATGGTTATTTGCCCCTACAGCCTTAAGGACCTTCCTCTCGCCCGCTGACGGGTTGACAGCGCCCAATACGCAAGTAACGTTTAATGGTTTGCCACTCCACCATGAAGGGAGGCCACATGAAAAGGATGCATTTGTTTCTACTCGTGCCGCTTTGCCTCTGCAACTCCGCATTTGCCGCGGACGACCTGATGTCGCGCGCCAACAAGCTGTTCAACCCGATCCCGACCAAGGCCCCTCCCCTCAAGGGGAATCCGGCCACGGCGGCGAAGCTCGATCTGGGCGCAAAGCTGTTTTTCGATCCACGGCTTTCCTCCTCGCAGCTCATCAGCTGCAACACCTGCCACAACGTGGGACTGGCAGGAGCCGACCTCCAGGAGACTTCGACGGGACATGGCTGGCAGAAAGGGCCTCGCAACTCCCCCACCGTGTTCAACGCGGTGTTCGACGTGGCGCAGTTCTGGGACGGGAGGGCCAAGGACTTGCAGACCCAGGCCAAGGGCCCGGTGCAGGCGGCGGTCGAGATGAACAGCAACCCGGAACTTGTGGTGAAGACGCTGAAAAGCATCCCCGGCTATGCGCCGCTGTTCAAAGCCGCCTTCCCCCGTGCCGCCGACCCTGTTAGTTTCGACAACATGGCCAGGGCGATCGAGGTGTTCGAGGCAACTCTGCTCACCCCGGACTCCCCGTTCGACCGCTTCCTGAAAGGTGATGCCGCGGCCTTGAACGCCAGGGAAAAACGGGGCTTGCGCATCTTCATGGACAAGGGTTGCGCGCCGTGCCATGCCGGAACCAACGTGGGGGGCGTCGGCTACTACCCGTTCGGTGTCAGGGAGGCACCCGCTACCGAAATCCGACCGTCGGGGGATACCGGCCGCTTCATGGTCACCAACACGGAAAGCGACCGCTATGTTTTCAAGGCTCCATCGCTGCGCAACGTCGCCGTAACCCAGCCCTATTTCCATTCGGGAAAGGTATGGAAACTCTACGATGCGGTGGTTGTGATGAGTTCGGCTCAACTTGGGGTGAAGCTGAAGGAAGGCGAAGTGGAGGATACGGTCGCTTTTCTGAAGACGTTGACCGGGCGGCAGCCGAGGCTTCACTACCCGCTGCTGCCGCCGAGTTCGGACGATACGCCCCACCCTCAGCTAAAGTGAGGTGCGGGACGCCGGTGACATGCGTTTTATCGTGCTGGGCCAGGGTCCACCTGGCCCAGCACCTTTTTCAGGGACACCAGGTCGTACGGCTTCTGGATGAACTGCGCGCCCTGGTGTCCCGACAGCCGCCTCGCCTCTTCTGCCGCGCTGAAACCGCTGGAAAGGACGATGCGCACGTCGGGCCGGATGCTGCGCAGGTGCTCCGCAGCGGTCATGCCGTCCATCTGGGGCATGGAGAGGTCCATGATCACCACCCCGATCTCCGCCGCGTGCTCCCGGAACAGCGCCACGGCCTCCGGGCCGTCCGAGGCGACCATGGTGCGATATCCCAGTCCGCGGAGCATGGCGCGACATACCATGCGCACCATCTCCTCGTCATCCACGATCAATACCATCTCCGGCACTTCCGCGTCAGGCTCTTCCGCCACCGCAGACGCCGCAACCTCGGTCGAGGGAATTTCCTTGCCCCCTCCCTGCTTTGCCAGTGCCCTTTCCAGCACGGTTTCCCTTGCGACAGGTCTGCCCTGCTCCGCCTGCACCATGTCACCGGTGCTCGCCGCACTGCCTGGCCCAGAGGCTGGGAAGAGGACCTTCACCCTGGTCCCTGCCCCCGGTCCGCTCTCCACGAAAATGGCGCCTCCATGCCCCCTGACGATCCCCTGTACCGCCGAAAGTCCCAGCCCCCTCCCAGTGAACTTCGTGGAGAAGAACGGGTCGAACATACGCTCGCTGGTCGCCCGATCCATTCCGCAGCCGTTGTCTGCGACCTCGATGGAAAGGAAGGTTCCCGGCTGAGGCTTTTGCTCCAGTCGGCTTTTTGCCAGTTGCGTCGCGCCTAAACTCGCCACTCCGGTCGTCACGGTTATCGCCCTCCCCTCCCCTGCCGCCTCGATGGCGTTGGTCACCAGGTTGACGATCACCTGCTGCATCTGCCCCGGGTCTGCCTCAAGGAGCGGGAGCCCCTGCTGCAACTGGACCGCGACGGTGGCACCCTTGCGCAGTGAAGCCTTCATGAGGTCGACGTTCTCCCCCACAAGGCGGTTCAGGTCCACCAGCTTGACGCTGTACCCCCCCTTCCCCGAATAAGCCAGCATCTGTCTGGTCAGGTCCCCCGCCCGCTTGGTCGCCTGGTGGGCATTCTCCAGGTACTTGATCGCCGGGCTGTCCTGCTCCAGCACGTGGCGCACCAGTTCGACGTTGCCGCCGATCGCCATGAGCAGGTTGTTGAAATCGTGCGCGATGCCGCCCGCGAGCACCCCGAGGCTCTCCAGCTTCTGGGTGTGGAGCAGCTGCCGCTCGAGTTCGCCGCGTTCAAGCTCGGCCTGCCGTTTCAGGGTGATGTCCTCGCCGGAACTCAGCACCCCCTGGATGTTCCCTTCCTCGTCCCGCAACAGGATGTTGTGCCAGGAGATGAGCCGCTCACCCTTGTCCCGGGTCAGGATGTGGTTTTCATAGAATTCGAGGAGCTGCTGCTCGCCCCGCATGAGGCTGTCGAAGACCTCGCGAACCCCCTGCTGCTGATCTGGAGGGAGGAAGTTGTCGAACCAGTTCACCCCGAGGAGCTCTCCCTCGGAGGCGCCCAGGAGCTGTGCCCCGGCCCTGTTGATCATCCCGATGCAGCCGTCGCTCCCCAGCAGCACCAGCATGGCGCCGGCCAGGTCCAGGTAGCGCCGCGCATTCTCCTTCTCGTGGCGCAGCTCTTTGGTTCTCTCGGCGACCTTCCTCTCCAGTTCCTGGTGCGAGTCCTCGATCCGCCTGGCCATGCTGTTGAAGGTTGCCGCCAGATCGACGATTTCCTGGGGCACACCTCTCTTTGCCACGGACCTCGCCGACAGATCCCCCTGCTCCAGGGCCAGCACGGTGTTTCTCAGCTCCCTGATCGGTCCGGCGACCCTCTCCCCACCCCAGCTCACCAGCAGCAGCGCAATGGCGATCATGCCCAGCCCGAAAAGGGCGGCCCGAGTCTTCGTGGAGACCAGGGGCGCAAAGGCCTTTTCCTGGTCGATTGCCACGGCTATCCCCCATCCCTGCGCCGCCCCCAGTGGCATGAAGCGGTATGCGGCAAGGATCCGGCGCCCATCCTCCAAGGTCTCCAGACGGGAGGATTCGGTCATGGTCATGGCCTGTTGCGACAGTCTCGTCATCAGCGGGTCGTGCGCCGCCTCCCCCGGCCTGCGCTCCGGCACCGACGCCAGGAGCTCCCCCTGCGCCCCGACCAGAATCATCTGGTTCCCAGCGGCATCCGCGATTCCGGGGAGCAGCGCCAACGCCTCCAGGCTCTGCTGGGGCCTGGTTACTCCTACCAGGACCGCCGGCACCTCTCCTGTTTCCCGGCCGGCCCTGTCCCTGGTCACAACCTGCCGCGAGATCAGGATCACCGGGTGCCCCTCGGCCCAGGCCGTGCCGATCTGCTCGGTGGCCCCCACAGTGAAGGCCGTGTCCAGGAAGTCGCCGTAACGATAGCTCCCCCCGACCTGGTCCGGATCACTTGCGGCAATGATCTTCCTGGTCTGGGTCACCAGTGCCAGGCTGTCATAGGTGTCGGGGGAGGTTCGCTTGAGGGTGAGTAAGTGCTGGGAAAGGAACCGGGCCCTCTCTTGGGGGGGGACGGCCCGGGTCGCCTCCTCTTTGAGGAGCGCCGCCGCCTTCTCGACGAAATCGCTGGAGTTGGCCACTACCGCGAGTTCCGAGCGGCGCGACGCGAGCCAGGTGAGGATGGATTGCTTCTTCAGGTCCGCGGCGTTTTCCAGGGTTCGGACAATCTCCGCCTGCTTCAAGCCGTGAATCCCCTCGATCCCCAGCCACGGGGCGCCGTAGACCAGGACCAGGAGCAGGGAGCCACCGCCCAGTAGCGATAACACGCCGAAATAGGCGATGATGCGATCGCGTATACCCTGCAATCTTCGCTTGCCCTTTCTCGGCGCGTTCACGGCCTATACTCGAACTCACCCAGCCGGTAGCGCTGGGGGGACTTCAGTACCTGCTGCAGCCCGTCATAGGCGAAAGCCCGCTCCACCCTTTGATAGTCGGCACCTGCGGGGATCTTTCCCAATTTCTTGAGGAAATAGAATTCCTCCTTCAAGGGGGGGTGCCCCGAGAGCCTCACGATGACCGGCGCCGCCGGAACGTCGAGGATCTCACGGCGAGTTATCTCGATGACGTGGGTTTGCGGCAGTTTCTGCAGGCGCGGGTTCAGCGACTCGGCATCCTTTGCCGCCCAGAGCGCCGCCTGCTGCAGGTTGGCGTTGCTCTGGCGCAACCAGTTCAGGGCCCGCACCAGGGCGGCGGAAAGTGACAGCGCCGCCTGCGGATCGCGGCGCACCAGGCTCCCCGAAACGAGGAAAAAGTCGCTGCTTGCGCCCCGGAACAGCACCCGCGCCTCCGTGTTCTTGACCAACGTCAGGGTCGGAGCGGGCTCCCAGGCGACGAAGGCGTCCACATCTCCCGCTTCAATCGAGGCGGGCATGGCGTCTATGTCCATCGGGACCAGCCTGACATCCTGCTCGGTCAGACCGACGCTTGCCAGGGCCTGCAGCAGCGTGTGATGCGCCGACGACCCCTCCGGGTACCCCACCCGCTTCCTTTTCAGCTGTGCCAGCAGCGATATGTTCCGTGCCACCACGGAGGTGAAGGTCTTCTTGGTCAGCCCCACCATGCAGACGTCGCTACGGATCGCCATCCTGATGGCGGGCATGTCTCCCACGATCGCGGCACTGAGCGAAGTGCCGATCAGGTCGACCATGTCGTTGCCTTTACGGAAGGGGACCAACTTGAGGGAGTAGCCCGACGCAGCCAGTTCCCGTCTCAGAATGGCATCATGCCCCAGCACCGTCCCGATCATGGCCGCCGGATACCCCAGGGGCTGCACACCGACCTCGATGACCGTGGGTCGGCCGGAGGGTAAAGGGGCTGCGTGGGCACGCCCCAAAGGGATGAGGACCAGCAGGAACAGAATCAGGATGTGCCAGCGTAGTATGAACTGCATGACAAGGTTCTCTCAGGACAGGCCATCGGCGCCGCAGCTTCCTTGGCGGCCAGGCGGCGGTGCGGCTGATGTCAGTGGCGGGGCAGCCGAAACAGTCTCGATATCTGGTTGACGTATCGGCAAACAGGAAAGGTACTTGAGGACTTTAGCAAGGGCGACGGCGGAGACGAAGAGGTTACGGCAGGGGAGGGGAGGAAAGAGAAAAGCCCCCCTGGGAAGGGGGGCTGCGGTCGGTATTACATGAAGTGCCAGATAAGGCCCAGGTCGTAGGAGGTTTCCCGCACCTTGGACCCGAAGGAGAAGGTCCCGCTCGAGTCGGTTTCGCTGATGCTGTTGTCGAGGGCGCACATACCGCCGACATGGGCCTCGAAGCGGCTGGAAAACTGGTACCCGACCCCGAAGGTGAAATGGTGTTCGGCGATGGCCGGGAAGCCGATCATGCGCAGGTACTCGTACAACAGCGTCGGCACCGCGTTTCCCTGCACGTTGCTGGTCCCCGAGGCATCGAACCCTTTGTGCAGGCGGACCGGGCTCTTGCCGTAGTTGTAACCAAGGCGCAGGGTGAGCCCGTCGGGGTCCTTGTACTGCGCCCCCAGGGCGTAGACCCACTGGTTCCTCCAGTCGAAATCCTTGTACCCCTCGGCATCCGCCCAGTTCAGCCACTTCACATCGGCTTCCAGGAGCAGCTGGTCGCTGGGGCGCCAGGCGACGCCGGCCGAGGCGTTGCGCGGCGACTCCATGTCCAGCTCACGCTTTTGCGGCCCGATGCCGAAGTCCGTGACGTTCTGGTGCGACATCTTTTCCTGGGTGGTGTAGCTCGCCCCCAGCGACCAGGAGCCGATGCGGTAGAGGGCCCCGAACTGCTCGCCGAATCCGTAGTTGTGGGCGGTCCCCTCGCCGAGGTCCAGTGAACCGTAGAGCAGGTGCATCGAGGTGCCGATGGAGAAGTCCGGGGTTACCAGGAAGGCAACGTTGGGGGCGAACTTGAGGATCTGCAGCTGGGTGTAGATGTCCCCCTCGCCACCGGGGGTTAACGGGTTGAGATCGATCCCCTTGTTGCGGTAATCGACCCCCATCCCGGTGATGCCGAACATGCCGAGCCCGAAGCGCAGGCGGTCGCTGATCGGGGTGATCATGCCGACCGCCGGGATGACGAAGGGCTCCATGCCGCTCTTGGCCGTCGTCGTGTTGGAGCCGACCCTGACGGTGGCCTTGACTGAGGGGTTGTAGACCGTCGAGGCGAAGACGAACTCGCTGCCGGGGCAGTAGGGGCCCATGCAGACCGCGGCGGGGTTGGCGAAGATGGCGCTGATGGCATCCTGAGGCGCCGCGACGCCGGCTCCACCCATGGCACGTGCCGCGGGCGCCACGCCGATCAGGGTGTCACCGTTGGTTGCCCATGCTTCAGGTAAGGAAAAGGAAAGTACCAGTGCTGCCGCCGCTGCCAGAACCGCCTTCTTCGCCATAAGACCGCCTCAATGAGATAAATTCAAGCGCCTTATAGCATTTTTCTCACAAACTGTAAATCATCCATTTATACGTATACAACGACCAAAGATCACATTTTGCGCGTGCTGGGGCGTTACAACCACCCTTTGCGCTTGAAATACCAGTAGGGAGCGAACCCGGACACAATCATCAGGAAAAGGGCCCAGGGATAGCCAAGTCCCATCTTGAGTTCGGGCATGACATCGAAGTTCATGCCGTAGATGCTGGCCACCAGGGTAGGTGGGAGAAAGACCACCGCCGCGATGGAAAAGATCTTGATGATCTGGTTCTGCTCGATGTTGATGAAGCCCTGGGTCGAGTCCATGAGGAAGTTGATCTTGTCGAACAGGAAGGTGGTGTGCGACATGAGCGTCTCGACGTCCCGGGCGATCTCCCTGAGCGTCTCGGTCTGGTCGGTGCGGTCCCGCAGGTGGCGCAGCAGAAACGAGATGTCCCTCTGGGTATCCATGAGGCAGAGGCGGATCTTCCCGTTGCTGTCCTCGAGCCGGGCCAGTTTCCCGATGGCGTCCTCAAGCTCCGACTTGTCGTCTTCGAGCACCAGGTGGCTCACCCCTTCGAGCTGGCGGTGGATGTCCTCGAGGGTGTCCGCGTGGTTCTCCACCTTCTGGTCGAGCAGGGTTACCAGGAGCTCGGCCGGGGAGCGGCACTCGACGTGCCCCCTGCGGGCGCGCATGCGCAGCAGGCGGAAGTCGGCGAGGTCTCCCTCGCGGATGGTGATCAGGTGCTTTTGCTGCAGGATGCAGGCGACGGTGAGCGTCATGTGACGCCCCTCGCTCTGGGAAAGGAACAGCGGGTGTACGTGGATCCCGGCCGCGTCCACGAAGCAGCGGGCGGAGGTCTCGATCTCGTCTACCTCGTCCGACTCCGGGATGTCGGTGTGCAGCAGCAACTCAAGGAGGTCCCTCTCGTCGTCGTCCGGCTCGTGCGCGTCGATCCAGTCGGCCTTGAGGATCTGGTTCGGGAGGTCTTCCCTCTGGGAATCCATCTCCTTGATGAGCCCGTTGTCTATCTTGAAAAGCCTAAGCATGGTGCGCTCCTGGCAGGTCAGGCGCCGGTGCCGGCCGCGGCAAACCGACCGCCGGATCCTTTTTTTACGGGGTCAACAAGAAGGGCGGCCTCATCGGCCGCCCTTGTCTGTGGTCCTATACTATTTCTGCGTCAGTCGGTGCACGCAGTCGACCATGAAGATGGCGTTTTCGGGGGGGACGGTCGGGAGGATGCCGTGCCCCAGGTTGAAGATGAGGCCCGGTCTGCCGGCGTTCTCGTCAAGCACGCGCTTGACCTCGCGCTCGATGATCTCCTTGGGAGCGAAGAGCACGGTCGGGTCGAGGTTCCCCTGCACCGCCATGTTGCCCAGGATGTCGCGGGCCTTGCCCAGGTTGACGTGCCAGTCGAGGCCCATGACGTCGCCGCCGGCCTGCTTGACGATCTCCAGCATGGTGCCGGCGCCCTTCACGAAGTGGATGACCGGGACGTTGGTGCGGTTCAGGCCGTTGATGAGGCGCTGGGTGTAGGGGAGGACGTAGCGCTCGTAGTCGGACGGGGAAAGCATGCCACCCCAGGTGTCGAAGATCTGGATGGCCTGTGCGCCGGCTGCTATCTGGGCATTCAGGTACTCCATGTCCATGGTGGTGATCTTGTCCATGAGGGCCGCGTAGATCTCGGGCTCCGCGTACATCATCTTCTTGAGCGCGGCGAAATCCTTGGATCCCTTCCCTTCGACCATGTAGCAGGCGAGGGTGAAGGGGGCGCCGCCGAAGCCGATCAGGGGCACCTTGGCGGCCAGTTCCTTCCTGAGCAGCTTCACGGCGTCCAGCACGTAGGGGACGTCGGTCTCCATCTTCGGGATCTTGAGCGCCTCGACGTCGGCCATGGTGCGGATCGGCTTGGTGAAGACCGGGCCCGGGGTGAAGTCGAGTTCCATCCCCATCGGCTCGATCGGGGTGAGGATGTCGGAGAAGAGGATCGCGGCATCGACGCCCAGGATGTCCACCGGCTGAATGGTCACCTCAGCGGCGAGTTCCGGGGTCTTGCAGAGTTCCAGGAAGGTGCATTTGGAACGGACGCGCATGTAGTCGGGGAGATAACGGCCAGCCTGGCGCATAAGCCATACCGGCACTCGGTCCACCGGCTTACCCCAACAAGCGTCTAAAAATCGAGTATTCATTGTAATCCTCCTGGGTGAAATTTAGGTATCTCTCGATCAATGCAAAATCTAAAAACCCGATCGTCCTGTGACGTTGACCGTCTCTTCTCCCCCTCGGAGAGGGTGGCCGAAGGCCGGGTGAGGGGTTTGCCTACGCTGCGCCGCCTCTGGGTTGCGCCCCCCTCACCCTGTCCCTCTCCGGAGGGAGAGGGGACGCGGGTAGGGGAGGGTGTTACTGGTTTCAACGTAGAACGTAGAACTTGGAACGTCAGTTAGTCTTTCTGCTTGCGCTGCACCTTGATCGGCACGTAGTTGCAGAACGGTTCCTCTTCCATGTAGTCGCCGTACACCGCATCGGCGCGGGCGCGGCAGCCGCCGCAGACGTTCAGGTACTCGCAGTCGCCGCACTTCCCTTTGTACGCCTTGAAATCACGGAGATCCTTGAAGATCTCGGAGTTCTCCCAGAGCTCCTTGAAGGGGGTTTCCTTCACGTTGCCAGCGGTGCGGTGGAAGTAGGAGCAGGGTTTCAGGTTGCCGAAGCAGTCGATCAGGCAGATGGTCTGCGCGGCGATGCACCCCTTGCCGCCGCCGGTGGAGAAGGTGAGGGAACGGCGCTCGAACTTCTCCCCTTCCGCTTTCGCCTTCTGCGGCACGATGCGGTAGTAGTGCGGAGCGCAGGTGGGACGCATGAGGATGTCGTCCTCGATCTTCTCCTGGTGGTAGTGCCAGTCGAGGATCTCCTCGTAGTCCTCCTTGGAGATCAGTTCGCTCATGATATCCTCGCCGCGGCCGGTCGGGACGATCATGAACATGTACCAGGCGGTGGCGCCGATGGACTTGGCCACCTTGAAGGTGTTGGCGATGTCGGTCTGGTTCCTCTTGGTGAAGGAGGAGTTGACCAGGAACTTCTGGCCGTGCTTTCTGAAGAGCTCGGCGGCCTTCATCACGCCGTCGAAGGCGCCCGGGCACTGGCGGAAGTCGTCGTGCACGGCGGCGTTGGAGCCGTCCAGCGACAGCGACACCATCTTGATGTCCGCCTTCTTCATCTTCTCGCAGACCTCGTCGGTGACCAGCGACCCGTTGGTCGCCATGCACATCCTGAGGCCGAGCGAGGTGCCGTACTCGGCCAGTTCGAAGATATCCGGCCTCATCAGCGGCTCGCCGCCGGAGAGAACCACGACCGGCTTGGAGAAGTCGGCGATTTCCTTGAGGAGCTTCTTCCCTTCCTCGGTGGTGAAGTCACCTTCCGACGAAGTCATCTCGGACGAGCAGCGGCAGTGCACGCATTTGAGGTTGCAGCGCTGGGTGGTTTCCCAGGCGATCCATTTGGGTACGAACTCTTCGGCCATGGCATCTCCAATAGTTACCCTGGAAAGCGTTGCTATGCGGCGGGGGGCTAATCGACTCGGGCAGGGAACGAATTCACGCCAAAAACGGTCGGCTCTGCGACAAGGTACGCTCGGTTTGCCGCCTTCGCGACACGGCGCCGGAAGGGGGCATCCAGGAGGTAAAAAGTTTACTGCAAACTTTACTATGAATGACTCGGTAAACTCAAGAAGAATCGCTTATTCCGCCATCTTGCGGTTGAAGGTGTATACGGCGATGGTGAAACAGAGGGCGGCGCTCAGCACCAGGTTCACCAGGTACTGTGACGGGATTGCTCCAGTGAGGAGCGCGTCGCGCGCTCCCTCGAATACAGCGGTGGTGGGAAGAAGCTGTATCAGCGGCAGGATGGATGGTGGGTAGGATGAAAGCGGGAAGAAGATGCCCGCCATGAAGATGAGCGGCACGATTACCACCGATTGCACCCGTCCGATGTTCTCCGGCTTGTCTATGACAGTACCGCAGATGGTGCCGAGACAGGAAAAGGTCATGGATGACAGTGCGATGCACAAAAGGTACATCGGCAGGTGAGCGTACTCGATGCGGAACGGGGTGAGGAGGAGGATGACCAGGAAGACCACGGTCCCCTTGACCGCCCCCTGGGAGAAGCCGGAGAAGATCTTACCGATGACGATGTCGTACACGGTGACCGGGGTGACCCGGTATTCCTCGATGGTGCGCTGCACCTTGCGGTGGAACCACATGCTCCAGGAGCTCTCGTCGAACGCGGCGTTCACCGCCGTCATCGAGATGAGCCCGGGCGCTATGAAGAGAGGGTAGGGGACGCCGTTCACGTCGGTGATGTACCCCTTGAGCCCGAAGCCGAAGGCGAGGTAGAGGGTGAGCGGGTAGGCGATCACGGAGACGAGCTCCGAGATGATGCTGCGCCGCAAGACCAGCATGTCCCTGCCCCAGATGGAAAAAGCTCCTTTGAACATGAAAGAACCCGTAGAATCCGTTCTAGGTTCTACGTTCTATGTTCTACGTTGAAGGCCCAGAACCTGGAACGTAGGACATAGAGCGTAGAACGGTTTCATTCTACTCCCTGACTTTCTCCCCGGTCAGCGAGATGAATACGTCCTCCAGGGTGGGCTCCTTCAGGCAGATGCGGCGGATGTCGGGGCCGGTGAGGTGGTCCATGAGCGGCTTTATCGACTCTTCGTCGGCCAGGGTGATCTGGAACAGGCTCCCGTCGCGCTCGACTCCCTTGACGAACGGAAGCCCGGCCAGCACCCCCTGGTAACGGTCGGCATCGCGCCGGAACTCGACCTGGTAGGTATGCGCCCGGGAGAAGGCGTCCTTCAACTCCCCGGCGGTGCCGTCAGCGAGGGTCTTGCCGTGATCCATGATCATGATCCGGTCGCACAGGGCATCGGCCTCGTCCATGTAGTGGGTGGTCAGAAAGACGGTCATGCTCCGGCGCAGGCCGCGGATGTGATCCCAGAGGGAGCGCCTGGACTGCGGGTCGAGGCCGGTGGTCGGCTCGTCGAGAAAGAGCACCCGGGGTTCGTGCACCAGGGCGCGTGCCACCACCAGACGGCGCTGCATCCCGCCGGAAAAGGTGTCGGGAAAATCGTACTGGCGCGCGGCGAGCCCGGTCATATCCAATAGCTCGTCGATGCGCGGGTTGTAGGCCGCCGGCCGCATGCCGTGCAGCTTCGCGTGCAGGGCCAGGTTCTCGCGCGCGGTCAGGTAGCGGTCCAGGTTGTTCTCCTGGGGGACCACGCCGATCATCCGGCGCACCTCCTTTCCCGCCGTGAGGACGCTGTGCCCCTCGACGAAGGCGTCGCCGAGGGTAGGGCGCATGAGGGTGGTGAGGATCTTTATGAGGGTGGTCTTCCCGGCGCCGTTGGGCCCCAAGAGCCCGAAGACGGTGCCCCGCTGCACCTCCAGGGAGAATTCGTCGACGGCCGTGAACCCGTCGTAGCTCTTGGTGATGTCATGCAGCGTGATGGCGTGGGTCATGACCGCCCCAAACAGGGATAAAAGGGATAAAGGCGATAACACGGACAAACGGGATGAAAGGGATTAAGAGACAAGCGATGAAGCGGAAGCGGAAACGCTCTCATCCCCTGCATCCCTGTTTGTTTTTTTACTGCAGCGGAAAGAGAAGGGAGAAGGTGCTCCCGCTTCCTTCGGCCCCTTCCACCCAGACCACACCCTCGTGGGCCTCCATGATGCCGCGCACGATGGAGAGCCCGAGTCCCGACCCCTTGGACATGAAGGCGGTGTCGCCGGAGGAGTGGTGCGCGATGTCTCCGACCCCGTAGAACTTGTCGAAGATCCTGACCCGCTCGTCGGGGGGGATACCTATCCCGTTGTCGCGCACCTGCAGCAGGTAGTAGCTCTGGGCCGTGGCGAAGTTGTTGGGGAAGGCCGAATAGAACTGACGCAGGGTCGGGGTCAGCTCCTTGAGCTGTGCATGCTTCACCACCCGGCCGGTGAGCCGGACCTCCCCCCCGTCGTGGGTGAACTTGATCGCGTTTTCCAGGAGGTTGCGGATCGCCAGGGTGACGAACCCCTCGTCGACCGGCACGTCGGTCTCGTCGCCGCCGATGATCACGCCGATGTGCCGCTCGGAAAGCGGCAGCGCGAAAAGGCTGTGCACCTCGCGACAGACCTGCATCAGGTTTGCGGGCTTCTTCTGCGCCAGCGGCCCCTGGGTCTCGATCCTGGATATGGAAAGGAGGTCCTCGACCAGCTTTCTGAGCTGCACCGTCCCCTCGTAGACCGAGGAGAGGATGCTGTGCTGCTCCGGCGTCATCGGGATCCCGGAATACTTCAGCAGGAACTCGGCCCCCCCCATGATGGAGGTGATCGGGGTCTTGAGCTCGTGGGAGGCGATGCCGATGAAGTTGTTCTTGGCGGTGTTGAGCCGCCCCAGCTCGATGTTGGCCCGCTTCACCTTCTGCAGGTTTTCCTTGAGCTCCATCTTGCTCTTGTACAGCTCCTCGGCCTTCTCCTTCATCTTGTCGTAGAGGCTGTAGTTGTCGATGAGTACGGCGAGCTGCCCGGCGATGGAGCAGAGCAGGAAGACGTCGCGGTCGCTGTAGCTGCGCCCCGATTGGGTCCCCACCGTCATCACCCCCATCACTTCCTGCCCGATCTTCAGGGGGACCGTGCACCAGGAGTGCAGCCCCATGGCAGCGGCCGCCTTCTTGGCCTTGTCCGGGAAGCGCGCATCCGGCTCCTCGCCCAGAAACGGCCGACCGCTCTGCGCCAGCCTGTTCCACTCCTCACCCGCGGGGAGCGACTTCATGGCCTTCTCGAATGCGGGGGACAGCCCCAACGAGGCGCGCATCCTGAGCCGTCCTCCCTCGAAGAGGTGGATGCAGGAGAAGTCCATCTGCAGCATGTTGTGCAGCTGGAACAGGAGGTCTCCCATCACCTTTTCCACCCCCTTGGTGTACTGCAGGCGGAAGGCCACCGCGTACAGGGTGAGGAGCTCCCGGTCGCTGGTCCGCTTCTCCTCCTCGACCTCGCGCCGCTTGGTGATGTCCTTGATGATATGGACGAAGCCTCGGTCGTTTCCTTCGATGCGCATGGGGTAACTGGTCACGTTGTACCAGCCGCTCAGGTTGGGGAAACGGATGTCCTCGTCGGTTTCCCCCTGGCTGTGCAGGAAGCGGAACACCTCCCCATCGGGCTGCTCCCCTCCGAAGAAGATCTCGTCGATGCGCTTGCCGAGCACGGCATCGTACCCGCCGGGGAAGTAGGCCTTGACCCGGCCGTTGCAGCGGGAGATGACCCCCTCGGCGTCTGTGATGATGATCAGGTCGGAGACGGCGTCGAAAACCGATTCCCACTCCGCCTTGCCGCGGCGCACCTTGTCCTGGGTCTGCCGGTGGGTCCGGCGTTCCGCGGCCTCGCGCAACTCGCGTTCCACAACCGGCACCAGGCGGGCCAGGTTCCCTTTCATCAGGTAGTCGTTGGCCCCCGACTTCATCGCGGCGACGGCCAGGTCCTCCCCGATCTTCCCGGAAACGATGATGAAGGGTATGTCCTGACCGCTCTCGTGCAGCACCTGGAGCGCACCCGGGGCGTCGAAGGAGGGCATGCGGTAGTCGGAAATGACGACGTCCCACTTGCGCCCCTCCAGGGCGAGCCGCATCCCCTCCGCAGTCTCCACCCTCTGGTGCTCCAGCTTGTAGCCGCCGTGCGTCAGTTCCCGGATCAGCAGCAGGCTGTCTTCCAGCGAATCCTCAACCAGCAGAAGTTTGAGCTCTTTGGATGCCATGTCTAAACCCAATTGACAATTGACACAGGACAATTGACAACGCTTTTTTTAACAAACGGTATATGCACCAAGGACAAAAGCCGCTGTCATGTTTCGGCAGCGGCCCATTGACTACGGACTTTCGTTGTCAATTGTCAATTCTCCATTGACAACCGACGTCGTTCATTGTCGACGGTCAACGGTCCATTGTCAATTGCCCGGGCCGGCTTTTCGTTGTCAATTATCAACTGACTTGCAGCCGAGGGTGAAATATAGGGTCGCGCCTTGCCCGGGTGCGCTTTCGGCCCAGATCCTGCCGCCATGGCGGGTCACGATGCGCTGGGCTATGGCAAGCCCGACGCCGCTCCCCTCGAACTCGTCGGCACGGTGCAGCCTATGGAACACCGTGAAGAGCTTCTCCGCGTAGGCCATGTCGAAACCGGCGCCGTTGTCGCTGACGAAGTAGATGCGCTCCCCGTTCTCTTCCTTTTGCCCGAAACGGATACGGGCCTCAGGGGTCTTGGAGCTGAACTTCCAGGCGTTGCCGATCAGTATCTCGAGGAGCTGCCGGACCAGCTTCGGGTCGGCCTCCGCCCTTACCCCCTCGGCGATCTCGAACTCTACCCGTCGCTCAGGCTCCTTGTGTTTCAGCTCCAGGGAGATCACCTGGGCCTTTACGCTGAGATCGACTTCCCGCGGCTCCAGCTCGGACCGTCCCGCCCGCACCAACTGCAGCACCGCATCGATGAGCTGCGCCATCTTCCCGGTCGCCAGGCAGATCCGGGTCAGGTACTCCTGCCCCTGGCTACCGAGCGCTTCGCCGTAATCGTCCAGCAGCGCGCGGCTGAACCCGTCGATGTGCCTCAGGGGGGCCCGCAGGTCGTGGGAGACGGAATAGCTGAAGGCCTCCAGCTCCCGGTGCGCCGCCTCCAGCTGGGCCAACTGCTCGGCCACCTGGCGCCGCAACACCGCCTGGTCCGGCCCCTCCGGGCCCGGCTCGATCCGCCGCGCCAGTACCAGGTGGGCCGGCTCCCCCTGGAAGGTGACCGGGTGCCAGGTGAGCTGCAGCTGCAGCTCCGCGCCGTCCTGGCTGCGCTGCAGGCAGGAAACTACCTGGTCTTTTCCACCGGTGGGGGGCTCGATCGGACCGAGGCGAGCGAGGTCCAGTTCCAGGAACTGGCTGCGGCGGTAGCCGTACAGCCTGAGCGCCGCCTCGTTCACCGCCAGAAATCGTCCGGTGTCGCGGTGACAGACCCACATCGCCTCAGGGTTTTCCTCGAACAACTCGCGGTATCCCGCATCGCTTTCTTGCAGCGCCACGTACCCTCCCATCCCAAGATCATGTCAACGAAACTGCCGGCACTCCCATGAGAGGGTTCCCCTCTCCGACGCTGCTCTACTTTACTACATTTGCCAGGAGAAAAAAGCAGAATAATTAGAGAAAGTTTTAAAAACCCTCCTCGTTTGCCACCCCGCGTACTACTAATGAAGCGGCAGCCTTTACTCCTCGGGATCCTCCGGCTGGGCGGGAAGCAAAATGGTGAAGACGCTCCCGGCACCCGGCTCGCTTTCGGCCCAGATGTAGCCGCCGTGGGCGTCGACCGCCTTCCTGCAGAAGGCAAGCCCCAGACCGGTGCCGCGGGTTTTTCCCTGGCGGCGGTTTCTGGCCTGGACGAAGCGGTCGAAGATGGATCCCAGCGACTCCTCGGGAATGCCGACCCCGCTGTCGCGCACCCTGATCCGGACGAAGTCTCCTGCCTCGGGAAGCTGCTGCGGAGTGTAGTTCTGTTCCGGGACCTTTCCCATCACCGTGGCCGGATCATGCACCAGGTCGGCGGAAACCTCGATCTCCCCCCCTTCGGGAGTGAACTTCACCGCGTTGGAGAGGAGATTCCCCATGATGCGGTTGAAGGAGGAACGATCCGCCGAGACGGGAGGCAGGCCGGAGGGTAGGGTGGTGAACAGCCTGATGGCGCCGCGTTGCGCCAGCGTCTGGAACTTGGTGACACTGCGGTTGACCAGGGAGGCCGGCTCCTCGTCCCTGAAGGAGAGCTTCATCTTGCCCGCCTCGAACTTGTGGATGCCGAGCAGGGTGTCGATCATCTCCACCATCTCCTCGCAGCTCTCGATGGCGGCATTCAGGTACTCCCGCTGGTCCGCGGTGATCGGGCCGAGCTTCGCCTCGCGCACCAGGTCGATGGAGCCGACCACCGCGGTGATCGGGGACTTCAGGTCGTGCGACAGCATGCTGACGAAGTCCTCCTTTTCCTGCTCCAGTTCCTTGAGCTTCGAGATGTCGCGGATGATCTCGACGCTTCCGACCAGTGCGCCGGCTGCGTTTTTGAGCGGCGCTGCCGAGGAGAGCACCGGCACCAGCTGCCCCCCGACCTGGAGCTGGTAGGCGACGTCCAGGCACGGCTCCCCGGTGCGCAACGCGGTCCGGGCCGGGAGTTCTCCCCCCGGTACCTCCCCCTTGAGCACCTCTTCCAGGATCTTCCCCTTGATCTCCCCCTCGCCGGAGAGGACGCTCTCCGCCTGGCGACTCGCCATGATGATGGTACCCTGCAGGTCCACCGCCAGCAGGAGGTCCGCCATCCCCTGGAGTACCGTCGCCATCTTGAGGCGCTCCTCGTCCAACTGCCTCTGCAGCCTGGCGTTCTCCTTCCTGGTCCGGTCGATGCCGATGGCGCGCTCCACCTTCTGCAGCATGTCCTCCGCGGCGAAAGGCTTCGAGATGTAGTCGAGCGCACCCTTCTTCATCGCGTCCACCGCGATGTCCTCGCTGCCGTGTGCGGTCATCATCACGACCGGGGTCTGGTCGCTGCGGATGCGGCTCAGCACCTCCAGGCCGTCCATGCGGGGCATCTTGATGTCCAGCATGATCAGGGAGAAATGCTCGCGTTCGACCGCCTCCAGCGCCTCCACCCCGTCGCGGGCCCGCTCCGTCTCGAAGCCGGCGTCTTCCAGCTGCAGCTTGAGGATGAGGGCGATATCCGCCTCGTCATCGACTATGAGAATCTTGTCCTTTTGCATCTGTCTCCCCTATGATTGGCACGGTGAAGCTGAAGGTGTTGCCGCGCTCCTGGGCTGCGGTGTAGAAGATCCGGCCGTGATGGCGCTCGACGATCTCCTTGCAGATGGCGAGCCCCAGGCCGGTCCCCCCCACCTTGCCGCGCTCCTGGCACTCTATCTGCTGGAATTTCTTGAAAAGCTTGTCTCGATCCGACCACTGGATCACACGCCCCTTGTCGGCCACCGACACCACCACGTAGTTACCTTCCTGCTCGGCGCTGATCATGACCACCTTCCCCTCGGGCGAGAATTTCACCGCGTTGGAAAGAAGGTTGGTGATCACCTGGATCAGGCGGTCGCTGTCGCCGTACACCCTTGGGAGGTGCTCGCCGACGGTGTTGACGATGGTGATGTCCCGTCCCATGGCGTAGGACTTGATCTCCTCGACGGCGTACACGGTGAGCTCGCCGATGGAGACCGGCTTGAACTTGAAGACCATCCCCCCCGACTCGATGCCGGAGATGTCCAGGATCTCGCTGATCAGCCGAATCAGCCGCTGCGTGTTGCGGAAGCAGACGGTGAGCAGCTGCCGCTCGGTGTCCGTCAGCCACTTGCTCCGGGTCAAGAGGAGCTGCAGCGATCCTTTTATGGAGGTGAGCGGCGTCTTGAGCTCGTGCGAGACCGTCGAGATGAACTCCGTCTTCATGCGGTCCACCTGCTGCTCCACGGTGACGTCGCGGATGGAAAGGACGATGCCGGCGAAGTTGCCGAACTCGTCGGTGAGCGAGGAGAGGTAGACGTAAAGCCTCTTCCCCTTCACCGTCAGCTCCTCCTTGGTTCCTCCCCCGCGTTCCGGCTGCGCCAGCTCCCTTATGCGCTCCAGCAGGGGGGTGAAGCCGACCAGTTCACAGACCTGCTCTATGGGCTGGCCGACCACGCGATGCGGCACCAACTCGAAGAGCTGCTGCGCGGCCGGGTTGAAGAGCACCACCCGGTTGTTCAGGTCGGTCACCACCACCGCTTCGGCCAGGCTGGTCAGGACCGCCTCCAGCCTCCCCATCTCCATGACCAGGGCCGAGGTCCGATCGTCCACCATCCGTTCCAGCTGCTCGTTCAGTTCCTGCAGATCGCTGGTCTTCTTGTTGATGATGGAATCGCGCTCCCTGAGCGCCTGCACCATCTTGTTGAAGGAAGAGGCCAGCACCCCTACCTCGTCGTCCTGGTGCCCCTCTACCCGCTGGTCCAGGTCGCCCTGTTCGATCTTCCTGGCGCTCGCCGCCAGCTGCCGCAGCGGTCCGGTCAAGTGGCGGGAGGCGAGGAAAGCCAGGCCGAAGGAACAGAGGATGCCGATGAAGGCGGAGGCGAGGATGTTCTCCAGGTTTTCCCGTTTCGTTTCGCTGAACCTCTCCGTGGCCACGGCGACCGAAATGGAGCCGACGAATTCGCCGCGGCTGTTCAGGATGGGATCGATCACCGTCTCGTAGTCTCGGGATCCGATGCGGGCCTCGCCCCTGTACACCTCGCCCCGCTCCAGCACGTCGATGACCCGGGGGGAAAGGGTGGAGGTGTCCCGCAGGGTTCTAGGGAGGCTGCTGGCGATGCGCAGGTCCCGCTGGGTGATGCTGACCTCGACGTCGCTGCCGGACACCTCCTGCAGGTCGCTGGGAAGGGTCGCGTGGTTGTTCAGAATCTCCCCGGCAACGAAGCAGCCGAGGATGCTGCCGTCGCCTCCGAGCACCGGGACCACCACCGTGTTCACCAGCGCCTCCGCGTTGCTCTCCTGTTCGCAGTAGCGCTTGGCCCCTGCCTGACAGAGGACGGCGGCCGGCAGGATCTCTGTCGAGTTCACCACCCGTTTTCCCGCCAGGGCCTGGTCGAGCACCCCAGGAATGTACAGTTCCTCGCCGTCGGAGCCGGTGTCGGCGCCGGCCACGATCCTTTTTTTGCCGTCCAGCACCAGCAGGAAGTCCAGGTAGGGGAGCACCTGGTGCACCACCTTCAGCCGATCGTCCAGCCAGGCCCGGTCTTTGGCCGTGAGGCGTTCCTGCACCAACCGCGAGGTGGCCGGCTGCAGCAGCGAATACTTGGCCACCTTGGCGCGGTCCAGGTATTGGCTGCGGGCGTAGGTGAGGTTGGTATCCAGGTTACGGTCGACCTCTGTGCGCAAGGATGCGCTCATGGTCTTCATGGTCGAGTAGATCAGGGTGGAATAGGAGATGAGGAGAATGGCGAGAATGGACAGGAGCAGTTTGGTTCTTATGCCAAAGCGTGGTTGCATACCCATCCTTGAAAAGCAGATTAAGACTGAGATTAAGAGAAAGAAACCCCGGGGCGGACCACAAACTTAATCTCAATCTTTATCTTAATCTGTATTAAGATAAAGAAACCCCGGGTGGGACCACAAACTTAATCTCAATCTTAATCTTAATCTTAATCTGTTCCTAAGCTCCTTCGGCCTTGAGGTTCCTGGTCATGAGCTCCAGGACCGCTTCGCGCGCCGGCTTGTTCTGGTAGAGCATCTGGTACATCTTTTCGATGATCGGCATCTCGACCCCCAGCTTCTTGGCCAGGTTGTACGCCGATTCCGTGGTCTTGACCCCTTCGGCCACCATGCGCATCTCGCCGAGTATCTCGTCGAGGCGCCGCCCCTGCCCGATCTGGATGCCGACGCTGCGGTTCCTGGACAGGTCGCCGGTGCAGGTGAGCACCAGGTCCCCCATCCCGGCCAGCCCCGCGAAGGTGGCCGGCTGCGCCCCCATGGCAAGCCCCAGGCGGGTCATCTCGGCAAGGCCGCGGGTGATGAGTGCCGCCCGGGTGTTGCTCCCGAAGCCGAGGCCGTCCGAGATACCCGCGGCGATGGCGATGACGTTCTTGATGGCGCCTCCGAGCTCGACTCCCACCACGTCCGAGTTCCGGTAGACCCGGAAGAAGCTGGTGGTGAAGGCCTCCTGCACCCGGCGGGCGACCTCATCGGTCGCCGCGGCGGCCGCGACGGCGGTAGGCATCTCCTGCGCCACTTCCCGTGCGAAGCTCGGGCCGGAGAGGGCGGCGAACCTGGCGTACATCTCGGGAGGAAGGATCTCCTGGTAGATCTCGGAAACCGTGGCGAGGGTATCCACCTCGATCCCCTTGGATGCGGAGACTATGACCGCCTCGCTGGGGATGAAGGGGAGGGAGCCGGTTATCACCCGGCGCACCAACTGGGAGGGGACCACGCAGAGCACCATGGTGCAGCCGCGGTACGCTTCCTCCAGATCGTTGGTGAACGCGAGCCTCTCGTGCAGCTTGATCCCGGGGAGGAACAGGTCGTTCTCCCGTGTCTCGCGCATGGTGAGGACCAGTTCCGGCTCGTAGGCCCAAAGGGTGACCTCGTGCCCCTTCTTGGCGAGCAGGTCGGCCAGCGTGGTGCCCCAGCTGCCGGCACCTATGACTGCAACTTTCTCTAGCATCTATTCAAGCCCTCTTACCGAATATCTAGCCCTCATGAGGACTTCATTGTAGCACAGATGATTAAAATTCCCCTCCAAAAGGGAAGTGAAAGCGAGGTACTCCCGCCGGTACCGGAACCGCGCTCCGGGTCTGGAGCGGGAGATCTTCTTCCTACAGCTCTTCGACCGCCCTCAGCGTCGGTTCTTCGCCCCGCTCCAGCGATTCGCGGGCGATCTCCATGCTCTCCATGGCGAAGCGGCGCAGGAACGGGTGCAGATGGAGCGGCAGCGGGTTGTCGACCAGGCTGTCGGCGAGTCCCGCGACCCGTGCCACCTCGAAGTTGTCCCTGCCGCAGCGGCGCATGAGGTCCGCGCTCACCAGCAACCGCTCCCTGATCAGCTCCAGCTCCGGTGCCAGGAGCTCGCGGCAGAAGCGCTCCAGCACCTGCTCCCCTTTGCCGCTGCGGTACTCCTCGGCGAAGTCATAGACCCGCTGCTCGGCCATGAACCAGCCGGAGAAGAACGTGTCGGCGAAGAGCCGCTGGGCCAGTTGCTCCCCTTCCTGGAAGCTGAGCCGGCGGGAGCGGGGGAGGTCGGCGAGTTTTTCGGTAAAGCGGGCCGGGGTCATATCTTCGCCGGCGAAGATGCCGCGCCTCATGTAGAAGTCGGCGGGGAGGTAGCAGAGGTCGCGGCTCCAGTAAAGGGCGTCGCGCACCAGCTCCAAAAGGTACTCCGGAGCCACCTCGATCAGGTCGTCCTGCATGCGGAAGCCTTCGACCTCTGCCTGGAAGTTGTCCATGGTCAGGTCGCCGGCGCCCCAGGCCGCCAGTACCCCGCGCCGCTCGTGCACCTGCATGTACAGCACGCTCACGGTGTCGGGACCGGCCCAGCGGGACAGGAGCAGCGAACGGTAACCATCCCCATCGGGCGGGGTCGCATAGCCGGAATGGAAGGGGAGCAGCTTGCGCGGCTGCGGCACGGCGACGCCCAGGAAGCGGAGCCTGCGCAGTGCCTTTTCCGCGAAGGGAGCCAGTTCCGCGTCGCAGTCGGCCAGGAAGTCCTGCAGCACGGTGGCCGCCCGGGGGTCCCTGATTTTGCCCAGTGCTGCCAGGGCGGAGCGCACGATGTCGCGGTCCTCGTGCCAGAGCATCGCCTCCAGCAGGCGGGGTGACTGGCTGTCGCCCGAGTGGCACAGCTCGCGGATCACGATCTGCTGCACCTCGGCAGGGTAGGAGAGGAAGTCGTCCAGGAAGGTGACCATCCCTTCCTCGCCCAGTTGCATGGCGCCCTGGACCTGCTGTCCCAGAGACGTACCGCCGGAGCCTGTTTTTTCCTGCCTGAAGGGGGGTGAGTTGACATCGACGCCGTAACCTTCCAGCGCGATCATGAGGGCGGCCTTGCCGTCGGCAGAGAGGTCCTGGCGCTTGAGCGCTATCTGGATCAGCTGGTCGAGCCAGTCGCTGGTGTCGAAGAAGTCCAGGACATAGGCGTACTTGGTGATCAATTCGCCCGAGTTCTCGCGCCAAAGCTCCCGTACCAGCGGTCGCAGCGCCCGTTTGCCGGCCTGCTGGAACTTCTGGCCGATCCGCTCCATCTCGTGGATGGAGATGCCGTCACCTTTGAGCCGCACCAGGAGATCCAGAATGTCGCGACGCTCCTTCAGGGAGTTATCTACCTTCTCGCACTGTTGCATGGGCCTACCCTTTTTCACTGCATGGCACCCCTCCAAAAGGAGGGCAAAGATTGCATGTTCGACCGACTACGCTGTGCTGCTCTTCGCGGGCGGGGTTCCGCCTCGTGCATCCCCCTCACCCCTGCCCCTCTCCCGGGGGGCGAGGGGTTTCTGCCTCGTTCAAACTCCCCTCTCCCTTTGGGGAAAGGGTTTCTGCCTCGTTCAAACTCACCCTCTCCCTATGGGAGAGGGCCGGGGTGAGGGAGGTTTTACTCCTCCCCTTCGCCACCCTCCGCCTCGAGTTCGACGATGTCATCGATCTCCGACCCGTCCTCGATCTCTTCCACGTCCTCTTTCTCGGCCAGGCGTGCGACGGCGACCACGCGCTCGTTCTCTTCCTTGACCATGAGGCGCACCCCCTGGGTGTTGCGGCCGATGATGGAGAAGCCGGCAACGGAGACGCGCAGGATCTTGCCCTGGTCGGTGATCAGCATCAGGTCGTTGTCGTCCACCACCTGCTTGATGTCCACCACCTGCCCGTTGCGCTCGGTGGTCTTGATGGTGATGATCCCCTTGCCGCCGCGGGACTGGGTGCGGTACTCGCTGATCTCGGTCCTCTTGCCGTAGCCGTTCTCGGTCACGGTGAAGATGGTGGAGTCGGTGAAGTTCTCGTTCAGGATCTCCATGCCGATCACCACGTCCTCGTCCTCGAGCGTCATGCCGCGCACGCCGCGGGATACGCGCCCCACGGTACGGACGTCGTCCTCCTTGAAGCGGATCGCCTTGCCGTTGGAGGTCGCGAGCAGCACGTCCTGCTTGCCGTCGGTGAGCGCCACGGAGATGAGCTTGTCCCCTTCGTCCAGGTTGACGGCGATGATGCCGCCCACCCTCGGGTGCGAGTACTCCATCATGTTGGTCTTCTTCACGACGCCGTTTCTGGTGGCCATCATGATGAACTTGTCGTCCACGAACTCCTTCACCGGGAGGATGGTGGTGATCTTCTCGTTGTTGGCGAGGTTCAACAGGTTCACGATCGCCTTGCCGCGCGCGGCGCGACCCGCCTCCGGGATCTCGTACACCTTCAACCAGTACACCTTGCCGGCGTCGGTGAAGAACATGAGGTAGTCCTTGGTGGAGGCGATGAACAGCTGCTCCACGAAATCCTCCTCTTTGGTCTTCATGCCGGTCTTACCCTTGCCGCCGCGGCGTTGCGCGCGGTACAGGGTGACGGCGTTGCGCTTTATGTACCCGGTGTGGGAAATGGTGACCACCATGTCTTCCTCGACGATGGTGTCCTCCAGCGAGATGTCCGCGGTCTGCATGACGATCTCGGAGCGGCGCTTGTCGCCGAACTTGTCCTTCAACTCCAGCAGTTCGCCCACGATGATCTTGAGGATCTCGGCCTCGGAGGCGAGGATCTCCTTCAGACGGGCGATGTATTTCAGGATCTCGCGCAGCTCTTCGAGGATCTTCTCGCGCTCGAGACCGGTCAGGCGGTGCAGCCTCATGTCCAGGATGGCCTGGGCCTGCAGGTCGGAGAGCCCGAACTTCTCCATGAGGCCAACCTTCGCCTCGGCCGGCGACGCGCTCGCCTTGATCAGGGCGATCACCTCGTCCAGGTTGTCCAGGGCGATCTTCAGACCTTCCAGGATGTGGGCCCTGGCCTCGGCCTTCTTCAGGTCGAAGATGGTGCGGCGGGTGACAATCTCTTTCCTGTGCTCGATGAAGAACTCGATGGTCTCCTTCAGGGTCAACACGCGCGGCCGGTTGTGCACGATGGCCAGCATGATGATGCCGAATGAGGACTGCATCTGGGTCTGCTTGTACAGGTGGTTCAGGATGATGGTCGGGTTCTCGTCCTTCTTGAGCTCGATGACGACGCGCATACCCTCGCGGTCGCTCTCGTCACGCAGGTCCGAGATCCCCTCGATCTTCTTCTCCTTGACCAGCTCCGCGATCTTCTCGACCAGCTTCGCCTTGTTCACCTGGTACGGGATCTCGGTGACCACGATGGACTGGCGCTCGGTCTTCTTCTGGGTCTCGATCTGCACCTTGGCGCGCATCTGGATGATGCCGCGGCCGGTGGAGTAGGCCTTCATGATCCCTTCGCGGCCGTAGATGAAGCCGCCGGTCGGGAAGTCCGGGCCCGGGATCAGCTCCACCAGCTCCTCGAAGGAGAGCTGCGGGTTATCGATGATCGCCACGATGGCGTCGACCACCTCGGAGAGGTTGTGCGGCGGGATGTTGGTCGCCATGCCGACCGCGATGCCGGCGCTTCCGTTCACCAGGAGGTTCGGGAACTTGGAGGGGAGGACCAGCGGCTCCTTCAAGGAGTCATCGTAGTTCGGGCCGAACGGGACGGTTTCCTTGTCCAGGTCGTTCAACAGCTCGTGGGCGAGCTGCTCCATCCTGATCTCGGTGTAACGCATCGCAGCCGGGGAGTCGCCGTCGATGGAGCCGAAGTTGCCCTGGCCGTCGACCAGCGGGTACCTGAGCGAGAAGTCCTGGGCCATCCTGACCAGGGTGTCGTAGACGGCGGTGTCGCCGTGCGGGTGGTACTTACCGATGACGTCGCCGACGACACGGGCCGATTTCTTGTACGGCTTGTTCCAGTCGTTGCTCATGTCGTACATGGCGTAGAGGCAGCGCCTGTGTACCGGCTTCAGGCCGTCGCGCACGTCCGGAAGCGCGCGCCCGACGATGACCGACATGGCGTAGTCCATGTACGAGCGCTTCATTTCGTCTTCGATGTTTACCGATACCTTGTTCAGTTGATTCAGCATTTAGGAAACCCTTTCCGGTCAAAAGGCGGCACTTGTGGGTGAAATACCCCGAAAAATGCCCTCACAATTGATTTGCAGTAGATATATGCAAAACGCTATCCCCTCCCGAAGGGAGGGGAAATTTTTTTTATTTAAGCATCCTGCGCTCTTAACACCTTCTCACGCGGGCTTTTGCTTGACGCTCCCTCTCCCAAAAGGGGAGGGGGGCAGTGTGTGCTACACGTCCAAGTTGCTCACGTTCAAGGCATTCTGCTCGATAAAGTCGCGGCGCGGCTCGACCTGGTCGCCCATGAGCACGGTGAAGATCTCCTCGGCCGCCACCGCGTCCTCGATCTTCACCTGGAGGAGCACCCTGTTCTCCTGGTGCATGGTGGTCTCCCATAGCTGCTCCGGGTTCATCTCGCCCAGACCTTTGTAGCGCTGGATGTAGAGACCCTTCTTGGCGCTCTCCATGAACCAGGAGAGGATCTCCACCTGGCTCTCGCTCTCGAACATCACCTTGTCTTCCGGTCCGAGGATCACCCCTGCGCCCACCCCCATGACGGAGCGGACCCGCTTGTGGTGCTCGAGCAGCATGGCGTACTCGTAGGACTCGAGCACCTCGAAGATCTGCTGGTCGATCTTGACCCTCAGGTTACCGAAGGCGAAGATGATGCTGTCGTCGTAGACCTGCGCCTCCACCTCGGGGTAGGCCTCCTTCATCTTGGGCAGAAGCGCGATCAGGTCCGACATCTCCTCCAGGCCCGGCTTGATGCCGGCCTTCAGGAAGACCTTCAGGAGCAGTTCGTTGATCCCCTTCTTGACCACCTTGTCGAAGAGCTCGTCGAAGTCGATCAACTGGGTGAGTATCGGGATGATCTGCTTGCCGCGGTAGACGCGCTCGTCGCTGCCGGAGCCGAGTTTGAGGGTCATGTCCTCGGTCCCTTCCTCGAGGAGGTAGGCCTGCAGCGCCACTTCGTTCTTCAGATACTGCTCTTTCCTGCCGCGCTTGATCTTGTAAAGAGGCGGCTGGGCGATGTAGAGGTAGCCGCGCTCGATCAGCTCCATCATCTGGCGGAAGAAGAAGGTGAGCAAAAGCGTCAGGATGTGCGAGCCGTCGACGTCGGCATCGGTCATGATGATGATGCGGTGGTAACGGAGCTTCGCGATGTCGAAGTCTTCCTTGCCGATCGAGGTCCCCAGGGCAGAGATCAGGGTCCTGATCTCCTGGGAGGCGAGCATCTTGTCGAAGCGCGCCTTCTCGACGTTGAGGATCTTACCCTTCAAGGGGAGGATCGCCTGGTACTTCCGGTCGCGCCCCTGCTTCGCCGAGCCCCCTGCGGAGTCACCCTCGACCAGGAACAGTTCGCACAGCGCCGGGTCCTTCTCCTGGCAGTCGGCCAGCTTGCCGGGGAGGGTGCCCACTTCGAGCGCCCCCTTGCGGCGGGTCAGTTCGCGCGCCTTCCGGGCCGCCTCGCGGGCGCGGGCCGCGTCGATGGACTTCTCCAGGATCTTCCTGGCCATGGCCGGGTTCTCTTCCAGGTAGGTGGCGAGCTTCTCGTTCATCAGGGTCTCGACGAAACCCTTCACCTCGGAGTTGCCCAGCTTGGTCTTGGTCTGCCCCTCGAACTGCGGCTGGGAGATCTTCACCGAGATCACTGCGGTGAGCCCCTCCCTCAGGTCGTCGCCGGAGATCGCCACCTTCACGTTCTTCAAAAGATTGTTGGCGGTGGCGTAGTTGTTCATGGTACGGGTGAGCGACGCCTTGAAGCCGATCAGGTGCGTCCCCCCCTCGTGGGTGTTGATGTTGTTGGCGAAGGAGAACACCTTCTCGTCGTAGGAGTCGTTGTACTGCATGGCGATCTCGATATCGACGCCGCTCTTCTCCCCCTTGATGTAGATCGGCTCCGGGTTGACCAGGTTCTTGTTCTTGTTCAGGTACTCGACGAAGCTCCTGATCCCCCCCTCGTAGAAGAAGTCGTGGTCCTTCTCGGTCCGCTCGTCGTGGATCTTGATGCGCACGCCCGCGTTCAGGAAGGCGAGCTCCCTGAGCCTCTTGGAGAGGACGTCGAAGGAGAACTCGGTGGTCTCGAAGATCTCGCCGTCGGGAAGGAAGGTGATCTTGGTGCCGCGCCTCTTGGTCTCGCCGGTGATGGCGAGCGGCGCCTGGGGCACGCCCCTTCTGTAGCTCTGGGTGAAGAGCTGGCCGTTTCTGCGGATCTCCAGCTCAAGCTTGGTGGAAAGCGCGTTGACGACCGAGCTCCCCACGCCGTGCAGGCCGCCGGAAACCTTGTAGGAGGAGTTGTCGAACTTGCCGCCGGCGTGGAGCACGGTGAGGACGACCTCCGCCGCCGACCTTCCCTCGGTCGGGTGCATGTCGGTCGGGATGCCGCGGCCGTTGTCCTCGACGGTCACCGACCCGTCCAGGTGGATGGTGACCTGGACCGCGTCGCAGTAGCCGGCCAGCGCCTCGTCGATGGCGTTGTCCACCAGTTCGTAAACCAGGTGGTGCAGACCCTGAGCAGCGGTGGAACCGATGTACATGGCCGGACGCTTTCTTACCGCTTCCAATCCTTCCAGAATCTGGATCTTATCCGCCCCGTAATCGTTTTGTTCTTCTGAGCTCATCGTTACCTCTTCTATGTAATTTCAGGCTTTTACAAAATCACCTAACACTATCAATCCCCCCTCCCGTTGCGGGAGGGGGCTAGGGGGTTGGGGAGGGTGGCATCAATATGGGTCACTTTTAAAAAATGCGGCCTTCCCTGATGCGGAAGGTCTTGTTGTCTTCCATCTCCTCTATCGCCACGTTGGACAGCGATGTTGTGGTGATGAAGACCTGCATCTCTCTTTTCTTCAGAAAATCCATCAGGTTCTGGTTGCGCTCCCGGTCGAGCTCGCTGGTCATGTCGTCCAAAAGGAGCACCGGCGGCGCCTCGAAGCACCTGGTGATGTACTCGATCTCCGCCATCTTGAGCGCCAGCACGAAGGATCTTTGCTGCCCCTGCGAGGCGAAGTGCCGCGCCGAGCGACCGTTCAAGCCGAAGTAGAGGTCGTCGCGGTGCGGCCCGATGGCCGTGGTCTGGCGCCTCTTCTCTTCCGCCGCGTGCGCCTTGAGGGCATCGGCCAGTGCCGCGGACGGATCCTCGTTGTACCCCTTCTGATCCACGCCGTGCAGCCGGTACTCTATCTGCACCGTCTCGTCGTTGCCGGAGATCTCGGAGTAAAAGCCCTGCAACAGCTTCGCGATCTCGCCGAGGTACGCCTTTCTTCTCTCGATCACCAGTTTGGCCGCGTGAATCAACTGCTCGGTCCAGATTTCGATCCCGCTCCCGTCGCCTACCTTCAAAAGGGCGTTGCGGTTTTTCAGTATCTTCGCGTAGTCGTGGTAGGCGGTGAGGTAGCTCAGGTCGCAGGTGAAGACCGCCCGGTCCAGGTACCTGCGCCGTAAGTCCGGCCCTCCGCGCACCATGGAGATCTCCTCCGGGGTGAAGAGCACCACGTTTAAGCTGCCGAAGAAGTCGTCCAGCCGCGTTGCCAGCTTCGCGTCGATCTTCGCCTTCTTGCCCTGCTTCTCCAGGAGAAGCGCGATCTCCCTGGTGACCCGGTCCCTTTCCACGACGCCCTTTATCAGGGCGAACTCCGAGCCGAACGTGATCAGCTCGACGTTTTTCGCCTGCTTGAAGGACTTCATCGTGGCGAGGAGGTAGATCGATTCCAGCAGGTTGGTCTTGCCCTGGCCGTTATTGCCGTAGAAAACGTTGAACTTCTTGCCCGGAACAAGCTCTATGTTCTGCAGGTTACGGAATGAAGCAAGTTTGAGTTTTATAAGTTTCATTTAGAGGCAGATTAAGACAGAGATTAAGATTGAGTTTATGAACCCCTGAGTTGCTGTCATGATCGCTATATCACTCAAACTGATGGCTCGCTTCTCCTTAATCTTTGTCTTAATCTTTATCTGTCTTTTAGAGTCTCATCGGCATGATGACTGCCAGGAACTCCTCTCCGTCGGCCGCCTTCATGATCACCGGGGAGAGCTCATCCTTCAGTTTGAGCTCCACCTCGCGCTGTTCCATCACCGAAAGCACGTCGATCAGGTACTTAGCGTTGAAGCGGGCCGATATGCCGTTGCCTTCGTAACTGATCTCGATCTCCTCGCGCGCCTCGCCCAATTCAGGGTTGCTGGAGGAGATGATCACCAGATCCGGATTTACGTCGATCTTGACCCCCTTGAACTTCTCGCTGGAGAGGATGGACATCCTTTTCAACGAGTGGAGGAACTTGTCGCGGTTGATCTGCACGATGCGGTCGTTGGCGACCGGGATGACCTTGGTGTAGTCCGGGAACTCGCCGTCGATGAGCCTCATCACCACCACGGTGTTCCCCTTCTTGATGACGGCGCTGTTGTCCATGAAGCCCAGCATGATCTCGCCGTCTTCCTCCTCCACCATCTTCTTCAACTCGAAGATGCCCTTCCTCGGGAAGATGACCCCCTTGGAAAGCTCGGCCGTGATGTTGCCGTTGATCTCCTTTTGAGCGACGGAGAGGCGGTGGCCGTCGGTCGCCACCATCTTGAGGACGTTGGTGCCGTTCTCATCGAACGCCTTGATGAAGATGCCGTTCAGGTTGTACTTGGTCTCGTCATAGCAGATGGCATAGGAGGTCTTCTCGATCATGTCCGCAAGGATCTCGTTCTTGAAGACCAGGAAGCTCTCCTCCTTCACCTTGGGGAAGTAGGGGAACTCCTCAGACGAGAGACCGACGATGTTGAAGCGGGCCTTGCCGCAGGTGATCTCGACCCAGTCGTTGTCCTTGGTGGTGAAGAGGATCTCCTCGTCCGGCATCTCCTTGACGATCTCGTAGAGTTTCTTTGCCGAGACGGTGATCTTGCCTTCGCGAATCACCGTAGTCGGATAGGAGCTCTTCATGCCGACCTCGAGATCGGTCGCCGTGATGAAGAGCTGGTCGTTTTGTACCTCGAGCAGCGCGTTGGAGAGAATGGGCATGGTGTTGCGCTTTTCTACGATACCCTGGATTCTCTGGAGGGCTTTCATAAAAATCTCTTTGCTGATTCTGAATTCCATGTCGTCTCTCTCCGGTTCTGGTTTTATTATGTTTATCTTTAAAGATTGTAGTAGTAGATAGTGTCCTGTTGATACTGTGGACAACCCTGCTTACCCTTTGAAACTGTTCCGCTTTTGGCTTGGGAAACCTGACGGGATAATCCGCCTGGTTATCTTGGTTTCTGCACAGCTTTTTTTGACAGGGCTTTCGGCAGGCTATTTCTCCACAGTTATCCCCACTATGTGAACAGCCTTTTCTTGATATCTTCCACAGTCGCCTTCAGGTCCGCATCGGCTGCCAATTGCTTCTCTATCTTCTTCACCGAGTGGATGATGGTCGAGTGGTCCTTGCCGCCGAATTTCTCGCCGATTTCCGGGTACGACGCCTTGGTCAGCTCCCGGCATATATATATGGCGATCTGGCGCGGCACCACCAGGGTCTTGATGCGCTTGTCCGACTTGAGCTCGGAGACCTTGATGCGGAAGTGGTCGGCCACCATCTTCTGGATCATCTCCACGCTGATGTCGCGGGTCTTCTCGACGATGATGTCCTTCATCACCTCGCGTGCCATGGAAAGGGTGATCTCTTTGCCGGTCAGGCTGGCGAAGGCCTCCAGGCGGATCAGCATCCCTTCCAACTCGCGGATGTTGCTGGTGGCACCTTCGGCCAGAAACAGCGCCACGTCGTCAGGGAGGTTAACCGCGTGCATGTCGGACTTCTTCTTGAGGATGGCCACCTTGGTTTCCACCCCCGGCGGCTGGATGTCCGCGATGAGGCCCCACTCGAAGCGCGATCTCAGGCGCTCTTCCAGGCCCGGGATATCCTTCGGGAACTTGTCAGAGGTCACCACGATCTGCTTGTGGGACTCGTAGAGCGCGTTGAAGGTGTGGAAGAACTCCTCCTGGGTCGCCTCTTTTCCCGCCATGAACTGGATGTCGTCGATGAGCAGCAGGTCCATCTTTCTGAACTTGTTACGGAACTCGTCCATCTTCTTGTAGCGGAGCGAGTTGATCATCTCGTTCATGAACTTCTCTGACGAGTAGTAGCAGATCTTCGCCTTGGGGTTCTTGGCCAGGATCTGGTTGCCGATGGCGTTTACCAGGTGCGTCTTCCCCAAGCCCACACCGCCGTAGATGAAGAGGGGGTTGTAGTTGGAGGCAGGCTTGTTGGCGACAGCCTGGGAAGCTGCATAGGCGAACTGGTTGCTCGGGCCGGACACGAAGGATTCGAAGGTGTACTTGGGGTTTAGGTTGGGGACCAGTTCCGGCTTCTTGTCCTTCTCCTTTTCCTTTTCCTGCTCCTTCTCTTTTTCCTTCTCCTTAGCCTTGGCCTTCGGTTCCCTCTCCGCTTTGGGCTCGGAACTCTCCGGCTTTTGTTCGGCGACGTGAAACTCGATGTGGTAGTTCTTTGAGGTGATCGCGGAAAGTACTTCCTTGATCATGGAGAGGTACTTGTCAGTGACCCATTTCTGAAAGAACGAGCTTGGCACTTCGAGGACTACGGTATCGGCGGTTGCACCCAAGAACTTCAACGGCTCTATCCAGGTCGTGTAAGTCTGCTCGGTTAATACCTGTTTAAGATTTGTCTGGGCTTCCAGCCAAATATTTTCCATGGAGAGAGGCCTTTTTTTCACTGTTTTTAAACAGCTTTATCAACAACTGTTGATAATAGATAAGTTACACAATTTCAATTATTTACTGGATTTTGAACAGAATAAGCCTATGTTAAGATTTGCGGCCTGTCACACTACCATGTCAGCCCCTTTTTTTGCAAGGCAAAACTTGGCTTTAAAGAAACACCTTGACAAGGTTTGGCGTTTATGTTTAAGTTCGACACTTGCCTTTAAAAGCATTGTAACCCTAAGACTTAAGGAGCAGATAAAGATGAAAAGAACTTACCAGCCCAGCAATACCTCCAGGAAAAGGACTCACGGCTTCCTCGTGCGCATGGCCACCAAAAACGGCCGTCTCGTTATCAAGAGGAGAAGGGCCAAAGGTCGCAAGCGTCTTTCCGTAGGCATTGCTACCAAGTAATATCCTTTTTGTCCTGCTCGGATTTTCCCAAGGCTGAACGCCTGCGCAGGCGCCCTGAATTCCTGCAGTTCAATGACGGCGCGTCGAAGATGCACACGCCGCACTTTCTGCTGCTCTGGAAGGTTAAAGACGGGTGCGCCACCAGGGTCGGGTTTACCGTAAGCAAGAAGGTAGGAAACGCCGTAGTAAGAAACAGCATCAAGAGAAGGTTGCGGGAGTTTTACAGGCAGAACAAGTCTCTTTTCATCTCGGCCGATTTCAACATCGTTGCCAAGAAAGGAGCTGACTTGCTTGACTTTCACCAGATCTCAACCGAGCTCGCAGCCGCCTTCGGGCGGCTGCGTAAAAAACATGGTAACTAGCACACTCAAAGGCCTGATCGTTCTCTACCAGAGATTCATCTCTCCGCTCAAGGCCCCGTCCTGCCGTTTTTACCCTACCTGTTCGCACTACTCCTTACAAGCATTGGAAAAATACGGTCCTGTGAAAGGGCTGTGGTTGACGGCTGCGCGCATACTCAAGTGTCATCCGTTTCACCCGGGCGGTTACGATCCGGTCAAATAGTCTGTCCAGGAGAATGTAATGGAAAAACGTACTATCATAGCGATACTGCTCTCCATCGGGGTTCTGTACGCTTATTCTTTTATCTTTCCCCCCGCAAAGCCGGTTCCGCCCGCAGGTAACGCAAAGCAGGGCGCCGTCAGCTCGGCAACCGTAGCCGCCGCGCCCCAGGCCAGCCCCGCTGCAGGCCCTGCCGCTCCGATCGCGGTACCGGCGCAGCCCGCCGGCGCAGCCCGCGATGTCACCGTCAACACCGACCTCTACAGCGCCGTCTTCTCGACGCAGGGTGCGGGCCTCAAGAAGTTCGTGCTGAAGAAGTATAAGGATGTCGCCGGGCCGAAAGGGCAGGACATCGTCCTCGTCAACGAGACCGCTGCCAGCAGGTTCAACCTGCTCAGCGACTCCCGCGAGCTCGGCTTGAATCCCACCGCCCTTTACAACGTCAGCGCCAACGACCTCAAGTTGACCAACGGCAACAAGGGGACCCTCGAGTTCACCACTACCACCCCGCAAGGCGTGGTGTTCAAGAAGACCTACAGTTTCTCCGGCGACGCTTACCGCATCGAGCTCACCCAGCAGGTGCAAAACGGCGGCTCTTCCCAGGTTGCCGGTACGCTGCACCTGCTGCAGAACTCCCGCGTGATTGATCAGAAAGCAGGCGGTGGCCGCTACGAGGTCTACGGCCCGTCGACCCTTACCGACAACGCCGTCAAGAGCGAGAAGCTGGACAGCCTGCTCAAGACGCCGGTGCAGTTCGACAAGGGGATCGTCTGGTCCGCCTTTGCCGACAAGTACTTCATGGAAAGCGTCATCGCCGACAAGGGGAGCATCGCCCAGGTGCGCCTGTCCCGCCCCTCCGCCGACTCCAACCTGAGGGACATCGTTTCCCCGTCCGTCACCGTTGCCCCCGGCCAGAGCGCCACCGTAAGCTACGGCCTGTACTACGGCCCCAAGGATCTCGACATCCTCAAGGCCCAGGGGAGCAGGCTGGAAGAGGTCATCGACTACGGCTGGTTCGCCCCCATCGCGAAGCCGCTGGTGGTCTTCCTGAAGTTCCTTTACAAGTACACCGGCAACTACGGCATCGCCATCATCATCATCACCTGCATCCTCAAGCTCGTGTTCTTCCCGCTCACCCACAAGAGCTACAAGTCCATGAAGGACATGCAGAAGCTGCAGCCCAAGATGAACGAGCTGAAGGAGAAGTACAAAAACGATCGCGATGCCATGAACCGCGCCGTGATGGAGCTGTACAAGACCCACAAGGTCAACCCACTGGGTGGCTGCCTGCCGATGGTTGTCCAGATCCCGGTATTCTTCGGACTGTACCGCTCCCTCATGTACTCCATCGAGCTCAGGCACGCGCCTTTCTATCTCTGGATCACCGACCTTTCTGCCAAGGATCCGTACTACGTGACCCCGCTCATCATGGGTGCCACCATGTTCATCCAGCAGAAGATGACCCCGACCAACATGGACCCGGTGCAGGCCAAGATGATGCTGATGCTCCCGGTTGTCTTCACCTTCATGTTCCTGAACTTCCCGTCCGGCCTGGTTATCTACTGGCTGGTCAACAACGTGCTGACCATAGCGCAGCAGATGTACATCAACAAGTCGATCACGGACTGATCGATACGGATACAAGCAAATGTATGTTAGAGACACAATCGCAGCAATAAGCACAGCGGTAGGCGAGGGAGGGATCGGGATCGTTAGGATCAGCGGCCCTGCCTCCCTGCCCATCGCAAGCAGCATCTTCAGAGCAAAGTCGAACGGTGGCCTAAAAAGCCACCGTTTTTCTTATGGCGCAGTGGTAAACACGTCCAACGGTGACTTGATCGACGAGGCCATGGTCGTCTTCATGAAGGGGCCCAACTCCTACACCCGCGAGGATGTAGTCGAGATCCAGTGCCACGGCGGGACGCTGGTGGTATCGCGCATACTGTCACTGGTTCTGACTGAAGGGGCGCGTCTTGCCGAACCGGGTGAGTTCACCAAGCGGGCCTTCCTGAATGGCAGAATAGACCTGGTTCAGGCCGAGGCGGTAATGGACGTCATCTCCAGCCGCACCGATGCGTCCCTTGCCTTAGCCCAGCACCAGCGCGAGGGGCTTCTCTCCAAACGCATCGCCACCGTCAAGGACGGGATAGTCTATGCCCTTGCCTACGTTGAGGCGCTTATAGACTTCCCGGAGGATGACGTTGACGTAGCTGTCGAGACCGATGTGCTCGGCAAGGTAGCTCCCGCACTCGCCGAATTGGACGCACTGATCGAGGGGTTCGACGAGGGGAGGGTGCTGCGTGATGGCGTGTCCGTGGTCATTGCCGGCAAGCCCAACGTCGGCAAGTCGAGCCTGCTCAACACCCTGTTGAAGGAGAAAAGGGCGATAGTCACCTCCGTTCCAGGGACCACAAGGGACCTCATAGAGGAAGTGGTCAACATCAACGGACTGCCGGTGAAACTTCTCGATACGGCCGGCATACGGGAGTCAGAGGACCAGGTGGAGCAGGAAGGGGTCAGGTTGTCGCTGGACCGCATCCCTAAGGCTGACTTGGTGCTCTTTGTTGTTGATGGCTCCAGCGAGTTTGGTGAGGAGGACGCCGCAATCTTGCAGGCGATCGGCAGCAAGAGCTACCTTGTGGTACGCAACAAGGCGGACCTGGACGTCAACGCCGTGCTGCCTGCAGCATGTTCCGGTCCGGTCGTTGCCATCTCGACCCTGACCGGGAGTGGTGTTCCTGAACTTCGAGATGCCATCACGAATGCCTTCATGCACGGCCACGCCATCGACGGCAGGGAGTTTGTCGCCGTTTCCAAGGCCCGGCACCGCGATGCCCTGCTCAAGGCTCGCACCTCCTTGCAGTCGTTCGTTGCAAACCTGGAGGCAGGGGTGAACATGGAGTTGCTGCCGGTGGATCTGCGTGATGCGCTGGATGCGGTAGGCGAGGTGACCGGCGAGACCACCGCCGACGATGTACTCGACAGGATTTTCTCCAGCTTCTGTATTGGAAAGTAGGGGACGTATAATACGTTGTCTTTACAGTACATGATGGCGATGTTTCACGTGAAACAATTCATTCTTCCCTCGGAGTGACGCGCGCTTACATTACTTGACGTGCAGAAGTCGGTAAGAAGCAGGCACCTCAAAAACCAAGGGTAAGGTGCCTACCCTGTAGGGGCGAATAATTATTAGCCCAGCCGCCGTGGCCATGGTCGCTGTACGTGGCCGGACTGGTGCCGGTTCGACAAAGGGTGGCGGATGATTTATAGCCCCTGCAACGCGACAGGGCAGTCGTTCATCGCACCAGGTCACTCGCTCGTGCCGTTGGGTAACTCGTATGCCGCGTCGAGTGACTCACCATGTTCGCCGGGTGACTCACATACCGCATCGGATAACACGAACATCGCTCTGGGTAACACGCACGCCGCATCGGATGAGTCATATGTCGCGTCGGGTGAGTCACATTGCGCGTCGGGCGACTCGCACACCGCGTCGGATAACACGAACGTCGCTTTGGGTAACACGCACACCGCGTCGGATGAGTCGTATGTCGCGTCGAGTGACTCACCTTGTCCGTCCGGTGACTCACACACCGCGTCCGATAACACGAACGCCGCTCTGGGTAACACGCACACTGCGCCGGGTGAGTCGCATGCCGCGTAGTGTGAGTCGCACGCTGCTTCGGATAACACGAACGCCGCTCTGGGTAACACGCACACTGCGTCGGGTGAGTCACATGCCGCGACGGGTGAGTCACATTGTGCGTCGAGTAACTCGCACACCGCGCCACACCCCTTGGGCGACGTGGACACCGCGATGATGACTGGTTGGCCGCACCTTGTGCATCTTTTGTGGTAGCCGTTTTGCAGTGTTGTTCAGATAAACTGCCAATTTTTAATTGTTTTATTGTCTTGTTTCACGTGGAACATGTGCCCGGAGAAGAGGTGGGGCACATAAAGCTTTCGCAGTAAACGGAGTGAAGTTTGATAGTTTATGATAAGAAATATGATGTGATCGTTGTCGGTGCCGGTCATGCCGGGTGCGAGGCCGCACTGGCCGCAGCCCGTATGGGGTGCTCGACTCTCATGCTCACCATCAACCTGGACGCCATCGCCTTGATGTCCTGTAATCCGGCTATCGGCGGATTGGCTAAGGGACACCTGGTCAAGGAGATCGATGCGCTCGGCGGTGAGATGGGGCGCAACATAGACGCGACCGGCATCCAGTTCCGTGTTCTCAACACCAAGAAGGGGCCCGCGGTGCGCGCCTCCCGCGCCCAGGCCGACAAGCAGATGTATCGGCTGCGCATGAAGCACGTGATGGAGCAGCAGGATGACCTCGACCTGAAACAGGTGGAAGTGACAGGAGTGGTTATCGAGGGTGGCGAGGTGGTAGGCGTCGATACCCGAGGCGGCGTCCGCTTCCTGGGCAAGACCGTTGTCCTGACTACCGGCACCTTCATGCGCGGCCTCATCCACATCGGTCTCGTCAATTATCCGGGCGGCAGGGCAGGGGATCTGCCTTCCATCGGCCTTTCCGACGGCCTCAAGGATTACGGCTTCGACGTCGGCCGCCTCAAGACCGGCACGCCGGCGCGCCTGGACGGCAGGACCATCGACTTCGACAGGCTCGAGAAGCAGTACGGTGACGAGAATCCGATCCCGTTCTCCTTTTCGACCGAGCGCATAGAGCAGCCGCAGGTTCCCTGCCACATCGCCTATACCAACCCCAGGTCTCACGATATCATCCGCAGCGGCCTGGACCGCTCACCGCTCTACGCAGGAATCATCGAGGGGATCGGCCCGCGTTACTGCCCGTCCATCGAGGATAAGGTGGTGCGCTTCCCCGAGAAGGATCGCCATCAGACCTTCATTGAACCGGAAGGGCGGGAAACGGTCGAGGTCTATCCGAGCGGCATGTCCACCTCGCTTCCCATCGATATACAGTGGGCCTTCTACCGGAGCATCGAGGGACTGGAGCGGGTCGAGATCATGCGCCCGGCCTACGCCATCGAGTACGATTACGTCAACCCGATCCAGTTGCACGCCTCGCTGGAGACCAAGCTGGTGCACAACCTCTACCATGCAGGCCAGATCAATGGCACATCGGGTTACGAGGAGGCCGCGGCACAAGGGCTCATGGCCGGCATCAACGCGGCCCTCAGGGTACAGGGGAAAGATCCCCTGGTACTCGGACGCAGCGAAGCCTATATCGGGGTGATGATCGACGATCTGGTCACCTTGGGCACCAAGGAGCCGTACCGCATGTTCACCTCGCGGGCGGAGTATCGTTTGTTGTTGCGCGAAGACAACGCGGACCTCCGCCTGAGGGAAAAGGGGCACGGGATAGGGCTGGTGAAGGAGGAGGTGTATAGCTCCTTCCTCGCGAAAAAGGAATTGATCGAGTCGGAACTGGTGCGTCTGTCCAAGGAAAGACTGGCTCCTTCGGCTGCCGGTGAAGATCTGCTGGAGGAATGGGGCTTGACGGGAATGCAGAACGCGATCAGCTACGAGCAGTTGTTGCGTCGCCCCGAGTTCACCTGCCAGGATCTCTCCAGGGTCTATCCGGCCATCATGGATCTGCCGGAACAGGTGCGCGAGCAGCTCGAGATCCAGATCAAGTACCAGGGCTACATCCAGCGCCAACTGGAGCAGGTCGACCGCTCAGCCAGGCTCGAGAGCACCAGGATCCCCGACGACATGGACTACGGCACCATCTCCGGTCTTTCCGCAGAGGTACGTGAGAAGCTCGCCCGCTTCCGTCCCGATACCCTGGGACAGGCTTCCCGCATCCCTGGAGTCACGCCGGCCGGCATCACCATCCTGTCCATCGCCCTGAAAGCGAGGTATGGCCGATGAACCAGCATGCCAAGGACCTCTTGAAGAAAGGCGCAGTGGAGCTTGGTCTCGAACTGACCCCGGTACAATTGAACGCCCTCGACCTCTTCGCAGAAGAGCTGAAAAAATGGAACAGGAAGATCAACCTCACCGCGATAAACGATGACGAGGGCATTGCGGTGAAGCACCTGGTCGACTCGCTGAGCCTGCTGAAGGTGGTGCGCGGGCCGGGGCGTCTACTGGACATCGGCTCCGGCGGCGGTTTTCCCGGCATCCCGGTGAAGTTGGTGCACCCGGATCTTGAGATCGTCTCCGTCGATGCGGTGGTGAAGAAGATCAGTTTCCAGAAACAGGCGGTACGTCTGCTGAACCTCGGCGGCTTCGACGCGCTGCACGTTCGTGCCGAGACCCTGGCGGCGCAATACGCAGGATATTTCGACTGGGTTGTGTCTCGCGCTTTTTCGGATATACCTTCCTTCGTTGCCATGGCGCTGCCGGTTCTGAAAGATGGCGGACGCATCGTGGCCATGAAAGGGAAGAGCGCCGCCGAAGAGGTCGCCGCCGCCGAAGCCGAACTGGAAAAACTTGGCGTCAGGGTGGAGTCCAGGCACGATTTCAATCTTCCCTGCTCCGGAGACGCCAGGTCGCTGGTTGTTCTCGCTAAAAAATGATGAACTTTTGTTAATCCTGTCTGAAACGAGCAAAAAGGGGCGCGGAAGCCGTTTTGTTCATAGAAGCAGACCTGTGGCTGTCCTTGGTCGAGAAAGGCGGTTTTAGGCGGCAAAATGGCAGCCTAAATTTTGTGCAATTCGCCTCCGAAATCGCTGGGGAGGTGCTGCCTACTGGTGCGGCTCCCACCCCTCCGGCCCTCGCCCGGAGGTAGAGGAGGATGGACACGAGAACCTGCAGTTGAGAGGACGGAGGTCGGCCTGAACTTTACCTGGCAGCGCGCCAATAGGGCCAAGCATTATTTTGACTTTTTATCTCTTTATATGTTAGAAATAAAAACTTTTTTTGTTTACGACGGCAACTTCACCTGGAAGAAGGGGGATGACAGACATGCATCACTTTCAATACAAGGGTGACGAGCTCTTCGCGGAAGAGGTCGCGATACAGGACATCGTTGCCAAAGTAGGCAGCCCCGTCTACATCTACTCCCGGGCCACCCTCGAGAGACACTTCAAGGCCATGGATAGCGCCTTTGCCGGCGCGCCCCACACCATTTGCTACTCGGTCAAGGCGAACTCCAACCTTGCCGTCCTCAGGACCTTCATAAACCTGGGGGGAGGGGTGGACATCGTCTCGGGCGGAGAGCTCTACCGCGCGCTGGCCGCCGGCGTCGATCCTAAAAAAGTGGTTTACTCCGGTGTGGGAAAGCGGGACGATGAGATCGTCTACGCCCTGCAGACCGGGATACTCCTCTTCAACGTGGAATCGGAACAGGAACTGGACCGGATCAACGAGGTGGCTGGTCGTCTGAACAAGAAGGCCGGCATCGCCATCCGCGTCAACCCCGACGTCGATCCGGAGACCCACCCCTACATCACCACCGGGCTCAAGAAGGCAAAGTTTGGCATCAACATCGAACGTGCCCTTGGGCAGTACCAGCGCGCCAAGGGGATGAGCAACGTGGAGATCCTGGGCATCGACTGCCACATCGGCAGCCAGCTCACCAAGGTCTCCCCCTTCGTCGATGCCATCAAGAAACTCAAACGCCTGTTAGCCGGCGTCAGAGAGATGGGCGTCGACGTGAAGTACCTCGACCTGGGTGGCGGGCTCGGCATCCAGTACAACGACGAAGCGCCACCGCTTCCCGCGGACTACGGCTTCTCCATCCTGGAGGAGACCCGTGACCTCGGGCTGCATCTGCTCTTCGAGCCAGGGAGGAACCTAGTAGGCAACGCCGGCATTCTGGTCGGCAGATGCCTCTACACTAAACAGGGCGAGGAAAAGAACTTCGTCATCGTCGACGCGGGGATGAACGACCTGGCCCGCCCGGCGCTGTACGGCTCCTTCCACGGTGTACGACCGGTAATCAGGAACCAAAGCGGCGTCATCGAGGGGGACATCGTCGGCCCGATCTGCGAGTCCGGCGACTTCCTGGTCAAGGATCGCGAGATTCCGAACTTCCAGCAGGGAGACCTGATGGCGTTCATGTCGGCAGGCGCCTACGGCTTCACCATGAGCAGCAACTACAACAGCCGCCCAAGGGTTGCCGAGGTCATGGTCGACGGTGACAAATTCGAGGTCGTGCGCGAGCGCGAGACGCTGGAGGACCTGGTAAGAGGCGAGAGCGTACCGTCGTTTCTGTAACAGGACATGCCACTCCCCCGGAGGGGGAGGAACCAATACTTACGAAAACTAGCAATTTTCAGAGTTACCCATAAGGAGGTAGACCATGTTTCACGGAAGTATCGTTGCCATCGTGACCCCGTTCAACAACCACGCGGTGGACGAAGAAAAACTGAGGGAACTCGTCGAGTTCCAGATCGAGAACGGCACCGACGCCATCGTGCCCTGCGGCACCACCGGTGAGTCCTCCACCCTCAGCTACGAGGAGCACGACCGGGTCATCCAGATCGTGGTCGAGCAGGTAAACAAGAGGGTGCCGGTCATCGCTGGTACCGGTTCCAATTCGACCCACGAGGCCATCGAGATCACCAGGCACGCCAAGGAACTGGGCGCAGACGGTGCACTGCTGGTAACTCCTTACTACAACAAGCCTTCCCAGGAAGGTCTCTACCGTCACTACATGGCGGTCGCCGACGCCGTGGCGCTCCCCCAGATCCTGTACAACGTACCGGGCCGCACCGGCGTGAACCTGTTGCCGGAGACCGTGGCGCGCCTGGCCGAGCACAAGAACATCGTCGCCATCAAGGAGGCGACCGGCTCGCTGCAGCAGGCTTCCGAGGTGCTGGCGCTTTGCGGGGACAAGCTCGACGTCCTCTCCGGTGATGACTTCATCACCCTCCCCATCATGGCAGCGGGGGGCAAGGGGGTCATCTCCGTGACCGCCAACATCATGCCGAAGGAAGTCTCCTCGCTGGTCGACGCCTTCAACGCCGGGAACCTGGAGGAGGCGAGGAGGCTGCATCTGTACCTCCTGAAGATCTCCAACGCGATGTTCATCGAGAGCAACCCCGTTCCGGTCAAGGCTGCCGTTGCCCTGATGGGCAAATGCAGCGACGAGGTGCGCCTGCCGCTGGCCCCGCTCATGGATGCCAACAAGGCGAAGCTCGTGGCCATCATGAAGGAATACAAGCTGATCTAACGAGGACTGTCCCTTTCACCTGGGGGGCTTCCAAAGCGGGCGAATGTTATTCGCCCCTACAGTTATCGTAGTGTCGAAAAAAGATGGGGGTCTGTAGGGGCGAATAACTATTCGCCCCAACCCTGGCTCCTCGCGGGGACCTTACCATCATCAACGAAATGGAGAAACCAATGGTTAAAATAGCTGTTTGCGGGGCAGCCGGACGGATGGGCGGCCGCATCATCGCCGCCATCAAGGAGTCCGAGGGTGTGGAACTCTCCGGCGCCCTGGAGCGCCCGGGCCACCCGATGGTGGGGCAGGATGCCGGTTACAACGCTGGGCTGGGCGCCATCGGCGTCCTTATCAGCGACGATTTGAACGCAACGGTACAGGGGTGCGACGTCCTGATCGACTTCACCGCTCCCAAGGTATCCCTGAAAAACCTCGAGGTCTGCGCCCTTTACAAGAAGTCGATCGTCATCGGCTCCACCGGGTTCACCCCCGAGGAGCGCGCCCTGGCGGCGGAGCTTGCCCGCGAGATCCCGGTCATCATCGCCCCCAACATGTCGGTGGGCGTCAACGTCTGCTTCAAGGTCCTGGCCGACGTGGCCAAGATCCTGGGCGAGGACTTCGACGTCGAGATCGTCGAGGCGCACCACCGCCTGAAGAAGGATTCCCCCTCCGGTACCGCGGTACGGATGGGCGAGGTGGTGGCCGACGCCCTCGGGCGCGACTACAACAAGGTCGCCAACTACCACCGCGAGGGGATCTGCGGCGAGCGCACCCACGACGAGATCGGCATGCAGACCGTGCGCGGCGGCGACATCGTCGGCGAGCACACCGTCTACTTCATCGGCATGGGCGAGCGCATCGAGCTCACCCACCGCGCCCATACCCGGGACATGTTCTCCCGCGGCTCGGTGCGCGCAGCCAAGTGGGTGGTGACCGCCAAGCCCGGCGTGTGGGACATGCAGGACGTGCTGGGGCTGAGATAAGAGATCAGGCGGACAACGGCCGCCATAGAGTTTAATTTCGGAGGAAATACGTGGCAAAGATAAACGATAACTACCTGAAACTGAAAGCGGGCTATCTCTTCCCGGAGATCGGGCGCCGCGTGCGTGCCTTCGCCGCAGCCAACCCGGAGGCCAAGGTGATCCGCCTGGGGATCGGCGACGTGACCCGTCCCCTGGCCCCGGCCGTCATCAAGGCGTTCCACGAAGCGGTGGACGACCTGGCCACCGTCGAGAACTTCGCCGGCTACGGCCCGGAGCAGGGGTACGACTGGCTGATCAACGCCATCATCGACAAGTCCTACAAGCCGCTCGGCGTCGACCTGAAGACCGAGGAGATGTTCATCTCCGACGGCTCCAAGTGCGATTGCGCCAACATCCTGGACATCTTCGCGCTGGACAACGTCGTCGCCATCGGCGACCCGGTCTACCCGGTCTACAACGACACCAACGTGATGATCGGCCGCACCGGCGAGGCGGACGAGAAGGGGTACTACAAAGGGATCGTGTACCTTCCCTGCACCGAGGAGAACGGGTTCATCCCCGCGCTTCCCACCGGCAAGGTCGACATCATCTACCTCTGCTTCCCCAACAACCCGACCGGCACCGTGGCCAGCAAGGCGGAGCTTAAGAAGTGGGTCGACTACGCCCTGGCCAACGACGCCGTGATCTTCTACGACGCGGCCTACGAGGCCTTCATCACGGATCCGAGCATCCCGCACTCGATCTACGAGGTGGAAGGGGCCAAGAAGTGCGCCATCGAGTTCCGCTCCTTCTCCAAGACCGCCGGCTTCACCGGCGTGCGCTGCGGCCTCGTGGTCGTGCCGGAAGAGGTGATGGGAACCACCGAGAACGGCGAGAAATACTCCTTCAACAAGCTCTGGCTGCGCCGCACCACCACCAAGTTCAACGGCGCCTCCTACCCGGTGCAGAAAGCGGCCGCCGCGGTCTACTCCGAGGAGGGGTGGAAGCAGAACAAGGAGATCATCGACTACTACATGGAGAACGCCCGCATCATCCGCGAGGGACTCGCTGAGGCCGGTCTCACCGTGTACGGCGGCGTGAACGCTCCCTACATCTGGCTCAAGACCCCGAACGGGCTCTCCTCCTGGGACTTCTTCGACAAGCTCCTGAACGAGTGCAACGTGGTGGGTACCCCCGGCAGCGGCTTCGGTCCCGCCGGCGAAGGATACTTCCGCCTCTCCGCCTTCGGCAACCGCGACAACGTCATCGAAGCGGTCGAGAGGATCAAGAAGAACCTCAAATAACAGCGGCAACGCAGGCAACAAAAAGGCGGCTCCCAATCGGGAGCCGCCTTTTTTTATGTCAATTCCCCCTCTCCCCCCCTGGGAGAGGGTTGGGGTGAGGGCGTTGCCAAAGGGAAGAAATCCACTATGGCAGAACCCTCACCCGACCTTCGGAACGTGGGCTCAGCCGTGCACCTTGAGCATCCTGGTCAACTCCCGGCAGAACGCGGGGAGATCGTCGGGCTTTCTCGAGGTGATCAGGTTGCCGTCGACCAGCACCTCGATGTCCTGGTACAGTGCCCCGCCGTCGCGCAGCTCCGGAGCGACCGACTCGTAGCAGGTGGCCTTGCGTCCCTTGAGCAGGTCGGCGGAGATCAGGATCTGCGGGCCGTGACAGATGGCCGCAACCGGTTTGCCGGAGGACATGAAGGCGCGGGCGATCTCCTGCACCTCAGGCATGTTCCGGATGGCGGCAGGCGCCTTCCCCCCCGGCAGCACCAGGACCGCGTACTCGGCCGGGTTGATGTCGGTAAACAGCTTGTCTACGGGGACCTCGTAGCCGTGCTTGCCGTGAATGGCGCCGGCTTTCGCGGAGGCGACCACCACGGAGTACCCGGCCTCGCGCAGCCGGTAAAGGGGAACGAGCAGCTCGGTATCCTCGAAATTGTCCGCGCTTAACACCAATGCTTTCATGAATCCTCCGCTCTCCTAGGTTGATAAGGCAGGCTCCCGAAGGGGCCGGTACGACGGACACAGTTTACCATGCGCCTGGCGAAAGGCATCGTGACGAGTAAATAAAACTAATGATCGGTGGAGGGGTCTTATTCTAAGGGGGGGGAACAGCCTATTTCATCACGGTGTAGCCGCGCTTGGCGTCCCAGCGGTAGCCCTTGCCGCTCCAGATCGCCTCGATGGTCTTCCAATCCAGCCCCAGTCCCTTCATCTCTTCGCAGATGTAGTAGGCGGGCATGATCTCGTCGTCGTCGATACGGCCGTCCCCGTTGCTGTCGGCCCAGTGGTAAGACCCTATGTGGATCGAACCGTTGCCGCCGACGGCTTCGGTCCGGTTCGAGGAGCCGATGTTGTGGATGACGATCTCCCCCTTGAGCGCGGCGTCCTTGCCGGGATTGAAGCCGGCCGGGACCTGGAGGGTGAAGGAGAGGGTGACGGGGGTGCCGCCGTTGGGGACCAGCCACTTAAGCTCGGTGTCGGTCGAGGAGGCGGGGGGGAGCGAGTTGACCAGGCGTGCGCCCGCCGGGAGTTTTTCCCTGAGGATGAAGCCGAAGGGAGCGGTGGCTTGACGCGCCACCTTGATCTGCACCGGGAAAACCTCCCCGGGAGCGGCGAAGCGCGGCACCCATCGCGAGGCACTGGGGGGAAGGGGAGGCTGTCGCAACAGGAAGAACAGGAGCAGGCCGGCCAGGGCAGCAGCAACGACGGCAAAGACCGCGATCCTGGCGCCTTTGGAAACGGGAGGCGGAAGCTGCGGCTCCTCCTCCGGTTCGGAAGATTCCTGGCGCAGGACCTCCTCGAGCGGCACTTCCAGGGCGTCGGCCAGTTTCTGGGCGTTGTCCCGCTTGATGGAGGGGTAGCGGTTGTTCTCCCAGCGCGAGATGGTGTCGGTGGTCACTCCGACCACGTTGGCCACGTAAAGCTGGGTGAGTTTCTTGGTCTCCCGTATGTTCCTGATCCGGGTGCCGTCGATGGCCACGCTGGGGAGGGGGACCTTTTCGTTTTTGTCGTTGCTTTCCACCATTACCACGCTCTCCGCGAGGGTAAAAACGGCTCCTTCCCGGAGCGGGACGACCCGACATGGCCTCCATGGACCCGACATCGGGTGGTATTGCTATAGATGTCGATACCGGGGGGGGAGACCAGATGCTATTTTTACCACAGTTCGGCAGCAAAAAACTCAAAAAGAAAAGGAGCACACCATGAAAAAAGTAGTCGTAGCCGCGGCCCTCGTCGTCTTCGGTGCCGGAGCGGCCTTCGCCGCCGACGTCATCACCCTGCCCGCCAAAAACGGGAACGTGACCTTCAACCACAAGAAACACCAGGAAGCGTTGAAGGACTGTAAGGTCTGCCACGAGAAGGGACCGGGCAAGATCGAAGGGTTCGGCAAGGACTGGGCGCACAAGACCTGCAAAGGGTGCCACAGCGACAAGGGTGCCGGCCCCACCAAGTGCGCTGACTGCCACAAGAAGTAGTCGGCACGACCAGCACACGCCGTTCTCCACCAGGGACGGCACAGGCGGCTCTCCTACGGAGGCCGCCTTTTTAGTTTTTCCTAAACTTTAAAAATCCAGCAGGACGTCGCTGGTACACCCTCCCGTCAAGGGAGGGGGAGAAGTCGGCCACGCAGGCCAAAGACCGTGCCTTGCCATCTCGTGCTACTGCGCGAACAGCTCGTCGATGGCGTCGAAATCGAGGCGTTCCTCCGCCAGGGACCGGATCAGGTCCAGTTTCTCGGTGTCCTTGGCGGTCAGCTTGGAGACGTCCTCGGTGATGATCTTGTAGATATCGGTGGTGGTCTGGTTGGTACGGAAATAGGGTATGTTGCTGCGGTCCACGATGCGCTGGGTGATGTTGCTGACCGGGGCCTGGCCAGAGATGATCAGCCCGGCGATGAGCGGGTGGAATTCCGGCATCTGGTACAGGTTGGCGATGGTGACCAAGAGCTCGTCACGGCTGCTGGTCACCAGCAAGAGCGATGAATCGCTCAGCATCTCCGTCACCCGCTGGGTGGAAGCAGCACCTATCTGCACATGATGGATGATGCGCTTCACCTCGCGGCGGTTGCCGTACAAGGGGAGGTCGAGCAGACGCGCCACCCTCCCAAGGGAAGGGTTCGCCAGCACCGGCTTGTAGTCGAAGCCGCCCAGGACCGAGAAGGGCTGATCCGCGAAGGCGCGGGTAAGGTAGTCCAGCATGGTGTCACGCTTCTCGGTGAAGAGCTTGTTCACCAGGACCCCGCGCACGTCGGCCCCTTCCAGCTTGAACAGCGCCGTGTTCATGGCGAGGGTGTCGATGACGTTCCCCACCCCTCCTCCGCTCAGCATCAGGACCGGTGCGTCCAGCATCTTGGCGATCCGCGCGTTGGAGAGGCGCAGCACCGTCCCGACCCCGGGATGCCCGGACCCCTCTATGACGATGAAATCGCAGTGCTTCTCGAGTTCGGCGAAGCTGGTCATGATGCGGTCGGCCAGCTCGGGGAGGTTCAGCTTCCCGTCGATGGCCTCCCGGGAGGTTTCCGGGTAGACGACCACCGGCGACATGTAGCGCAGGTCCTTGGTCAGGCCGAATACCTGCGCCATGAGGGCGGCGTCCTTGTCCACCGGGATGCCGCGCAGGACGGTGGGTTTAGGCCCCAGCGGCTTCATGAAGCCGACCCGCCCGTACTTCTTCTGGGCAAGGTGCAGCAGTGAAACGCTGATGGTCGTCTTACCGATGTTCTGACCCGAAGCCGCTACGAAAATCTTCCTGGCCAAGGCTGCCCTCCGCGAATCACATTGGCATAGTGTAAACGAGATGCACATGATCGTATCGAAGGGACGGCTTGTCAAGCCGAAAGGGGGGGAGGGCGATTGCGGGAAGGGGAAAGTTGATGTATCTTAAGCGGTGCCAATGTCTGGGGGCGACCATGGATGACGACGATCTGAGCAAACGGCTGTTCCATTATACCGAGGCGGAGGAGTTCGCCAACCGTTGGACCCATGGCGTGGGGCTCATGCTCAGCGCGGCCGCCGCGGCCGCCCTGATCGCCCTCGCGGTCCGCATCGGCGAGATGGCGCGCATCGTCTCGGCATCGGTCTACGCAGGCGCCATGCTCCTCTTCTACGCGGTTTCGACCATCTATCACAGCGTGAGAAGGCCGCGCCTGCGCTACGTGTTCCGCATCCTGGATCATGCCTGCGTCTACTTCATGATCGCCGGAACCTACACCCCCTTCGCCATGGTGACCCTGCGGGGGGCGTGGGGATACTGGCTGCTGATCACGGTATGGGGACTGGGGACGGCGGGCGCCTTCATGAAGCTGTACACCGCGCACCGGCTCCCCTACCTCGGGCCGATTCTCTACCTGGGGCTTGGCTGGCTGGTGCTGGTCGTCATCAAGCCGCTTGCCGCATCGCTCGCCCCGAATGGGCTGCTGCTGCTCTTTGCAGGGGGTGCGGCCTACACCCTCGGCGTCCTCTTCTACCTCTGGGACCGCCTTCCTTACAACCATGCCATCTGGCACGTTTTCGTGCTGGTGGGGAGCGCCTTCCACTTCCTGGCCATCTTCTGGTACGTAACGCCCGGCGGGCGTTAACAAGGTCCGGGTCACCGTTCCAGGTGCCAGGGGCATTTGGTGAGGATCCGGGTGAGCGCGTAGAAGTAGACCTCCGCCCGACCCTGCATGTTCCGGCAGTATTCGGGGTGCGGCTGCCGGGCTTGCCCGGTCATGTCGTAGTGGGTGGCATGGCAGCCGCCGGCGCAGTCGTAGCGCAGCCAGCAATCATGACAGGGGAGCTGGCTGTCCACCTCGAACCCTCGCAGGGACTGGTGCAGGGATAAAGTCCCCTGTCCGGTCTCCCCCATGGCGAAATCGGCCCGTTCCACGAAGGCGATGCAGGGGAAGACCTGGCCGCGGCTGTTGATGGCGAGCGTGTTGGTACCCGCGCCGCAGGGGCGGGTGAAGCGGTTGGCGCGCCTGATCCTGTTGATGCTGTCCAGAAGGTTCGAGACGAAAGGGATGTCGCGGGTGCTCTTGTAGCTGGCGATGTAGTCCACGTAGTAATCCACGAATTCACGCAGTTCGTCCAGCTGCCGCTTTGGGGGTACGATCAGCTTCTCGTAAATGGGGTTTTGGCGGTATCCCGGTTCGTGGCAGTACTCGAGCTGGATGCGGCCGACCCCCAGGGTGGTGAGGTGGCGGAAGGTCTCCAGGTAGCTGTCGGAAAACGCGGTGAGCGTTGCCCTGATCCCGAGCAGTTTCGGGTTGGGGAAGCTCCTGACGTTGTTGACAATCTGCTGCCAGGTTTCCTCGCCGTACTTCCCGGGACGCTGCAGGTCGTGGATGCGCTGGCTCCCGTCGAGGCTGACCCCAACCTGGGTGAAGTAGCGTGCCAGGAACTGCGCGGCCTGCCCCTCCAGGAGGGTGCCGTTGGTGTCCAGGGTCAGATAGAAGTTTTTTCCCAGGCGCGCCTCGTGTTTCAAAAGCTCTCCGGTGATCTGCTGCAGGACCGGAAAATCGAGCAGCGGCTCGCCGCCGTAGAAGTTGATGAAGATCTTTTCGGCGCTTGAATGTTCCACCAGGGACACGATCAGCTCGGTGGCACGGCGGGCCGTGTTCCACCCCATGAGGTGTCCCGGCTTCCCGAACGTCCCGCCCCGGTTCCAGCAGTAGCAGCAGGCCATGTTGCAGGTCTGGGCGAGATAGATGGAAAAGGTCTGGTAGCTGTTTTCGGCAAAGGAATCGTCCTGCTGCTGCGGGGCAGGGAGCGGGACCGCCAGCTCGCGTGTGAAAAGGGCGAGCAGCTCGGCGTAGAGCGCGTCCTCCTCGGGAGTAAGCGGCTGCGGCGGCGCGGTGCCGGGTGCGGGCGGGCCTTCTCCCCCCTCGGGCGGAAACAAATCCCGGATCAGCCGGGCTGCCAGCGGGCTGACCTGGTAGAGCTTTGCGGAGCGGCTGAAGAAGAGGTAGTTCTCTCCTCCCTGCTCGAAGGCGTGGTAGTCGCTCATGGCGTTTCTCCGGCTGGGTCGCTGGTCATAGCCTCTCGCTGTAGACCAGCAAACCGGTCGGCACCATCCGGATCGAGTACTTGCGGTCCAGATCGACGATGAACCAGACCCTGCCGGAGTGCTGCACGTTGAGTCTTGCCGCGGGGGAAAGTGCAGAGCCGTTGGCCTCGAACTCCTGCCGCACGATGTGCGGAATCTCCCCCCGGTCCAGTTCCCCCGCGTGCTCCGGCGACAGCGAGAATACGTACATGTCGTTGGTCGGCAGGGTCATGCACACGTTGTTGTAGGCCCTGAAGTTCTCCATCTGCTGGGATGTGATGCAACTCGCAACGATCTGGTCGGGCGACCAGCACTGCGCGCTCCGGGTTGATGCATCCCCGCCCCCCTCCGAGACGAGTTTCAGGTGCCTGCTGTCGCCGTTCTCCCCACCTGTTTTTTCTTCGGCCATCGCTCTCTCCTTTCATTGGATAGCATCCGGGTGCGGAGGGCCGTCTTGCCGCGCCACCGGTAGTCAGCGACTCTTCACGACTGCGGTCATCGCAACTCCGCATACACCGCGAGGCGCGCGGCGATCGATCTGACCGAGTAGGAGGAGGTCTCATCGGCGATCTGCCACAGCTTGCCAGGGTCTTTCACCGATACCGCGGCAGCCGGACTCAAGGGAAGGCTCAACAGCTGCAGCCGTTGGCGCAGCAGGGGGGGCAGGATCCCGCGGTCCAGCGCCTCGGCATGTTCGGGGGGAAGGGTGCAGACCGGGCTCTCGGGGAACACGGGTCCCGGACCGACGGCCGCGGGGAAGACCGTGTGCTGTGCCTCGGTGGTGCAGTTCTGGGTGGCCTGGATGGAGTCGATGCAGACCAGCTCGGGGCTCCTGGCGTGCGAACTCCCCCCCTCGGAGATGAGCCTTATATGGGAGGTGCTTCCGGTTTCGTGGTGGTGCAGGTCGTGGAAAGGGTCCTTCATAAGTGAATCTCCTCTGCCTCAACCTTTAATGGAAGAGCCTGGCAGCCCGGTTCCTGTCGTGCCATGTGAAGCGCGCCAAGTCAGGACAGGTAGTTGGCGGCCGACAGATGATAAGCGGGGAGTCCCGAGCGAGTTCATTATCTCGAAAAATTAGAGTATGTCAATGTTGCGGGCGGGGTTCTAATTGATTTTCTGCTTAGGGGGCTGGCATGAAAGCGGCGGAGGCCGTGGCCCCCGCCGAGGGTGGATCGGGCGGGAAAGGAGCTACTTTTTATGACACTCGTTGCACTTGGTGGGCCCTTTGCCCTTGTCGGTGTGGCACCCCTTGCAGGTGCTGTGCGCCCAGTCCTTGCCAAGGGCCGCGATCTTCCCTCCCTTGTCGGTTTCGTGGCAGTTGGTGCACTTCATCTCCGGCATGTCCTTGTGTTGCTTGTGCGGGAAGGTCACGTTGCCGTTCTTCGCGGGGAGCACCACCACGGTCTCGTCAGCGGCATAGGCAAACCCGGCGCAGAAAAGCGAAAGAACGGCTGCTGCAATGGCTCTTCTCATGTTTTCGTCTCCTTTGGGCCTGTAATTAGACGGTACGCAAAAGAGGATACCCGTTCGCCCAGTTATTGCAACGCCCCCCGGATTCTTAGCTTGACAAAAGAGGAGGTGTCATTAGAAAGTGGCGGAGAATCAAGGGACTAACAGGCCACATGAAACCAGCAAGCGACATCATCAACATCCCGGTTGGCTACTTCGCTCTCCCCGTGCCGCGCACCGGGAGCATCGAGCCCCGTTCGGGCTACGACCGTTCCACGAGCGACGGGCAGGAGATCCACCAGCGGGTGCAGAGGAAACGGGCGCAGGACGACCCGACCTACCAGGCCGAGGTGCCGGTGGGGCGGTTGCTCGAGCGCGGCGGGTTCCGCTTCCAGGTCAACGGGCGCATGGACGGCGTCTACGGCCGCGAAAATACCTGCATCGAGGAGATCAAGAGCTGCTTCAACCTCTGGGACCTGAAGCGGCGCCTGACCGGCGGGTCGCTCCAGGAACCGTACTGCCTGCAGCTTTGCACCTACGGGTACTTCCATTGGCTGGAGCACGGCGTGGTGCCCAGGCTCACCTTCCACCTGGTCTCGTCGCGCAACGGCCAGTCGGCGGACCTGGAAATCACGCTCGACCTGGAAGAATATCAGGGGTGGCTCGACGCCCGGCTGGACGAACTGGTCCGGGAGGCGGCCAGGGCCGCCAAGAGAGCGCAACGCAGGCGCAAAGCGGCCGCGACCTTCCCCTTTCCCTTCGAAAAGCCGCGTCCGGGGCAGGTGGAGCTCATGCAGGAGATCGAACTGGGGATGGCGCTGGGGCGGCGCATGTTGATCCAGGCGCCGACCGGGCTGGGGAAAACGGTGGGGGTCCTGCACCCGGTGCTCAGGGAGGCGCTCGGGCGGGGGCAGGCGGTCTGCTACGTGACGCCGAAGAACAGCCAGCACGAGGTCGCCGAGGACGCGGTGCACAGGTTCCGCGAGGCGGGGTCGAAGCTGCGGTCCTTGACCATCACGGCGAAGAGCAAGATCTGTTTCCAGAACGAGCCGATCTGCACCCCGGACTACTGCGAGTACGCACGCGACTACTACGCGAAGGTGGCGCGCCACGGCCTGGTGGAGCTGCTGGAGAAGAAAAGGAGCCTCAAAAGCCGCAACTTCCGGCAGATGGGCGAGGAGTACCAGGTCTGCCCCTTCGAGCTGCAGATCGACAGCGCCAGGCTGGCCGACGTGGTCATCTGCGACTACAACTACGTCTTCGCGCCGCGCTCGGCGCTGGGGCGCGCCGCCGGTCTCCCGGTGGACCAGGTGGGCAAGCCGAACCTCGTGATCGACGAGGCGCACAACCTCCCCCCCCGGGCCATGGAATACTACTCCCCGAGGTTGTCCAGCGCGGTCCTTGAGGGGATGCGCGAGGATCTGGCCGGGGTGCCGCCTTCGTTTCGGCGCGAGGCCGCCGAGCTCCTGGAGGAGTGCGTCGCGGCGGTTCTCTCCTGCCGTCGGGGGGACGGGGGGAAAGCCTCCCGGATCGAGCCGCCGCTCGCCCCCTTCCTGGAGCTGGACGGCAGGCTGCGCGCCCTTTTGTCCCGCTACCTCGAGGCGGATGTTGAGATCAGGCAGGAGGATCCCGTCCTGCGCCTTTGCTACTACTGGTCGCAGTTCACCGAGACGCTGGAATTCGCCGTGCGCTCGGAGCGCCAGGAATTCTTCACCTCGTACCAGCCGCACGGCGGCGGTGGCAGCGTCAAGGTGACCTGCTGCGACGCCTCGGAGTTGATCCGGGAGCGCTATGCCGAGTACCAGCAGGTGGTCGGCTTTTCGGCGACGCTTAAGCCGATGGAGTACTACGCCAAGCTCTCCGGTCTCGACCCGGAAGAGGTGCGCTGGTCCGAGTTCCAGAGCCCCTTCCCCCCGGAGCGGCGCAAGCTTTTGATCATCCCGCAGGTCTCCACCCGCTATTCCCAGCGCGAGCGCAACTACGCGCGCATCGCCGATGCCCTGGCGCGGATCGTCGCCCTCAGGCGCGGCAATTACCTGGCCTTCTTCCCCAGTTTCGGCTTCCTGGAGCGGGTGGCCGAGCTGTTCCGGGCGCCGGAAGGCTTCGAGGTGCTCCGGCAGGAACGGAGCATGAAGGGGGCGCGGACCGCAGAGTTCCTGGAGCAGCTCCGGTCGGGGGTGGTGCCCACGGTGGTCTTCGCGGTGCAGGGGGGATCGCTTTCGGAAGGGGTGGATTACGCGGGTGACATGGTGATCGGCGCCTTCGTGGTCGGGCCGCCGCTGCCCAACTACGACCTGGAGCGCGAGGAGATGCGCGCCTACTACCAGCGCCATTACGGCAAGGGGTTCGAGTACGCCTACACCATCCCGGCCATGTCCAAGGCGATCCAGTCCGCTGGGCGGGTGATCCGCTCGGAGACCGACCGCGGCGTCATCGTGCTCATGGACGACCGTTTCCTGGAACTGGGTTACAGTAGCGCCATGCCGGCGGACTGGTTCGAGACGCGGGCCGAGGAGCTGGTGTCGGGCGCGATACTGAAGGACGTCGGTGACTTCTGGGCACGGCCGCTGGACCCGGAACAATAAAAAAAAGCCGCTTCTCTCGCGGGAGAGAAGCGGCCGTTGCAGGGTAGCCTCGGCTCCCCGTCTTATTTGCCCTGCGCCACCAGTTCGCGGTAGGGCCACCCCTGCATCCCCTCCTCGAGGATCAGCAGGCGCGCCTCGGCGATACCCTTCCCCTTCAGGTAGTCGTAGGTGTTCTTGGCTCCGCCGCCGCCGCGGGGGCAGACGATGACGATCTCCTCGCGGGAAGCGGTCAGCTGCGGCAGCACACGGTCGAGCTTCTGCTTGTCCTCGGCGGACTTCACCGGGAAGGCGTTGGTCTGCACCGCCCCCTTGAAGTGGTGCTGCTGGAATTCCGCGGGCACCTGGATGTCGACGATCTGCACCTTCTTGCCGGTCTCAAGCCACTTCTTGAAGTCGGCAGGCGCCACGTAGCGGTAGTTGCCGCCGAAAAGGTTGCCGGCGAAGGCCGCCGTCGCGGTCAGGGTGAACAGTACAGCCAGGGTCAGTGAAACCACTCTTCTCATCTTTTTCTCTCCTATCCTTTTTCTGTCGGACTATTGCAGCCCGTACATCCTCTGTTTCACGTATCAGGAGCAGCCCGCGTGCAGGGCTGCACCCAGCGCTCCGGTTATGGAAGGATCCTCCGGAACCAGCACCGGCACTCCCAGCGCATTCTCCAGCATCGCCACCAGGGTCGTGTTGTTGGCGACACCGCCGGTAAAAACGAGATGGCGGCACTCGCCGGTCTTCGAGACCATCGCCGCCAGCCGCGAGGCGACGGCAAGGTGCACCGAGCGGGCGATCTCGGCAGGGGGGATGCCCCTGTTCTTCAGGGAAATGACTTCAGATTCGGCGAAAACGGCGCACATGCTGTTGATGGGGGTGCCGGCGTCGGCCTCTGCTGCGGCGCTGCCGAAATCCGTCAGGCCGTAGCCCAGGGACACCGCCATCATCTCGAGAAAGCGCCCGGTCCCCGCAGCGCACTTGTCATTCATCTGGAAGTTGACGATGCGTCCATCCTCGCTCAGCTGGATCACCTTGCTGTCCTGGCCCCCCACGTCGAGAACGGTACGGCAGTGCGGGAAGAGGTGCCTCGCCCCGAGGGCATGGGCCTTGATCTCGGTGATGATGTCGAGGTCGGCGTGCTGCTGCATCAGGTGCCGCCCGTAGCCGGTCGCCACCACCCGCGCCTGCGGGTGTTCGCCAAGCATCTTAAGGGCCTGGCGGTGCGGCTCAAAGCCGCTTTCCACGACGCGGCGCTGCAGCACGGCTCCCCCCTTCAAGGTGACGGTCTTGATGGTGCGCGAGCCGAGATCGATCCCCACTTGCACGGGCTACCCCCTGATCTGCTCGAGGAACGCCTCGACGCGCGTCTGGAGCTGCCCCGCATCGTCCGGGGAATAGTCGGTTTCTATGGACATGAACGGGATGCCGCGGGCCTCGCAGGCCTCCCTGAGCTTCACCGCCTCGATGTTGTAGGTGTGGCAGAACTGGAGGCAGTAATCGATGATCCCCTCCGCCCCGGAGGCCTCGTACTCCTTGAACACCTGGGCGATGCGGTCGTCGTTGGGGGTGAAACAGGAGCAGTCGATCTTCATGTAGCGCTCGGTAAGCCGCTCCAGCTGCTGCTCCAGGTCCTTCGACCCCTCGTCGATCAGGTCCTTGTAGTAGCGGGTGCCGATGCAGCTCTCCTCGTTCACGACGATGGCGCCGGCGCTCTCGATGATGTGGTGCAGCTTCCAGTTGGGGAGCGCCATCGGGGTGCCCGAGACCATGATGCGCGGTGTCGGCGTCGGCGCCACGGCGACGCCGAGGCCTATGCGCTGCTCCAGTTCGTCGCACAGCTCGTGCACCTTCTGCGCGAAGCGGACCGGCTCGTCGTAGAAAGCGATCTGCTCGATAAGCAGCATGTCCTTACCGCTGATGGGGGAGGGGTTATGGTGGCGCAAGGAGTTCAGTCTCTGCAGGGCGAAGCGTTTCGCGTTGATGGTCCTGATCCCTGCGGCCACAGCATCGAAATCGGTCACGGTGTCGGTGATCCGTTCCACGGCGGCCTTGAAATCCTTCACCTCGTCCAGCCAGAGCCGTTTGTCCCGCTCCCGTTTCATCTGCGGGATCTCCATGACGTGGGTCGGGACGTAACGGTCCAAAAGCTCCCAGGTCTTTTTCTTGGCGTCGCAGGTGGTCTCGCCGTAAACCAGGTCGACCACCTGGAAATAGGGGCAGATCTTCCCGACCTTGAAGCCGAAAGCGGATTTGACCATGGGGCAGATGTTGCGCGGCAGGATCTTCTCCGCGTCCGCGATGGAGCCCTGGGCGCCGCCGCAAAGCCCGATGCAGATCCCGCCGGCGGCGACCACCAACTCCTCGGGGACGTAGACGCAGAAGGTGCCGATGACCGGCTTCCCCCCCTTTTTGGCATCGTGGATCTCCCTGATGCGCCCGGTGTGGATGTTGGCGACCATGTCGTCGAAATACGACATCTTTTCAGGGCGGTTGTGCTGCGACAGGAAGATGTTCTTGTAGGCGCCGGTCAGCATCGCGGGCATGCCCGAGAAGCGGGCGACGTCCATGCCAAGCTCTTCCCAGAGCTCAGGGTCCGAATGCACCTGAAAAGCGTCGTTCATAACAGGTCCCTCCACGAAAGATAAAAGAATGAGGATTTTTATATGTTCGCGGTGGAAATAAGTCAAACGGATTGTTTCGATACAAACGGTTGGTGTTATGGTAAAAAGCGATACCTTCGGGTGTTAGAGAACCGGCTGGCGGATCAAGGGGGCCTGCACCCGCAGGCACAAAAAAAGCCCCCGCGACGCGGAGGCTTTTCTGGAGAGGCAGGTGACGGCGCGAATCAGCGGCCGGGCTGGCGCGGGGTAATGGCCACCTTCTGCACGGCCATGTCGACTACGGGCAACGGCGGTACCGCGGTAAGGCCATAGGTTTTTTTCAGGTCGATGTCCTTGGGGACCGCCTTGAGCAGCGCCTCTGCCAACTTCTGGTCGGCCTGGCGGTAGCGCAGCTTCACCTCGACGTTCAGCTTCTTCACCCCCTTCAGCGGGGGGACGCCGTAATGCACGTCCTTGTACCCCCTGGGAGGGATGGTGTCATGGCGCGAGAAGGAGGTCACCACCCAGGGGTCGACGGCGAAGTGGAAGTCCTCACCGATGCCGTCGGAATTGAAGAGCCTCGCGTTCGCCGGGAGCGAGCCGTCCGGGCCGGCCTGGCCGCTATTGAGGATGGTCCTCCCGGCCTCGTCCTTCGCGACGATCTCCAGCCACATCTGCCGCACGTTGGTGAGCGAGGTGGGGAGGTTGTGTCCGGCGCGGAGGTTCTTGACACGTACCTGCAGTTCGGTCAGTTCCCCTTTGTGGTAGTTCGGGATGATCTCGACCGACGCGGCCGACTTGAGCCGGTCCACGGCCATGGCGTACTGCTTCATCGACGACTCGGCCTGCTCCTGGTTGCCGGCCTTCCTGGCGGCGCCGGCGGCAAGGTAGCTAAGGAGGTAGTTGGCGCCGTTGAAGAAGTGACGGTACTCGCCGCGCTGCGGCTTGGCGAACTGGTCCGCCGCCTTCAAGAATGCCTGGGTCTCCACCATGTGGCAGTCCTGGCAGAGGATGCCGCGCTGGGCGTACGGGCCGTGCTTCCACTCGAGGTAGGTGGCCTCCAGCGGGAAGTGGGCGTCGTAGTGATACACCTGGTGGCAGGAGGCGCAGAGATCGGCCTGCAGGTGCAAGGGGCTCTCGACGCAGTCGTGGAAGCCGCCCCCGCACTCGGCACCGGGCGTGAAGGGACCGCGCTTGACGAACCGCGGACCGTCCTTGGTTTCGGCACCGGGCGCCAGGATGAAGGAGCCGTTCTCCGGCTCGTGGGAGGGGGTCTGCCAGTGCGTGGTGCCGCTCACGGAATGGCAGATGTCGCAGGAAACCCCGGCCAGCGCCATCTCGCTCAGCCCCGCGTTGCCCGGCCCCTTGATTTCACCGGTGACCACGCCGGCGGGGGAATGGCATCCCTCGCACTGGCGCGAGATCTCGTGGCCGACCGCTTTCACCGCCTTGTTCAGCTCGCCCTGGTAGACCGGGTCCTGGAACGCGAGCTGGTGCACCGACCCGGTCCACTCCTTGTATTGTTTCTCGTGGCAACCCTGGCAGACGCTGGGGGGGGTGAAGTCGAGGGTGGACTTGTCCCACTTGATGAGGGAGGGGTAGTAGGGGTAGAAGTCCCGGTTCACGTCGAAGACCGGGGACGCGGCGTGCGTGGTGCCCGCCAAGGTGGCAAAGGCGACTGCGGTGGCAAGAACGAGCGCAACCCTTCTCTGCAGCACGAGGTCCTCCTTTTGCGTCAGGCATGATAGGCACCGGCAGGGGCCGGAGGCCGTTCGATTATTCCGTGTCCGGTCCCTGCCCCGTCGGCGGACCGTTCTGGCACTGCTTCTTGCGCATGCACTGCTTCACCTTCTTGATCGCTTCCTGGTCGTCGGGAAAAAGCTCGAAGGGAAGGTGCTCGCCGGTCTGCCGGTAGATCTGGTACCGGTTGCAGCTTTGGTAGTCACCGAAGCAGAGTTTGCTTTGAATGTACTGTGCCGCCTTAGGCAGGTCCTTCATGTTGTCCTTGAAGAACTGGCAGCATTCGACGAGTTCGCACGCCATGAGACACCTCGAATCAATCACAAAGTTGCAGTGCAGGGGCAGGTGGTGATCCTGCCGAAAGAAAGCCGGTGCGCAGCCGACCGAAAGCGCTGGCGGGTGTGCAGGGGCTCAGGAAGCGCCTCGCAACCGGTGCAGCGTCGCTTGAATCGTGGCGGCACTGACGGAATCGCCAAAGCAGCCGGCCCCGGCATAACTGTCGAACTCCTCCAGCTGCCTCAGGAGCAGCGCGAGGTCCGCGGGGTCCTTGACAGCGCAGGGCGCGGAGGCAAGTTCGTCGACCTGGGCGACCAGCCAGGAGGGAAGTCCCGCCTCCTCATGCTGGCGTCGCGCGGTTTCAGCGATTTCCCGAAGCAATTCCATCGGCACTCCTTTCCGTGTCGTTGCCGCAAGGGAAAGACGTCACCGCTCCGGGCGCCCCGGAAATGGCCAGCGCCTTCTGCTGCACCAGGGCCTGGGCTACCTTGCTTCGTGCGGCGGCCAGCAGGCGTTGCACGGTTCCCCGCGACACCCCCAGGCAGACCCCCGCCTCTTCCTGCGTCTTTCCTTCCCCGTCGCACAGGTGCAGCGCATCCAGCTCGTCATGCGCGAGCCGCACCAGGTCGAGTTCCATGAGCGGAGTGCCCGCCGGCTTGAAGACCGCGGCGAAACCGGCGCGGTGTGGACAGATGCAGGTTCTCGGTTTGCGCGGACGCGGCACGATCAGTGAGCGCAGCCGTGGCCGTGGTCATGGCCGCCGCCATGGCCGCCGCAGGTGTGGCCGGGCATGTATTCCTGGAGCCGGTTCGCCTGGAAAAGCGCGAGGTTGTCGGCTACCGTGTCGGCTCCGGCGCGATAGACCCGCATGCCGGCGGCGTTGAGCTTGTGGAGGGCCCCGCCGCCGATGCCGCCGACCACAACGGCGTCGACCACGTACCCCCCGAGCCCGGCGACAGGGTTGCAGGCGCCGTGCTGATGCACGCGGTCGCCGTTGCCGATGGCCACGCATTCGCCGGTGGCGCTGTCTACCAGTAGAAACCCGGGAGCCGAACCGAAATGGCCGTAGACTGGGCTGCTCAGACCCTGGTTCGTTTCAACCGGAAAGCAAATCTTCATGAACAACCTCCGAGTATTGTGTATATGCACAAAGAATCACTAACATTCAAAAAGGTATATGTCAATATGTTTTAAAGGAAAGATGCCATTTTCTCGCACTGCCAGTGTGGAAATACCCCCCGGCAAGATGGGCGACGAGTATTAGATTTGCTTTGACCCCGGCTGCACACAGGTGGTATAAGTGCCGCGAACTCCCACTGCGAGTCATCTTTCTCCTTGGCCATGCACCTAGCGGTTATGCGCAGGAGCCCTGCTTGCCATGCTGACCAGAATCATCCTCTTACTGCTGACCCTCATCTTGCCCGCATCGGGCTTCGCGGCGCAGTCGACCGCTCCCGCCTCTGCCTCCAGGCTCATCGTCGTGGGGGGCAACAGCAACTATCCCCCCTACCAGTTCCTGGACAAGTACGGCCAGCCCGCAGGCTATATCGTCGATCTCACCAAGGCCATCGCCAGTGTCATGGGGATGCAGGTCGAGATCCGGCTGGGGGATTTCGGAGCCATTCTGAAGCAGCTCGACAGTGGCGAGGTGGACGTACTGGAGGGGCTCTCCTTCTCGGAAACACGCGCCCGGGAATTCGATTTTTCCACGCCGCATTCCATCATCGTGCAAGCCATCTTCGCCAGGAAGGGGACTCCGAAGGTCAAGAGTCTGGATGAGCTCAAGGGGAAGAAGGTGCTGGTGCACCGCGGCGGAGGGATGCACAACTACCTGAAAGAGATGGGGTGGGAGCGCGACCTGGTGCTGACCGACAGCCCGCGCGAAACCCTGGAACAGCTTGCCCGGGGGGACTGCGACTACGCGGTGCTCGCGCTGCTGCCGGGCATGTACATCATCCGCGAGGAAAAGCTCACCGACGTCGTGCCGGTGGCGAGCAACGTGGCGCCCCAGCGTTACTACTGCTACGCGGTTAAGAAGGGGAATGCGGAACTGCTGGCCCAGTTCAACGAAGGGCTGAGCATCCTGAAGAAGACCGGCCAGTTCGACGAGATCTACAACAAGTGGATCGGCGTTCTGGAGCCGCAGAAGACCTCCTGGCTCCTCATCGCCAAGTACGCGGCGCTGGTGGTGATACCCCTCTCTTTGATACTGGCGGCGACGGTGCTTTGGTCATACTCCCTGCGCAGGCAGGTGGCGCAGCGCACGGAATCGCTCTCTAACGCCCTGGCCGAGTTGCAGAGAAACCAGCAGCAACTGGTGCAGGCGGACAAAATGGCGGCCCTCGGGATCCTAGTTTCCGGGGTCGCCCACGAGATCAACAACCCCACCGGGATCATCCTGATGAACATGCCGACCCTGAAGAAGATTTTCCGGGACGCGGAGCGGATCCTAGACCGTTACCAGGAGGAAGAGGGGGACTTCTCTCTGGGAGGGATCAGGTACCAACGGGTTCGGCAGGAGGTTCCGCTCATCCTGGACGAGATACAGGACGGGGCGCACCGCATCAAGAAGACCGTGGACGATCTGAAGAACTTCGCCAGAAAGGACGACGAGGCGCGCAAGGAACCGCTCGACTTCAACGAGGTGGTGCGGACCGCGGTGCGCCTGGTGGATGTGGCAACCCGGAAATACACCAGCAATTTCAGCGTGAGCTACGGGGCCGGCCTGCCGCCGGTCCATGGCAACGCGCAACGGCTGGAGCAGGTGGTGGTGAACCTGATCATGAACGCCGGGCAGGCGTTGCCGGACCCAAGCCGCGGCATCGAGGTCGCCACAAGCCACGACGCCGGGGCGGGGAGGGTGGTGCTCAAGGTGCGTGACCAGGGAACCGGTATCGCTCCTGAGCACCTGCAGCACCTGACCGATCCATTCTTCACCACCAAGCGCGAGAGCGGAGGGACCGGCCTCGGGCTCTCCATTTCGGCCAACATCATCAAGGACCACGGCGGCGACCTCGGCTTCGAGTCGAGTCCCGGGGAAGGGACCACGGTCACCCTTTCTCTTCCGGCTGCCGTGGCAGGGAGTAAAAATGGACAGTGAGCTCTACCCGGCCTTCCGGGTGTTGCTGGTAGATGACGAGCCGGCCTGGCTGCGCTCGCTCTCGCTCGCGCTGGAAAGCAGCGCCGGGATCACCAACGTGGAATCGTGCAGCGACAGCCGCCAGGTCCTGGAGCTGATGGCGCAGGCCGACTTCGGCCTGGTCTTGCTCGACCTCACCATGCCGCACGTTTCCGGGGAGGAGCTGCTGACCCAGATCGGGGAGCGTTACCCGGCGGTGGCAGTCATAGTGGTCAGCGGCCTGAACCAGGTGGGGAAGGTGGTGACCTGCATGAAGCTTGGCGCCTACGACTACTACGTGAAGACCGATGACGAGGAGCGCATCGTCTGCGGCGTGGTGCGCGCCATCAAGCACCTCGAGCTGCAGCGGGAAAACAAGGAGATGACGCGGCGTTTCGTCTCCTGTGAGCTCAAGCACCCGGAGGCGTTCTCCGCCATCTGCACCGCCGACCGCGCCATGCAGGCCATGTTCGCCTACATCGAGGCGGTGGCCAAAAGCCCGCTCCCCCTGCTGATCACCGGCGAGAGCGGCACCGGCAAGGAACTGCTGGCGCAGGCCACGCATCGGCTCAGCGGCTGCAAGGGGGAGATGGTGGCGGTCAACGTGGCCGGTCTCGACGACACGGTCTTCGCGGACACCCTGTTCGGGCACCTGCGCGGCGCCTTCACCGGTGCCGAAGGGGTGCGCCGCGGGATGATCGAGGCGGCCGCCAACGGCACCCTCTTCCTCGACGAGATCGGAGACCTGAGCATCGCGTCCCAAGTGAAACTTTTGCGGCTGCTCCAGGAAGGTGAGTATTTCCCCCTGGGGAGCGACCAACCCAAGCGGCTGAAGGCGCGCGTCGTGGTGGCGACCCACCAGAACCTGGAGGCGAAGGTCGCTGAAGGGACCTTCAGGCGCGACCTGTTCTACCGGCTGCGCACCCACCACGTCGAGGTCCCGCCGCTGCGCGAGCGCAAGGGGGATATTCCCTACCTCCTGGACCTGTTCCTGGAGGAGGCGGCGAGGACGCTTGGCAAGAAAAAGCCGACTCCGCCGCCTGGGCTCGTGCAGCTTCTGTCCACCTATGCGTTCCCGGGTAATGTCCGCGAGTTCAAGGCGATGGTCTTCGACGCGGTAAGCACCCACAAGGAGCGCATGCTTTCCATGGAGTGCTTCGTGAAGTCGATCAACGCCACCGGCGGGGTCGTGGCGGAGCGCATCCCGGACCAGAATCCGTTCGCCGCGTTCGAGCCGCTGCCGACCTTTGCCAACGCGGCCGGATACCTGCTGGAGGAGGCGATGACCCGTGCCGGCGGCAACCAGACCCTCGCCGCCCGGCTGCTCGGCATCTCCCAACCTTCCCTCTGGAAGCGCCTCAAGCTCGCCCGCCGCTGAACCCCTATTGCCGGAGTCTATAGTCATAGACTCCGGCAATAACAGTTGTAACCCACCGCACTCAAGCCACTTTTCCACGTCCCCCCGGGTAAGACCCATAGCCGACGGCTATAGGGGTTCGCATCCCCCGTACCTTCCCGTTTCGCCAATTAATGTAAAGATAACGGCAACTTGTCGCGAATGGTCCCGTTTGGTACCGATCCTGCTCTAATGAGGCAAAGGCTGTCACAGGGCGAACGCCCTCACATTTAGAAGGAGAGGATCATGAACAAACAGGCGACGTTGGCGATGGCGGGTGTACTGGCGGTACTGGCGGCAGGCAGCGATGCCCAGGCTAAAAGCCTGGAGGACATTCTCAAGGAGAAAGGTGTCATCACCGAGGCGGAGTACAAGGAAGCGTCAAAGGAGAAGCCTTACGACTACAAGCTGGGCAAGGGGTTCGTCCTCACCTCGCCGGACCAGAAGTTCCAGTTGCAGCTTGGCGGCCAGATCCAGGCCCAGTACGAGCTGGACAATTACGAGGTGGGCAACAAGCAGGACGTGAGTCAGTTCAACCTGCGGCGCGTCAAGACCCTCTTGAGCGGCTACGCCTTCACCAAGGATCTCACCTACAAGGCCACCTACAACTGGTCCAACGTCGTGAAGGAAAACAGCAAGGCGATGGAAGAGGTGAACATGAAGTATCGCGTCGCCGATGAACTGCAGGTGATGCTCGGACAGGAAAAGATCCAGTACTCCAGGCAGTGGATCACCTCCAACACCGCCCAGCAGTTCGTCGACGGATCCTTCGTAAGGAATGCCTTCATGCAGGGGTACGACACCGGCATCAACCTGCACGGGGACCTCTGGACGGGGGTGGTGAAGTACGACGCGGGCCTCTTCGGGGGTGCCGGCCAGAACACCAAGAACAAAACAAGCGACAACGCGTACAACTTCAGGTTGACCGTGAACCCCCTCGGCGACATGAAATACGGCGAGGGCGACCTGGAGTATTCCAAGAAGCCCCTGGTTTCCTTGGGAAGCAGCTACTATCTCAACACCGTGAAAAAGACGGTCTCGGGAACCGGCACCACGGCGACCTCCGCCATCGACAACAACAACTCCAACTTCGTAACCGACACCAACGGCTGGCTCGGCACGGCGGTGAAGGGGAAATACTTCGGTACCAAGGCCGCCGAGGACATCAGCGTCGATTCCTGGGAAGCGGACTTCGCCTGCAAATGGCTGGGCGCATCGATGCAGGGGGAGTACTTCTGGGGCAAGGCGGTCGGTGAAACCTCCGGCAAGGAGCTGATTGCCAGGGGCGGTTACGTCCAGGCCGGCTACTTCGTGATCCCGCAGCGCCTGGAGCTTGCCCTCCGCTACGCCTGGATGGATCCCAACCGCCAGGTTTCCAGCGACTCCATCTCCGAGATTCAAGGGGCGGTCAACTACTTCCTCTACGGCAACAACCTGAAGATCCAGGGCGACGTCGGCAACCGCCACACCTACAAGAACCAGGCTGACGATCTCGTGGCGCGCGCCCAGGTGCAGCTGCTCTTCTAGCGCTTGACCGGGAAACGACGACGTAACTACAGGAGAGAAAAAATGACACGCAAAACTATGGTACCGGCACTGCTGCTTACGGCGGCCCTGCTGATCGCAGCATCCATCGCCTGGGGGGCTGACTCGTCCAAGAGCTCGTTCCTGTCGGGGGTGCACAAGAAAAACAATGTGACCTGCGCCGATTGCCACGGCAAATCGCTTGCCGTGGATGACAGCGAGACGGCGCTGAACAAGAACTGCAGGGGATGCCATGGCGGCTTCGAGGAACTGGCCGCGAAGACCAAGGAGCACATCAACCCGCACAAGTCGCACCTGGGCGACACCAACTGTACCGCCTGCCATAAGGGGCACGTCGCCTCGAAGGCGTACTGCAACTACTGCCACAGCTTCGCCATGAAAATCCCCGCCATGGGGACCGAGCAGGAGTCGAGCGACAAGAAATGGGTGCAGGAATCGGCGCCCGGCAAGAAGGAGTTGAAGTCCACCAGGGTCGAGTCCGCCGACGTGGTCGTGATCGGCGCGGGCGGCTCCGGGTACGTAGCCTCCATCACCGCCCACGATGCGGGGGCCAAGGTGATACTGCTGGAGAAGATGCCCATCACCGGCGGCAACAGCATGCTGGCGGCCGGTGGCATCAACGCCGCCAGGACCCGCTACCAGGAGCGGCTGGGGATGCACGACGACCCGGCAGAAATGGTGAAGGAAACCATGAAGGGGGGGAGGGATAAGAACGACCCCGAGCTGGTCAAGGTTCTCGCCTACAAGTCCGCCGACGCGGTCGACTTCCTGGTTTCGCTCGGTGCCGACATGACCGACCTGGTCCGCTCGGGCGGCGTCGCGGTGGACCGCACCCATCGTCCGGTGGGGGGGGCCGCGGTGGGACCGCACCTGATCAAGGTTTACCGTGACAACGCGGCCAAGCGCAACATCGACGTCAGGGTGAACTCCGAGGTGGTGCAGATCCTCTCCGACGGCAAGGGGCGCGTCACCGGCGTGCAGGTGAAGGGGAAGCACAGCGGCGTCTACACCATCAACGCAAAAGCCGTCATCGACACGGCGGGCGGTTTCGCTGCCAACAACGAACTGGTCGGCTTCTACAAGCCGCAGTTCAAGGAGACCGCCTCTTCCAACCAGCCCGGGGCGACCGGCGAGGGGATGTTCCTCGCGGAGAAAATAGGCGCCAAGCTCATCGACATGGAACAGATACAGATCCACCCGACCATGGGGGGCGACACCAAGGTCCTGGTTTCCGAAACCGTGCGCGGCAGCGGTGCCATCCTGGTGAACCATGCCGGCAAGCGCTTCGTCAACGAGCTGACCACCCGCGACAAGGCCTCCGCGGCCATCCTGGCGCAGCCTGAGAAGTCGGCCTTCCTGGTGCTGGGCGAGGGCATCCGCAAGAGCAACGTGCAGATAGACGGCTATATCGCGCTCGGGCTGGTGCAGGAGGCGGATAGCGTCGCAGGGCTTGCCGCCAAGATGGGTGTGCCGGCGGATGTGCTTACCGCCACGGTGGTGGCCTACAACAAGGCCTTCGAGGCGAAAAAGGATCCGGAATTCCAGCGCCAGGACATCCCGCGCCCCGTCGACGGACCGAAGTACTACGCGATCTGGGTCAAGCCGGGGCGCCACCACACCATGGGCGGCGTGAAGATCAACACCGAGGCACAGGTAATCGGCAAGGACGGCAAACCGATCGCCGGTTTCTACGCGGCGGGGGAGGTGACCGGCGGCGTGCACGGTTGGAACCGCCTGGGAGGCAACGCCATCACCGACACCGTGGTCTTCGGTAGGATCGCCGGCAGCAACGCGGCAAGTTTCATAAAGAACGAGAAGTAATCGAGCTCGTTGTCAAACGCAAAGCGCCCTGCGTCACCTGGTACGCAGGGCGCTCCAGTCGAAGCGCCAGCCGGGGCGGAGCGTGACCGGACGCAGGGAACCGACATGAAGAATGAAAAACTGTTCAAGTCGCTGTTTCTGATCAACTTCGCAACCAGCCTCGGGTTCGGCATCGCGGACGCATTCTTTTCCACCTACCTTTTCTCCCTCGGGGGGCGCGGTCTTCTGCTGGGGCTGCCGCTGCTGCTTTTCTCCCTCTCGAAGATCATTTTCAGCCCGGTCATGGGGGCCTGCGTCGACCGCATCGGCGCCCGCCGTGCCGCCACGCTCAGCCTCACGCTCTACCTTCTCGTTTCCCTTGGCTATCTCTTTTGCTCTCAGCTCGCGCTCATCGCGCTGTTGCGCCTGCTTCAGGGGCTGGCGTGCGCCATGTTCAGGCCTGTCATGCTCTGTCTGGTTGCGGTCGTTGGCGGCCCGAAAGGTGAGGGGCGCGCGGCCGGGACCTTCGACATCTCCTTCTACCTCGCCGTGGGGGTGGGGCCTCTTCTGGGTGGGGTGCTGCACGATCTCTGGGGCTTTTACGGCATCTTCGCCTGCCTCGCCACGTTGTGCCTGTTCGCGCTGGCGCTCGCCCTGCGGCAGATACCGACACACGGTCATTCGGCAATCCCCACGGGCCGGCGGGAGTCCGGCCTGGCGCTGCCTGCCGCACTGGAGGCGGCGCGCCACGGCACCATGGGGGGACTCCTGGCCTTCATCTTCGGCAGGGGATGCGGGATCTCCCTCCTGGCCGGCTTTCTCCCCATCCTCCTGGACGCGCGGCTGGGGCTCAGCGGCACCCAGACCGGGATGGTGCTTGCTTCCAGCACCCTCGTGATCACGTCCCTGCTGCGACCGGTGGGGTGGCTTTCCGACCGGTTGCCGCGCAAGTCCCTGGTGCTCCTGGGAGGGGTTTCGGTATCGCTGCTCTACTTCCTGGTTCCGGTGGCCCAGGGGTTCCACCAGGTGCTCATGCTCGGGGGAGGGATCGGGCTGTGCAGCGTGCTGTCCCAGCCTGCCAGCACCGCGCTTTTGCTGGAGCAGGGGGAGCGTCACGGAACGGGAGTTGCGGTGGGGATCTTCAACACGTCGCTGAACCTCGGGTTCGTGGTGGGTCCTCTCTTTGGGGGGTGGCTGCAACACCGCTTCGGGCTTGCCGCCGTCTTTCAAGGCGCGGGGTGGATCGGCCTGGCGGCGGCGGTGCTTTTCGCGGCGGGGAGCGCCAGGGGGGAGCGGGTGCGCTCGGGGGATCGGTCGGCCGCCGGCACTGCGGGAGCGGCTTGAGGTGCCGCAAGTGACTGCCGCCACCTCGCACAGCCCCCGCACTTTCCCGCCTGTACGTCATTCCTTGATGTTCTTGTCGATCCCGGCGCGGCCGTCGTCGCACTCCTCCTCGGGTTCGCCGGGGCGGCTGTAGCGCGGGTCGCTGGTCGCGCTGACGCAGACCGGGGTCGGTTCCTCGGCGGCTCCCGCGGCCGCGGGGACGTGTTCGTGATCCCTTCCCCCCTCTTTGGGAACGTCCCCCTTGCTCGGCTGCCAGTCAGCCATGTCCCGGAACATCCGGAAGCGCTCCATGGCCTCCTTTTCCATCTGCTTGCGCAGCATTTGGGCCACCTCCGGGTTCTGCTTTTCCAGGGCCTGGAAGCGCACCTCGCCGGAGAGGAATTCGGAAAGCGACCCGTCGGGCTTCTTGGATTCCAGGATGAACGGGTTCTTCCCTTCCAGCTTCAAAAGCGGGTTGTAGCGGTACAGCGGCCAGTAGCCGCATTTCACCGCGAGCTGGCTCTCCTCGATCGATTTCCCCATCCCCTTTCTGAGTCCCTGGTTGATGCAGGTGGAGTACGCGATGATGAGCGACGGCCCGGGGTACGCCTCGGCCTCCGTGATCGCCCTCAGGGTCTGATTCTTGTCGGCGCCGATGGCGATCGAGGCGACGTAGACGTAGCCGTAGGTCATGGCCATGCGCCCGAGGTCCTTCTTGGATGTCCTCTTGCCGGCAGCGGCGAAACGGGCGATGGCGCCCAGCTGGGTCGCCTTGGAACACTGGCCGCCGGTATTGGAGTAGAGCTCGGTGTCCATCACCAGGAGGTTCACGTCCTCGCCGGTGGAGATGACGTGGTCCAGGCCGCCGAAGCCGATGTCGTAGGCCCAGCCGTCGCCGCCGTAGATCCAGATGGACTTCTTGGTGAAGAGGTCCGCCGATGCGGCGATTCCCTGCAGCAGCTCGTTGTCCCCGGCTTTCGGGAGGAGCTCCTTCAGCCGGTCGCCGTGGCGCCGTGAGAGTTCCGGGTCCATCATCCCCGCGAGCCAGGCGGCGAGCTCTTCCCTCAGCTCCCCCTCGGGCAGGTGGTGCACGGCGCGGCGCACCTGGTCGGCCAGGAGGCTCCTGCGCTGCGACACGGCCATGTGGTAGCCGAACCCGAATTCGGCGGCGTCTTCGAAGAGCGAGTTGTTCCACGCCGGGCCGTGCCCTTCGGCGTTGGCGCAGTAGGGGGAGACCGGGGCCGAGGCGCCCCAGATGGAGCTGCAGCCGGTGGCGTTGGCGATCATCATCCGTTCCCCGAAGAGCTGGGTGATGATCCGGGCGTACGGGGTCTCGCCGCAGCCGGAGCAGGCGCCGGAGAACTCCAGAAGCGGCTGCTGGAACTGGCTCCCGATCACCGTGGTCCGCTTCACCAGGTGCCCTTTCGGGGAGAGGGTCTCGGCGAACTTGCGGTTCTCCTCCTGCACCGCGGCTTGGGTGTCGATCGGCTTCATGACCAGCGCGGGAACCTTGGCGGGGCAGATGTCGGCGCAGTTGCCGCACCCCATGCAGTCGAGCGGGTAGACCTGGATCCGGAAGCCCATCCCCTTCAGTTCCCTCGCGTTGACCGGGATGGTCTGGTAGGTGCCCGGTGCGCCGGCCAGTTCGCCGTCGGTGGCCACAAAGGGGCGGATGGTGGCGTGCGGGCAGATGTAGGCGCACTGGTTGCACTGGATGCAGTTTTCCTTGATCCACTCGGGGACGTTGATGGCGACGCCGCGTTTCTCATAGCGCGCGGTGGAGAAGGGGAAGACCCCGTCGGGCGTGAAGGAGGAAACAGGGAGGTCGTCCCCCTTCTGGCGCAGGATCGGGAACACCATGTCGCGCATGTAGCCGGGCATCTGCTGGTTGAGGCGGAAGTCGGTGCCGTGCCGGTCGTCGGCCTCGCGCCAGGAGTCGGGATAGGGTATCTCGACCAGGCTCTCCACGGCGAGGTCGACCGCCGAAAGGTTCATGTCGACCACCTGGTCCCCCTTGCGGCCGTACTCCTTGCGGATCGAGTCCTTCAGAAGTTCAACCGCGCGCTCGAAGGGGAGCACCCCGGACAGCTTGAAGAAGGCGGTCTGCATGATCATGTTGATGCGCCCGCCGAGCCCGGCGGACTGGGCGATGCTGATGGCGTCCACGTTGTAGAGGCGGACCTTCTTCCGTGCGATGGCCCGGCGCATGGTGGCCGGGAGGTTGGCCTCCATCGCCTCCACGCTGTTCCACGGGGAGTTCAATAGGAAGGTCCCACCCTCCTTGATCCCCTCCAGCAGGTCGTAGATCTGCACGTAGGGGGCCTTCTGGCAGGAGATGAAATCGGCCGCGTCCACGAGGTAGGTGGACTGGATCGGGCTCTCCCCGAAGCGCAGGTGCGAGACGGTGATCCCCCCCGACTTCTTGGAATCGTAGGAGAAGTAGGCCTGGACGTAGAGGTCGGTGTTGTCGCCGATGATCTTGATCGCCGCCTTGTTGGCCCCGACGGTGCCGTCGGCCCCCATCCCCCAGAAGCGGCACTGGATGGTCCCCTCCGGGGTGGTCGAGAGGGTCCCCTCCGCGGGGAGCGAGCTGTCGCTCACGTCGTCGGTGATGCCGACGGTGAAGTGGCGCCTGCCGGGGCGGCCGTTCATGTTTTCGAAGATGCTCTTCACGTGCACCGGCCGGAATTCCTTCGATCCAAGCCCGTAGCGCCCGGCGTAGAGTTCCGGGATCTCGCCGCCCCGCTCGAGAAAGGCGGTGCAGACGTCCTGGTAGAGCGGCTCGCCCAGGGAACCCGGCTCCTTGGTGCGGTCGAGCACCGTGATCTTCCGGGCCGAAGGGGGGATGGCGGAGAAAAGGGCGTCCGAGGCGAACGGGCGGAATAGCCGCACCTTGACCAGCCCCACCTTCTCCCCTTTTCCGTTAAGGTACTGCACCACCTCCTCCGCGGTCTCGCAGGAGGAACCCATGGTGACGATGACCCGGTCCGCCTCGGCGTGACCGACGTAGTCGAAGAGCCGGTACTGCCGCCCGGTGAGCTGCCCCACCTGCTCCATGGTGGCCGTCACGATCTGCGGCAGCGCCTGGTAGAAGGGGTTGGCGCGCTCACGGCCCTGGAAATAGATGTCGGGATTCTGGGCGGTGCCCCGCAGTTCCGGGTGCTCCGGGTTCATGGCCTTCCTGCGGAACGCGGCCAGCTTCTCGTAATTGACCAGTCGGGCCATCTCCTCGTAACCGATCACCTCGATCTTCTGCACCTCGTGCGAGGTCCGGAAGCCGTCGAAGAAGTGCAGGAAGGGGAGGCTCCCTTCCAGGGCGGCGAGGTGCGCCACCAGGGCGAGGTCCATCACCTCCTGGACCGAGCAGGAGCAGAGCATGGCGAAGCCGGTTGGGCGCGCGGCCATGACGTCCTGATGGTCGCCGAAGATGGAGAGGGCGTGGGTGGCGATGGCGCGGGCCGAGACGTGGAACACCCCCGGGAGCTGCTCGCCCGCGATCTTGTACATGTTGGGGAGCATCAGCAGCAGCCCCTGCGAGGCGGTGAAGGTGGTGGTGAGGGCACCCGCCGCCAGCGAGCCGTGCACGGCGCCCGCCGCACCCGCCTCGGACTGCAGTTCCTTGATGTTCAGGGTCTGGCCGAAGATGTTCTTGCGTCCCTCCGCCGCCCACTCGTCCGCCACTTCCCCCATGGTCGAGGAAGGGGTGATCGGATAGATGGCCGCCGTCTCGCTCAGGGCGTAGGCGACATGCGCCGCTGCCGTATTGCCGTCCATCGTTTTCCTGGTTCCGCTCATGTGAACAGTCCCCCTTGTCCAGAGATGGCTGCACCCGCCCGGTGCCCCTTCCCGCAATAATGGGGACGCAGGGTGGGTGGAGATAATGAAGTTTAATATGCTACCACTAATTTGTTTCAAGGAAAGGAAGGCGCGTCCGGGAGAGGGACGCCGGAGGGGCGGGGAGCGGGCGGGATGTCAGCGCGACACCAGTTCCGGGGGGGGAGCGAGCGAGAACCTGTGGAAGATCTCCTCGATGAGGTCGGAAAGGGTCGGGTCGAGGTTGCGGTTCTTCTCCAGGACCAGGCGCCGCGGCCTGGAGGGGGCGAACCCCCTGACCTGGTGGCTGACCAGCGAACCGTCGGCCAGGTGAGCGGCGACCACGCTGCGGGAGATGAAAGTGATCCCCTCGCCGGCCTGGACCGCCTTGATGATGAACGGGATGTCGTCGAAGTAGACGGTGTTGCGGAACTCGGCGGCGTCGCGGCCGATGACGTGCATGCTTTTTTCCAGGAAGCGCCGGGCGCAGCAGCCGGACTTCTTGCAGTACAGGCGCTGGCCGAGCATGGTTTCCACGTCGACCACTTTGGCGTCGATGCCGAAGGCGGGCCTGCTCACGAAGACCATCTCGTCGTCGGGGAGCGCATAGACGGCGAAATCCTCGAGGTTCAGATCCTCGCAGAATTCGATCAGAACCAGGTCGTACAGCTTTTCCCTCACCCCCTTCAGGGCTCCTTCGGGCATGTCGAAGACGAAGCTCAGTTCGCTGGTCTGGGAGTTGCGCGACATGAAGCGCGTGAAGATGTCCGGCAGGAAGGAGATGCCGAAGGGGGCGGTGCAGCAGAAGGAGATCTTGCGTTTACGCGCCAGAAGCTGCAGTTCGTACAGGAATTCCTGCTCCATCTTCAGTACCTGGCGCGCCTTCTCGACCAGCAGTTGTCCCGCGGCCGTCGGTTTCATCGCGAGGCCGGAGCGGTCCAGAAGGAGCTGTCCGTAATGGTCCTCGAGGATCTTGATCCTGCGGGAGACGGCGGACTGTGTCACACAGAGGATCTCGGCCGCCTTGGAAAAGCTGCCGCACTCGACCGAGACAACGAGTGTTTTCAGATTGGTGAAATCCATGTATTTCGCCCCAGTGATGCCGGCTATGCCAAACACGCATAGGCTGTGTGAGAATATGTCGTTTGTGCATATTGCAAAAAACTTATATAGATTGCAACAGCCGATTTGAGGAAGAAGTCAGACCGAGTCAAACAAAAGTGTTAAATATCATTAATTACTATGCCTTTTGCGCATGATGCTATGAATAATTTTCACTTGAGTAGTTTACCCCATTACGCGAAATGGCAACAATGAGCTGTTCAGTCAGATTGCCTTCAGCGCCATATATAGAATTCCTTTCAAATAACACAGTTGCGGCAATACGTGCTATGGACGACTCATCGTCGTGTCAGATTTCAGTTCTCTTGCTTAAGTTATTTAGCCGCCTCACCCAGTAAGTGAACATTCTTGACATAAAACGAAATTATTTTAACTTATGGACGCGGTATCTTTGACTGTATTAATCAAGCAGAAAGGAGGAGGGGACGTTCAAGGTAGTTGAAGCCATATTTTAGCCAATCCAAAGGAGGTTGTATGTCGGAAAAGATGATGAAGAAGAGCAGGGTATTGCTGTTCTCGCTGCTCGGCCTTTTGGCCGTAGCGGTACTCAGCATCTGGGGGTGCGGTGATACCAGCTATGACAGCCCTGCCAAGGGTGTTACCACGACCAAAACTGCAACCGCACTGATCGAGCCAGCGGAACTGAGCCAGTGGATCACCGAGGGCAAGGTGAACAAGGCCGGTGGCTACGACCGGGTGGTGATACTCCAGGTCGACGGGACCGTCACCAACTACGATCTCGGGCACATCGCAGGTTCCCAGAGCGTCGGTCTCAACACCGAACTGGCCCAGACCCGCGTGGAAGGGCCTATGTACACCGGTTCCATGGTTCCTGACGGGACCACGATGGATACCCTGATCCAGCGCGCCGGCATAGACGCAAACACGACCATCGTCTTCACCACCTCCGAGGCTGAGAGCGGGTCGCCCTGGAACCTCACCAGGGGCTACACCGTGTTCCGCTACTGGGGCTTCCCCAAGGAGAGGCTCAAGGTCCTCAACGGCGGCAACAAGGCCTGGAAGGCGGCGGGGATGCCGCTGGTCTTCGACAAGCCGACCGTCGCCAGGTCGAGCTACGCGGTTACCCCCAACGGCGTGAACCGGGTAAGGGCGGACCTGAGGGCTTCCCTCGCCGACATGATCGCCGCGGTCAACGCGGGAACCGCAACCAACGATTTCATCGACGGCAGGAGCACCGACGTCCCGGCCGGCCCCACCTCGGACCTGATCGACACCTCGACCCCGACCAAGTACGTGGTCTTTGAAGGAGCCGTGCACGGTGGCCGCAACAAGGCGCACACCCTCCTGCACACCGCCGGCAAATTCAAGTCCGTCGCCGAGGTGCAGACGGCGCTGGCCATCCCGGCGGGACGCACCTCTATCTACACCATCTGCCGCGCCGGCAACATCGCCAGCGTCCTCTTCTTCGCCATCGACGGCTACGCCTACTACAACGAGACCACCGCCGGAGCCCTGAAGGCGGTATGGTACGACGGTTCCTGGGGACAGTGGGGGCTCATGGCCAGCTCGGACAAGGTCGGCACCACCCTGGCCAACGCAGGGGGCAAGCTCGCCGTGGGTTCCATCTGGGATACCACCGGGCTGACCGATTCGCGCACCTACAACATCGATGCGGGACGCGCCATCGTCACCTACAGCACCAGGCTGCTGAGCCCGGAGCCCACCTACGCGACCGGCAACCAGATCGAGGATACCGACGCCGCCTACCATAGCCCGGTCAGCACCAGCAGCGGCAGCGGCACCACCGGCGGCGGAGGCGGCTGCTAACGGGCGCCGGGTGCAGCTTACCGATCATCAATCGACCACATAGGGAGTAGACGACCATGATCAATATCAACAAGACCGTCTGTGCCGCCCTTCTGGGGCTGGCGCTGGCCAGCGGAACCGCATATGCAGGACCCAAGATGACCTTCGGCCCCAACGACGAGGGGGCGCTGCAGCTGGACTACAAGGGCCAGTTCCAGATGACCTTCCGCGACATCGGCTCGGGAGACAACGATGAGGACACCACGGCCAACTTCAACTTCCGCCGCAACCGCCTCGCCTTGATGGGCAAGTACGGCGACATGATGTCGCTCTACGTGCAGACCGAGTACACCGACGACCAGAACCTGACCCCACTCGACGTGGCCAGGGAGAACCAGGGCTCCAACTTCCAGCTCCTGGACGCGGTGGTGCGCTTCAAGATCGACAACGCCTTCCGCATCAACGTCGGCAAGTTCAAGTACAACCTCTCCCGCGAGAACCTGGAGGCGTGCGAGGCGCCGCTCACCCTGGACCGTTCGCTCTTCATCCGCGCGCCCTACGTGACCACCCGCGACACGGGGGTCGCCATCTGGGGGAACCTGTTCAACGACATGTTCCAGTACCGCGTGGACGCCATGGAGGGACGCAAGGCTGTCTCAGGCGAAACCGCGCCTGCCTCCAACTTCCGCTACTCGGCACGCGCCCACGTGACGCTGCTCGACCCGGAAAACGACTACGGCTACAAGGGCACCTACCTGGGCAAGAAGAAGGTTGCCACCTTCGGGGCGGCCTACCAGTTCGAGCCGGACGTCGCCTATGCCGACACCGTCGCGAGGACCGGGAAGAAGGACTACAAGGCATGGACCTTCGACGGTTTCGTTGAATACCCCGTGGAAGGGCTCGGGACATTCACCGCGTCCGGGGCCTACGAGAAGGTCGATCTGGACGACGCCTACCTGGGAGACAACCCCGACGCCAACGCGGCCGGGATCAACGGGGAGAAGAACGGCTACTACGTCAAGGCGGGCTACCTGCTCCCCAACATCCCGCTGCAGCTCTTCGTCCGGCACGAGAACTGGAAGTTCGCCAACCTCAACGGCATCTACGACCAGCGCGTTTTCTGGACCGGCGGCGGCATGAACTACTACCTGCGTGACCAGAACCTGAAGCTCACCTTCGAGGCCAACTCGACCGGTTTCCGCAACGGCAGCGGGACCCAGGCCGACAGGACCGAGGACTTCATGACCTACGTGACCCAGCTCCAGGTGATCTTCTAGCGGGCAAACAACAAAGGAGGATGAACATGTTGCGTAAAGCGATGCGAATGGCGGCCGCGGCCGTAATGACGATATCCCTTGCGACGGCGGCCTTCGCGGCAGGCCCGGCCAAGGGGAAGGTGACCAAGGTGGAAGGGGAGCAGGTAACGGTGACGCTGGAAGCCCCCGCTCCGGCCTTCGTGAAAAAGGGTGCCATGGTCAACTCTCTGGGGGGGAGCCCGAAGGTGCTCGCCGTGCAGGGGAACGAGGTGACGCTGAAGTTCGGCAAGGCCAAGGCGGAGAAGATAAAGGTCGATTCCCCGATCTCCCTCTCGGAGTGCGAGGGGGACGAACTGCAGGGCTGCTGACAGGGAGGGGCGCCCGCCCCGGCGGGCGCCCCTCCTGATGCGCTAACCGGAAACGACAGAGGGAACCATGAAGAGAATGAATGTGCAGGCAAGCCTCGCGGCCGCTCTTCTTTTTGCGCTGGCGGCCCCAGCTTTTGCAGGGAAGGCCGGCATCGGCTGGCAGGAAACGATAGTGGCCAAATCGGGGAAGGCGAAGACCATCGCCGAGCTGGCCAAGATGTACGACTCGAGCTCCTGCGTGGAGTGCCACCAGGAGCAGCATGACCAGGCCCAGAAATCGATTCACTCGCGCTCCCTTTTCGGGACGGCGCGCACGGCGATGACCATCATGACCACCATCGAGAACGGCCTCATGGAGGAGCCCTATTCCGGGGTGAAGAGCCCGAAGGACGTCAAGGTCGAGCACCTCATGGGGTGCGCCAAGTGCCACCTGCCGCAACTGGCGGACGCCGAGGACTCGGTGGCCCAGGAGCTGGTGGCGACGCTGTACGGCTGGAAAGAGGCCAGGGCCAAAAAGGACAAGGAGGGGGCCAAGAAGCTGGAGGAGAAGCTGAAGAGTGTCTCCATCAACTGCCTGGTCTGCCACAACAGGAACGCCATCACGCACAAGTGGCAGGACGGCTATCCCAAGGCGGGGGTGGTGTACGGTTCCAAGGAGGGGGATCATCCCTCCGACAAGTTCCCCAAGATGGCCAAGAGCCCGATCATGGACCAGGCGATCCAGTGCGGCCAGTGCCACGGTCTGGGGCCGAACCTGGAACTGGACGAGCCGACCCAGTGCTGTACCTCCTACGGCAGCTACCTCTGGGCCTACAAGGCCGAGGTGGGGCAGGAGAACTGCCAGGAATGCCACATGAAGAACTCCAAGCTCGGCCACAACATCCAGTCCTACCGCGAGCCCGCCATGACCGACAAGGCGGTGGAGTTCAAGGCCGAGGCGTTCGGCTACCACTGGCGCGACGGAGCCCAGATCAAGCCCAAGGCGGTGGTCAAGGTCGAGATGGTGAACCGGGCGGGGCACTCCATTCCGGACGGCTGACCGACCCCCAACCGACTGGTTCTGTCGGTAACGGCCAAGACCAAGGATGGCAAGGAAGTGTTCAACCAGGAGAAGATCTACATGCCGGTGCCCCAGCAGTTGGCCAGAGGGGACCGGATGGGGCGCGGCCCCTACGAGAAGAGCGGCCTGATCGAGGACACCGGGCTTCCGCCGGGCAAGCTGGTGAAGGAGCGCTTCGACATCATGTATCCCCTGGAGGAGGTCGAGGTCGACGGCAAGACGGTGAACAAGCCTGCCGTCTACGACCTGGACATCGAGGTGAAGCTCACCTATCTCCCCTTCGGCACCCCCAACAGCGATCCCTTCGTCTGGAAGGAGTTCACCAAGACGGTGAGCATCAGCAAGAGCGGGAAATAGGGGCTCAGAATCAACAGGTCCTGGTTTGCAATGTGCCGGCATCGGGAGCGATGCCGGCTTTTTTTTGTCGGACGTTCATGAAAGGTTTTGGATAACGGCTCCGATTTGACTATAATGCGCGGGACTTCAGGAGAAGAAACAGCGGGCGACATGAAATCGACTGGGAGCGCGAAAAATCGAGCGCCAAGCGCAGGGGGAAGGCGCCGCCGGAAAGCTTTGCTCCTTTCCCTGCTGCCCCTCCTCGCCTTTGCCGGCTGCGGCGGCAACTCCCCGGCCGCGTCGGGGTGCCTCTCCTGCCATGCCGGCATCGAGCACGTCTCGGCCACGCACCGCGACTGCGTTGCCTGCCACGGCGGCGACGGCAAGGCCCGGGTGAAGGAGGCGGCGCACCGCGGCATGTACGGGCGCAACAACCCGTCCGCGCCCGAACATTGGGACAAAAGCTGCGGCTCGTGCCACCTGTACCAGCTGGACCGGGTGAAATCGAACCTGATGTACACCACGACCGGGATGATCCGGAACATCCGGCTCACCTGGGAGGGGCCGGAGGAGGGGGACTACGCCAGCCGCGCCGGGGAGGCCTACGATCCGGCCGGCAGGGCGCTGCAGCTGAAGCCCGTGGCTGAACTCGACCACCTCTCCGGCGAGCTGTACCGCAAGTTCTGCTCCCAGTGCCACGTGGCCCGGGAGAGCGGGGAGGTGTACGGTGCGAGCCACGCCTCGGGGTGCGCCGCCTGCCACTTCCCCTACAACGACCGGGCCACCTACCGGGGCGACGACGCCACCGTGCGGGGGAGGCGACCTTACGCGGCGACCCACGCCATGGAGCGGCTCCCCGGCAACGAGGTCTGCTCCCGGTGCCACAACCGCAGCGGACGCATCGCCTACTCCTACCAGGGGCTGAACGACGGCAACAACGGGCTGGTGCCGACCCGCTTCGGGCTGCCGGGACCGGTGCTCGCCAGCGGCAACAGGAACCTCACCCGCATCGCCCCCGACGTCCACTTCGCGGCGGGCATGGACTGCATCGACTGCCACACCTCGCGCGACCTCATGGGGGACGGCTACGCCTACCGCAACATGTACCTGCAGACCGAGATCGGCTGCGAGGACTGCCACGGAGGCGCCAGGCCGCCGCGCTACCGCGAGATCTCGGGCGAGAGCGACGAGGCGCTGCGGGAGTCCCAGGGGTACCGGATGCAGATGCGTCCCGGGATGAAGATGATCCTCACCGCCAAGGGGCGCCCCTACTCCAACGTCTTTTACCGGGACGGCGCGGTCTGGGTGCTGGGGAAACGGAGCGGGAGGCTCTTCAAAAGCCGGGTCATCACCGGGACCCCGGAGCATACCGTGGCGGGGCACGGCCGGATGGAGTGCTACTCCTGCCACAGCCGCACCGTGGTCCAGTGCTACGGCTGCCACACAAGCTACGACAAGACCCGGTCCGCCATGGACTACGTGAAGGGGGTGCCGACCCCCGGGCGCTTCAGCGAAAAGGAAGATTACCGCACCCTCTACCCTTTCCCGCTCGCCCTGAACCAGCGCGGCAGGATCTCCACGGTCACCCCTGGCTGCCAGACCTTCGTGAGCGTGGTGGAGCCGGACGGGAGCGTGTCCAAAAACGAGTACGTGGCACGCTTCAAGGGAAAGCAGCAGCTCCGCTTCGCCCCCTTCTATTCGCATAACACCGGGAAGAAGGCGATCGGCTGCGGCGAGTGCCACGGCAACCCCGCCTTCCTCGGTTTCGGGCAGCACGTGGTTTCCGGCCGGAACATCGAGGGAACCATGATCTGCGAGCAGTCGGCGGACAAGCCGCTGGACGGCTTTCTGACCCTGCAGGAGGGGAGAGTGCGGGCGTATTCGGCCATCACCCGGGAGCACTCCCGCCCGCTGAACGGAACGGAGGTGCGGCGCGCCCTGGCGGTGAACCTCTGCCTGGTCTGTCACGACAAGGCCGCCGACCCCATCTATCGAAAGGAGCTGGACCATCGTGCGCTCAATGATGCGCTGCATCGTCGCCTTATCCCTGCTCCTTAGCGCGACCGTCACTTTCGGCAAGGAGAACTGCACGGTCTGCCACAAGAAGGTGGTCAAGGGGGTGCACCGGGGCCTTCCCTGCCTCTCCTGCCACCTGGACGAGACCAGGACCCTGGCCAATCCCGCCTCCCGCGAGAGCCGCGCCGCCGGTTGCGTCGGCTGCCACAAGGGGTACGCCGCGCTCTTCGACCAGCCCATGGGGAGCCGCCGCGGCGAGCTCGATTTCGTCGCGGCGAGCTACGGCCGGGTCGACCCAGGGTTCTTCGGCAAGAACTGCAGCGCCTGCCACCTCAAAGGGTGCACCGACTGCCACGCCGGAAAGGGGCACGACATCGCCAGGCCGCGCGACCGCGACTGCTTTGCCTGCCACAAGGGGTACTTCGTCGGGACCGATTACTACGGCATGGCCCCGCGCGAGGACAGCATGCGCTACCAGCGCGGCGAGGTCGCCTACGGCGAGGCCTACCTCAAGATGACCCCGGACCTTCACGCGGAGGCGGGGCTCGCCTGCGGCGACTGCCACTCCATGAAAAGCCTCGCCGCCGGTGGGAAGGCGGCCAAGGTCTGTACCGACTGTCACGAGCCGGACCGGAGGGTGCCGGAGCACCGCATAGCGGCCCACCTGGAAAAAATGGAGTGCTATGCCTGCCACTCGGCGTGGGCGGCCCAGGAGTACGGCACCTTTTTTCTGCGCTTCACCAACAGCCCTTCGCAGGAGCTCTACGCGCTGCGGCGGGACCAAGGCGCCGAGGAGTACCTGAAGAGTGCCTACCTGAGGCGGCAGGATGCCCCTCCGCTTGGGTTGAACGGGCGGGGGAGGGTGAGCCCCGTCAGACCCGAGTTCATCGCCTACTTCACCGACGTCAGGAACGACCGGGCGGTGTGGGACGAGAACCGGCTCCTGGCGGCCCGGTGGAAGGCCTTCTTCCCCCACACGGTGCGCCGGGGTACCGTGATGTGCGAGGGGTGCCACGACAACCCGCGCCGCTTCCTGCTCGAGCGCAAGGAGGACCGCATCTACCAGCTGCAGGCCGAGGGGATGACGCTTCCCTCCTTTTGGGATGCTTCGGGGCAGCAGGTGACAAACGGCGCGTTCTACCCGGCGCGGCGTTACCGGGACATGGGCGGCAGGACGGGTGATTACCGGAGGGCGTACCTGGAAAAATGGCAGAACTTGGTCAATCACGTCGAAACTTCCTCGGCACCCTGATCGCGCTGGCCGCGGGAGGATGGTTCCTCGGGAAGTTCCTGGCGCCGCAGCAAAGGCGAAAAAAGACGCTCCTCACGGTGGCGAAACGGGACCTCCCGCACGACGGGGCCCTGGTGTACCGGGAGGCGCGCATCGCGCTGCTGAACCGGGGAGGGCGGGTCTACGCCCTGAACCTGGTCTGCACCCATCTTGGCTGCACGGTCAACGTCACCCCGGCGGGGCTGGTCTGCCCCTGCCACGGATCCGAGTTCGACCGTGAGGGGAGGGTGGTGAAGGGGCCCGCCGACCGCGCCCTGGAGCGCTACCAGGTGAACGCCGTGGGGGACACCTACCAGGTTACGGCGTAATGCGCTCTCCCTCGCCTTTGACCGGAGTACGCCTCCCGGATGGGGGAGACTTGGCGGGGATCTTGACGGAGAAAACGCTGCACCGTTCCAGCTGGAGCTACACGTGATCAAGGATTTCCTGAGACATCTCTTCCCGCGCGCGGTGCTGCAAAGGGACCTGACCCTTTCCTATACCCTCTGCCTGGGCGGGCTCGCCTTCACCTGCCTGATGCTGCTGGCCGCCTCGGGGGCGTTGCTCCTTTTCCACTACCAGCCAACCCCGGCCGCCGCCTACCCCTCCATCCTCCTCTTGGAGTCGTCGGTCTGGGGAGGGCGCTACCTGAGAAGCCTGCACCGGCTCGCCAGCCACCTGTTCCTGGTGCTTATCGTGCTGCACACCCTGCGGGTGATCCTGACCGGCGCCTACCAAAAGCCCAGGCAGCTCAACTGGCTGGTCGGCTGCGCCCTCCTGCTGCTGGCGGTTTTCGAGGGGTACACCGGCTACCTCCTGCCGATGGACCAGCTCGCCCTCTGGGCCACCCAGACCGGGATGGAGCTTTTGCACATCATGCCGCTTGGTGGGGCGCTGCGCGCGGTGCTGGTGCCGGACGGGGTGGGTGAGCCGGCCTCGCTGCTCAGGTTCTACGTGCTGCACATCCTCATGGTCCCGGGAGCGCTCCTCTTTCTGAGCGGGCTTCACTTCTACCGGATCAGGAAGAACAAGGGGGTGCTCCCCTACCTATGAAAAGAGGGTACCTAAAGAGTTCGCCGCACTTCTTCCGGCTCATCAAGATCGCGCTGGCCGTCACGGTCGTGGCAGTCATGCTCCTGGCGGCGCTGGTCCCGGCCCCCCTGCAGGACCAGGCCAACCTCGCCCGGGTGCCCAACCCGGTCAAGTCCGCCTGGTTCCTCCTCTGGATCCAGGAGCTGGTCAGCTACTCGAAATACCTCATCTACCTGGTGCTGGCGCTGGCGGCCTGTTTCCTCGCTCTGCCCTGGCTCTCCAGGTCGGCGCCGCCGCAGCACGCCTGCTGGTTCCCCCGCGAGAGCCGGGGCATCACCCGCGCGGCGCTCCTCTCCTGCGTGCTCGTGCTTTCGCTGACTCTCCTGGCGATGTTCTGCAGAGGTGCCAATTGGCAGTTCGTCTCCCCCTTCTGATCCTGCTGGCCCTCCTGTCGGCACCGGTGGCTGCACGGGGGGGAATGCCCTCCTGCCTCAAGTGCCACCCCGCGCACTACCGCGCCCTGGGAAGCTGCGTGGCCTGCCACCGCGGCGACCCCCGCTCGGACCGGGTGCGCATCGCCCACCACGACCTGGTGCAGGGACGCTTCGCCTGGTTTGCCCTCCCCGGCTCGGGGCCCACGGAACGGGGGCGCAGGCTCCTGGAAGGCTTCGCCTGCCGGCGCTGCCACACCTCGGCAGGGAAGGGGAACCGTCTTGCTGCCGACCTCGACCTGCTCCCGGCTGGGACCACGGCGCAGGGTATCTTCGAGGCGATCGGAAACCCGGCGCTGTTGATGCCTCAGTTTCACTTCGACGACCGGCAGAAAACGGAGCTGGTGAATGCGGTGCTGGCGGGTGCGCGGGAAGCCGGGCGCAAGGCGGGAAAAGCGGAGGGGGAGCCGCCCCAGGTGGTGCATTTCCAGGACGGGGACGCAAGCCGGGAAAACGTCTTCGAGAAGCGCTGCGGCGCCTGCCACCGGGCGCTCACCCGCGCCCGGGGAGGAGTGGGGCGCGGCAGCATCGGCCCCAACCTCTCGGGGCTTTTGTCGGAGTTCTACCCCAAGACCGCGGCAGGCCGCACCGCCTGGAGCGCGACGGCGCTGGAAAAGTGGCTGGATAACCCGAGGAAAAGCCGGGAGCAGACCCAGATGCGGCCGGTGATCATGAAACCGGGCGAGTTTGACAGGCTGGTGCCCCTTTTGGCCGACCCCCCGGCCCCGTAAGCGGGGCCAGGTCCCCCTGTCCGCCGGGCTGCCCGAAATAAAGAAGCCCCGCCGGATACCGGGTCCGGCGGGGCTCTCCCTTCCCCCATCTCAAGGAGGTGAGAGTCGGGGGGGGGGATCTTTAGCCGTGCACGATCTCCTCGAGGCTGCTGGCTATGGTGGTCGAGGTGGCGGCCTGCTCCTCGGAGGCCGTGGCGATCTGCGCGATGACGTGCTCGATCTGCTCGATGGAGTTGACGATGTTGGCGAGCGAGCTGTCGACCTGGTGAGAGAGCGCCTCGCTCACCTCGGCCTCGCTCTTGCCCCGCTCGATTGACTCCACAGCCAGGGAGGTCTCCTTCTGGATCTCCTCGACCATGAGCCGGATCTCCTTGGTGGAGGCCACGGTGCGGTCGGCGAGCCGGCGCACCTCGTCGGCCACCACGGCGAAGCCGCGCCCCTGCTCGCCCGCCCGGGCGGCCTCGATGGCCGCGTTCAGCGCCAGCAGGTTGGTCTGGTCGGCGATGTCGTTGATGACGGCGACGAACTCGCCGATCTTGGCCGACTTCTCCCCCAATTTGCCGACGATCCCCGCCGAATCCCGCACGATGTCGGCCACCTTGCGCATCTCGCTCACGGCCTGGCTCACCACGCTCTGCCCCTCGCGGGCGTTGCCGGCCACCTCGGCGGCGGAGTCGGCTGCGTTCACCGTGTTGCGCGCCACCTCGTTCACCGTCATGCTCATCTCTTCCATGGCGGTGGCGATCTGGGTCACCCGCGTCTCCAGGTACTCCTTGCGCTCGACGGCCTCCCGCTGGTGCTGCTCCACCGCCTTCTCGGCGGTGATGTCGTTCCAGCAGGCCATGTAGCAGAGCACCTTGGAAGGGTCCCTGCTGTCCCAGATCGGATAGGTCGAGGTGCGCAGGGTCACTTCACCGATCGGGATCTCGGCGGAATGCGGCATCCTCCCCCGCGGCTCCCCGAAGATGGCGCGGATCCGCGCCGGGTCCTTGTGGAACTGGTGGATGCTGTTCCCGTCGGCGTTGGCGACGTCGGCACCGCGCAGCCCGGCGTTCAACTGGCTCCGGTACTGCTGCATCAGGCTGCGGGCCTGACGGTTCATGTAGATGATCCTGTTCTCGTTGCTGGTGTCGCAGAGCATGACGATGTTGTCCACGTTGTCGAGCATCTGCGCCAGTTTGGCGATTTCCACGGCCTGCTCGTCGATCTTGCCCTGATTGGAGGCGCCGAAAAGTTTCATCACAGCTCCCTTCGCGCCTCGAAAGGCGCCGGTTCGGTGGTGCTCCCCCGGCATGGCACTGCGCGCGGAGATGCACAAGTCAGTTTTCTTCATCGGCAGGAACCGCAGCAACTTTAATGGGAAGGATTGTTGTCGAGGGAGCTAACGTGGGAGTTTTGCTCGCGGCCGCTGCGCAACCTCCCTTCCCCGCCCCCCATGCCAAACCCTATCCGTACCTCGGCGCGGCACACACACCAGCAACCGGACCAAGGGGCAGGGCTGCCGGACGCGGCGGCCGCCGACGGGAGGCGGGGATGCACGAAGCCGGCAGGGGCCCCTTTCGAGCCGGAACTGTCATAGGGATTGTGACTTCAGTCACAGGGAGACGATAAAGCTGTCAAAAAAGGGTTATCTCTGACACAAGCAGGAACATTGCAGTGGACTAATTCCCGAAGGAGGTGTAAGTTTTATTCCTAATTGAAGCACTTCCTTCCTTTCCTCCCATATAAAGCCGTATTTACTGGATCTGCTTGTCGTTGATGTAGGGCAACTTGCTGTCTGGAGAAATACATGGTCACCTCGTGCTACTCCGGAAACGCTGCCGACGACCTCGACAGTCCCCCCGCGCTCCTGCTTGAGTCCGCCCTGATCGGCATGGACCGTCTTGCCATGCAGCAGATCTATGCCGATTCCGGCCTCTCCCCCCTCTGTTTCTGTGAACAGGTGATCGCACCGGCACTCTCCGTCATCGGCGAGAAGTGGGATCGCGGCGACCTCTCCCTCTCCCATGTCTACATGAGCGGGCGCCTCTGCGAGGAATTCATGGAGCAGGTGCTCGGGGGGCGCTCACCGTTCGCCGGGGAGCACAGGCGCGTGGCGCTGGCGGTGCTCGAGGATTACCATCTGCTGGGCAAGCGCCTGGTGGGGTTCGTGCTCAAGGGGGCGGGGATCTCCTACCTCGATTACGGCACGGTGGGCGCTCAGGAACTGGTCCGCCGCGTGCAGCGGGACGAGGTGGGGGTGCTGCTGATCTCGGCCCTGATGCTCCCGTCCGCCCTGAAGGTACGCGAGGTGCGCGACGCCCTGGACCGGCTCGGGGTGGAGTGCCGGATCGTGGTGGGAGGCGCCCCTTTCCGCCTCGACCCCGCCCTGTATCAGGAAGTGGGCGCGGACCTTGGGTGCGACACCGCCTCGCAGGTGCTGCTCGCCCTGGCGCAGCTGCCGGAGGGTAAGTCATGACCAGCATGGAGCGGGTCCTCACCACGGCGTCGCACCGGGAACCGGACCGGGTCCCGCTTTTCTTGCTCCTTTCCCTGCACGGCGCGCGCGAGCTGGGGCTCACCATCGAGAACTACTTCTCCAGGGCGGAGCACGTGGTGCAGGGGCAGCTGCGCATGCTGGAGCGCTACGGCCACGACTGCATCTACTCCTTCTTCCACGCCTCGCTGGAGGCGGAGGCCTGGGGGGGGAGCACCATCTTCAAGGAGGACGGCCCTCCCAACGCAGGCCCCCCCCCGGTTAAGGCCGAGGCGATCGCCTCGCTCGTCCCGCCGCGGGTCGCGGAGCAGCCGGGTCTCAGGCGGGTGCTGGAAGCGCAGCGTGCCCTGAGGCGGGAGGTCGGGGACTCGGTCCCCATCGTGGGGGTGGTCATGTCTCCCTTCTCGCTCCCGGTGATGCAGCTGGGCTTCGACCACTACCTCGACCTCATCTTCGATCGCCCCGACCTCATGCAAAGGCTCATGGAGCTAAACGGAGCCTTCTGCGCCGAGTGGGCCAACGCCCAGCTTGCCGCCGGGGCACACGCCATCTGCTACTTCGATCCGCTCGCCTCCCCGAAGATGATCGACCCCGTCCTCTACCGCCGTTATGGAGCGCCCACCGCGCAAAAAACGATAGCCGCGATCGCCGGGCCTACCGCCACCCACCTCGCCTCCGGTCCCTGCCTCCCGGTGGTGGACGACCTTGTCGCCACCGGCACGGCCATGGTCGGGGTGGGGGAGGAGGATCTCGTTGCGGTCAAGGAGGCCTGCCGCGGCCGGCTCACCGTCATCGGCAACCTCAACGGCATTCGGATGCGTTCCTGGGACGAGGCCGCCACCCTGGCTGCCGTCAAGGAGGCCATCGATGCGGCGGCCTCCGGCGGCGGTTTCATCCTATCAGACCAGCACGGCGAGATCCCCTGGCAGGTACCTGAAGCGACCCTGGAACTGATCGGCGAGGCGGTGCGCGCATACGGCCGCTACCCGCTGACCGGCGGGAGGGGGTGATCATGGCCACCCCGCGCATCTACTGCTGCGAGGCCCTCGGGCCCGAGGTCAGGGGCGCCCTTTCCGGCGGCTCCCTGGCGGGGGCGGAGTGCACCACCTTCACCGGCTGCTGCGGCCGCCCCCCGGTTTCCTGGGACGATCTGCGCCGGCTGTGCGGCGGCTCCCCCGCCATCGTGGTCGGCGGCGAATGCCTGGGGCACCTGGGCGCCCCCCCTGACGACCTGCTCCGGACCCGTCTCGTGAAAAAACGCCACTGCGCGGCGCTTGTCTGCGGCGACTATGCCTTCGACAGGCTGACCGGCGGGGGGGGGTACCTGGTGACTCCGGGGTGGCTCGCCGGCTGGCGCTCCTTCGTGGAGGGGTGGGGGTTCGACCAGAGTACCGGAGCCGACTTCTTCGCCGAAAGCTGCGCCAGGATCACCCTGGTCGACACCGGGAGTTGCCCGGAGAGCGCGGGTTTGCTCCAGGAGTTCGGCGCTTTCGTGCAGCGGCCGGTGGAGTCCGTCCCGGTCGGTTTGGAGCTTCTGAGCCTGCAGCTGGAAAGGGCGCACGGCGAACTGGAGCGGCAGGTAGCGGCAGATGCCGCGCCTGCGCCGGCCTCCGATTACGCGCTTTTGCTCGATCTGCTCTCCCGGGTGTCCAGCTGCAGCGGCGAGCAGCGCGTGATCGAGGAACTCCTCTCCGTCTTCGGGATGCTGTTCGGGGCCAGGGAGACGGCCTTCATCCCGGGCAACGGGGGGCCGCTCTACCGCCACGGCGAGGCGGTCACGCAAGACCGGACACTGCGCAAGCTCGCCACCGAGGTGCAGGGGAGTTTCGAGGTGGCGGCCGATGCCGCAGGCTTCCTGGTGCGCCTGAGCCACAACGGCCTGGTGGGTTGGCTCTGGAGCGGCCACTTCGCCCTGCCCCAGCACCTGCAGAGGTACCTGAACCTCGCCGCCAGCGCCGCCAACGTCTGCGCCATGGCCATCGTTTCCGCCCGCACCGTCTCACACAGCATCAAGGAGAGCGAGGACAAGTACCGGCTGCTCTTTGAGAACATGGGCAACGGCTTCGCCCTGTTGAAGATGCTCCTGGGGCCGATGGGGACCCCGGCCGACTTCCGCTTCGTGGAGGTCAATCCCGCCTTCGAGGCCTTCACCGGCAGGAACGAGGAGGACCTGGTCGGGCGGACCATGCTTGAGCTGCTCCCGAATTTCGAATCTTCCCAGCTGGAGAGCCTGGGGCTGTTGGCCCGCGAGGGGACGCCGCTGGCCCTGGAGCGGTACTTCTTCAACGGCAAGTGCTGTCAGGTCTGGCTGTTCCGTCCCAGGCCGGGCTACTGCGGCATGATCATCAACGACATCACCAAGCAGAAGCTTTTGGAGGACAAACTCAGACAGTCGATCAAGATGGAATCGGTGGGGCGCCTGGCGGGTGGGGTGGCACACGAGTTCAACAACATGCTGTCGGTCATCATCGGCTACGCCGAGATGCTGGAGATGGAGTACCAAGGCAACAGGCGGATCGCGGACACGCTCAAGGAGATCTGCAAGGCGGCGCAGCGCTCCCGGGACCTCACCGCGCAGCTCCTCTCCTTCTCGCGGCAGCAGCTCATCTCCCCGAAAATGATCGACGTGAACCAGGCGCTGGGGGAGCTGGCGCGCAAGGTTTCGCTCCTGGCCGGGCGGGAGACGCGGGTCTCCCTGAAGCTTTGCCGCGAGCCGTGGCCGGTGAAGATAGACCCGGCCCAACTGGAAGAGATCGTCTCGAACATCGTCAGCAACGCCGGCGCCGCCATGCCCGGCGGGGGGGACCTGGTCATCGGCACGGGCAACATCACGGTCGGTGAGGAGCTCTGCAGCACCAACATCGACGCGGCACCGGGGGAGTACCTGGAGATCACCATCTCCGATTCCGGGCACGGCATGGACGGCGAGACCTGCCGGCACATCTTTGAACCTTTCTTCACGACGCGCGAGGTGGGGCAGGGGAACGGCCTGGGGCTTGCCACCGTGTACGGCATGGTGACCCAGAACGGCGGCTTTGTGACCGTGGAGAGCGAGCGCGGCGTGGGGACCACCTTCAAGGTCTGCCTTCCCCGCCATCAGTACCGGGTGCAGGAGGCGAAGCCGGTTCCCGCCGGGGGGGGGACCGGGACGGTGCTGGTGGTCGAGGACGACGAAATCGTGGGGAGGATGACCGTGAAGATGCTGGAGCACATGGGGTACCGGGTGCTGCTGGCGGGAAATGCGATGCAGGCGCTGGAGCTGTGCCGGTCGGAGCACCGGATCGACCTGGTACTCTCGGACGTGATGCTGCCGGGGGCGAGCGGCAAGGACGCCGTGGAGACCATCCTCGCCCTGCGCCCGGACCTGAAGGTCATCTACATGTCCGGCTACGCCCCGGAAACCCTGCTGGACAAGGGGGTGGACCGCAGCCGGGTCAACTTCATCCAGAAACCCTTCGACATGGCGAGCCTCGACGAAAAGATCAAGGCCGCCCTTACCGGGAGCTTCGCTACGGCGTAGTCCCCCCGTCCCCCCCGCCGTCCTGGCGGGCCCGCCGGAAGCAGAGGGCGAGCACTCCCGCCAGCGCCAGGGTTGCCGCGAGCAGCAAACCGGAGACGGCCGGGTCGCTCAGCAGGGCCGGCCTCACCAGCAGCACCCCCGCGAGCCCAAGCATCATCAGCCCCGAAACCAGCTTCAGCACCCGCCCCTGCCATTCGCTCAGCTTCCTGCCACCCAGGGTAACCGTAAAGAGCAGCACGATCGCCGCCAGCGGCACCACGTATACCAGGCAGTAGAGGGCGAGGTAGGAATAATAGCCTGTTGCCGTGAGCCGGTGCAGCGTGAGCGCGCGGGTGAAGACCATGGGGAAGCCGGCGGTGCAGAGCAGCTCGTAGCTGTTGGCGGCGACGGCGAGGACGCCGGTTCCCGCCAGAAGCGACGGGAGCGACTCCGCCTTCAGAAGGAGTCTCATCCGGGCGAAGAGCCTGGGCTTTTTCCCCTCCGGGATGCTGAGGGTCACCCCCTGCCGGAACAGGAAGAAGTCCTTCACGTTGATGAGGCCGATGAGGAGTGCCAGGACACCCGCGGCCGTGGTGACGGCGGGGAGCGTCCCGGCCACCAGGAACAGGTTCAGCCAGGCCGCCAGGAACAGGAAGTACAATACCCCCGAGACGAAGACGAAGACCCCTCCGATGAGGAGCATGCGGCGCCGCGATCGGGCGTGGATCAGGAGGCTCAAGAGGAAGAAGAGCACGAAGAAGGCGCACGGGTTGAAGCTGTCCAGCGCGGCGATCACGAAGGTGAAGACGGGAAGTGATTGCCGAGGGTCGAGCTCTCCCACCACCGGGACGGTGACGCGCTCGGCGACCCGGGGAGGGAGGGGAGGGCGTGACGGGTGCTGCAGCGACTCCCTGACCGCGTTTTCCAGCTGTGCCGGGGTCTGTTCGGAGAATCCGCTGAAATAGTGCGGGCCGATGATGAAGACCGGGACGCCGGTCGCCTCCCGCCCCCTCTCCTTCGCCATCCGCATGAGAAGCGGGATGTTCTCGCGGTGCTTGAGCACCTCCCGCGTTTCCACCTTGAGCTCCGGATGCTTGCGCTGCAGCTCCTGCAGGAACGGCTTCGCCTGGGCGCAATGCGGGCACCCCTCCCCCCAGAAGTAGTAGAGGGTGGCGCCGGAGGAGGCTCCGGCCGGGCGGCAATCGCAGGGGATGCAGAAGAGGACGAGGAGCAGGAAGGAGCCTATGTGCCAGCTGAGGAGTGGGAAACGCCAGCTGAGGAGTGGGAAACGCCAGCTGAGGAGTGGGAAACGGTGCCAGGTCGGGGTGCTGGGGAGGGTCCGGTGCGGCGCCCCCCCGGTGCGGGAGCCGGAGCCTGGAGCGACACACCGTTTTGTCTTAACGTTCGCGGCCATGCGGGAAATGATACTACGGACGCGCCCTTTGGCCAGGAGGTGCGGCTCAGACCAGCCGGTGGGCCTTCAGTTCCTGCTTGAGCCAGGCGTAGACCACGGGGGCGGCGACGAGGCCGGCAACGCCGAAGATCGCTTCCATGACGAGCATCGCCGTGAGGAGCTCCCAGACGTTTGCCTTCACCTCGCTCCCGACGATCCTGGCGTTGGTGAAGTACTCCAGCTTGTGGATCAGCACCAGGAAGGCGAGCGAGGCGAGACCGACCATCGGGGAGACCCCGAGGCTGATCAGCACGATGGTGAAGTTGGAGATCAGGTTCCCCACCACCGGGAGGAGCCCGGCGATGAAGGTGAGCAGGATCAATAGCGTCACCATCGGGAGGTGGATCCCGCACAGGGGAAGGATCACCGCCAGGTAGAGCGCGGTCAGGGCGGTGTTCAAAAGCGATATCTTCACCTGGGCGAAGACCACCTTGTCGAAGGCGCTGGCGAGGTTCAGCAGCCGGTTGTGCAGGTGGGCGGCCAGCGGAGGGAACCCCTCCTCCTTGTTGAAGCGGTGCAGGACTGCCAGGCTCCCCACCACCATGCCCAGGACCAGGTGGGCAAAGGTCTTCACCCCGCTCATGCCGACGGACGAGATGTTCTTGCCGTGCTCGCGCAGCATGGTGACGATTTGCTCGCGCAACTCGTCCACCGTGTCCGGGAGGAGGGCGGTGAGGTCCTCGGGGAGGTTCCGCTTCAGGTTGTCCAGGGTCTCCGCGGCGGTCCCGAGGAGGTTGGACATGCCGTGATGCCCGCGCAGAAAGGACCAAAGCCCCAGGCAGATCCCGGAAACGAGCCCGATCACGAACAGGATGATCCCCGCCAACGCCAACTTCTGGGCCAGGCTCCCCCAGCGCACCGGGAGCTTCAGCGCCAGCTTCGCGGTCAGCGCGTACACCGCGAGGCCGGCGAAGACCGCCGGCAGCAGGTGGAAGTGCAGCACCGTGAAGACGGCGAGCACCGCCAGCGCGTAGCTTACCATCAGGGTAGTGGGGACCGTTCTGGTTTCCATGACCATCCTTTTACTATCAACTCATGCGTCCGTCCAGAAAAATGAATGATTACCGCCGTGGACTGAAAGGCGAGGGGGCGTAGCAGGGGCAAAAAAAGGCGCCTGCGGCTTGGCCGCGGGCGCCTTCCTTGATTGCTGCCGGTGCCGGGACTAGCCAAGTTCCTTGGCCGCCGCGAGCACCGCCGCGTAGTCCGGTTCCTGGGTCACCTCGGGGACGAACTGGATATAGCGGATCACGTTCTTCTGGTCGATCACGAAGATGGCGCGTGCCAGGAGCTTCAGTTCCTCGATCAGCACCCCGTAGGCCAGGGCGAAGGAGCGGTCGCGGTAGTCGGAGAGGGTGACCACCTTGTCGATGCCGGCGGCTCCGCACCACCTCTTCTGGGCGAAGGGGAGGTCGGCGCTGACGGTCAGGACCACCACGCTCCCCGGCAGCCCCGCCGCCTCCTGGTTGAAGCGCCTGGTCTCCGTGTCACAGACCGGCGTGTCCAGTGAAGGAACGGCGCTGACGATCTTCACCTTTCCCTCATAGTTCGCCAGGGTGACCTGGTTGAGAGAGTTGTCCACCACGGCGAAATTGGGAGCGGCATCCCCCACCTTCAGTTCCGGCCCCACCAGTGTCACCGGGTTTCCCTTGAAAGTAACTTTAGGCATAGTTCCTCCTGCACAGGTTGAATTCTCGGGAAAGGGTAAGACATTTTGCGCGGATTGCAACTGCTGCGGACGCGGGTCGCTCCCTTTGGCCGGGGAAACCGGCACGAGCCCTCCTGCGGGGACGGTCAGCCTCCCGTTCGCTCCGGCATGGGAAGCCCGTCGACCAGGAAGGGGGTCAACTCCTCCGGGGGGACCGGGCGGCAGAAGAGGTACCCCTGCATTACGGCGCAGCCGTGGTCCAAAAGGAAGGTCATCTGCTCGGCGGTCTCCACCCCCTCGGCGACGATCTCGAGCCTCATGCTGGTGGCCATGGAGATGATGGCGGTGGCGATGGCCGCGCCGTCGGCGTCCTTGGTCACGCCGGTTATGAAGGAGCGGTCGATCTTCAGCGTGTCGATGGGGAAGCGCCTTAGGTAGCTGAGTGAGGAATAGCCGGTGCCGAAGTCGTCGATGGAGACGGTGACCCCCATCCCCTTGAGCTCGGCGAGCGTGGCCGTGGCCTGCTCCACGTCGCGCATGATCACCCCTTCGGTCAGTTCCACCTCCAGGTGACGCCCCTCCAGGCCGAAGTTCTGCAGGCACTCGCCCACCATCTCCACCAGGCTTTTCTTGAGGAAATGGCATCCGGAAAGGTTCACCGCCACCCTCGGGGGGGTGATCCCCTGGGCGCTCCAGGCGGCGATCTGGCGGCAGACCGCATGCACCACCCATTCGTCGATCAGCATGATCTGCCCGCTCTCCTCGGCGAAGGGGATGAAGCTGGCGGGGGGGACGAAGCCGAGTTCCGGGCTCTGCCAGCGGATCAGCGCCTCCAGCCCCACGATCCTCCCCTTGCCGGCATCGATCTGCGGCTGGTAGTAGAGCACGAATTCCTCGTTGGCCAGGGCCTTTCTGAGCTGCCGCTCCAGGAGCAGCCGCTCGCATGCCGCGTCGTTGAGGGCCTGCATGAAGAACTGGGCGTTGTTGCGCCCCTCTTTCTTGGCGTGGTACATGGCGGTGTCGGCGTTCTTCACCAGGGTCATGGCGTCCTCGCCGTCGTCCGGGTAGATGCTGATGCCGATGCTTGCCGTGACGCAGATCTCCACGTCGTCCAGGAGGAAGGGGTCCGAGAGGAGCTGCAGGATCCGCTGCGAGGCCGCGATCACCCCCTTGCTGTCCTGGATATCCTCCATGATGACCGTGAACTCGTCGCCACCCAACCGGGCCACCGGGTTGCCGTCCGCCGCCCCCCCGATCCCCTGCCAGACGGAATCATAGCCGCGGATGCAGCGCTTCAGGCGTTCGGACACTTCCCTGAGCAGGTCGTCCCCCACGGCGTGCCCCAGGGTGTCGTTGATCTCCTTGAAGCGGTCCAGGTCGAGGAAGAGTATCGCCACCTTCTTGCGGTAGCGGCGCGCGAAGGTGAGGGCGCGCTCCAGAAGCTCGCCGAAGAGGACCCGGTTGGGAAGGCCGGTGATGCTGTCGTAGTAGGCAAGGGAGCGGACCTGGTCCTCGATCCGCTTCCTCTCGGTGATGTCCTGGATGGTGCCGGAGATGCGCACCACCCGGCCGCTCTCGTCGGTGCCGACCTCCCCCTCGGTGTGGCAGTAGCGCTCGTCGCCGCGTGGGAGCAGGATCTGGTGGTCCAGGCTGATCGGCCGCTGGTAGGCGCAGGCATCCTCGAAGGCCTTGTTGAAGAGCTCCTTGTCCAGGGGGTGGATCGTGTTGAGAAAGGCAGGGTAGGAGGAGTCGAAACCGACCGGGTCGACGGTGAAGATGTTGGAGATCTCCTGGGACCAGTAGAACTTGTCGTTGAGGATATCCCATTCCCAGCTCCCCATGTGGGCGATGCGGTGGGCGTTGCTCAGGCGCGCCTCGCTCACCCTGAGGTCGCGCATGGCCTTGCTGGAGCGGAGCATGTAGCGGACCCTGTGCCGCAGGATGGCCCAGTGGATCGGCTTGGTGATGAAGTCGGTGGCCCCGGCGTGATAGGCCTGCTCGATGGCCCGAGTGTCGTCCAGGCCGGTCATCATGAGGATCGGGACGTCCCCTCCGGCGGGGAGGGCGCGCAGGGCGCGGCAGGTCGAGAAGCCGTCCATCTCCGGCATCATCACGTCGAGCAAAACGATGTCGGGCTGCAACTGGCGGAACTGCTCCAGCGCCACCGCACCGTTTTCTGCCAAGGCGACGAAGAAGCCTGCCTGCTCCAGGGCCGCCACGGCCAGATCGCGCATCATCTCGTCGTCGTCGGCAACCAGCACCAGCTCGGGGCGCAGTTCGTCTTCCTCGTCGTTCAGGTAGGCTTCCATTTCCGCAGTCATCTCCTCCATGTTCGTTATCCCAGCAGCCCCTGCACGGCGGCCACCACCTTGGCGGCAGCGAAGGGTTTGTGCAGGTAGCCGCCGGCCCCGGTCCGCTCCACGAGCGCCTGCAGCTCTGCTTCGGGTTTGCCGGAGACGTAGAGGATGGGGATGTCCCGGGTCGCCTCGTTGGCCCTGTAGATCTCGGCCACCTTCTCGCCGGAGAGAAAGGGCATCATCACGTCCAGGATGATCAGGGCGGGCTGCGCCCCTTCCCAGAGATACCGGTTAGCCTCGGCGGCGTTGCAGGCCATGCGGACCTCGTAGCCCGCCCACTCCAGGATCCCCTGCAACAAGGTGGTGACGGTCTCGTCATCGTCGATCACCAGGATTCTCTGCTTTCCCATGGTCAACTCCTTTACTCGGGGACCGGGGCGAGCTCCGGCAGTGCGGCCAGGTACTCCACCGCCTTCCGGTGCTGCGCCTCGATCCGCCGCACTAACGGCTCGGCCCCCTCCAGGATCCCCTCGACGGTCAGGAGCTCCAGTTGCCGGCAGGTATCGGAGAGCCCCAGGCACCCCAGCGAGGCGCTGCTCGATTTCAGCGTGTGCGCGGCCTGGCGCACCCCCTGCGGGTCCCCTCCGGCCAGCCCCTCCCGCATCGAGGCCACCAGAAGCGGGCTGGACTTCATGAAGGAGCCCACCACCTTGGCCAGCAGGTCCGGCTTGCCGGGGAGCTGCAGCGCGCGGATCTCGTCCAGTACCGCCGGGTCGATGTCGCCGCCGGCGTCAACCGCAGCCGCTGCATCGCTTGGTTCCATCGCGTCTTCGGCGGAGGGAGCCGCCGGGGGGAGCCAGCGCTGCAGCACGGCGACCAGTTGGGCCTGCGTGAAGGGCTTGGTCAGATAGTCGTCCATGCCGGCGGCGAAGCACTGCTCGCGGTCGCCGCGCATGGCGTGGGCGGTCAGGGCGATGATGGTGCGCCGCTTTTCTTGCGGCGCGCTTCTTTCCCGCTCCCGGACGGCGCGGGTGGCGGCGTAGCCGTCCATGATCGGCATCTGGCAATCCATGAAGACGAGGTCGAAGTCGCGCCGGGCCATGGAGTCCAGGGCTTCCATGCCGTTGTTGGCGACGCTGACCCGGCAGCCGGACGCCTCCAGCATGGCGGTTGCCACGTCCTGGTTCACCGGGTTGTCCTCCACCAGGAGCACCTCCGCAGAGAGCGCCGGCGCGGGCCCCTGTTCCGCGTCGGCTTGCGGCTGCACCGCACGGCTCATCCCCACCCCCAGAAGGTCCACGATCGCGTTGTAGAGTCGGGACTGGCGCACCGGCTTGCTGATGTAGCACCCGATGCCGGCCTTGATCGCCTCGTCCTGATCGCCGAACTGTCCCACGGAGGTCACCATGAGGAGCCGGGTCGGGGCCAGCGCAGGGTCCGCCTTGATGGCGCGGGCGAGGTCGATGCCGTTCATCTCCGGCATCTGCATGTCCAGTAAGGCCAGGTCGTACGGCGCCCAGTCCCGGGCCGCCTGCCGCATCAGGTCAAGAGCAGTCCCCCCGTTGTCCGCCATGTCGGCGCTGATGCCCCAGGCGTGCAGCTCGTGGTGCATGATGCTCAGGTTGGTCGAGTTGTCGTCCACGATGATCGCACGGTAGCCTGCGAGGGCGACCCGGTCGGTGGCGGGGCCGCGCCGCGGCCCTTCCCGGCGCAGCCTGAGGGTGAACCGGAAGGTGGAGCCCACGCCGACCTCGCTCTCCAGGCCGATCTCCCCCCCCATGAGTTCCACCAGTTGACGGGCGATGGTGAGTCCCAGGCCGGTGCCGCCGTACTTGCGGGTGGTCGAGTTGTCCGCCTGCGAGAACCCCTCGAAGATCCGCTCCTTCACCTCGGAAGAGATGCCGATGCCGGTGTCCGCGACCTCGAGCTGCACCACGACCTCCTTGCCGCGCTCCTCCTTGAGCGTACCCCGGATCACCACCTCGCCCCGGTCGGTGAACTTCACCGCGTTACCCACCAGGTTCATCAGGATCTGGTGCACCCGCACCTGGTCCCCCACCAGCACCGGCGGGACGTCGTTTTCCACCAGCGCGATGATCTCGAGCCCCTTGCGGTGCGCCGTCTCGGCGAGGAGCTCGACCACGTCGGCTACCGTGTCCTGCAGGTTGAAGGCGCTCTCTTCCAGCTCCAGTTTGCCGGCTTCGATCTTGGAGAAGTCCAGGATGTCGTTGATGATGCTGAGGAGCGCCTCGCCGGAGCGGCGCACCGATGAGACGAAACGATTTTGCTGCTCGTCCAGCCTGGTGGCCATCAGGAGTTCGGTCATCCCCAGCATGCCGTTCATGGGCGTGCGGATTTCGTGGCTCATGTTGGCCAGGAACTGGCTCTTGGCGCGGCTCGCCGTCTGTGCCGCCTCCATGGCCCGCTGCAGTTCGGCCACGGTCAACTCCAGTTCCTGGGTGCGCTGCGCCACCTTCTGCTCGAGCTGGTCGCGGTAGCTGGCGAGTTCGCGGTCCCGGGCCTGGATCTGTCCCAGCATCTCGTTGAACCCATCCATGAGTGCGCCCAATTCGTCGTCACCGCTCTTCTCTACCCGGACCGCATAATCCTGATCCCGGGATACCCCTTCCATGGTGCGGGCAAGCAGCACGATGGGCGCCGAGACCACCCCCTGCAACCGTAGGGAAACGAAATAGGAACAGAAAAGGCTCCCCAGCATCACCAGGAAGGCCCCACCCAGCACCCCGAAGAGCTGGGAGTTGAGTTGACGGTAATCGGCACGGATCACCACGGTCCCCAGCTGCTGCCCCTCGATGGTGATCTTCGAGCTCACCACCATGTCACCGTCGAGGTCCCAGAGGTCCCCCCGTGCCGCTTCCAGGGCCAGGGCTTTGCCGGACTTGGCCTGTGGCGCGACCCCCGCCGCCTGATAGGAGGCGAAAGGCTGCCAGTCCTCCGCAAGGATGTACGCCTCCAGGATGTACTTCTTGTTTTCGAGAAACTGCAGCGTGCGCTGGGCGTCCTTCTTGTCCCCGAAAGCGACAGCCGCTGAGCTGTTGTGTCCGACGATGGAGGCGAGGGTGGAGAGTTCCTGGTGCATCCCGATGCGGGACCAGACGAAGGTCCCGACCACGAAGGTGAGCGAGGCGAGGGCCAGCGTGAACCCGCTGGCGATCAGCAGGATCAACATCAGTTTTTTGCGAATCGGCAGTCGACCGATCAATTTCCGCATGGTTTCTACCCACCACAAGACGACCGTTCTGGTCACCTTCGCTGCAACAAACGCGTCTGCCTGTTCAGGCTCATGCTGCTTGTGCAACTGTATCGGAAAAGAACCTGAGAACTTGAACCATTTCCCGCAAGTCCTGGTACCGGAGGGGCTTCTTGTGGAGGCAGAGGGAGTGCAGAGCCCCGGAGGGGAGTGGGAACCGCGGGGGAAGGCGGGCCGAAGCAGAAGCGGGGTCGGGATGCGGACCGTGGTCCCTTCCCCGCCTCAGGGGGGCTCAGTGCAGCCGCGCTTTCGGCTTCAGCCGAGGTCGATGACAACCGGCTTACCCTCGTGAGCCGAGGCGTAGGCACCCAGCTCGTAGTCCTTCTGAGAGATGTGCCTGACCAGCCAGTCTTTAAGGAAGGTGATGATTTCCAGGGAGATGGCGCTGGTGCCTGCCAGGAAATCCTTCTGGATCTCGCCGATTCTTCTTATGAAGAAGGCGTGTTCCGTCAGGTGTTCTTCGCTTGCGGGAAAGGCTACTTTATTCATCAGCAACTCTTCTTGGGCGAAGTGGTAGGTCGCGTAATCGACAAGCTCATCCAGCACGGTTTCGAGGCCCTGTTTGGATTTCCCGTCACAGAACTCGTCGTAAGTCTTGTTGAGCAGTTCCACCAGGTGTTCATGATGTTGGTCGATCATCTCGTGTCCGACCGCCAGACTTCCATTCCAAGTAACGATAGGCATGTTGACCCTCCCTGTTTCAAGCTGCATACGGTTCCTATCGGGAGGTGCGAATCGAAACTTGAAGAAGTGCGACCTGCTAAAAGTCCCATTACGGTTCGCAGTACTAAAAAGGCACCTGCAGCGTAACTGCAGGTGCCTCTTGCTCTCGTTGTGAATGCCGATGCCTTAGGAAACCGGCTGGTCGATCAGCCGCCGGCCCAGCTCGAAGGCCTTCCGGCAGTTTTCCGGGAAGAGGACGCTGTGCCTTTGCCGCCGCTGCTCCGGGTCGAAATAGTCGAAGACGTATTTGCCGTAGTCGTCGAACTGGAGCGTCTCGTTACAGCAGAGCGTTTCACACGCGCCGAAGATCCTCCCCAGGTAGTTCTCGTTCCCGCCCATGTGCACCGCGTAGTTGATCTCCTTCATGAGATCTGCCTGGATGTTCATGGTGTAGATGAACGCGGTTCGGATCTTTCTCTCGAACAGCGATGCCGGCGGCTGTGCATAGACGAAGTACTGGAACAGGAGTCTTTCCAGGAAAGAGCACATTTCCCCCGTCGCCCGGCCGAAGTAGACCGGGGAGCCGAGCACCAGCCCATCGGCCTGGGCGATCTTCTCGAGGATGGGCGTGAGGCCGTCCTTCATGGCGCACTTCCCGTAGCTCTTACCCCCCTTGAGCTTGCAGGCGAAGCAGCTCGTGCATCCTTTGAAGTCGACATCGTAGAGATGGATCAGTTCCGTGTCCGCCCCTGCGGACGCCGCGCCGTCCAGCGCCTTTTGCAGCACCTGGGCGGTATTCCATTTTTTCCTGGGACTGCCATTGATTCCGATAACCTTCATGGGGATCCTCCTGGTATTGATCTGCCGTGCAACCGTCGCGGCAGCGAGATTTTCGGCAGCATAGACCAACGGGGCCGCGGTGGATAGTACGAACCTTTTAGTGCCATAGTACCCGCGCAGAAACCGTGAAGCCTCGGCTCCAGGCCTGCGATCTCACCCGCCTTCGTTACTGCCGGGGAGGTCACTCCTGAAGGAAGTCGGCCGGTGCGGACGGAAAAGGGGTCGCACAGTAACCTGTAAGCCGGACTCTTTTGGTGGAGATGATCGGGATGGGGAGGGATCCGACGCGCTACCAGTGCTTGGGCAGGACGATGCGGAACTCGGCGCCGAGGCCGGGGTGGTTGGTCACCTGGATCTTGCCGCCGTGGTTGGTGATGATCCGGTTGGCGATGGGAAGCCCCAAGCCGGTGCCGCTCTCCTTGGTGGTGAAAAAGGGCGTGAAGATGTTGTTCAACTGCTCGAGGGGGATCCCGCCGCCGGTATCGACGATCTTGACCGAGATGGCATCCTTGCCATCGAGCTCGCTTGGGTGCACCTGGATCGAGAGCTGCCCGCCGGGGGGCATGGCCTCGAGTGAATTCTGGATGATGTTGATGAACACCTGCTTCAACTGCTGGCAGTCCCCCAGCAGGACCTGGCGCTGACGCGGGAACTTGGTATTGATGCCGATCTGCTTCTCCTCGATGGTCGACGCGGCCATGACGAGGGTTTCCTTGACGATGTCCACGACGTTGCAGCGGGTGTAGCAGATGGTGGTCTTCTTCGAGAAGAGCAGGATCTCGGAGAGGATCCCTTCCAGGCGTATGACTTCGCGCACGATCAGGTCGGCGCTGGCCCACTCGCTGCTCTCGGGGGGGAGCTTGCGCGCCAGACGTCCGGCGAAACCGCCGATCGACACCAACGGCCCCTTCAGTTCGTGCGCGATGCCCGCGGCCATCTCGCCGATGGTGGCCAACCGCTCCTTCTGGAGCAGGCTCTCCTGGGCCTCGCTCAGCTGGCGGTGTGCATCCTCGACCTTGTTGTAGAGCATCGAGTTCTCGATCGCCATGCCGGCCTGGTTGGTGAAAAGCTGCAAAAAGCGCAGGTGCTCCTGGGTGATCGGGGAGAGTGTGAGCGCGTTGTCGACCAGCACCACCCCGACCGTCTGGCCGTGGGCGATCAGGGGGGACGCGGCGAGCGCGGTGCGCGATACCGCGGACGCGTCGGAGCCGATCCCGGTCTCCTCGGGGATGTAGATCAGCCGCCTTTCGAGGACGGCCTGCGACGCGATGTTCAGGGTCGGGTCCAGTTCGAGCCTCTTTCCCTGCACCTGCCGCGAGAACTCGGACTCCCGTTGGGCCGCCATCTCGTCCTCCGTGATGTCCCAGCGGCTGGAGAGGAGGTCGTCGCCTCCCCCCTGCGGCATGGAAAGGGGAGGGGCGTTCTCCGAGGTGACCCCCAACATCCCGACCAGGGAGCCTGATCGCTCGTTGGCCAGAAACAGCATGGCGCGGTCGAAGAAGGGGGTCGGGCCGGAGGTGAGGGCGGTGAGCGTCAGGTGGATCAGCTTGTTCAGCTTGATGGTGGAGAGCATGGTGTTGCTCAGCCGGTACAGGAGGGAGAGTTCCTTCAGCTTTTTCTCGTTCTCGGTGTCAAAGCTCGCCACCCGCTCTTCGCAGATCGCCTCGGTGAGCGCACCGGCGACCAGGCGCGCCACGGTCTCGGCCAGTTCCGCCTGTTCCGGCGCCAACAGTTCGCCGCCGCCGAACAGGGAGAGCGCGCCGAGATGCTGCCCGTTGCAGCTAAGCGGAGCGCAGAGGGCATAACGGCACGCCCCGGGTAGGGGGAGCTTGTCGGTGCGAGTGGCGCCGGCGGCAAGGGCGCGCGCGGAGAACCTCTGTTCGAACTCGAGCAACGCCGTCAGCTCCCTCCTGGCGCTGCTGTGGCACCCTTTGTACACCCTGTTCCGGTTGCGCCCTTTGGGGCTGAGGCGGATCACGGCGCAACCCGCGAGCCCCGAGGCGGTGCAGAGCTTGACGACCTGCGGCAGCAGGATGGCTGCCGGGGTGGGTGCCGAAAGCAACTGGCCGAGCGAGGAGAGCAGCGACAGGTTGCGACGGGCCTTGTGGGCCTCCTGCTCCACGGCGAGGCCGGACAGGGTGAGTGAGAAGATGGGGACCAACTGCCGGCAAAGCGCCAGGCTCTCCGCGGGAAGCTCGGGATCGGGACAGGCGAGGGCAAGGATGGCGGCCAGCCCGGTGCCGTCCAGGATCGGGATGGCTGCGAACTGGCCCGCCTCGCCGCTGCCGCGCTCTTCCGGGTGCAGGTCGACGGAGGTGCCGTAAACGTCGCGCAGTTCGGCGGCGGCACGGCCGGCGCAACCCTGCCCGTAGGGGATCAGGCAGCTGCGGCTGGCCCCGGAGAGCAGCGAGCTGAAACATACGGTGAGAGCGGGCTCTGTAGAATCGGGGAGAAACAGGGCGGCGGAGGCAATGCCGGGGGTGCGGGCGGCCAGGCGAAGCAGCCCGCGGAGCCGGCCCTGGTGCGAGCGGCCGGAAGACTGGGCAACGCGTAACGCTTGCTCCAGGAGGTTATTTCCCTTCCGGGCAGCCATGCGCACTCCGAAGGACGAAAACTCGTGGGATGGGAGATCTAGCGGAACCTTTCTTTCTTTTCCTGCTCCATCTTGCAGTCGATGCAGAGGGTGGTCACCGGGCGGGCCTTCAGGCGCGCTTCACTGATGTCCTCTTCGCACACCTCGCAGATGCCGAAGGTGCCCTGATCGATGCGGTTCAGCGCTTCCTGTATCTTGTTGATCAGTTTGCGCTCGCGGTCCCGGATGCGCAGTTCGAAGGTGCGGTCCGATTCCTGTGTGGCACGGTCGGTCGGGTCCGGGAAGTTGGTCGTGTCGGAGTTCATCTCCATGACGGTTCGGCCAGCTTCTTCCAGGAGCGATCGTTTCTCTTCCTGCAGGATACCTCTGAAGTACTCGAGCTTTTCCGGATTCATGACACACCTACCCTTTCTAATCAATACGACATTAAAGAGGATTTTTGTAAATTAGTAAAGTGAAATTTTCCTCTTAACGAAAAGATGCCGAAAACGCAGAGCCAGTTGCTCAGGCACCCAAAACGGCGCTATATGGCGTCGAGGGCTTCGGCCAGGGAATTGACCCCGACGACCTTCATCCCCGCGATCTCCTTCTTGGGTGCGTTCCCCTTGGGGACGATGGCGCGGGTAAAGCCATGTTTCACCCCTTCCTTGAGTCTCGATTCTCCGTTGGAGACCGGCCGGATCTCCCCGGAGAGCCCCACCTCCCCGAAAACCAGCAGGTCCTGGGGGAGCACCGAGTTCCTGAAGCTGGAGACGATGGCCAGGGCCACGGCGAGGTCCGCGCTGGTCTCCAGCACCCGGATCCCTCCCACCACGTTGACGAAGACGTCCTGGTCGGAGAGGACCAGACCGCCGTGCTTGGTGATCACGGCGAGGATCATGGCGATGCGGTTCTGGTCCAGGCCGATGCCGAGCCGGCGCGGCGAGCCGTACTGGGCCGAAACTACCAGCGACTGTATCTCGACCAGGAGCGGCCGGGTCCCTTCCCAGAGCACGCTGATCAGGCTCCCCGGCGCCGCGTTCTCGGTGCGGGAGAGGAAGATGGCGGAGGGGTTCTTCACCTCGCGCAGGCCACGCTCGGTCATGGCGAACACCCCCAGCTCGTTCACCGGCCCGAACCGGTTCTTGGTGGTCCGCATGAGCCGGTAGCGGGCATCCTCGGTGGAGGAAAGCATCACCTGGGTGTCGACCATGTGGGACAGGGTCATGGGGCCCGCAAGCGACTGGTCCTTGGTGACGTGCCCGACCATGATGAGGACCACGCCGGAGGTCTTCGCGTAGCAGGTGAAGGCGGCGGCGGACTCGCGGACCTGGGATACCCCCCCCGGCGCCGCATCGATCCCGGCGGACTGCATCACCTGGATCGAGTCGATCACCACCACCTCGGGTCGCTCGCTCTCGGCCGCCTCAAGGACCCGCTCAACCGAGCTCTCGGCCAGCATCTTGACCCGGTCCAGCGGCAACTGCAGCCTGCGGGCCCGCCCGGCGATCTGCTGCAGGGACTCCTCGCCGGAGACGTAGAGCACCTCCTTGCTGGACGCCGCGTGGCACATGGTCTGCAGCAATATCGTGCTCTTTCCGGCGCCGGGGTCGCCGCCGATCAGGATCACCGAACCGGGGACGAAGCCCCCTCCAAGCACCCGGTCGAACTCCTCGCTGCCGCTGGAAAAGCGGGCCTCCTCGGTACAGCTGACCTCGCCGAGCAGCGTGACCGCCGAGGTGGCCCCGGCGAAACCGTCGCGCCGGCCGGCACGGGGCTCGGCACCCAGGCGCACCTCCTTGATGGTGCTCCAGGCGTCGCATGCGCTGCAGTGCCCCTGCCATTTGGGATAGGTCGCGCCGCAGTCGGAGCAGACGTACCCGGTCTTAACCTTTACCTTTGCCATACCCCCCCAACCCCGCCGATGGCGGCTGAAAAACTACGTAATCCTAAGCTTTTTGGCAAACAGTGTCAACTCCGGCGCGCATGTGGGCTCCGACCTCCATTCAGTTTGACAAGGTTTCCCCGGCTAAGATAAAATCACTGCTTCCTTTTAACGGTTTGCCCGATCCAGGAGGCCCGGTGGCGTCTGCCGACAATAAAAGAGAAAAGTCACTCTCCCCCGGTGAGATGGAGCGGTTGTCCGGGCTCTGTCTCGAAACCGTCGGTGCGCTGAGGGAGGTCTTCGAGGAGATCGGCAAGGGGGTGATCCCGGCTGCCGAGCCTCTCATGGACCGGGTGCGCGCCCTGGCGCGAGCCGCCTTGACGGATCCGGCGTCCCTGTTGCAGCTGACCCCGACCCGTGAAGATGACGGCTACACCTTCCAGCACAGCGTGAGCGTGGGCGTACTGGCCCTGGCGCTGGCGGCGTCCTTGGGGCATGACGGGGAACAGGTGGCCGAGTGCGGGGTGGCCGGGTTTCTCCACGACATCGGCAAGACCAGGGTCGACCTCTGCATCCTGGACAAGCCGGGCAAGCTTTCCGGTGACGAGGTGCTGGAGATGCAGAAACACCCCGAGTACGGCGCGGAGATCGTGCGCGGGATGACGGGTGTGCCGCCAAGCGTGATCGAGGCGGTGCTCGGGCACCACGTGCGCTTCGACAGGACCGGCTACCCGGAGTCGGCGCGCACCCTCTGCCTCGGGATACCGTGCGCCATCGTCGCGGTGGCGGACTTCTACGACGCGACCACGACGACGAGGGCCTACCAGCGGCCGATGTTACGGCACGAGGCGGTCGAGGCGCTCAGGAGGGCGCGCGGCACGGTGTTGGACGGCAGCATCGTGGAAGGGTTCCTGGAACTGACGGACGGGGGGGATTGAACTGAATCAGGGGAGCTGCGCCAGGGCCGTAGCGGCGGCGGCGCGGGTCTTGTCGAAGGGTGAGGAGAGGAGCTTGATCATAGCGTCTGAGAGCGAGGCCGCCCCCATCCGCCCCAGGGCGAGTGCCGCCTCGGCATCGAGGATGCCGTCATTGGCCTCCAAAAACGGGGTGAGCTTGGCTGCCACGGAGGGGTTGCGGTAGCGCGACAGCGCCTCTATGGCGAGGGCGCGCACGGTCACGGCGGGATCCTGCAGTTTCTCCAGCAGCGTGGGGAGCGCATCGGGACGGGCCAGCTCTCCCAGGACCTTGACCGCCGCGCAACGGATGTCCTCTTCCGGCCTCCCCGCGCAGTAGTAGAGGATCGGCAGCACCTTGTCGTCGCCGATCCGTCCGAGGGCGTAGATGGCGGCCACCTTGGTGGCGCGGTCTCCGCGCTTCAGGCGGTCGAAGACCTCCTCCAGGCTCTCAGCCGCCTCCAGCGCCTCCAGCGCGATCGAGGCCGCCAGACGCACCTCAGGCTCCGGGTCCTTTAAAAGCGGGATGATGGCGTCGCGCCTTTTGATGCGTTCGGCATGGTCCATAGCGATGATAACTAACAAAATTCGGCCCGCTGCACAACACAATTCAATCAATCCCCACCTAGCGGCGGGCGTATAAGGAGACATGGATGGCAAACAGGATCAAATGCATCGCACTTTCCGCTCTGGTGCTCCCCGGGCTTGGGCAGCTGTACCGGGGGAGCCGGGTCAAGGGAGGGGTGATGCTCCTGCTCGATAACATCTTTCTGCTCGGGGGGCTGTTCGTCGGGCTGCGAAGCGCAGGGAAGCTGATCGCGGCCGGGCAGCAGGGACTCACCCCCGAACAGGTGCTGGCGGCGATCCAGGTGGATGCCCCTTACGTAAAATGGCTTTTGGGCGGATTCATGATCGTCTGGGCCTATGGGGTGGTTGATGCCGTATTTTATAAAGGAGACAATTGACAAACGTTATTTTATTGTGAGATAAGGGTAGCGTTTCCCGGCGGTCCAAGCGGGAAGCAAGGGAGGCGCTCTCTACATGATACGTGCGGAAATCCTGGGGACCGGCGGCTACGTTCCGGCGCGGGTCGTCCCCAACGCTCACTTCGACTACCTGGTGGATGACGCGGACCAGTGGATCCACTCCCGGACCGGCATCCGTGAAAGACGCTTCGCGGCAGCGGAGGAGGCGACTTCAGATCTCGCCACCAACGCCGCCCTCCTCGCCCTCGAAAACGGCGATGTCGACCCCCTCGAACTCGACTGCATCATCGTCGCCACCTCCACCCCCGACATGATCCTTCCCGCCACCGCCTGCATGGTGCAGAAGAACATCGGTGCCGCCAAGGCCTTCGCCTTCGACATGAACGCGGTTTGCAGCAGCTTCATCTACGGCGTCGAACTGGCGGACAACCTGATCCGTTCCGGGAAGTACCGCAAGGTGCTCCTGATTGGGGCGGACACCTATTCGAAGATCCTCGATATGGATGACAAGACCACCGCGCCGCTCTTCGGCGACGGCGCCGGTGCGCTGATCCTGGGAGCGGGGCTCTCGGGGAAGGGGATCCAGCACTCCGTGATGCAGAGTGACGGTAACGGCTGGGAACTGATCCAGGTCCCCTCCTCGGGGTCGAGGAAGCCGATCAGCGCCGAGAGCATCGCGGCCAAGGAAAACACCTTCAAGATGGCAGGCAAAAGCGTGTTCAGCTTTGCCACCGACGTCATCCCCCGCATCATCTCGGACCTGGCCGAGCGCGGCGGCGTGAAGCCCGAGGAGATCGACCATATCATCCCGCACCAGGCCAACGTGCGCATCATCGACTTCATCTCCAAGAAGACCGGGATACCCAAGGAGAAGTTCCTGCTGAACCTGGACCGTTACGGCAACACGGCGGCGGGCTCGGTGGGGCTTGCCCTGGACGAGAACCGGAGAAACGGCGTGATCAAGTCGGGGGACCTGGTGCTGATGATGGGCTTTGGCGGCGGACTTTCCTGGGGAGGGGTGCTGCTGAGGGCCTGAGGCAGGTTAAGGTTGAGGTTGAGGTTGAGGTTGAGCAGAACCAATGATGCGAAGGGGACGGGCCGTTTGGTGCCGTCCCCTTCTTTTTTGCTCAAGCGGCGCACACCTCCCTCTCCATCGGGGAGAGGGGCGGGGTGAGGGCGCAGAAAACGGCGGTCCTTGACTACAGAAGCCCCGGTGCGGGGACGGCTAGGACGCCTTGATCCCTGCTATTCCCTCGGGAATTTCGAGCGGCGTGAGCCGGCAGGCCCGCATCCGGTCGACCAGCTCCTCGTTGGGGACCCGCTGACGCCAACCGGCGTGGAAGCGGTCAGCGGCGACCAGAAGCCCGCCCGGGGCGAGACGGGCGGCGAGCCCCGCGAAGGCGGCCGCAAGCTCTACGGGGTCGTGCAGGAGAGGACCCCCCAGAAGGCCGTTGCACAGGACCAGGTCGTAGGGGGCGCGCTGCAAAGGGGCGTCGACGCGGTCCAGGTAGAATTCCAAGGCCGGTGCAGCCGGATGGCAGAGAAGAGAGCCGACCCGGCCGCGGTAATCGCGCTCCCGCTCGGCGGCGTGCGGGAAATACATGTGCGCCGCGGCGAAGAGTTCGATCGGCTCCAGCGTCGAGCCGTGCACCGAACTCCCGGCGCCGAAACCGGCATCCGCGAGCACCTGCGCCGCCTGGTAGGTCCCTTCGCCGCTGCCGCAGGCGGCATCGAGCACCCTGATGCCGTGGGGGAAGCGCCCCGCGTTGGCGCGAAGCCACAGCGAAAGCCAATGGGTCTGGACCGGATAGCGGTCGAAGCCGCCGCCAAAATGCTGGGGGAGCATGAGGGCGAAGAGAAAGGCGGTTCGCTCGGCCTCGTCCTCGGCCAGTCGGCGCAACACCGGTGCCGGATCGGCGCAGGGGAGGAGCGGCCAGAGCTTCTGCAGCAGGTCGATCCAGCTCGCGGAGCCGTGCAGGTAGCTTGCGGAAAGGAGAGGGGAGAAGCGGCAGCCGCGACGCAGAACCATCTCGAACACCGCGCGGGGCTGTTCCAGGGGGAACAGGGCCTCGGTAAGCCCGCGCATCTCGTTGCTGACGGCGAGACCTGGAGCCCAAAGAGGGAGAGGATAGCCGGCGGCGTAGCTCTCAAAGGCGCCTCCCAGCCGCGCGATGCGCCGTTCGAGCGCCGGGTCGAGCAGGGAGCCGGGGACCAGGAGCCGCTCCAGCCGCAGCCGGGTCTCGGCGCCGTCGATGGTGGGGACGAAGGAAAGCTGCATCGGCTAGATAATGACCTGGTGCAGGTCGCGGCGCTGATAGCGCCACCAGAAGGCGCCGGCGCGGACGAACCAGTCGATCAGAAACACGCTCCAGACGGCGTAAAGCGACAGCTTGAGCGGCACTGCGGCCAAGTAGGAGAGGAGCACCCGGATGCCCCACATCGAGGCCAGGGTGACCAGAAAGACGTAATGGGTGTCGCCGGTGCCGCGCAGGCTCCCGGCATAGACGAAGGAGATGGCGAGCGGCACCTGGGCGAAGGCGACCAGCCGCAGGAAGACGCTCCCTTTCTCGATGACGTCCGGGTCGTGGGTGAAGAGCGCGATCAGCTGGTGCGGCAGGAAGAAAAAGAGGAGAGCCATGCAGGCCATTACCAGGACGGCGAGTCGCAGCGCCTCGGTGTGGCTCATGTGGGCTCGCTTGAGCTTGCGGGCACCGATGGATTGCCCCATCAAGGTGGCTGCCGCTATCCCCATGCCGGCGCCGGGCATGAAGGACAGGGACTCTATGGAGAGGCCGATCTGGTGCGCCGCGTAGGCGGCGGTGCCGAAGCCTATGATGAACTTGGAGTAGAAGAGCTGTCCCGACTGCTGGGCAATCCGCTCCAGCGCAACCGGGTAGCCGATTGCCAGGACTTTTTTGAGAAGCACGAGGTCCGGGCGCCCGATCTTCAGGTACCCCTTCCGGAAGGCCTGAACCAAGAGGTAGCAAAAGCCGGCGGCCTCAGATAGGTTGATGGCGTAAGCGGCCCCAAGCACGCCGTAGCGCGGGAACCCCAGGTGTCCGTAGATCAGGGGGTAAGCTATGGCGACGTGCAGGACGTTCACCAAGAGGATCCCCTCCATCGGCGTGCGCGTGTTGCCGGTCCCCTGCATGATGGCGGACAGGATGTTGAGACCGGCGGTGAAGCCGAAATAGAGGAAGACCAGGCGGATGTAGTCCGAGGCGTAGGCGAGCACGTCGGGGCTCGCACCCAGAAAGACCGCGATATCCCGTCCGAAGCCGATGCCGAGCAGGGTGGCGGCGACGGCGAGGAGCGCGCAGAAGAGGAGCGAGGCGAAGGCGGTCCTGCGGGCTTCAGGACGCCGGCCTGCGCCCCAGAGATGGGCGATGACCACGTTGGCGCCGGTGGAGAAGCCCCAGAAAACCGTCATGGTGACGAAGATGAGGAGTTGGCCGAGGCCGGTGGCGGCGATGGCCGCGGCCCCGAGACCGCCCACCATGAAGATGTCCACGATGGAGACCAGGCGCTGGAACAGCGAGGAAAGGAGCACCGGCATCGACAGCGCCGCAACATTGCGACGGATCGAGACCCGCTTGGTGGTTTTGTTGGGGGAGAGACGTTTCAAGATGTCGAAAACCTTAAAATAAACAGGGATGCAGGGGGCAGGGGGATGCTACACCCCGCCTTATCCCCTGCATCCCCTTTATCCCTGTTAGTCCTACAGATCCTTTAAAATCTCTTCCTGGCTGCGCACGAAATTCTTGGCCCGTCCCGACGGCGCGATGATGCCGTAGGCCAGGGCCTCGTTCAGTTCCGCTTCGGTGGCGCCTGCCTCCTTCGCGACCGCGAAGTGCTTCTTGAGTCAGTCCGGGCAGCCAACCGCCACGGCGCAGGCGACGCGGATCAGTTCCCGGTACTTGACCTCGAGAACTTCCTCATACTCGAAATCCAGGATCTTCTTGCGGATCTTCATGGTGCACCTCCATGCGGGGGGGGTATTGACGGACCCGTACATAACTAGCACAAACGCGGGCCTCTGAAAACCTTAACCTGCGGCGGGAGGTTGGGAGGGACGCCCGGCCGGGCGCCGCGCCTACTCCGTGAGAGGGTCTCCGGCGGGGTGGGGGGAGCCGGTCAGCTTCCGGACCATGATGGTCATGCCGCGCACCTTTGACTCGAATTCCCCGTAGGCGCGCGCGATTTCGCCTTCGGCGCTCGCCACCAGGGCGTTCAGCTTTCTCTCGGCCGCCTCGAGTTCCCTGCGGTACTGGTCGAGCTGTTCGTCGACGTCCATCAGCATGTTTTCCAGCTTCCAGCGCCGGTTGGCCGGTGTCAGGGAGTAATCGTTGAGGATGGCGGTGATGTCATCCTCGGTGTTGCGCAAAAGCGCCTCCACTTCCCTTCTTTTCTTGATCGCCTGCCGCGTCTGCTCCAACGATATGATCTTGCCCATGCCGGTTTCTACTCCAAATGTTGCGGTTGCTCTACCAAACCCTCCACATCATATTTGATTTGCTGCAATCGTGTAAATACCCAACATCGAGAGGAAAATCTCATCATGTCCGGTCACTGCCGGCAGAGGCGACAGGAAAGCCGAGCCGATTCCGCCGTGCGACGCAGCGGTGTTGTTTGAAAGTGAATAAGATCCTGATACTTTTCCACCTGTGTTGTTGGCCGTTAGTGCGGGAAAGTAAATGAAAAACTGCGATTTGAACCAGGCCCAGGCAAACTGCGAACCTGCCGTAGGAAAGGCCGTTTACAGGGGAAGGGGCGGAGGCCGTCAGGCATCCGCCCTTTGTTTTGTCGCAAAGCGACAGAGGGACTACGGTTATCACCACTCAGACAAGGTGCGTCAATTGAATACCGATAGGAGCAAACTGCGCTTTAAATACACGTTATGGAGTGACCTTATCCGCTGTCTCTGAAGAAATTTCTTCGGCAGCAGCTTGATCCTTCCGATAGATATTTCGTACCTTCCGTTCACACTGCTACCTGCCGGCACAAAATGGGAACTGCAAAATCTTCCATAAAAGGAGCGGCGGAACGGGCTTGACTGAGGAGGGGCTAATAACTCTTTTCTTGCGGAACGATGTGGGTTATATTCCGTTATTCGATAATCTAGATGTTTGTGGCACGGTTGCCTTTTGTTCCGGTGGACTTCAGGCTGGGAATGAGCAATCAAATCAGGAGTGACAGAGAGTCGGGCATGGCATCCTCACCGCTGCTGGTCAAATTGATCCGCGATCTCAACGTTTCGCTGCGCAGCATGGGCGCTTACCCGCGGGGACACCAGGTAATAGACACGTCTCTTGCCAGGGCACTGGACAGCTACGCCGCCTTCCTTGACGAGCGGGACGAGGTGGCCTTGGGGGTGGCCGGTTCGGCCCTCGTACTGGGGGACCAACCGGTTGACAAGTCCAACCCGGTCATGCGGGATTTCGCACGCGTGCTGCACGAGCGGGGCATCGGGACGCTGGTTCTCAACCGAGGGCTCACCAAAGAGGAACTGAGCCGTTTCATCGTCATCCTGGGCAGCAAGCGCGAGAAGATCTACGGTGCCGGAGGGATTCGGGCCGTCTGGGAAAAGTCTGGCATCATGTCCCTTGGCATCAGGGAGATTCGCTACGATCTCATCAGCGCGACCGAAGGGCCGCTGCTCCAGCCAAGGGGGGGGGATGGCGGTTCCGGCGACCTATGGGAGCGCTTCGCCCTGGCGCTTAAGAGTGGGTTCATGGTCGTACCCGACGGGGGGGTGCTTGATCCTGAACTCGTGGCCGAGGCCCTCAACCAGCAGCTCAAACAGGACAGCACTTCTGCGCTGGGGGATTTCGTACCCATTTTGCTGGAGGCGTTCGCCCGCGGGGGGACGGCCCCGCCCCAGGTCAGGGAACTGACCACCCGCAGGTTCGCCGGCTTCGTCAGCAAGTTGAACCCTGCCATGCGGCGGCAGTTCCTGGAGGCGGCCTGGGCGTCCCAGGCGATTGCCACAGCCGATCTGGAGTCGATTGTCCGGCAATTGCCTGCCGATGTTGTGCTCGAGACGCTGCAGGAAATCGGCGCGCAGCAGGAGAGCATCCCCGCATTCATCCTGCAACTGCTGCGGCAGTTCAGCAGCGTCCCAACCAACTCCGAAGCCCCCCAGCAGGACTCCCCGGTGGAGATGGATATGCCGGCAAGGATTCGGAGCATCCTCAAGGAGCACTCAAGCGAAGAGTACATTCCCGCGAGTTACCAGCAAAAGCTGCACATGATGATGGAGCCGGACCGGGTTCCCCTCATAGGGAGCGAAGTGGTGCAGGACCTGCTGGAAACCATCGACCAGGCCTGCATGGAGAAAAGGACCGGCGATATCCTGCTGCGCTTTTTGAAATCAGGAGAGGGTGAGGGGGAGGAGCTCGCCGGCTACGCGCGCAACCTCTACGATATCGGGATCTATTTCCTGCGTACCGGAGATTACCGGGAGTTCCTCAAGATTCTGCGCGAGGTGGTCGGGGGAGGGGTGTCCACGCAGGTGCGCGATGAGGTCATGGCGCTTTTTGCCAGCGAGGAATTCATCGGCGAAGTGCTGGACGGTCTGGATACCTGGGGCAAGCCGAGATTCGACGAGATCGCCGAGGTGATCGCGACGGTCGGCGCACCTTTCACCGAAGAACTGTTGGAGCGGCTGGCCCAAAGCGAGAGCATGTCGCTGCGACGCTTCATGATGGACCGGTTGGTCGACATCGGTTCCCCGGCCGCTCCGGCCATCATCAAACGGCTTTCAGACCCCCGCTGGTACCTCCTGCGCAACCTGGTCCAGCTGATCCGGCGCCTCGGCCTGTCCGAAACCATGGACTGGCTGCGCGTCCTGGCCCGCCATCGTGACCGGCGGGTCTCGCAGGAGGCCTTCAGGGCGTTGCTGGAATTCGGGGATGCCGGGGCGGAATTGAAGCTGGTGCGGGACCTGGAGAGCAATAACCGGCAGACGCAACTCGCCGCTCTCGAGGTCGCCGGGATGGCGGGATCCGCCAGGGTGCTTGCGACGCTGCACGCAATGCTGGCCAGGGTAGGGCTCTCCGCTAAGGAGTTGCAGGTGAAGAGCCTGGTCGTGCAGGCGCTGGGGGAGATCGGAAATCCCGCCTCGCTCCCCTTGCTGGAAAAGCTGCTCGCCTCCGTGAGCCTGCTGCACCCGACCCAGATGGCCAAGCTGAAACTCGATGCGGTGACAACGCTGCGGCGCTATCCTGCGGAAGCGTCCCTTCCGCTTCTGAAAAAACTGGCCTCGAAGAAGGGGGCGGTTGGGGGGCAGGCCGCGTTGATGCTGCGCGGCAGCCAAGGCGGCACACCATGAACGACCAGAACCTGGCCGCCAGGAACATCATTCGGCTCCTTCAGTCGGCAAGCGCCAACGCGGCGCTTTACGAAAGCGGGCACCTGCAGGTCGTCAGGCTGGGCAACCAGTTGTTCGAGGAGCTAAGCGCCGCGCTCGAAGCCTGCGGGGAGCTCTCCGTCATCGTGGTTGAAAACGAGCTCATCATAAACGGCAGGCCGCAGGAGCACAGCCTGTTCTTTAACCGCTTCGCCACCATGCTCAAGGCACGCGGGATCGAGCACCTGAAGTTTTTGCGGGGAATCACCCGCGAGGAGGTGAAAAGCCTCGTTTACCTGCTGAGTGCCGCCGTGGGGCAGGGCGAAGAGATCGCGTCGAGCGATCATCTGCGCTTTGGCTGCCTCAAGCTCCCCATGGGGGGGGACCCCTCCGGAAGCGAAAGGGGAGATCGGGCTGCCGCGGAAGTGCTCAAGGAACTCAGTCAGCAGGAACTGGACCGGTTCACCGAGATGTACCGGACGGTCCAGCGCCGTCAGCAGCTCAAGATCTCAGGGATCGCGGAGGTGGTCACCGGGTTCGTCGAGCTGTTCCGCCAGGAAGGCATGCCCTTGCTCGTCCTTGCGGCCCTGAGGGACAGCGACGAGTACACCTTCACCCATTCCGCCAACGTTTGCATCCTGAACCTCGCACAGGCGATGGCGCTCGGCATCGAGGGGCCGCAGCTGAGGGATATCGGGGTGGCCGCCATGCTGCACGATATCGGCAAGCTGTTTGTCCCTGAGGAGGTCCTCAACAAGAAGGGGAAGCTGACCGACGAGGAGTTCGAGCTGATCAAGCAGCACCCGGTCCGGGGGGCGCGCTACCTGATGGATATCCCCGGGGTGCCGCGCATGGCCGCCATTGCTGCCTACGAGCACCACGCGAAGTTCAACCTCAGCGGCTACCCGGAGCTCTCCGCATCCTGGCGGCTCAACCTCTGCAGCCACCTGACGATGGTCTCCGACTTTTTCGATGCGACCCGGACCCGCAGGTCATACCGCGAACCGCTCGAGCTCGATCAGATCACGACCATGATGCTCGACATGTCGGGAACCGAACTGCACCCGGCACTGACGCGGAATTTCTTCCAGATAATTGCGGACCTCAAAAGCCCGGTTGGGGGTAGGCCGAGCCCGTAACACATCTCCTGAAGAACGAAAAAAGCCCTGCATTGCAGGGCTTTTTGGCATTTTTCGTCACGGGGAAAAGTGGGCAGCTAGAACGGTAACCATTACTAAAAAGTGTAAACTGTGCGAGAGAGTGACTAAAAAACGGTGTGTTACGCTAATTTTGGTCTCTGAAAAAACTGGAAAACGTAAACTTATAGCCATTTTTGGGGCCTTTAGCGGCCAAACTTTACAAAACGCAGCTAAACGACGTGAAGGTACCATCAACCGGCAGTCACTGGCAAGGCTGAAGCTGATAGGGTGGTTGCAATTGACAAGAACATGTCATTTGGGATCAGTTGGACTGGAACCGCTTTCTTGAAGCCGTGCTAGCTGCAGAGATGGTTGACAGTGTAAGTAAAGTAGTAAAAAATGGGTTGTGGTTGAATCCCAACTGCCACGGGAAAGTTGTGATAGTCGATCCTTCTCTCCTCACGACCTTGACTCCCGTCGAAAACTTAACAAACATGTCGACTGGTTCATATTCATACGGTGTGACCGACACCATGGAATGGATGCACTCAAACACCGAGTTCGCCGGCTCCTCGTATGTATCTGCTCATGTGGAGATGATGGGTTTTATCGGTGTAGAGAACACTCCGTGGTCGGGGCCTTGGTCGCGGTGATTGTGCTTTGGAAGCGGCTTAGAAATAATTTCGACTTAGAGGTAGTAGGGTCCGTTGAAGTCGATTCGCGTAATATGGGTGATGCAATTGAAGCAGTAACACAAATTGTTCTGAAGCTTAGCGATAGCTCTTACGTTGTTGACTGCCGGGTCAACAATATGTATCCGATGGTACCTGAGAGCATGGAAGTAAACAAAATGCTGAGCTTAGAACTCTCAACCACTGCGGGATCTCCAAAAGCAAGCAGCGTGATGAAAATAGACATTGTAAATCCTATTCCGCCAAGAAAACCAACGCTGATGATATGCTTCCAGCCAACGTGATTTGGCAACTTCGTCAGTCCTACTTTAACTGAGAGGTAGCTAAACAAAAGTATTCCAAGGGGTTTACCTGCCAGTAAGCCTGCAAAAATGCCCAGACTATTGGGAGTTGCAAGTCCTTCTGCCCAATTTCCAGCCAACGTGATGCCTGTATTGGCTAGAGCGAAAATTGGCATAATGAAAAAGGCAACGGGCTTGTGCAAAAAGTGCTGTAGCCTATACGACGGCGAATTGTTTCGGATTTTTCTGAATGGAATAGCAAAGGCTAGCAAGACCCCGGCAATGGTGGCGTGGACACCAGAGTTGAGCATAAAAAACCACATTATGCCACCGAGAATGAGATAAACAGAAAGGCGATTCATGTTGCAGCGGTTTAGAAGCAGCAGTAAACCAAATATCGCTAAGGCGGAGGCAAAATACATTGGTGAAAAGTCTGTCACGTAAAAAAGGGCAATGACTACAATAGCGCCTAAATCATCGATAATGGCCAGAGCTGTAAGAAAAATCTTAAGCGAAGTAGGCACCTTGTTTCCCACCAAGGACAAGATCCCGAGTGCGAAGGCGATATCCGTCGCCATGGGGATGCCAGCGCCGTGTACTGTTGCTGTCTCTCGGTTGAGGAGGAAGTGAAACAGTGCCGGTGTCGCCATGCCACCAATGGCTGCGGCAATCGGCAGCAAAGCGTTCTGTCGGTTAGATAGTTCGCCCACATAGAGTTCCCTCTCGATTTCCAACCCGATCAGCAAGAAAAAAATAGCCATGAGTCCGTCATTGATCCAGTATTGCAGGCTGTGCCCAAGAACTTCATAATGCCACATACCAATATACATGGAGCGACTAGATGAGTTTGCCAATATTATGGAAAAAACGGTGCAGGCAATTAGCAAAAAACCTGAGGCTTTTTCGCTCTCGAAAAAGTCAAAGAAAAGATTCCTAACTTTTTTGTAATTTTTTCTTATAATCCTTGCTACCATTTCCGTTCCACCATGAAATATATCATCGTAGGGTTATTGCCGCCTCTGTCTTACAACTATGACTTACTCAGTAGACATGTTGAGTACAAGCATATATTCGAGATGACTTCCAAACCTGTTTGCGATCAAAAGATACTGCAGGATCCTGTATGATAAATTATGCATTTGCCTGTGGCCTAACCTTTAGTCCGAATTGGTTAAAAAGAGCGAACTCCATGCCAGAGCAGGATCGTCGGCAAGGCACTTGTGCCAGACGTTAACGCTCTCCGGCGCACCGTAGATGTTGGTGCTGTTGGTAAGGGTTCCCCCGAAATGGTACCCCCCCTTGGCAAAGGTAATGTTAATTCCGGGGGCGTAGGCGCGCACGGCTGACCACAGCAGCCTGGCGCCGCAAGCCGCGGAAAGTTCCCCGATGCGCTGCAGCAACAGCAGGGCGAGTCCCTTCCCCCGGTGCTCGGGCAGTACGACGAAATGAGCCAGTTCTGCCGTGCCAGTCGCTGGATCAAAGATAGCCCCGCATGCAGCGACCAGGATGCCTTCGATCCACAGCCCGAGGAGGAGGTCGCCCCGCCCCAGGACGTTGTCGAGGAAGATCGGATCGTCCACTGCTGCGGACTTGGCAACACCGACCGTGCGGTACAGCGAAACCACCTCGCCGATCTCGGGAGGTTCCACTGACCTGAGAGCCCCACCTTCCGGCAACGGCACCGGACCCGCCAGAGACTGCATCTCGGTGGCTGCCAGGATTCTCATCAAAAGCAGCGGCATCCGCTCAGGGGCCGGGGCATCACCGAAATGGCGGGCGAGAAAACAGGCGGTCTCCCCTTCTCCGTAGAAATGCGGGATGGTTGCCTCCAGCCGGTACCCCGCACCGACGAAGTGCCGGATGTGGGCTGCGGGGACCCTAGCCGTAACCTTGGTGTACCCGCGTGAAATGGCCAAAAGCTCCAAATGATGGATAACGTTCGGGGCGTCCTCCGGATCCAGCAGGGCCAGTGTGGCCCTACGCGCAGCCTGATCATGCTGCACCAGCGAATTGCCAAAGATTTCTACCTGCTCAGCCATCGTTCCTCCCGTTGCGGCGTCTCTTCAGCCGTCACAGCACTGTGACTCGTTCTCACAGTGCGCCTCAAGGATGCCCACCATAGAATTGAGCAGTCCTAGTATTTCCGACTGCTGGTTGAGGTAATAGGTCGCCGCCGAGTGGTCGTTCTTGCCGACGTGCACACCGAAAACGTCGCTGCGAGCAAGCCGGAACACCTCCTCGTCGGTCTCGTCGTCACCGAAATAGATCGCCCTGGAGCACCCCAACTCCTCCATAGCAGCCGCCAACGCCTCCCCCTTGCCGAAGGCCTCCGCAGGAACAACGTTGACAACGTATTTCCCGCCGATGGTTCGTGGCGGTGGCTCAAGGTCGCCGATGGCCGCATTGATCATCACCAACGCGCGCTGTGGGTCCTCGCACTTGCGGTAATGCAGGCTTAGCGATTCCCCCTTGAACTCGATCTCTATCCCCGGTTCGTAGAAAAGCGCCGTGTGCAGCTGGTCCCGCCACTTGAGGCAAAGCTGGACCAGCTCCCACCGTCGCCCGCAGCTCCGTCCCGGCCATTCCGCACCATGGTTCCCGATTACGAGGTGCGGCTGGAATCCGAGGATGCCGATGGCATCCTGGCGCGACCTCCCGGTGATTATGGCCACCTTGGCCAGCCCCATCAGGCGCTGCAGGACGCTGCGTACCGATTTGGCGACCTTGGCCTCGCCGTAATCGATGACGATGGGGGCGAGGGTGCCGTCCAAGTCGAAGGCGAAAAGTGTATCCGGCGCCACGTGGTGCGTGAAAGATGCGAGTTCTTCAAACTGAAAGAGGTAACTGGGCATTACTGGTTTCTCCTGATACGGGCCGAGAGCTTCTCGCGTTGGCGCACCCGGGCGGCATCGAGTAGCATCCGCCCGGCCCAGCGGTACACGTTGAAATCGCGCACCAGGGCGCGCATGCTGCGCATCCTCTCACGCTGCTCGAACTGTGGCATGATGAGTGCCCGGAAGATGGCCTCGGCCGTCTGTTCGATGTGATAGGGATTTACGATAAGTGCCTCGTGCATCTCGTGGGCGGCGCCGGTGAACTGGCTCAAAACCAGAACGCCCTGCTCGTCGTCCCTCGCGGCCACGAACTCTTTGGCCACGAGGTTCATGCCGTCATGGAGGCTCGTCACCACGCATACGTCTGCGCCTCGGTAGTAGCGGTTCACCACCTCGGGCTCGTGGTGCTCGGCCTTCAGAATGATGGGTTGCCACCCCTCACGGGAAAAGCGCTGGTTCACCCGCTGGGCCAGCGCATGCACCTGGGCATCGAAGGCCTGGTAGTCGTCCAGGGCGGAGCGGGAGGGCGCGGCGATCTGGATGAAGGTGAAGCGTCCTGACATTTCCGGGTGCTGTTCTATGGCCTTCTCCACCGCCCTGAACCGCTCCAGGATCCCCTTGGTGTAGTCTAGGCGGTCCACGCCGATCCCCACCAGATGCTCCGGCCCGACCCCGAGTTCTCTCCTTAGCTCCTCCCGGCACTGAGCCACCGGGGGCTGTCGGTCCTGCCACGGTGGTGGCCACTGAATCGAGATGGGATAACTCTCCACCATGGTGAGGCTTCCACCCCGGCTGATGGTGGAGGACTCATGCTCGATCCGGGTCTCCAAATAGCGGTCCACCGTCTCCAGGAAGTTCTTGCGGTGGAACGGGGTGTGGAAGCCGAGGATGGTCGAACCCAGCATCCCCTCCAGAAGCTCCTCGCGCCAGGGACAGATCCCGAAGGATTCCGGGTTGGGCCAGGGGATGTGCCAGAAGGTGATCACGGTCGCCTTGGGGAGCGCCCTGCGGATCATGCTTGGCAGCAGTGCGAAATGGTAATCCTGCACCAGCACCACCGGATCCTCGCTGTCGGCCTCCCGGACCACGGCGTCGGCGAAACGCTGATTCACCTCCCGGTACTGCTGCCAATCGCTGGAACGGAAGATCGGGCGGACGTGGGCTATGTGGCACAGGGGCCAGAGCCCCTCGTTGGCGAAGCCATAGTAATAGCCGCTCTCCTCCTCCTTGCTGAGCCATATGCGCCTGAGGGTGTATTCCGGGGTGTCCGGAGGGACGGCGACCCGGTCATGGCGGTCGGTGACCAGCCGGTCAGCGCTGCCGCTGCCGTGGGCGATCCAGGTCCCTGAGCAGGCGCGCATCACCGGCTCGACGGCCGTGACCAGACCGCTAGCCGGGCGGTGCACCTCGATGCCGTCCCCTTTCCTGATGTGGATGTAGGGTTCCCGGTTGGACACCACGATGATGCGTTCGCCAGTCAACTGCTTGTGCAGCAGGTTGCGCAGCGCATCCGGGCTCCAGGTGATGGTGGCGTCGTCGGCCAGACGCCGCTCGCTGTCCAGTGCACGCAGCAGGGCCCGCAGGTCCCCGACCAGGGGCTGCAGTTCGGGGTCGACCGCAGGCTGTGAAAACGGCTTGACGATCCCCTCCCCCCGGAGCATGGCCCGAACCCCTTCCAGCCAGCCGCGCCAGCTAAGGTGGGCGACGAATACGGTGATGGCGGAAACTACCACACCCAGCAGAGCAAAGAAGGCGATGATGTAGTTGCGGGTGTCTTCGCTGCGGCGCTCGACGAAACTCATGTCATGCACCAGGATTAGGGAGCCGGCGCCGGCCGACGGGACCCCGACCGGGTGCACGGCCACATGCACCGCCCCTTGGCGAAGGTGGAGCACCCGGCCCTTTTCCGCACCCGCGGCCTGAGGCACTGGGCAGACGAGTGTCTCAGGGAAGGCGGGGGTCTTGTAAAGGAGCTTGCCGCGGCGATCGCAATACCCCAGCGCCAGAAGCCGCTCGTCCTGCACGGCCCTGTTCAGAAGCAACCTGATCCTCGCTCCATTGTCCTGCTGCAGCAGTTCCACCAGCTGATCGTGCAGGGTATTGGTGATCAGGCGCGACCGTATGTCCATGTCGCGCATGAACCAGTGCATGGTGAGCCGGTCCACCAAGGGGACCGCCGCGATGGCCAATAGCCCTAGGGCCACCGCAAGCGGCACGATGAACCTCAGGGAGAGCCTGAGCGACTTGAGGGACGAACTCGATACCACCTTCTTCATGGGAGCCTCCCTGCGGCCTGGCCCACTACGCCGCCTGAGCCGATCCCGCGTTGAAATAGGGGAGCATGAGATCCTCCATGCTGTATAGCCCGGCGCCCCTTTCGTGCAGGTGCTTCGCCGCGAAGAGCACGCCGTTGCCGAAGGCTTCGCGGGTGATAGACTCGTGCTTCAGACGCACCGTCTGGTAGGGGAAGCCGAAGAGGATCTCGTGCACCCCGATGATACCGCCGGCACGAACCGTCTTGATGACGTCCTCTTCGAGCCCCAGGGACGAGGCGATCTTTTTGGCCGTTCCTGAGACCTCGGGCTTCGCCTTGAAATGTTCTTCAACGATCTCGATGTCCGTGTACGGAGCGATGTTCTTAAGGATTCTGGCCGCTATGATGAGGAAGTTGATGCCGACGGTGATGTTGGGGGACCACAGCACACGGGTTTTTTGCGCCAGGTATTTCAGGTACGCCACCGTCTGCGCCGAATACGAGGAGATCGCGCTCACCACGGCCACTTTGCGGTCACGGGCCGCCTCACCGTAGTAACGCACACCCTGCTCGGAGGAAAAATCGATAATCACATCCACGGGGAACCGTTCCAGCAGTTCCGCTCCTGCGAATTCATCTGCGGAATAGATGTATCCCGGCTCTTCCGATTCGATCCCCAGAAACTCTGGGACTGACCTGTGTTCGAGGTTGTGTGATCTGCGCACCACCCACTGCAAGTTGGTCTCCTTACTCTGCAGCAGCACCGACGCTACCGCCTTGCCTGTCTTGCCGAATCCTATAAGTCCTACTTTCAATGATCACCTCACTTGTCGTTGCGCATGACGCGCAGCGTCACCGCGCCCAGCCTGCCGGGCGATCTGGTAATGGTCACGGCCTGTGCCGGTATGGCGAGCTGTTCGGCAAGATAGCGTTCGAGGGAGCTGAGCTTACTGCCACTCCCCTTCGGCCCGGCAACAACGAAACGGAAGGCCGATGGTCCTTCGGGGAGACGACGCACCACCTCCAGCTCATTTTTGCTTTCGCTTGCCAGGGAGCCGTCCCCCGCGAAAACCATAGGTGGGAGCATCGGGGCAACCCCGATGGCAAGCCGTACCGGGACCCCCAGTGCCTGCTGCAACTGCCGGCTCAAAAGCAGGAGCTCGTCATCGCTTAGCACGTAATCCCTTGCCAGCGTGGCGCTCACCAGCAGGGGTTCCTGGTCGCCGGAGAAACTCACCGTGGTCCCCGAGACCGCGAAAGGTGCGAGGGCTCCGGCAAGCTCCCGCTCGATGCGTGCCACGAGTGACCTCGTCTTCGCTGCGAGTTCGGCGGGGCTCTCCTTCACCGCTTGCACCCGGCTTCCCCCCACTTTTGCGGGTTGCTCCCTGAGCTGGCTTTCCGAGGCCACGATCACCTGCTCAAGCTCCAACCGCACCGGGCGCCGCAGCCCCTGAGTCAGCTCCTTTTCGATTTCCTTTTGTGCCGGCTTGGGAAGAAAGCGCACCGTGTTTACTGATGCCATCACCAGCAGATCCTTCCCCTCCTGCCGGAACCGGTATCCGGTCAGGCGCGAGGCGAGTTCCCGGTCAAGCCGACTTCTAAGCACCCGTTCGATGCGCTTCTCGTTTTTAATCCTCGTTACATCGCTGCCCAGCGTGTAGATGAGCGGCACGGATATGAGGGTCAAAACCGTGGTGATGACGGCCAGCCTGGTGCGGTGCGAGTACTGCGGTGTTTCGACGTGGCTGGTCCTAAAGCCCAGAATGAAAAAGACGATGTCAGAGCTCAGGATGATGGCCACGAAGTTGGTGAAGAAGAGCAGGAATCCGCCAAGAGCCAGCATCGGCTGCCAGGTTCCCAGTCCGTAGCCGGTCACGCTTAGGGGGGGGATGACGGCGGTCGCGACCGCCACACCGGTCGACGTGATCAGGTAGTTGCGCTTTGTGCACAGGGCTACCGCACCGGCGCCCCCCGACAGGGCTGCAATGAACAGGTCCAGGATGTTGGGTCTCACCCGGGACAGGATCTCCACGGTCGGTTCCTTCAGGGGAGACAACAACGTTATGAGGGCGCTTACAGCCACGGTGAGCGCGATGCTCGTACCTAGTGTCCGGAAGGTGCGCCGGACGAGCGCGAGGTCGCCTATGGTGAAGGAAAGACTCGCGGAGATGATCGGCCCCATTAGTGGAGAGATCAGCATCGCCCCGATCACTACCGCGACGCTGTTGAGCAGGAGTCCCAGTAGTGCGATGACCCCGGCCAGGATCAGCATGACGTAGTAGACCCAGGAGCCGTCCACCGAGGCGACCACTTCTTTGATCACCTCGCGGTGCTGCACCATATCCGCCTTCATAGCCAGATAGGCCTTCATCATGCCGCGGTGGAATGCTGTGCCGATTCCTGCCATTGCTGTCCGTCCTAAAACGCGGTGTCCCATCTTTTCGAGAGGCGGATTGCCGCGTTGATCAGCCCGACCATGCTGTAGGTCTGCACGAAATTGCCCCACTGCTCCCCGGTCGCGACATCGACGTGCTCGGCCATCAGGCCGTGCCGGTTGTGGTGCGCCAGAAGGTTCTCAAAGAGCCGGCGCGCCTCCTCGGTGCGCCCGAGGGCGACCAGGGCGTAGATGTACCAGTAAGTGCAGACGATGAACGCGTTTTGGGGAGCGCCGAAATCGTCCTCCTCGACGTAGCGGAAGATGTAGTCCCCGCGGCGCAACTCGCGCTCGATGGCCGCGACCGTCGCGGCGAAGCGCGGGTCATCCGCTGCGAGAAAACCTACGTCGTGCATGAGAAGGAGGCTCGCATCCAGCGTTTCCCCCTCGAAGGCCGCCGTGAAGCTCTTTTTCTCCTCGTTCCAGCCCCGCCGGCACACCGTCTCGTGGATGCGCTGCGCCTGGGCCTCCCAGTATGCTGCCCGCTCCCTGAGTCCCAGGCGTTCCGCGATCTTCGCTAGCCGGTCGCAGGCGGCCCAGCACATGATGCTCGAGAAGGTGTGGACTCTGCGGCTTCCCCTGAGTTCCCACAGCCCGGCGTCGGGCTGGTCGTGTACCTGGATCGCCATCTCGCCCAGCGGCTCGAGGCGCTGGAAAAGCGGGACGTCGCCGCGCTGCATGAGGCGATGATCGAAGAATACGTGGGTGACCGCGAGCACGGCCGAGCCGTAGACGTCGTGCTGGACCTGCAGGCAGGCTTGGTTTCCCACACGGACCGGTCCCATGCCGCGGTAACCCGGTAACGAGGGCATCTCCTTCTCTTCCAGGTTGCCGTTACCGTCGATGCCGTAGACAGGTTGTAGATAGCCGCCATCGCTGCCCGCGACCACGTTGACCAGGTAGCGCAGGTAGCGCTCCATGGTCTTGGTCGCACCGAGGCGGTTCAGTGCATTCACCACGAAGTAGGCGTCGCGCAGCCAGCAGTAGCGGTAGTCCCAGTTCCTGCCCGAGTCCGGCGCCTCCGGGATGGATGTGGTGAGGGCCGCGGCGATGGCGCCGGTGTCCTCGAAGGCGTTCAGCTTTAGCGTGATGGCCGCCCTGATCACCTCGTCCTGCCACTCGAACGGGATCCCGAGGTCCCGCACCCATTCCTGCCAGTAGGCGAGGGTCTCAGCTTTGAAGCGGCGCGCGAGCTCCGAGACGCTCTCCTGCACCGTCTCGTCCGGGCCGAACACAAGGTTCACTTCGTCGTCGAGCACAACGGGGAGTTCCTGCAGGATGGCGGTCACGGAGGCGTCGGTGGAGAGGCGCAGCACCATGTATGGTGAGACGTAGCGGATATGATGGCTTCCATAAGTGTATTCGCCGCGCTCCGCGCCGTAGTTGCGGGCGGGACGCACCCTGATGACGATCCTCGGCGTGCCGTGCAGCCGGCGCACCTGCCGGACCAGCATGATGGGGGTATAAATCCTGCCGTACTGCCGGAAACGCGGGGCGAAGTCGGTGACCTCCACCACGCCACCCCGGGAATCGGTCATTTGGGTGACGAGGACCGCGGAGTTTGCGAGATAATTCTGCTCGCTCGCCACCTGATCCACGAGTTCGATGCTGCAGTAGCCGAGCCCCTCGCTCAGTTCGTGTTCCTGAAGCAGTGAGCAGAAGACCGGGTCTCCGTCGAAGCGTGGCAGGCAGTACCAAACGATCTCCGCCTGGGTGTCGATGAGCGCGCCGACCTGGCAGTTGCCTATCAGCGCGAGGTCAAGAGAATGCTTCATGGGGAGCCTCCTCCATCGTTTTCGGGGGGGATGTCAGCTGTGCAGTGGCTGCGGCATCAGGTGCTCCGCCCCCAGTATCTTTACCATATGCTGCATCCCCTCGATGACGCAGCCGAATTCTTCCTCATCAAGCGCGGATAGCCCGTTTACCAGCATGATCTGGGCAACCTCCGGAGCCTTGGCGACGAGCCCCCTGCCCGTGTCTGTCAGCTCAAGGTCGACCGCGCGGCGGTCCTGTGTCGAGCGGGTCCGGGTCACCAGCCCCTTTGCTTCTAGACGGTCCAGTATCCCTACCACGGTAGCCGGGCGCAGGTACATCTGCCGGGCCAGTTCGGAAACACGCAAAGGAGCCTGTTTGTCGAGGATCTTCAGGGCCCACAGCTGCGGCCCGGTAAGCTCGGTCTCTCTTTCGGCGCTGCGTGAATACTCACCCACTGCCTGGAAGATCCTCCTTAGGTTGTCAATAACTTGCGAAATCTGCTCACTGCGTCCCATGATGCACTCCAAAGATATGACACTAATGTTAGCGTGGCGAATAATTAGCTTTGCAAATTATACTGATGTTTCTAAGACTAGTCAAGGTTGATCGGATGACTCCCACAGCATCACAGCAAAGCATTAGTCATGTACTGGCGAGCCTGCTCATTCAGCACATGATCCATATTTTTTGTTTTCAGGCGGGAAGTTATGTACGAGGTCTGGGTGCTGGTGGCGCTCCGGGTGGGCGATGAGGCTGGTCAAAACTTTCTACTTCGACGGGTCAGGCAATTCCGAATGGACCACTGGTGCCGAGGGCGCACCGTGCTGTTCCGGGATACTGCAGCATGTGTCCTTGCTATTCTGTGAAAGGGGCGGGCATTGCCATGATCGAGGCATAGATGCGGGTGGACGAACTGTTGGATGCGGTCCTGGCTACCGCACGGCCTTTGCTAGCATTGAGAGCCCCCCCTCTGGATTAGCTCCTCATCCGTTCCCGAGACCGCCAGCAATTTAGCTGTCGGAATATCGCGACCGGCATTTACGTATTCCCGCTGTCGCGGATTTTTTTGGGGAAGCTGCCCAAGGGACGACCTTAATCTCCCACAATACCGCTTCTACCGATAGTGGCGATCAATGGTTCCAATGATCATTTCGGAACGGAACGACCTGGCAGGTTGATTTCCGATGAAAGAAGAAGTTTGGGGGGGAGCTCCTGAGCGCCCAGGATTTCGACGAGCCGTTCGAGATCTACCGACATACGGAGTAGCTGCTCGTGCTCAAGAGTCTCAAGCCCCCTGACGAGCAGCCCCTGAGCCACTTCCGGAGCGTTGACGATGAGAGTTTTCCCCTGCTCAGTCAGCTCTATCTTCACGACACGTCTGTCCTCCCGTGAGCGCATGCGAGATACTAGGCCCCGTCCTTCGAGCCGGTCTACAACCCCCACAACAGTGGCAGGATGAAGGTACATCCGCCGCGCCAGTTCGGAGACCTTCAAGGGACCGCTCTCCGCTACCACCTTTATCGCCCACAGTTGTGGTCCGGTCAGTCCCGTCTCCCGTTCCGCCTTCTTTGAGTACTCGTTGACTGCCTGAAATACGCGGCGGATGTTATCGATGATGTCGGCTACGACGATGGCCTTTTCGCGCCCTTTCATAAGTTCCTCTGGTCTGGAAGTTTCCCCTTGTATATCACAGGAGGTTGTACGTAGAAAGCGATTTCCAATAACGGGTTAATCTATATTGAAAACGCCACAATTCCATAACCGGTAGTTGTTGTACTGCCGCGCATTTAACCGCCTGTTTGCTTGAAAAAGCACCTGAAAACAAGTTGTTACGAAGCGACAGCTAGAGCTAAAACTTTTTTGTTGCCAAATTATAAAATTACGTTATATTCGTACCAATTGCTATACCAAAAATTTGAGTACAAACGATCTGACATGAGAAGAAGACTGCTTTTGACATTATCGATTGCTGCCCCAGTGTTCTTCCTCATCATTTTGGGGATGAGGAATCCTGCGCTGGAGCATAACCATGGCCCCAAGCAGCGGCCACGTGCGGTAGTTGAAAAGGTTTCGAAGGCACCCGACGTAAAATCGTGCAACCAGCAGTGGGAACTGGAACTCTCTCTGCCAGTCGTTGTCGTTGCTTCCCCTGTCGAAATTAAAGACCTCGTTACCCTTCACCCCGTCAGCTCCGCTGCCGTTATCCCCGTTTCACTCCGCTCAAGAGCTCCCCCGTCACTCGCCTCCGCATTGTCCTAGCACCGCGTTACTACCACTCCAGAACGGAGTACCACAGCCCATAAGCTTCCGGAAAGGTGCGTCACCTCATCCTCCCTTTGGTCAAAGGCCATTCTGGACGGTGAGCCGGGGATGTGGCTTCGCTCGCCGGTTGTCTCCGTGCCCCGATACGGACAGCTGCGCACTTTAGCGGTGGTGGGGCAGGGCCTTCTTTCAATTTCCAACCTACGACCAGGACCCGCCATACGACATTTCGATTGGACGGTGTCTCTAATGAGAGGTCGCCATGCGAGAAACAGATACAAACTATACTATCCGTAACGTCAAAAAGGCTTTGGAATTGTTGGAGAAACTTGCGGAAAGTTCCGAAAAAATCCAGCTTCAAACGCTGGCTGACGGCATTGGGTATAGCAGAAACAAGACCTTCCGCCTGCTGGCCACCCTGTTGGAAAAGGGCTTGGTGGAACGCGACTCGATAACCGGAGAGTACCAACTTGGCGCAAGGACCATTGCTCTCGGTCGCAAACTTGCCGATAGCTCGAACCTCGCAAGGCACACCAGGGAGGTTCTTCGAGAGCCCTCCGACGGCTCGAACCTTGTAACCTATGCCCATCCGATCATGGAAAAACTCGCCCGCAAACATGAAGAAGCGGTCTATATGACTGTCATTAAGGATAACGAGGTGCTGTTCCTCAACATGGTCGACTGCGACCAGCCGATCAAGACGCAACCATTTATCGGAAGAAAATTCCCGTTTTTTACCAACGCCGCGGGGAAGGTCATGAAGGCGGTTGACTCATGGGATTTACTGGAGCGGATCTGCAGAAGGGACGACGGACGCGAAAGGCAGCTTGACCTGGAAAAACTGGCGAGCGAACTACAGGAAATCAGAGCCACTGGAGTCGCCGTCGACGACGGCGGATTGGGGGATGGCGTCATCAGCGTTGCGGTAGCTGTCCGTGACTACGCAGGGAAGGTGATTGGCGCCATCACCTTGCTTGCCCCCTCCTTCAGAATGCTGGCGGAACGGGTCGAGCACGAGATCATCCCCTCCCTTCAGGAGGGAGCAAGCCTCCTCTCCGCCAGGTTCGGGTACCTTCCTGCATGAAGTAAAAGCATCGATATCAGCTCTCCGGGAAGGAGAATCTTTATCCACCAAGGCTGCACAACCTTTTCAACAGGAGGAATCACCATGGCAGAAAAAAAGTATGATTGGTCGGCAATAGCCAAGAACCCGAAGTTCGTGGAGTTGCATCACAAGAAATCGGCCTTCCTTTTTGGATGGTGGATGTTCTCCTGCGCCTACTATTTCCTGCTGCCTATCGGTGCAGCGTACACCCCGGGAATCTTCAGGGTAAAAGTAATCGGTCCAGTAAACGTAGGGTATGTCTTCGCCCTCTCCCAGTTCTTCGTCTCCTGGGGGATCGCCCTTTACTACTCGCACGTCGCGAACAAGGATTTCGACCGGCTCACGAGGGAACTCATTGACGAGTTGCATAAATAACCACAGGAGGCTTGCCATGACGTTGAAGAAGATCATAATCGCAGCATCTCTGGCCCTCTCCGTAGCCGCGGCCGCTTTTGCGGAGGAGCCGTCCAAGGCTACTACAGCATCGAGTTCCGCCATGACCGCACCTGTTGGCTCAGGTGCTACCGCAACTGCGGCACCCACCACCCAGGCGCCCGCTCTGGCGGCGGCCTCTGCTGCTGCGGCTCCGATCAAGCACAAGGAGCTCAAGGCGAACAAGGCCATCACCATATCCATGTTTGCAGTCATTATCGCCGTGACCATGGCCGTCGTGGTCAAGGCCGCCAGCAAGACTAAGAGCGCGGCCGACTTCTACGCTGCCGGCGGGGGGATCACGGGCACCCAGAACGGCTGGGCCATCGCCGGGGACTACATGTCGGCTGCCTCCTTCCTCGGGATCTCCGGCCTCATATCTCTGTACGGCTATGATGGCTTCATGTATTCGGTGGGCTGGCTAGTCGCCTACATCACCGTCCTTTTGATCGTCGCCGAGCCATGTCGTAACGCTGGGAAATATACACTGGGTGACATTCTTTCCTTCAGAACCTCACCCAAGCCGGTGCGGGCCTTTGCGGCCATCTCCACCGTTTCGGTTTCAACCTTTTATTTGACTGCCCAGATGGTTGGCGCTGGCAAATTAATGGCCCTTCTGGTAGGTATCCCCTATAAGAGCTCCATCATCGGCGTCGGTATTCTTATGGTCGGCTACGTCGTCTTCGGCGGCATGACTGCCACCACCTGGGTACAGATCATCAAGGCCGGGCTTCTGATGACCGGCGCCTTTCTCCTCTCCGTGCTCGTCATGGCTAAGGCTGGCTTCAATCCGATTGGCTTCTTCGACACCATCGTCAGCAATCCGAATATCCAGGACCATGTCTCCAAGATGGTCCTAAAAGACGGAATTATCATGAGCGGCATGGATGCAGGTCAGCGCTTTCTCGAGCCGGGACTCTACCTCAAGAATCCACTCGATCAGATCTCGCTGGGTATGGCGCTCGTGCTCGGAACCGCCGGAATGCCGCATATCCTGATGCGCTTCTTTACCGTTCCGACCGCCCAGGCGGCTAGGAAGTCCGTCATCATAGCCATGTTCATCATCGGCGGCTTCTACATCCTTACCACTCTGCTCGGTTTCGGCTCAGCCATCCATCTCACCCCGCAGGGGATAACTGCCGTCGACAAGGGCGGCAACATGGCGACCCTGATGCTGGCCCAGCAGATGGGCGCGGATATCTCCCCTATTATCGGTGACCTCTTCCTTGCCTTCCTCTGCGCCGTCGCCTTCGCCACCATTCTCGCCGTCGTTTCCGGCCTAGTACTTGCGGCCTCTGCGGCAATCGCCCACGACATATACGTCAACGTGATCAAGGACGGTCATGCCGATCAGCATGAGCAGGTATTCGCGGCCCGCGTCACCTCCTTTGTAGTCGGGGCCTGCGGCATAGTTATCGGCATCGCCGCTGAAAAGCAGAACGTCGCCCACCTGGTGGCGCTGGCCTTTGCCGTGGCGGCTTCTGGTAACCTGCCTGTCGTCGTCCTCTCACTGTTCTGGCGAAAGTTCAATACTGCCGGCGTCATTTCCGGACTCGTTGTCGGTACGGTAGCTTCCATCGCCTTGGTGATGGTGTCCCCAAACATGACCTATCCGAAGGTAGTAGCCGCTGGCGCCAAGAAGGTCGTCGCCGCAATGGAGCAGAAGCAGGCAGCACTGCCTCCGGGCACCACTCTCTCCGAAAACGATGCCAAGGCACTTGCTAAGGCAAGGGAAGACGCCAAACAGGATGGTACCTCAATGGTGGGTCTTGAAAAGCCGCTGTTTACTTTAAAGAATCCTGGCATCATCTCTATCCCGCTGGGCTTTATGGCTGCGATTATCGGCTGCCTCGCCTTCCCGAGTCGGCGCTCCGAGGAAATGTTTGATGAAGTGTACGTCCGCCAGAACACGGGAATCGGCATGGCCAAGGCCATCGACCACTAGGGCAGTCGTCAACTGGCAAGGCAGGCTGGAGAGGGTAAACCTCTCCAGCCTCTTTTCGTTTATAAGCAGTGGGTACACTTCCTAGGAATCGCGACCATTCTCGCCTAATCTCATGTAGCAACGACTCCATCACAAAAAGTGCCCCGTCAACAGCTTCAGCCTCTACCTAGCGTGGTCTCTGCCATGTCCTTTTCCTTAAAAAATCAGGTGTCGCCGTTGGCGGTCCTGACACAAGGACCTTGATGGGCCACATCCCTGCGATCCTCTGCCGATCTGGTTCGGCTTAAGAGGCCTTTCGCTTCAAGCCGATCAACAATTCCCCCACCTGTTACCGCCCGTAGGTACGTGTCGTTAGCAAGTTGAGAACCCCGTATATGCGGGGAGTTGATGAGAATCTGTAGTTCCCAGAGTTACGGGTCGGTTAGGCCGGTCTCTTTTCGGCACTCCGAGCGTATTGGCTAAGGGCCTGGAGATTGTTGATAAACTGCTCAATCTCCTGCTTTTGGGGACGCATATACGCACCTGAAATCCTTGACAAAGTAGTTTGCATGGCTAATAATTCGTGCCGCAAATAACAATGTTGTGGCTAACGTCAAGGCACTCAGTCAAACCGTCAACCAGTACGTCAGAGGGAGGCAGCAATGAAAAGAGAAGTTCTAACATTCGTAGTCTTGGGTTTCATCGCATTCGGGGCCGTTGGCTGCGCTAGGCACGAAATGGTAAAAGTCGAGGCCCCTCTGGCGCAGTCAACAACAGTTGCCAAGCCACCGGAAAAAGCTGAGACGCCGCCGCAGGCCGCCGCACCGTTAAAAACCGAGCCGGCCCCGATACAAGTTGAATCCGTGCAACCCCCTCCGCCGGCCCAACTAGAGCCAATTCCACAGGCTGGCGAATTAAAGGCGTCCCTCCAGAAAATTTACTTTGACTTTGATTCCTCTTTGCTGTCTAAGGAAGCTCGTGACACGCTGGTAAAAAATGCTGACATTATGAAGAACGACCCTGACGTCAAGATCCAGATTGCAGGCCACTGTGACGAGCGAGGCTCAGATGAATATAACCTTGCCTTGGGAGTAAAACGCGCTACAGCCGCCCAAAATTACCTCACAGAACTTGGGATTCCAGTCGATCGCCTTTCTGTAATCAGCTACGGGGAAGAGAGGCCAGTTGATCCAGGTCACAACACAACTGCATGGGCCGTGAACCGTCGTGCTGAGTTCGTCGTACTCGAAAAGTAACAACTGTAGTGGCAGACGGGGTCCTTCCAAATGAGTTTGAAACGGAAAACATATCTTCAGTTAGCAGTGTGGACGGCTGCTGCTCTCGTTGGTGGTGCCGCAGTTCTTTTTGCGCACCTCATCTCCTCTGTGCAAGGATGGTATTTCCATTTCTTCACTGGTCACCCCTATATGGTTACAGTGGCGACTCCACTTCTTTTCGTAGGCGCCACATTAGTTGTCCAGTTTTTCGGACCGGATGCAAAGGGGAGCGGGATCCCGCAGGTCTTGGAGGCAATCGACCAGGTCCACGACGATAAAGCTGGCGATCCCCCTTGGAGAAGTTCACTTGTCTCCCTGAGAACCGCGATAGTTAAAGTGATCTCAAGTGTGGTCGGGACTCTTGGTGGCGCCTCAATCGGCCGTGAGGGGCCAACGGTGCAGATCGCCGCATCCATTTTTGCGTGGATTGGTCGTGTCACCCGACGGATCGCGCCAGAAGTTGATTTTCAGACGTTCCTTACAGCCGGTGCCGCCGCGGGAGTCGCGGCTGCCTTCAATGCTCCTCTTGCCGGTATCGCGTTCGCCATAGAGGAAGTAACTGAAGGTATTCTCGGCAGGTTCCGCGAGATGATTATGCTGGCGGTTATTCTTTCGGGTATAGCGGCGCTCGCCATCTCTGGGAACTATCTTTATTTCGGACATCCTTCCGTTTCCAGTCCGAGCCTGGATCTGTTTCCAGAAACGCTATTATTAGGAGTCGCCGGAGGGGTAATGGGTGGTGCATTCGCACGGATTCTTGCCTTTCCGTCCATGGTGAACCTGCCCGACCAAGCATGGAAAAAGGCACTGTACTGCGGGATTCTTTGTGCAGCAATCGGGCTTTTGAGCGGCGGCGCGACAGCTGGTTCAGGGTACGAGATCACGAGAAAATTCCTGGAAAGCCCATCCATCGATCAATGGCCGGTTTTTTTTGGAATAGAGAAGTTTTTTACCACCGTGCTCTCCTACCTTTCTGGCATGGCAGGGGGGATTTTTTCGCCGTCTCTATCCATTGGCGCGGGCCTAGGCTTCACCGTCGCCAAGCTCTTTCATTTTTCCAACTTCAAGGTCTGCGCGCTTTTAGGTATGGTGGCATTCTTCTCGGGTGCAATCCAAGCTCCTCTTACTGGTGTCATCATCATCATGGAGATGACGGACGAACATATCCTTATAATTCCTTTCCTCCTAGCCGCATATCTGGCCAGAAGGATCGGAAAGGTTTTCATGCCAGTTCCGTTATATCGGTTTCTCGCGAACAAAAATCGTAAGGGTTAACGTTCTTGTTATCTGGTTCTGCGGCAGGCTAGCGGTCTCGTTTCGAGACGTCTGGCGGATCTTACTGTCCACCATCTTCAGCTACGTCAACCAGATGTTCTGCTTTCTCGCCCTCGCCCTAGTGGACAGTAGGCCGGCAGTCGCGGCGCTCACCAACCTGCAACGCATCGCAAGGCGATCCACAATCCCCCCACGTGACAGCTCTCACACGCAGCGGAGATTGGCTACAAATCTGCTTGTCGCCTCCTGAATCTTAACAATTTATCCGAAAGTTGGGATTAGCAAAAGCGCCGTGACCCTTACAAAACGAGGGGGTGCGGCGTTTTGCGTTCTTGGCAGGTGGGCGGCTCATTTTTGTATATGAAGTATTTCCACTTTAAGACGTACAACTTGAGATTTGTCGAGAGGAAAACGCACCCGAACAACCGGCCACAAAACGCTACGGGTAACCTTCTCGATCGTATGGGGTGTCTATCCATTACCGCCAGTCCGACTTGTTCGGATAGTTCACGCGACCCTTGAAGTACTTCACGTTAAGTGTCGATCGGCATCCAACTTTAACCCACCATCGGCATCTTGAGACCCACCTCTCAATCTTTAAAGCACCAATATTTCGCAGGGGCTGGGTTACCCTTGGACGCTGATACGGGGTCAAACTTCGAAGCCGATCCTCATAAGAGGATTTTTATGCCCCCTGCACCCTCCGCCAGTCACAAGGAACGGACAAGGCCGCCAGACTACTGAATTTTTTACTCCTATAAAAAGAGCCAGTTTATGGCGTCTCGTCTTAGATAGGTTACAGGCCCCACCTAGACCCTTCAACCCCGTGCTGTCCCTGCAGACTACGAGGAATCTCGACCATAAACCAGCCCTTATGCAAAATAGCACATTTATGAAGCAGCACTCAAATCAAATGATGTGCACTACTACTTCAATTCCAACAGTTCGTCTAACGCAGTATCATAGACCCAAAGCCCGTCCAAAGCATTTAAATTGATCCATGGCACCGGTTCATCCATTCCATTGAAGTCCCGACTTTGGCCTCGCTCAGGAATGGGCATAGGCGTATGCCCGAAGATCTGGCGTCCGACTGTAGCGGCGGGGCACGTCTGCTCTCCCTCTGCATCGAACCAAAATATACCGCCGAATTCGTCAATCCCGCCGCGGCAGACAGGGACGCCGAATAGTGGGCCGCGTCCCAAACGTGGTTCTCCATAGACTTTGTCCAGACCAGGGACTGAAAGCTCGTGCATAAACTCTTTGTTTAACCATTCAGCTATGGCCTCGATATTGGCAGAAAGCACCTCCTCTGGAATATAGCGGGCCAATTTGGGTGAAATGCCGGCGTGGGTGCATAGCCATCCGTCGACGGCATATGCTGCATGGAAGCGATCTCGAACCGTTTGAAACTGCTCCCTGAACGCCAGATCGCCAAAGCTTCCGAAACACTTCCAAGGGCGCTCCGGCAGATAGGCGAGATCATGATTGCCCCAGATAAGTATGGTGTCTGAAGCTAGAATCAGTTCAAGACACTTTGGAGTCCGATATTTTTCCTGCTGTCCGTGAGATCGCCTAAGCAGATATGTTGCTCGTTAGGCTTATAGGCAAGAAAGGTGCGCGCGACTGATGGATCGCCATGGATGTCCGTTATAATGATTGCCACGGGGTCTCCCTGGTAGGGGGCGAAAGGATTCATTGTGTTGTGGAGGCAACATCGGTTGTTCTGCAATAATGTGCCGTTCCGCAAGTAAATGAAATACCCCATGTTTCTTCCTTCCAAACCAACATTGGCATCCGTTTTATGGTCGTGCCTCCACACGAGTTTCTGCAACAAGAGGCGTGTTGATCAGATTTAACAAGGCTAGAAGTTGCTTTGCGATGCTGAGACAGTTCCGATCCAAAAGATGAGCAGCTTCAACCTCAGTATCACTTTTCTCACCTTGGTCACTCCAGAATCCAACATGAGCATCAATCATGGTCGCTAACTGCTGGACCGTAAAATCCTGCTGCTCTTGGTTACCACAGTGGCAAGAAGGTGCCATTCTTAGCTCCTATATGGGATGTCCGTTGGAATCGCCCTAATTAAGGTTGCAACCTGCTTCAGCCTCAGTTTGTGCAAGAATAGCATGCATTCGTGAATTTATGAAGACTATAGTCCGAAGACTAATCTGCCTTTTGTAGGTACCGTGCGCCCAAGGAGGGCTGCACGTGAGACCTGAACAGGCGTTTGGCAAAGTATTGCGAGAACTTCGCGTGGAAAAGGGTCTTTCGCAGGAAAAGCTGGCATTGGAGGCGAATCTTGATAGGACCTTTATTTCCTTGCTTGAGCGGGGCTTGAGGCAACCATCCTTCATCACAATTTTGGAGATCTCAAAAATCCTTGAAGTTTCTGCTGCACATCTTGTTGAATTGACAGAGACGGAGATTAAGAAAGAATGCTAGTCCCATTTTGAATCGCCACCAGTTCTTTAGACACTCCCAGATTTCAGAAAATGCGTCTCTCAAACTCAACCCAGTGATAGGTCGTCTTGCCTGATCGGGTCGTCACCAACGGCCGTCCACGGCAGCAGCAGGTTTAGTTTTTACCCTAAACTACATCCGGTCTTCAGTCGCACCGCGGTTAACCGGTGGTAGCGGCCGGTTAAGGAAATCCGCAGTAAGTCCTTTTGATTTCGCGTTATGAGCCCATCGCACGAACTGCTCCAGGAGGTGCTTGTTTTCCCTCTCCAGGCGTCTTGTTTTAGCCTCAAGCGCATCTATTCGATCTAAGGCGGCTTGAAGTTCGGGGGGCGATGCTATTTTCTTTCCCTCTGGCGTCTTAGTACGAAGCTCCTTTTTTCTGGCGGCAAAGGCCGCCTGTACCCTATCATGCCTGTTAAGCGCCTGTCGCGTGTACCTATTTTTGAGTCGCTTCCAGACGGCATCTATAAGAAGTTCCCAGGTCAATTTGCCCGTCCAGCCATCGACGAGTTTGACAATGATTTCTATATCACCATCACAAAGCTGCTTCGACATTGTTTTCCCTCTTAAGCTTTAACACCAGGAACCTCGTCTGGGTAGATATTCTCGCGCAACAATCTTGTCATTTCAATTTGTTTTACCTCCGCATCTACAAGTCTACGATCATCGATAGCAGCACGAATAAGCGAGTACTCATTTGGCAGGGAAATCTGAAAGATGGCGGAATTAGGTACTTCAGGGTCATCAAGAAGTGCCACAAGGCTGCGAAGGATCTCTGTCCTTTCCCGATGGTGCTCAAGCCAACGATCGGCGCCATAATATTCATCCGCGACGGCTTCTTCAGCATTGGAGAGCTGTACTTCGCAATCGTCCAGTGTCCGTCGGATACGAGAAGCTTTCCCTGCATCGCACTTGAGGCAAATATGCTCCCGACACTTTAGACAGTCGGCGTGTCGCTGGCAAGGAAGGCTGCTCCAGTCGTGGACACAGAAGCCGAATGGTGTGGAATGCGCAGTCGGAAATTTCTGCTGCAGGTACTCCTCCCGGCTCATGGGGGCGTTCATAGCGATTTCCTTGGTACTCTCAGGAATTGCGAGGCTCTTTAGGTCCCGGATTCGGGCGAGGAACTCATCAGAGGTAATGTGATCGTAGACTTGGTTCTGGCGGATATCCTTCCGACCCGACCAGAGGGCTATATCCAACTGACTGAGGCAAGCGCCACTGGCCAAGGTGTTCAGCCAGTGGCGGAGTTGGTGCGTGTTCATCTTGATGGCTGATCCATCAGCTTCGGTGAATCCGAGACGGGAAAAAACTGATGATTTTCCCAAATGGACACCACCACCGAGTTGAATATTGAGACTATCCTCCGTAACAATTTCAAACATGCAGCGATAGGACGCTTTCTTGGCATGGAAAAAATTCTTGGGAAGGATGAAAAGAGCGTCCTTAAAACGAAGGCCGGTTTCCTTGTTCATTACCGGGAAACCCTTTGGTAAAAGACGAACAACGGCTGTTTCAATATCAGTGAACAAATACAGGATTCGACTTGAATCGTTGGGGCCTTGAACCCTCTTGCATCCATTACTATGTGCCCAGACTTTGCTAGTATTGTCCTTTTTAAAGCCAATGATCGAGGCTATTTCTTCAGGTGAGAGGAACTTTTTATACCTCAGGTGCTGTATTTCGTCGGCAAGATAAAGCTGTCCAGGATGGGTTTCATACCATTTAGCAATACGTCTGCTTTCGTTTGTGATATTACGAATTTTCTCGATGGCAGATCTGGTAACATCAGCCATCGTCCCCCCAATCCACTTTATTTGGCCGTCTGCTCCTTTTGCTGGAAATAGTCGTATGCCGTAGGCGACATCGCCGTTTAATTTTTCAGTGTGTTCGCAAAGGAAGGGCAGGCCTAGGACCTCGCTGATTCTGCTCGGTGCGGAGGCAAGGATGGCTCCAACCGACGTGGTCAGAACGTCGATCGGATGTCGTGCCTGGTTGAATGCAGTTGCCAAAGATTGGAGAGCCGTTTCAGTCGGGAGCTTCTTTGTCCTCTCCTCGTTAAATTTTTTTCCAACTCGGTTGCGGTCTTGTTCTCGAGGAATTGGATTCCTCCAGATGAAGGGCACGGCCAGGAATAATTGGTCACGTATGAAATTGGCAATAATTTCCAACTGTGTTCCTGCTTTATAAGCTGTTCCTGAAGAAAATTTCTGTTGTAATAAATAGGCTGCACGCTGGAAGGATGCACCGTTGGACAACTCGACGTGAGGGACTCCATCAATAGACTCTTCGATAAGGGCACGTTCTAAAGCTCGCAAAGCCGATAGGCGTTGACCAACATTATCCGTTGGGCGCATGGCGTGTTGGTAACGCATGTAGGCCCGGCCAAAGTCGAGAAAAGGCTGCGACATAATCTCACCGATGCGTTGCTTGGAAGTATCGTAGTTGCTCCAGACTAATGCGATGCGGCCACGACGTTTGCGGGATGCCCGTTCGACAGAACTGCTAATATCCCAGTCTGGCGCATCCCACACAAGATTGGCACCGAAGACCTTGAGTTCGTACCTGCACACTTCTATGAAAGCGGTTAGATTAGCTCCTGCACTAAGCTCACCTTTAGGGGTAAAAAGAATGATCTTGGTTGTCATGCGGGAGGTCCTGCGGCCTTCTTTGCGATGCACTGTCCAATTACAGCTTTCACCGCGAGAATGGTTTGATCATTTGCGGAGGCTATCCTGGAATCTCCTGTAATGGCCAAGACTCTTTCGCGCTCAGTAAGTAGCAGTTTCAAAATCTGATCGTGCGGTCCATCCACCCATGCCTGGAAATTCCGGCAGGTGTAGCACGCAATGGGGGCGCTGGCGGAACAGAACCCATATTTCCCACATACGCCATTGTCCTTTTCTGGTGCATACGGACTCCGAATCCGTGCGCGTGGGTCTGACCCCCTCTCAGCTTCAGACGCATTCGAAATAATTTTGCCCAGAAACGCTTGTGCCAACGGAGCAAGGTGCTGACTCAGCACGGAATCGATTCGTTCGAGAACTTTAGAGGTAGACTGCACATAAACCTGAACGTTCTGTGTATCGCTGTGGTCAAGAAGTTGAGCGATGATGAGCTCTCCGTGCCCTTCCTCGGCTGCACGAGTTCCCAAATTTCTCCTGAATCGGAGGGGGGTCACATTAAGTGCCTGGCCAGTGCGTGCAGAGATGATAGAAAGGCGATCAAATATTGCTACGATCTCGTCTGAGAGAGCGTCCCCTCTAGTGTGGTATCGGAACCCATCAGTCATTTCCAAATCTCTCCCACCTTTCGGTGGGAAGATTGGCAGATCGCCAACCACGAACCCTTTATCCACTTCTTCGGCAAACTGCCCCTGAACGATATCTACCCATTCCGCAATAAGTTTACCAATTTCGGCAATGAGTACCCTCGTGGTAAACTTCTCTCGACGATTGGAGGCATCCCACTGTTTCGCCCGTGGGATGTTGAGAAAATACTCAATTGCCCCGTTACTGCCATTGATGACACGAAAGTCAATTACTTTGAGGCTAGCAAGTTGGACGGGCCTCGGACCTAAAGCACTGAAAAGCAGCACTAAGAGATATTCCCGAAGGGAGATTTTAACCTTCGCGTAAGCATCATTTGCCGATGACAGTATTGCAGTGAATTCCGACTCTACGAAAGGCCCTTCGTAAGGATCCCTGGTAAGTACAGCCTCTCCTTTCTTGGATCCCTGAAGGCGCAAACTTTTTAAGAGCCTAGGAACGTCTTCGTCAATGCCAGGATACCCTAAAGAGTGCCATTTTTTGAAAAAGCTTGAGAGGTAGGAGAGATAACCGCATTCGCTCTTGGTAAGTGCAGCCTTGTAATTTATGATGCTCAAAGACGTTATAGCGTCCACCAATCTTCCACTAAGATCCCTCGTAATGCGGGAATAATGCAGAAAGTACCGAAACGTAGTGTAAGAACTCGTTGTCATGTGCCGTTCCAGGTAGATCATGAAAATCCGTTGGCAGAAGGAAACGATGTCGTCGGTGCAGGACTCGCGAAGGGTATCAAAATTGAAACACATAGCCCGACTCACATCAGGTATCCGCCACACAGACGCTTGTGGACAAAAGACGTACCCGCTTTTTGTTTGAGTCTGTTGGGGGAGAGGGGAGAGGTCGGCTAGGAGTGCCTTACTTAGCGTCATTGTCGTCTGTCCTTCTCTTCAGGGTTTTCTTCTGCATCTCAAGCGACACTTCACCGGCTTTCTTTCTGATGTGCCGTTTCGTATATTTCGCAGGCATTTTCGAGCCCCTGGCCCAACCTTGCAGGTATTCTCTTAATTCCATTTCCTTTTGGGGGGCAATGCCCTGTTCATCCATCGAAGCAGAGAAATTGTCGTTCCACGTGTACCTGCAGATGTGAGCCGTGAACCACGAGGGAAGATCGGGAGAGGCTTCACGTAATTGCTTGAATATCTTGCAAACAGCAGGATATGAGAGTGGAGCGCCCGTGCCGGTTGCAACGAAGAGATAAGGATGACGCCTTGCTCCTCTAATTTGGGAACGAAGCTTCAGTATGTAATGCTGGAGCTTCTCTCTCAGATCATCATCAAAAAGGAGATTACGGCTAAGCGTCTTTGCATTTGGTTTTCGTACCCGTGGATCTTCGGCCTCGTCGGGAGCACGCCGGACCCTCAACTCAGATACCCCCAGATCGACATCCCTAATCCGCAGCACCAGGACTTCACCGCAGCGGAGGCCTAGATCGATGAGCATCTTTATGAGCACTTCGTTCCTTACTCGAGAATGCTCACCCTTCCATGGATTCTGTGCTGAGGCGGGGTTGATGACCTCAAAGATTTGTTCCTGCAAATCTGTGAGGAGCCCCTCGCGGTGCTTCCCGGATTCCCACTTTTTGTTTCGAGGAATACGCTCTCGGAGTGCCCGTTTCATTTGATCAACTTGGAGCTTGAGGGTGCTTGCGTTTGAATCGTGCGCCACACGCGCAAGGGATTCGTTCGCCAGCCATTCGAGGAAATGCAGAATCGCGCGGAGGCGCATGTTGGTTGTCGCCGGACTGACGTGGACCTGGTCGTCTTGTTGTACTTTTGTCCGAAAAGCCTCTAGTCGGACTAGTCGGGCAACCTGCAGAGATTTTCTTCCAGGCACTGGCTCGAGGGCTTCACGTATTCCACGGTAGGAAAGCTTTGCAGTGTAGACAAGAGATTCGATTTCCTCTAAAGACAGGAAGCTTAGTTGCTTAAACCTGTCCTCAATACAAAAACCAGAACTTTGAGCCCAAGTGTAAAGCAGCATTATTGCCTTGAGGTTCAAGACAAGTGTTTCGTAGGAACTAGCGTTGGAGCGAAGCATAGATGTGGTGTAGACGGTGGGAGTGAATAACGGAATGTTACTGTCATCGACGAGAACAGGGAATCGCTCGCCATCATTGAATTTTAGGAGAAGTAGGCGCATTTTCTCCCTCGAAGTTTTCGATGCACTGCAGTAAGTGTCTCGGCATGATACCCGTTTTTTGCATAAAAAACAATTGCAACTTATTGAATTTGCAGCGATAATTTTTATCGCTCCCTATTGTTTTTTATTGCTGAGATCTTCGTTGGTCATTCAGGTGCTGAGGGTGAACTATAGAGCAATGCCCGAGGGAAAAATGCGCTGTTGACATCGTTATCCCCGATAAAAGCCACCAACATTTTACATCTACTGAAGGTAATGGTTTGAAACAGGCAAAGTTACAGAATCAATGGTGGGCTGAAGGCAAAAAAAAGACGAAAGCCAGCAGGCTTCCGTCTCAAAAGTTACATTCTTAAAAAAAGTAGTAGTTAGAACGGGATCTCGTCGTCCGGGTTGAAGACCGGCTCCTCGTAACCGCCCCCCTGGTTGTAGTCCTGCTGGGGCCTGCCGCCACCCTGGCGCTGGCCGCCGCCTTCACCCTTGGCGGAGAGCATCTGCATCTTCTCACCTACGATCTCGGTGGTGTAGCGGTCCTTGCCGTCCTTGTCGGTCCACTTGCGGGTCTGCAGACGTCCCTCGATATATACGGTCTTCCCCTTGGAGAGGTACTCGCCGGCGATCTCGGCAAGACGCGCCCAGAGGGTGATGTTGTGCCATTCGGTCTTGTCTTCCCAGTTGCCGTCCTTGCCCTTGATCCGGTCGGTGGTGGCCAGGGAGAAGGAAGCTACGGCGGTACCGCCGGCGGTGTAGCGCACCTCGGGGTCTTTGCCCAGGTTGCCTATGAGCATCACCTTGTTGAGACTTGCCATGGGGGTTCTCCTTTTCGTTCGCGTCGCGTTTTGAATTGGGGAAGTGTATAGAAATCGCGGCTTCATGGCAAGCGATATTGTTTGACTCTCATCGTAAAAAAAAGTAACGTAACCGGTCATGCTGAGAGCTCGTATCTACCTTCTTTTCTTCGTTCCGTACACCTTGTTGTGCAGCCTCTCCGCCGTGATCGGCGGTGTTTTCGACTCTTCCGGGCGGGTGGGACACGCCTGCGCCAGGGCCTGGAGCCTTGGTTCCCTCTGGGCCGCCGGGATCAAGCTGGAGGTGGAGGGACTGGAGATGGTCCCGACCGAGGGGCCGGTCATCTACATGGGTAACCACCAGGGGAATTTCGACATCCTCGCACTGACCCGCGCCATCCCGCGCCTGTTCTCCTGGGTCGCCAAGGAAGAGCTTTTCAGGGTGCCGGTGTTCGGCGCCGCGATGCGCAGGGCGGGCTACATCCCGCTGGACCGCAGCGACGGCAGGAAGGCGCTGAAGAGCATGAACCAGGCGGCGCAGCGCATCGCCGCGGGGGCGAGCGTGGTCATCTTCCCCGAGGGGACCCGCACCAAGGACGGCAACCTGCTCCCCTTCAAGCGCGGCGCCTTCATGCTGGCTGCCCGGGCCGGCGTCCCCATCGTCCCCTTCACCATCAACGGCAGCCGGGCGATAAACCCGCGCAACCGTCTCGAATTGAGACCTGGAACCATCAGGATCAGCTTCGCAGCCCCCATCGAGGTCGCGGGGGTCCCGGAGGCGGAACTGCTGGAGCGGGTGCGCTCGGCTATCGCAGCAAACCTGGAGGTTACGTAAAGATGGCCATGGTTTACCTGGCGCTGGCCCTGTTCGGGGTCGCCCTGATCGGCTGGGGCCTTCCCTCGGCGCACCGGCTGCGCTCACCGCTGAACATCGTCGCGGCCGCTGCTGTCCTTGCGGGCGTGCTGCTCGCCCTGCTCGGGACGCTGCTCGTCGTCGCTCCGCACTTCTTCCAGGGGTAACCCTCACGCTACAGGAAACAGAAAAAGACATGGAAAAGGTCAAAACCATAGCGGTAAATGTCGCGGCGATCGCGGTGATTTCCGTGGCCCTGTTCTGGGGCAACGCGTTGTACCGGCAGTACGCGCAGTTCGAAAAAGGTGAGAAGGGGACCGCGTCGGGAGACTTCCCCGCAGCGGTGGCCGGCTACGAGGCCGCCATCCACATGTACACCCCCGGCAGTTCCATCGTCCCCCGCAGCGCACAGAAGCTGTGGGACCTCGGGCAGATGGCGGAGGCGAACCACGACACGGCGCGCGCGCTGGTCGCCTATCGCGCCCTGAGGAGCTCATTCTACGCCGTTGCCAGCATCTACTCCCCCGGACAGGAGTGGATCCAGCGCTGCGACGCCCGCATCGCCGCACTCGTGGCCCAGCAGGGTCGCTAGGGGCAGGGGCCGAGAGGGGCGGGCCGGCTGGCGACGCACCACGGCCCGGCACCTCCGCGCCATGCACACAAAGGATCATTTTTGGAAGAAAGCAGCATTGAAAATACCGGGCTGAAGTTCGTGGCCCTCGGAGGGCTCGGCGAGATCGGCCTGAACATGGCGGCCTTCGAGTACGGCGACGACATCGTCATCGTCGACTGCGGGCTCATGTTCCCGGAGCCGTACATGCTGGGCATCGACGTGGTCATCCCGGACATCGGCTACCTCGTGGAGCGGGCGGACCGGATCCGCGCCATACTGCTCACCCACGGCCACGAGGACCACATCGGTGCGCTCCCCTACGTGCTGCGCGACCTCAATCCCCCCATCTACGGCACCGCCCTCACCCTGGGCTTCGTCAAAGAAAAGCTGAAGGAGTTCGAGCTCGACCAGAAGGTAGACCTGCGGGTGGTGAAGCCCAGGGACGTGATCGAGCTGGGCAACTTCATCGTGGAATTCATCCGCGTGGCCCACTCCACCGTGGACGGCTGCGCCCTGGCCATCACCTCTCCCGAGGGGGTGGTGATCCACACCGGCGACTTCAAGCTGGACCAGACCCCGGTCGACGGCGAGCTCACCGACCTCCCCACCTTCGCCCGCTACGGCCAGGCGGGGGTTCTGGCGCTTTTCGCCGACTCCACCAACATCGAGCGCGAGGGGTACACCCTTTCGGAGCGGGTGGTGGGGGAGGCCTTCGAGGAGATCTTCCCGAACTGCGCCGGGAGGGTGATCGTCGCCGCCTTCTCCAGCAACATCCATAGGGTGCAGCAGGTGGTGCATGCGGCGCAGAAAAGCGGCAGGAAGGTGCTCTTGAACGGCCGCTCCATGATCGCGAACGTGCAGATCGCCCGGGAGCTCGGCTACCTCAGCATCCCCGACGACCTCATGATGGACCTGAAGGAACTCCCCAAGCTCCCCAAGGAGCAGGTCTGCATGATCACCACCGGGAGCCAGGGTGAACCGAGGAGCTCGCTGATCCGGATCGCCATGGACGACCACAAGCAGATCAAGCTGGAGCGGGGCGACACCGTCATCCTCTCCTCCCGCTTCATCCCGGGCAACGAAAAGACCATCTCCGACCTGATGAACCACCTGTACCGGCGCGGCGCCGAGGTGATCCACGAGAAGGTTTCCGAGGTGCACGTCTCCGGTCACGCCAGCCAGGAGGAGCTGAAACTCCTGCACAACCTGGTGAAGCCCCGCTTCTTCGTCCCGGTGCACGGCGAGTACCGGCACCTGGTGAAGCATGCGCAACTGGCCCAGAAGGTCGGCACCCCGGAGGAGCGCTGCATCCTGGCCGTGAACGGCGACGTCGTGCTCTTCTCCGGCGACGAGGCGGTCATCGTGGACCATGTGAACACGGGGCGGGTTTTCGTCGACGGCAAGGGGGTCGGCGACGTCGGCAACGTGGTCTTGAAGGACAGAAAGCACCTCTCCGAGGACGGCATGGTGGTGGTCATCGTCGGCATCAACCAGGTGAGCGGCGAGATCATCTACGGCCCCGACATCGTGTCGCGCGGCTTCATCTTCGAGGATGAGAGCCAGCAGTACCTGGACGAGGCGAAGAAGGTGGTGCTGGACACGCTGGCCCTGGTGAGCACCGAGGCGATGACCGACTGGAACGAGGTGAAGCTGGAGGTGCGCCGCGTGCTGCGCCGCTTCTTCAACAAGACCATCGAGCGGCGGCCGGTGATACTGCCGCTGGTACTGGAGATGTAACACACCACATCGGACCTGCTGCTGTAGGGGCGAATAATTATTCGCCCGCTTTTGTCTTTCTTGAAAAAGCATTCGGCAATGGCACCGGCGGCTGGGCAAATGATTATTTGCCCCTACGTTGATTCCGGAATTCACGGTTGCGAGGAGCCCCCTCCCGATCCTCCCTCGAGGGAGAGGGAGAGGGAGCCCAAAACACAGGTAACGCATGACGACTGACGAGAAGATCGAAAAAAAGGAAAAGGTGGCCAAGGAAGTGAAGGGGATGGCCTTCGGCGTCGCCGGCATCTTCCTGTTCATCGCGCTCGCCTCCTTTCACGGCGAGGATCTTTCCTTCAACAGTGTCTCCACCTTCACCCAGACGAAGAACCTGGGAGGACGCTTCGGAGCGGAGCTGGCCGATTTCTTCCTGCAGCTCTTCGGCATGGCATCCTACATATTCCCCTGTACCCTCATCTACTTAGCTTACCGATCCTTCACGTCGGATCCCATTAGATGGCGCCGCTACAAGCTGGTGGGGTTCATACTGCTCCTGCTGTCGCTCTCAGGGCTTTTCGCCTTTTTTCATGAAATGACGGAGTTCCTGGGACAGCGGGTCCAGACCGGTGGGTTTATAGGTTTTCAGGGAGCCTCCCTGCTGAAGCGCACCTTCGGCCAAATCGGGGCGATGCTCATCCTCCTACCGATGCTGGCCGCGAGCGCCATGCTCCTGTCCCGCTTCTCCTTCGTCCTGTTCGCCAACTGGTGGCTCACCGCGCTCAAGGAGAGCTGGGAGAAGAACAAGCAGCGCCGGGCGCTGCAGCGCGAGCTCGCCTCCGAGAAGGGGGAGAAGGACGAGAGGCCGAGACAGCACGCCGCCCCGGTGATCAAGCCCGCCGTGGTCCCCGCCCCGGTGCCGGAGCCGGTCGCCAAGAAGGAGAAGAAAAAGGACGACAGGAAAACCGCTCCGGTGCAGGAGGCCTTCGACTTCATCAAGGCCGAGGGTGATTTCAAGACCCCGCCGCTCTCCCTGCTCGATCCCCCTCCCGAGGGGGCCAAGCGCCAGGACAAAGAGACCCTCACCATGAACGCGCGGCTCATGGAGAAGAAGCTCAAGGACTTCGGTGTGGAAGGGGAGGTGGTGGAGATCTGCCCCGGCCCGGTCATCACCATGTACGAGTTCTCTCCTGGCCCCGGCATCAAGGTAAGCCGCATCGCCGGCCTGCAGGACGACCTCACCATGGCGCTGCAGGCCCACTCGATCCGCATCGTGGCGCCGATCCCGGGCAAGGGTGTGGTGGGCATCGAGCTTCCCAACCGCGAACGCGAGATGGTGTCGCTTCGGGAGATATTCAGCACCGAGCAGTTCCACAGAGGGAAGATGAAGCTCCCGATGGCGCTCGGCAAGGACATCGCCGGCAACCCGCTGGTCACCGACCTGGCCAGGATGCCGCACCTCCTGGTCGCCGGCGCCACCGGTTCGGGCAAGTCGGTCGCCATCAACACCATGATCCTGTCGCTGCTCTACACCTCGACCCCCAGCGACGTCAGGATCATCATGGTCGACCCGAAGATGCTGGAACTCTCGGTGTACGAGGGGATCCCGCACCTGCTGCTTCCCGTGGTGACCAACCCCAAGAAGGCAGCGCTCGCGCTCAAGTGGGCGGTGGAGGAGATGGGGCGGCGCTACCGGCTCATGTCGGACAAGGGGGTCAGGAACATCGACTCCTACAACCGCGAGCTGGAGCGGCAGGAGAAGGAGGACGCCGAGAACCGGGCCCGCGAGACCGTTGTGGTCGAGGAGATCGACGAGGCCGAGCACCTCGAGGACCCCGAGGATATGGAGGCGCGCGAGGCGGCCATCCAGGCCTTTTTGGCCAAGGAGGAGCAGCTGGAGCACGGCCATCTCCCCTACATCGTGGTTATCGTGGACGAGCTCGCCGACCTCATGATGGTGGCCGGGCGCGAGATCGAGGAGTCCATCGCCCGTCTGGCCCAGATGGCGCGTGCCGCGGGTATCCACCTGATCCTCGCCACCCAGCGCCCGTCCGTCGACGTCATCACCGGCCTCATCAAGGCGAACTTCCCGGCCAGGATCTCCTTCCAGGTTTCCTCGAAGATCGACTCCCGCACCATCCTGGACGGCAACGGCGCCGAATCGCTTCTGGGTGCGGGCGACATGCTCTTCCTGCCGCCGGGGACCTCGAAGATGCAGCGTTCCCACGGCGCCTTCGTCTCCGACGCCGAGGTGCAGCGCGTGGTTGAGTTCCTGAAGAAGCAGGGCAAGCCGGTCTACGAGAAGTCCATCCTGGAGATGAAGGCCTCCGACGAGAAGGGAGGGGGCGATGACGAGGAGGAGGTCGACGAGCGCTACGACGACGCCCTGGCCCTGGTGGCCGACGCGAAGATGGCCTCGATCTCCATGATTCAGCGCCGCCTGCGGATCGGCTACAACCGCGCCGCCCGCATCATCGAGAAGATGGAGCAGGAAGGGGTCATCGGACCCTCCGACGGCACCAGCAAACCGAGAGAAGTTTTTATCAACAAGATTTAGTCCCTTAAGGGGACCGGCTCCGCAGGTGCCTGTCCCCGTTACCAAAGGAGGCCCAATGAACCTTTGCCGCAAGCCAAACCTGGCTCATTTCGCCGTCACCATCATCGGCAAGGACCGCACCGGCATCGTTGCGGACACCTCGGAGGTGCTCTACAAGCTCGGCTGCAACGTCGAGGACTCCAGCTGCACGATGCTCGGGGGCGAGTTCGCCATGATCCTGATCGTCTCCCACGAGAAGCCCTTCTCCAAGAAGAAGCTGGAAGAGGAGTTCGCGGCCAAGACCGTCGGCACCGGACTTTCCGCCTTCGTCAGGACCTTGAAGGACGACGAGGTCTGCTACCAGGGGCCGGAGGGTGAGCTCTGCCTGATCTCGGTGTACGGTTCGGACAAGCCGGGCATCGTCTACCGCATCACCCGCGAGCTCGCCGACCGCGGCGTCAGCATCACCGACCTCAACACCAAGCTGATCGGCAAGCCGACCGAGCCCGTGTACGTGCTGGTGCTCGAGGCGGCGCTCCCCCAGGGGCTCTCGGTGGAAGACGCTTCCGCCTTGCTGGAAAAACTGAAAAAGGAGCTGAGTGTGGAGATTTCGGTGCGGCTCATTACGCCCGTCTCCCTCTGATTCTATATGGCAGTCAAACCGATAGTCGTCTATCCCGACCCGATTTTGAAGCAGGCCTGCGCCCCGGTGCAGGCCATCGACGATGAGATAAAGCAGCTGATCGAAGACCTGGTGGACACCATGCACGCCGGGCCCGGTTCCGTCGGCGTCGCCGCACCCCAGATCGGCGTCTCCCTGCGCGTCTGCGTCATCGACGTGTCCAAGAACCGCCATGGCAAGGACAACAACCACGGCCTTTTGCTGATGATCAACCCGGAGATCCTGGCCAAAAGCGGGGGCGCCGTGATGCGGGAAGGGTGCATGAGCGTGCCGGACTACACCGGTGACGTCGAGCGAGCCACCGAGCTCACCCTGCGCTTCACCGAGCCCGACGGCAGCGTGCGCGAATTCGAGGCCTCCGGTTTCGAGGCGGTGGCGATCCAGCACGAGATGGATCACCTGGACGGTTTCCTGTTCCTGGACCGCATCGCCTCGCTGAAGACCGGCCTGTTCCGCAGGAAAAGCTACAAGTAAGTCATGCACCCCCCTCCTGCTGGGAGAGGGTGCCCGAAGGGCGGGTGAGGGCGCTGCCGTCTGCTCACCTGTTGCCCTTGGCAACGCCCTCACCCCGGTCCTTTTCCGGAGGGAGAGGGAGTTTGCTCAAGCAACCTCTGATTGTCCACCTAAGCACATCGTGCCAAGGCGGGTTCGGGTTTTCTATGAAATGGCTTCTCATCACCTCTGCGCTTCTCTTCGTCGCCTCGATCCGTCGGCCGATCTTCGTGGTTGCGCTCGGCTGCAGCCTGGCCTACCTCGCTTCGCGCGGGTTGGCGCTGGGACGGCTTCCCCTGATCGGACCCCAGGACACCCTGGCCTTTTTTTCCGGATCGCTGGGGCTCATGGCGCTCCCCTTCATCTATAGCCGCCAGACCGCGGGCGTGCGCTGGTTTTGCTGGGGATGCGGGGCGCTGGCCGGCCTTTTCGCCGCCCTGGCGCTCCCCTTTCCGACCATCAACATGCCGCTGCCGCCCATCCTCGACACCTACTGGTTCGAGCTGCACGTGGCGCTTGCCTTCTTCGCCTACGGTCTCTTCGGCATCGCTGCACTCCTGGGGGTCGCGTTTCTGCAGGGTGGGGGGAAGCAGGCGCTCGACCTGCAGTATCGGGCCGCGCTGGTGGGCTACAGCTTCTTCTCGCTCTCCATGGTCTCCGGCGGCATCTGGGGGTATTACGCCTGGGGCACCTACTGGCTTTGGACCGCCAAGGAGCTCTGGACCTCCATCCTTTGGATCTTCTATTCGCTCTACCTGCACCTGCGCCTGAAGGGGCAGACCTGGGAGCGCGGCTTCGCCTGGCTGGGGATCGTCGGCTTCCTGGTGACCCTCTTCACCTACCTCGGCGTCAGCATGCTGATGCGAAGCTCGCACAGTTTCTAAATGTCCGACCGACCGGCCCGCCCGCCCCGACTAGTCAGGCTGGCCGGACAAAAGAGGAAAAGACCTTGCTGAAAAAGCTCTACACCACCTTCTGCTCCTTGAACCTCGGCCTGTGGCTCATGACCGGGGTGATGGTCACCCTGGCCCTGGGCTCCTTCTCCAGCGCCAGCTCGGAGCAGGGCGGCCTCAACGACATGCCGCTCCTCTTCTGGCTGCAGCGCGCCCCGCTCGGCTACTCCTGGTGGCTCTGGCTCTGCGTCGCCTGCATCGCGGTCCTCTTCGTCAACGCGCTTGTCTGCTCCATCGACGCCCTGCGCCGTAAAGGGCGCAGCGTGGCGCCGCACCTGATGCACGCAGGCTTTCTGCTCATCGTCCTGGCGCACCTCCTCTCCGCCTACGGCGGATTCAAACAGCAGATGCAGCTGCCGCAGGGGGATTCCTTCGGCTTTCCCGACGGGGAGCGGGTCGTGGTGGAGCGGATCACGGGTCAGGTGGGGGCGATGGGGATGATGAGCGGCTACCGCGCCGATCTGAGGCTCTCGGACGGTCTGCACACCGTACAGCCCAACCAGCCGCTCTTCCACAAGGGGTACGGCATCTACGTGAAGGACGTGGCGCTCAGCCCGGTGCCGGTGGCGCTCTTCGAGGTGCATAAGGAGCCGGGCGCGTTGACCGCGTTCATCGGCGCCTTGATCTTTACGGTGGGAAACCTGATGCTGCTGGCGCAGCGCAAGGGAAGATAAAAAGAAAGGGGCGCCTGGCGGCGCCCCTTTTTGATTACTTGATTTCTTTGACGCTCTTGATCACCATCGGCGTCTGCGGGACGTCCGGCATGCCGTTGGCCCCCTTGCCGGTCCTGGTGGCCGCGATCTTGTCGACCACGTCCATCCCCTCGATGACCTTGCCGAAGACGGCGTAGCCGTACCCCATCTGGCCGCCGGCCGGGTTGTGGTTCAGGAAGTTGTTGTTCACCACGTTGATGAAAAACTGCGCGGTGGCGGAGTCGACCACCATGGTGCGGGCCATGGCGATGGTGCCGCGGTCGTTTTTAAGCCCGTTGGCCGCCTCGTTCTTGATCGGGGCCTTGGTCTGCTTCGGCATCAGGTCCTGGCTGAAGCCGCCCCCCTGGATCATGAAGTTCGGAATGACGCGGTGGAATATGGTCCCGTTGTAGAAGCCGCCTTTTGCGTAGTCGAGGAAGTTCTTGACCGAAATCGGCGCCTCTTTCTGGAACAACTCGACCTTCACGTTGCCCTGGTTGGTCTCGATCAGCACCACCGGGTTCTTCGCCTCGGCAGCGACGGCGCCGCTTGCGAGGAAGAGCCCCAGGATCAGAGCGTAGATGAATCTCTTCAGCATGTTTTCGTACCTCCTCTGGGATTAGTAATCGTTGCATCCTTATAAGCCAATCCCCGGCTGTGGTCAACCAATTCGCTTGGTTCCGGGCAAGTAAGGGGTTGACAGATCAGGCACCGCCGTGGAAAATGCCCAATCATTAACGTTCATGGAGGATTCGTCTTGCAGATACAGTTCGGTACCGATGGATGGCGCGGCGTCATCGCCGACACCTTCACCTTTGAAAACCTGTCGCTGGTGGCGCAGGCTACCATGGATTATCTGCATAAACAGGGGCTTGCGGACAAAGGTCTGGTGATCGGCTACGACCGCCGCTTCCTCTCCAGGGAATTCGCAGAGCGCGCCGCCGAGATTGCGGCCGGCAACGGCATCAAGACCTGGCTCTCCGACGGCTACGCACCCACCCCCGCCGTCTCCTGGGCGGTTCACGAGAAGAAGGCCGGGGCCGGGGTCATGATCACCGCGAGCCACAACCCGCCACGCTACAACGGATTCAAGGTGAAGGAGTCCTTCGGCGGTTCCGCGCGTCCCTCGACCACCAAGGAGCTGGAGCAGATGGTGGCCGAAAACCAGGCGACGTCGCGTCCGGTGCAGGCGCTGGCGCTGGCCGAGGCGCAGGCGGCGGGGGCGGTCGAGCTCTTCGATGCCACGGCCCCCTACCTGGACCAGTTGAGGCGCTACGTCGACCTGGAGCTGATCCGTTCCGCCGGCATCAAGGCCGTCGTCGACCCGATGTTCGGTGCCGGTTCGGGCCTTTTGCCGCTGCTGGTCCCGGGGATCGAGGAGATCCACGGTGCGGAGAATCCCTCCTTCGGCGGCCACCCGCCCGAGCCGATCGCCGAGCACCTGGGTGAGCTGACGGCGCTGGTCGAGGCCGGGAAGTTCCAGGTCGGACTGGCACTCGACGGCGACGCCGACCGGATCGGCGCCATCGACGAGACCGGAGAATTCTTCTCCTCGCACCGGATCTTCACCGTGCTGCTGCGCCACCTCTACGAGAGAAAAGGGGTGCGCGGCGCGGTGGTGAAGACCGTATCCACCACCCAGATGATCGACCTCCTGGCGGAAAAGTACGGCCTGGTGCTCTTCGAGACCCAGATCGGTTTCAAGCACATCTGCGAGATGATGCTCGAGAACGACATCCTTATGGGAGGGGAGGAGTCCGGCGGCCTCGGCGTGAAGGGGCACATCCCGGAGCGCGACGGGATCCTGATGGCGCTCCTGCTCCTGGAAGCGATGGCCATGAGCGGCAAGGGACTGCGGGCTCTCCTCGAGGAGACCATGGACGAGATCGGGCATTTCCACTACTCACGCATCGACCTTCCCATCGATGCGCAGGCGAAGCGGCAACTACTGGAGCGGATGCAGGCGGGGGGCATCACCAGCATCGCCGGTTTCGCAGTGGCGCGCCACAATTTCAGCGACGGCTTCAAGTTCATCTTCGAGGACGGCTCCTGGCTGTTGATCCGCCCCTCGGGGACCGAGCCGGTGCTCAGGCTGTACAGCGAGGCGGGGGATCCGGCGAAGGTGGCGCTCCTCCTGGAGGCCGCGCGGGGTATAGCGAGCGTGTAAGGAGCGGTTATCGCTCAGGCAATTACCTTGAAATGGCGTAACGCTTCTGTTATAGAATAAGCTTCGCTGCAAAAGTACCCCACCAAGGAGACATTTCATGTCGAATCCTCAGTTGATTATGTACGATGAGGAATTCAAACAGATAAACGTAGTGCTCGAGAAGCTGCTGCGCGAGGCGAACGCCAAGGTGATCTTCCTGGTGGACAAGAACGGCCAGTTGATCACGGGTTGCGGCGAGACCGAGCGCTTCGACACCACGTCTCTCGCCTCGCTCACCGCCGGCAACATCGCCGCCACGGGCGGCCTCGCCAAACTGATCGGTGAAAAGGAGTTCTCCATCCTCTTTCACGAAGGGGAGAAGGACAACCTCCACATCTCCATCGTTGCCGGCCGCGTGATCCTCGTGGTGCTCTTCGATACCCGCTCTTCGCTGGGGCTGGTTCGTCTGCGCGTGAAGAAGGCCTCCGAGGAGCTCACCGCCATCTTCAACCGCCTGCTGCAGAAGAACGAGGAGAAGGAGAAGAGCGGCGACAGCGAGTTCCCCTTTGCCGAGATCACCGACGACGATATCGACAACCTGTTCAGCTAACCGGCATGCTTCGGTAGGATGGGGTGGCAGTGCGCGCCCCGGAAAACCCTGTGGTGCAGTAATTCATAAGAGGTAATGTAGGATGTCCTTCATCAACTACGCTTCCCGCGAAATAAACTGCAAGATCGTCTACTACGGCCCGGGTCTCTGCGGCAAGACCACCAATCTGCAGTACGTCTACCAGAAGACCGCTGCCGATGCGAAAGGGAAGATGATCAGCCTCGCGACCGAGACCGAGCGCACCCTCTTCTTCGACTTCCTCCCCCTGGCTCTGGGCGAGATCCGCGGCTTCAAAACGCGCTTCCACCTGTACACCGTCCCCGGCCAGGTCTTCTATGACGCTTCCAGGAAGCTGATCCTCAAGGGCGTGGACGGCGTGGTGTTCGTGGCCGACTCCCAGGAAGAGCGCATGGACGCCAACATCGAGAGCGTCGAGAACCTGCGCATCAACCTGATCGAACAGGGGTACGACCTGGACAAGATCCCCTACGTGGTCCAGTACAACAAGCGCGACCTCCCCAACGTGGTAAGCGTCGAGGAGCTGCGCCGCGAGCTGAACCCGACCAACGTTCCCGATTTCGAAGCCTGCGCCACCACCGGCGAAGGTGTCTTCGAGACCCTGAAGGCGATCGCGAAGCTGATCCTGTTCGATTTGAAAAAGGGGAAGTAGGCAGAAGCTGCCAGTACGGCGGTTGACGAGATACAGAGAAGGGGGCGCCGGATAAACCGGCGCCCCCTTTTTTATCGATCTCGGCAAAAAAATCAATGTAGGGGCGAATAATCATTCGCCCCAGTTGGCACCTCAGCCCATCTCGCCACTGAAGGTGGTTGGGCGCCGGTGGCTGGGCGAATGTTTATTCGCCCCTACAGGTCTTGGCCGTGGAGGTGTTCCCAGAGCGCCCTCGCCGCGGCCTCGGTCATCCCCGGCGCCGCGATCAGTTCCTCAAGCGTCGCCCCCTGCACCCCTTTCAGACTCCCGAACTGCTTCAAGAGCGCCTTCTTCCTCTTCTCCCCGATTCCCGCCACGCCGTCCAGACGCGAGCCGGTCAGGGTCTTGCTGCGCACGGTCTTGTGGTAGGTCACCGCGAAACGGTGCGCCTCGTCCCTGATACGCACCAAAAGCAACAGCGGCGCACAACTTTGCCGAAGCGTGATCGGGTTCTTGCGCCCCGGGCGGAACACCCGCTCGTCACTCTTCGAGATCTCCTCGCTTTCCATGTCCCTGAAGGTGCGGCTCTTGGCCAGCCCCGCCGCCTCCACCCCGGCCACACCCAGCTCTTCCAGCACCGCGTTCAGCACGCCCAACTGCCCAAGCCCGCCGTCAACCACGATCAGGTCGGGCTGCTCTTCGGTGGTTTCCGCCTTGAAACGGCGCGACAGCACCTCGCGCATCATGGCGAAGTCGTCGGACTGCAGCACCCCCTTGATCCGGTAGCGCCGGTACAGGTTCTTGTCGGCCTTGCCGTCGATGAAGACGACCCGGCTCCCGACCGCCATCTCGCCCTGAATGTTGGAGATGTCGTAGCACTCGATCCTTCTGGGCGTGCGGGCGAGGTGCAGCTTCTCGGCAAGCTCGGTCAGCAACGTTGCGGACGAGCTTTCCTTGGCCAGCCGCTCCTGTGACGCGGTCTCCGCGTTCTTCTGGGCCAGCTTCACCATCTCCAGCTTGGGACCGCGCTGCGGGGCCGCGATGGTCACCTTCTTCCCCGCCTTTTCGGAGAGGAGCTCCTCGAGCGGGCCTGGCTCCGGGATGGGGATCGGGATCAGCACCTGGGGGGGGAGCGGGGCGTCCAGGTCGTAGTATTCGTTCAGGAAGGAGGCGAGTCCCTCCTCGGTCTCCAGTTCCCAGTCGAAGAGGAAGGTCCGGCCGCCGGTTACGGTGCCGCCGCGGATGTGCAGGAGGGCGATCTGCATCTGGTCACCCTCGCGATGCAGGCCGAAGACGTCGCTGTCCCCCCCCTGCGCCACCATCTTCTGCCGTTCCACGGTCACCTCGATGGCGCGCACCAGGTCGCGGTAGCGCGCTGCGTCCTCGTAGCGCATCTCTTGGCTGGCCTTGTTCATCTTGGCGCGGTACAGGCGGGCGATCTCCGTGTTCTTCCCTTCCAGGAACAGGGCGGCCCCCTCGGCGAGCGCCGCGTACTCCTCACTCGTGATCAGGCCGCAGCAGGGGGCGGAGCACTGCTTGATCTGGTAGTAAAGGCAGGGGCGCTTGCGCGCCATGCAGGTCGCCAGCGGGTAGTGGCGCAGCGGGAACATCTTGTAGAGCTGCTTCAGCACCTCCTTGGCGGCGGTGGCAGAGGAATAGGGGCCGAAGTAGCGCGCGCCGTCCGAGGGGATCTTGCGCACCAGGGAGAGGCGGGGGAACTCTTCCTTCATGTCCATGCGCAGCGAGAAGTAAGTCTTGTCGTCGCGCAGGTTGATGTTGTACTTGGGGCGGTGCTGCTTGATCAGGGTGTTTTCCAGGATCAGCGCTTCCTTCTCCGTGTCGGTGACCAGGTAGTCGACCGACTTGACCAGTTGCACCATGAAACGGATGTGGACGCGTGAATCGCGGGTGTCGCCGACGTAAGCGCGTACGCGGTTCCTCAGGTTGCGCGCCTTGCCGACGTAGATGACGCTGCCGTCCGATGTCTTCATGAGGTAGACGCCGGGGGAGGTGGGGAAGTTCTTGATCATCTCCTGGGTAATCATGAGGCGTAGTATAGACGGTTGCTGGTTAGAAGGGAAGGCGGGACGTGCTAAGGGAGGGGCGTTCCGTAGGGGCGAATAAACATTCGCCCCGCAATGGTGATGATACCGACGTGGATGGTGTTGAAGAGGGGGGAAGAAAGGGCGAATAATTATTCGCCCCTACAGATTTGGGGACTGGAGGTTAACGTTTTCCGGTTCTGCTGCCGGGCTTCGCGGTGCTGCCGGGACGGGAGGCTGGTTTGCTCCCTGCAGGTTTCGCGGCACCTGCCGGTCTGGCAGTTCTCGCTTTGTCTGCGGCCGGTCTCGTGCCGGCCAGCTTCGCGGCGGGACTCGCCGCCGGTTTGGTCGCCGGTTTAGCTGCAGGTTTAGCCGCCGGTTTAGCTGCCGGTTTAGCTGCAGGCTTGGCTGCAGGCTTGGCTGCAGGCTTGGCGGCAGGCTTGGCTGCAGGTGCCGCTGCCGCGGCAGCGGCCTTCTTCTCAGCGGCTTTCTTCTCGGCCGCCTCGATGCGCCACCTGGGAAGGGTCTTGGCGCCGCCACCACTCGCCTTCATCTTCTGCGGGTTGGCATAGGAGACAGTGATTTTCTTGTCGAGGAGCCAGGCGCCATCCAGCGAATCAATGGCGTCCCTCGCCTCGGCTTCTGTGGACATCCTGACGTAGCCGCAACCTTTGAACTGACCGGTGTCGGGGTCCCTGATCAGGTGCATCGAGGTGACCGTGCCGGAAACGGCGAACAGCTTCTGCAGCTCATATTCAGTGACATCGTAGGACAGGCTCCCTACGTAAAGTTCTTTACCTGCTTTTGCCATGGAATCTAACTCTCCTTGATTTTGTCGGCACACTCTAGCACAACACGCGACGGCACGGCAAAACTTTCTCTCGGTCCCATGCCTTAGCCGCCATTACGCTCCCGCAGGATCGCCGTGTAGAGCGGCTCCCGGTCCGCCCTGGAAGCGGAAACGACCATTTCGACTGTGACCGGTTTGCCGGCTGCATTGATGACGCGCTGCCGCGTGGTCTCCTCCTTGAACTCACCGGGCTGTTCGATCCGCTGCCGCAACTCATCCCCGCCTTCCAGGAAATCGAAGATGGACTCACCGAGCAGCATCTGCCGGTTCCGGCCGAAGAGGCTTTCCGCCTTCTCGTTGACGATCACCATTTTCCCGTCCTTCAGGAAGGTCACCACCGCCGAGGCGGCCACCTCGATGAAGCGGCGGTAGCGTTCGTCCGCCTCGCGCGACTGGACGGTGCGGTGGGAGAGTTCCTCCATCATGTCGTTGAAGGCGCCGATGAGCATGCCGATCTCGTCGCGGCTTCTCTGCGGCAGTTTTTCCTGGAAGTTGCCGGTCCTGGTGACCTCGATGATCCGGTCCGAGAGGAGCTGTACCGGCTCGATGATCTGCCGGCTCATGATGATACCCATCACCACGATGACGATGAGGAACACCAGGGTGCGGGCCAGCAGGTCGAGTTTGAAGTTGGTTCCCAACTGGGCGTAGAGGTCCTTGACCGGGATGCTCACCGACACCGCGCCGATTACCTCACCCACCTGGTAGTTGTAGGAGTAGTGACCCGGCGGGAAGCGATTCTTGACGAAGTCGGGAGCGCTTTGGTAGCTGCCGTGGCATCCCAGGCAGGAGGGGGTGGCGCGCATCGGTTGCAGGTAGCGGAAAAACCTGGTTTCGCCGCTTTTTACGATGTCGTAGCTTTCACCGACCGGATTCTTGATGAACCTCTGCAGCTGCGCGGTCTCGTAGGGGTCGGGACGGTTTTCCGGGTTGCGGTAGCGCAGCGACACCTGGCGGACGTAGAACTTGCTGTTCTGGGTCACCCTTTTGGCCACCTGGGTGGCCACCACTTGCGGCACCAGGTTGTAGTTCGACTCCGGCTCGTTCTTGACCACCGAGGACATGTACTCGCGGGTCTCGATCAGCTGCGTCGCCAAGCTGCGGGCGTTGTCTACTGCGAAGCGGAGTACGAAGTCTTTCTGGCGCTGGTACAGGAACATGCCGGATGCGAGCAGGAGGGCGATCAGGAGCAGCGACATCAGGCCGAAGAACTTGGTGCGGATGGAGAGATCTGCCGGGCGGGTCATGCATCCTCCTGGAATTCATAGCACTGAAGCCAAAAGTATAGCGGAGGAGTCAGAAGGTGCAAGGTAATCGGAGACTTAGAAAAAGCCCTCACCCCGGCCCTCTCCCGGTCTATACACCCGGAGGGCGAGGGGGGACTGCAAAAGCCGGTAAGCGGTTGCTGAGCGGCCTCCCGCCCCCTTGACGGGCCTGCGCGCCGTAGCGATTCGTTTCGCGAAGGGGGGAGGGGGACCAAGCCAATCCGGGCCTTTCCGAAAAAAAACCCTCTCCCTCTGGGAGAGGGGAGGGTGAGGGCGGTGCATGAAGCGTGTTTAGCTAGCCGGGAAAGAGGTGGCGGTAGCGTGTGGGCAAAACGTGAAACGTGGAACCTAGAACGTAGAACGGTTTCTATTTCTTGTGGCACTCGAAGCAGATCTCTTCGGTCTCGCGACGCTTGATCTGGGCGGCCTTGTCCTTGGGGATCCCCTTGCCCATCAGCTTCTCGCCCATCTTGTGGCAGTCGAAACAGTTCCTCCCCTTCAGCTCCTTGTGCATCTTTACCATCGCGGGGTTCTTGCTGTGACAGACGTTGCACTCAAAGCCGTAGGCGGCGGGGGCGACAAGCAGCAGCAACAGGACCAAAAGCGTTTTCTTCATGTGGGCACTCCTTCCACGATATCGGGTTATCTACCAAGTCCAACGCGGCCAACATAAACCGCCACCGGTAAAGGCGCCTTGACCTAAGTCAAGGAACGCGTTGCGCCCTTATCTGAGAAAACACTTTTCATAGCCCCGGCAGTATGGTAATTTTCCGTGCTTTGCATTTATCGGTAACACTCGGATCATTTACAAATCGAGAAAAGACTATGGCTAAGATCATCTGTGTGGCGAATCAAAAGGGTGGTGTGGGCAAGACCACGACGGCTGTGAACCTTTCGGCCTCGCTGGCCGTCGCCGAACGCCGCGTGCTCCTCGTGGACATGGATCCCCAAGGGAACGCCGGGAGCGGCGTGGGTGCCGACAAGGACCTCCTCGAGGAGAGCATCTACGACGCCCTCATCGACGACGCGCCCGCGGCGCGCATCGTGCTGAAGACCGAACTCCCCTATCTGCACCTGCTGCCGGCCACCTCCGATCTCGCCGGCGCCGAACTGGAACTGGTGAGCGTGACCGACCGCGAGAGGAAGCTCAAGAAGATCCTCGCCTCGCTGGCCGACTCCTACGACTACATCTTCATCGACTGCCCTCCCTCGCTGAACCTCCTCACCATCAACGCGATGACCGCGGCGCACTCGGTGCTGATCCCGCTGCAGTGCGAGTTCTACGCCATGGAAGGGCTTTCGCAGATACTGAAGACCATCAACCTGATCCAGCAGGGGCTGAACAAGTCGCTCTCCATCGAGGGGATCCTGCTCACCATGTTCGACGCCAGGAACAACCTTTCGCGCCAGGTCGGCGAGGAGATGCGCGCCCACTTCCCCAAGGAGACCCTGCAGACGGTGATCCCGAGGAACGTCAGGCTCTCCGAGGCGCCGTCGCACGGCAAGCCGATCTGCCTGTACGACATCACCTCCAGGGGGGCGACCAGCTACATGGATCTGGCCAAGGAAATCATCGCGCGCGAGGTGTCGCATGGTTAAGAAAATGGGACTGGGCAAAGGGATGGGGGCGCTGCTCCCGGTCGTGGAGGATCACGGCAAGAAATACTTCTCCTGCCCCATCGAAGACATAAAGCCCAACAAGGAACAGCCCAGAAAGACCTTCGTCAACGAGAAGCTCGAGGAGCTGGCGGCGTCGATCCGCGAAAAGGGGATCATCCAGCCCCTGGTGGTGGTCAAGAAGGCCGGGCACTACGAGCTGATCGCCGGCGAGCGCCGCTGGCGCGCCGCCCAGAAGGCGGGCCTCAGGGAAGTCCCGGTGGTGATCCAGGACGTCTCCGAGGAGACCGCCCTGGAGATGGCGCTCATCGAGAACATCCAACGCGAGGACCTGAACGCGGTCGAGGAGGCCGAGGCCTACCACGCCCTCTTGGAGCGCTTCTCCCTCTCGCAGGAGGAGCTGGCCAAGAGGGTGGGCAAGGAGCGCTCCACCATCGCCAACGCGCTGCGCCTTTTGCGTCTTCCCGCCGAGATCAAGCGCGACGTGGCCGAGGACCGCATCACCATGGGGCACGCCCGTGCGCTTCTGACCCTCGAGGACGTCGAGGAGCAGAAGGCGGTGCGCGACGAGATCGTCAAGGGGCACCTCTCGGTGCGCGAGACCGAGGCGCTGGTGAAGCGCAGGAAGGCGGGCCCGCCCAAGAAAGCGGCGAAGCCGTCCCTCGACCCGGACCAGAAGGACCTTGTGGAGCGCATGCAGCGCCACTTCGCCGCCAAGGTCGCCCTGAAGCGCGCCGGGCGCGGCGGCAAGTTGGAGATCAGCTTCGCAGACATGAAGGAGCTGACCCGCATCGTGGAGCTTTTGAACCTGTAAAAAGCGGCACATTTGCCGCAACGGAGGGCGGAGCGCCCTCTTTTCCGGACGCACTGTAGGGGCAAATAATTATTTGCCCGGCCGTCGTTGCCCCGGCCCCATCACTGGCAAAAGCAGCACCGGCGCGATTGGGGGGGGGCGAATGATTATTCGCCCCTACAGAACCCCTCCCTTTTCCTCAACGCCTGAAACGTCGTTCCAAATGTCATACACGATCCTGTCTACAAAACCCGCGCTAACTCTCGGTTCGCGCCCTTGAGACAGTCCCGCGGCACCCCGACTGGCACAGCTTCGGGGCCGCAAAATAGCGATGTTGCGCACGGTCCAAGTGTATACAATTCTTCGCACAAACGGATAAATTGCTTGACACAAAAAGCATTTATGTGATAGCAATCACCTGTTTTGCGCGGAGCCATGCACAGTCTGAAGGCGTATACGCCTTTAAAAATGTTCGAATAGAGGTGGTTTGGTGATCAATTTAGACATCGCATTTGTATTCCAGCTGGTGAACTTCCTGGTGCTGGTACTGCTCCTGAACGTCTTCCTCTACAAGCCGATCAGGAAACAGCTCGCCGACCGCGCCGCCCAGATCAACGGGGCGAAGCAGAAGAGCGCCGAAGTCGACAGGGAAGTGCAGGAGAAGCTGGCCAGCTACGAGGCACGCATGCGCGAGATTCGCGCCGGTGCTGCCGACGAGCGTGGTGCCCTGAAGAAGGAGGCCCAGCAGCAGGAGGCCGCCATCCTCGACAAGGCGCGTGCCGAAGCTACCGAGTCCCTTTCCGCCATCAAGGCAAAGGTGGCCCAGGAGGCCGAGGAAGCACGCCGTCTGCTCACCTCCAGCGCCGAGACCCTGTCCGCCGAAATCTGTGAAAAAGTTCTGGGGAGGAGTCTCTAGCATGCATAAGAACAAGAAGCTGATAGTTTCCCTGCTTACGGTCGGCGCGATCATCGCCCTGGCTTCCCTCGGTTTTGCCGAGGAGGCCGCCGAGCACGCGGGCGCCGCTCACGAAGGCGGGCACCAGGCTGCACAGATGAAGGACTTCATGTGGCGTTGCATCGACTTCGCCGCCCTGGTCGCCATCGCCGTCTGGGCCCTCAAGAAGGCCGACGTGAAGGGGACCCTGGCCGCACGCCGCGACGGGATCGAGAAGACCCTGAAGGAAGCGGTCGCCGCCAAGGAAGCCGCCGAGAAGAAGTTCGCCGAGTACTCCCAGCGCCTGGACCAGGCCAACCAGGAGATCGAGGTGATTTCCGCCAACATGAAGCGCGAGGGTGAGCTCGAGAAGGAGCGCATCATCGCCGAGGCCAAAGAGGCTGCTGCCCGCATCAAGGTTCAGGCCGAGGCCGCAGCGGCGCAGGAAGTCCTCAAGGCTAAAGACGAGCTCCGCGCCGAGGCTGCACGCCTCGCGGTCGAGCTGGCCGAGCAGAAGATCAAGCAGAACATTGCAAAAGGCGACCAGGACAAGCTGGTGGGCGACTATATCTCCAAGGTGGTGACTCTACATTGAGTACTAACGCTATTGCCAAACGTTACGCCAAGGCACTCGTGCAGATTGGCTCGGAAGCCGGGAGCGTGGAAGGGTTCAACGGCGAACTGTCCCGCTTCAGCACTGTCCTGACCGACAGCCGCGAGCTTTCGGCGGTCTTCGCCAACCCTGCCTATGGCATCGAAGAGAAGAAAGAGATCCTGAAGGACCTGGTGGTGAAGCTCTCCATCTCCCCGATGATCTCCAACCTGATGATGCTCCTCCTCGAGCGCGGCCGCCTTTCGGTGCTGCCGCAGATCGCGGAGAACTACGGCATCTTCGCCGACGAGCTCTCCGGCGTGATCAGGCCGACGCTCTCCTCCGGGCTGCCGCTGGACGCGGCCCAGGTCGAGGAGATCAAGGCGGCCCTGGCCAAGTCGACCGGCAAAAAGGTTGAACTCAAGGTTGTGGTTGATCCGTCGCTCATCGGCGGTGTGGTAACGCAGATCGGCGACAAGGTATTCGACGGCTCGGTAAGGACTCAGTTAGCTAACATTCAGGATATATTACAGAAGGGGTGAGACGGTTCTATGGAAATCAAAGCGGAAGAAATCAGCGAGATTATCAGGAAGCAGATCAAGGAGTACGGCAAGGAAGTGGCGGTAGCCGAAACCGGCACCATCATCTCCATCGGTGACGGTATTGCCCGTATCCACGGTCTTGACAAGGCGATGGCAGGCGAGCTCCTCGAGTTCCCGCACGGCATCACCGGCATGGTTCTCAACCTTGAGGAAGACAACGTCGGTGCCGCGATCCTCGGCGAGTTCTCCGAGATCAAGGAAGGCGACGCCGTCAAGCGTACCGGCAGGATCGTCGAGGTCCCGGTAGGCCAGGCTCTGGTCGGCCGCGTGGTCGACGCGATCGGTAACCCGATCGACGGCCTCGGCCCGATCAACACCTCCACCTTCGGCAAGGTCGAAGTGAAGGCCCCCGGTATCGTCAAGCGTAAGTCGGTGCATCAGCCGATGCAGACCGGCCTCAAGGCGATCGACTCCATGGTTCCGATCGGGCGCGGCCAGCGCGAGCTGATCATCGGCGACCGCCAGACCGGCAAGACCGCCGTCGCGATCGATACCATCATCAACCAGAAGGGCGGCGACGTCGTCTGCATCTACGTCGCAATCGGCCAGAAGCGCTCCACGGTCGCCCAGGTTGTTGCCAAGCTGAAAGAGCACGGCGCCATGGATTACACCATCGTCGTCGCCGCTACCGCTTCCGAGCCGGCACCGCTGCAGTTCATCGCACCGTACACCGGCGTCACCATGGGCGAGTTCTTCCGCGACGCGGGCAAGCATGCGCTGATCATCTACGATGACCTCTCCAAGCAGGCCGTCGCATACCGTCAGCTTTCCCTGCTGCTTCGCCGTCCGCCGGGGCGTGAAGCTTACCCGGGCGACGTCTTCTACCTCCACAGCCGTCTGCTCGAGCGTGCCTGCAAGGTGTCCGACGAGTGCGGCGCCGGCTCCCTGACCGCTTTGCCGGTCATCGAGACCCAGGCAGGTGACGTTTCCGCCTACATCCCGACCAACGTCATCTCCATCACCGACGGCCAGATCTACCTGGAGAGCGACCTGTTCTACTCCGGCGTACGCCCGGCCATCAACGTCGGCCTCTCCGTTTCCCGCGTCGGCGGTTCGGCTCAGGTTAAGGCGATGAAGCAGGTTGCCGGTACCCTCCGTCTGGCTCTCGCTCAGTACCGCGAGATGGCAGCGTTCGCCCAGTTCGGTTCCGACCTGGACAAGGCTACCCAGATGCAGCTCGCCCGTGGCGCACGCCTGGTCGAGATCCTGAAGCAGCCGCAGTACCGTCCGATCCCGAACGAGAAGCAGGTCCTGATCATCTTCGCCGCCAACAACGGCTTCGTCGATGACTACCCGATCGGCTCCCTGGGCCGTTACGAGCAGGAACTCTACGCTTTCTTCGACTCCAGGAAGGCCACCCTCCTTGGTGAACTCCGCGACAAGAAGGCGATCGACGACACCATGAAGGGCGAGATCATCGCCGGTCTGGAAGAGTTCAAGAAGGAATTTACTGCCTAAACCAAGGACGGACTTAGCGAATGGCAAACCTTAAGAGCATCAAGAAACGGATCGTATCCGTAAAAAATACCCGGCAGATCACCAAGGCCATGAAGATGGTCTCTGCCGCCAAGCTGCGTCGCGCCCAGGAGAACGTGGTCGCTGCGCGCCCCTACGCGGGGAAGCTCGCGGAGGTGCTTGAGCGGCTTGCCAAGACCCAGGAGTCGGATGCCAATCCGCTCATGGTGAAGCGCGACGGCGGTCGCGCCCTCCTGGTGGTGGTGACCTCGGACCGCGGCCTGTGCGGCGGTTTCAACGCCAACCTCTCCAAGGCAGCCGACCGCTTCCTCAAGGAGCGCAAGGGCGACTTCTCGGAAATGACCCTGATGACCATCGGCCGCAAGGGTTACGAGTTCCTGAGGAACCGTCACACGGTGCGCAAACATCACGGCAACATCTTCTCCACCCTCTCCTACCAGACCGCGGCCCTGGTCGCCGCCGAACTGATCGAGGGATACCTGGCGGAAGAGTACGACGAAGTCTTCATCATCTACAACGCCTTCAAGAGCGTCATGACCCAGGACATCACCCTGGAGCAGCTCCTGCCCATCGCACCGAAGGCCGGCGACGAGGACGAAGTCGGGACCGAGTACATCTACGAGCCGTCCAAGGGCGCGCTGTTGGACGAGCTCCTTCCCAAGCACATCGAGGTCCAGGTCTTCAAGGCCCTCCTCGAGTCGGTCGCCTCCGAGCACGGCGCCAGGATGACGGCGATGGATGCGGCTTCCAAGAACGCCACAGAGATGATCGCCAAGCTGACCCTGATCTACAACAGGGCACGCCAGGCTGCCATCACGACGGAGCTGATGGAAATCATCTCCGGCGCTGAATCGATCAAGGGTTAACACTTATAAAAATATGTGGCCCTCTCGGCCGCAAAAGGAAGAGGTTTAAACATGAGTCAGAACTTCGGAAAAATATCGCAGGTCATCGGCGCAGTTATCGACGTCGAATTCGAGCCGGGCAAGCTCCCCCCGATCTACCAGGCTCTCAGGGTAACCAACCCCGCGATCGACGACCAGGAGTTCAACCTGGTTCTGGAAGTCGCACAGCACCTGGGCGAGAACGCCGTCAGGACCATCGCTATGGACGGTACCGACGGTCTGGTTCGTGGCCAGCAGGTCATGGACACCGGCAAGCAGATCTCCGTGCCGGTCGGCCGCAAGACCCTGGGCCGCATCCTCAACGTCATCGGCGAGCCGGTTGACGAGATGGGTCCGGTAGGCAACGAGAAAGAGTACGGCATCCACCGCGAGGCTCCGCTCTTCGTGAACCAGTCGACCAAGGTCGAGGCGTTCACCACCGGCATCAAGGTCGTTGACCTCCTCGCTCCTTACGCAAGGGGCGGCAAGATCGGCCTCTTCGGCGGCGCAGGCGTCGGCAAGACCGTTCTCATCATGGAGCTCATCAACAACATCGCCAAGCAGCACGGCGGCTTCTCGGTATTCGCCGGCGTCGGCGAGCGTACCCGTGAAGGGAACGACCTCTGGATGGAAATGAAAGAGTCCGGCGTTCTCGACAAGGCCGCTCTCGTGTACGGCCAGATGAACGAGCCTCCGGGGGCGCGTGCCCGCGTTGCTCTCTCCGCGCTCTCCATCGCAGAGTACTTCCGTGACGAGGAAGGCCAGGACGTGCTCCTCTTCGTTGACAACATCTTCCGCTTCACCCAGGCGGGTTCCGAGGTTTCGGCGCTTCTCGGCCGTATCCCTTCCGCCGTTGGTTACCAGCCGACCCTGGCAACCGAGATGGGCGAGCTGCAGGAGCGCATCACCTCGACCAACAAGGGTTCCATCACCTCGGTCCAGGCGATCTACGTACCGGCCGACGACTTGACCGACCCGGCTCCGGCAACCGCCTTCGCCCACCTGGACGCGACCACCGTTCTCTCCCGTCAGATCGCCGAGCTCGGCATCTACCCGGCAGTGGACCCGCTCGACTCCACCTCCAGGATCCTCGATCCGCAGGTCATCGGTGACGAGCACTACGCCATCGCGCGCCAGGTTCAGTACGTGCTCCAGAAATACAAGGATCTCCAGGACATCATCGCGATCCTCGGTATGGACGAGCTTTCCGAAGAGGACAAGCTGGTCGTTGCCCGCGCCCGTAAGATCCAGAAGTTCCTCTCCCAGCCGTTCCACGTGGCAGAGGCCTTCACCGGCTCCCCGGGCAAGTACGTCGAACTGAAGGACACCATCAAGGGCTTCAGCGAGATCATCGCCGGCAAGCACGACGACCTCCCGGAGCAGGCCTTCTACATGGTCGGCACCATCGAGGAAGCTATCGAGAAAGCCCAGAAGCTCGCGGTGTAATTAATCTGGTAACGGCAAACGGTTGAGGGCCGCGGATTTTCCCGCGGTCCGCGCCCTTGCCCCAAGAGGTTTATATGGCTGAAAAACTGAAGGTTGAACTGGTAACCCCGTACAAGAAGGTCCTCTCCGAAGAGGTCGACGAGATCACCGCGACCGGTGCCCTCGGCGAGTTCGGCGTCCTTCCGGGCCACGCCCCCTTCCTCACGTCGCTGAAGATCGGCGAGCTGGCCTACAAAAAGGACGGCGTGCTGCATCACATGGCGCTGAACTGGGGCTACTTCGAAGTGGAGAACGACCAGGTCACCGTGCTGGTCGAGACCGCGGAGAGGGCCGACGAGATCGACCTCGAGCGCGCAAAGGCCGCCCTCGGGCGTGCCGAGACCGAGCTTAAGTCGCTCACCCCGGAAGACAAGAACTTCCGCATCTACCAGGCCGCGCTGGAGCGCGCCCTGATCAGGGTGCAGGTGGCGGGCAAGGCCGGCGGGCGCTAAGCGTCGGACACACAACACAAATGAGAAGAGCGGCTAGTCCGCTCTTTTTTTTTGCCCGGAGTGCGTGTAAGCTTGGTGCCTTGAGGCAGGCCGAACCCGCCCCTCCCAGCCTCCCCCCTGCGTCTCCACCCCCTGAGCTGAAGGGACAGGGAAGGGATCGTCACAGCCAAGGACGCGAACCGAGGGACCATGCACCAAAGAGACTACGACCTGTTGCACCAACCGATCCCCGGGCTGATCCGCAAGATCGCCCTCCCCACCAGCGTAGGGTACTTCTTCAACACCATGTTCAACGTGGTGGACACCTTCTACGGCGGCAGGATCTCCACCGACGCACTGGCGGCGCTCTCCCTCTCCTTCCCGGTCTTCTTCCTGATCATCGCCATCGGCGCGGGGATATCGACGGGCGCCACCGCCCTCATCGGCCACGCCCTCGGCTCGGGAGACCGTGACGGCGCGCGGCACCTCGCCGGCCAGACCCTCTCCTTCGGGCTCGCGCACGGGGTGCTTTTGACCCTGCTGGGGCTTGCCTGTGCTCCGTTCCTGTTCGGCCTCCTCGGCGCCACGGGTGTCGTGCTCGAACTCGCCCTGCAGTACATGGTGTGCATCTTCGCCGGGAGCGTCTTCTTCCTGGTCAACTACGTGCTGAACGCCATCTTGAACGCGACCGGCGACAGCCGCAGTTTTCGCAACTACCTGGTGCTCGGCTTCTTCCTGAACCTGGCCTTCGACCCCTGGTTCATGTACGGGGGGATGGGGCTGCCCGCCATGGGACTGCCGGGGATCGCCTGGGCCACCGTGCTGGTGCAGGCTATCGGCAACTGCTACATGCTTTTGCGGGTGAAGCAGTCGGGAATGCTCAGGCATTTCCGTTTCGCCGAACTGGTCCCGGACCGCCACGCCTACTTCCAGCTCGCCAAGCAGGGGTTTCCCTCGAGCCTCAACATGATGACGGTCGCCATCGGCATCTTCGTCATCACCAGGTTCGTGGCACGCTTCGGGAGCGACGCGGTCGCCGCCTATGGCATCGGCACCAGGATCGAGCAGATCGCCCTGCTGCCGGTCATGGGGATGAACGTGGCCACCCTCGCGCTGGTGGCGCAGAACAGCGGGGCGCGGCAGCTGGAGCGGGTGGTCCAGACCATCCGCTGCGCGTTGAGAGCCGGCATCATCCTGATGAGCTTCGGGACCGCGGCCGTCTTCCTCGCCGCGCGGCCGCTCATGTCCCTCTTCACCAAGGACCCCAGGGTCGTCGGGATCGGCGTGCAGTACCTGCGTATCGAGGCCTTCGTCTTCATCGCCTACGTCATCCTCTATACCAGCGTGTCGGTGCTGCAGGGGCTGAAACGTCCGGCAATCCCGCTGGTGATCGGCCTGGTCCGGCAGATCGTGTTGCCGATCCCGGTCTTCTACCTCCTGGCGGACCTCCTGGGGTGGGGGCTCACCGGCATCTGGTGCGGCATTCTGCTGGTCACCTGGGGCGCCGCCTGCGTCATACTCCTCTACGTCTTGCGCCTTGCTGCCGCGCTGGATGGCCCCGTACGGTTGGCGCCAGAGACCGGGGTGGAAGGTGGGTGAGCGCGGGGACGGGGGCTCGGGCTATTTCCCCTTCGGGTGGGGCGCGCTGACGAGCTCGCCATAGTGCGCTAGAATTTCCTGTCGATTCTAAACTTGCGGTGCGTCGCAGACGCGCCCTGCAATGGGTGATCGCCATGGATCTCGAGCATCTGTGCAGTGGGATAAAGGAAAGGGTCGCTCTGGAGCTCAGGGAGAGCACGGACGCCGCGACCAGGCAGGAACTGCTGATCGCTGCCCTCAGCGACGTGGAGCGCGTGGTCTTCCCGGCCTTGGGGCAGGCCCGGGGGACCCCGGGATACCGCCGTCTCCAGGATGCCGTCCTCGACCTCGTGAGTTCCGTCGCCATCCCCCTCATAAAGGAAGGGGATCGGCGCGGAGGCTCAGCACTGGTCGACCTCGCCGACGCCTGTCCCGACCCGCTGATCGGGAGGAAACTCTCCGGATACGCCCTGGAGCTTTCCGTGCGGCAAACGAACGGGCAACGGGGGGGAGCTTCGCCCGCGAGAATAGTGGCAGGGCTCGCCGGGCTGCTGGCGGTAGCGGGTCTGATGTTTTACCTGCTGTGCCCCTATGCCGCGCAGCAACAGACCCAACTGGCGCCGGCGCAGCAATTGGCGGAAGAGGGAGAGGGACGGGGAGAGGCACAGGCCCGGGAAGCGGGGCCCGCGTCGTCAGAAAAGGGGTGGGATGGGGACGCCGGGGGGGAGGAGCAGCTTCCCCAGCGCCAGGAACGAGCCCCCGCGAACGTCACGGCTACCGCAAACGGCGATAACGTGACCAAGATACGCGTGGTCGACAACCAGGTGCTGGTGCCGGTTACGGTAAGGCACGGTGGCCAGGCGGTGCGGCTGGAACTGGTCCTCGACACCGGCGCCACCAGGACCGCGCTGCACGAAAGTGTTGCCGGCAGGCTGCCGATCGATTTACGCTCTGCGGGGAACGCGCAGGCCGAGCTGGCCGACGGCCGGGTGGTCCGCTCCAAGATCGTGCGAATCGACTCGCTGGTGGTCGGCCCCCACGCCCATCCTTCCATGGAGGTCGAACTGATCTCCTACGGTGGCGGCGCCGGGATTCACGATGGGCTGCTCGGGATGGATTTCCTGCGCCGGCACCGCTACCAGCTCGATATGGAACATGAATTGATCCGCTGGTTCCAGTGACCGGCCGTGGGAGGGGTATTGGCAAGAAGAAGCAGTTTTGACAGAGGTACGGCGCATCGCCGCGTAGGCCTCGGGACGGGGCCTTTCGCATGATGGGGGAACTGAGATCGGTGTATCTGAAGCTGGTGCTGACCACGTTTTTCTGGGGCGGCACCTTCGTCGCGGCGCGTCTTGCGGTTAAAGAGGCGCCACCTTTCTTCGCGGCCACCTGCCGCTTCGCGGTAGCCGCATCCTGCCTGATCGCACTCACCGCCTGGTACGCCGGCAAGGAGGGGAAACCGTTCCCCGTACCGAAACGGCTGCGGGATTTCGGACTTCTGTTCAGCCTGGGGGTCACCGGCATCTTCTGCTACAACGCGGTCTTTTTCACCGGCCTCAAGCTGACCACGGCTACCAGCGGCGCGCTCATCGTCGCCATCAACCCCCTAATCACCGCGGTACTCTCGGCGCTCTGGCTCAGGGAGCGGGTCACCCCGACGCAAGTCGCGGGGCTCTTGGTCTCGCTCCTTGGCGTTTCCGTGGTCATCTCGAAAGGATCGTGGGCCGTCCTCGCCGGTTTCGCCTTCAACAGGGGAGACCTCATCATGCTGGGCGCACCGCTTTGCTGGGCGCTCTATTCCATCCTGGGCAAGAAGGCCCTGGCGACCTTCACGCCGCTGACCGCCACCGCTTACGCCGCGCTCTTCGGCGCGATGCTCCTCTTCCCGGCCGCGCTTTTGGAGCATGCGGCGTCCGGCGCCCCCTGGCCCTCGTTCAGCTGGGTAGGGTGGCTCGCCATCCTGCAACTGGCCCTCTTGGGGACCGTGGTGGGGTTCGTCTGGTGGTACCAGGGGGTGGGGAGGATCGGCGCCGCGCGGGCGGCGGTGTTCGTGAACCTGGTCCCCTTCTTCGGGGCGCTGCAGGCGGCGCTTCTCTTGGGGGAACGGGTGGTGCTGCCGCAGCTCTGCGGAGGGTTGCTGGTGGTAGCCGGGGTCTACTGGGGGAGCCGTGGCAACGCCAAGGCGCGGGGGGGACAGGCGGTTTCTGAACCGGTAGGCGGCACGCAGGGCGCCGTGCATCCGGAGCGGGGCGAGGCGGGCATATGAAACGGGCTCTGCGCACCGTGAAACTGATCTGGTACGCGCTCTTGCCATCGGGCGGGGGTGTCCCCAGCCCGGTGGAGCCGGGTGGGGTGCGCCGTTGCGATCCGGCGGACATCAGGGGGGGGATGGGGCTTTACCTGGACGCCTCGGGGGAGTTGCGGCTCTTCGTCCCGTCGTGCCGGGGGCTCGCGGCCCCCTTCGTGCTGTTCCGGCTCAAGAGGGAGGGGTTCTCGCGCTGCAGCGTCAGGATCACGGAGGGGGGACTCCTGATCCAGGCGCGGCGCTGAGGCTCAGCCGATCTTCCCGATCTCGAAACCAATCTGGTCCAGCGGGAGCACCACGTCGGCCACCTTGCCGTCGATGCAGGCCCGCGGCATGCCGTAGATGGTGGAGGTCGCTTCGTTTTGCACCAGAGTCAGCCCCCCCTTTTCCTTCAGATGCTTCATCCCCTTGAACCCGTCGTTCCCCATACCGGTCAGGATCACGCCGAGCATGGCGCCGTTGCTGGCGTCGGCCAGCGAGGTGATCATCTGGTCAACGGAAGGGATGTAGATGTACTGGGGGAATTCGCTGGTGGGCGAGGTCTTCACCACGATGTTGCTCCCCTGCTTCACCAGGCTGGTGTGCATCCCGCCCGGGGCGATCAGCACCTGCCCCCCCTTGACGATGTCGCCGTCGACCGCCTCCCTGATGGAGAGCGAGCACTTGGCGTTGAGCCGCTCCGCGTAGGGGCCGGTGAAGGCCTTGGGCATGTGAATGGCGACCACGATGCCGTGCGGGAAGTTGACCGGGATGCGCGAGATGACTTCCTGGAGCGCGACGGGGCCGCCGGTGGAGGCGCCGATGCCGACGTAGCCGATCCGGCGGTGGGCGAACTGGGAGGGACGCACCTGGACCGGCGGCGCGACGCGCGGCACGATCCCGATGCCGGCGCGCCTGGGGATGGCCGAAAGGGCGGCCTCGTGGACCTTCTCGAGGAGCGCCTTCTGGAACATGGCCTGGGCGTCCTTGCAGTCGCTGACGTTCTTGGGGACGTAGTCGATGGCCCCCGCGTCGAGCGCCTCGAAGGTGGCCCGCGCCCCCTCGCAGGTGAGGGTCGAGACCATCAGCACCCGCGTGGGCTGCTTGGCCATGATCTGCTTCAGCGCGGCGATGCCGTCCATGCGCGGCATCTCCACGTCCATGGTGATCAGGTCCGGCTTGAGGGCCAGGGCCTTTTCCACCCCCTCCATGCCGTCGGCGGCGATACCGACGATCTCCACGCCGGGTGCCTTGGAGAGGATGCCGCGGATCGCCATCCTCATGAAGGAGGAATCGTCGACGATCAGTACCTTCAGTTTGCTCGACGTTGCGGGGATCATGGCGTTTCTTTGGCTCCTATGCCTTGGAAGATCGATTTGACCATGTCCTGGATCTCGGGGACGCGGTCGTCCAGTTCGTAGCAGAAGCGCTCCACGTCGAGATCGGCGAGGTTGGGCGCATAGGACTTCAGGATGGCCCAGGCCTTCTCCTCGGCGAGGTTGAAGGTGACCCAGGAGCTCCCGCCGTAGTCGAGCTGACGCACGGAGCAGAAAAGGTCGGCCAGGTTGACGATGGCGCAGAGCGTCGGGTCGAGGACCGCCTGCTCGGGGTCGTGGTGCAGCCCGATCACCTCGCAGTAGTCGGCCGGGAAGTTCCACTTGCGGGCGATGCAGAGGCCGATCTCGCTGTGCGAGGTGCCGAGGTACTCGGCCTCCTTTTCCACCAGCCGGAAGGGCTGCCCCTTCACAGAGTCGAGCAGGGCGCGGAAGGTCTCCTGGCGGTAGTAGGAGAGGAAAACCTCGCCGATGTCGTGCACGATCCCCACCAGGTAGGCCTTTTCCGTGTCCGGGTAGCGTACCCGCTGCGCGATGATCTTCGAGACCACGCCGACGCCGAAGGAGTGCTCCCAGAACGTCCTGACGTCGAAGATGCCGTCCCGCCCCTCGAAGACGTCGACGAAGGAGCAGGTGAAGGCGAGCTCGCGGATATGACGGAAGCCCAGGTAGATCAAGGCCCTTTTCACGGACTTTATCTCGTTGGCCGGCTTGTACAGCGGCGAGTTGACCATCTTGATGACCCGGGCCGCCAGGACCTGGTCTGCCAGGATCATGTCGGCGACCTCGTCGAGCTCGACACCGGGACGGTCCAGGAGCTCTATCACCCGGGTGGCCACGTGCGGGATGGTGGGGAGGTCAACGAAGCTCTCGACCATCTCCTGGGCAGTCTGCATCATGGCTGCTTTATCCATTGCTTCATCCTCACTTGTTGTAGGTGAACCCGCCGGGGAAGTGTACGGTCTTGAATTTGTCGTTCACCCCGTGCAGCGACTCGGACTGCCCCACGAAGAAGTAGCCATACGGCTGCAGGTTGTTGTAGAAGTGCTGCACCACCTTGCTCTTCGAGGAGGTGTCGAAGTAGATGAGCACGTTGGCGCAGAAGATGAAATCGAAGCTCTTCATGAAGAGCATCTTGTTGTCGTCGTAGAGGTTGAGCTGGCTGAAGGTGGCCAGTTTCTTCACATCGGGTGAGAGCACGAACCGGCCCGGCGCTTCCTCCTTGAAGTACTTCTTCAGGTAGTAATCGGGGGTGTTGCGCACCGAGTAGCTGTTGTAGACCCCTTCCCGGGCCTGGGCCAGCACCGTCTCGTTGATGTCCGTCCCGACGATCTCGATGATCCAGTCCTTGAGCAGGGTGGCGCGCTTCTCGAGGAGGATCATGGCCATGGTGTAGGCCTCCTCTCCCGAGGAGGAACCGGCGCTCCAGATGCGCAGCTTCTTGAAGCCGATCTTCCCCTTGGTCCCGATGATCTCCGGCAGGAACTTGTTTTCCAGCGCGTTGAGCTGGGGCATGTTCCTGAAGAAGCAGGTCTCGTTGGTGGTGATCTCGTCCAGGAGCTTGGTCAGTTCCGTCCTGCCGGTGGCCGGGCTGCGCACGAACTGGTAGTAGTCCGCGTGGGTCTTGCAGCCGGTTCCCTCCATCCTGCGCGCCAGTCTGCTTTCCAGGAAGTACTTCTTGCTGCTGTGGAAGTAGATGCCGCAGACGTTGTATATGTAGTCCCGAAGCTGTTCGAAATCCTTGTCGGAAATCTTCGGGGCGTTTTTAGCGTCAAATGGTTTCATGTCAAATGCCATTATCGTCCCCTCAGGCTGCTCCGCCGACCAGTCCGATCGGATCCACGATTAATGCCACCCTGCCGTCTCCCATGATGGTCGAACCGCCGATCCCCGGGAGGTTGGACAGGAACTTGCCCAGCGACTTGATGGCAACCTCCTGTTGCCCCAACAGCCTGGTCACGATCAGGCCGATCCTCTTTTCCGCGACCCCGACGATGACGACGTAGCAGGTGTCCCGGTCGGTGTAGACCTCGTGGCAGCCGAAGGTCCGCTGCAGCCTCAAGAGAGGGAGCACCGAGTCCCTCAGCTTCAGCACCTCCTGCCCCCCGATCATGTGGAACTCCTTCTTGCTGACGCGCATGGTCTCGATGACCGAGGCGAGCGGGATCGAGTAGACCTCCTTCTCGACCTCGACCAGCAGGGACTGGATGATGGCCAGGGTGAGCGGGAGTTTCAGGATGAACTCGCTGCCGTGCCCCAACTCGTTCTTGATCTCGATGATGCCGTTGAGCTTCCTGATGTTGGTGCGCACCACGTCCATGCCGACGCCGCGCCCGGAGAGGTCGGTGGTCTGCTCCTTGGTGGAGAAGCCGGGGAGGAAGATCAGGTCGAGGATCTCGCGGGTCCCCATGGCGGCGACCTGGTCGTCGGTGACCAGCCCCTTGTCCAGCGCCTTCCTGGCGATCCTGTCCGGGTCGATGCCGCGGCCGTCGTCCTTGATGCTGATCACGATCTGGTTCCCCTCGTGGGCAGCTGAGAGGACCACGGTGCCGGTGCGGTCCTTGCCGGCGGCAAGGCGCTGCTCCGGGGTCTCCAGGCCGTGGTCCAGGGCGTTCCTGATCAGGTGGATCAAGGGATCCCCGATCTCGTCGACCACCGAGCGGTCCAGTTCGGTTTCCTCGCCGTAGATGACCAGGTCGACTTCCTTGCCCAGGTCGCGCGCCAGGTTCCTGACGATGCGCGGGAACTTCTTGAACACCTTCTCCACGGGGAGCATGCGCATCTTGAGGACCTGCATCTGCAGTTCCGATGTGACGAAGTTGAGCCGCTTGGAGAGCTTGCCGAAGTCGTCGCCGAACTCGGCGGGGTTCAGGCCGGTCTGGTAGTCGCTGTGCAGCTGGATCATGCGGTTTCGCTCCAGCACCAGCTCCCCCACCTGGTTCATCAGGTCGTCCAGGCGCTTAACGTCCACCCTGACCGTCGAGTTGTCCGCGAGGTCCTCGCCCCCTTTGGCAGGGGCCTTCTGCGGCTCCTTGACCGGCTGGGGCTTGGGCTGCGGCGCCGGTGCCACCTGCTTGGGGGCGGACTCGGCCTTGGGCTCCGCCTTCGCGGGCTGCGGCTCGGCCGGTGCAGCCTCGCCGGCCTGCTGGGACGCAGCGGGCTCGGTCGGCGCGGCCGTGGGTGCCGCCTCCTTCTCCTCCTTGGGGGCGAAGACGGGGGCGAGCACGGTCGCTTCCACCGCGTTCTCGGAGAGGTAGGGGATCAGTTTGGCTATGGTCCCCTCCAGGTCCCTCTCGATGATGTCGCCCCCCTTGATATCGGCCACCAGGGTCTTCACGAGGTCGACCGCCTCAAGGATCACGTCCATGATCTCCGGGGTGAGCGTCAGTTCCACCTTCCTCAGGCGGTTCAGGACGTCCTCGGTCTTGTGCGTGACCTTGACGAGCATGTCGAAGCCCAGGAAGCTCGAGGCCCCCTTAACCGTGTGGATGGACCGGAAGATCCGGTTCATGAGGTCGGCGTCTTCCGGGCTCTTCTCCAGGGAGATCAGGTCGTCGTCAAGTTTTTCCAGGAGCTCGGTGGTCTCGGCTAGAAAGCCGTCCAGTAGTTCCTGATCTTCGCAGTCTATGGCCATTTTGTGCTCCGGAAAGGGGGACCGTTTCCCCCTGTTGGTGCCTTACGCTACGTTGCTGAACAGCCTTCTTTCGTCGGCGGAGAACATCTTCTCCAGGTCGAGCAGGACCAGGAGCCGCTCGGCCTGGTTGATGACGCCGGCCATGCATTCCTGCTCGATGCCGCTGGAGACCACCGGGGGAGGAGGCTGGATCTCCTTCTCGGAGATGCGGATCACCTCGGAAACCTCGTCGACGATGAACCCCATCAGTTCGCCCACCACCTCCATCACCATGATGCGGGTGCGCTTGTCGTACTCGGTGTCCATCAGGTCGAACTTCTTGCGCAGGTTGATGATGGGGATGACCTTGCCGCGCAGGTTGATCACCCCCTCCACGTAATGGGGGGTGTTGGGGACCCGGGTGATGTTGAGCATCCGAATGATCTCGCGCACCATCAGGACGTTGATGCCGTACTCTTCCTTCTCCAGGTTGAAGCTCACCAGCTGGATCAGCTCTCCCCCGTACTCTTCGCTCTTTACCTTGGTGAGTGCGGTCTCCATGGACCCTCCCTCTGCGGTGAAATCAGGCGGGGCGCGGGGCGCCCGCCCTATTGTCCCCTAATCGGCGGGGCGGGACAAAGGTTGAATATTTTTTTCCTCTAAGGCGATTTGGGGGCCAACTCCGTGAAGCTACGGCCAGGGCGGCTTGAGGGGTTTCATCCCGCTCCGGGCAAAAAATTGACATGGTTGATATTCAACCGAAGTCATTTAATTGACATTGCCGAAATAACTCGCTATAGTTTCGAACGTTGACCGTTTTTGTATCGGCTTGATTCGCAGCAACTTTAACCGAAATCGGGGAAACGATGGAAACGCCGAAAATACTGATAGCAGACGACGACAAGAAAACTCGGGACTTCGTGGCCGCCTTCCTGAGCTACAAGGGGTACCAGGTCTACCAAGCCTTCGACGGGCAGGACGCCCTTCAGAAGATCGAGATGCACGACGTGCAGATGGTCATCACCGATATCATGATGCCACGGGTGAACGGTCTGGAGTTCATCCGGCAGCTTAAATCGCTCCGCCCGGAAATAGTCACCATAGCCTACAGCGCCTTCGCCAACAACGAGATGACGGCAAATCTCCTCAAGGCGGGGGCGTTCTTTTATCTGGAAAAGCCTTTCAACCTCGAGGAGTTGGAAACCCACGTGAAGCGCGGTCTCGAGCACCAGGCGCTGCAGAGCAAGAGCTTCCGGTCCAAGCCTTGCATAAAGAACAGGGCGCTTTTGAACAACATCATCGGAGAAAGCGAGAAGATGCTCTCGCTTTTCGAGATGATCGAGAAGGTGGCCACCTCCGACTCCACCGTGCTGATCCAGGGGGAGTCGGGGACCGGCAAGGAACTGGTGGCGCGTGCCATCCACGACCTCTCCAACCGCTCCGACAAGAACTTCGTGGCGCTCAACTGCGCGGCGATCCCTGACGAGCTCCTGGAGAGCGAGCTGTTCGGCCACGTCAAAGGATCCTTCACCGGCGCCGTCGCCTCCCGCGTCGGCCGCTTCGAGCTGGCGGACAAGGGGACCCTGTTCCTGGACGAGATCGGGGACATGAAGGCGAACCTGCAGGTGAAACTGCTGCGCGTGCTGCAGAGCAGGGAGCTGGAGCCGGTCGGCTCGACCCGTTCCAAGAAGGTCGACGTCAGGATCATCGCGGCCACCAACCAGAACCTGGACCAGATGGTGGCTTCCAAGGAGTTCCGCGAGGACCTGTACTACCGGCTCTCCGTGATCCCGATCATGCTCCCCCCCCTGCGCGAGCGCGGCGCGGACATCCCGCTGCTTTTGAACAGCTTCCTGGAGAAGTTCAACCGGAGCAAGCAGCGCAAGGTTCAGGGTTTTGACAAGCAGGTGATGGAGATCCTCGGGAGCTACGACTGGCCCGGCAACGTGCGCGAGCTGGAGAACCTGGTGGAGCGCCTGGTGATCATCAAAGGGAACGGCGTGATCAACATTCACGACCTTCCCGAAAAGTACCGCGGCGGCCGCAGCACCCCGGTGGTGCACGGCGAGCACCTGATCAACCTTCCCGATGACGGCTTCTGCCTGAACAGCGCCGTCGAGGAGTTCGAGAACCGGCTGATCATGCAGGCCCTGGAGAAGAGCGGCGGCAACAAGAAAGAGGCCGCCGAGCTCTTGAACCTGAAGCGGACCACGCTCATCGAGAAGTTGAAGAAGAAGAAACTGGTTTACGGGGAGACTACGCTTTCCCCGTGAGAGGGGAGTTTATGTCGATCAATCCGATAACCACGGCGCCGGCGGGCGTCGAAGGGGGCAAGAAGGCGGCCCCCGCCGCCGGTCCACCGGCAGTACCCTTCCAGGAAATGCTGGACAAAAGTGGCACCTCCGCAGTGACGCCGCAGGCCGCGGCCGAGGCGCTGCGGCTCAAGATGCTCAGTTCCGCCCTCGCCATAGGCGGGGACGCTGCCGCGTCGCCCCCCTCCGCCGGTAGCGCCAACGTCCAGGGGCTTTTGAACCGGTTCCTGGAGCAGCTCCCCTCCGGAGGCAGCGCCGTTGCCGAGAGCCGCGAGGCTGCGGCCGACCAGGGGCCCGAAGGGGCCTTCCAGGCACAGCAGGCGCATTTTCAGGCCGGCGAGCTCCCCTCCGTCGCGGGACTTTCCGCCGACGGCGGCACCGATGCCATCATCCAGCGGGCCAGCCAGCGCTACGGCGTTGACAGCGGCCTGATCCGGGCCGTGATCAAGGCCGAGAGCAATTTCGACCCCCGTGCGGTAAGTTCCGCGGGGGCCCAGGGGCTGATGCAGCTGATGCCGGCCACCGCGCGCGGGCTCGGTGTCACCGACTCCTTCGACCCCGAGCAGAACATCATGGCCGGCACCAGGTTTTTGAAGGACATGCTGCGGCGCTACAACGGCAACGTCGACGAGGCCCTGGCCGCCTACAACTGGGGTCCCGGCAACGTCGACCGTCACGGGACCGAGACCTTGCCCCGCGAGACCAGGAGCTACCTGGCCAAGGTCAAAGGGTACTACGCCCAGTACCTGGCGTAGAGGCAGGTTGAGGTCGAGGTTAAGGTTGAGCAACACCCAAAGCAAAAGCCTCCGCACCAAAAGGTGCGGAGGCTTTTTATATTGTGGTTCCTCCCGGTTGCCGTCCACTGCGCCCACCAGGTCCGCTTCTTCCCATCGGGGCCACCAGGAGGTCCCTCCCTCGGCCGTTGCACTTGCCGAGCGCTCCCTCGGCCGCCCAATGGACTGCGCCCTTCCGGCGCCTTACCCTGCTACTCCCTCACGTAGATGTTCTGGTCCGAGCTGTGCACCATGGTCATGACCCGCATGTACTCGTCCTCGATCATGTCGTAGTGCCCCTGGGTCTCTCTGATTACCGTCTCGAACACGCGGCGCACCATCGGGTCCACCACGTCCTTCACCAGTATGGTGTAGAAGTCGATACAGGCCTTCTCCTCCTTCAGCGCGATCTCCAGCGCCTTCTGCTCGTGGCTCTCGGCCGCGATCGCCTGCTCCAGCGCGAGATGGGTGGCCGACTGCCTGTCCGGCGGAGAGGCGATGTAGCTGTCGATGTCCCCGAGGTCGCCGCCGCGGTAGTGGTCGAAGAAGGCGCGCAGGTGCCCGGCCTCCTCGTTGGCCAGCAGGTCGAACACCTTCTTCGATCTCTCATCCTTGCTCACGGACCCCGCCCGATGGTAGAAGTCCATGCTCTCCTTCTCGGTCTTGATGGCCAGCTTCAACGCTTCCTGCAGTGTGTATTCCTTGAACATGGCTGCACCTCCGTAACGGTTCAATGGGAATTGCCTGGCAAGAGTATATCGAAGCCGACGAGGAGGTCAAATGACTGAAATCGCAATGAAAACAGTCTAATGCGCTGGGCGGGGTCCCGGGAAGGGGGCGAGTTTGAAGAGCCGGATGGCGTTCTCGGAGGTGCGGCGGGCGAGCTCGTCGAAGGGGATGCCCCTGATGTCGGCGACGCGTCGTGCCGTCGTGACGAGCCGTGCCGGAACGTTGACGGTCCCCCGGTGTGGCTCCGGCGCCAGGTCGGGCGCATCGGTCTCCAGCAGCAGCCGCTCCAGCGGCACCGCCGCGGCGACCTCGACCGGGCGGCGGGCGTTGGCGTAGGTGACCGTCCCGGAGAGGGATATGTGCAGTCCGAGCTTCAGGCAGCCCCGGGCCGTCTCGACACTCCCTGAAAAGGAGTGCATCACGCCGCCGATGCAACTGCCGACTCCCAGCTCGCGGAGGATGGCGATCAGGTCCTCGAACGCCCTGCGGCAATGGAGCAGTACCGGCAGTTCCGCCTCGATCGCGACTTGCAGCTGCGCTACCAGGGCCTGCCGCTGCAGCTGCCGGGAAGGGGAGGGGAGCAGGTAGTCGAGCCCGATCTCGCCAATGGCGCGGGCCGAATCGGCGTACCCTCTCAGCGTCGTCAGGATGGCGGGGGTGACGAGGTCGGCGTGCATGGGGTGGATGCCGTAGGCGGGGAGGATGCGGGGGTGGTTTGCCGAGAGGGTCCGGATTCCCGGCCACCCTGAGGGGTGCACGCCGGGTACCAGGAAGGAGGCGACGCCGGCCGCCTCGGCCTCCGGGATGAGCGTGCCCAGGCGGGGCAAGAGCTGCGGGTCATCCAGGTGACAGTGGCTGTCAAAAAGCATGGGCTAGTTGTTTACGCCCGGGTGGTCCTTGAGTTCCTTGATGATCTCCACCTGGCGCTGGAAGATGTACTGGGAAATGCTCAGTTCCGCCGCGCGCGACGGCTCGATCTCGAAGACCAGCCGGAAGGAGTCTCCGAGGCTGATTACTTTCAATAGTGACGCCGCGACCGTGATGGATCCGGAGGGGAGGGCTATGCAGAGCTCACCCTTCTGGCTGATCGGCAGGTCCGGGTTGCGCGCCACGTTGATGGACATCCCGGTGAGCGACATGTCGTGCAGGCGGCCGTGCACCGCGTCCAGTTCCGGGGCGGCGAAGGAGGCATCGATGGCGGACCCGAGCTGGACCCGCACGGACATGCGACGATCGGCACGCACCAGGGCGTAGCCGAGGTTCGACAGCACCACCCGCGATTTCTCGACGTTTACGTAGGTCACCGCCGCCGCGACGTCCCTGCGAAAGTGGCTGCTCTTCAAGACCGTCAGCTTTTCGTGGGCGATGACAACGGCCTGTATCTGGTTCACCTGCAGTTCAGCGTCGTGGTCCTCCACGGTGAGCACCTCGGCGCCGTAGCTGACCGGAACCTCGCGGTAGAAATTGAGCAGCCTCAGGTCGTTTTTCAGCCGCCCGTCTTGTATCGCAGTCAGCGTCGCGATGATCTCGGTCTGGTCCTGTGCTTCGCCGGCCACTTGAAGCCGCTGATAGATGTCGTTCATGGACGGTCCACCGGAAAAAAATTATTGCCCTTTAGGGGGTTGCTGTGCAATTATGACACGTTATCGTGGTCCGGCGAAGATACCCTCTTCGCCTTTCTTTTGTCCAGAGAATTTTAACGGGAGTTCCAGTTGATGCGGTACAACGAGCTAGAAATAGGGAAGCGGCGCACCTTCGCCATCATCAGCCACCCGGACGCCGGTAAGACGACCATAACCGAGAAGCTGCTGCTCTTTGGCGGTGCCATCCAGCAGGCGGGAGAGGTCAGGGCCAGGAAGTCGGCACGCCATGCCACCAGCGACTGGATGGAGATGGAGAAACAGCGCGGCATTTCCGTCACCTCCTCCGTCATGAAGTTCACCTACCGTGACTTCGAGATCAACCTGCTGGACACCCCCGGTCATAATGACTTTTCGGAAGATACCTACAGAACCTTAACTGCAGTTGACTCGGTCCTGATGGTCATCGATTCGGTGAAGGGTGTCGAGAGCCAGACCAAGAAGCTCCTGGAGGTCTGCCGGCTGCGCCACACGCCGATCATGACCTTCATCAACAAGCTGGACCGCGAGGGACGCGAGCCGCTGGACCTCTTGGACGACATCGAGAGCACCCTCAATATCCAGTGCGCCCCCATGACCTGGCCGATCGGGATGGGGAAACGCTTCCGCGGCACCTACCATCTCTACACCAAGGAAATCACCTTCTACGATCCCGAGGCGGATCGCGGCGTGGGAGAGGTGATCACCGTCAAAGGTCTGGACGATCCCCTGCTGGACGAGCTCCTGGGGAGCCAGGTGGAGGAGCTGCGCAACGACGTGGAACTGCTGGAAGGGGCTGCCCACCCCTTCGACGCCGAGGCCTACCTCGCCGGGAAGCAGACGCCGGTCTTCTTCGGTTCCGCCATCAACACCTTCGGCGTGCAGCAGCTGCTGGACTCCTTCGTGGAGAACGCGCCCGCGCCGCTGCCGCGCGACACCACCAGCCGTACCGTGTCCCCCTACGAGGAGCCCTTCACCGGCTTCACCTTCAAGATCCAGGCGAACATGGACCCGGCGCACCGCGACCGCATCGCCTTTTTCCGGATCTGCTCGGGCAAGTTCGTGCGCGGCATGAAGGTGAAGCACCTGAGGCTTGGGCGCGAGGTGCAGATCGCCAACGCCACCATCTTCATGGCCCAGGACCGCACCAACGTGGACGAGGCCTATGCCGGGGACATCATCGGCATCCATAACCACGGCACCATCAAGATCGGCGACACCTTCACCCAGGGCGAGGACCTGAAGTATACCGGCATCCCCAACTTCGCGCCGGAACATTTCCGGAAGGTGCGCATCCTCAACCCGCTCAAGTCGAAATCGCTGGAGAAGGGTCTGGTGCAACTCGCCGAGGAGGGGACCACCCAGGTGTTCCGCCCGCTGATGGGGGCGGACTGGATCGTCGGGGCGGTCGGCATGCTGCAGTTCGACGTGGTCATGCACCGCCTGGAGCACGAGTACGGTGTCAAGGCCGTCTACGAGCCCGTTTCCTACGTCACGGCCCGCTGGGTCACCGGCGACCGGAAGAGGCTGGACGAGTTCCAGAAGAAGGAGGCGATGAGCCTCTACCTGGACGGCGAAGGGAACCTGGCCTACCTTGCCGGGAGCCAGTGGCGCCTGGAAAACACCATGGAGAACTGGAAGGACCTCTCCTTCCACGCCACCCGCGAGCACAGCTAAGGCAGGCCGTCGAGTCGCGCCCACCGGTCTCACCGGTCCGGTCAGCGTAACGAGTCCGATCAGCCCGATTTGAGAGAAAACCCCGCCATGAACAGTGCACCCGAATCGACCGTAGCCGTCCCGGCAAACAAGAGCGCCGCGGGCGCCCTGCTGGTCCTCGCCGCCGCCACCCTTTGGGGCTCCTCCGGCACAGCCCAGGCCCTGGCTCCCGGCGGTGTCAGCCCCTGGAGCGTCGGTGCCTTTCGACTCCTGGTGGGTGGGGCGGCCCTCATGGTGCTTGCCTTACTGAAAGGCGGCCTTGGCAAAGGACGCTGGCCCTTCTGGGGCACCCTGGCGGCCGGCGGTTTCGTAGCCATCTATCAGTTGACCTTCTTCACCGCGGTGCACAGGACCGGCGTTGCCGTCGGCACCCTGGTCGCCATCGGCAGCTCTCCCGTCATCGCCGGGATTCTTGGATTCATAGTCCGCGGTGAGCGCCCGGGACGTGCCTGGGGAATCGCCACCGTGCTCGCCCTCGCCGGCTGCAGCCTGTTGGTGACCGGTGGCGGTGACATCGCCATCGATGTCGTCGGCATACTGTTGGCCCTTGGCGCAGGCACCTCCTATGCCTGTTACACCATGGCTATCAAAGTGCTCCTGCCCGGGAGGAGCTCCGAAGCGGTCATGGCGGTCGTCTTTTGTCTGGGTGCTTTCCTGCTCCTGCCGGTGCTTTTCGTGACCGATGTCACCTGGGTGGCCACGGTGCGGGGAGGCATGGTGGTCCTGTACCTCGGCGTCGTGATTACCGCGCTGTCGTACTGGCTCTTCGCCATGGGGCTGCGCAGCGTTCCGGTCGCCTCGGCGGTCACCCTTTCGCTGGCCGAGCCGCTGGTCGCCGCCCTGTTGGGGATCCTGTTCCTGGGCGAGCGCCTGACCCCGACCGCTCTCGCCGGCATCCCCCTCCTCTTCGCCGGTCTCGCAGTCCTCGCCTACTCCATGTCCGGAAAACGGGCAGTATAAATAAGTAAAGGGGCGCCGTCACCGGCGCCCCTTCGTTTGTTGATCCCGTCTCTGGCGATGCCATGATCCAGCAGGGCCTGTAGGGGCGAATAATCATTCGCCCGTCCTTTACCCGTTTCGTCCGTCCGGCTCCCTTTCTACTCGCTGAACCCCAGGAAATCCAAAAGCCTCTCCCACGAAGCGTTCACCACCTGCCCTTCGGCGATCCCCGCCTCGGCGGCAAGCTGCAGCGCCTGGTCGAACACCCCGACCCCCTGGCAGATGTGCGCGTCGCTCCCGATCATGACCCGCGCCCCGATCCTGGCGCACAGGCGGGCGATCTCGGCGCAGTTCTCGCCGCTCCCCTTGCGGCTCACCGCGGCTAGCGAGGAGTTGTTCAACTCAAGCGCGGTGTCGGTCGCCAAGGCCCCCATGACCACCTCCTCGTAGTGGAGCGGGAAGATGGGGTTTCCGGGATGCGAGATGCATTTGACCAGCGGGTTTTCCATTACGGCGAGCAGCGTCTTCGTGTTGCGGTCGCGGTCCTGGCCGCAGATGCCGCAGTCCTCGTGGAAGCCTGCCATGACGTAATCGAGGCTTTCCAGGACGTCCTGCTCCAGGTCGAGCCTTCCCGTGTGGTCGAGGATGTTGGCCTCGACGCCGCGGAAGATCCTGACCCCGGCGATGGTGGGGGGGACGAAGCGCATGGCGCAGAAGTGGTAGCGGTGGGGGCCGCCCGGGAGTCCGGGTCCGTGGTCGGTGATCCCGAGCCCCCGCAACCCGGCTTGGGCGGCGGCGTTGGCCAGTTCGTTGATGGTGGAGTAGGCGTGTCCCGAGGCGAGGGTGTGAGTGTGCATGTCGGCAATGATTTTCATAGCCTGGACTATTTCATAGCGGAAAGTAAATGTCAAGGCGCGCCCCGTCGCCCCCTCTCTCTCGCCCTTGCCCTCCGGAGCGTCTCTTCTCCCATCCCTCTCTCCCTCACCCCTGCCCCACTCCCGGAGCGGCTTCCCATCCCCTCTCCCTCACCCCTGCCCCACTCCCGGAGCGGCTTCCCATCCCCTCTCCCTCCGGGAGAGGGGGGCCGCAGGCCGGGTGAGGGATTTAGGCAGCCTCGCCCCATCCCGGAGTGGAGAGGGGCAGGACGGGATGTTGACGGGCGTGCATCGACGTCTTTTACGTGCCCTCTGTGGGTTGTCGCGAACCCTGTGGTCGTGCTTTCCCGTTTCGGCGAGACGGAACAAAAAAAGGGCGCACCTTGCTGAGCGCCCTTTTCGCGTTTCTTGAAGAAACTGATTACTTCGCGACAGCCTTGATAGCGCTCATCGCAACTTCTTTGTACGGGTTAGCGAAGAGGATGATGAGGCAGACGACGAGGGCGTAGATAGCCAGGGACTCGATCATGGCCAGACCGATCATCATGGTGGTCAGGATCTTGCCGGAAGCGCCCGGGTTACGGGAAACGCCTTCAACTGCGCTTTTGACTGCGAGACCCTGGCCGATGCCGGTGCCGAGGGTGCCGAGAGCCATGCCGATGCCTGCTGCGAGTACACACATAGTAAAGAATTCCATTTGTTTCTCCTTTGCTGCGTATTTTTCCTAAATAATATAGGAATGAAAAATCAGATTAAGATTAAGACCAAGATTGAGAAGCGGACGAAGACTGAGCTTTTACTTAATCTCAATCTTTGTCTTTATCTGTCTCTTAGTGCGCGTGCTCCAGCGAGCCCTGGATGTAGATCATGGCCAGGAGCATGAACACGAAGGCCTGGATGAAGGAAACCAGCACGCCCATCAGCATCATCGGCAGCGGCACCATGAAGGGGGCCAGGCCGAAGAAGATGATCAGGACCAACTCGTGGCCGTTCATGTTGCCGAAGAGACGCAGGGTCAGCGAGATCACGCGGCTCAGGTGGCCGATGACCTCGATGAAGAACATCATCGGGGCCAGCCAGGCGATGGGACCCAGGAAGTGCTTGATGTAGCCGGCGCCATGCTCCTTCACGCCCACGATGTGGGTGGTGATGAAGACGACGACCGCGCAGGCCGCGGTGGTGTTGATGTTCGCGGTCGGCGGGAAGAAGCCGGGGACCAGGCCGATCAGGTTGGACACCAGGATGAACAGCGCCAGGGTGGCTACCAGCGGGAAGAACGGACGGCCGTGCTCGCCCATGGTCTCCACCAGCATGTTCTCGATGCCGCCCACGATGACTTCCATGAAGTTCTGCGCGCCGGACGGTACGGCCTGCAGCCTCTTGGTGGCCACGATGGAAAACAGCACCAGGCCGATCATGATCAGCCAGGTATAGACGACGGCGTCAGCGCTGGCCTCGGAAAAGCCGAGGGGGTGCAGCAACTCACGGAAAAACTGAAGAAACAAAAAGGGATGAACCATTGCAGCTAGCCTCCTTTACGGGTGGACAGATATATCGAAAAAGCGATTATGTTGAGAACGAGGACCGAAAGCCCGATCACAAGGCCGAAGATGTCGGCCTTGAAGACTACGATCAACAGGTACAAAAACGCAGCCATGATGGCCAGTCGCAGGACGTAGCGCACGATGGCATAGCGTGAAGCGTTGCGCGGCTGCAGCCGAAGCGCCGCCTCCAGCCCGCTGCGGATCCAGAAGAAGTTGGCCAGCGCCAGCATCCCTCCGACGAAAAGCGACCCTCCGAACCTTGGGGAAACCAGCAAGGCCCCTGCGGCGCCCAGGATCCCGCTCAAAAGCAGGCTGCCGCGCACCAGCCAGGAGAAGATGTTACTCTCGTTGATCCTTGTCTCCGCCATCGCGCAGTTCTTTTCCCGCTAGTATGAAGATGTTGCGGAAACCTGCCGCAATGCCGAAGAAGAGAAAGATGAAGAAAAACCAGGGGTCGGTCCCCAACCACTGGTCCAGTTTCAACCCCACGAACACGCCGATGGCGATGGCCACTGCGAACGAGATCCCCATGGTGGAGATCATGCCCAGGGTTCTGAGCAGGTTCTTCTTTTCCTCATCCATAACTGTCTGTCCTCTTTCCCGTATACAAATCACGGGTAGAAAACCAAGGCTAAATAGCACGTACCCGGTACTAATGTCAATTAATTTCCAAGACACGCTTCAACTAAAATAACGATTTATCACGGCATCCCGTCCGGCCTGCTCGCTCTGCCATGGCCACTTCTGCCATTGTAACAGTACGCCGGTGCCGCTGCCAACTCTCCACGACAGCGGTTTGGCAGGATGCCGCCGACACACTTTTCTGCCCGGCACTGCAGAAGTTCGTTGCGTCATCAGCCTGCGTTAAGTAGAATGTGCCAATTTTATTGATCCATCTGGAAGACGTTCCTAACCGCGAATTGCAAAAGAGCTCAAGGAGGTAACCGATGTCGGCAAAGCTTGGCGAGATGTTGCTCAAGGTGGGGGCGCTTTCCAAGACTCAACTGGACCAGGTGCTGCAGGCCCAGGTGATCTACGGCGGAAGGCTCGGCACGAACCTGGTGGAAATGGGACTGGTCTCGGAGGATGAGCTGGCCCACGTGCTGAGCGAGCAGATGGGCGCACCCTGCGTGGAACCGGCCGAGCTGAGCTCCGTTCCGGACCAGGTGCTTCGTCTCGTTCCGATTGAGCTGATACGGCGCTACCGGGTAATCCCGATCGCCGTCGAGGGGAAGCGGCTCTCCCTCGCCATGGCGAATCCCCACGACTTCAAGGCACTGGAGGAGATCGGGTTCGTCACCGGAATGGTGATCAAGCCAAGGATCTGTCCGGAGCTCAGGCTGAACGTCGCCCTCGAGAGGTTCTACCGCATCACCCGCCCGACTCGTTTCATCAAGGTCGAGGGGGGGCTTAGGACCAGTTTCGAAGCCGGCTCGCGCCCACCCGCCCCGACGATGGCCCCCCTTGACAACCGCTGGGACACCGCGCCGGTCGGCGAGCCTGTCTTCTCCGACCAGTTGAGCGTCAGGGAGCTGGCCGAAATGATGGCCGCCGCTGCCAGCGAGAAGGAGGTGGTCCAGGCCCTGGTCTCCTACATCTCCGGCGAATTCGACCGCGGCGGTTTCCTGCGTCTGAAGTCCGGAAAGGCGACCGGCGTACAGGCCGTAGCCGACGGTCTCCCGGTGGAGAGCTTCGCCGGGTTCGAGGTGGAGGTCGGCAACATGGCCCACCTGCAGCGCATGACGGAAGAAAAGGGGGTGGTGCTGTGCGAGTTCGCCGTAGGTGACGCGGAGGGGGCCCTGGTGCGCGCCATGGGAGGCAAGCTCCCCGCTTCGGCACTGCTGCTCCCCGTGTCGCTCGGCGGTCACGTGGTCGGCGTCATCTGCGCCAGCGACGGCAAGGGACGGCTTGGCGGCGGCGCCTTCGAGTTGCAGCGGGTGGGCGTCATGGCGGAACTGAGCCTGGAAATGCTTTCCCTGCGCCGGAAGATAAAGAGCGCGTAGCCCCACCGTTCCCCCTGCAGGCACCCCTGCAACCCGTGCGGCCCTTCGTCGGGCGGGCCGGATACGCAACCGGATAAGGCGTCACCCCGCAGGGTGGCGCCTTTTTTTTGCGGCCGGCCGCGGGGCTCCCGGCTGTGGCCGGCGCCGTTGCCGCTCTCTTAGTGTCCCGTTTCTCCTTTTCCATCCCCCTCCTGAAGAATGCCCTCCCTGTTGCGACGCCGGCGCGACCCGATAAACTCTGAGAGTTTACTAATTTTGACCCCGCAACGTTCGGATGCTGATCCTGGCTCCCCCGGCAGGAGCCGACGGACGAGGAGGTGTCACATGGCGGCACGACTCGGCGAGATGTTGTTGAAGCTAGGCGCGTTGAACGCGTCCCAGTTGGAACAGGTCCTGCGCGCCCAGGCGATCTACGGCGGCAGGCTCGGGACCAACCTGGTGGAGATGGGGCTGGTGGAAGAGGACCAGCTTGCGCGGGTCTTGAGCGAGCAGCTCGGCGTTCCGTGCCTGGACCACGACCTGCTCCGGGAGATCCCTCAAAGCCTGCTGGGGTTGCTGCCGCTGGAGTTGGTGACGCGCTACCGGGTGCTGCCGGTCTCACTGGACGGCAAACGGCTGGTCATCGCCATGGCCGACCCCTCCGATTTCAAGGCGATCGACGAGATCGGGTTCATCACGGGGCTGGTGATCATCCCGCGTGTCTGCTCCGAGCTGCGCCTGAGCATCGCCCTGGAGCGCTGGTACGGCGTTAAGCGCCCGATGCGCTACATTCCCGTACTGGGAGGGGTTCGCTCCAGGTTTGCCCCCCCGGATCAGCAGCCTGCGGTGCTGGAAACCCCGTGGGGAGGCGGGGGGGAGGAGCCTTGTCCCCCGGAGCGGGTCTCCCTTCCCGAGTTGGCTGACCGGCTGGCGGCGGCACCGTCCGAGCCGGAAGCGGTCCAGGCGCTGCTCGCCTATGTCGCCGGAGAGTTCGACCGGGGCGCCCTGGTCAGGCTGAAGCACGGGAAGCTGGTCGGCGTCCGTGCGGTGGCAGCGGGAGAGGAGGTGGCGGGGTTCAGCGGCCTCGCGTTCCCCATGGAGGAGGGGTCCCGATTGTCGCGGGTGGTCGAGGAGCGGCGCCTGTACCTGGGGGAAGTCGCCTCCGAAGCGGAGGGGAGGCTGCTGCGGGCCATGGGAGGGGAGCTCCCGGCGCCTGCGCTCCTAGTGCCGTTGACGATCGGGGGGGAGGTCGCGGCTGTCGTCTGCGCGCAGGACAGGCATGGACGCCTGGGGGGAGGGGTCTTCGAACTGCAGCGCGCCGCCGTGATGGCGGAACTGAGCCTGGAGATGATCGCCCTGCGCAAGAGGCTCATCTCCGGTTAAAGTGGAAGCCCCCTGAGCCGGATTTCCACGAACCATGAAAAAAGGCGCCCGCGATTGCCGCGGGCGCCTTTTTTTGTCTGCGCGAAGCTGTGTTCGGTCAGGCTACAGGGCCTTGAAGCACTTGGCCGCGGCGGCGATGGTCTTCTCCAGGTCCTTCTCGGTGTGGGCCGCCCCGACGAAGGCGGTCTCGAACTGCGAGCAGGCCAGGTAGACCCCCTCCTCGAGCATGCCGCGGAAGTAGGTGGCGAAAGCCTTGGTGTCGCACTTGGCGGCGCTGTCCCAGTTGTACACCGGCTCCTTGGAGAAGAAGCCGCAGAACATGGAGCCGACGCGGGTGGAGTAGAGGGGGAAGCCGGCGTCCTTGGCGGCCTTGGCGATCCCGTCGGCCACGAACTTGCTCTTCTCCTCCAGCTTCTCGTAGAAACCGGGCTCCTGCAGAAGTTTCAGGGTCTCGATGCCGGCGGTCATGGCCAGCGGGTTGCCGGAGAGGGTCCCCGCCTGGTAGACGCCGCCTGCCGGGGAGAGCTGCGACATGATTTCCTTCTTGCCGCCGAAGGCGCCCACCGGCAGGCCGCCGCCGATGATCTTGCCCAGGGTGGTGAGGTCCGGGGTGATCCCGAAGCGCTCCTGCGCCCCGCCGTAGGCGACCCTGAAGCCGGACATGACCTCGTCGAAGATCAGCACGATCCCTTCCTCGGTGCAGATTTCCCTCAGCCCCTCGAGGAAACCTTCCTGCGGCGGAACGGTGCCCATGTTGCCGGCGACCGGCTCGACGATGACGCAGGCGATGGTCCCCTTGTTGGCGGCCACGAGCGCGCGCACCGAGTCGAGGTCGTTGTAGGTGGCGGTCAGGGTGTGCTTGGCGACGTCAGCCGGGACCCCCGGGGAGTCGGGCACGCCGAAGGTGGCCAGGCCCGAGCCCGCCTTCACCAGCAGGGAATCGGAGTGGCCGTGGTAGCAGCCGGAGAACTTGAGGATGTTGTCGCGACCGGTGTAGCCGCGGGAGAGCCTGATGGCGCTCATGGTCGCCTCGGTCCCGGAGCTCACCATGCGCACCATCTCGATGGAGGGAACCGCCTTGATCACCATCTCGGCGAGGGTGATCTCGAGCTCGGTCGGGGCGCCGAAGGAGGCGCCGCTCTCGACGGCCTTCTTGATCGCCTCGACCACCTTCGGGTGGCAGTGCCCAACGATCATCGGCCCCCAGGAACCCACGTAGTCGATGTAACCGTTGCCGTCCTCGTCGAAGATCATGGGGCCGGCAGCGCTCTTTATGAACAGCGGATCGGAGCCGACCGAGCGGAAGGCACGCACGGGGGAGTTGACCCCGCCGGGGATGGATTTGAGCGCCTGCTGAAAGAGTTGCGAGGAACGGCTGTTTTGCATGACTGGGTTCTCCTAACTGGCTGGAAATTATTAACTATCGGGGTCTCTGGTAGCATAGCCGCGGATAATCTGTCAAGGATTAAAAGATTTTCTCGTATACGGCCGGAGGGGGTGGAAGAGGCGCCGGCGGGGGAGAGGCCTAAGGGTGTAATACAATTTGAGAAAAAGTATACGTGGTTCTGTAAACGGTTGGGAGATAATTGGATAATTTCTGCTTGACAAAGATGGTGAAATGAAATAATTTTCGGTCGCAATGTTGTATACAGTATACTTTTTCGAAGGCGCAGCGCTTGCTAACGTCGGAAGCAGCGGGGCTTGATGGTCGAGAAGCGTGCAGTATACGGCATTTCCGCGTGCTTGAAAACAATTTTAACAACAACCTGGTAGTACGGGAGGATAAGGGATGCTTGGTGCATATCTGCCAATCTTGGTGCTGGTCGTCATAGCGTGCTTGTTCGGTCTGGGCTCGGTGGTCTTCTCATCGCTCATCGGCCAGAAGAAGCCGTCTCAGGTAAAGCTTGCACCGTACGAGTGCGGTTGCGAGCCGGTGGGTAGCGCACGCGAGCGCTTCTCGATCAAGTTCTACCTGATCGCGATGCTCTTCATCCTGTTCGATATCGAAGCCGTCTTCATGTACCCCTGGGCGGTTCTCTTCAAGCGTCTGGGCATGTTCGGCCTGGTCGAGATGGGTCTCTTCATCGTCATACTCTTCGTAGGTTACATCTACGTTTGGAAAAAAGGAGCACTGGAATGGGAGTAAATCAGCCGCTGGGCGACAACATCATCACGACTTCCCTGGACAGCCTGGTTAACTGGGCTCGGAAGTCCTCCATCTGGCCGATGACCTTTGGTCTTGCCTGCTGCGCGATCGAGATGATGGCGACCGGTGCGGCCAAGCACGACCTGGACCGTTTCGGTATCATCTTCCGCGCCTCCCCGCGCCAGTCCGACTGCATCATCATCGCCGGCACGGTGACCAAGAAGATGCTCCCGGTCATCAAGACCGTGTACGAGCAGATGCCGGAACCGAAGTGGGTGGTCGCCATGGGCGCCTGCGCCTGCTCGGGCGGGATCTTCGACACCTACTCCGTCGTGCAGGGCATCGACGAGGCCCTCCCGGTCGACGTCTACATCCCGGGGTGCCCGCCGCGTCCTGAGGCCCTGCTCTACGGCCTCATGAAGCTCCAGGACAAGATCGCCAACGAGAAGAACTCCTTCGGTTCTTCCATAGGCTTGGGCGAAAGACTCGAACCCGCCGCTTAATCTACAACGACCAAAGGGAAAGGTAAGGCTGACATGGCAGAAAATAATCGCGCTGTAGTGAAGCTGAAGGAGCGTTTCGCGGATGCCCTGCTCGAATACAAGGAGCATCGCGGCGAGGTGACGGTGACCGTGAAGAAGGAGAGCATCCTCGAGGTGTTGAAGTGCCTCAGGGACGACCTGCGCTACAACTTCTTGTCCGACGTCACCGCCGTCGACTATCTGGGTCAGGAGCCGCGTTTCATGGTGGTCTACCACCTCCTCTCCATCCCCAACAAGGACCGGGTCAGGGTGAAGGCGCCGGTGACCGAGGCGGACTGCTCCATCGACTCCGCCACCGCCCTCTGGAACTCCGCCAACTGGCTGGAGCGCGAGGCGTACGACCTGTTCGGCATCGACTTCAAGAACCACCCGAACCTGGTGCGCATCTTGATGACCGACGACTGGGTCGGGCACCCGCTCCGGAAGGACTACCCGCTCCAGGGACCCGACCGCGAGCCGTACAAGGGGCGTCTGTCGTAAGACGGAACCAGTTCGAAACCAGGGACGATTTCCATTTCCAAAAAATAGAGGCGATCAATGGCTAGTGAAATAATGACTTTGAACATGGGGCCCCAGCACCCCAGTACCCACGGCGTTCTCAGGCTCGTAGTAGAGCTGGACGGCGAGGTGATTCAGAAGATCACCCCTCACATCGGTTACCTGCACCGGGGCATCGAGAAGCTCTCCGAGCACCGCACCTACCACCAGACCCTGCCCCTCACGGACCGCATGGACTACCTGGCCCCGATGCACAACAACCTGGGCTACGTGCTGGCCGTCGAGAAGCTCCTGGGACTCGACGTCCCCGAGCGCGCCAAGCTGGTGCGCGTGATCATGGCCGAGCTCACCCGTCTTAAGAGCCACCTGGTCTGGATCGCCTGCCACGCCCTCGACATCGGCGCCATGACCGTGTTCCTCTACGCCTTCCGCGAGCGCGAGCTGGTGATGGACCTCTACGAGATGGTCTCCGGCGCCAGGATGACCTCCAACTACTTCCGCGTGGGCGGCCTCTCCCGTGACCTCCCGGCCGGCTTCGAGCAGAAGGTCCAGGAGATCGTGGACACCTTCCCGGGTCACTTCGACACCTACGAGGGTCTCCTCACCAAGAACACCATCTGGCTGCAGAGGACCATCGGCAACGGCGTCATCTCCGCCGAGGACGCCATCGACTTCGGCATCTCCGGCCCGGCCCTCAGGGGCTCCGGCGTCGACTTCGACCTCAGACGCGACCTCCCTTACTCCGGCTACGAGGACTTCGAGTTCAAGGTACCGGTCGGCGAGAACTGCGACACCTTCGACCGCTACAAGGTCCGTCTGGTCGAGATGCGCGAGTCGGTGAAGATCATCGACCAGGCCCTGAAGCGGCTCAAGCCCGGACCGATCCTGGCCGACGCGCCGCAGGTCTGCTACCCGCCGAAGGATAGCGTGTACAACTCCATCGAGGGTCTCATCCATCACTTCAAGATCGCTTCCGAGGGCTTCCCCGTCCCCGAGGGCGAGGTTTACATGGCAGTCGAGAACCCGAAAGGGGAGCTCGGCTACTACATCGTGTCGGACGGCGGCAACATGCCGTACCGCATGAGGGTCCGCCCGCCGTCATTCGTGAACCTGGGTGCCATCGAGAAGATGGCCAAGGGCTCCATGCTGGCCGACCTGGTTGCCGTCATCGGAACGCTAGACATCGTACTTGGCGAAATTGACCGTTAGTTTTAATCAACAAGTAAAGGAGATGGGGTAAATGTCTAACGCTCCAGCCGAAGAAATTCCGGCCGAAGAAATCGATCTGACCGAGGCCAACGAAGTCATCGACAAGTACCTGACACTGCCGGGCAACCTTATGCCGGTCCTGCAGGGTATCCAGGAAGCCTACGGGTACGTACCGAAACCGACCATCGACCTGGTGGCCGAGAGGCTGAACGTCTACCCGAGCCAGATTTACGGCGTCCTCACCTTCTACGCCCAGTTCCATCTGAAGCCGCGCGGCCGCTACATCATCAGGGTCTGCGTCGGTACCGCCTGCCACGTGCAGGGGGCGGAGCGCATCACCGAAACCTTCTTCGGGCGTCTCGGCATCGGGCACGCGGAGACCACGGAGGACCTGCGCTACACCTTCGAGAAGGTGGCCTGCCTGGGCGCCTGCGGCATGGCGCCGCTGGCCATGGTGAACGACGATACCTTCGGCAAGATGACCGTCCAGAAGGTGGACGAGATCATTGAAACCTACAACGCACGGCCGATGAAGTAGCCGGGAACAACGTCAATTTCTCTGCAGGGGACCTTTTGTCATGAGCGATAACGCAGGAATCAAAATACTTATCTGTCAGGGTACCGGCGGCATCTCTGCCGGCGCCAAGCAGGTCGAGGCCGAGTTCACCAGGCTGATAGCGGAGAAGGGGATCGTGGCCCAGGTCGGCAAGCGCTGCGACGTGGTCAAGACCGGCTGCCGCGGCCTGTGCGCGAACGACGTTCTCGTCGACGTCATCACCCCCGAACTGGGCAGGGTCACCTACGACTTCGTCGTGCCCGAGGACGTCGCTGCCATCCTCGACCAGCACATCGTTGCCAATGAAGTCATCGAGAAGAAGAAGGCGAAAGCCTACTACAACACCTTCGTCGACCAGCAGATGCGCGTGGTCATGACCGGCTGCGGCCAGATCGACCCCGAGCGCATCGACGCCTTCCTCGAAGAGGACGGCTTCAAGGCGATCGAGAAGTGCGTCAAAACCATGAAGCCGGCCGAGGTCATCGACGAGGTGAAGAAATCCGGTCTCCGTGGCCGTGGGGGCGGCGGCTTCCCGACCGGCATGAAGTGGAGCTTCTGCGCCGCTTCCCCGGGGAACCACAAGTACCTCATCTGCAACGCCGACGAGGGCGACCCGGGCGCGTTCATGGACCGCTCCATTCTCGAAGGCGACCCGTACTGCGTCATCGAGGGCATGATGATCGCGGCCTACGCCATCGGCTGCGACGCAGGCTACGTCTACGTCCGCGCCGAGTACCCGCTCGCCATCGACCGTCTCCAGAAGGCGCTCGACACCTGCTACGAGAAGGGGTACCTGGGCAAGAACATCCAGGGTTGGGGCTTCGACTTCGACATGAGGATCAAGAAGGGCGCCGGCGCGTTCGTCTGCGGCGAGGAAACCGCCCTCATGGCCTCCATCGAGGGCGAGCGCGGCATGCCGCGTCCCCGTCCGCCGTTCCCGGCGGTCAAGGGCCTCTGGGGCTTCCCGACCAACATCAACAACGTCGAGACCTTCGCCAACGTACGCCACATCATCAACAAGGGCTCCGAGTGGTACGCAAGCCTCGGTACCGACACCACCAAGGGGACCAAGATCTTCGCGGTCACCGGTAAGGTGAAGCACACCGGCCTCGTCGAGGTACCGGCCGGTATGTCCGTGCGCGACGTTATCTACTCGGTCTGCGGCGGCATCGCCAACAACCGCAAGTTCAAGGCGGTTCAGGCAGGCGGCCCCTCCGGCGGCTGCATCCCGGCCGAGGTGCTCGACACCCCGGTCGACTACGACTCGCTGATCAAGGCGGGCGCCATGATGGGTTCCGGCGGTCTGGTCGTCATGGACGAGACCACCTGCATGGTCGACGTGGCCCGCTTCTTCCTGACCTTCACCAAGATGGAGTCCTGCGGCAAGTGCGTTCCCTGCCGTATCGGCCTGAAGGCGATGCTCGACATCCTCGAGCGCATCACCGAGGGTCGCGGCGAGATGGCCGACATCGACACCCTCCTCGAGATGGGCGCCACCATCAAGAAGGCGTCCCTGTGCGGCCTGGGGCAGACGGCTCCGAACCCGATCCTCTCCACCGTGAAGTACTTCCGTCACGAGTACGAGGCGCACATCCAGGACAAGCGCTGCCCCTCCAACTCCTGCAAGGAACTGCTCCTGTGGCAGGTGGTCCCCGAGAAGTGCGTCAAGTGCGGCGCATGCCTGAGGGCCTGCCCGTCCAACGCGATCAAGTGGGAGAAGGGCGAGGTGGCCGAGCTGATCAAGGAAAACTGCACCAAGTGCAAGTCCTGCTACGACGCCTGCCGCTTCATGGCCATTGAGTAACAGAGACCGTTCTAAGTTCTACGTTCTATGTTCTAGGTTAAAACCCTAGGCCGTGAACGTAGAACGTAGAACATAGAACGTAGAACTAGTTTTATGACTCCGGGGAGACAGAGGTCGAGATGGTAAATCTTACGATAGACGGAAAACAGGTTGCGGTAGAAAAGGACGCCACCATTTACGACGCCGCCAAGGCTTGTGGCATCAAGATACCGATCCTTTGCCATGACAAGAAACTGCACCCGTTCGGCGGCTGCCGCATGTGCCTGGTCGAGGTCGAGCAGATGAAGGGCCGCCTCATCCCGGCCTGCACCACCCCGGTAACCGAGGGGATGATCGTGCAGACCACCACCGACGAGATCGTCAAGGCCAGGAAGCTGGTGCTGGAGCTCTTGCTCCTCAAGCACCCGATCGACTGCCCGGTCTGCGATGCCGCCGGCGACTGCGACCTGCAGAACCTCACCTACGAGTACAAGGTGAACATGAACCGTTTCGTGGACGAGAAGTTCAACCACGAGATCGACTACGAGAACCCGCTCATCGAGCGCGACATGAACCGCTGCATCCACTGCGGCAAGTGCGCGAGGATCTGCGACGAGATCGTTTCCTACGGTGCCTACACCTTCATCAACCGCGGTATCGAGGCGAAGATGGGTACCGAGTTCGACGGCCCCTTGAACTGCGAGTTCTGCGGCTCCTGCGTCTCGGTCTGCCCGGTCGGCGCGCTGAACTCCCGCCCGTTCAAATTCAAGGCCCGCTGGTGGGCGCTGCAGAAGACCAAGAGCGTATGCTCCTACTGCGGCACCGGCTGCCAGCTGACCCTGGGGTCCAAGGACGGCAAGGTCCTCACCACCATCTACGACGAGAACCAGGGCTTCCACAACGGCCAGCTCTGCACCCGCGGCCGCTTCGGCTACCAGTTCGTCAACTCCGAGAAGCGCCTGACCGCACCGCTTGTTCGCAAGAACGGCAAGCTCCAGGAAGCTACCTGGGAAGAGGCGCTCGCCGAGGTGACCTCCAGGCTCTCCGCCGGCAAGAGCGACCCCGCTTCCGTCGCCGCACTCGCCACCGCGCGCCTGACCAACGAAGAGCTCTTCCTGTTCGAGAAACTCTTCCGCGGCACCGTCGGCACCGACAACATCGACCACTCGGCGGGCTACGCCCACGAGGCGCTCACCAAGGGGGCCCTGGCTTCCTTCGGCGTGGCCGCCTCCCCGGCCGAGATCGCCGACATCCAGAAGTCCAGCCAGCTCCTCGTCGTGAAGAGCGACGCCTACGAGACCCACCCGGTCATCGGCTTCGAGATCAACCTCGGGGTGAAGAGAAAGGGCGTCGCCCTCCGGATCGTCTCCGACAAGAAAGGTAAACTGACCCGCCTGCCGGGCGCGAAGACCACCGTCCACGCGCCGGGGAGCGAAGTCGCCCTCTTCAACGCCCTCTGCAAGTCGGTCATCGACCAGGGTCTCGCCGCAGAAGGCGTCGCAGGGCTCGACGCACTGAAGGCGGCCGTCGCCGACGCTTCCGCCGAGAAGGCAGGGGTCACCGCAGAGGAGATCGCCGCCATCGCCAAGGAGTTCGCCTCCGCAGAGAAGGGGCTCATCATCCTCCCCATCGGCCTGGGCTACCCCGGCCACAACGCGGCGCTTGCCAACGCGGCAGCGAACCTCGCCATCCTCACCGGCCAGGTCGGCAAGGAAGGCGCGGGGCTCCTCATCATGGGCGAGAAGAACAACAGCCAGGGCGCCGTCGACATGGGGATCTACCCGAAAGCGACCGGCCTCAACGCCCAGGCGATCATCGACGGCTGCACGAGCGGCAACATCAAGACCCTGTTCGTCGCCGGCGAGAACCCGGTTGTTTCCTACCCGAACCGCAAGAAGGTGGAGAAGGCCCTGGAGAACGTCGAGTTCATGGTGGTCTCCGACCTCTTCCTCACCGAGACCGCGGCACTTGCCGACGTGGTGCTCCCGGCCTGCTCCTTCGCCGAGAAGAGCGGCACCTTCACGAGCCTTGGCCGCAGGGTCCAGAACGTGAGGAAGGCGATTCCGGCCATCGGCCTCGCCAAGAGCGACTTCGAGATCCTGAATGCACTCTCCCAGTCCCTGGGCGGCGCACGCTACAACAACCAGGGCGAGGTCTTCACCGAGATCGCCGCCACCGTCCCGGCCTACAAGGGTCTCACCCAGGCGGGGCTCAAGGACGAGGGTGCGGTCTACCCGGTCGCGGTTGCCGCCAACCTGGTGCCGGCCGCAGCCAAGTCCGCCGCACCGGCCGCCGGCAAGCTGGCCCTGGTTACCGGCAGCGCGCTTTACCACTGCGGCACCATGAGCCGCTTCGGTGAAGGCCCCATGTACGTCTGCCCGGATGCCTACGCCGAACTGAACGTAGCCGACGCGGCTGCCCTGAAGATCGTCGAAGGGGACCAGGTGACCGTCACCTCCGGAACCGGCGCGGTGCTGGTTGCCGCCAAGGTCGGCAAGAGGGTGCCCCAGGGCGTGGTCTTCTCCCCGTACCACTTCGGTGAGGGGAGCGTCAACACCATCACCGACGGTTCGGAAGTCACCTACGTCACCGTCGCGAAGAAATAACTGATCGCTAGAAAATCTATACAAGAGGGGAAGACTATCAGATGGATACGCTAATCTTAGGACTGCCGGTCGCGTACTACATAGCCATGGTTGCCAAAGTGCTCGTAGCTTTTGTCTTCGTGCTCCTTACCGTGGCCTACGCCACCTACGCGGAGCGCAAGATCATCGGACACATGCAGGTGCGTCTGGGTCCCATGAGGACCGGCTGGCACGGCCTGCTGCAGCCGATCGCGGACGGCGTCAAGCTGTTCTTCAAAGAGGAGATCATTCCATCGCAGGCGAGCAAGTTCGCCTTCCTGATCGCTCCCCTCGTCGCCCTGATCCCGGCGTTCATCTCCTTCGCGGTCATCCCCTTCGGTGACAGCGTGACCATCGGGGGGTACACGGTGCCGCTGCAGATCGCGGCGTACTACGACCAGGCCGGCAAGCAGGTCTTCGACGTCAACGTCGGCGTCCTCTACATCCTGGCCATGGCTTCCCTGGGCGTCTACGGCATCGTGCTCGCCGGCTGGGCCTCCAACTCCAAGTACTCGCTCCTTGGGGGGCTTCGCTCCGCGGCACAGATGATCTCCTACGAGCTCGCCGCCGGCCTCGCCATCATCTCGGTGTTCATGCTCTCCGAGAGCCTCTCCCTGCACAAGATCGTCGCCGATCAGGCAGGTGGCGCATGGTACGCCTTCAAGCAGCCGCTGGCCTTCGTGATCTTCTTCATCTGCTCCCTGGCCGAGATCAACAGGACCCCGTTCGACCTTCCCGAGGCCGAGACGGAGCTGGTCTCCGGCTTCTGCACCGAATACTCCTCCATGAAGTACGCGATGTTCTTCATGGCAGAATACGCCAACATGATCACCGTCTGCGCCGTCACCACCACCCTGTTCCTGGGCGGCTGGCACGGCCCGGCCTTCCTCCCCGGCTGGTTCTGGTTCATCGCCAAGGTGTACTTCCTGATCTTCCTCTGCATGTGGATCAGGGCCACCTACCCGCGTTACCGCTACGACCAGCTCATGCGTCTGGGCTGGAAGGTGTTCCTGCCGCTCACCCTGGTCAACGTGGTTGCGACCGGCCTCTGGGTCATGTTCATCAGCAAGTAGAGAAAGAGTCAAGCTACACAACTTCTAGGCGAGGTGCCGCAAATGATAATGCCGCTCATCAAAGGTCTTCAGATCACCATTTCACATATGTTCAAGAAGCCGGTCACGCTGCAGTACCCGACCGAGCGTCCTGACGTCAAGCCTGGCTTCCGTGGACTGCACGCGCTCAACGTGTCCCACGACAAGGCCAAGTGCGTTGCGTGCTACCTTTGCCCCACCGTCTGCCCGGCCAAGTGCATCACGGTCGAGGCGGGCGAGGACCAGAACCACGACAAGTACGCTGCCAAGTACGAGATCGACATGCTGCGCTGCATCTTCTGCGGCTACTGTGTGGAAGCGTGCCCGGTTGACGCGATCCGGATGACGGAACAGTTCGAACTCGCCAACTATTCGCGCGCAGACTTCACCTACACCAAAGACAGACTCTTAGAAAAGAAATAAAGGAGCAGCAATGGAATCGATCTTCTTTCTCGTCGTGGCTGCGGTGGCCGTTATTTCCAGCATACTCGTGGTCACCTGCAAAAACCCGATCAACAGCGCGCTGTCGCTGGTGATGACCTTCTTCTGCCTGGCGACCTTCTACGTCATGCTGGACGCCCCCTTCATGGCGGCCACCCAGGTGATCGTGTACGCCGGCGCCATCATGGTCCTGATCATCTTCGTGATCATGCTCCTGAACGTGAGGGTTGAGACCGTCAAGCGCGGCACCCACGCGGTGATCGCGGGAAGCGCCATCGGCCTGTTCATACTCTTCCAGACCGTCTGGTTCCTGATGAAGGGGTCCATGACCGGCAAGGTGGGGGATATGACCAAGGAGCAGATCGTGAGCGTGGGCCACGTCGAGCTGATCGGCAAGGCGCTCTTCACCGACTTCCTGCTTCCGTTCGAGGTCACCTCGGTGCTGCTTCTGGCCGCGATCGTCGGCGCAGTCATCCTGGCCAAAAAGAAAATCTAACGCTACGAGGGGAACAGACATGCTAGCGATCGAAAATTACCTGATAGTTTCGGCCATACTCTTCGCCATCGGGACCATAGGGGTCCTGACCAAGAGAAACGCCATCGTCATCTTCATGTGCATCGAGATGATGCTGAACGCGGTGAACCTTACCTTCATCGCCTTCTCCAGGCACCTGGGCAACATCGACGGACAGGTCTTCGTCTTCTTCGTCATGACCGTGGCCGCCGCCGAGGCAGCCGTCGGTCTCGCGCTGATGATCGCCTTCTTCAAGAACCGCGAATCCATCGACGTCGAGGACGTCAACCTGCTGAAGCTCTAGAGCGGGGCTTCAGACCGCCGCCACTGGATGCGCTCAGCTGAGGGCGGAGAGATCCGCGACAGTACAAAGCGAATGGGCGGCGACGTGCCGCTTGCCAAGATACGACTTATAAGAATACAGAACAAAGGAGTCAGGGATGTTTGATTTAGTATGGTTGATCCCACTGTGCCCTCTCATCGGCTCGGTCATCAACGGCCTACTCGGCAAGAAGATAAAGAACGAGACGGTCATCGGCGGTATCGCCGCCGGTAGCGTGTTCGCCTCCTTCATGGTCGCCTGCGGGATCCTGTTCCAGCTCCTGAGTCTGCCGGGCGAGGAGCGGGTGATCCAGAAGACCATCTTCACCTGGATCCAGTCGGGTACCTTCAAGGCCGATATCGGCTTCCTGATCGACCCGCTGTCCGCAACCATGCTGATGATCGTGACGGGGATCGGTTTCCTGATCCACCTCTACTCCATCGGCTACATGCACGGTGAGGAAGGGTTCTACCGCTACTTCTGCTACCTGAACCTGTTCACCTTCTCCATGCTCTGCCTGGTGTCGGGCAACAACCTGCTCCTCATGTTCATCGGTTGGGAAGGCGTGGGTCTCTGCTCCTATCTGTTGATCGGCTACTACTTCCACAAGAAGAGCGCCGGCGACGCGGGCAAGAAGGCATTCGTGATGAACAGGGTCGGCGACTTCGGTTTCCTCCTTGGTCTCTTCACCCTCTTCTACTACCTGGGCACCAACCACAACGTCTGGACCATCAACTTCGTGGAGCTCGCGAAGAACGCCGACCTCCTGGTCCCGGGCGCCGTGGTCACCACCGTCTGTCTCTGCTTCTTCCTGGGTGCCACCGGTAAGTCCGCCCAGATCCCGCTCTACACCTGGCTGCCGGACGCGATGGAAGGCCCGACCCCGGTCTCCGCGCTCATCCATGCCGCCACCATGGTCACCGCCGGCGTCTACATGATCGCCCGCATGAACTTCATCTTCATCAAGAGCCCGACCGCGCTCCTCGTGATCGCCTGCGTCGGCGCCGCCACCGCGCTCTTCGCGGCGACCATCGGCACCGCCCAGAACGACATCAAGCGCGTGCTCGCGTACTCCACCGTTTCCCAGCTCGGCTACATGTTCCTGGCCATGGGGGTCGGCGCCTTCACCGCCGGCGTGTTCCACCTGATGACCCACGCCTTCTTCAAGGCCTGCCTGTTCCTCGGTTCCGGCTCCGTCATCCACGGCATGCACCACGCGCTGCACCATGAGCACTCCGAAGCGGACCCGCAGGACATGAGGAACATGGGTGGATTGAGGAAGAAGATGCCGGTCACTTTCTGGACCTTCCTCTTCGCGACCATCGCCATCGCTGGTATCCCGGGCCTCGCCGGCTTCTTCTCCAAGGACGAGATCCTCTGGCAGGCGTTCGCTAACCCGCATCACCATGCAGTCAACTACGTTCTCTGGGGCGCGGGCGCCATCGCAGCAGGCCTGACCGCTTTCTACATGTTCCGCCTGGTCTTCATGACCTTCTTCGGCCAGACCCGTCTCTCCGACAAGGCGTTCCATCACCTGCATGAGTCCCCCTGGGTCATCACCGTGCCGCTTGTCTGCCTCGCCTTCCTCTCCATCTTCGGCGGCTACGTCGGCGTTCCGAAGGTCCTGAGCGAGTTCTTCACTGGCGGTGCATTCCCCAACTACTTCGAGCACTGGCTCGAGCCGGTCTTCGCTTACTCCACCCATTACACCGAGGCGCACGGCGCGCACGGTCTGCACTCCGTCGCCATGGAGTGGGGCCTCATGGGTGTCTCTGTCCTGATCGCCTGCGGCGGCATCGCCCTCGCCTTCGCGCTGTACATCGTGGCACCGGGCTTCCCGGAGAAGTTTACCTCCACCTTCCCGGCGCTGCACCGCGCGGTCTACAACAAGTGGTACGTCGACGAGATCTACGACTTCGCCTTCGTCAACCCCTGCAAGGCCCTGGGCAACTTCCTCTGGAAAGGGTTCGACGTGCTGGTTGTCGACGGCATCGTGAACGGCGTTGCCGCCGTGGTTCGCGGCTTCTCCGGTATCCTGCGCTACGTGCAGACCGGCTTCGTTCACAACTACGCCTTCACCATGGTGTTCGGCGTGGCCCTGATCGTCGCGGTGTACATCTTCCGCTAAGACACGAGACTTGAGATAATTTTGACCTGTAAGTAAAAGGAGCAGAGTAAATGAACCAGCTACCGTTACTGAGCATATTAACCTTCACACCGCTGATCGGGGCGATACTGCTCCTCTTTGTGAACAAGAACAGCCACGGCGTGCTCCGTACCATCGCCATGGCGGTTACGGTGGTGACGTTCGTCCTCTCGTTGCCCCTGATCACCGGGTACAACGCGCCGGGGAGCGACATCGGCGGTTTCCAGTACCTCGAGAACATCCCCTGGATCGCTGCCGGTCCCTTCCAGATGAGCTACCATCTGGGCATCGACGGCATCAGCCTCTGGCTGGTCATCCTGACCACCTTCATCATGCCGATCGCCGTCCTCTCCACCTACACGGCGGTTGAGGAGAAGGTGAAGGAATACATGATCTGCCTCTTGCTCCTCGAAGTCGGCATGATCGGCACCTTTATCTCGCTCGACCTGTTCCTCTTCTACATCTTCTGGGAGATCATGCTGATCCCGATGTACTTCATGATCGGTATCTGGGGCGGCAAGAACAGGATCTACGCTGCAGTCAAGTTCTTCATCTACACCGCGGTCGGTTCGCTCCTCATGCTGGTCGCATTGATCGTCCTCTACTTCAAGGCGGGCGGCGGCGACTTCAGCATCCTGCGCTTCTACCAGCTGCACCTCGACCCGACCACCCAGATGTGGATGTTCCTGGCCTTCGCCCTGGCCTTCGCCATCAAGGTCCCGATGTTCCCGCTGCACACCTGGTTGCCGGATGCCCATACCGAGGCACCGACCGCCGGCTCCGTGATCCTGGCCGCCGTCATGCTGAAGTGCGGTACCTACGGTTACGTACGTTTCGCCATGCCGCTGTTCCCGGAGGCGAACGCTCAGTTCACCCCGCTCATCGCCACCCTTTCCGTGATCGGCATCATCTACGCCTCGCTGGTCGCCATGGTGCAGCAGGACGTCAAGAAACTGGTCGCTTACTCCTCGGTAGCGCACCTTGGCTTCGTAATGCTGGGCGTCTACGCCCTCAACCAGCAGGGCGTCACCGGCGGCATGCTGCAGATGCTCAACCACGGTGTTTCCACCGGCGCATTGTTCCTTATCGTCGGCTTCATCTACGAGCGTCGTCACACCCGTCTCATCACCGACTTCGGCGGGCTTGCCAAGCAGATGCCGGTCTTCGCCACCATGTTCATGATCGTTACCTTCTCCTCCATCGGCCTGCCGGGCACCAACGGCTTCGTCGGTGAGTTCCTGGTGCTCCTCGGTTCCTTCGAGAGCAACCTGCGCTGGTACGCCATCATCGCCACCTCCGGCGTCATCCTCTCCGCCGTCTACATGCTCTGGATGTTCCAGCGCGTGATGTTCGGCGAGCTGAAGAACCCGAAGAACCAGACCCTGAAGGACCTGAACGCGCGCGAAGTCGCCATCATGCTTCCGCTCATCTTCCTGATCTTCTTCCTGGGCATCTACCCGCGTCCGATCATCGACAGCATGGCGCCGTCCATCGACAAGATGATCGCGCAGACCAAGGTGCAGAAGCAGGTGGCAGAGGCGGCAGTACCGGCAGTTCCGGCGCTTCCCCCGGGTCACATGGCAGTACCCGAAGCAGGTGCGGCACCCGCCGGTATGCCCGCAGGTCATCCGGCCATGCCGGAGGCAGGCGCAGCACCCGCCGGCATGCCCGCAGGACACCCGGCCATCCCCGCAAACAACGAAGCAAAATAGACCGCTTAGAACTACTGACGGAGGATTATAGATGGAAACAATTGCTATGCCGGCCATAAACCTGGCAGTGATCATGCCTGAGATCCTACTCTCATGCATCGCCATGGTGCTGCTGCTCGTCAACGTCTTCGTGCCGGGCAATAACAAGGCCTACCTCGGTTACCTGAGCATCATCGGCCTTGCAGTGACCGCGGCGAGCGCCGTGGGCGGCTGGGGGCCGTCGGTATCAGCGTTCAACGGATCGGTAGTGCAGGACAACTTCGCGATCTTCTTCAAGGTCATCTTCCTGATCTCCGCGGGCCTTGCGATCCTCATATCCGACCGCTACATGGTCCAGGAGGATTGCAACCAGGGCGAGCTCTACCCGATGATCCTGTTCGCCACCGTCGGCATGATGCTGATGGCGAGCGGGACCGACCTGATGGTCATCTTCCTCGGCCTCGAGCTTCTCTCCATCTGCCTGTACGTGCTGGCAGGGTGGAACCGTGACAACCTGAAGTCCAACGAAGCGGGTCTCAAGTACTTCCTGCTCGGTGCCTTCTCCACCGGCTTCCTGCTCTACGGCATGGCGCTCACCTACGGCGCGACCGGCAGCACCAAGATCCAGGCCATCTCCTCCTACGTGATGGGCAACCCCGGCGTAGCCAGCAACCCGCTCTTCGTGGTGGGCATGCTGCTGATCGCCGTCGGCTTCAGCTTCAAGATTGCCGCCGCTCCGTTCCACATGTGGACCCCGGACGTTTACCAAGGCGCACCGACCCCGATGACCGCCTTCATGTCCGCAGGTCCCAAGGCGGCAGGTTTCGCAGCCTTCATCCGCGTCATGATCTTCGCCTTCCCGATGCTGAGGGCCGAGTGGAGCGATCTTCTCTGGATCCTGGCCGTCCTGACCATGACCGTCGGTAACATCATCGCCCTCTCCCAGGACAACGTGAAGAGGATGCTGGCCTACTCCTCCATCGCCCACGCAGGTTACGCGCTGGTAGGTTTTGCAGCAGTCAACGCCGAGGGCGCCGCAGGCATTCTGTTCTACATGCTCTCCTACGCCTTCATGAACATCGGCGCCTTTGCCGTGATCATCCTGATCACCAAGAAGGGCGAGGTTAACGGCAACGTGCAGGACCTGGCAGGTTTCGGCCACAAGAAGCCGCTTCTGGCCATGGTGCTGAGCATCTTCCTCTTCTCCCTGGCAGGCATGCCGCCGACCGCGGGCTTCATCGGGAAGTTCTATCTCTTCTCCGCAGCCATCAAGGCCGGTTACGTCTGGCTCGCCATCATCGGCGTACTGAACTCCGCAGCGTCGCTTTACTACTACCTGCGCGTCATGGTCTTCATGTACATGAAAGACCCGGAAGAAGACTTCGAGTGGGCAGGTGCCACCCCGGCCATCGCAGTATGTCTGCTGGTAGCCGTAGGCGCCACCCTGGTTCTCGGCGTAGTCCCGGGCACCGTCCTCGAGCTGGCGCAGAAGGCAGTTCAGTTCTAAGGCAAGATTGATAGCAGAATCAAAGAGGGCACCCGTCACCGGGTGCCCTCTTTGCGTTTGTAGGTCCCTCGTCGCAGACTGAACCTCTCATGTCAGTTGTGGAATAAGGACCGGTTGTGGCCCCCTGTAGGGGCGAATAATCATTCGCCCAGCCAAGGTTGCCCAAGGCACGCCCTTGGTCGGGCTACAGGCGACGGCAGCCCAAAGCGGTGACGTTCACCCCGATGGAACCACCATCCCCCCCATCGAAGATTGACACCTGTCCCCCCCTTGGTACATTTCCATCTTCACGAGCTCTCCGTTAGGAGGTTCCAAGATGGCCGGTTCCCGCCAGTTCCACTCACATCGTGACCCTTTCCAGCGCCCCTCCCTGACCCCTGGCCCTCTCGGCCACAATGACGCGGCATCACCAGACACGCCAAGATCATTTGTAGGAGACACACCAGGACCTCTGGGGCATAAAGATTTTGCCTCCCCGCCGTGTGTTGTAGTCGCAGTTCCTGGGAACTCGAACCAGATCGCGAAGATCATGGAACGGATTCCCGGTGCTACGAAGCGCCTGGACGAGACTGATTTTATTGATGCAGCAAATTCGCTCAATTTGAAGGATTCTGTGGCAATCATAAAGGCGTTTGCCGAGGTCGAATGTGGGGGGCACAAAGGTTTCGGGCCAGATGGACGGCCCATTCTTGCTTTTGAAGGCCATGTGTTTAGACGTCTCACCAAAAGAAAACATGACTTAAGCCATCCTCTTCTCTCTTACCAATACAGGGTTAAGGCAGGCCCCCAGTGGAAGAAAAACAACCGGGATCATGCAACTGCCTGGTTCACCCTGCGACAAGCTTTAGCCTTAGACTTTGATGCGGCACTTCACTCATGCTCTTGGGGAATGTTTCAGATTATGGGTTTCAACTACAGGAGCTGCGGTTTTAGTAGGGTAGTCGATTTCGTAAAGGCGATGAAGTCAGGGGAGCGGCAACAATTGTTGGCCTTTATAGAATTTTGCAAGGCTAGAGGTGAATTGATCGCTGCAATAGCGGCAAAAAACTTCAAGAAGATGGCACTTATATACAATGGGGAGGACTATGGCAACTACGATACGCTCATACAAAACGCGTACAGAAAGTATGCTGCCAAATAAGCGGTTTTTCAGCCTTGTCGGTGGGGCATTGGTTCTCTTCCACGCCTATGTGTTCGAATGCAAAGCGGGAGAGTTCCGATCGGGGATTTACGAAAACGTAATTATAGCTATGGACAAGAGTGGCAGTATCACTGGCCGGTATCAAGAAAGCCAAGGCGAAGGCGTGCGTAAGACCTGTTCATTTTATTTCAAAGGCAAGGCACAGGGAGGTGTCGCTGAAATAATCACGTGGAGCGATCGTCAGTTGCCAGGACTTATCAAGGCCGTAAATGAAGGCGTAGAACTAAAAGTTCCTGGGGGGCGAGAACATGCTGGATGCGGACTTGTATTGTTGCCTGACATCGCAGAAGGGCTTTCATTTGATTTACTGTATCCGACGGATTGGCAGAAATTAACGACGATTGTGGCGTCCGCGAGGTTACGTAAAAGCATAACAGATTCTGAGGAACGGGGACAACGTCTTACCGTGGGTACAACTGTTGGAGTGATTGATGAAAGCGGAGACTGGCTTCTAGTGGAAACGACAGGCGGCGAGAGGCGAGCACGCGGGTGGATCCGCGCCGATGAAACTGCAGAACAACGATTGCCGTGAAAACGTCTCGTACTGCCCCCTTCCTCAAAATAGCTCCTGGCAATCAATCGCGGTAGCTGTGGCCTAATAGCCTGTAAATTACCTCTGTGTCCCTCCGTGTACCGCTGCGCCCTCAGTGTTCTCGTTGTTCAGGTTAGTGTAGGGGTTCGCTGGGGGGCGGCCTAAGCGGTTTCCGCCAAGGAAAAATCTGAGGGGCCGGCTTGACAAATCTTAATAGCGTTTAATAATCTCTTCCATTACTTCAACCCTAGCACGGGAGGCAACGATGAGCGAACCTTTCGATATTCCGGGGCTAAGAGACCTCAGCGACGGAGACTTGGCGCTTCAGGGAGAAGCGGTGGCCGATCTTCTCGACGAACATGCAGCCTTTAAGGATCAAACCCTTCCCGCCTGCATTCCTGGCCCGACCCAGATCAGGCAGGATGCGCACCAGGTCAAGCAGACATCGACCGCGGCTAGACTTGATCCGTCTAAAGAGCCCGCAAGGCAGGCGGCGCGGGAAAAGATGATCCAGTCGATTAAGTTCTCCTGCCAGTACGTGGTGATGTACTCGACCCACACCAACAATCCATACCTGCTGGATACCGTCGGTGTGAACAGAGTCCACAAAGCCCCCCGGAGCACAGTCATCAAACTTCCCCAGAAGTTCAACAAGGTTAAGATCAGCCATGGCGACAAATCGGGGGCAGTAAAGATCTACGTCAACAGTTGGGAAGGGAAGGGGAGCGTCGTCGTACAAGTCTGCTACGGTGATCCGTCATTGGAAGAGTCGTGGCAGCAACTGAAGATGTCCCATTACTGTCACTTCACCGTCGAAGGATTGGAGCCGGCGCGAAGGGCCTACTTCAGGGTCAGGTTGATGAACGATGCCGGAGTCGGCCCCTGGTCGGAGGTAATGGAATTGATCATCATCTAAAGCAAAGAGACGTTCCCCCTTTGCCCGTTACCACCAGGCGACTGCACCGGCGTGCAGTCGCCTTTAGTTTGCTCACTCACGAAAGATCTCGTCTTTCCGCCCATGACCTGGATACCCACCACAATATCCCAATCTTCACGGGCCGAGTGAGCCCGTAGCCGACCCGTTTGCGTACCCGTATCCGCCGTCCGCAGTCCGCAGTCCGCAGTCCAATGCGCTTCCGTTGAAGCCTCCCCCCCCAAAAAAATGGCCATTTACACAAAGGATTTTACAGGCCCACAGAATAGTGCGTTTTCCTGGGAAATAGTGTTATTTCAACTGAAAACTGCTTATTTCATTTGAAATAGTGCAATTCCGAGTCGAAATCTCACTATTCCCGCCGAAATAGTGCAATCCTGAGGGAAATAGTGCAATCTTGTCCGAAATAGTGAGATTTTGAAAAAAATAGTGAGATTTCGAACAGAATAGTGCAATTCCGATCCAAGATTGCACTATTCCATTTGAAATAGTGAGATTTTGGCCGACGATCGTACAATTCCGTTGGAAATAGTGCAAAACCAAACTCAAATTTCACTATTCCGTTGGAAATAGTGCAAACCTGTTCCGGTTTTTGCAAATTCCATCAGGAATAGTGAAACTGCCCCTCGGAACCTCCCAATCCTTTGGGAGTCATCCCCGTTATCCCTTTCATACCTGTTAATGCAGGCCTTAGTTGCACCGCTGCCAGAAGTGCGTGCGGCCATGAATATCCGAATAGCCGGAAAAGGTGTTAATGCAGGGCAGAAATTCTGGGGGTGCAGCACTTACCCGAAATGTAACGGCACTCAGATCATCGGAGTCGCTGTTCCGACACCAGCATCACAAGATTCGGTGGCGGTGCTGCAGAAAGAGGAAGCAAAACGAAGTTGCCAGGGCTGTGGCCGCGAGCTTGTCCTGAGGAAGTTCCAGAGTGGGCCGAAAGAGGGGCAGAGCTTTTACGGGTGTCTTCCGCGTAAGAAAGCATGGCCAGTCGCGTAAGGTTCTATAAAAGACAGCAAACCATAAAGGGCTATAGACCCAAACTGTAAAGGAGTATGGAATAAGTTCCATAAGGTAACTACGTTCCATCCTTCCGGAGGAGGTTCAGCAAAGACTTTTCCATTTTGGGGGAGAGAAGAATTTGAATGTATTTGCGCAACTCATAGAAACGCAACATCACATTGCAACGGCTGGGTTGAGATCCTATTTAACCTTGATTGACATAGAGGGCGATCATATTGCGGGGAAAATACTTTGTACCTTGGCTAGGATAGCATGTACAGCAACTGTATCATCTTTTTTGAAATGTGATATTGCAGCATTCATAAGTTTTAGATCACGAGTGCCAGCTTAGTTGCTATAAAATTGCCTATGTATTAACCGAGAAAACAGGCATTTTTACTTTTGGTCACCTCAATTCCAGAGGGGAACTCAATATCCTTTGTGACGATAATTTTGTATGTTTGTTCTGTTGCGGTGAGATAATTAGCAATATCATCAGGCTTTTGATTGATAATACTTTGAAGGATAGCTCCGAAAGGAGAAAGATTCATTGCATTGCTTCCCCTTCCAACTCGATTTTCAGCTTCTATGATAATCTCTAGTTCCTGTTCACCTAGGTCAAGGGCAGAGAGCAGAGCAGAAACGTTATCGGCTAACCGTAACAAATCTGCAGGTAATCTATCAGATGGCCAAAATTTATGAACGATATTAATAATTTTCGAGCAGCGCTTAGTGGCTCGGTTGGTTTTATTCAAGGCGGGGGATGACGCTATTGTGTCTGCTTCCAAAATGGATATTTCGGCGTGTTCTAGCATTGCCTTAATTTGAAATGCAATCCTGTCTTTCGCCCAGTTCTTGGTATCAGATTTGTAAATCATGTCATGAGTCGCAACAGCCCACGCATGTTGTAAGAAGGTCTTTATCTGGACTTCAAATGTAAGGTCGGTAAGGCCAGAAGGTTTTGCACCTTCTGGGTCCTTCCATTTTACATACAGCCTAAGGTCGTCAAAAGGGAAAGCATCAGCCCCTTTATGGGTAAAATTATCCCTCTTGGGACGCCTCTCTATAAGAACGAACTCGTTGCAAATTAAAGCTTCGGCCTTTGAACGGGTTTGCAGGTTCTCTACTACCAATGTGCAGGCAAAAAAATCCTCAATGCCGGACGGAAACCGCCCAGTCTCAAGTTTGAGAGCATAACTTTCTAGCGTTTTAATTCGACCTTCATAGTGCCACCTATAATCCTTTTTAGAAATCATGAGCGGTTGCACTCGTTCGGAAAGTAAAATGTAACGCTCTTTTAGTTCCTCATATAAATTACGTATAGCACTAGGCACTTTCATTTTGTTGTACCAACTCTAGTAGTGCCTCCAGTCGATCCCGCCTCTGTGGCTCCTCCGTACTGGCTCCTATGCTTCCTTGATAGTATCTATAACTAGATTTAAATTTTGTCGTCACTTCGCCCCTAACGGCCTTTTCGTATACTGAAGGATCCTTAAAAGCATTAACCTCTGCCATGAAGTCGACATAACTATCTGCGAGGTCATTAGGCGAAGTCATCAAAATGTGGCGCGTAGCTATCAAGGCCCAGAGAGTGTAAAAGTTTTTAAAATCTGAAGCATAATTAGTTACGCACTGATTGTGATTTTCCATCGAAACCATATACCGTCTAGTTTTTGTGAAAAGTTCAGTCATAGCGTCGACATCAACTTCGGGTGAAATCTCAGATGGATCATCATAGTTTGCTGAAAAATCATCAATTTCGTTTTGGTCAAATCCGGAAATATCGCCTTTTAATATCACAATTAGAAGCTCGGAAAGAAACTGAACATCTTTCATTCTTTTGGCTCTTGATGTTGTTACTACTCCCAACTCTTTCCACTCCAACTCTTCTGCCTCACGCTCAACAAATGTGATAAACCACCCATCGTACTTTGCATGACGTAACTCTTGTTCAACGAGTTTTCTGGAGTTACGATTTAACCGGTCAAAGACCTCGTTTACAAAATTAGACGAAACATCAACGTTTATGAATTCTACTGGTAAGACATAATCCCAGAAAGCTTTGGCAAGATCTTGGTCTTTGGAAATATCTTTCCATTTTTTACCACTAAGTCTTATGTCACCAAACTCTTTATCTATTGAGAGCTTATTGCTGATGAACAGAAGAATAGTTTCTAACCGCTGCTTTCCATCAACAACCCTGTATATAGTGTTGCCTCCGTCAGACACTTTATGTAAAAAGATCGAAGGGCTCGGATACCCTCTGAAGACTGTATCCAAAAAGAATCTTCTATCCTTAGGGGTCCAGACACTCCTACGTTGGTATGGCGGGTCAAGGTCCAATTGATCATTTCGGTTAAGATCTAAAAACCAGCTTATATCCTGGGTAGTAACTCTTCGATTCATTTAATTCTCCGTCCACCAAGGTAAGTTAGATATTGAAGAAACGGTAAGATGTCTGCACTTAATTCTTTCGTTTAACCAATGTGTAGTTCTTTGATCTTTCAAAATGCTCAGTGCATTTACACAAGTTGAGATGTGACCGTTTTTAGGAGTTAAAACAAGGAAGTGGTTCTCTACTGCTACTTTAGAGTCGATATCAACCACAGAGGCTACACAGCGGGTACTGTCCTTTGGGGCAGAGGTTCTTCTGACGACAACAAATGGAGGATCAAAAACCCGCTTGCTAAACCTCCTATAACTGGCGGGTGAAACAATAACCTGCCAAGGCTCAACGTCACGGGTATAGAGATAAGGATACAACGGTCCTTGCTCGAGGTCCCTATGGGGGACAACCGATCCGACGTTTACATAGAAAAAATCACTCACTTTCTCACAAGTTTGTTCTTCAGGCCACCATCCAAAATTTAATCCAGTACCATTATGATCTATTTCGCCCTTTAGAATAAATACATCAACATTTGCAAAAGTAGAAAAACGACCGACTACTTCCTTCTCTAAGTTCTTTGTGTTATTCTCCACAAGATTGCGCCATTTCTGGTAACGAGAACCTGCCCGCAATACTTCAGGAAGAACAGCTATGAATCTAGTTCCACGGGAAGAGTTCTCTATATAAGTCGCTAAGAACTCTGCGGCTGAAGTTATCCCCCCATCAGCCCACGAGCATGAAGGTCTGCTTCGCATGGGGTTAAAAGGCGGATTCATAACGATAATTATATCGTCACAGCCGTAAAAGTCAGTGGACTTTAATCCGTCGCCGACTTTAATTTTATCAAATACTGCATCGACTGGGTATTCTACATCCAAATCTTCCTGTGACCGTTCTCTTGCCAATAACATTAATCTTGCCTTGGCTGCACGAACAAAGTCCGCATTGATATCAATTCCTGCAAGTCGCCTCTCCCACAACCTGAGAGTTTCTGGAAATGATCTTGAAGTGGGTAAGCCTTTTGCACAAGCTAAAAGCAAATCTCCTGCACCACACGCCGGATCAAAAATTATGGTATCTGGGCCCACGTGAGGAAGGACCTTGTTGGCTACCAATGTGGAGACATCTTCTCCAGAAAAGAAAGCCCCAGTCATTTTAAGGAATTCTGATTTCAGGTGCCTCCTCACCTGTTCATAGTGCCATGAACTAAGCCTATGCTCTTCACTGTTTACCTTGCCGTTTTGGGCGGCCAGTTCCAATTTTGATAAATACTGATGGTACGGTGTCATTAATGCCAAGCCCCTGCTGTTGGATTTGCATCATATAAATAGCACACCAAGATCTTCAAATCTACGGCTTCTTGACCTCGGGAGGCATTCTGTATCTAGCCTGCCAAGGAGCCGAGGAGGATGGTATCTAGGCCTCGGGGGGACGCTGTTGATATTTGAGGCTGGGGGACGGTGTTGATTGGTTGATTTTAAGGTGTCGGTTGGTAGGCTGAAGGGTATGCCACGAGCCGCACGCCTTGACATAGCCGGCGTCCTTCATCACGTCATCATCAGGGGAATAGAACGACGAGACATCTTCCTCGATGCCATGGATCGCCAGTCTTTTGTCGATCGTTTTACCGAACTCCTTGTAAAGATGGGAATGGACTGTCTTGCTTGGGCTTTGATGTCCAACCACGTTCACCTGTTGCTCCGGCCCAGCCAAAACAACCTCGCCCGCTTCATGCGCAGACTCTTGACCGCACATGCCGTAACCTTCAATCTTCGCCATCACCGCAGCGGCTATCTTTTCCAAAACCGTTACAAATCTATCGTCTGCGAGGAAGACACATATCTACTAGAACTCGTCCGCTATATTCATCTCAACCCTTTACGAGCCGGTCTCGTCAAGGAGGCTGGGGGACGGTGTTGATTAGTTGACTTTAAGGTGTCGGTTGGTAGGCTGAAGGGTATGCCACGAGCCGCACGCCTTGACATAGCCGGCGTCCTTCATCACGTCATCATCAGGGGAATAGAACGACGAGACATCTTCCTCGATGCCATGGATCGCCAGTCTTTTGTCGATCGTTTTACCGAACTCCTTGTAAAGATGGGAATGGACTGTCTTGCTTGGGCTTTGATGTCCAACCACGTTCACCTGTTGCTCCGGCCCAGCCAAACCAACCTCGCCCGCTTCATGCGCAGACTCTTGACCGCGCATGCCGTAACCTTCAATCTTCGCCATCACCGCAGCGGCTATCTTTTCCAAAACCGTTACAAATCTATCGTCTGCGAGGAAGACACATATCTACTAGAACTCGTCCGCTATATTCATCTCAACCCTTTACGAGCCGGTCTCGTCAATAACATGAAAGAGCTGAAGACATATCCTTGGAGTGGTCATGCAGTGATCATGGGAGTGAAGGAAATACCAGGACAGAGGACAGACGAAGTGCTGCTTTACTTTGGCGACAAACGAAGGTCTGCCAGGGCAAAGTATGAGGAGTTCGTGGCTGACGGAATTGGTCTGGGGAAACGAGATGAACTTGTCGGTGGTGGCCTGCGACGTGTCATGAAAGCCGTCGGAGACGATTTCATCTCCGCGTATGATGAAAGAATTCTGGGCACCGCTGGCTTTGTCCAGCAGTTACAGGAGGACAAGGAGGTTGCTGAGAGGCTGGACACCCGCCTTCCATTAATGCAATTTGTTGAAGAAATTGCGAAGGCATCAGGGATCTGCGTTGTGGCTCTCAGTCAACGACGAAGGGGGGCGGAGTTGTCGGACGGGAGGCAGGGGGACGCCCATGAAATTATGCGTTTCTCTGCCTTCGCGCATGGTCTGCTCAACCCGGTGCACCTGTTGCTAATGTAGGAGGGGTGTGGCAACCTTCTGGGTATGCCACGACAAGCCCGAATAGACGCTCCTGGTGCATGCCATCACATCATCTGTCGTGGCATCGAGCGGAGAAAGATCTTCCTCGATGACAGCGACAGGGACCGCTTTCTGTTGCGCCTGGGACAAGTTCTAAAGAAGTCCTCGACTCGTTGCTTTGCCTGGGCGCTTATCCCCAACCACTTCCATTTGCTGCTCCAAACCGGCAATACTCCCATCTCCGACGTCATGCGTCGCCTGACCACGGGGTACGCGGTAGAGTTCAATCATCGTCATAACCGCTCGGGCCACCTCTTCCAAAATCGATACAAATCCATCCTGTGCCAAATAGATCCATACCTGCTCGAGTTGGTGCGCTATATCCACCTGAACCCGATTCGGGCCGGAATTATCTGTACAGTACCTGAGTTGCGACTGTATAGATTTTGTGGGCATGGTCAACTGCTCGGCGACAAAAAGTACCCATGGCAAGAAACCTCGGAGGTCCTGGACAGATTTGGAAGCAATGAGCAGGAGGCCCGCAGTAACTATGAGAATTTTATCCGCGATGGACTTCAGAGTGGGCACAGGCCCGATCTCATTGGCGGAGGTTTGGTGCGAAGCGCTGGGGGATGGGAGGAAGTCGTAGCTGCTCGACGCGCTGGGATCTTCTTGAAAAGCGATGAACGAATCCTTGGTGACAGTGATTTTGTGGAGCGGGTGTTACAAAGGGCGGAAGAGCATGTGGAGAGGATAACAGCGAATCGGGCGGAAGGCTTTGATTTTGAGCAAGCCGTGGAGCGAGTTGCACGGTTGCTGAAGATGGAAGTTGCGCAAATTTGGCAACATGGCAAAGAGCCTTTGCTGGTGAAGGCAAGAAGCCTTTTATGTTATTGGGCAACCTTTGAACTAGGAATGACTGAAACTGAGGTCGCTACCAGACTGGGTATTACCCAGTCATCAGTGAGTAGGTCGGCTGTTCGCGGCGCGGGTTTAGCTGCCGCGAACGGTTGGCAGCTGAGATCTTAGATAGAAACGCATAATTTCATGGGCGTCCCTCTGACGCTTTGCACTAATCCATTTGAAATAGTGAGATTTTGGCCGACGATTGTACAATTCCGTTGGAAATAGTGCAAAACCAAACTCAAATTTCACTATTCCGTTGGAAATAGTGCAAACCTGTTCCGGTTTTGGCAAATTCCATCAGGAATAGTGAAACTGCCCCTCGGAACCTCCCAATCCTTTGGGACGCATCCCCTTTATCCGCCCGTCGCTCACCGTGCCGTTGCGTAGTAACCTGAAAGGGGCGGCATTTCCCGCATTCACTTTTAATTTCCGGGAAAGGCGTTAATCTTGATGCAGCTAGTGTCTATCCGGAGCGCGCATGCTTACAGGGCAACATCCCAGACTGAGAAAACTCACGCAGTTCCTGCTTATCCTCGTCTCACTGAGTCTCGTCCCCACGTTTATGTCGTCCGCCGCCGAACCGACGATCAGAATCGGCGTCCTGGCACACAGGCCGAAGCCTGAGACCGCGGCCCGCTTCCTGCCCCTCGCGCGGTATCTGCAAGAAGCGTTGCCCAACCACGAGGTGCGCCTCGACGTCTATACCTACACCGAACTGGAAGCGGAGTTGGCCGCTCACAGGCTCGATTTCGTCCTCACCAACCCGGGACATTACGTGCAGCTCAGGCATGCGAACGGGATGTCCGGGGTCCTGGCGACGATGATCGAGGATGAGGGGGGGACGGAGATCCACTCGTTCGGCGGGGTCATCTTCGCCAGGGCCGACAGGACCGACATCAGGAGCCTGGGCGACGTGAAGGGAAAGCGGATCGCCGTCGTCGGGACCGGCTCCCTCGGGGGGTACCAGGCGCAGGCGTACGAGCTCGCCAAGGCGGGGGTCCGCCTTCCCGCGGATGCGAAGCTCCTGATTACCGGGATGCCGCACGATTCGGCGGTGTCGGCGGTCATCGACGGACGTGCCGACGTGGGCATGGTCAGGACCGGGGTTCTGGAGCAAATGGCGGCGGAGAAGAAAGTCGACCTCTCCCGGCTCAAAATACTGAACCGGAAAAACATCCCCGGCTACCCGGCCATCACCTCCACGCAGCTCTACCCCCAGTGGCCTTTCGTGGCCCTCCCCCACGCGGACCAGGATGCGGCGCGGCAGGTAGCCGCGGCGCTTCTGGCCATGAGGCACGTGGTTCGGCCAAACGGCCTGCACGGTTTCGCGGTGCCGGCGGATTACGCTCCGGTGGAGGAGCTCTTGAGGGAGCTGCGCATGCCGCCGTTCGAGCAGTCTCCCTACTTCACCGTCCGGGATATCTGGGCCCGTTACGGCAAGGAGATGGCGGCCCTTGCCGTCGGTGGGCTCATCATAGCCTTTCTCGGGGTGCGGCTCATCGTCACGAACAGGAAGCTGCATGAAAGCGAGCTTCGCTACCGGACCGTGGCCGATTTCACCTCGCATTGGGAATTCTGGCAGGCGCCGGACGGGACGCTCGAGTACATCTCGCCCGCGTGTGTGAATGTCAGCGGCTATACGGCTGAAGAATTCTACCGGGACCCGCAACTGCTGACGAAAATCCTGCACCCGGGCGACGTCGCCGCTTACGAGGACCACGTCAACCATAACTACGAGGACGGCAGTCCCAAACCGATCGACCTGCGCATCGTGCGCAAAGACGGCGCCGAGCGCTGGATTTCGCACAGCTGCCGGAGGGTGCAGTCAGGCGATGGGAAAAGTCTCGGGCTGCGCGCCTGCAACCACGACGTAAGCGACAGGCAACTCGCGCAAACGAGGCTGTCCGACAAGGTGGCGGAGCTGGAAGCGAGCATGGCGAAGGTCAAACAACTGGAGGGGATCATCCCCATCTGCATGCACTGCAAAAACATCCGCAACGACAAGGAAAGCTGGCAACAGCTCGAAACCTACATAAGCGCGCATACGGACGCCATGTTCAGTCACGGCATCTGTCCCTCCTGCAGGGACAAGTACTACGCGACCTGAACGGACACTGATCGGGAACCGGTTTCCGTTGCGCCTGGGGTAAGTCCTGAAGAAATGGGTGGGACATGCGGGCGATGCAAAGGTGGGCGCTGGTGGATTAAGTGGAAAACTTGGAGGGACGTAGGTAGGTTGTGTAACTTTTTAGATACGGCCCAGATAAAAGGGTCGGCGCCCACGGGTGTAAAACCCGTCGGATGGAGACAGAGGGGGCTGTTGTCGATTGTTGGCTTTTAGACGGTGGTGCGGGCGCCCCTCTGGTTTTCCTTGCACAGATTTCCCCTCACAAGCGTGAGCTACGCCTGCTTCAGCACATCGGCTTCGTTATTTAGCTCCTTCAGGTGAAGCTCGACGAGGTCCCCAGCGCTTAGCTTTTGAAGGCACGCAAGTACCAGTTGTTTCCCCAGGTCGTTGTACTCCCCACCCCCCACGACGTTGATTTCCGTGTCAGTAGAGAGACCGGTCACCTTCAGGTGGACGTCGTCCCCCAGGCACAACACTCCGAAATCCTTGTCGCCGAAATCGCGCATGCAGAGCTGCAAAAGGTTCAAGGCGACACTTTCCCACAACTTTGCAATCTCGAACGCTCCGTTTTCCATACCCCCCCCTATCCTTTGGCAAGTGTAAGCGGCGCAGCCTTCTTCAACGGCGCCTTGTGCAGTTCGCCCAGGCGCTGCACGCTGATCCTTTTCAGACAGGAAAGCACAAGCTGCTCACCAACCTCAGAGGACCCCGTCCCATACACAGTCATCATTACCTCGCCTGTCGATTCCAAGACCCTGATCCGCGCAGCGTCGCCGCGAGTGCCCACATCGACACAACGCTCCTGTTCATTCCCAGCCACCAGATCGATGAGCGCGAACGTCATTGCCTGGTACAACGACTCCAGTTCGAATCCCATGACTCCCTCCTGTCGCCAGCATTAGTAATTGTTAAAAAATGACAGCAATGTTGATTGCTGTCAACCGGAGCGCTAAGAAAAAATCTGAACCCGTTGCGAGCCGGTCTTATCCGTTGGTAGAGTTGGGCGCTATCGGTTACTGGTCCCAGATGTAAAAAGGCCACCCGCGGCGATGCGGGTGGCCTTATTTGCAGCGGTCACAAAATGCGTCTTATTCGATATTGAATGACTTGCTTATGTCGCTGGTCAGCGCCCTTGCCGCGGCCCTCAGTTCGTGGCAACTGTCACGGACCACTGCGGAGTTGAGGCAAAGTTTCACGTTGGCCGGTATGTCTTCAGCTTTGACGGTCATGTCGACCCCATTTCCCTTGGTGATGTGGAGGGAATCGGTGTAGTCGATCTTGAAGTCATCTTTGTAGTCGCATCTCATCTCTCTCACCTCTTTTCACCCCTTCATTATGCCAGATCGTGACTCTAACGGGTAGGGGAACTCCCCGGGGAACCAGGGGTACACACCCGCTAGCATTTCCGATCAACCTCCCCGTTCAAGTCAGGGCGTGCCCCATACTGCAGCGCCGGACTGCGCCGCTATGGAACGGACCGGCTGTTCCAAAAACGGTACGTGTTCCACCGTGGACCGCGGCAGTCGTTCCGTTTTAAAGCATGTCCTCGTAATCTTCCTGCCTCGACAAAAGCTCTTATAAGTGAAAACCCCTTTGTTTACAAACAGTAATAGGTTCATCAGGTTTTGATATCAATCCGGAGGCTGGTGTAGGTACGACAGTTGCTATAAAAGCATTCTATTTAACCGTATGCATTGTTGCCGCTTCAAAGCGTGCAAGAAAAATACTAGATAGTACGCGTTTATGTCGTACATTCATGTGCACGAATTTTGTCATACAAAAACTGCGTCAGAAGCAAGTGGTAAGTGGATGTCTGTAAAGTATGACAATGCAGTAAAAAGAGTTTTGCGATTACGAATTGGAGAAATCAGGAGGAAAGAATGCAGAAAAAGATGATCACCATGCTGGCGGCCCTGGCTGTCGCGGCAATCGCACCTTCGGCGCAGGCCTTCGACATCGGCGGCGCCAACGGCTGGAAGTTTTCCACGGACGGCTTCCTCAACGTCTTCGCCACCTATGAATCGGTCGGTACGCGACCGGCAGGCGTCATCGGCGGGGAGATCGGCGGGAACCAGACCGGCACCGGCGAAAACCAGCAGCAGTTCAGGGTGAGGACCGGCCTGCTTCCGGTGGGCGTGGGGCTCAACATCCAGGCTCCGACCACCAACGGCGTGGACTACGCGGTACGCCTGGGACTGTACCCGCAGGTCCAGAACAACGGCGGTTCCCGCACCGACCTCTCGCCCAACATCGACTTCCGCGAGATCAACATGACCGCCACGGGTTCCTTCGGCCAAGTGCTCGCCGGCCGCGCCATCAACCTGTACCAGGCCAAGAACATCCTGACCGACATGACGCTCTTCGGGGCGGGGGTGATCGGCCCGGTGGACAGCGGGCCTACCATGGGGCACATCGGTTACGGCTACCTCTACCCGAACTTCGGGGCGCAGATCAGGTACACCACCCCGGACCTCAACGGTCTGAAGGTCGCCTTCAGCGTCAACGACACCAACAACATCGGGGCCGCGACGATCCGCAACGTCCCGCGCCTGGAGACCGAGATTTCCTATGCCACCCCCTTCACCGGCGGCAAATTCCAGGCCTGGGTATCCGGCCTGTACCAGCAGGCGGGTTTCTCCGACGCCAAGTTCGTCACGGTTCCGGTCACCGTGAATCCGGATGGAAGCATCACTCCCGAGCACGTGGTCCCGGCGGTTCGCCCGGGCGGACACGTGACCTCGCTGGGCGGCGCGGGTGGCGTGCAGCTTGACGTTCGCGGCCTCCAACTCCTCACCTCCTGCTACGGCGGGAAGGCGCTGGGCATGCTCGGGATGCAGGGGGCTGACGCGCTCTCCGCGGACGGCAAGGAAAGGACCAACTGGGGCTTCCTGAACCAGGCGACCTACCAGGTCACCCCGGTGGTGAAGCTGGGACTCAACTACGGCCAGAGCAGGGCAGAACTGGCAGGAGACGATACCGAGCTGAACATCCAGAAACAGCAGGCGGCCACGGTCGCGGTGACCTACAACGTGAACAAGTTCGTCCAGGTGATCGGCGAGTACACCTGGGCGCAGGACCGCTGGTTCAACGGCGCGACCCAGGACGCCAACATCGGCGCCGTCGGGACCTTCATCTACTGGTAGTTGCACGGGGCGGGAACGCTCCGCCGACTTCCCTGCCGCTTCATCACGGGCGCATCCCATTCGGGGTGCGCCCGTGTTCGTTCAAGGAGGCCACGATGAAGGAGGGCGTTGCGGGAATTTTGACATTCGATGGGCCGCTGCTAGAGTTTGGTCCTGAATCAGTCGGGCGAGCCAACCCACTATGACTGCGAGCGCATCGTCCGCTTCGGCGTCGGTGGCTATCGCAATGGAGAAATGACATGACAAAGCCAGCAAAGAACACCGTCTGCCTCTGGTACGATGGGGACGCCGAAGAAGCGGCGCGCTTTTATGCCGGGATCTTTCCCGATTCATCCGTGGACGCCGTGCACCTCGCGCCGGGAGACTACCCGTCCGGGAAGAAGGGCGATGTGTTGACGGTCGAGTTTACCGTGATGGGTATCCCGTGCCTCGGGCTCAATGGGGGACCCGAGGTAAAGCACAACGAGGCATTCTCGTTTCAGGTCGCAACCGCGGATCAGGCGGAAACGGACCGGTACTGGAACGCCATCGTCGGCAACGGGGGGGTGGAGGTTGTGTGCGGCTGGTGCAGGGACAAATGGGGCATCTCCTGGCAGATCACGCCGGTGGCCCTGACGGAGGCGATAACGGATCCCGATCCCGCGGCGGCCAAGCGCGCCTTCGATGCGATGATGCAGATGGTGAAGATCGACATCGCCGCCATCGAGGCGGCGCGACGGGGGTGAGAGGGCTTGGGGTGCCGCGTTTTGCTTGCATCGATTCATAAAAGTGGCTAGAGTCGCTTCCATGTCACTGGAACAGTACCTGGGCGACCAAGGCAACAGCATCGATATAGGACTGGTTCTCCTGTCGCAGGACTGGCAGGTGCTCGGCATGAACGAGCACGCGCTCCGCATTGCGGAACCGGGCATGGCACCCGTGGGGCAGAACCTGTTCCAGATGCACCCCGCAAGGAGCCGGGAGAAGGTGCGCGGCATCCTCGACGCGCTCTCGGGTCTGCAGGGGGCGAAGCCGAGGTCGATGGTCATCGATTTCCTGGGCAAGGTGCTCATGATCACCCTGTCGCGTCTCTTCGTACCGGGCAGCCAGATGGCGTGGGCGGTCTCCTTCATGGACCTGTCGGAACAGACCGGCGCCCGCACCAACCCGACGAGCGGCCACTTGGAACTGAAGAAAATGCCGATCTACGAGAACGGCGCCTTCCACTTCCTTTCGGCGGACCAGGTACACCTGATCGAGGCCGACGGCAACTACTGCCGCATCCATACCCCGCAAAAAAAGTTTTATCTCCTGATGAGCCTCAAGGCGGTCCTGCAGCGCTTCCCGACCCCCGATTTCCTCAAGGTGCACAAGAGCTTCGTGGTGAACCTCAGGCACGTGAAGGCGATCGGGCCTGCCGGCGACAGCCGCATGATGGTCTCCTTCTCCGAACCCGCCATCCCCGCCGTTCCCGTTTCCCGCCGCCTGGTGCCGGCAGTCAAGAAGGCCCTCTGCTCCGCCGGCACCGTTCATCCCTTTGATTGACCCGTTCATCAAGTTCTCCTTGAGCCTGCGGTAGCTGAGTGGGATAGTGCGCGGCAACGGCGTTACGCCGTGTACGGAACTTTCTGACTGAAGGAGAACTCGGATGAACATCAGATCCACTAGCGGCAAATCGATCACTCGCATGGCGCTCCTGCTTATCTGCCTCGCCCTCCCGGCATGGGCCGGCGCGGTTGGCCCGGGCGACGGGAAAGGGGAGCGCCGGGGCTCACCGGTACAGGTTGCGGGATCGGCCCAGTTGTCGGAGGAGATCCTCAAGAGGAGTGCCTCATTTTTTGCGGCTCCCCCCTTCATGACGGCCGAAGAGGTGTACTCGGAGGTGGTGAAAGGCGGCGACCATGGCTTCTTCCTGGTAAGCCTGCAGTCCCGCGCGGAGTTCGCCAGGGGGCACGTCCCGGGTGCGGTAAACATCCCGTTCGACGAACTGACGGAGCAAAAGACGCTCGACCTCCTGCCGCGCGACAAAAAGATCGTGCTGACCTGTGACGACGGGCATCGTTCCATGGTGGCGTCGCTTTACTTCAACCAGCTCGGCTACAGCGCCACCGCCATGCCGATGGGGCTCAGCCACTGGAACCGCGCCGAATCCGCCGCACCTTACACGGCTTCGGCAGGGTATCCCGCCGGTGTCGAGAAAACGGAAGCCGCACCGGGGAAGGCGCTTCCCCCCCTTTCCAGCAAGGCGGCGAACGGGATGGGACTCATCATGGAACGGACCAGGGGCGTGGTGAGCTCGGGCAGGAATCTGTTCATGGACCGCAGCGAACTGTCCCGCGAGGCCGGCAAAGACGGGGGCAAGGGGGTCTTCGTGGTCAGCATTCAGCGCCCGGAGGACTACGACAAGGGGCATGTCCCCGGGGCGATCAACATCCCCTTCAAGGACCTCGCCAGCAAGGAGAGCCTCGGCAGGCTGCCGACGGACAGGAAGATAGTGGTCGTCTGTTACATCGGCCACATCGGGGCGGCGGCGACCCTGATGCTGAACCAACTCGGCTACGAGGCCTACGATCTCCGCTTTGGCACGCTGGGATGGAACGACACGACGGAAGGACTGGGAAAGATGAAGGGCTTTCTCCTCAGCCTGGCGGAAGACAGGAAGTACCCGGTCGAACGGGGGAGCGGGAAGTAAGGTGGTGAGGACCGGAACAGGACCCCGAGCCGCAACGCCCGGCGGCGATGATCCTGTTCCGGTCGTCTTCAGCCTTGAACATCCTCCGCCGATTTCTTGCGCGCGTCCCAATCGGTAACTGCCGCGAGCCAACTGGCTATGGACACAATGTTGAGGCCGTACAGGCCCCAGGCGGCATTGGTCAACGCCTCGGAAAGAAAAAGCATGCTGATCGCGGTCGATATGGTGGCCGCGATGACCCTCACCCTATGCAGCTCGAAGAATGAACAAATGGCGTAGGCAAGCGAGCATACCACCAATATGTAACTGATATTGCCGATCTGCCTCCCCCCCACGTACACGTTGAAGCCCACCTTTACCAGCGGCATGAACCACAAAATCATTCCCACGACGCCCAGAGAAACCCCTATCGCTTTGCCTTTCATGCAGTTCCCCCTTGGCCGCGGCGTTCCCGCAAACGGGTAGCGTCGATGTTTTGTCGGCGAGGCTACCTCTGTGGCTCTGGTACAGAAAAGAGCCGCGCCATCTGCGGACTAAATGAAAGTATCCTAATGGTTTGTTTTGTCAATGCGCGAAGGAGAGGAACGGTGGGAACGGCGGCTGAAATGGGGAAGGGGGGAGGGAGCGAAGAACAAGGAAGGGCACCCGCTCGGTAACGGGTGCCCTCGGGAATCGGGAGAAGGATCAGTAGCCGGGGCGATGCCTGGCCACGCGCCGGTACACCGGACGATAGACCCGGCCGTCGTAGTGGCCCCTGTCGCGCACGTAACGCCGGTATTCGACATCGCGGTATTGGCGTATGTTCACGACTTCGTAGCGCACGAAGAGCGGAGGATACGCGTTGCGCGGGACATAGCTCCACGGGCCGTTGTAGTAGGCGCCGCGGTACCAGTTGCCGCCGTAGAAGTAGAAGTATTCGTTGCCGGTGTAGATGAGATCATACGGGACACCCACCGCGACGTAGGCGCCCATCTGGGGCGAGTAGACGAATTCGGGGGGCTCCGCTTCGTACTCTTCCGGCGCAGGCACGACGACGCGCTCGGGGGGAGGAGGCGGAGGGGGCGCCATGACCGGCGGGGCGTCTACCGGCGGCGGAGGAGCGACCGGGGGAGCGGCCACCAGCGCAGGAGGCGGTGCGGCGGGGCGGGCCGCTACCGTTTGCCTGGTCCCGGGAATCTGGTTGTTGTAGGTGTACATGCACTGGACGTAGGCGTTGTCGTACTGGCGCTGTGCCTGCGCCCCGTAGACCTGGGCCGAACCGGAACCGGCCGCGGCCCCGAACAAAAGCCCGGTCGCGGCACCGATGGCGGCGCCGGCACCGGTGTTGCCGGAGGCGGAGCCGAGCACGGCTCCGACGCCGGTGCCGACTGCGGTACCCACCACCGCGCTGGTCGCCATGTTCTTGTCATAGGTTTCCTGCACTGGCGACCCGATCTGGGAATTCGCCCACTGCCTGCAGGTCGCGTCTTCCTTCATGAAGGTTTCGAAGGATTTCCCCCTGGTCGGGAGGACCTTCACGCTGGGACCGGTGGGTACCGTAACGCACCCTCCCAGGGCCAAAAGCACAACAAACGATGTGATCCGTCTTTTCATTGATACCCCCTTCTGTGTGGCACTGCCTGCGGTCCGTACCGGCCTACTCCAGGCAGATTCCTCATTGCACGGGCTCACCTTAACCACAAAATAGGGAAGCAATGTGGCAGAAATGAGGAAATTTCCCGGAGCTGAACCGTCTCAAGCGACATTTTCCTGCGCCTGTGGCTGGCTCAAGGCCCGCGCCGACCTGAAGCGGCGCACCACCATCGGTACCAGGAGCATGAGCGCCAGGATGATCCACATGGTGGTGTCCGGGTCCTTTATGTACTTGTTAAGGCGCAAGGTGGAGAAGGCGATCACGCCGAAGTAGAGCATGTCGCCGGCTATGGCAAAGGCCCACCCGGCCAGGAAACCGTGCCCGGCTGCGAGCGCCGAGGCCCGCCCGGTCATGGGATCGACGCCGAAGGCGATCATGACCAGTGCGACCGGTCCGGTGGCCGTCCCCTGGAAGTGGGCGGCGCTGCGGGCGTTGGCCGCCCGCATGGCGGCGCTGACGCGGCGCAGCAATGGGATCCTGCCGCAGACGAAGGCGATCACCCGAAGTACGGGTTCGAAGGCGATGGCCAGGATGACATCCGAGACGAGGTAGAGGAGCGTGGTGACAGGCCAGGTCAGCCCTTTGGTCTTGGCGAGGAGCACTCCGGCGGGGATGCCGCCACCGACCGGGATCAGGAACAGCGCCAGCACCGACTGCATGGCGGAAGCCGAGGGGAGCCGGTCGAGGAGGAACTTGAACAGGTGGGGAATGGTTTCTGTCATCGGGTCGGGTACGCACTCTTCTTTGGTTCGGGAAGTTCGCCCGCAAAGGGAGCAAACCAGCGAGCATCGTACCTTAAAGAAGGAGCGGACCGCAACAGCTTTTGCAGTACGGGGAGGCTAGCCACCCTCCACCAGGGTCAGGGTGACTTCCCCGATCTTCATGGTGGTGCTTATCCTGACGGGGACCCGGCGGCTGTCGTCGGTGAACCAGAAGGTGGCGTTGCCGACTTTGGCCGCCTCGCCGTTGTGTGTCAACCGGGAGGTCACCATCACGGTCTTGAAGGTCCCCCGCGGCGTCTTCAACTCCTGGCGCCGCACCACCCGGACCTCGGTGTTCCACAGGCGCTGGGTGTCGTAAATGTCGAAGGAGATGGACTGCCCCGGGGTCAATTCGCTGCTGCGTATGAAGTATATGCTGGAGAGATTGTCATAGGTCCTGGGCGTGATGGCATCGCTCTTCTCGATCCTTTTCAAAAGGTCGACGCTGTTGGCCTTAAGCGAGGTGAAATTGAAGGTCGCCTCCCGCGCGGCCCGGTAACTCCCCTCCCGCTTGTTCTCGCGGAAGAACTTCGGCTTCCCGGCGCGGGTGATCACCGATTCGGTCCGATCGTCGATCTTGAAGAAGGCGGCGACGATCCCCGTTGAGCGGATGGTGTTGGTAAGGCGCAGTTCCTCCCCCTGGGGGGCCACCTCGAGGAGTGCGGAGCCGGCCTTGATCCCGGACCAGGTTACCTCGTAGACCAGGTGCTCGGGGACGGGAAGGGGGGCCGCCGGTGCGGCGATCAGGAGAACGGCGAGGAGGGCGCCTGTCAGGGGACGGATTTTTTCCATCACTAGAGGGTACAACAGTGTTGGCGTTTTTTAACCTGCTACCCCTGGAAAATCATGCTCGGGCCTCGTCGAAACGGCGGGTCGTGCGCGACAAGTGGCGGTGCCAGTCACAGGTTTCCGGCTTGACGCCGCACTGCAGGCAGGGATTGCCGCCGGTACGAAACCAGAGGTAGACAAATCGCTGGGAGTCGCTTACTGCTTCGCAACTGCTACCGACATAGTCATTCATGGTTATTCTCATAGTCACCTCCATTGGTGACAACAAGAGTACAGGGTTATATATTCATTGCATCAACGACGTGAAAAAATTTCTTCTTATGGAGATATAAGTTATTTGATTCGGAACCGGGTCGGGGGCAGGGGAATAAAGCGGAGCCGTGGGTGCTGCGGTGAAAAAGAAAGCGGCAGGAGGCCCGGGGCTCCCTGCCGCTTTCGTGCAAACTCCGGGGGGAGTTTACAGGTCCCAGTTGTCTATCTTCATGGTTCCCTTCTTGGCCAGGTTCACCTGCATCTTGAAGACGCGGTCCAGAAGCTGCGGCTCGTGGCCGGCCTTCCTCCCCAGGCAGTCGTGGGCGGCGCGCTCGAAGTAATCGGAGAGGAGCGGCTTGTAGTCGGGGTGCGCGCACTTCTGGATGATGAGCTTGGCGCGGCTCTTGGGATCGAGGCCGCGCAGGTCGGCAAGCCCCTGCTCGGTGACCAGGACGTCCAGGTCATGCTCGGTATGGTCGACGTGCGGCACGTGCGGAACCACGCAGGTGATGCCGGTCGGATCGGTCTTGGTGGGACGCGCCGAAGGCGTGTGCATGATGGAGAGGTACGCGTTTCTCAGGAAGTCGCCGGAGCCGCCGATGCCGTTGATCATCCTGGTGCCGCCGACCAGGGTGGAGTTGGCGTGGGCGTAGATGTCGAACTCCACGGGGGTGTTCATGGCGATGCAGCCCAGGCGGCGGATCGGCTCGGGGTGGTTGGCGATGGAGAGCGGGCGCATCATCACCTTGTTGCTGTACTTGTCCCAGTTGCCGTAGAAGCGCTTGAAGCCGTCCACCGAGAAGGAGAGCGAGACGGTGGAGGCGAAGTCGAGCTTGCCGGAGTCGAAGAAGTCGAGCATGGTGTCCTGCAGCACCTCGGTCCAGACCTTGAGGCCGGTGAAGGGGCCGTTGGCCAGCCCGCCGATGACGGCGTTGGCGATGGAGCCCACGCCGGACTGCAGCGGCAGGAGGTTTTTCGGGAGCCGCCCGGCCTTCACCTCGGCGGAGAAGAAGTCGATGATGTGTGTCGCGATGGCCTCGGAGGTGTCGTCCTGCTCGCTGAAGGCGCGGCCGTTGTCCGGGCGGTCGGACTCGACGATGGCGACGATCTTGTCGTTGTCGACGCGGACGTAGGGGGAGCCGGCGCGGTCGTCGACGCGGCAGATCAGGTAGGGGAGACGGTTGGGCGGGGATATCGGTTCGACGATGTCGTGCAGCCCCTCGAAGTTCGGGATCGAGGTGTTGATCTCGATGATGATCTTGTCGGCGATCTGCACGATTTCCGGAACGGCGCCGCAGGAGGCGGTGAGAACGAGATCGCCGTTCTCGGTGATGGCGGAGCACTCGATGATGGCGAGGTCGAGGCGGCCGCCGTTCTCCTTGGTGTAGAAGCCGTACCCCAGGTCCTGCGCGAACATGGAGAGGTGCTTGTCACCCATGCGGATGCGCCCTTCGTTGATGCCGGCCTGGATGTTCTTCCCGGTCTGGTAGGGCCAGCGGCGGTCGATCATGTCGAGGGAGGCCCAGCGGTCTTCGGTCTCGACGCCGACGGAGGCGCCGATGAAGAGGTTGAACCTCAGTTTCCCCTGCAGCTGGTTCTTCTCAACGTGGTCGGCAAGCGCGATCGGCACCACCTTCGGGTAGCCGGCCGGGGTGAAGCCGGACCAGCCTATGTTCATCCCGTTTTTGAACATGGGGATGACCTGGTCGACGTTGACGATCCGTGAGTGAAGGCTGGACTTCCTGATCCTGTTGTGCAATTCGGACATTAATCTGGATCCTCCTGTAATGGTTTCAATCCGCTGCTCAAGCGGAAAAAGGGATGGCAGAGTTCCGGCGGCAGAAGCGGTAAAATCGAACGTTCGTTCGAATACAACATAACAGCACGTCGTTTTATTTGCAATAGAATTGGTATTTCGCCTGGAATTTTGCTAATGTCTTGCCGGTTTGCATCACTTGGGCGGGGTTTGGTCGATGGAAAAGACGGATTGCAACAGGAAGCTACTGGAGGTGGCCACCCAGCTCTTCTCCGAGCGGGGGCTGCACGGTGTCAGCATCAGGGAGCTCTCGCAGGCGGCGGGGACCAGCATCTCGATGATCTCCTACCATTTCGGGAGCAAGGAAGGGCTCTACTCGGCGGTATTGCAGCAGCAGTTCGCCTGTTTCGCCGAGATCCACGAGATCAGGCAGCGGGTGAGCGACCCGGTCGAGATGGTGGAGAGTTACCTGCGCTGGACCTTCCAGCGGCACCGCAACAACCCCTACCTGCTCCGCTTTTACACGAGCGAGCTCACCAACCCCACGGCGTTTTTCGCCACCCTGGTCATGCCGGTCATCGACGAGGTGATCGTGATCATGGCGCAGGCCATCGCGGAGGGGATACGGCAGAAGCGTTTCCGGGCCGATGTCGATCCCACCAACGCGGCCCTGGCGCTGGCGGGGATGGTGAACTACTTCTTCCTGAGCAGCCAGGCGACCGAAAACCTGATCAGCCATTCACCGGAGCAGGACGAAAAGCTGGTGCAGCAGTACCTGGCCATCTTCACCCGCGGGGTGGGCGCCCCGTAATCGGCCCCGGCCGCGACCATTCCCTTCCCGCATCCCGTGCCATCGAGCAGGCCGGTCTCACCGCTTCGCGGGGAGCTTCGGGCAGTCGACGGTGCAGCGGTCGCAGCCGCCGACGCAGGGCTCGATGTGCACCAGGATGTGGCTGTAGGGGAGGCGGCGCTCGATCTCGGCCGTCACCTCGTGGCTCAAGTCGTGCCCCTTCTCGACGGTCATCTGCCTGGGGACCACGAGGTGCATGTCGATGTAGCGGATGTGCCCGGACTTGCGGGTGCGCAGCTTGTGATACTCGATCAGGTGCTCGCGGTAGTTCTCCAGCACGTCGCGGATCACCGCCTCCTCCTCTTCCGGGAGCTTCACGTCGAGGATGTGGAAGAAGGCGGTCTTGGTCAGGTCCCAGGCTGCCTTGACGATCATGAGGGCGACCACGATGGCGACGATGGGATCAAGTATCGGGACCCCGGTCAGCTTGATCGCGACCAACCCGCCGAGGACCCCTGCCGAGGTATAGACGTCGGTGCGCAGGTGCATGGCGTCGGCTTCCAGCGCCACCGAGTCGGTGGCGGCCGCGACGTTCAACAGGTGTCGGGACACCAGGTAGTTGGCGACCGCCGAGACGGCCATGACCGCCGCGCCCAGACCGAGACTCTCGATCTCGACCACGCCGGTCCTCAGTTTCTGGACGGCTTCCCAGATGATGTAGAACGCGGCACCGAAGATGAGGACGGCCTCGATGGTGCCGGCGACGTTCTCGATCTTGCCGTGACCGTAGTGATGGTCCTCGTCGGCTGGCTTTGCGGACTCGCGGACCGAGTACCAGGCGATGCCGGCCGCGACGAGGTCGATGCCGGAATGGATGGCTTCCGAAAGGACGGACACGGAGCCGGTGACCAGGCCGACCGCCAGCTTGAGGGCCACGAGGACCGCGTTGGACGCCACCGACAGCCGGGCGGCTCCCCTTTTCATGGCGTCGTGTTCTGCTGAAACCATTTTTCTCCTTCCTCCGAAACCGCCGGCGGCTCGTCACTAAAAAAAGGCCCCGGATTTCCGTGGCCTTTTACCTGCGCTTATCGCTTTAAAACAAACGATTCTATACAACTCCCGCCGGGAGATGTCAACCCTTGCCAAGAATCTGCCGTGCCCGGTCGATCTGGTTGGGAAAGAGGTCCTCCGGTACGGCTTCCTTGCCTGCTTCCCTGCGCACGGTGAAGCGCGCGCACGCCTCGAAATTGTCAGTGCAGTACATCATCTTGAAGACGGTGCTGGTGGAAGGCATGTTCGCCATCTGGTCGTTGAAGAAGATACATCCCGACAAAACCTCGCAATCTGGCATCACTCTCCTCCTGTCCTTTTTGACGGTGGGGTTAAAACCGGCCGAGCGTCTCACCCCGCACGATAAAGCCGCACGAGTTGTGCGGGAATATATACCTTTGTCGCCGCGGCTGCAATAAGATTTTATTAAATAGTGGAGACTCAGGAGTATGCCGGAATCCTGCGGGCGCTGATCAGGCTGGCGAGGGTGACGGAGCCGAGGATCAGCGCTCCGCCGACCAGGGTGTTGGCGGTGGGCGCTTCACCCAGGACCAGGAAGACCCAGACCGGGTTGAAGACCGGCTCGATGACGGCGACGAGGTTGGCGCTGACGGCCGAGATCCGCTTGATGCCGTAGGAAAAGAAGAAGGCTGCCAGGCCGATCTGCACCACGCCGAGGACGAGGATGCTGCCGATGGACTTGGCGGAGAAAACGGGCAGAGGGAGGAAGACGGCGATGGCCAGGGCGACCAGCGCGGCAACGGCGTGCGAGGCCATGAACGACTGCAGCGGGTCCCCCTCCTTCTGCATCCGGGTGAAGATGAACATGAGCGAGAAGGTGAAGGCGGAGGTGAGCGCCATCAGGTTCCCCGCGAGCTGTCCCGGCGAGAGGCGGTCCATAAACAGCACCACCATGCCGACGAGGGTCATGAACAGTGCGAGCACCTGCTCGCGGTACAGGCGCTCCTTGAGAAAGAGCACGCCGAAAACGGCGGTGAACACGGGCGCCAGGTACTGCAGCAGGATGGCGTTGGCGGCGGTGGTGGTCTTGTTGGCAGCCACGAAGAGGAGCATGGTGGCGGCGTTGGCGAGCGCGGCACCGGCAAGAGGCCAGGACCATTGCAGCCGTACCGTGCCGACCAGCGCCAGCAGGAACAAAAAGGCGATCAGGCTCCTGAGCCCGGCGATCAGGAACGGGTTCCAGTCAAGGACCTTGATGAAGAGGCCGGCGAGGCTCCAGAGAAAGCCGCAGACGACCATGGCGAGGACGCCGGAGAGCGCGGGTGAAAACCGGTTTTGCATGTTCCAACCATAGGACTGCGGTGCAATAGGGTGAGAGGGCGGTGTGATCGGCAGCAGATTAAGGCACGCGCCGCGCGATGTCAAAGGGATTCAGGGAAGGGTGGGGCGGGAAGGCTGCGGACGGCCCGCGGGGCGTCGGGGCGAAGGGGCAGCTCCGGCGGGGGCCGCCCCTTGTTCGCTCGCTAGTTTTTGGGTGCTTCTTTGGGAGCCTCTTTCTGCTTCTGGATGACGGCGCTCTTGTCGCCATAGACCACGGTGCAGTCGGTGCTGAAGGGGAAGTACCAGTAGCCGGTCTGGCCGATCAGTTCAACGTTGTTGATGCCCCCCTTGTGGGCGGCGGTGAGGATGGAGCCGTCGCCGAAAAGCGGGATGAAATAGAAGATGTTGAAGGTACATGCCTCCCCTCGCTTCATCTGGTTCAGTTCGATGAACTTGATGTTTTCCACTCCGACAGGTGTGTTGTCCGCATAACGCAGACTTTTCGCAAGGTCATGTGTAGGAATGCAGCCGCACAGACCAGCCAGTACCAGCACCACTGCGCCCAGCCTTTTCATAGCGCCTCCTTTTCCCGCTTGTTATGAGAGACAACCCATCATAAATAGTACTTCGACGCGGTATCGTGACAATGATTATAATTGTTCAATGTGCGGCGGCGGGACAGGAATGAAAAGGGATGGATTTACCTGTTGGTCGCGCACAGCAAAGCGGCTACAATCGCCGGGTGAAGGCGGCGGGTGTCATCCCCAACGGCGCCATGGAGGCGGCAGGTGCATAAGACAGTAACGACATCGGAAGCGGCGTCTTTCCGGCGCATCATTCTCGACCACTACCGTACCCAGGGACGGCGCCTCCCCTGGCGGGAGACCCGCGATCCCTACGCCATCCTCGTCTCCGAGATCATGCTGCAGCAGACCCAGGTGGACCGGGTGCGCGAAAAGTACCTCGAGTTCCTGGCCGTCTTCCCGACCTGGCAGGAGCTGGCCGGTGCGGAACTCTCCCGGGTGCTGTCGCTGTGGCAGGGGCTTGGTTACAACAGGCGCGCGGTGTCGCTGCAGCTTTGCGCCCGCGCCGTACTGCAGCGCTTCGGGGGGGCACTCCCGGAAGAGGTGGAGCGGCTGGAGTCGCTGCCCGGGATCGGCCCCTACACCGCCCGCGCCGTCGCCGCCTTCGCCTTCGGCCTCGCCACCCCCTTCATCGAGACCAACATCCGCTCCGTCTTCATCCACCATTTCTTTGCCGACGCAGAAGCGGTGCGCGACGCGGAGATCCTCCCCCTGGTGGAGCTCACCCTGGACCGGGACAACCCCCGGGATTGGTACTACGCGCTTATGGACTACGGGGCCACGCTCAAGCGCGGCGGGGCGAACCCGGGGCGCAAGAGCGCCCACCACGTGCGCCAGTCGCCGTTTCGGGGCTCTAACCGGGAGCAGCGGAGCCTGATCCTGAAAAGGATCCTGGCGCAGCCCGGTCTGAGCATCGCCCGCCTGGAGGAGACGCTCTCACTGGATGCCGCGTCGCTGGCGCGCAACATCGCCCAACTGGAACGGGAAGGGCTCATCAGGCAGGAAGAAGGAAGGCTCTGGGTGCCTTGAACGATGCTCGCGGCTGTTGCAAAAAACCTTTCCCCAGGTAGACTACTATGTGCGGTATCCTCCAAAACGGTCCATCTGCAGCGAAAAGTCCTATTGCTGTTCCCCTGTTCCAGTTGAACGTCAGGCGTTGACAGTCGCACCCGGCTCCAAGAGATTCCTGATCGACATGCACTGAAGGAGGAGAGGGTGGACGAAGTGCCAAAAAAGAATGCGAAGGTCGCGCTGGCGCTTCTGCTTCCATTTCTGGCCTGCGCGGTGCAGTTGCTCCTCTGGGATTTCCTGCAGCCTTTCGCCTATCTCCTCTTCTACCCCGCCGCTTATTTCAGCGCCCGCCTGGCCGGCAAAAAGGGGGGGGGCGCCGCCACCATCATCTCCGCGCTGCTCATCGTCTACTTCTTCATCCCGCCGCGCTTCTCGCTGCTGCTCCCCCAGGGAAGCCACCTCTTTTCGGTCCTGGTCTTCGTGGTCATGGGGTTCCTGTTCGGCTTCTCGCAGGAGCGCCTGCAGCAGGCACGCGAAGGCGAGACGGACGCGCGGGCGCTGGCGACCAGTTCCGAGGCGGAGCTGCGCGAGGCGCGCATCGAGCTCCTGGAGATGGAGCGGCGCCTGGCCCAGGAACGGCTTCAGGAAACGGAGGAGCAGTTCCGCATCATGTTCATGGAGTCGAGCGTTGGGGAGGCCCGGCTGGACCCCGAGAGCGGCGCGTTCCTCAAGGTCAACCCCGCCTTCTGCCGCATGACCGGTTATCGGGAAGCTGAACTGCTGGGGACGGACCTGGTCGCGGTGACCCATCCGGCCGACCGGGACACCTGCCGGGAGAGCCTCAGGAGCCTGGGGCAAAGCGGGCGGAGCGCGGTGCAGACGGAGCTTGGCCTGCTGCGGCGCGACGGCGCGTCGGTCTATTGCCAAGCCACCCTCAACCTGCTGCGCGGCTCTGATGGCCGCGCGAACTCCATCCTCGCGGTGCTTCAGGACGTTTCCGACCGGCGCCAGGCCGAAGAGGCCCTGCTTAAGTCCGAGGAGAAATTTTCCCGTGCCTTTTCCGGGAACCCGGCCGCCATCGCCCTGAGCCGGTTCGAGGACGGGGTGTTCCTGGATGTGAACGAGACCTGGGAGGCCCTGACCGGCTACAGCAGGGCAGAGGCGATCGGCATGTCCGGGCGGCACATCTGGCCCGACCCGGAAGCGGTGCAGCGCTTTCTGGCGCAGTTGCGGAGCACCGGCACGCTGCGGGGATGGGAACAGCAGTTCCTGCGCAGGAACGGGGAAACCTTCGTGGCCCAGCTCTCCTCGCAACTTCTCTCGGTGGGAGGGGAGCGGGTCATCCTCTCGACGCTGGTGGACATCACCCAGCTCAAACAGGCGGAGGCCGCTCTCAGGGACAGCGAAAACCGGTTCAGAACCATCTTCGATCAGGCGCCGGTGGCCATCGGCATCGGTGCCGTCGATGACGGCCGGCTCTTGGACGTGAACCCGGCCTGGCTGCGGCTCATGGGGTTCCAGCGGGAAGAGGTGGTCGGGCGGACCGCGCTGGAACTCGGGATCTACCTCGACGAGGGGACGCGCGAGGAGATCGTGGCGACCATCCGGCAGGGGCAGGGCTTCAGCCAGGAACTGCAGCTGAAGCGGAAATCGGGGGAGGTGATCGACGTCCTTTTTTCCGCCGACGTGGTGGTCCTGGAAGGCGCCCCATCTCTGCTGGTCATGCTCAACGACGTCACCGTTCAGAAACAGGCCGAGCGGGCGCTGCAAAAAAGCAAGCAGGACTACCAGCAGCTGTTCCGGAACATGCTGGAGGGGTTCGCCTCCTGCCGCATGGTCCGGGACGATTCGGGATCGGCCGACGATTTCGTCTTCCTGAACGTCAACCGCGCCCTGCTGCAGCTGACCGGACTCGAGGACCTGGTCGGCAAGCGGGTCTCGCAGGTGATTCCGCGGGTGCGGGAGAGCAACGCCGACCTGCTCGAGGCCTGCGGGCGGGTGGCGCAGACGGGACAGCCGGAGCACCTGGAGACCTTCGTTCCCCCGCTGGAGCAGTGGTACGCGGTGTCGCTTTACAGCGTGGAGCGGGGCTACTTCGTCGCCCTTTGCAGCAACATCACGGCGCGAAAGCGCGAGGAGATGCGGCGCAACGCGACGGTCGAGCTGTTGCGCATCTGCAACGAGGCCCAGAACCTAAACGAGCTGATGTCGCGCACGGCGCGGTTTTTCCGCGAGCTCACCGGGTGCCGTGCCATCGGCATCCGCCTGCGCTCGGGGGACGACTACCCCTACTACCAGACCATAGGGGTGCCGGAGGACTTCCTGGGGGCGGATGACGTGTTGTGGTACCGCGACGCCCAGGGGCGTTCGGCGCTGCGCTGCCTGTGCGGCGACGTGATCACCGGACTTTTAGGCGACTCCGACGGGGGCACCCCGCACGGCAGCTACTGGACCTCGAACGGGATAGCGGTCCCGCCGGGGACCGCGGGAAGCCGCTGCCATGTCGAAGGGTTCCAGTCGTTCGCCCTGATCCCGTTTCGGGCCAACGGCAGGCAGATCGGCCTTTTCCAGTTCAGCGACCGGGCGGCGGGGCTCATGTCCGCAGAGAAGGTCGCACTGTACGAGGACCTGATCGACTACATCGCCATCTCCTTCTCCAAGCTCAAAGCGGACGAGGCGCTGCTCGAGGCGAGCCAGTTCAACCAGCAGATCATAGCGGGAGCCCAGGAAGGGATCATCGTCTACGACCGGGAGCTGCGCTGCCAGGTCTGGAACCCGTACATGGAGCAGCTCACCGGGATCGGGGCGAAGGACATCCTGGGACGGCACCCGCAGGAGCTCCTCCCCTCCCTCGAGGAGAGCGGCATCGTGGCGATGCTGAAAAAGTCGCTCGAAGGGGAGGAATCGAGGTCCATCGACTTCCGCTTCTCCGTGGAACAGACCGGGCGCTCGGGATGGGCGACGGACACCCGCGCTCCGCTGCGTGACGCGCAGGGGGAGATCATCGGCGCGATCGCCACGGTGCGGGACATCACCGCGGAGCGCCGCCTGGAAGAGCAGCTCCGGCAGGCGCAGAAGATGGAGGCGGTGGGGCTTTTGGCGGGGGGGGGGGCGCACGACTTCAACAACGTGCTGCAGGTGATCATGGGGTACTGCTCGCTGCTGGAGGCGGACCCCAAGCTGGACGAGCGGCAAAAGGGGGAGGTGGAGCAGATCCTCGTCTCCGCCGAGAGGGCGGCGCAGCTCACCAAGGGACTTCTGGCCTTCAGCAGGAAGCAGGTCATGGAGCCCAGGCGGGTCAACCTCTGCGAGATCGTGCAGCACGTGCAGAAGTTCCTGGTGCGCATCATCGGGGAGGACATCACCCTCAAGGTGGTGCGCTGCGCCAAGCCGGACCTGCCGGTCATCGCGGACAGCGGCCACATCGAGCAGGTGCTGATCAACCTGGCCACCAACGCCCGGGACGCCATGTCCAAGGGAGGATCGCTCACCGTCGAGGCGGAGGTGGTGGAGGTGGAGGAACCGATCGAAACGCAGTTCGGTCACCGCGAGCCGGGAAGCTACGCCTGCGTCATCATGACCGATACCGGCTCCGGCATGGACGAGGCGACCCGCAACAGGATCTTCGAACCGTTCTTCACCACCAAGGAGGTCGGCAAGGGGACCGGCCTGGGGATGGCCATCGTCTACGGCATCGTCAAGCAGCACGGCGGGTTCATCAACGTCTACAGCGAGCCGGGGCGGGGCACGACCTTCAGGGTCTACCTGCCGCTGGTAAAGGACGTCACGACCGGGCCGACCGGGCAGGCGGAGCTCCCGCCGCCGTGCGGCGGTACCGAGACCCTGCTTTTGGCCGAGGACGACCTGGAGGTCCGCAGGTTGCTGGTGACCGTCCTCACCAGGTTCGGCTACCGGGTCATCGAGGCCGCGGACGGCCAGCAGGCGGTGGATCTCTTCGCCGCGCACCGCGACAGCATCGCGCTGGTGGTGATGGACCTGATCATGCCCAGGAAGAACGGCATGGAGGCGGGGGTGGAGATCGTGCAGCTGAAGCCGGGAACCAGAATCCTGTATTCCAGCGGGTACACCTCCGACTTCATGGAGCGGCGCGGGATCCTGGAACAGGGAATCCAGCTGATCACCAAGCCGGTGCAGCCGGTACAGCTTTTGAGAAAGGTGCGCGAGATGCTGGACGGGTAAGAGGTGGAATGTAGCGCAGATGGTGGAAAAGGCCTATTGAGGAGAGCGACACGGAGTTCTATAGTAGGCAAATCTGCTGCCGCCCACACAGGCGCAGCAGCAACGACCAATTGGCAGGAGGTCCCTCATGACTAGGATACCGTTTGGCATAGCTCTTCTTGGCATACTTTCCCTGGTGCAGGTTGCGGCAGCGGCCCCCGACGATCCCGCCCCCATCTACGGGGTGGGCGCCGAGCGGGCCATCCCCGGGCGCTACATCGTCGTCTTCCGGCCCGGCAGCCCCGGACAGCAGGTGAGCGCCGCGGTGCAGGCGGCAGGCCGGCTGGGAGGCAAGGTGCACTACCTCTACACCGACGCGCTGCAGGGATTCGCGGCGACGCTCCCCGACCAGGCCCTGCAGGGGGTGCGCCACAACCCCAACGTGGAATACATCGAGCAGGACCAGGCGGTCTCCATCGGCATCGAGGTCTCCCAGGCCGTCTCGACCTGGAACCTGGACCGCATCGACCAGCGCGCCCTTCCCCTCGACGGCTATTTCAACTACCTAAACAGCGGCGTCGGCGTGACCGCTTACGTCATCGACACCGGCATCCGCACCTCGCACACCGAGTTCGGCGGCCGCGCCTCGATAGGCTACGATGCGCTTGGGGGGAACGGCCAGGACTGCAACGGGCACGGCACCCACGTCTCGGGCACCATCGGCGGCTCGCATTACGGCGTGGCCAAGGACGTGGCGCTGGTCGGCGTGCGGGTGCTCGATTGCTCCGGCTCGGGTGCCATCTCCGGCGTCGTTTCTGGCGTGGACTGGGTCACCAAATACAAGAAGCTGCCGGCCGTGGCCAACATGAGCCTTGGGGGCGGCGCTTCCACCGCCCTGGACAGTGCGGTCAGCAACTCCATCAACGGCGGGGTGACCTACGCCATAGCCGCGGGTAACAGCAAGCAGGACGCCTGCCGGTATTCGCCGGCCCGCGTTCCGGCGGCCCTGACCGTCGGCGCCACCACCTCCAGCGATGCCCGTGCCTCCTACTCCAACTACGGCGCCTGCCTCGACCTCTTCGCGCCCGGCTCCAACGTCACCTCCTCGTGGTACAGCAGCGACACAGCGACCGCCACCTTGAGCGGGACCTCGATGGCCACCCCCAACGTCACCGGCGTCGCCGCGCAGTACCTGCAGACAAACCCCGCCGCCACCCCTGCCGGGGTCGCCGCCGCCCTGACCGGGAACGCGACTCCGGGTGTGGTGGGGAACCCGGGCAAGAAATCGCCGAACCTGCTCTTGTTCACCGACTACTGACAGAACCCGTCACGGGTCGAAGCGCCCAGGCCGGCCGCGAACCTCTTCGCGGCCGGCTTTTTTTTTCGCCGGCGTGCCGGACGGTTGACAGGGACGGCAAAGAAGTTGTAGAGTGCAACTATATGGACACCCTGACCGAATACAGATTGGACAAGTCGCTGGGGCACCTGGCCTCCCGGTTCTCGAGAATCGTGCTCAGGCGCTTCACCGCGGTGCTGCAGCAAAACGGCATGACGATCACCTCGGAGCAGTACTCGCTGCTGGTGCAGCTTTGGGACTGCAACGGGCTCCCCCAGGGAGCGCTGGCGGAGAAGACGGCCAAGGACAAGACCACCATGGCCCGCCTCGCAGCCGGGCTCGAGGAGCGAGGACTGATCGCCAGGCTGCCGAGCCCAAGCGACGCCCGCGAGCGGCTGCTCTACCTGACCGACCGCGGCAAGGAGCTGATGGATCAGGCCACCGCCCTGGCGCGCGGCATCCTGGAAGAGGCACAGCAGGGGATCGACGCGAAGGAACTCGAGATCTGCCGCGATGTCCTGCGCCGCGCCTGCCGCAACTTGCAGTAGTTTTTTTGACCCGATAGTTGTATTGAACAACTTTTCGGCCAAGCGAGGTTGTACCGATGGTTTTCGCCAAAACCGCAGCAACGATCCACCCGACCGAGATGACCCGGCGCCAGCTGACCGTCTTCGTCCTCATCCTCGGCGCCCTGACCGCGTTCAGCGCCATGTCGATCGACATGTACCTCCCCGCCTTCCCGCAGATGGCCCATGACCTCAAGGTGCCGCTCGGCACGGTGCAGCTCTCGGTGTCGGCCTTTTTGTTCGGATCGGCGGCCGGGCAGCTCTTCTACGGGCCGCTGGCGGACCGCTGGGGGAGGCGCCGCCCGCTGCTTCTGGGACTGTCCCTGTACGTCGCCTCGACCATCGGCTGCGCCATGGTGCACACCGGGGGTGGCCTCCTGGCGTGGCGGGTGGTCATGGCGCTCGGGGGGGGAGCGGGTATGGTCATCTCGCGCGCGGTGGTGCGGGACCTCTACGACACCGCCGAGGCGGCGAGGATGTTCTCCCTGCTCATGCTGGTCATGGGGCTGGCGCCGATCCTGGCGCCGGTGGCGGGGGGGCAGCTGCTGCTTTATAGCGGCTGGAGGGGGATCTTCGTCTTCCTGGGCGTCTTCGGCCTCGCCTCGCTTTTGGCGGCGGCGCTGGCCCTCCCCGAGTCGCTCCCCGCGGAGCGGCGCATCCGGCGCAGCGCCTCGGACATGACCAAGGTGTACTGGCACCTGCTGAAGAACCGCCACTACCTGCGCTACGCCGTCGCCCTTGGGTGCGTGGCCGGCGTCAACTTCTCCTACATCTCGGGCGCGCCCTTCGTCTTCATCGAGCTGCACGGACTTTCGCCCCAGTTCTTCGGCGTCTTCTTCGGCGTCAACGCCTGCGGCCTGATCGGCGCTTCGCAGATGAACCGGCGCCTTTTGCGCCGCTATACGCCCGCGGCCATCGCCCGCAGCGCCTTCATGGTGGCCGGCAGCGCCGGCATCGCGCTGATCGCCGCGACGGCGACCGGCTTCGGCGGGTTCCCGCTGCAGATGCTCTTCATCTTCGTCTGCCTCTGCATGACCGGACTGCTCTACCCCAACATCACCGCGCTGGCCTTGGCCCCCTTCGACAAGGCGGCGGGGAGCGCGTCGGCCCTTTTGGGGACCATCCAGTACCTCCTGGGTGCCTCGGGAGGGGCGCTGGTCGGCGCCTTCCACAACGGCACCGCCCTTCCCATGACCGGCACCATGGCGCTTTGCGGAACGCTCGGCTTTGTCGCGGTACTCGGGGCGGGAAGGAGCAAAGGGCATCAGCACGCCTGACCCGGGAGCTTGGCAAATGTGTCGAATTGCGGCGGGCAAGCTGCGGCGGGCGGACTAGCTGGGCTTGAAATCCTGAGTGGGGCAGCAGTAGTAGTCCCTGCTGCACCAGATCATGACCTTAGTGCCGGGGGTGGGTGGGGTCGGGCTGTCGATGGCGAACTGGTGGTTGTCGCAAAAGAGGGTCCCGTCCTGGCGCACCTCGGCGAGGTAGCGGCCGTAGAACAGGGGAGTAGGCGCCGGCGGGTGGATTTCACGTAACTCGATGAGATGATAGATGTGCATCAAAGGCTCCACGTGTTCCTGCTTTCTGGTACCCGTATCGGCACGGCTTCGATTTTATTTACGCAATTGCGCGTGAAGCGGTAACGAAGGCAATTCCCCCGAAGGACCAGACCGGCTCTCGCAGGCCCAGACAGCGTCAGACCTGAAGCAAATAAAAAGGGCGGCCCAAACGGGCCGCCCTTTTCACATCTTGCCTGCCGGTGTTCCGAACGCCCGGGTCAGTGGGCGCCGTTGACCTGGCTCTTGGCCACCAGGTAGTAGACGATCCCGAGGATGAGGAGGGTGCCGGCCAAAAACGCCTGGGTCTCCAGGGCGTCGTGGCGCAGGGTGGAGATGAGGATCTCCCGGATCAGGGCCACGATGATCACGCCGATGAAGATGAGGATGTTGAATTTCCCCCCCTTGAGCGTCTTGATCTCGTTGTCCATCAGTTCGATCATCATCCACAGGATCAGCAGGGAGCCGAGCGCTGAGAGGATGCCCTTCTCGAAGTCGCCCCGGAAGATGTGGACCAGGTCCCAGAAAAAGAGGGTGACCACCGAGAGGGAGACGCCGCTCAGGGCGATGACCAGGATCAGGTTGAGACCGTAGGTGAAGCGCTCGGCGGCGTGGATCAGCTTGGACTCGATCTTGTGCGAGACGAAAACCTTGCGCAGCTCCTCCTCCTGGTAGGAGGTGCTCATGATGTCGAGGTTGATGTCGAGGATCTTCTCCACCGCGATCCGGTACTTGCGGCGCACCGAGATGTCGGGGAAGTTGGCCTGCAGCATCTCGATCAGGAAGCGGCGCACCACGTTCATGGCGGCGTTCACGTAGTGGGCGCTCACCTTGATGCGGACGTGCGCCTGCCCGATCGACTGCAGGGTCAGCATGTACTCGTTGTCGTAGCGGCCGCAGAAGAGGGAGAGGAACCACTCGGTGTGGGTCCTCTTAAGCCGCGCCAGGTCCTTGGGGTCGCGCAGGAAGACGGCGGTCTCCGGGATCTTCAGAAGGTAGGTGTAAAACTCCTCGACCATCGCCTCGCTGTTCGTCTGCGCCAGGGGAAAAAGCTCTTTGAGCATTTCGGCGTCTGTATCCGAGAAGTAATAGTGGTTCTTTATTTCCTGCATGGTAAGCATCAATGGTTCTCCTGAGACAGTATTTCGCGCATCCTGATCCATTAGCTGTCGGTCAGACGGCAATCAATGCTAGCACACACCACACCTTTTGCCAGGTCCGTATACGCGCCTGCCCCGAAGCAAAAAGCCGCCCCGGCAGGGACGGCTTTTTTGTCGTGCGTGAAGCGGGTGCTCCCCATCCGGCAGGGGGGGGAAGAAAGGATCCGGACCGCGGGAATTGCCCGTTGGCGCCGCGGGGAGCGGGTGCGGTCATTCCCGCGCGGCGGAGGGGGAGCCCAGCAGCGAGAGGAGACAGAAGGAGAGGGCCATGACGGCATAGCCGGCGGCCAGGTGCCACACGATGGGCTGGGGCGGGGCGAGGGGTGAGAACATCGCGCCCGAGGGAAGCGGGGAGTGGATGATGCCGCAAAGCGACAGCGCCGAGCAGAGAAGGAGGTAGACGGCGGCCTTGCCGGGGCGGTGGTCCAGCACGTTGGCAAAGGCGGCGCCCCAAAGGAGCGAGGTGACGATGAAGCCGTTGCCGAGGATGATGGTGGCCTGCCAGGTGGCCAGGAGATCGCCGGCGAGGTCGGCGGAACTCTTGCCCAGCCCGGCCAGCATCTGCCCGAACTCGATGGTGGTGAGGCAGGCGATCACCGGGATGAAGGAGATGGCTACCGCGCGGTAATGCAGCTTGGGTGTCGCTTCGAAGGCCTGCGCGGTGATCTCGATGCCGATGAAGATCAGGATCGGAGCGACGGCGGCCTCCGGGAGGAGCCCGACGAAGAAGGAGAGGTAGCCGGAGACGGCGGCAAAGCCGATGAAGAGCGCGGTGGCGATGGTGTAGCCGGCGCGCCCCCCCATGTCCTTGTAGGCGGGGTGGCCGATGTAGGGGCAGGACTGCATCACGCCGCCGCACAACCCGGCCACAAGCGTGGCGGCCCCCTCCACCAGCAGGATGTCCCGGGTGTTGTACTCGTCTCCTGCAACCGCCGCGCTCTCGGTGACGTCGACACCCCCCACCACGGTGGCCAGCGCGAAGGGGATGGCCAGCGGCAGGTAGGCGAGCGCCCTCGGTATCCCCGGGAGGAATTCGAGGGTGGGGAGGGGGAGGTAGAGGGCTGGCTGCGCTGCCGCCAGGAGGGGATGGACGCCACCCGGGAGGAGTCCCAGGCTCCCCAATAGGTAATAGGCGACGGTACCGCTCATGATCCCGGCGAGGGCGCCGGGGAGGCGCAGCGGGAGCCGGAAGCGGGCCAACAGCGAGATGAAGACGATGCCCAACGAGAGAAAGCCGACCACCGGCGAGGAGAAGAGCTTCAGGAAGGGGAGGTAGGCGATCAATAAAAGTGCGACGGCGGCGATGCTCCCGAGAAGTCCGGCCCGGGGGATGTTCCTTCTCAAGGCGGGGCCGCAGAAGGAGACGGCGATCTTGAAGGCCCCCATGAGCACGATGGTCGCCATGCCGACCTGCCAGGTCAGGTGGGCGTCCCTGGTGGCGAGGAAGCAGGGGCCGAGTACCCCGAAGGCCATGCCGAAGGTCGAGGGGGTGTCGAGCCCCAGGGGCATCGCCGTCACGTCGCTGCGCCCGGTACGGCGGGCCAGGCGGTAGGCGAGCCACGAGTAGAGCAGGTCGCCCAGGAGAACCCCGACCGCGCTGCCGGGGAGCATCCGGGACAGGACCAGTTCACGCGGCATCCCGAAGACGCCGGTGAGGATCCCGGCCATGATCACCAGGCCGGACATGTTGTCCAGCATGAGACCGAAGAAGGCGTTGATGTCGCCGGCGGCAACGAGCCTCGGTTTGTTTGTATTCATGGGGGTCATCTCCTGAGTGCCCAAAATTGCCATAGCAGAACGGTCTTTGCAAGGTGAATGTCGCTGCAGGTGGGGGAGTCGGGGCGGGGGGGTGGCCGCCGGTGCGCCAAATGACCCAGAGGCCGTTAACTTGTTGTTTAAATTGGATTAATATTGAGGCGCGGGCGCTGGGGTGGCGGTTTCGTTTTTGCTAATGATTACAGTAGGAAAAGTCATCGGGGCCGCCGGATGGAGTAGCGCCGGGACAGACATCTTGTTTTTGGAATAGAAGTTGCTGTTCCCTTCGGATGCTCGCAAAACGAGAGGAGGGGCGTGACCGCGACAAGCCATCGGTACGATCGGTGCGGGAACGCGTTTCATAGCAAACCAAACCAGTCTGAGAGGGTATGGTAATGGAAAAGCAAGAGATAAACAACGCGATCACTGAACATGCCATGTACAAGTTCAAGCTCAACGACTTGATCAGCAAGGGACAGCTGGAAGACCACAAAGGCCCCTGCACCGAGACCGATTGCCAGTTCGGCAAGTGGTTTTACGACACCTCCTTTTCGTCCCGCCACAGTTCTTCCTCCTTCTACAAGCAGGTCAAGCAACTCCACGGTGAGTTCCACCAGGCAGCATGCAAGGTGGCGGGGCTGGCGGTCGAGGGCAAGACCGAGGAGGCCCGGAGGCTGATGGAGTACGATGGCGAATTCCAGCAGGCTTCCAACAAGCTCATGGAAACGCTGATGAGATGGCGAGATATGGTCTGACCAATTTTTATGGTCTGTTTAATTAGATCAAAAAAAGGTGAACTGCGCCGAAAAACGTGCTAGCTTTACGCCGCTTTTGAAGCGGAAACGTTTGACAAGGTGAACGCGCCCGTAAGGGCGCAGCGGTTCGTCTCCTGCGTTGCATCCCCCTTTAGCAGAGAAACCACCCCCAGCCTGCGACTTTCCCCGAAAGAGTGCCCATGTTGTCGACCGATATGGTGCGGCCCCCGCTGTCCGTCACGGCAGCGCTGTGCCCGTTCCCGCGCCGTTGACAATCCCCCTGTAGTGCGTTTTTCAGCTACCGCCAGGTAGTCAGCATGTACCACAAAGGAGAGCACCTTGAAGAAGAGATCGATCCGTAGCGCCCTGTCCACCGGGTTGAAAGCCCTGGCCCTCGCCGCCCTGCTGCTGGCACCGTTTGCCGCCGAAGAGGCACAAGCCGGCGTGACCCTCTGGAATGAGACCAACATCCAGTACCTGTGGGGGGGGCAGTTCAAGAATCCCTACGCGCACACCCAGGGCACCCAGTCCACCATCACGGTCGAGCATGCCAACGCCTGGAAGTACGGCGACACCTTCCTGTTCTTCGACGTGACCAACACCGAGAAGGACAACACCGGGATCTACGGCGAGCTTTCCCCGAGACTTTCCCTCGGCAAGATCACCGGGCGCGACCTCTCCGCACCCTTCGTGAAGGACGTCCTGGTCGCCGGCACCCTCGAGATGGGTCAGGGCTTCCGCAACTACCTGTACGGCGTCGGTCTCAGCCTGAACCTCCCCAAGTTCAACTTCGCCGACCTCAACGTCTACGTGCGCAACGATCCCAAGCAGTCCGGCAGCACCTACCAGGTGACCCCCTGCTGGCAGCTCCCCTTCGCCGTGGGTAAGGCCAACATGATCTTCGAAGGGTTCTCCGACATCGCCGGCGGCGAGGGGAACCTCTCCTTCAACATCGACGCGCAGCCCCGCCTGCTCCTCGACCTGGGCAAGTTCTGGGACGCCCCCAACGGCATTTACGTGGGCACCGAGGTGATCTACTGGCATAACAAGTACGGCGTGAAGGGCGTGAACGAGTTCGCGCCGCAGGCGATGATCAAGTTCGTGATGTAGAGGACGATGACGGTCAATTGACGGTGGGTACGTGACAATTGAGCGGCGCGGCAAGCTGCGGCGCGGCCGCGAATAAAACAGAAAAACGGGAAGGGGCCGGGATGTCGACGGCCCCTTTTCTCATTGGAAGCCTTGCCAAGGTGGCCTGCGCACGCTAGAGTGTCCCTCATGCCCGCAAGCGTCCGCCAACACTACGAACTCTACCCCTACCCGGACTACCCGCTCTTCGCCTCGGTGCGCCGCCCAGATACCTACGCCAACAACCTGGACGCCCTCTGGGCCCTCTTCAACGGGGAACTCCCCCCCCCGGCCGCGCGCCGCATCCTGATCGCCGGCTGCGGCAGCTTCGCCCCCTATCCCTTCGCGCTCGCCAACCCCGGCACCCCCATCACCGCGCTGGATCTCTCCGGCAACAGCCTGAAGCGGGCGCGGCTGCACTGCCTGCTGCACGGGATAACGGGGGTGGACTTTGTGCCGGGGGATCTCTGCGACCCGGCCCTGGCGCCGGGCCCGTACGCGATGATCGACGCCTACGGCGTGCTGCACCACCTGGCGGAGCCGCTGGCCGGGCTGCGCGCGCTGGCGGCGCGGCTTTGCGAAGGGGGGATCCTGAGGGTGATGCTCTACAGCCACTACGCGCGTAGGGAGGAGGACTCCATCCGCCGTGCGCTGAGGCTTTTGCAGGTGCGGGATCCGGAACAGGTGCGAAGGATGGTGGCGAAAAGCGGGAAACGGTCGCGACTGAGGAACTTCTTCGAGAGCTCTGACGAGGTGGCCAGCCGCTCCGGGCTTGCCGACGCGCTGCTCCATCCCCAGGTCACCAGCTACCGCATCGGAGAACTCCTGGAGCTGATAGCGGCCAGCGGCCTCGCCCTGTTGCGCTTCGCCCATCGCGGGGCGCTGCCGGAGCCGGAGAGTGAGATCGCCAGGTTGCGCGAGCTGGAGCGGCAGAGGCGCGCGCCGGGAAACTTCGTGTTCTACCTCGGGCGGGACGTGCAGGGCCCCTGCCCTGAAAAGGAGGGGGTGTACCGGCTGAACCCGTGCCTCGCGCCGGCGCTCGCCCCCTGGCGCCTGGCGCCGCTGCACCTTCCCGGGAGGCTCGGACATGAAAACGCCGCCCTGGACGGTGCCGAGCGCCGCTTCCTGCGCCGCTTCCGCAACCCCGTCCCGGCGGCCGATCTCTCCCGCGCCGAGCTCGCCAAGGCCGGCCATTACGCCGACCGGCTCTTCCTCATGCGCTGCCGCGCCTGAGTCACCTTCCCTACCTCTCCAGCATCTCCCGCACCTTATTCAGGAGCTCCCGCGGGCGCACCGGCTTCATGAGCAGTTCAGTCCCCTCCTCGATGAGGTCCCGGTTCTTGATGATGTCCATGGTGTAGCCGCTGGTGTAGAGCACCCGCGCGGCCGGGTCGAGCTCCCTGATTCGCTGGCAGGCCTCTTTGCCGCTCATGCCGGGCATGATCATGTCCATGAGCACCAGCGAGATAGGGGACGTGCGGCGGGCGTACTGCTCGATGGCGGCGGCGCCGTCCGCGGCCAGGATGACGCGGTACCCGGCGCCGGCGAGTATCTGCTCCAGCAGGGTGCGCAGGTCAGCTTCGTCCTCGACCACCAGGATGGTCTCGCTGCCGCCCCTGGGCTGCTCCAGGTCCCGGAGTGTCTCTTCGGCCAGCGGGCTGGTGGCGCTCAGCGGCAGGTAGATCCTGAAGGTGGTGCCGATGCCCGGTTCGCTGTAGACGTTGACGAAGCCCGAGTGCTGTTTGATGATCCCGTACACGATGGACATGCCCAGGCCGGTCCCCTTGCCGACCTCCTTGGTGGTGAAGAAGGGCTCGAAGATCCTCTTCCTGGTCTGGTCGTCCATGCCGACACCGGTGTCGGAGATGGAGATCACGGCGAAGGGGCCGGGCTCGCCGATGCCGTTGGCCTGTACGAAGGCGGCGTCGATGCGCTGCAGCGACGTCTCAACGGTGAGGAGCCCCCCGCGCGGCATGGCGTCGCGCGCGTTGGTGGCCAGGTTGACCAGGACCTGCTCGATCTGGTTGGCATCGATGTCGACCGGCAGGGGGTGCCCGGCCTGCACGGCCCTCAACTGCACGTCCTCGCCGATGATGCGGGACAGGAACTTCTCCACGTGCCGGATCACGTCGTTGAGGTCGACGGTCTGGGTCTTGATCACCTGCTTGCGGCTGAAGGTGAGCAGCCCCGAGGTGAGCTGGGCCGCCTTGTCGGCGGCGTCCATGATGCGGTCGACCTGCTCCCGGTGCGGCGCGGCAAGGGCCGCGTCGTTGCGCAGCATGCTGCCGTACCCCATGATCACCATGAGTATGTTGTTGAAGTCGTGCGCCACACCACCCGCCAGTTGCCCGATCGCCTCCATCTTCTGGGACTGCAGGAGCTTTTCCTCGAGCTGCCTGCGCTCCGTTATGTCCTCGGCGATGCCGAGCAGGTAGCGCGATTTACCCTGCTCGTCCAAGAGCGGGATCTTCTTGGTGCGCAGGATCCGGTCGCCGGAGGGGGTGGTGATGACCTCCTCCGGTATCTCCATCAGCTCCCCTTTTTCCAGGGTGACGCGATCCTTGCAGCTGAAAAACTGCGCCTGCGCCGCGGGGAAGAGATCCTCGTTGCGCTTGCCCAGGATCTCCTTTCGTGAAAAGCCGAGCAGTTCCTCGCCGTACTTGTTGATGGTGATGAAGCGCAGCTGCTGCGCGTCCTTGGCGAAGACCATGGCCGGGATGTGGTCCACGATGTTCTTCAGGAACTCCTCGCTTTGACGCAGCGCCTCCTCGACGGCCCGCCTCTGGGTGATGTCACGGGCCACGGCCAGGACGTAGGCGCGATCCCTGAAGTGCATCCGGTTCAGCGTCAGCTCGGCCCAGAAGCTCTCCCCGTCATGCCGGTGCAGTTCGGTGACGATAAGGTCGCGTACTTCCGCATCCTCGTCGGAGCGGATCAGGGAGGCGGCGGCGGGATTGTCGTGCAGGTCGGAGAGGTCGAACAGGGATTTTTCCAGGAGCTCGCTGCGGCTCCATCCCATCTGGCGGCAGGCGGATTCGTTGAGGTCGACGATCCTCCCGGTCCGCACCTCGACCAGGAAGATGGCGTCGTTGCTGTGGTCCAGGAAGGCCTTGAGACGCTCCAGTTCCTCCAGGCGCTCCTGCAGCTCCGGGTAATAGGTCTTGCGCATGGAGTTTTCGCCGAGCCCAGCCAGTTTGCGCTGCAACGCTTCCAGCGCCTCCTGGGAGGAGGCGTCGGGGGAGTCCTGCGCCCCGTCGGAGTCGGGGGGGCGGGGATCAGAGGGACTCTTCATAGACGACCTCTATATCCCTCTTGGAGGCGCGACGCGGGTTGGTGGCCATGCAGGGGTCCTTCAAGGCATGCTCGCTGTAGAGCTTCAGATCGTCGCGTCCGACCCCGACTTCGGCCAGGGTGCGTCCCACCCCCGCCTCGGCCTTGAGCTTGCGGACGTACTCCAGGAGGTGCTTCTTCTTCTGGGAGAGGGAGAGCCCGCGCAGGTCGAGCCCGAACGCCTGGGCGATCTGCTCGAAGCGCTCCGGTGCGGCGTCGAAGTTGAAGTCGATGACGTGGTCCAAAAGGATCGCGTTGCATTCGCCGTGGGCGAGGTCGAGCGCGCCGCCGAGGCTGTGCGCCATGGCGTGATTGGCACCGAGGATGGCGTTGGAGAAGGCGAGGCCGGCCTGGAGGCTTCCCATCATCACCTGGCTCCTGAACTCCTCGTTGTCGAGGTTGCGGATGCTGGGGATGAGGTTCACCGACAAGAGCCTGAGCGCCTCCAGCGCGTGCAGGTCGGTCATGGAGGAGCTCGCGGTGGAGACGAAGGCCTCGATGGCGTGGGTCATGGCGTCCAGCCCGGTGCAGGCGGTCAGGTAGGGATCCATGGTGATCAGGGTGACCGGATCGATGAGCGCTATGTCCGGGACCACCGACTTGCTGATGATGGCGATCTTCACCCGTTCACGCGGGTTGCTGATGATGGCGAACTGGGAGACGTCGGCGGAGGTGCCGCCGGTGGTGGGGATGCAGATGAGGGGAGGCATGGGGGACTTCACCATGTCCACCCCTTCGAATTCGAGGATGTGCTTGTGGTTCGAGGAGACGATGCCGATGCCCTTGGCGCAGTCGATCGGGCTGCCGCCGCCGACCGCGACCAGGGCGTCGCAGTGTTCCGCCTGGTACAGCGCCACTCCCGCCATGACCTCGTCCGCCTTGGGGTTGGGGGTGAGCGCGGTGAAGAGGACCCAGGGAACTCCAGCGGCGTCCAGGCTGTCGGTTACGTCCTTGGTCCACCCTGCCTTTACCACCCCCGGGTCCGAGACCACCAGGACCTTGCGGCCGCCCAGGTTTTTGGCGTAGCGCCCGGCCAGCTCCCTGGCGCCGACACCAAAGATGAATTCCGGGGCGAGAAACTTCCTGAGTTGCAAACCTTCCGCCATCTAACCATCTCCCTGATCGAACAGATCGCTCTGTCATAACAGATGTTAAGGACAGCCAACGTCCGGGCAACTTGTGTAGTGTAGCAGTATTTCATGTCTTTTGCCACGGGAAGCTGGCACCACTCTTAGTGGTGCCTAATCGGTCTTTCAGCGGAAAACTTTAAGGAAAACTGGTAGCGCTTAAGAAGCTGCGGCAGATTCGGACCCGGGTGCCAAGGCGGCTGTGACAGGAGCCGCCGACCGGGAAAATGCGCAACTTTCGTTACAATTCGACTGATACATCGCAAAGCGGTCCGAGCCGATAGGTAATTGCTGATGCTTAACGACTGCAGGGGGACTGGAGGCAAAAATGGCAACCATCCGTGCCAAGATCATCATGAACATGGCGGTCATGCTGATTACCATCGCCGTCATCGTTACCCTTGAGTTCCGCGCCATCGCGACTCTCGGCAGGATGCAGGATGAAGGTGCCCAGCGCTCGGACGCTGCGGTGTTGGCCAAGGAAGCCTCCATGGGGGGGCTCGCCCTGTACCGGGTCATAGCCGATGCGGAAGTCAACAGGGATCTGGAGCGTATCCTCAAGACCTGGCAGGCCAAAAAGGCAGAGGTGCTGAAGAACCTGGAGGCGACCGCTGCCATTGCCGATACTGCCGAGGAAAAGAGATTTGTCGCCGCGGTGAAGGACGCCGTGGCCGCGGTGATCGGAACCTTCGAGCAAAAGATGGTGCCGCTCTTGCGCGAAGGCGACGGCACGGTCCAGGAGGTCCGCGCTCTGGACCGCCAGATAGAATTGCAGGTGCAAAATATTGAGTCCGAGATGGACAAGGTGACCGATTCGCTGGTCCGGGAGATGCGGCAGGCGGACCGTGACTTCGACGCGGAGCGGCGCAAGGCCCTGTTCGAGGGGGTGATGATCGGCCTGGCGGGCGTCCTGCTGCAGACCGGGCTGGGGATCATGCTGCTGAAGGGAATCATGACGTCGGTGAACGCCATTCGTGCGCTGCTGACCGCGGTGAGCGCCGGGGACCTCACCCGTCAGGCGGAGATCGGCACCAGGGACGAGCTTGCCGAAACGGCCAGGGAATTCAACGGGTTCGTCCTGAACCTGCAGGACATGGTCCGGCAAATCGCGGCAACGGCGCATGTGGTAGTGGCCTCTTCGGAGCGGCTCAGTTCGGGCGCGGAAAAGATTGCCGCTGCGGCCGAGGAGGTGGCGCAACAATCGGCCACGGTGGCCACCGCCGGGGAGGAGATGTCCGCCACCTCCGGCGACATCGCCCAGAGCTGCCAGCGGGCCTCCGAGGGTGCCATCGTGGCCAGCCGTTCGGCCCAGGATGGTGCCCAGGTGGTGGAGACCACCGTTTCGGTGATGGGGCAGATCTCTGCCAGAGTGCAGGAGTCATCGAGGACGGTGGAGAGGCTAGGGGAACGCTCGGACCAGATCGGTGCCATCATCGTCACCATCGAGGACATCGCCGACCAGACCAACCTGCTCGCCCTGAACGCGGCGATCGAGGCGGCCCGCGCCGGCGAACAGGGGCGGGGGTTCGCCGTCGTTGCCGACGAGGTGCGTGCCCTGGCGGAGCGGACCACCCGCGCCACCCACGAGATCGGCGAGATGATCAAGGCGATCCAGAAAGAAACCAGGGATGCCGTGGCGGTCATGGAACAGGGGGTGGGGCAGGTGGCGACCGGGACGGTCGAGGCTGCTCGTTCCGGCGAGGCGCTGCGGGAGATCCTCGAGCAGGTACAGGGGGTGGCCATGCAGGTGAATCAGGTGGCAACGGCAGCCGAGGAGCAGACTGCCACTACCGGTGAAATTTCACGCAGCATGCAGCAGATCACCGAGACCGTGCGCCAGACCGCCTCCGGTGCCCACGAGTCTGCCGCTGCCGCGCACGAGCTCAACGGAAGCGCCGAGAAGTTGCAGCGACTGGTCGGACACTTCAAGCTGTAGCCCACCTCTACGGGCGCCCCTGATGGCCGGGCCGTAAGGGCGCCAACGACGTGGCCGCGGGGAGCCGGAATGCAGACAACGCGCTGCAGACCGAGAAGATCGCCCGGCACCTCGCGCTGAACGTAGCCAGCGAGTCCTTTAGTCCGATCACTTCGCGCAGCAGTCCGCAACGGGCTGCTGCGCCTATTCCACGCTTTTCCACCGCCAGCCGCTTAAACGGTCCATCCTTCTCCCCGCTCCTGTTGCTCCTCCTATCCATCACATCCGCAGTGCGTTCGTTTTTCCTGACATGGAAGACATCAAAGTATTTGAATTATGTTTGACAACGGGTAGCAAAGCGGGTACGCTCTCTGCCCCAAAGGGCGTTTACGTGATTTTATTAATGATCGAAATCAGTCGTAAACGTTGATATGAAGCATGTGGTCTAGTGGTTCCGGCTTATTATGCGGAAATGGTATTAAAAGCATAATTAAGTAATTGACTGAAAAAGGCAAAGCCGGGGTGACCCGGCGACGCAAAGCCACCTGTCCAGGACAAGTGCGAGGCGACCCAGCGGGCGCTCGACTGGAAAGAGGGGCTACCGAAGTCGGGTGGAGAAAGTGAGCCTATCCCGGTGGATGGGCTTTCTCGTTTCTGGAACTAACAGCTCGTTCGGCAAAGAGGAGGATCCCTTACATGAAACCGTACCTTACCCGAAAGCCGCACCGTGCTTTTGTTACCGGGTCGTTCCTGGTCGTGTTCGCACTGCTGTTGAACCTGCTCACGGCTCCGGCCTGGGCCGCCCCGGGGGACATCGTCACCATAGCGGGTGGCGGGGCGGGAGACGGCGGGCTGGCAGTATCCGCTCTGGTCGGGGCGACCAGGGTTGCCGCCGATAACGCCGGCAACGTCTACATCGCGGACAACGAGCACCACCGTGTGCGCAAGGTGGATTCCTCAGGGGTGATCACCACCGTCGCCGGCACCGGCGTGGCCGGCAACGCGGGGGACAACGGTCCCGCGACGCTGGCGAGGCTCAACTACCCCATGGGGATCGCCCTCGACGGCAACGGCAACCTCTTCATAGCCGACACCAACAACAACGTCATCCGCAGGGTCGACCCGGCGGGCATCATCACCACCGTGGCGGGGACGGGCATGGCCTCTTATAGCGGCGACGGCCCCGCCCTCGCTGCCGCCCTGAACGCGCCTGCCGATGTCGCGGTCGATCCTTCCGGCGCCCTGATCATCGCCGACCGCGGCAACTACCGGGTCAGAAAGGTTGCCGGCGGTATGATGACCACCGTCGCCGGGGTGGGGTGGTGGGGGAGCATCGGCGATGGCGGCCCGGCCACCGAGGCGGCGCTCACCTTCCCGAGCGGCATCGCAGTGGACCAGGCCGGCAACGTTTTCATTGCCGACGAGAGTAACCACAAGGTCCGCATGGTCGACGCCAGCGGGATCATCACCACGGTGGTGGGCACGGGCGAGCCCGGCTACAACGGTGACGGCCTGCACCGGACCGTGACCCAGTTGCAGGCCCCGAGAGGAGTCGCCTTCGACCCGCAGGGAAGGCTCCTCGTCGTCGACTCCAACAACAACCGCGTCCGCAGGGTGGATGCGACAGGTATCGTCACCACCGTGGCCGGAAACGGCGAGTGGGCTTTCTCGGGCGACGGCGGTCCGGCGACGGCGGCGGCGCTGCAGCAGCCGTGGGGGGTGGCCTGCGACCCTAACGGCAACATCATCGTGGCCGACACGGCCAACTTCCGCATCCGCAGCGTGGACTTCCTCGGCAACATCTCCACCTTCGCCGGCAACGGCACCCTCTCCTGGACCGGTGACGGCGGGCCCGCCTCGGCGGCGGCGTTCTCCTCGCCTGGCTCTCTCGCCATGGACCAGGCCGGCCACATGTACATCGCTGACGTGGGCAACAACCGCATCCGCAGGATCGACAGCTACGGCACGGTCACCACTTTCGCCGGCACCGGCATTGCCGGCTATGGCGGCGACGGCATGCCGGCGGCGACTGCGACCTTTGCCAACCCGACGGGGATAGCCCTCGACGCCGCAGGAAACCTCTACGTGGCCGACAGCGGTAACAACCGCATCAGGAAAATAGATAGCGCAGGCGTGGTCAGCACCGTAGCCGGAAACGGCGTGGGCGGCTACAACGGCGACGGCATGCCCGCCATCTTCTCCAGCCTCGACCGGCCGGTGGGGGTCACGGTGGACGCGCTGGGGAACATCTTCATAGCCGAGTTCGACGGCAACAGGGTACGCAAGGTCGACACGGCCGGGATAATGACTACCGTGGCCGGCACCGGCCTCATGGAGTACAACGGGGACAACATGCCGGCGATCGCGGCCAGCGTGGCGCGACCTGCCAGCGTGGCCCTCGACTCCGCCGGCAACCTCTACATCGCTGATTCCTATAACGCGCGCATCAGGAAAGTAGACACCTCCGGCATCATCACGACGGTGGCCGGAACGGGGGTAAGGGGGTACAACGGGGACGGCATGCCGGCAGTCGCGGCCGACCTGGAGTCCCCGGTCGGGGTTCGCGCCGTCAACGGCAACCTCTACATCATCGACGGCAACCGGGTGCGCAGGGTAAACCCGGACGGGACGATTGCCACCGTTGCGGGTGACGGCACGCCGGGTTTCCAGGGTGACTCGGGCCCCGCGACTGCGGCTTGGCTCCTGTCGCCGAGGGACGCCTGGGTCGATGCCTATGGAGGGATCTTCATCGCGGATACCGGCAACGGCAGGATCCGCCTGGTCTTCCCGCAAAACGAGGCAACCCCGATTACGATCAACTGGGGAGCGAGCAGCACCGACTCCTTGAACGTGACGCTGACGCTGCAGTGCACGGGACTCCCCGGGGGGTGCTACGGGGCCCAATTCTCCCACGATGCCATCAACTGGACTGACACGGTCCCCTTCGAGCCGAGCAGGCCCTGGACCCTCGTCCCCGGCGAGGGGGTGAAGACCGTGTACGTACGCTTCACGGACGGCTTCGCGACCTGGTCCGAGGTGTACAGCGATACGATATACCTGGTCGCCAGCGGCCCCGGTGTCGCCATCGTGGAGCCTGCGGCGGGCGCGGTCTACGGCAACGATCCGCTGCTCTCCTTCAACGTCTGGGGCCCGGTCGGGCCGGTCACGGTGTACCTGGACGGAGTCCAGGTCCCCAAGTATTCCGGGGATCACCTGGGTCCCTTGGCCGTGGGGCCGCACCTGGTCAGGGTCGAGGTGCGGGACTATTCCGGCGGGAACATGGCCTTCGCCGAGAGCGTCTTCACCGTCCAGGGGGCGGTGCCCTTCGGGGATGACTTCGAGAGCGGCGCGCTGAAATGGGAGACGGTGAACGGCCTGTGGCATGTGGCCGGCCCTGGATCTCTCTATCCCAACAGCCACAGTGGCGGCAACAGCATGTGGTACGGCCAGGAGTTGACCGGCAACTACGATGTCGGCGAAAACAGCGGCTGGATCGTCTCCACCCCTTTCACGGTCCCCAATAACGGCAGTCTCAGGTTCTGGAGCTGGGAGCAGATTGAAGGCAGCTCGGCCCAGTACGACACCCGCAAGGTCTACATCTCGGTGGACGGCGGGGGATGGGTCCCGTTGTACCAGTCCCTGGACAACAGCTCTGCCTGGCACCAGGTCGACCTCGACCTGGCGCAGTTTGCCGGGAGGACGGCGAGACTCATCTTTGAATTCAGGAGTGTGGACGGGGCGGCCAACGCCTTCCGTGGCTGGTATCTCGACGACATAACCGTCAGCGGCAGTGCTCCTCCTCCGGCCGCGATCGCTTTCGAGGGATTCGAGTCGGGACTGCTCCAGTCGCCGCCATGGACAGCGGAGGGGAGTCAGCCTTGGAGAGTCGTCTCGGACTCGAGCCACGGCGGGCTTTATTCCGCGCGCTCCGGCGCCATTTTGGATAGCCAGGTGTCGGTTATGGAGACGAGCGTGGACTGCGTTGCCGGAGAGATGAGCTTCTGGTTCGCGCTCGAGTCGGAAGGCAACTTCGACTTCCTCACCGTCCAGGTCGACGGCGTGGAGCGGGGGAGGTGGTCCGGTTCCTACGGCTGGACCCAGGCCACCGTTCCGGTCAGTGCCGGGCCGCATGTCTTCAAGTGGACCTACGTGAAGGACGGCTCCGTTTCGATCGGCCGCGATGCCGCCTGGGTTGACGACATCGTCTTCCCGACTGCACCGGCAGTCCCGGTGGTGACCATCACGTCGCCGGTGCAGGGCGCTCGCTACAAAGAGCCCCCGATACTCACCTTCGGCAGTACGGCACCTAACACGGCGGTGTACCTGGACGGCGTCCTGACGCCGGTGCAAAACGGCATGTACCTCCCCTGGCTTGCCGACGGCAGCCACATCGTCCGCGTCGAATCGAGCAACGCCGCGGGCACGGCAGCCGCTGACGTGAATTTCTTCATCGATGCCACGCCCCCCGTGGTGACCATCACGGCGCCGCTACCCGGTGCGGTAGTCGGCAATACCCCTGTCCTTGTCTACAGCGCCAACGAAGGGGGAGCGATGACCGTCTGGGTCGATGGCGTCCAGACCGAGGCTCCTTCGGGGATGCCGCTGAAGTATCTGGCCGATGGCTCCCACACCGTCCGCGTGCAGGAAATCGATCCGGCGGGCAACATCGGTTTTGCCGAAGTCGCGTTCATCGTGAGCGGGACGAGCGGCATCACCAGTTTCAGCGATGACATGGAAAGCGGTGGCGACAAGTGGGAATCCGCTGGGGGGCTGTGGCACCTGGTGAACGGCCAGACCTCGACCAACGGCAACAGCCACAGCGGCAGCACCAGTTGGTGGTACGGCCAGGAGTCAACGGGTAACTACGACGTCGGCATAACCTCCGGGGCACTGGTCTCCAAGCCCTTCACCGTCGGCACCGGCGCGAGCCTGAAATTCTGGAGTTGGGAGCAGACCGAGGGAAACACGAGCTACGACACCCGCAAGGTCTTCCTAAGCACCGATGGCGGGGCCACATGGAGCCTCCTGGTCCAGTTGACCGATGCAACCTCCTCCTGGCACCAGGTGGTGACGAGCCTCGCCCCGTATGCCGGGATGACGGTCAAGCTGAAGTTCGAATTCAACAGCGTCGACGGCGTGGGCAACGCCTACCGGGGCTGGTACCTGGACGACGTGACCGTGGCCGGCGCAGGGGGGGGCGCGCCGACAGCTGCGGGAGATGCCTTCGAAACCGGCGACTTCTCCTCCCTTCCCTGGGTGTTCAGCGGCAACGCTCCGTGGACCGTCACCACGGGCAACGCGCACGGTGGGCAGTTCGCCGCCAAGGCCGGAACCATCCTGGACGGCCAGAGTTCCACGATGCAGACGACAGTCGACTGCGCCGCCGGTGCCATGAGTTTCTGGTTCGCGGTCAGCTCCGAATACAACTGGGATTTCCTGCGCTTCTACGTGGACGGGGTGGAGCAGGTGGGTTGGTCCGGCAATGTGGGCTGGACGCAGCTCGTCACGGTGGTGACCGAGGGCGTTCATACCTTCAAGTGGGTGTATGTCAAAGATAGCTCGGTCTCGGCCGGTTCCGACACCGCCTGGATCGATGACATCGTCTTCCCGACCAAGGCCGTCCCGACCGTGAACCTCGGTTCGCCCGTCCAGGGGGAAAGCTATAAGCAGGAGCCGATCCTCTCCTACGGTGTGAGCGAGGGGAGTGCGGTGGTGAAGCTGGACGGGGTGGTGATCAACGCCCCGTCAGGGAGCATCCTCCCCCCCCTGGCCGACGGCGTGCACGCGGTCCGCGTCGAGGCCAGCAACGCTGCCGGCACCGGGTACGCCGAGGCGAATTTCGTCATGGACCGGGTCGCTCCTTTGGTCACCATCACTTCTCCTTCTCCCGGGAAGACGGACAAGAGCCAGCCGTTGCTCGCTTACAGCGCAAGCGAGGGCACCCCTGTGGTCAAGCTCGATGGAGTCGTGGTCAGCGTGCCTTCGGGGAGCGCCCTGCCCCAGTTGGCCGACGGTCTTCACACCGTTCGTGTCGAGGCCGCCGATGCCGCCGGAAACCTCGGTTTCGCCGAGGTGAGCTTCACCGTCGACACCGTGCAGTTTGCCATCAGCATCGATCCGTTGCCGAGTCCTTCAAACAGCAACAGCTTTGTCCTTACCGGCACACGCGACAGCCGCGCCACCATGTTCGGTGTCGGCTCCAGCAGCTCTGTGAACTTCGGAACGCTCACCTTCCCGACGAACTCCACTTGGCGGCTGCCGGTCAGTGGATTACCTGACGGGAGCACGACCTTCAACGTCAGTGAGGAGGATGGAGCGGGACATGCCGCGGCGGTTTCACTCACCATCGTCATCGACACGGTGGCACCGGTGGTCACCATCGCCTACCCGGCGGCGGGAATCTCCGCTAATCGCACCCCCGTCTTGACCTACACGGTAAGTGAAGGGGCACCGGTGGTACAGGTGGACGGCGTGGTGGTCTCCAAGATCTCCGGCGATACCCTGGGGCCGCTCTCCGACGGTCCTCACACGGTCCGGGTTCAGGTTGCCGATGCCGCCGGCAATATCGGCTTCGCCCTGGTGAACTTCAGCGTCGACACCACGGCGCCGGTGGTTAATATCACCTCGCCCGGTACGGTCCTCGGGAACAACCGGACGCCGGTTTTGACCTACAGTCTCAGCGAAGGCAACGCGGTGGTGCGGGTGGATGGCGTGGTGGTTGCCAAGGTTTCCGGTGATACCCTCGGGCCGCTGGCGGACGGGGAGCACACGGTACGGGTGGAGGCGACCGATGCCGCCGGCAACACCGGCTTCGCACAGGTTAGCTTCAGCGTCGACGCGACGGCTCCGGTGGTCACCATCACCTCGCCCGGTACGGCCCTCGGGAACAACCGGACGCCGGTTTTGACCTACAGTCTCAGCGAAGGCAACGCGGTGGTGCGGGTGGATGGCGTGGTGGTTGCCAAGGTTTCCGGTGATACCCTCGGGCCGCTGGCGGACGGGGAGCACACGGTACGGGTGGAGGCGACCGATGCCGCCGGCAACACCGGCTTCGCACAGGTTAGCTTCAGCGTCGACGCGACGGCTCCGGTGGTCACCATCACCTCGCCCGGTACTGCCCTCGGGAACAACCGGACGCCGGTTTTGACCTACAGCGTGAGCGAAGGCAACGCAGTCGTGTGGCTTGACGGTGTGGTGGTTGTCAAGGCTTCCGGCGAAACCCTCGGGCCACTGGCGGACGGTACCCATACGGTGAAGGTGGTGGCAACAGACGCGGCGGGGAACTCCTCGTTTGCCGAGGTAACTTTCAGCGTTGACGCGACGGCTCCGGTGGTCACCGTCACTTCACCGGCGTCGGGAACAACCCTGGACAGAACTCCGCTGCTACTCTACACAGTGGGGGACGGCAGCGTGGTGGTTAAGGTGGATGGCAATGCGGTCAACAAAACATCCGGCAGCAGCCTGGATGCGCTGGGGGACGGGAACCACACGGTAACGGTCGAAGCGACCGACGCGGCTGGCAACACCGCCATTTCCTCCGTCAACTTCACGGTTGCCTACACCCCCCTTGCCGTCGGCACCGCCTCGCTCCCCTTCGGGACCATCGGCACCCCCTACAATAGAACCTTGTCGGCAACGGGGGGCGTGCCGGGTTACACCTGGTCCGTCGCCAGCGGCAACCTCCCGGACGGGTTGACGCTGAACGGTTCCACCGGGGTTATCTCCGGGGTTCCCGGCGTGGCTGGCAGCTTTGCCTTTACGGTCAGGGTCGCTGACAACGACGGGGCAAGCGCCACCGCCTCCTTCTCCGTCTCGGTGTACCCGCCGTTGCAGATCGGCACCACCTCGCTTGCCGGCGGATATGCCGGTGCTTCCTACAGCCAGTCCCTTACCGCCAGCGGCGGGACCGGATCCTATACCTGGTCCGTCATCTCCGGGAGCCTCCCCGAAGGTCTCAGCCTCAACCCGACTACCGGGCAGATTGCCGGGACTCCGACAGCTGCCGGCAGCAGCTTCACCGTCGAATGCCGCGACGGCAACCAGACAGCGGCCACGGCCGCGTTGGCAATCGTCATCGAAGCGGCGCGTCCCGACTTGGTGGTCACTGCCGTTTCCGGCCCGACCAGCGGCACCAGGGGCAAAAAGGTGATGCTGACCGCCACGGTGAAGAACCAGGGGCAGGCCACGGCTGGCGCATCCACCTTGAGCTTCTACCTCTCGAGCGACGGCACCGTCAGTGGTGCCGACACCAAAGTCGCCGACGTCTCCGTAGGGAGCCTTGCCGCAGGCGGCTCCCAGACGGTGAGTTTCAATGCCACCGTCCCTGCCACCCTGCCGGCGGGAAGCTACGTCATCGGGGCTATTGCGGACCGGGTCGGTGTGGTCGCCGAAACGGACGAGGCCAATAACGCCAAGGGCGGCGGCAGCATCGACATCCGCTAGAGCCTGCCTCGGCGGCACTACGAGAGCGGGGCACGAGTTTTGTGCCCCGCTTTTTTCGTTGTTCCGAGATTTCGGGCAATAGAGGAAATCCCCCTGCCCCCCTTCGCAAAGGGGGGAACATGAGGTCTCGTGCGTCACTTTGTGGCGAACAACAGCACCGTTCGTTGAATTTCCGAACACCCTTCGCGTGGTCTCAGCAGCTTTCCCTCTCTACCTGCTCCAGCAGTTTCAGCGCCTCCAAGTCCTCGTACTCCTCGAACAACTCCCGAATGTTGTTGATGTAGGAGTGGACCAGGAACAGCTCGTCCAGGCATCGCCCGCCGTTGACATCGGGCTGCCCGACCCGCGCCAGCTTCTCCTTGAACTTCTCCCAGAATGCGTTGCTCTTCCCCGGGTCGTCTATGTGCCGGCGCAGCAGCGCGATCAGTTCCTGCGAGTTCTTATCACCCTCTATCCCAACGAAGGAGAGATAGCGGTCCGGATTATCCTGCTTCTGCATGTAAATCTCCTCGGGGGGCTTAACGGATCAGGTCCAGGCGCAGGGCGAAGGTGAGGTTGCATCCGGCCAGGGGGTGATTCCCGTCCAGCGTCACCGCCTCCTCGGTCACCTCAGTCACCAGCATCACCCGCGCGGCCTTACCGGCGAATTCGATGCCCAGTTTTTGGCCCGGAGTGATCTCTTTTTCGGCAGGGAAACAGCCACGGGCGACCTTGATGATGTTCTCCTTGAGTCGCGGACCGTAGGCCTCTTCTGCACTGAGAAAAATGTTCCTGGTTTCGGTCGGCCGCATGCCGACGATGGCGCTCTCCAGCGCCGGGAAGAGCTCGCCTCCCCCCAGAGTCGCCGTCAGCGGGCCGTCGGCCTCGGTGCTGTGGAAGATGGTGCCGTCGTCCAGGGTCCCGATGTAGCTGATGGTGATGGTGTCTCCCATCCTGGCTGTGCCCATGGTTTTTTCTCCTTTCCTTGGTGCTCTTGCCGCGCGCGAACCGGCTCAACGGCGGGGCTCAGGTCGGCGATGCAACAGCCACACCAGCTCTCCGCGCGGCTTCGTTTACGGATCTTCGGCTTGCCTAAGGAAGGGGGGCTGTGATGGGTGAGGTTGCGGCAGGGGACGCAAATGGCGGACGCAAAAAGCCGGGCCGGGGGCGCCCGACCGGAGGAGTCTCAGGACCGGCCCCCCTGGTAGGGGTCGGCATAGGGATGGCCCGGAGGGGGCGTCCCCCCGGAGGGAGACTTGAGCGGGGTCCGGTCCTTCACCCGGAACACCTCGATGGCGGCCTTACCCTCCAAGGGACAGACGTTTTCGCAGATGCCGCAGCCGTTGCAGAGTTCATCCACCACGTAGGGCTGCTGCACGGTTCTCCTGGCACCGTCGAACCCGGTCAGCTCGACCCGCTCGGACCGGATCGCCTTCCCGGGGATGGGGCAATGTTCCTCGCAGACGATGCAGTCGATCCTCTTGGCGAAGGGGAGGCAGTGGTTCTTGTCGAACACCGCCTTCCCGATCACCTGGCGCTGCTTCTCCTCCCGGGGAAGGTCGGGGATGGCACCGGTGGGGCAGACCTGGCCGCACAGGGTGCAGTTGTACTCGCAGTAACCTAGCCGCGGCACCAATAAAGGGGTATAGAGCCCTTCCGCACCGGCCTGGAAGAAGGCGGGGTAAAGCGCGCTTCTCAGGCAGACCTTCATGCATTCGCCGCAGCGCACGCACTTTTTCAGGAACTCATCCTCGTCGCGCACCCCCGGCGGCCGCAACAGCTTCGCCTGCGCGGTGGGTTCCCGGAAGCGGAAGCCCCTGGCAAGTGCCACTCCACCCAACAGCCCCCCGAGGAACACGCGCCGCTCCAGGACCGGCCCGGTCTGCGGCTGCCTTGCCCGCCACCCGAAGTCGACCCGCCGGGACGGACAATGCAGGGCGCACTCCATGCAGAGGATGCACTCCTCCGTCTGCAGGAGTTCCTGATCGAAGGAGGTGGGGCAGTGCTCGCGGCAGGCCCGGCAGTCGGCGCAGAGCTTGGCAGGGGTGCGGCGCAGGGGACCGAGGCGGGAGAGCAGGCCGAGCAGCGTCCCCAAGGGACAGAGACGGCGGCACCAGGCGCGCCTTTCGTAGCGCTCAAGGAACAGGATCAGCACGAAGAGAAGCGCGGAGAGGAAGGCGAGAGGGTAGAGCGTCTCCCGGAAGGGGAGGAGGTAGTCGCGGATCAGGCGGTAACCCGGATCGAGGAGGTCGCGCCGGTCCCCGACGACGCCGTAGAGGGAGCGCCAGCCGCCGCGCACCGTATCCCCTACAAGGGGATGGAAGAAGAAGGTGAGGGCGCGCAGGAGAAGGGCGATGGGGTCGAGGAGGCCGGCGAGGTTCACCCCGAGCAGGGAGGCCGTGAGCAGCGGCAGGAGGAGCCAGTACTTGGCCCGCCCGGTGAGGGCGCGCAGTGCGCCCACCTTGCGGATCCTCCCGGTGACGAGGTCGAGAACGGTCCCCAGGGGGCAGATCCAGCCGCAGAAGAACCTCCCCAGCAACAGCGCGCAAAGGAGAACCAGGAGGCCGGGCAAGAGCAGCGGCTGGTACTGCCTGGTCGTCAGCATGGTGCTGGCCGCCGTGAGCGGGTTGGCGCGGAAAAAGCCGTTCACTGCGGCCACGATGCGGTCGCTCCCCCGGTACTCGGTCATCAGGAACAGGACCAGGAACAGGGTGAGGAACAAAAGCTGCGCGATGCGGGCGGAGGTTACCTTTTTCACACCCGGACGATCCTCATCTTGTCGAGGTTCATCTCGCCCAGGCCGCGCTGGTAGGCGGACCGGGTCACGGCGATGTCGGCGGGTTTCAACCCGAAGAGGGTGGTGGCGTAGGCGTCGGCGGCAACGATGTCGGTCGAGGCGATCACCTGGTTCAGGACCTTGACGTCGGCGAGGTTCCCCCCTTGCGGGCCGTGGGCGGTGAGGATCCTGGTGGCGTCGATCACGGTGAGGTGGGGGCGGAAGGAGGCGTTGATGTCGGCCAGGGCCTGGTCGATGTTCTTGTGGATGGAGCCGCGGTTGCCCCCCATGATCCCCATCACGTTCTTCATCCCGAGGGTAAGGCGGCTCAGGCCGTGGTGCTTGGCGATCGGGACGTTGATATAGACGTCGGCGGAGAGCGCCTCGCCGTAGAGTTCCCACTCCTTGAGCACCTTGCCGTTCAACGCGACATTCTTGAAGCGCTCCTCCTCGAGGTGCTTCACCTCCACGTTCTTCATCCCCTTGAGTGCCGCTTCGATGCCGCTGGAGGCGTAGCAGCGGCGCGGGTCGTTGCAGGTGCGGTCGAAGACCTTGACCCTTTTCGCGCCCGCCTTCAGGCATTCCTCCACCAGCGCCCTGACCACGACCGGATTGGTGGTGGCGGCATACTCGGGCGCGCGGTCCCAGCCGATGTTCGGCTTCACCACCACGGTCTGCCCCGGTTTCACGAAGCGTTGCATCCCGCCGAGCGCCGAAAGCGCCTTGCGCGTGATGCCGGCATGGTCGGTCCCTTGTGCCACCGCGACCAGGGGGCCTTGCGCGGCGAACAGGTTGCGCAGCCAGCCATGCAGGAAAAGGGATGACAGGCCCAGTACCTTGATGAACTGCCGTCTTTCCATGGAGACCTCCCGGCAAAGGTGTGAACGCTCCAGCGCCAGGTCTCATTATAGGAGGGATTGCGGCTAATTCAATTCGGCGCGAAAAACGATGCCCGGCGTGCGCCAGCGCCGGGCAATAATGAGGAGGGTGGTTGAAACGCGGCGTTACTTCTGTCCGTGCTCTTCGTGGTGCCCGTCGTGCCGCACCTTCTTGCCATGCTTCTCCGGAGCGTGCCCGCCTGGTTCGCCGTGTCCGGCGTGACCGGCGGCGTCCTGGTGCAGCCGCTCGACGTAATGGGTGTAGTCGACGTAGGCCTCGACGAACTCCCGCCCCTGGGCCACGCTCTCGTCCTTGTGCTGGTAGGCCGCGGCGGCTCTCTGGTAACGGGTGCGGATCCCTGCCGCCACGTCATCGGTGACGAGCTTGACCAGCGCGTCCGGGGAGCCGCCGGCCAGCGCCTTGTCCGCCTCGGCGATGGCCGGTTCCACGCTCCCCGCAGGCTTCAGCCCGGTGAAGGGGGCTCCTTCACCTGCGCGGTGCACTTTGACCAAGGTGCCGAAAAACTTGTGTTCGGCCGCCTCTTTCGCTTCCGGGCGCGCCGAGATGACCTTTTTGAAGGCAGCGCGAACGACTTTCTCGTCCTTCGTTTTCACCCACTTGAGAACCGGTGTCACGTCTTTGGCGGCGATGGCCTTTCTTGCATCCTGGATCACCGGCCCGTCCAGGGTGTCGCAGTGTGCCGATGCGCTGTGGGGAGCTGCCAGGTAAAGGACGGCCGCCGCTGTCACGGCCCAAAAGGCTGATTTCAAATTCGCTATGCTCATTGCTATCTCCTCGTCATCTTTGATTGGCGGTGCTGCACCACCACCCTCAAGGTACGCCGCAAAAGTTGTAGATCCCTTGACCGAAGTCATTTTTATTCACTCGAAAGGGTAATGCGGGTTCCCTTTTAGTCAAACACCCCGCCACTCCTTCTTGGCCCCCTGGAATGTTTCCACGTGATCGAGAGGGGGGACTCCGCCGGTAGCAACCACCTGTGACGAGAAACAGGTTCCCGGAAGCACCTCTATTTTTTGTGAGTGGAGATTTCTGTTGACCCGTCTACAGCTTCACGGTTTAGTATTCCTGCTGTCATGGCCATGACGCCACTAACAGCAAAAGGAGGACACTATGAGCAAGGTAACTGTGGAAGAGTGGACGGCCCGGTTCAGGGCGATAGGACTGGACGACGCGGCCATGGAAAAGTGGCACCGCCTGTTCGAGCGGGAGAACCCGGAGGGGCACCAGGAGTTCCTGGAGTGGCTGGGGCTTTCGCCCGAGCGCATCGCCGCCATCCGCAAGCACCACGCCTGACCTCGCGGCCCCGGTGCCGCCTGCCTCACCTTATGGTGGGGCGGGTTACGGCCCCGGGGCCGCTTCCTTCGCAGGAGGACCCATGTACCGCATCAGCCAGTTGGCCTCGAAGTTCGGCCTGTCCCGCAGCACGCTGCTCTACTATGACCAGGAGGGGCTCCTCTCCCCCTCCGGGCGCAGCGACGCCGGCTACCGCCTCTACTCCGATGGCGACCTCGAGCGCCTGGCCGCCATCGTTTCCTTTCGCAAGGCGGGGCTCTCCGTCGAGGAGACCCGCGCCCTGCTGGCATCGGGGGAGGGTGAACAGTCGGTCATCAGGAGGCGGCTTGACGCCATCGGCGAGCAGATCCGCGCCCTCCAGGCCCAGCAGCACCTCCTGGCCCGCATGCTCCGGGTGCAGTCGGGGGGGGAGCTCCCCGAGAGCGTGGACAAGGAGACCTGGGTAGCCATGTTGCGCGCCGCGGGCATGGACGACGAAGCCATGGAAACCTGGCATGCCGAGTTCGAGCGGCGCGCACCCCAGGCGCACCACTCTTTCCTGCTGAGCTTGGGGATCCCTGAGCAGGAGGCGCGGGCGATCAGGGAATGGTCCGCGGCCGCCGGGATCGCAACCCCTGCCAAGCCTCGCCGGAACTTCCCCCGGGAGCGTTGAATTCTCCAGACACGTGGTTAGAATGTGCTACTTGTTGCGCGTCATTCTACCTGACAAAGGAGAACTACATGAAAACGTCCGAAATGTTCGCCGCCCACCCGCGAAAACTCACCATGGATGTAACCGCCATCACCGAGTGCATCAACGTGCTCGTCGAGTGCGCCGACGTCTGCACCAGCTGCGCCGACGCCTGCCTCGGGGAGCAGGCGGTACAAAAACTCACCAAGTGCATCGGGCTCAACCTTGACTGCGCGGATATCTGCCAGACCACCGCCCGCGTCCTTTCCCGCCAGACCGACCCCGTTCCCCAACTGCTCAGAACCCAGCTCGAGAGCTGCGCCGTTGCCTGCCGGCTCTGCATGCAGGAGTGCGAGGTCCATTCCGAGATGCACCAGCATTGCCGCATCTGCCGGGCCAGCTGCCAGAACTGCGAGAAGCTCTGCCAGGACCTGATTTCGCGTCTGTCCGAGGGGGCCAGGACCACGTTCCTGTAATGTGGAGTGGGGCGGCTGCGGCCGCCCCTACTCGGCACCGGGTCCAAGACCAGGAGGCTGCAGATGAGCAAGTTGGCCTGTAACGTCGTCGCGTACCGACCTGATCCCGAAATGCTTGCCGCCCGCTTCGAGCCGCGCCAGGTGGAGGTGCTGCTGGAGCAGGCGGAGGGGCTGCTGGAGCGCGCCGTGGCCGAATTCAGGGAGTACGCCACACTGGACCGCGCCTGGCAGGAGCTGAGCCACGACCTGGCGATCCTGGAGCAGGAGCTGGAACTGGATCGGCGCCGGGTGGAACGGGAGGAGCCGGCGGCGGAGGAGGAGCCCCCCCCCGAGCCTGAGGCTTCCCAGGCGCGGGAGCAGTCCCCGGGGGAAGCGGCACACGAGGAGAGCGACGCGGCGGCCGCGGCTGCGGCGGCGCCTGGGGAAGTGGTTGCAGAACAGGCTGCGGCGGCGGGGGAGCCGGAAGCCGTGACGAGCATGATCGAACTGCGCGGCGAGTCGATCCGGCGCAGGAGGGGTTTGACCTCCCCGGGGGGACCCCTCGCACTCGACGAGCAGCGCGATCTGGTGCTGAGGCGCCTGTGCCGCGACTACGAGGAGGGGCTGAACCGGGTCGCGGTCGCGGAGGAAGGGGTGCGGCGCATCTTCGGCTACGAGGTGGCCTCGCCGCTCAGCTCCTGGTCGGAAACGCTGGGAGCCTCACTGGCCAGCAACATCATCTGGACCAGAAACGCACGGGAGTGGCTCGCGCTCTACCTGCAGGGGGAGCAGGCGTTCACCCGCGCCTTCTCGGTGCGTGCGCTGATGAACCGCAACGCCTGGGGGCAGCTCAGGCATGCCCGGGACAGCTTCTCGGTGCGACTCCAGATCCCTGCCGAGCTCTTCCAGGGGTTCGAGAACTGCCGCTTCCGCGGGGTGAGCGCCTCCCTGCTGGGCGAGGCGGGAGGGGTGCCGTGGTCGGCGCTGGTGAGGCTTCCCGAGGCGGCGTACTACCTTCGCTCGGGACAACGGGTGGAGGTCGATCAGCGGGAGCTGCCCCAGATCCTGTTGGGGCGGGTTGAGAACCGGCGTTCGGTGCGCCGCTCGGAGTTCTGCGGCATGTCGACCCACCTGAACGCGAGCCCGGTGGGGAAACCGGTAAACGAGGGGGAATGGACCGTGGAACTGATGCGACCGGTGGGTGCCGCCACGGAACTGTTCGCCCAGGTGGACGACCTGGTGATAGAGGTCAAGGTTTCCGGGGTCGCGCAGAAAACGGAGCGATGACGAGGCGTGCCGACGCGCCAGGCGCCGGCACAGGACAAGGGGGTGACTCATGGAAAAGATGAGGTTGATCAGCCCGGCCTTCCAGGACAACGGGCGCATTCCGGCGAGGTACACCTGCGACGGCGACAACATGAACCCCGAGCTGAGGTTCGAGAACGTCCCGGCCGGCACGAAGTCGCTGGCGCTGGTCATGGAGGACCCGGACGCGCCGAACGGGCTGTGGGTGCACTGGATACTGTGGAACATCGGCCCCAGGGTGACCACGCTGGTGGAGCAGGCCGAGCCGCGCGAGGTGGTGATCGGAAAGAACAGCTGGGGGCATAACCAGTACGGCGGGCCCTGCCCTCCCTCCGGCAGCCACCGCTACATCTTCCGGCTCTACGTGCTGGACACGACCCTGGACCTGGCGGGAACGGCCGGCAAGGGGCAGCTGGACGTGGCCATGCAGGACCACATCCTTGCGGAGGCGGCGCTGACCGGTCTCTACGGCGGGGGGTAGGGGATGGGAGGCGAAGAAGGGACGGGGCACCCGGTCGCTTTTACAGGGCCGGGTGCCTTTTTTCGTTCAGGATTCCTGCCGTTCGTTGATGAAATTGGTGAAGGCGCGGTCGGTGTTCTGGATGTGCCCCACCAGCCAGTCCTTGAGAAACACCAGCACGTCGATGGCCACGAAGGATTCGCCGGCATCGGAGCGGTCCTTGAAGTTGTGGATTGATTTGATGAACTTGCGGTGGGCGGCGGCGTGCGACGGCGCCGCTACATAGTCGAGCTCCGCCATCAGCTGCTCTTCGGTCCGGAAATGGTACTGGGTGTAGTCGAGCAGCTCGGCAACCACCTCCTCGAGTTCGTGGCTGTGGTCGTGCAGCATGAGCGCCCGGTAGCACCGGTTCAGGATGTCGACCAGCCTGTGGTGATGTTCATCTATCTGCCCCACTCCCAGGATCAGGGAATCGTCCCACTCTACCAGTGTCATTGATTACTCCGGTGCAGCAGTGAAAAAGTAAGCGACTCGGTCCTATTTATCGGCCGGAACGGCCAAAGCTGCAATTTTTTGTTACGTCTACTTGAAGGCGATCACTTCCAGCTTCCCGTAATCCCCTCGCTGTGCCTTGAGGGCGCGCCGCTCGAACTCTATCTCTCTTCTTTTGCGTGCAGCCTCCCGCTCACCGCCGCCCGCCGCGCCGGCGCGTGACAGCGCCCGCTGCAGCACCATCCCGCCCACCAGCAGCGAGGCGAGCGCGTACTTCCGCTTGTAGAAAAGGGCGAGCGCGCCGCCCGCCAGCAGCGCCGCCCGGGGGTCGCGCAGCAGGTCCAGGGCCGACTGCAGCCCAAGCTTCAGGTTCAATTCCCTGACTTGCGGGTCCAGGTTGCCCCGCTGGTCCTCCCGGTAGTTGAGGGGGAGATCCGCCAGCCGTTCCAGATTGTCGCTGTTCATGCTTGGCTCCTTTTGCCGGGGATGACGACGAAGCTTATCTTAACAGCGCCGCGGCGTTCCTCAATATACGCCTGGATTTTTTCGAAGGGGGAGGGTGCTTGACTTCGACCCTGCAGCGGATAAAGTGAGGCTTTGTTAATTTACTGAGGGGCGTGGGGGATCGTCATGGCTGCCAACCTAAGCAGGGAGCTGGTCGAGGGTACCCTCGGCAACTGTGTCAGTATTGTCGACCCGCTGCGTAACCACCGCTGGGATCGCTTCGTGCAGCAGCACCCCTACGGCTGGATCACGCACCTGTCGGGATGGAAGCGGGTGCTGGACAAGAATTTCCCCCACATGACCGGCTACTACCTGGTGCTAAAGGATCCCGCCGGAGGCATCAGGGCCGCGCTCCCGGTCTATGCGGTGGAGAGCTGGCTCATGAGACGGCGGTTGGTGAGCATCCCCTTCGCGACCCTGTGCGACCCGCTGGTGACCGATACGGCCGACATGGAGCTGCTCAGTGAGGCGGTGCTGCGCCTGGCGGGGGTACTTGGCATCTCCCGCGTCGAGATCAGGACCGCCGCCGCCTCTCACCTGCTGAACCGTGACCTGTTCCGCGCCGATTGCGTCAACAAGCATCACTTCCTGCCGCTTTGCGAGAATCCGGAGCTGGTGAGGGAGCGCTTCCACCGCAGCTGCGTGCGGCAGCGCATCGCCCGGGCGGAGCGGGCAGAACTTCGACTCATCCGGGGCAAGCGGGAGTCGGACCTCAGGGAGTTTTACCTGCTGCACTGCGTCACCAGGAAGAGGAGGGGGCTGCCGCCCCACCCTTACCTCCTGGTGAAGACGCTCTGGCAGACCTTCGCGCTGCAGGGGGTGGTGGAGCTGCTGCTTTGTCGCAGGGGGAGGGAAACCGTGGCGGGGCTGCTCCTTTTCAAGTACAAAAACCGCGTCTCCATCGAGTACTCCGCCGTCAACGCCCTGCACAACGATTCCAGCCCGGTTCATTTCCTGTTCTGGAACGCGATCAGGGAGGCCTGCCTCGCGGGATACCGGGTGCTCGATTTCGGCAAGACCTCGGAGCACAACAAGAGCCTGATGGAGTTCAAATCCCACTGGGGTGCAGAGGTCATCGACCTCCCCCATTTCCTCTACCCCAACACCCCGCTCCCCCCCTCCCCGGGGGGGGACCAGTCCATCGCCAAGAAGTTGCTGCAGTTTGTCTGCACCAAGGCTCCCGATACGGCGCTTAGCTACCTGGGGGAGTTCTGTTACCGGCACCTGGGCTAGCCCAACCGGTTGGTTTCGAGGGGTTCTCTGCTACCCTTTTACGGGCCGGGTTGGAATCGGTTCACGACCCGGCTGGCCGCAGTAGTTCGGGGTCATCCCACGGCGGGATGGAAGGAGGAAGACATGGCCGAGGCAAGAAGGATCCAGATTCAAGAGGCGCGCAGGAAGGTGCAGGCAGGCGAGGCCCTATTCGTCTGCTCATACGACAGCGAGGAGATGTGCGGAGGCATCCGCCTGGAGAAGGCCTGGACGATGGGTGAGTTCAACGCCAGGCTTCCCGAGGTGAAGAAGGACCAGGAGATCATCTTCTACTGCAACTGACCGCAGGAACATACCTCTGCCGGTCGGGCAGCTGAATTTGCAGAGAAGGGATTCACGAAGGTCTGGGTGCTGCAGGGCGGGGTGAACGCCTGGAAAGAAGCGGGGTACAAGTAAGGGGAGGCACATCGAGTGAAAAGGGCCCTCCGGCGGTTGCCGGAGGGCCCTTTTGCTTTACTCGGAGTCGGGCGCTTCCGCCGGCTCCTTCTTGTCGGGGGACTCGCCCAGGAAGGTGGCGATCCCGTCCCGGGTCCACATCACCGCCTGCCTGTTTCGGAAGGGCTGCAGGAAGTAGTAATCCTTGGGGGCGATGGACACCGTGTCCTTCTCGTAGGTGATCAGCGCGATCTTGTCGTGGTCGGCAGCGTAGGCGCGGATCTTGTCCCGGCTGGGGAGCTCGACCAGGGGCTGGCTCAGCCGCCCCATGAAATGGAACTGCCCGTGGTACTTGCCGGCATGCAGCACCTGGTACCCCTCGGCCTGTTTCTGCCGGACCGCCGCAGCGATCGGGTGCAGGTCGTAGCGCTGGAACATGGTGTTGCCGCCGACGAGGACCAGGACGCAGCAGGCCAGGGAGGCCACCGCAACCTGGTTGACCAGGGCCGCCATGGTGCGCGGCCGCAGCAGCAACAGCACCGCACCCAGCACGACCAGCCCGGCAGCCGCGATCCTGATCTCCATGAGGTCGAAGTGCTTCAAGAGCTTGCCGTGTTTGAGGAGCGACGCGGTGATCAGGCCGGCGCCGAGAAAGAGGTAGAGGCCGGCGATGGGGAACCTGAAGCGGGCCACATCCCCCTGCTCCTCGGCGACGCTCCTGGCCATGAGCAGGCTGAAGGTCGGTAGCACCGGGATCAGGTAGTGCACCTGCTTGCCGCTCAACAGGGAAAAGATCACCAGGCTCCCCCCTCCCCAGATCAGCAGCATCCTGAAACCGGGGTCGCCGGAAAGGCGCTTCCAGGCCCGCCAGGCGGGAGGAAACAGGGGCCAGGGGAGCAAGAGGGTCGGGATCCAGGGGAGGTACCACCAGATGGGGCGCTTGTGCGCGAAGGAGTTGGTCATGCGGTGCACCGTCTGCCCCCACAGGATGGCGCGCCGGTAGGTTTCGCCGCCGGTGAGCGCGGCCGGAACCAGCCAGAAGAGCACCACGCCGATGCCGATCAGGATCGAGAGCCCGAGCCAGGCGTACCACTTGCCGGAGAAGCGCTCTTTGGGAACCCAGAGAAAACCAAGCAGGGCGACCGGGAGGACGTAGACCAGCACCACCGGCCCCTTGGTGAGTATCCCGCCGCCGATGGCCACGCCGAGCTGCAGGTACCAGGCGAGGCGATGCTCCCGGGCTGCGCAGACAACCGCCAGCACCGCGAGGAGCACCCAGAAGGCGAGGATCACGTCGAACATGATCACCGAGGACCAGAGCAGGTAGGAGAGCATGGACGCGAGGATCAGCGCCGCGTAGCGCGCCACTTGCCGGTCGTCCCACAGCTTGAGCGCGATCCGGTACACGAGGGTCAGGTTGATAAGGCTGAAGATGAGCGGGATGAAGCGCAGCGTCCCTTCGTTTACCCCGAACAGGAGCCAGTCCAGGTTCAAGAGCCAGAAGAGCAGCGGCGGCTTGTGCGAATAGGGGAGCCCGTTTTGCAGCGGCACGATGAAGGAGTGGTTGTTCCACATTTCCCACGCTACGCCGAGGTAGCGCGTTTCATCCACCGGGAAGTAGGGGAGCAGCAGGGCAAGGACGATCCCGGGGATGACCAGGATCGCGAAGGGGAGGCCCAGCTCTTTAATCAGCGGCCGGATCGCTTGAGGCATCTTTCTTTTCCTTGTGGATGAAAAAGAGGTTTCTGAGGTAGACGGTGGTGCCGAAGGCCTGTCCCAGGATGAAGACCGGATCCTTGCGGTACAGGGAATAGACCAGCAGGATCAGCGACCCGAAGATGCTGAAGTACCAGAACGACTCAGGTATGACGCTTTTTCTCTGTCTCTCGGTGGCGATCCACTGCACCACGAAGCGCATGGTGAAGAAGAACTGCCCGGCCAGGCCGATGGCCACCCAGGCCTTTTCCGTTAAAACCATCTAGTCGCACCTCGTGATCTTTACGTTCTTCGCGCGCATGCGCAGCCAGCACACCCCGAAGATGTCGACGATGCCGACCCAGAGGCGGTTCAGTGTGCCGTATTTGGAGACCCCGGCGGTGCGGGGGCGGTGGTTCACCTCGACGGAGATGACATCGCCACCCTTCATCTTGATCAGCGCGGGGAGGAAACGGTGCATGTGGTCGAAGAAGGGGAGCTCCAGGAATGCGGAGCGGTAGAAGACCTTGAGGCCGCAGCCGGTGTCGGGGGTCTCGTCGCGCAGGAAGGAGCGGCGGTAGGCGTTGGCGATCTTGGAGCAGATGATGCGCCAGACGTGGTCGTCCCTCTTCTTGCGGAACCCCGCCACCATCTTGAGGTTGGGGTTGTCGCTTTTCAGGATCGCGTCGACCATCTTCGGCACGTCGGCAGGGTTGTTCTGGCCATCGCCGTCCATGGTGGCGATGATGGCGCCGCCGGCCTCCCTGATGCCGGTGGCCACGGCGGCACTCTGCCCGTAGGCGCGGTCGTGCTGGATGATCTTGAGGAAGGGGACCGAGCTCTTCAGGGCGAGCAGCCTGGCATGGGTGTCGTCGGTGCTGCCGTCGTCAACGACGACGATCTCACACTCAAGCCCGGTGGCGATTATTTCCCTTACCAGGTTCACGATATTGTCCGCCTCGTTGTGGGCAGGTATCACGACTGAGATAGTGGTCATAAATTCTCTGTTTTTTCAATTAGATGTCGCTAAAATGGGTGCGAGTGAACAATTCGACAACATAGCACAACCATGAAGGCAAATCATAGTTTTTTCTGAATGACATAGCTCCCGGACTGTGCTGTCGCAGGGCGAAAGGCTCCCACGTTCACGGCTCAGCGGCCAAGGGGAAAATTTGGTATACGCGGTTACGTTTACAACTGTTTAGTGTTAGTCTTTGCGCATGGTTACTTCTCTGCTCTCCACCGACGATCTCACACAGGCTCGGGCACTGCTCGAAGCAACCGGCCTGCAGTTCGAGACGCCCTATGACGACCTGGTCGGCATCTTCGAGGCGGGGCGCCTGGTCGCCGTCGGCGCCCGGCAGGGGCGCACCCTGAAGATGCTCGCCGTGGCGCCGTCGCACCAGGGGGGGACCCTCTTGGACGAGGTGGTCACCGAACTGGTCGGGCGCGGCTACCAGGAAGGGGTCGACTCCTTTTTCGTCTTCACCTCGCCCGCCCTGGCGCCCAACTTCGAGACGCTCAACTTCAACCTCCTGGCCGCTTCGGGGAAGACGGCGCTGCTCGAGTACGGCGACGGCCTCAAGCGCTACCTCGCCCGCTACACCCGCCTCATCCGTCCCGGCAACAACGGCGCCATCGTGGCGAACTGCAACCCGTTCACGCTCGGGCACCGCTACCTGGTCGAACAGGCCGCGGCCGCCGTGGACCAGCTCTTCCTTTTCGTGGTGCGCGAGGAGCGCTCGCTGTTCCCCTTCGGCACCCGCCTGCGCATGGTGCAGGACGGCACCGCCGACCTCGCCAACGTCACCGTCGTCGATACCTCGTGGTACGCCGTCTCCAGCATCACCTTCCCCACCTACTTCCTGAAAGACGGGGACCCGGGCGGGGCCATCCAGATGGAACTCGACCTCCTGCTCTTCGCGCAGCGGATCGCGCCGCACTTCCAGGTCAGGACCCGCTTCGTGGGGAGCGAGCCCCTGTGCGGCACCACCGCCGCCTACAACGAGGCCATGCACCGGATACTCCCTCCCCTGGGGGTCGAGGTGCGCGAGATAGAGAGAAAGAACGTGGACCAGAGACCGATCTCCGCCTCGCGGGTGCGCGAGATGCTCTTGCGCGGCGAGCTGGACGGGATCGCGGAGCTGGTGCCGGTCAGCACCCTGGACTTCCTCCTCTCCAGCGAGGGGATCAAGATCTGGGACAAGGGAGGAGCTAGATGAAGATCGTGAAGAAGGCGCAGGCCGGGACCATGCAGTCCAGCGACCTGATGGTGTTCCTGGAGCCGGCCGAAACGCTGAACGTGACCATAGAGTCGACGGTCCTGAAGCAGTTCGGGGCGCTGATCCGGGGCAAGGTGGACGAGGTGCTGGCAAAGCACGGCATCGACGCGGGAGAGGTGCGCATCACCGACCGCGGTGCCCTGGACTACGCCATCGAGGCGCGCCTGGAGACGGCGATCATGCGGGCGACGGAGGGGTAAATGGAAGGTCTCTGGTACAAGGAGTGCAATAACGGCAGGCGCTTCATCATCAAGATCACGCCCGGGGAGAGCCTCACCACCCGGCTTTTGCAGTTCGCGCACCTGACCGACGTGCGCTACGCCATGATCGTCTCGGCGCTCGGGAGCGTGAAGAACGTGCGCCTGAGGGGGATCAAGACCGGCGCGAAACTCCCCATCACCGCGCCGCGGGTCACCATCCACGACATCGAGGGGCCCTGCGAGCTCCTGGGGCTGCAGGGGAACATCGTTCCCGGCGAGCAGGACCTCCTCGACTGCCACTTCCACATCATGATGTCCAAGTCCTCCGGCGAGGTGGTCGGCGGTCACCTCTACGACGCGGAGGTCTTCGCCACCTGCGAGATCGTCCTCACCGAGCTCGACGTCTCCGGCGTCGAGCGCCACGTTTCCAAGGTCGGGGGGATCCCCACCATCTACATCGACGAGGAGGCGCCCTGATGGCCGGCTTCAAGCTGAGACGCTCCCTTTTGTACGTCCCGGGCAACATGCCCTCCATGCTCCAAAACATCCCGATCTTCAACTGCGATAGCGTCATCATCGACCTCGAGGATGCCGTCCCCCTCTCCGAGAAGGACGCGGCGCGCCACCTGGTCAAGCGGTTCCTGTTGAACTACACCGACCGCAACAAGGAGCTCCTGGTCCGCATCAACCCGCTCGACACCAGGTGGGGCTACGAGGACCTGAAGGTGGTGCTCCCGGCCATGCCGGACGGGATCCGGCTCCCCAAGGCGGACACACCGGAGATCGTGGAGCGGTTGGACACGCTTTTGACCGAGTTCGAGGAGGAGCTCGAGGTGGAGATCGGCCGCTTCGGCATCCTCCCCTCCCTGGAGAGCGCCCTGGGCGTCATCAACGCGGTGGGGATCGCCAACAGCTCCGAGCGCATCTTCGCGCTCGCCTTCGGCGCCGAGGACTACACCGCCAGCATGGAGATCGAGAGAAGCCGCGGCGGCGAGGAGCTCTTCAACGCCCGCACCCGCGTGCTCTGGGCGGCCAAGGCGAAGGGGATCCAGGCGGTGGACACCATCTTCGCCGACGTCTCGGACATGGAGGGGCTCCGGGCCGAGACCGAGCTCGCCAAGAGGCTCGGCTACACCGGCAAGTGCCTGGTCAACCCGCGCCAGATCGAGGTGGTGCACGACGTCTTCGCCCCCAAGCAGCACGAGGTCGAGTACGCCCTGCAGGTCATCGAGGCGATCCAGAGGGCGCGCCAACTCGGTACCGGCGTCATCGCCCTCGGCGGCAAGATGGTGGACGCCCCGGTGGTGAAGCGCGCCGCCCGCGTGCTGCGCACCGCCTACGCCCACGGCATGGTGGATACCCTGATCGACGAGGAGGCGATACATGGCGCTCAATAGCCTGGGACGGGAGATCCCGGAAAGCTACGCGGGGAGACCGCTCATCCCTTACGGCGACCCTTACGCCATCCGGCCGCAGGGGAGCGTCGCGGCCCGCCCCCTGAAGCGGGTGAACCCGGGGGAGAAGAAGCTCCTTTCTTCGCTTAGGGAGGCGATCGAGGCGAGCGGGCTCAAAGACGGCATGACCATCGCCACCCACCACAGCCTCAGAAACGGCGACTTCCTTTTGAACCGGATCGTGGCGGAGATCGCGCAGCTGGGGCTCAAGGGGATCTGGATCGCCTCCTCCTCGGTGCACCCGGTGCACGCCGAGATCATCCCGCACATAAAGAGCGGCGTCATCGCCGGCTTCCAGTGCGGCGTGAACGGCCTGATCGGGGAGATGGCCACCCGCGGCGAGATCTCCTGCCCCATCGTGGTCAGGACCCACGGCGGCCGGGCCCGCTCGGTCATCGAGGGGAGCGTGCACATAGACGTCGCCTTCATCGCGGCCCCCTGCTGCGACGAATACGGCAACATGAACGGCTATTACGGCCCCTCCGCCTGCGGCAGCCTGGGCTACGCCCAGATCGACGCCACCTACGCCTCCTGCGTGGTCGCGGTGACCGACAACCTGGTCCCCTTCCCGGTGGTCCCGGTCAGCATCCCGCAGACCCTGGTGGACCACGTGGTGGTCGTGGACCGGCTCGGGGACCCGGCCAAGATCGTCTCCACCACCACCCGCGTCACCACCGATCCGGTCGGGCTGCAGATCGCAAGCTACGCCTCGCAGGTGATCGAGGCCTCGGGGCTCTTGCGGGACGGCTTCTCCTTCCAGACCGGCTCGGGCGGCATCTCGCTCGCCGTGGCCGAGAAGGTGCGCAACGCCATGCGCAAGGGGTCCATCAAGGGGAGCTTCGGCTGCGGCGGGATCACCGGCTACTTCGTGGAGATGCTGGAGGAGGGGCTCTTCTCCGCGCTCATGGACGTGCAGTGCTTCGACCAGGAGGCGGTGCAGTCGATCGGCAGAAACCGCGCCCACCAGGAGATCAGCGCCGACATGTACGCGAACCCCTTCAACGCCGGGGCGGTGGTGAACCGGCTCGACTGCGTCATCCTCGGGGCCACCGAGGTCGACACGGCCTTCAACGTTAACGTGAACACCGAGTCCAACGGCTACCTGCTGCACAACACCGGCGGGCATTCGGACACCGCTGCCGGCGCCAAGCTCTCCATCATCGTGGCACCCTCCATCCGCGGGCGCCTCCCCATCGTCAGGGACCGGGTCACCACCATCACCACCCCGGGGGAGACCATAGGCGTCGTGGTGACCGAGCGCGGCATCGCGGTGAACGACCGGCACGCCGAGCTCAAGGAAGAGCTGATCAGAAGGAAGCTGCCGGTGAAGGAGATCGCCGACCTGCAGCGCGAGATCTGCCGGGTCACCGGCACCCCGCGCCCTCTGGAGTTCGAGGACGAGGTGGTCGCGGTGGTCGAGTACCGGGACGGGAGCATCATCGATGTCGTCAGACGCGTTAAGGAATAGCCTGCTCGCGGCCCGGGACCGCCGCCAGGCGCTTTTGGACGGCCTGTTCCCGACCCCTTTCCCGGCGACGGTCATGCTGTCGCTGAACCTGCCGGGGCCTGAGAAGAGCGGGGCGCGTGCGGAGCGGCTCTTCGCCTGGGGGGAGGAGGCGCTCTTCGCTACCCTGAAGGTGACCCCGGTGCTGCGCGGTTCCGATGCCCTGGGGCCCTTCGCCCTCTACCACACCCGGCTCGCTGCGACCCAGGTGAAGCGTCTGGGGATCGCGCTGGAGACCAGGCACCCGGCCGGGCGGCTCCTGGATCTGGACATCTACGACCACTCCGGCAAGCAGGTCGGGCGCGCCGAGCTCGACATCGCCCCCCGAAGCTGCCTGATCTGCTGTGAGCCCGCGCTCGCCTGCATCCACGCCAAGCGCCACAGTACCGAGGAGCTGGTGCTGAAGACGAGGGCGGTGATCGATGCGCTCTGAGCTCGCGCGGCTGGCGCGGAACCTGGTGCGCGGCGCCTTCCTGGAGCTCTACCTGACCCCCAAGCCGGGGCTCGTCGACCTGAACGATCCCGGCTCCCACCACGATCTGTCCCTGGAGCGCATGGAAGCATCCCTGGAGGTGGTCTCCGGCTACCTCTGCCGGCTGGCCGAATCGCTGTCGTGCGGCGAGGAGCTGGCGAAGCAGGTGCGCCTGGGGATCGAGACCGAGCAGGCCATGCTGGAGCGTGCCGGCACCAACTGCCACAAGGGGTACATCTTCCTGAGCGGCCTCCTGTTGGCGGCCGCGGCCCAAGCGCCCGGGGGAGGGGAGCAGGCGCTCAGCGAGGCGGTGGCCGACATCGCCGGCCGCCTCTTTGCGCAGCCGCAGCAGGAGCAGAGTAACGGCAGCCGCGCCTGCGACAGCTACGGCGCCCGGGGGATCAGGGGGGAGGCCCTCGAGGGGCTCCCGGCGCTCTTCCGGGAGGCGCTCCCCGCCTATCGTCGCGAGCTGGCCGCCGGCAACAGGGGGAGCGCGGTGTACGCCATGCTCGGACGCCTGATGGCGACGGTCGAGGATACCACCGCGCTGCACCGCTGCGGCAGGGAAGGGCTGGGGACGGTGCAGGAGGACGGCCGGGCGCTGGAGCTTATGGTGGCCCGACGCCACGACTTCCTGGAGTTTCTGTCCCGGCGCAACGAGCACTACGTGAGCCGCAACCTGACCATGGGGGGAGTGGCCGACCTATTGGCGCTTTCCTTCGCCTGGCTGTGCCACACCGGCGAGCTGGAGCCTTTCCCGCAATAGTGCCTGTACGGTTTGACAAGGTGCAGTTAATGATATTTAATTTCGCCTATGGCTCATTACACCGCGACCCATAGCGCGATCGCCCTCCTGCTTCTTCTCTGCAGCGCCGCACCTGCGACGGCCGCTGCGGTGCATTCCGTCACAGCCGCATCCCCGCAATCTCCCCGTTTCCGTCTCGTTGGCGCCGCCCCGGCGTCGGTGTCGGAGGCTCCGGACTCCCGACCGTCGATTTACCGCTGTTCCGGCAACTCAATGGCTGAGGCCGCCGTTGCTCCCCTCCCCTCGCGGGGGGGGCGGGGGTGGGGGGCGATGCCGTCCTTTACCGCCCTTGCGTCCGTTGAGCCATCCTCGCAGCAGGCCGAAGATTTCCTGATCCGGCCCGACGGGGCGGCAGGGTCGAGCGCAGGCGGGCCGGCGGCCACAGGCGACCCGCGCATCAGCGCCGAATTCCCTCCCCCGACCTGGCGCTGGCGCAGGTCCGCGATCCCGGACTACCTTGGCGTCGCGGTCTTCGGTGCAGGGGCCATCTACGTGGAGAGCGCGCACGGCGACCCCGAGCCCGAGTGGAAGGGGACCAACGGCTTGGACGAGTCGGTGCGCGACCTCCTGCGCCTGCACTCGCGGGGCGCCCGGGAGGTGGCGCACCGCGTGGGGGACGCACTCATGTACGGCATGATCGCGGCGCCGGTGCTCGACTCCTTCGCCACCCTGGGGATCCGCGACGGCGCCTGGGACACCCTGTGGCAGACCCAGATGGTGAACCTGGAGTCCTTCGCCTTCACCTCGTTCGTCTCGTCGCTGCTGCAGAACATGGTGGCGCGGGAAAGGCCGTTCGTGCGCAACTGCCGAAGCGGCGATTGCGAGGGAGACCAGCCCAACCGGAGCATGCCCAGCGGCCATGTCGCCTTCGCCTTCACCGGCGCCGGGCTGGTCTGCAACCACCACCGTTACCAGTCGCTCTACCACGATCCCGCCTCCGACCGGGCCGCCTGCTGGACCGGCCTGGGCCTCGCCGCGGCCGACGGCGTTGCCCGCATCATGGCCGACCACCACTACGCGAGCGACGTGGCGGCCGGTGCCGCCATCGGCCTTGTTTCAGGATTCCTGCTCCCCCGCCTGCTGCACTACGACCATCTCGACACGCCCGAAACCCGACAGCGGAGCGGCGGTGCCGTCATCAAGGGATTCTCCTTGCGCCCGCTCCTTTCAGCCGGCAGCGCAGGCGTCGCCTGCGACATGAGGTACTAGCCATGGACGCTACCAAGAGGGACGACCGCCCCACCAGGCACCCCTGGGAGAGGGCGCGGGCCGGGGCGCTGGCGACCCTGTTGGGTAACACGCTGCACGAGGGGGTGAAGGTGCTCGGCGTCGGCTGCGGCGACTATCTCTGCCGCACCGTCTTCGGCGGGCTGGAGCACAAGGAGGTGGCGGCCGTCGAGATCGAGCCTCCCGAGGCGCGCCTGGAGGAACGGGAGCCCGAGCCGGGCATCAGCTACCGCCGCGAGCTTCCCCCGGGAAGAAACCGCTACGATCTCGCCTTGATCCTCGACGTGTTGGAACGGGTCGAGGATGACCGGGGGTACCTGAAGCGGGTGGTGCGGCAGCACGTTGCCGCAAGGGGGAGGGTCCTGGTCGCCGTCCCCGCCTTTCAGGCGCTCTACAGCGGACATGACTGGTTTCGCGGTCACTACCGGCGCTACCGGCTGAGGCAGGTGGAGCAGCTCGCCTGGAGCGCCGGGCTGGTCGTGGTGAGTTCCGGCTACCTGTTCGGCTCGTTGCTCATCCCGAGGTTGCTGTCATCCCGGCTCTATCATTGGGGGAGGGTGCGAGACCCAGGCCCCTGGCGGGGTGGGCGGCTGTCGGCTTCGCTGCTCGGCAGGCTGCTGGAGTGGGACAACACGGTGATGATCGCGCTGGCGCGGGCCGGCATCCTCCTGCCGGGTGCAACCGCCTGGGCGTTGTGCGAGAACCGGCGCGGCGGCAATTGACACATTGTTTTAATTTGACAGCGGGCTCTCCGATAACGTATACAGATTTAACAAAATTACCGGGGGTTACTTGAGCATGGTTGTTTCATCAGAACAAACTGCCGGTTCGGAGCCCACCACACAGAGGACGGAAAAGTACATGTTGAATCTGAAACCGGAGGTAGTAGCCCAGCTCGAGCGAGTGCTCAGCTCTGTCGAAATGTTGCTCCCCAGGGCGGTCAAGGCCGTCAACTGGGCCACCTGCCACGCCGCCAACTGGCGTCGTCACTCCTTCTCGGGATACCTGGAGGCGGTGAAGGTCACCGACCAGACCAGGCTCGACGACCTCCTGGGTTGCGAGAAGCAGAAAGAGATCATGGTGTACAACACGCGCCAGTTCCTTAAGGGGCTCCCGGCCAACAACGCGCTCCTCTGGGGGTCGCGCGGCACCGGCAAGTCCTCCATGGTGAAGGCGCTCCTGAACGAGTATGCCCACGAGGGGCTGCGGGTGATCCAGGTGGAGAAGGAAGACCTCATCTACCTCTCCGAGATCTTCAGCGCCGTCGAGGACCAGCCCTACCGCTTCATCCTTTTGTGCGACGACCTCACCTTCGAGATCGGCGAGCTCTCCTACAAGATGCTGAAGAGCGCCCTCGACGGTTCGGTGTACTCGGCCCCGGAGAACGTGCTCATCTACGTCACCTCGAACCGGCGCCACCTGCTGCCGCAGTACAACACCGACCTCTTGGGCGGCAAGTACGTGAACGGCGAACTCCAGGAGAGCGAGGCTATGGAGGAGAAGGTTTCCCTCTCCGACCGCTTCGGCCTATGGGTCGCCTTCCACGTCTTCACCCAGGACCGCTACCTTGACGCGGTGCGCCAGTGCGTGGAGCGGGAGGCCAAAAACCGCAACGTCAGCATCTCCTGGAGCAAGGAGCTGGAGCTGGACGCCATCCAGTGGTCGCACGACAAGACCAAGCGCTGTGGCCGCACCGCGCTGCAGTTCTCCAAACACTGGGTTGGACGCTACCTGCTGGACCAGGCCTCGGCCTGACTTCGCTGCCACGCCGTTTGACCAAAACGAGGCGCGCTCTTTCCGGGAGCGCGCTTTTTTTTTCATGTGTACCGGGAGCCTTCGTTTCTAAGTGTTAAAATTCCAGGGCCGTCCCGCAAAGTCCACTAGAGTGATGCTTATACAGTTATTACCTTGACAATTATCAGGTCAACATATATATAGGAATTCGAATATATCTCGATTCGATATTTTGACTGTACCGGCAAGGAGGTTTCCGGGTGAATCACAGGTTTCTACCGCTCATCGCTCTGCTGATGGCAAGCTGTGCGGCGCCGGCCTTCGGCGAGGTGGTCACGCTGCCGGAGGCCGTCAAGCGCGCCCTTCAGAGCAACCACCTGCTCAAGGCGGCCTCGCTGGAGCGCGGCGCGGCGGAACAGGACGTGGCAGTCAGCAGGAGCCGCTATCTGCCCCGCGTGGCGCTGGAGAGCGGAGCGGTCCTCTCCAACACGCCGAGCGCGGTGTTCATGATGAAGCTGGACGAGGGGCGCATCAACCCCGGCAAGGACTTCGCCGCCGACACCCTCAACAACCCCTCGCCGCGCGGCGACTTCAAGACGGCGCTGACGCTTGAGCAGCCGCTGATCGATTTCGGCATCTCCACGGGGGTGGCCCTGGCCGGGAAGGGTTCCGAGGCGGCCGCGCTCTCCGAGGAGGCCAGGCGCGAGGAGATCGCATTCCGCGTCTACCTCGCCTACCTGGGGGTGCGCAAGGCGCAGGCCTACCGCGAGGTGGCCGACCAGGCGCTTTTGAACGCGCGGGAGCATGACCGCCTGGCGGCGGTGCGCGAGAAGGACGGCATCGGCCTCAAATCGGACCGGCTGCGCACGGCGACCTTGGTGGCCGAGGCCGAGCAGCGCGCGATCTCGGCGAAGAACGACCTGCTGCTCGCGCGCCTGAGGCTCAACCTGGTGGTCGGCGGAGCCCAGGGAGAGCCCCTGGACGTGGGGGAGCTCCCCAGCCTGGCGGAGCCCGCGCAGGAACTTGAGCAACTCATTGCCCTGGCGAGGCTAAACCGCCCGGACCTGAAGCTGGCGGAGAATTCGGAGCAGCGCGGCGAGCTGGTGGTCCGGCAGGCCAGGAACGCCTATCTCCCGACCCTGTACGCGCGGGGGAGCTACCAGATCAACGACCGTGACCTTCCCCTGGGGACCGACAAGGATTCCTGGACCGTGGGGGTGAACCTGCGCTGGGACCTCTTCGACGGCGGCAGGCGGTCCCACGAGAAGGAGAAGGCGGAGCTGATCCGCAAGAGCGCGGCCGAACTGCTCGAAAACGAGCGGAGGGAGGTGGCGCTGCAGGTGACCGAGAGCGTGTTGCACCGCCAGGAGGCGCGCCTGAAACTGGCGAGCGCACAGTCCGCGGTGCGGGATGCCGAGGAAAGCCGGCGCCTGGTGACGCTGCGCTTTGGCAACGGCCTTTCGTCCCTGGTGGAGGTGATGGACGCGGAAAGCGCGCTCACCCAGGCCCGCGCCAACCTGGTGGAGGTCGATAACGGCTTCCATGCCGCGACGGGGGAGATCTACTTCCGTGCCGGCGTATTCGTGAAGGAGGTTCTGCAATGAGAACATACCGGGCGGCGTTGGTTGCCCTAGTGATAGCGAGCGGCTTCGGCTGCGGCAAGAAGGAAGGGCACACTGTCGCTCCGACCGCGCCGCCGGTGGTGACGGGCGCGACGGTGCAGACCCTCGCGGCAGAGGACCTGCCCGATGTCCAGGAGGCGGTGGGCACCGTGCGGGCGCGCAACAGCGCGCAGATCGCGGCCCGTATTCCCGGCAGCGTGAGCCGGATCTTCGTGCGAGAAGGCGACCGGGTCGGGCGCGGGAAACTGCTCGTTTCCATCGAGGCGGTGGAAAGCGGCGCCGCTGCGGCCGGGGCCGTGTCCGGCGTCGAGGAGGCGGCACGGGCACTTTCCGAGGCGCAGGCGCAGAAGAAGCTGGCAGAGGTCACTTTCGACCGCTACTCTCGGCTCTTCGCGGAGCAGGCGGTCACCCGCCAGGAGTACGACACCAGGAAGACCGCGCAGGAAGTGGCGGTGCAGGGGGTGGCCCGGGCCGAGGCGCGCCTGGCCCAGGCACGGCACGGCGCCCAGGCGGCCGGCGCCGTCGCCGGGTACGGCAGGGTGGTTTCCCCAATCTCCGGCGTGGTGGTGGTCAAGCAGGTCGAGGCGGGGCAGACCGTCTTTCCGGGGACCCCGCTTCTGACCGTCGAGGGGGATGACGGGTTCCGGCTGGAAGTGGCCGCCCCCGAGACGCTTCTGGGCAAGGTAAAGGGAGGCGACCAGATCGGCATCGCCGTCGAGGGCGCGCCGGAAACGGGGCGGGTCTCCGAGGTGGTCCCGGTGGTGGACCCCGCCACCCGCACCTTCACCGTGAAGGTCGATCTCCCCTCCGGCAGGCTCCGTTCCGGCAGTTACGGCAAGGCCTTCTTCAAGACCGGCTCCCGCAAGGGGATCGCGGTCCCGGCAGCCGCGGTGGTGCAGCGCTCCTCGCTCACCTCGGTCTGGGTGGTGTCGCCCGAAGGGCTGGCCCGTCTGCGTCTGGTGAAACCGGGGCGTGCCCAGGGGGGACGCGTGGAGATCCTCTCCGGTCTTTCCCCGGGAGAGAAGGTGGTCACGGCCGGCCTCGACAAGATGGTAGACGGCGCCAAGGTGCAGTAGTCGTGGGAGATTGACTGGTGCATTGCCTGACGCAGCTTCCCACACCCCCCAACCTCCTCACCCCTTCGCGAGCTGAAGTGCTACGCGGCGCACGCCCGCAAGGGGAGGGGGGGCGATAAAGCTCCCGTCATCATTGGAGAACGCATGAACAACCTGGGCTTCGCGGGCAAGATCGCCCGCGCCTTCATAGATTCCAAGCTGACGCCGCTCATCGTGGTGGCCTCGCTTTTGATCGGGCTCTACTCGGTCATCGCGACGCCGCGCGAGGAGGAGCCGCAGATCGTGGTCCCCATGGTGGACATCTACCTCCCCATGCCCGGCTCTTCCCCGAAGGAGGTCGAGGAGCGGGTGGTCACCACCTTCGAGAAGAAGATCTGGGAGATCAACGGGGTCGAGTACATCTACTCCGCCAGCCGCCAGGGGATGGGGATCATCACGGTCCGCTTCCTGGTGGGGGAGAGCATGGAAGACTCCCTCGTCAAGCTCTACAACAAGGTGATGAGCAACCGCAACCTCCTCCCCCCGGGGGCAGGGGAGCCGCTGGTGGTCTCAAAGTCCATCGATGACGTCCCCATCGTCTCGCTCACGCTCTGGTCCGACCGCTACGACCACAACGCCCTGCGCCGGGTGGCGCGGGAACTGTGCGACGACCTGCAGAAGGTGGAGAACGTCGCCCACTCGGAGATCAAGGGAGGGGTGTCGCGCGAGCTGAAGGTGCAGCTCGACTCGGCCAAACTTTCCTCCTACGGCCTGACCCCGCTCGCGGTGATGGGGGCGCTGGAGAAGGCTAACGTGTCGCAGCGCGCCGGTTCCTTCGCCTCGGGAAACCGGGAATACAGCCTGGAAGTCGGCGGCTTCATTGCCGACCCGGCCGACGCCGGCCGCCTGGTGGTGAGCGTCAAGGACGGCCGCCCGGTCTACCTCTCCGACGTCGCCACGGTAACCGACGGGGTCCAGGAACCCAAGGACTACGTCTTCTTCGGCCTGGGCCCCGCTGCCGCGCACAAGGGTCTGAAGGGGGGCGCCGCGGACTACCCGGCGGTCACCATCGCCATCGCCAAGAGGAAGGGTGCCAACGCGACCTGGGTTGCCGAAGACCTCCTAAAGCGGGTCGAGTTTCAGAAGGGGAAACTGATCCCATCGGAGATGCAGGTCACCGTCACCAGGAACTACGGCGAAACCGCAAAGGACAAGAACGACGAGCTCCTGTTCCACATGTTCCTGGCGGCCATCTCGGTCACCATCCTGATCGCGGTCTTCATGGGGTGGCGCGCCGGCGCGGTGGCGGCCATCGCGATACCCGTGACGCTCGCGCTCACCATGTTCATCTTCAACCGGATCGGCTACACGCTGAACCGGATCACGCTGTTCGCACTGATCTTCTCCATCGGCATCCTGGTGGACGACGCCATCGTGGTGGTGGAGAACATCCACCGCTACTTCACCACGAGCAAGTTGAAGCCGCTTGAGGCGGCGATCCGGGCGGTGGACGAGATCGGCAACCCGACCATGCTGGCCACCCTGGCGGTGATCGCTTCCATCCTCCCCATGGGGTTCGTGGGGGGTCTCATGGGGCCGTACATGCGTCCCATCCCGGTGGGCGCCTCCATGGCCATGGTCTTCTCGCTCCTGATCGCGCTGATCGTGACCCCCTACTTCGCCTACCGCTTCATGAAGGGTGAGTCCCACTACGGCACCGAGGCGGCTCCCGAAGAGACCTGGATGACCCGTTTCTACCGGCGCATGATGGGGAGGCTTTTGCACGACAAGAAGGTGCGCTACGGCTTCCTGACCATGGTGGTGGTCCTGCTCATCCTCTCCTGCTCGCTGATCTACTTCAAGGCCGTCACGGTCAAGATGCTCCCGTTCGACAACAAGAGCGAGCTGCAGCTGATCGTGGACGCGCCGGAGGGGACGACGCTGGAGGACAACGCCCGCATGGTGGCCGAGCTCGGGGAAGCGCTCAGGAAGGTCCCCGAGGTGACCGACTTCCAGAGTTACGTCGGCACCAGCTCTCCCTTCAACTTCAACGGCCTGGTGCGCCACTACTACCTGCGCCAGGGGCCGAGCGTGGCGGAGATCCAGGTCAACCTCGAGAGCAAGGACGAAAGAAGCGCCCAGTCGCACGACATCGCGAAAAGGATCCGCCCCGCCCTGAAGGCGATCACCGACCGTTACGGCGCCCGGCTCAAGGTCGCCGAGATCCCCCCCGGCCCCCCGGTCCTTTCCACGCTGGTGGCCGAGGTTTACGGCCCCGACCAGCAAAGCCGGGTGGAGATCGCCAGAAAGATACGGGACATCTTCAAGAAGACCCCGGGGGTGGTCGACGTCGACTGGTACCAGGAGGACGATCACCCCACCATGCGCTTCGAGGTGGATCGCGAAAAGGCAGCACTATCGGGCGTCGACGCGGCCCAGGTGGTGCAGACCCTGAAGCTCGCGGTGGGGGGGACCGACGTGGGGCTCATGCACGTGCCGCAGGAGAAGGAGCCGATCCGGATCAACCTGCGCCTGCCGGTAGGCTCCCGAAGCGACGTCTCCTCGCTCTCCTCCATCTACGTGGCGGGGAACAAGGGGAACGTGCCGCTTTCCGAGCTGGTGCGCGTGGTGCGCGGGGTGGAGGAAAAATCCCTCTACCGGAAGAACATGAAGAGCGTGGTGTACGTGATCGGGGACGTCGCCGGGGTGATCGAGGCGCCGGTCTACGCCATCCTGAAGATGCAGAAGGATATCGACAACATACTGCTCCCCGGCGGCTACCACATCGAGCAGCGCGCCGCTTCCCAGCCCTGGAGCGAGGAGCGCCCGGGCATCAAGTGGGACGGCGAATGGCACATCACCTACGAGGTGTTCCGCGACCTTGGTGCCGCCTTCGCGGCGGTGATGGTGCTCATCTACGTGCTGGTGGTGGCCTGGTTCCGCGACTTCACCACGCCGCTGGTGATCATGGCGCCCATCCCGCTCACCCTGATCGGCATCCTGCCGGGTCATGCCGTCATGGGGGCCTTCTTCACGGCCACCAGTATGATAGGCTTCATCGCCCTGGCGGGGATCATTGTCCGTAACTCCATCATCCTGATCGACTTCGCCGAGCTGCGGCGACGGGAGGGGATGGCGCTGGACGAGGCCATCATCGACGCCGGCGCGGTCCGCTTCCGCCCCATGCTGCTCACCGCGGCGGCCGTCGTGGTGGGGAGTTTCGTGATCCTGTTCGACCCGATCTTCCAGGGGCTCGCGCTCGCCATGATGTGCGGCGAGATCGCCTCCACCACGCTTTCCCGGATCACCATCCCGATCCTGTATTTCATGGTGCAGTCCTGGAAGGAGAAACATAAAAAGCAGGTCGAGGTTGAGGTTTAGGTTGAGAATAAGCTAGCATGTGTGCGACGGGTAAGGTCGGTAGAGGTCTTCTTAACCTAAACCTCAGCCTTAACCTGCCTTTAGGAGGTTTTAGTGTTCTGGTTGAGAAAGAATGTGGCTGAAAATGTGAGCGGCGAGTCGCAGGCCGAGAAGGTGGCCAACGAGGCGGAGGGGTTCTACCGCTCCGGCAAGATGCACTGCGCTGAGGCGGTGCTCGCCGCGGTGAAAAACGAGTTTCTGCCCGAGGCGGGGGACGAACTGGTCCATCTCGCTTCCGGTTTCGGGGGCGGTTCCGGGGCCGGCTGCATCTGCGGCGCGGTGGCCGGCGGGACCATGGCGATCGGCCTCGTGGTCAAGGATCGCAAGGCGTCCGCCGCGCTGACCAAGGAGCTGCACCACTGGTTCAAGGAGCAATACCGCGTCACCTGCTGCAAGGCGCTCACTGCCAACGGCAAGAAGCGCTGCGTGGAGTTCACGGCCAACACGGCCGGCAAGGTGGCGGAACTGCTGCAGAAGAAGTAAAGAGAAGGAGGTCATATGTACATCGACAGACTGTTGCGACTCATCGCCGGCACGTTCACCCTCATCTCCCTGGCGCTGGCCCACTACCACGATCCGCGCTGGCTCTGGTTCACCGCCTTCATCGGCTTGAACCTGCTCCAGTCCGGCTTCACCAACTGGTGCCCGATGATGACCATACTGGACAAGCTGGGGGTGCCCAAGCTTCCGCCGCAGGGGTGCGGCAAATGATCTGCCGCATCAAGGTCCTCTGCGACAACAGCGCGGGGGCGATCTCCGGTACCCTGGGCGAGCACGGCTTTGCCGCCCTGGTGCAGGCGGGGGACCAGTCGCTGCTCTTCGACACCGGTGGAGGGCACACCCTGCTGCACAACGCCCAGCGCATGAACGTGGACCTGAAGAGCGTGGACCAGGTGGTACTCTCCCACGGCCACTACGACCACGCCGGGGGGCTCTGGCCGTTGTTGCAGGCGGCGGGGCCCAAGCGGATACTGGCCCATCCCGAGATCTTCACCCGGCGCTACGTGCTCCGCGAGGGAAGCGCCCGCTCCGTCGGGGTTCCCTACTCCGAGGAGTTTCTCACCGGGCTCGGGGCGAGCTTCTCCTACAGCGATGCCTTCCGGGAGGTCGTCCCCGGCGTCTTCCTGACCGGCGAAGTGCCGCGCCGCACCAGCTACGAGGAGGGGGACGCGGGCCTTTTTTGCGACGAGGCCGGCTGCCACAGGGACCGGGTCACGGACGACCAATCCCTGGTGATCGTGACCGAGAAGGGGCTTTTGCTGCTCCTGGGGTGCTGTCACGCCGGGGTGGTGAACACCCTGGAGCTCGCGCGGGAGAAAACCGGCGTGGAGCAGGTCTACGGGGTCATGGGAGGATGCCACCTCGCCTTCTCGTCCCAGCCCCAGATCGACGCAACCATCAAGGCCCTGAAGCGTTACGGGCTGAAGAAGATCTGTCCCGGCCATTGCACCGGTTTCCATGCCGCCGCGCGCCTCGCCGCCGCGTTCCCGGGCGGGTTCAAGCCGATGCAGGTGGGGTACGTACTCGAAGTCGACTAGCTCATACCGCAAAGAGAGAGGTTCATTGATGAGATTTATCGCCGTACTGTTTTCCGTTTTGATGCTGACCGCTTCCCTTTCCCAGGCCGTGGGGCCCGCCAACGTCACCTCCAAGCAGGCCCAGGCGTTGCTGGCCAAGAACGCCAGGATGGTGCTTCTGGACGTGCGCACCCCCGACGAGTACCGCCAGGCGCACCTGAAGGGGGCGCAGCTGATCCCGCTGGGCGAGCTGAACCGCCGGGTGCAGGAGATCCCACGCGACAGGCCGGTGCTGGTGTATTGCGCCGTAGGCGCCCGTTCCTCCACCGCCGCGAGTTTCCTCTCCTCCAGAGGGTACCGCGAGATTTACAACATGACCGACGGCATCGTCGGCTGGTACAACAACGGCTTGCCGCTGCAGTTGGGACGCTAGCTCCCCCCTCCCCATCCCTCCCCCTCCGGGGGAGGGAGCCCAAACCACCGTTTCGCCCGCCAACCCCACAACACAGCTAAAGCCCCCCCGGCGGCCAGCCGCCAGCCTCCTGGCCCCTAGCCCCTAAGTAGTTCCTAGTCCCTGGCCGCACCTCCCCCTCTTGCCCTGTTGCAACGTGCTTCCCGCAAAATCTGGTAAACTTTTGCAGTTCTTTTGGCTCAAGCTATGCAGACAGGTTCCGATAAGCCAAAACAGGGCTTGCTTGAAGGTGGAGGTAGCATGCAGGAGGAACGTGAAAACCTAGCGGCGCGTCTGCTGGAGGAGGTCGACTGCGGGACGGTCTACCTCGACGCCGGCGGCAAGGTGCTTTTCGTCAATCGCAGGGCCGAGGAGATCCTGCACGTCGAGCGCGCCAAGGTCCTCGGGAAGCGGGTGGACATGCTGCCCCTCAGGACGCCGATCTACCGCGTGCTGAGCGAGAACGCGCAGGACGAGCCGGTGGAGGTCAGCATCGACGGTTCGGTGATCCAGGTCCGTTCCAGTGCGCTGGGAACCGCGGAAGGGGAGCTCTTCCAGTTGCGCGACATCAGCAGCGACAAGAAGGAAAAGCGCCAGCGCGAGGAGTTCGTCGCCATGATGACCCACGACCTCAAGTCGCCGCTTACCGTGATCATGGGTTACATGCAGGCACTGATGGGTGAGATGCCCTCGAAGATGGACCCCTCGCTGCACCTCTTCGTGAAGGAGATGGACAAGAGCGCGGTGAAGATGCTCTCCATGATCGACGATGTGCTGGACGCCTACCGTCTGGAGGCGGGGCTGCTGCAGATCGACCGCCAGCCCTGCGACGCGCGCGCCCTCCTGGAAGGGTGCTGCCGCGACGGCGAGCAGGAGGCGGCGGTGCACGGCTCCTATTTCCTGAGCGAGATCTGCGACGGGATCCCGACACTCGACCTGGACGAGAAGCAGATCACCCGGGTCTTCGCCAACCTGATCGGCAACGCGGTGAAGTTCACCCCCAGGCGCGGCACCATCAGCGTAACCGGCACGATCGAGGGCGGTTGCCTGCTGGTCCGGGTCAGCGATACCGGCATCGGCATCCCCGAGAGCGAACTGCCGCGCATCTTCAACAAGTACTTCCGCGCCTCGGGCGCCCAGGGGTTCAAGGGTACCGGGCTCGGGCTCACCATAAGCAAGGCGATAGTCGAGGCACACGGCGGGAGCATCCGCGTCGAGAGCAGCGCCGGCAAGGGGAGCTGCTTCTCGGTCCTTTTGCCGCTGGCCAAGGAAAGGTGCATCTTCAAGTCCTAATTTAAGGGTTAAAGTTCCCGCCGTCCGGCGCCGATTAGGCTCTCATCGGGCTCGCCCGACCGGGAGCGCCCCGCAGAGAAAAATAAAGCCGCCCTGTGCGCGCATAGAACAGCCAAGGAGGAGAACAGCATGGGCAACGTATTGATAGTGGACGATTCCTCGACCATGAGAAAGATCATTTCCCGCAGCCTGCGCCAGGCGGGGCTCGCCATCGACGACATCTACGAGGCCGGCGACGGCATCGAGGCCCTCTCCGCCATGGAGGGCAAAACCATCGACCTGATCCTCTCGGACATCAACATGCCCAACATGGACGGTCTGGAGTTCATCAAGTGCGTCCGGGGCAAGGGGGTCAATACCCCGATCGTGATGATCACCACCGAAGGGGGCGAGGACATCCTCAAGGAGGCGATCAACAACGGCGCCAGCGACAGCATCAAGAAGCCGTTCACGCCCGACCAGTTGAACGAGAAGCTCGGAGGACTTTTATGATGTCCCTGAACCAGGATATCGCAGCCGCGACACACCTCGAGGAGGCGGATCTGGCGACCTACGTCATCAACGCTACCAAGGAGGTGTTCGAAACCATGGTGATGATGGCCCTCGAGGACAGCTACCCCCTCAAGGAGCCGGTCACCTCCTTCCACTGCTCGGTCACCGGCATGGTCGGCCTGGCGGGGACCTACACCGGCATCCTCTCCATCCACTGCCCCCAGCACCTGGCGCTGAGGATCACCTCCAACATGCTGGGGATGGACGTGGAAGAGGTGGGGGAAGACGTCAACGATGCCCTGGGCGAGATCGCCAACATGCTCGGCGGGTACGTGAAGCAGATCCTCTCCAAGGGGGGGCTGGACATCAACCTCTCCATCCCGACCGTCATCTCCGGCGAGGATTACACGGTCAACTCGATGGCCGACAGCGACTGCGTCATCATTCCCTTCACCAACGAGGGTGATCGCTTCCTGGTCGGTCTGAAGCTCAGGAAGGAAGTCTAGGCGGTACCGTAATGGCTGCATTCGAAAAGTTACAATCCATGCTGGACGCCGCCATGAAGCAGGCCGGGGAGGAGAGCAGCATGCTCCTGGGCCAGAGCATGTCCGTGGCCGCCTCCGACGTCCTCAACACCAACCGCAAGAGCTACCTCGGGGACGAGGACAACCCCATCTACGTGGTGGGGGTGGAGTCGCGCGAGGCGTACCCCGGCTTCTTCTATCTCCTCTTCTCGCTGGGCGACACCATCGTGATGAGCTCGATCCTCCTGGGCATCCCGGGGCCGAGGATCCAGGAGAAGCGCCGGCTTTCCATCCAGGAACCGGACGACGTGGACGCCTTCGGCGAGATCGCCAACCAGATCATCGGCTCCTTCAACTCCGTGTTCCAGCCCAACCTGCCGGACAAGGTGCATCTGAAGCTCCTCCCGCCGCAGAAGTACGTTCCCGGAACCGACCCGCTCACCGACGAAGTTCCCTTCCCGGACGGCGAGTACCTGATGTACCGTGCCCCCCTGCAGATCGAGGGGCACGAGATGAGCATGGTGGACATCCTGATCCCGCACCCGCTGGCCAACCTCTTCGACCCGCAGCCGGAGGAGGCTGCGGCCGAGGCCGAGCCCGAGGTCGAGGCGGCGGCGGAAGAAAGCGCCGGGGCGCTCCCCTCCATCCTGGTCCTCGGGGACGACCAGGGGCGCCAGGAGCTGGTGCAGGGGCTGGCCGACAGCGGTCTCAACCTGATCGACGCGCCCTTGGGCGCAGACCTCCCCGGGCTCTTCGCCCAGGGTGACGTCCGGGCCGCCGTCATCTACCTGAAGCAGACCTCCGACCGCGACCTCGCCATCTGCAAGCGGGTGGTCCCGATGGTGGACCGCAGCGGCGGGGCCGTGCTCCTCTCCGCGCCGGAGTGGACCCGGACCGCGGTGCTGAAGGCGCTCAAGGCGGGGGTCAAGGGGGTGGTCATGCCCCCTTATGCTCCGCACGAGCTCGCCGACAAGCTGGAGAAGATCCTGCACCACTGACAGGCGAGTCAAAAAAACATCCCTGCGTTCCGTTTTTTTGACTGGCCGGCCGCCTCCGGCGCCCAGCGGGCGCGACGTAAAATTCCCCCACAGATAAAATGCCGTAGTCCCGGCGGGTTAGCGTGCCGGTGCTTCGCCGCATCCCTACGGCATGGCTTTTGCCTTGAACTCCCCCATGACCTTTACGCTGCGCATACCCGCCCCGGCACTTTTGCTGGGGCTCGTCACGATACTGCTCGCCTGCGCCCTCCCGCAAAGCGCCCTGGCTCAGCAGGAAAACCGCCTGCTGCGCATGGCGGTGCACCCGCACCAGGGCTTCACCAGGGTCAACCTCTTCTTCCAGTCCCCCCCCGACTACACGCTCCGGGTCCTCTCCGGGCGGGTCCGGCTCGAGGTGCGCGGGGCGGATTCCCCCAGCTTCAAGAAACTACGCGTCCTAAACGACAAGCAGCTCGCCGGCGTCACCACCGCGGAGCTGCGCGGCGCGCTCAGCGTCTCCGTTGCGGTGCGTGACGCCGATCCCGGAGTCCAGGTGGTCTCCTGCGCCAACCCCAGCGTGCTGTCGCTGGATATCGGGCCGGGAGTGAAACGGGTGGCGCGGGTGGACATCGCCCCCGGGCGCGAGCCGATACTCTCCGGCACCGAGCGTTTCGTGCGGGATTTCGACGCCGATCCCGGCGGCGTTCCCTTTGCCCCCACCGACGGGAAGATCCTGAAGGGGCTCCTCCCCGAGGGGGAAGCGCTCCTGTTCCAGCAGGGTGAAAGCCTGTTGTACCGGGACCGGGCCGAGGAGGCGGTCAACGTCTTCTCCATGTTCCTGAACAAGGTCCCCGGCCCCAAGGCCCTGGCCTGCTACCGGCTCGGGGAAGCCCTGGAGCGGCTGGGACGGCACCAGGACGCCCTTTCCTATTTCCGGCAGGGGGAGGGGCTCTGGCCCCGGTACCTGGAGCAGGCCCCGGAACTCCTGCAGCCCTACTCGGATGCGCTGGCGAGGACCGGCAACTTCGCCGCCGCCCGCGCCATGTTGCTCCGCCTCATGGAGCGGTACCTGGGGACCCCCTACCAGGCGGAGCTCCTGAACCGCCTGGCCGACCTCATCGAGCGCAACGGCCAGAAGGAGGCGGCCCAGGCCATGTACCGCAGCGTGGTGGTCTACTCGACCGGGAGCCCCGCGGCAGGCAGGGCGCGCCTGAAGCTCGCCGACCGCGAGCTCTTCACCCTCTCCCGCGACCGCTACCGGCAACTTCTGGCCAAGTACCAGACGATCTACCAGGAGCCGGGCGATCCCGCCTCGCGCGACGAGGCGCTCTTCAAGATGACGCTGCTCCTCTCGCTCTACGCCTCCCCCAAGGAGGCCCTTGATACCGTGGTCACCTACGACCGGCGCTACCCGCGCGGCATCTTCAGCACCATCGTCAAGAAGATGCGGGAGGAGATCCTCTTCCCGGTGTACCAGGAGACCGCCGCCGCCGGCAACGATCAGGGGCTGGTCCAGCTCGCCTTGGACAACCGGGAATATCTGGCCCGCTGCTTCGGCGACCCGGGCTTCGCCCCCAGGGTGTCGCAGGCCTTCGAGAAGACCGGCGCCACCGCGAAGGAGCTTGAGCTCTTCGGGTACCTCGGGCAGAAGAACTGGGTCGCCGGCAGTGCCCCGTTCCTCTTGTCCCGCATCGTCGATGACGCCGTCGCCTTCGGCAACGTGCCGCTGGCCGAGGCGACCGCCCGCGATTTCCTGGCCCGCTTCCCGCGCGACCCCCACCTGGGGCGGGTGCGCGAGCAGCTGGGGAGGCTCGCCTTCGAGCGGGGGGACCTGCCCGGTGCGGCGGCGCAGCTCGCCTTCCTGGGCGCGAAGGGGGCGCAGGCGCAGCTGCCGGAGAGCGAATACTACCTGGGCAAGGCGCTTGAGGCGGCCAAGGACTACCGCGGCGCGGTGCGCAGCCTGGCCCGCTTCACCTCCGCCGTCAAACCGGGGCACCCGTTCCTCCCGGACGGCTACTTCACCCTGGCCACGGCCCTCGCCGCCGGCAAGGACTACCAGCGGGCCCTGGCGGCCTGCCAGGTGGGGGAGAGCGTCGCCTCCGGCGAGATGAGCGGCCAGTTCCTCTACAAGAGCGGGGAGCTGCAGCTGCAGCTGGGCGAGGTGCGCCTGGCCAAGGCGAGTTGGGAGAAGGCGGCCGGGCTCGGGGGTACCTGGGGGAGGCTCGCCTCCGAGGCGCTCAACGACCTGAACTGGCGCATGAAGATCGCCGGACAGCTTCCCTGACTGTCAAAAAGATGACCCCGTCGCCGCCCGGTGGCGTAACCTGCCGATTACATTGAATCGCCGTAGGTGGTACGCCTTTTGCTGATGCTGCTTGGCGACCAAGGAGGATGAGATGCCAGTGCAAGGAATTTTCGGAACCACCGTCGAACTGCTGGGGAAGACCCTGGACTTGAGGGCCAAGCGGCAGACGATGATCTCGGCCAACCTGGCCAACGTGGAGACCCCGGGCTATACGGCCAGCGACCTCTCCTTCGAGGGGCAGCTGAAGAGCGCCCTCAAGGGGGGACCCAAAGCCGGCGCGCTCACCAACCCGCGCCACATCCCGCTCAAGGGGGCCTCCGCGGCCTCCCTGGAGAAGGTGCGGGGTGACGTGGTCGAGCTGAATTCCGGCAACATGGGGCCCGACGGCAACAGCGTTGAGATGGAGAGCGAGATGGGGCGTCTGGCTGAGAACCAGATCATGTACAACGCCAGCGTGCAGATCCTCACCAAGAAGTTCGAGGAGCTGAAGCAGGCCATAAGGGGTACCTTATAATGGACTTTTTCACTTCCATGGACATCAGCGCCTCGGCACTCGCCGCCGAGCGCACCAGGATGAACCTGATCTCGTCCAACCTGGCCAACGTCAATTCCACCAGGACCGCGGAGGGGGGACCCTACCGGCGCAAGGACGCGGTGTTCACCGCGACCCCGGTCAAGGAGGGGAATTCCTTCGGCGCCGCTCTTTCCCGCGCCAACGAGGCCAGGAGCGTCCAGGTCACCCAGATCAACGAGGACCAGCGCCCCCCGCGGCTGCAGTACGAGCCGGGGCACCCGGATGCGGACGCCAACGGCTACGTGGCATACCCCAACATCAACGTGGTCGAGGAGATGGCCGACATGATCACGGCCAGCCGCAGCTACGAGGCGAACATCACGGCCACCCAGGCAGCCAAGAGCATGGCGCTCAAGACGCTCGACCTGCTGCGCTAGGTAACGGAGGTACTACATGGAAATATCGGCACTCACCAAGGTAGGCGGACTCTCCCAGGCTTTTCCCGCCCAAGAGGTGCAGGGGACGCAGGGCAACCCGACCGTCGGCTTCGGCAAGTTTCTGGAGGAGATGGTCTCCAAAGTGAACCAGCAGCAAGGCGCCGCGGACCAATCCATCCAGGCGCTGGCCACCGGCGAGACCAAGGGGCTGCACGAGGTGATGCTCGCGGTGGAAAAGGCCAGCATCTCCTTTCAGATGCTGACCCAGGTACGCAACAAGGCGGTCGAGGCGTACCAGGAGATCATGAGGATGCCGGTTTAAAGGCAGATTGAGATTAAGGTTGAGATTGAGAAAAGGCTTTCTTGACCTCAGTACGTAAGTGCTTAAAACGGCATACCTTAATCTTAATCTCAACCTTAATCTGTTTTTGGAGACACCATGCCGGAAGGGCTTAAAAAACTTTTGGAACCTTTTCTCGCTCTGTCGACGGGGAAGCGTCTGGTCGTCGCGGGGGTCGCACTCGGGTCGCTGCTCGCCTTCGCGGCGCTGATCACCGTGGCGAACAAGACCGACTACCGCCCGCTGTTCGCCAACCTGAACAGCGACGACGCCGGCGAGATTGTCAAAAAATTGAAAGAACAGAAGGTGCCCTACCAGATCGCCGCCGACGGCAAGGCGATCATGGTCCCGTCGGACAAGGTGTACGACCTGAGGCTCTCCCTGGCCAGCGACGGGCTGCCCCAGGGTGGGGGCGTCGGCTACGAGATCTTCGACCGCAAGAACTTCGGCATGACCGAGTTCGTGCAGAAACTGAACTACCAGCGCGCCCTGCAGGGCGAGCTTTCCCGCACCATCTCGCAGATCGCCGGGGTCGAGTCGGCCCGGGTGCACCTGGCCATCCCGGAGAAGACCCTGTTCAAGGAGGCCGAGAAGCCGGCGACCGCCTCGGTCGTGCTCAAGATGAAATCGAGCCGGATGCTCAGGGACTCCGAGGTGCAGGGGATCGTGCACCTGATCGCCGCCTCCATCGAGGGGATGGACCCCGAGCAGGTGACCGTCCTCGACAGCCGGGGCAAGATGCTCTCCGGCAACACCAGCTCCGACCCGGCCAGCAAGCTGACCGGCTCCCGCCAGGAGACCCAGCGCAACTTCGAGAAGACCCAGGAGGACAAGCTGCAGTCGCTCCTGGACCGCGTGGTCGGCTCCGGCAAGTGCGTGGCCCGGGTCACCGCCAACTTCGACTTCAAGCAGGTTGAAAAGTACGAGGAGCGCTACGACCCCGAGTCCGCCGCGGTGAGAAGCGAGCAGAGAAGCGAGGAGAAGGGGGGGGCCACGACCACCGCCTCCGGCGTCCCGGGCGCGCAGACCAACCTCGGGCGCACCCCCCCGGGACCGGGTGGGCAGAGCGGTGGCGGCTCGAAGACCGACGAGACCTTGAACTACGAGGTGAGCCGTTCCACCGCCCGCATCATCGAGCCGGTTGGGGCGCTTTCCAAGGTGTCGGTGGCGGTCCTCGTGGACGGCAAGTACGATCTCCCCGTGGGGGCGAAGCCGGGCGCGCAGCCCAAGTACCAGCCCCGGACCCCGGACGAGATGCAGAAGATCGAGGCGCTGGTGAAGAGCGCGGTCGGCTTCAACGCCGAGCGCGGCGACCAGGTGACCGTGGCCAACATCCCCTTCCAGGAGACCGGCGAAACCGGCGGCGAGGGGTCCAAGTGGTACGACGCCCCCATCGTGCAGACCCTGATCAAGAACGGCCTGATCGGCCTGGGCTTCCTGGCCCTGATCCTGTTCGTGATCCGGCCGCTGCTTAAGACGCTGAAGAGCGAGAAGCCCGCCACCTCCTTCCTCCCGATCCAGGACGAGGTCGAGAACGCCCACATGCTCGAGATGCAGAAGATCGCCCAGGAGAAGATGCGGGTGACCCAGATCGAGCTGGTGGAGAAGGTGAAACAGGATCCCTACCAGGCCGCCCAGATTCTTCAGAACTGGCTGACGCGCAAGGACTAGATGAGATACGTGATTTATAGAGGTGCAGCATGACCGGAGCCGAGAAGGCCGCCATACTCCTTTTGTACCTGGGCCCCGAGGCGACCGCCAAGGTCTTCGGGCACATGGACGACGGCGACATCAAGCGGATCAGCCAGAGCATGTCCAAGCTCGGTCACGTCCCGCGCGAGGAGATCGCCTCGGTGGTGGAGGAGTTCACCGACATCACCAACCCGGAAACCGGCTTCTTCTCCCAGGGGGAGGAGTTCGTCAAGAAGATCCTGGAGAAGGCGCTGGGGCCGTTGCGGGCGGAGACCCTCCTGCAGGAGATCCGCACCTCCGGTATCGGCGACATGGCCGACATCCTCTCCACCATGGACCCCCGCACCATCGCCAATTTCTTCTCCCAGGAGCACCCGCAGACCATCGCCGTGGTACTGGCCAAGCTGAAGCCCAAGCAGACCAGCGAGATCATCGCGCTCCTGCCGCAGGAGCTTCAGGCCGAGGTGGTGATCCGCATCGCGGAGGTGGACCAGGTCTCCCCAGAGATCCTCGCCGAGATCGATGAGGTGATCCGGGTGGAGCTGACCGCCCTGGGCGGGGTGCAGCGCTTCAAGGTCGGCGGCGTGGAGAAGGTGGTGGACATGTTCGCGCACCTCGACCGAAGCCGCGAGAAGAAGATCCTCGACAAGCTCGACACCATGAACCCGCCGCTGGCCGAGGTGATCAGGAAGCACCTGTTCACCTTCGAGGACATCTTCAAGCTGGACGACCGCGCCATCCAGTCCATCATGAGGGAGGTCTCCAACGACACGCTGACCCTGGCCATGAAGACCTCGGTGGACGAGGTCAAGGACAAGATCTTCCGCAACATCTCCAGCCGCGCGGCCGAGATGATCAAGGAGGACCTGGAGGTCATGGGGCCGGTGCGCCTCTCCGACGTGGAGAAGGCCCAGAGCGAGATCATCAAGATCGTCCGGAAGATGGAAGAGGAAGGGAAGGTGGTCATCGCGGGACGCGGGGCGGAAGATGTTCTCGTCTAAGATCATCAGGAAGGGGGTCGACTCCGAGGCCTACACGCTGGAGCCGCTTGGGGGCGAACTGGTCCCGACGGCGGGGCAGGAGGTGTTCCGCCCCATCCAGCTGGGTGAGGAGGAGCCCGCTCTGGTCGAGGAGGAGCGGGAGCCCGAAATCCCTCCCAGCGTGATCGCCGAGGAAGAGGCGCTCAGACGGATCCAGCAGGCGCACGCCGAAGGGGTCAAGAAGGGAAGGCAGCAGGCCGAGGAGGACCTCGCCAAGGTGAGCGAGGCGCTGGCCCAGGCGCTCCTCTCCACGGGCGCGTTGCGGTCCCAGCTCATGCACGACGCCGAAGAGGACCTTTTGAAGCTCTCGGTGCTGATAGCGCGCAAGGTGATGATGCGGGAGCTCTCCCTCGACCCGGGGCTGATCGCGGGGCTGGTGCACGGGGCGGTCGAGCTGGCCGCGGACGAAGGGGAGATCGTGGTGCGGTTGAACCCGGAGGAGTACCAGGTGGTGGCGTACTCGCCCCAGTTCCAGGCGCTTTCCCGGGACAGGAAGAAGATAACGCTGCGCGAGGACCCGGCGCTGGGGCCGGCGAGCTGCCTGGTGGAGACGGTGCGGGGCAACATCGACGCCGGCCTCGACGCCCAGCTCGAGGAGATCATGCGCCGGCTCTCCGAGGAGAGGAACGCGCGGCGGGAGGAAGAACCAAGTGGGGATTGATCTGGCGCGCTACCTGCCGGTGGTCGATGCGGCCAAGCCGGTCCGTTTTCACGGCAAGGTGACCCAGGTGGTAGGCCTGGTCATCGAGGGGTACTGCCCCGAGACCGCGGTGGGGAGCGTCTGCGAGGTGCACTCCGAGGGGCATCCCCCGATCCCCGCCGAGGTGGTCGGTTTCCGCGAGAACAAGACCCTGTTGATGCCGCTTGGGGAACTGCGCGGCGTGGGACTCGGGAGCGTGATCTCGGTCCGGCGCGAGAAGGCGGCCCTGGGGGTCGGCCCCGCGCTCCTCGGACGGGTCATCGACGGGCTGGGGGAGCCGATCGACGACAAGGGGCCCATCGAGGTGGCGGACGAGTATCCCATCTACGCCCTGCCGGTGAACCCCATGAAAAGGCGTCCGATCCGGAAGCCCCTGAACCTCGGCATCCGCGCCATCAACGGTCTTTTGACCTGCGGCGAGGGGCAGAGGGTCGGCATCATGGCCGGCTCGGGGGTGGGGAAGTCGACCCTTCTGGGGATGATCGCCCGCTACACCGAGGCCGACGTCAACGTGATCGCCCTGATCGGCGAGCGCGGCCGGGAACTGCGGGAGTTCATCGAGAAGGACCTGCAGGCCGAGGGGCTCAGGAAGTCGGTGGTGGTGGTGGCGACCAGCGACCAGCCCCCGCTGGTTCGGATGCGCGGCGCCTACATAGCGACCACCATCGCCGAGTACTTCCAGGCCCAGGGGAAGAAGGTGCTCCTCATGATGGACTCCGCCACCCGTTTCGCCATGGCGATGCGCGAGGTGGGGCTGGCCATCGGCGAGCCCCCCACCACCAAGGGGTACACCCCGAGCGTTTTCGCGGCGCTCCCGAGGCTTTTGGAGCGGACCGGCAACTTCCAGGGGGGGAGCATCACCGGGCTGTACACGGTGCTGGTCGAGGGGGACGACTTCAACGAGCCGATCTCCGACGCCATGCGCAGCATCCTCGACGGGCACATCATCCTGACCCGTGAGCTGGCGGCCAGGAACGTCTATCCCCCCATCGACCTGTTGAACAGCGCGAGCCGCGTCATGAGCGACGTGACCAGCAGGGAGCACCGGGCGCTGGCCGGGCAGTTCAAGGAGACCCTGGCCGCCTACCGGCAGGCCGAGGACATGATCAACATCGGCGCCTACAAGGCGGGCAGCAATCCGAAGATCGACCTGGCCATAGCGCGGATGGACCAGATGGTCGCCTACCTGAAGCAGGACGTGGCGGACCAGGTGACATTCGAGGAATCGATAGAGGCCCTGGCCCGGATCTTCGGAACAGGCAGTCTGAACGATTAGCGCGTCAAAAGATGCGGAGTTTATTTTGCGGTGTGGCAAGGGGCTTGCCCACCGTAGCTTTAGCGAAGGTGGGAGGAGCAGGCCATGGCAGGACAGGAATTCAGGCTCGAACAGGTGCTCAAGTTCCGCAAGGAAGTGGAGAAGATGCACCAGCTGGAACTCGCGGCGGCCAAGCAGCAGCACGAGAGTGCCAGGGAGCGGCTGAAGAACGAGAAGGCCATGATGGAGCAGCTGGAGCAGGAATGCGCCCAGCGGCAGATGACCGGCATCCAGGCCAAGGACCTGCAGCTCTACGGTGACTTCTCGCGCAGAAAGGCCCAGGAGATCCAGCAGTTGAGGGATAGCCTGGTCGTGCTGGAGAAGGCTGTCCAGGAAAAGCGCGAGGCGCTTTTGGCCGCGGCCAAGGAGAAGAAGGCGCTGGAGGTCTTCAAGGAGAAGAAGATGCGGGACCTGAGAATGGAGCAGTTGAACCGCGAACGGGCCTTCCTGGACGAGATAGCCGTCCAGGGGAGGGGGCATAAGTGAAAAAGCTGATAGGCGTGCTGGTGCTGCTCCTCATGGCCCTGCCGCTGTTATGGAACGAACGCCAGGTCTTCACGGCGCAGGCCGCCGAGGTGAAGAACCCGCCGCGAAGCATGTCCGGCGAAGCCGCCGCCCTCGAGGCGAAGCGGCAGCAGCTGGCGCAGAAGGAGGCGGCGCTCGCCGCCAAGGAAGCGGCCCTGAACCAGCTCTCCGCCAAGCTGGACGCCCGGGTGGCCGAACTGAACGCGGCCAAGAAGGGTATCGAGGAGTCGCTCACCGCCAAGAAGAAGCAGGACGACGACCGCTACAAGAAGATGATCAAGATCTACAAGGGGCTGAAGCCTGATGAGGCGGGGACACTGCTCAACAAGCTGGACGAGAAGATGGTGATCCAGATGCTGAACCAGATGGACCAGAAGACCGCCGTGAAACTCATCCCCTTCATCAACCAGCCACGGGTCCTGGAGTGGACCAGGCTGAACCTCGCCGGGAAGTGACCGGCTGAAACCTGTTCGAACCGCCGCGAGAGCGGCGGATTTCAACCGGCGGCGCATGGACGCAGCCGTAATTCAAACAAAAGGAGGTGACAGCACATGATGGTTCAAAACGCAGCATTCATTCCAGACGCCATCCCGGCCCCGGCAGTATCGACCGGGATGGCAACGGCAGCGGCGGCCCCCGGTGCAGGGGCATTCCAACAGCTGTTGCAGGGGAGGCAGGCCCCGGCGAAACCTGCGGAGACGCCCTCCCGGCCGACACCGGAGCAGCCCCACAAGGCGACTTCCCGTTCCGCCAGGGGGGAGGAGAAGGCGCAACCGGCCAAGGCACAGAAAACCGACTCCTCGCAAGACGACAAGCCGGCCGAAGCGGCTCGGAAACCGGCCGCTGAAAAGGGGGCGGTTTCCGGCAAGCAGCAGGGGCGCAAGTCGGATTCGGAAGAGGAAACGGCCGCGGCGCAGGAAACGGCAGCGGAAGGCGCTGCCGGGACGGTGGCGCAAAACGGGGGGGCGGAACAGGCGATCCCCTCGACGCCGGAAACCGCGGTTTCCGGTCAGGCCGCAGAGGCGGCAACCGGGACGGTCCCGGAAACGAAGCCGGACCCGAACCCGGGGCTGGTCGTGGCCACGGCCGCGATCGAGTCGAACCTCGCGGCAAGAAGCGAGGACGCCAACGCGGCGGCAGGTACCACCGCGCTGGAAAGGCTCCAGGCCCTGCAGCAGCGCACGCAGCAGGAAGCGGCACCGGAAACGGCGGCCGGCGCAGGCCGGGTACAACCGGAGCTGCCGCAACAGGCGGCGCAAACCCAGAACCAGCAGCAAAAGACCACCGCCGGCACGGCCGGCATCGAACTCGGCCAGAAGGCGGAGTCGGTAGAACTCCCCCGCGGGGAGCGGAAAGCCCAGGTGGTCCCTTCGACGGGCGCGACAGAAGGAGCGCAGGTTGAGAAGCCCCAGGCGCAGGTGGCGCAGGGGGGGGCGGAGCGGCAGGAAGGTCCGGTACTCCCGGATGCCGCAAAAACTGCCGTTGCCGCCGACCAGACGGTGGCGGCCGCCCATCTGGCGGCGAAAGAAACCGGTGCGGGGCGCTTCGTCGCCATGCCGGTCAGGAAACAGGCCGAGCCCGCAACGGCAGGCGACCCTGCCGCAACCACGGCAGCGGCCGGGCAGGAGCACGCGCCGGTGCAGCAGGGCACAGCAACAGGGGAGGACGCAAGCGGGCAGGTGCAGGCGATCACCCCGGAAGCGGCCGGCGCCGCAGCCGCAGGCACCACCGGCGCAACGGTCCGGGAGACCAAGCCCGAGGCGGGGGCGGCCCAGGTGAAGGTGCAGCTGGAAAAGCAGGGGGAACCGGCAACGGTCTCCCAGGAAAAAACGGCCCAGGCGGAGCAGGCTCCGCAGTCGCAGCGAAAGGACGCCCACCAGGGCGAAGCCGTTACCGGGAAGCAGGTACGGGAAGCGGTGCAGGCCCAGCAGGCGAACGTCTCCAAACCTTCGGGAGAGGACGTTTCCGGCACCAAGAATGCAACTACGGCAACTGCCAGCTCACTCTCCGAGTCGGTGGGGGCGCGGGACGCGTCGGGCGCTCAGGGTGAGCAGGGACAGTCGCAACAGAAAGGGGAGGACGGCCTGAACGGCCAGATGCTCGGCGCGGGATTGACGGCGCAGGGAACCCCGGCGGAAGCGGTGCAGGGTGAAGCCAAGCTTTCCGGCGGCAAGACCTTCCTGCACGAAAGCATCCTTTCCCAGGTAAGGGAAGGGGTGGTGACCCACGACGGCAAGGGGAACGGCCAGATGAGCATCAGGCTGAACCCGGGCGAGCTGGGGGAGCTGAAGATCGAGCTCCGCATGGACAACAACCGGCTCAACGTGGAGGTTCACGCGGACAACCGCATGGTCAAGGACCTCTTGATGAGCAACCTCGACTCGCTTCGCGAGGCCCTTTCCGGCAAGAACCTCACCATGGAAGGGTTCAGCGTATCCACCGGCGGTGGCGGGTTCAACGCTCCCCTCAACGAGGAGAGGGGGAACCAGCGGCAGCAACAGCCCCCCAGGTTCGCCAGGGGCGCAGGGTACGACGGTCAGGATGCACCCCGGGTCAATTATCTGACGGCCGAGGTCAACAGCCTGCTCGACGTACGATTCTAGAAAGGAGGTAGGGATGATAACCGACGCAACATCCGCAGCAACCACGGCCTCGGCCGCGGCAGCGATGAAAAAGTCGACGGGCATGAACAAGGACGACTTCCTGAAGCTGTTCGTGACCCAGCTGCAGAACCAGGATCCTCTGAATCCGCAGGACGGCACCCAGTTCATCGCACAGCTCGCCCAGCTGACCCAGGTCGAGCAGGCCTACAACACCAACACCAACCTGCAGAACCTGTTGAACCAGGGGAGCAACGCCGGGACGATGGCGGCGATCTCGCTGATCGGCAAGCAGGTGGAAGCCTCCGGTTCCCAGGTGGAACTGAGCTCCGGGAGCAGCGCCACCATCAACTACAATCTCGGCAGGAGCGCACAGACGGTGGCCGTTTCCGTGCTCGATGCCAACGGCAAGGTGGTCAAGACCATCACCGGCGGCGCCCAGAACTCGGGGAGCAACAGCGTGAGCTGGGATGGAACCGACAACTCCGGGGCGCAACTCACCCCCGGCGCCTACAGCTTCAGTGTCTCCGCCAAGGACGCCGCCGGCACCGCCGTGACCGCCACCGGGCTGGTGCGGGGGAAGGTGAACGGCGTCGACATGTCCGGCAGCAGCCCGGTGCTCTCGATAGGGGCGCTGAAACTCAACCTGACCGATGTCACCTCGGTGACCGAGGGGGCCTAAGATGATCGACAACAGCATCTTGTTTCCCCAACCGATCCAGGCGCCGGCCAAGCCGAACCAGAACGGCACCAAGCCGGCCGCAAGGAACACGGGGAGCAGCACCCCCTTCGCCCAGGTCCTGGACCAGAAGCTCCCGGGGCAGCCGGTCAAGCTCTCCCAGCACGCCCAGGAGCGGCTCAAGTCCCGCGGCATCACCCTCTCCGACGCCGACATGAAACAGCTGGAAGGGGCGGTGGACAGCGTGGCGCAAAAGGGAGGCCGGGAATCGCTGATCCTTATGGGGGACGCGGCGCTGGTGGTCAGCGTCAAAAACCGGACAGTGGTGACCGCCATGGATCGCCAGGGGATGAAAGGGAACGTTTTCACCAACATCGATTCGGCAGTATTTTTCTAAAACGCAAAGACGACAACCGAAACGGGCTGGCCCTCCAGAAGGAAAGCCCGCGGGACACCGACCGACTGAGGAGTCCCACAACCAAGCCTAAGGAGGCAAAAAAATGAGTGTTACTTCCGCATTGTTTACCGGCGTTACCGGCCTGATCCAAAACGGCGAAGCGATGAACGTCATCGGCAACAACATCTCCAACGTCAACACGGTAGGTTTCAAGGGGGCCAGAACCCTCTTTTCTGACATGTTGTCGCAGAACATCGGCGGCGGTTCCCAGATCGGCAAGGGCGTGCAGATGCAGGCGGTGCAGAACGTGTTCAGCCAGGGCTCGACCCAGAGCTCGGAGAACGTGACCGACCTCGCCATACAAGGGACCAGCTTCTTCGCCCTTAAGCCGCCGACCGCGGCCTCCCCGGTGGCGACCCAGAATTCCGCCTTCCTCTCCCGCGCCGGCGCCTTCCAGGTAGACAACAACCTGACCCTGGTGAACCCTGACGGCTACCAGGTGCTCGACACCCAGGGTAACCCGATCAAGTTCGTGAACAGCGGCGCGGCGCCGACCACCGACTTCGGCAAGATCATCAGCATCGACAACTCCGGCCTGATCACCTACCTCGCCACGGACGGCATCACCCAGAACTACTACAACACCTCCGGCGCCGTGGGCGTAGCGGCCACCCCCGCCAACGCCGCTACCGTGCAGCGCCTGGCCGTGATCACCGCATCCGACCCTACCGCGCTCAGCAAGATGGGGGGCTCCCTGTACCAGGCGACCGCGGATGCCGGCGTCTCCGGGGCCGCCTTCTCCCTGGCCGCCAACAAGCCCAACGGCGTCAGCGAGAAGATCCTCTCCAACACCCTCGAGCAGAGTAACGTCGACATGGCGAGCGAGTTCGTAAAGATGATCATCACCCAGCGCGCCTACTCCGCCAACTCCAAGACCATCACCACCACGGACCAGATGACGCAGGAAGTCCTGCAGCTGATCCGCTAGGGAAGCGAAAGGGGAGCAAAGGGGGCACGGCATCTGCCGCGCCCCCATCCCGCCCCCTTGTGTCAAAGCTCCCCCCGGCGTCGAAGCTCTGACACCGACCCTTCGGGCCGTATCTCTGACGCGACGCGGGCGCAAACCCTGCGCTTCCCGCCGCCAGGGCACCCGTGCGCCCATTTTCCCCCTGTTCCATCCCCCCCGAGCCGTCGTGCCTCTCCGCCGAGCCGTGCGACGGGCACCGACACCCCTCACGCTGCGGGTCAAAAAGTTGACCCGTGCCCCTTTCGCCCCCGCACCCCCGCTCCGGGCAACCGGCCCCGTCGAAGCTGCAACCTTTCGTAACATAAGGCTTTGCCGTCCCCCGCCGCGCCGCCGGCACCGGCCTCTCCGGGCATATCTGGCGCGGATTCGCAGATCTGGCACTTGGGTTGCAAGGGTGTTCAATTCGAATACACCAGCTTGAGCTGTTTCAAAAAGGAGAACCCAGCATGGCCGAACCGGCGAAGCCGCAAGAGACCCCGGAAAAGAACAACAAGAAGCTCTTCATCATCATCGGCGCCGTGGTAGCGGTCCTTGCCATCGGAGGGGCGGCAGCCTTCTTCATGGGGGGGAGTAAGAAAGAGAAGGCGCCCGAAGGTGCCAAGGTCGAGGCCAAGGCCGAAGGGGGCGGGGAACACGGCGCGCCCGCCAAGGGAGGAGAGGGCGCAGCCGGCGGCGGCACCGTCTATCCCCTGGAGCCTTTCATCGTCAACATCTACGACGGCCAGGAGCTCCGTTACCTGAAGATCAAGGTCGAGTTCGAGATGGCCAACCCGCAGGCGAAGGCGGAGCTCGACGCGAAGCTCGCCCCGCTACGCGACGCCATCCTGATCCTTTTGACCACCAAGACCATGCAGGAGATCCAGGACCTGCAGGGGAAAAACCAGCTGCGCGAGCAGATTCTGGCGGCGGTCTCCAAGGTGGTCCCCCCCAGCAAGGTAACCAAGGTTTATTTCACCGATTTCGTGGTGCAGTAAAAGGTGCCATCGATGGAAAAATTCCTTACCAAGGAAGAGATCGACGCCCTGGTGGCGGCCGTTTTCGACGGGAGTCTGATCCCGGATAACGAGCTGGCCAAGGAAGGGCCTCAGGCGCAGCAGTTCGACCTGCTCGACATCGAGGCCCACCGCGCCATCCCGAACCTGGACATCGTCTACGACGGTTTCATCCGCTACAACCGGGTCACCATGTCGAACCGGCTGGGGCGGATGGTGGACATCAAGAAGGAGGAGGCGGTTCCCTACAAGTTCGGGGACTTCCTGAGCGTGCTCCCCTCGCCGGTCTGCATGGCGATCTACAAGATGGACCCGTTGAAGGGGGCGGCTCTCATCGCCTTCGACAGCACCCTGGTGTTCACCATCGTGGACAGCATCCTGGGGGGCTCGGGGGTGCCGTCCGGGCAGGGGATGAACCGGCTCTTCACCTCCATCGAGCTCCGCCTCGTGGAGAAGATCGTGAAGGACGCCCTGGCCGACCTGGAGCGCGCCTGGGCGCCGCTCTGCCCGGCCAGCATGAACCTTTTGCGCCTGGAGATGAACCCGCGCCTGGTCAACATCGTCCCCCCCGAGTACCAGGTGGTCACCATGAGCATGAAGATCCAGATCGAGGAGACCGTGGGCAACATGATCCTGGCCATCCCGTTTCTGACCATCGAGCCGATCCGCGACAAGCTAAAGCGCGGCGTGCAGATGGACATGATGGTGGTGGACCCGCTCTGGTCCTACCGTCTCTCGGAGGAGCTCATGGGTGCGCCCATGGACATGTCGGTGGAGATGGGGGGAGCGACCATATCGCTGGCGGACCTGCTGGGGCTCACCCCCGGGGACGTGATCATGCTCGACTCAAGCGGCAAGGACGAACTGGTGGTCAAGGTGGGCGGAACGAAGAAGTTTATGGGCATTGCCGGGGTAAGCGGCGGAAACAAGGCGGTACAGATCACCCGCTCCCTGACTGGAGGTGAAGATTGAGCGAAAAACTCGCTTTGGACGAACAGAAGGAAGTTCCGCAGCCGAAGAACCTGGACTTCATCATGGACATCCCGCTGCAGCTCACGGTCGAGCTGGGGCGGACCAAGCTTCTGGTGCGGGACGTCTTGCAGCTGAACCAGGGGTCGGTGGTGGAGCTGACCAAGCTCGCGGGCGAGCCGTTGGATGTCTTCGTGAACTCCAAACTGGTGGCGCGCGGCGAGGCGGTGGTGGTGAACGACAAGTTCGGCATCAGGCTCCTGGACATCGTGAGCCCCAATGAAAGGGTGGACAAGGTGCTATGAGAAAGCTCGCGGCGGTGACAACGGCGACGCTGCTCCTCCCGGCGGCGGCGCATGCCGATACCGGCGGCCCCGACCTCCTGGGGAGCCTGGCGCAGATGGTCGGCTCGCTGATCCTCGTGATCGGCATCATCCTGATCCTCTACTACCTGGCCGGCCGGCTCATGAAGATGCCGCAGGGGAACTCCGCGGGGTACATCCGGGTGGTGGAGACCAAGCACCTGGCCCCCAAGAAATCGCTGATGCTGGTCGAGGTGGGGGGCGAGTACCTGCTCCTCTCCAACAGCGGCGAAGGGGTGAGCCTGATAAAGCAGGTGGAGATGCTGGAGGAGATCGAGGTGGTCGAGGAAAAAGGCGCGGCGGCCCTGATCCCTGCCCGGCTCAAGAAGAAGCTGGAGACCTTGGCCGGCGGCCTCCCCCGTAAGGAGGCGCCGCTTGGGCAGCTCGGCAAAAGCGGTGGGTTTGCGTGAAACATAAAAAGATGCTGGGGGCGCTGCTCCTGGTGGCTCTATCCCTGATACTGGCGGCGACCGCGGGCGCGGAGCCGCTCTCCCTGCCCACGGTGAGCGTGGGGGTCGGCAAGGTGAGCAAGCCGGCCGACGTCTCCGTGGTGCTGCAGATCTTCTTCGTGATGACCATCATCTCGCTGGCGCCCAGCCTCCTGATGATGACCACCTCCTTCACCCGCATCGTCGTGGTGCTCTCCTTCCTCCGGTCGGCGCTGGGAACCCAGCAGGCCCCCTCGAACCAGATCGTGGTGGGGCTGTCGCTGTTTCTCACCTTCTTCATCATGGCGCCGGTCTGGCAGCAGGTGAACACCCAGGCGCTGCAGCCGTACAAGGCGCAGACCATCACCCAGGAGGAGGCCCTGAAGCGCGGCGTGGCCCCCTTGCGCAAGTTCATGCTCTCGCAGGTGCGCGAGAAGGACCTGGCCCTCTTCATCAACCTCTCCAAGCTCCCAAGGCCGCGCAACGCCGACGACATCCCGACCATGACGCTGATCCCGGCCTACATGGTGAGCGAGCTGAAGACCGCCTTCCAGATCGGCTTTTTGATCTTCATCCCGTTCCTCGTGCTGGACATGGTGGTCGCCTCGGTGCTCATGTCGATGGGTATGATGATGCTGCCGCCGGTGATGATCTCGCTTCCCTTCAAGATCCTCCTCTTCGTGCTGGTGGACGGCTGGGGGCTGGTGATCGGCTCGCTGGTGAAGAGCTTCGGGTAAAAGCAGGTTGAGGTTAAGGTTGAGGTTGAGCAAAGGCAAAACCGACCTTACCTCGCCCCCTTTCCCACGGGAGCTATTCTCTCTTAACCTCAACCTGGAGTCTCAGATATGACCCCCGAAATGGTAGTCCAACTCGGCAGACGGAGCTTCGAGGCGGTGATCCTCCTCTCGGCTCCCTTGCTCATCTGCGCCCTGGTGGTGGGCCTTCTGGTCAGCATCTTCCAGGCGGTCACCTCGATCAACGAGGCGACCCTCGCCTTCGCGCCCAAGATCATCGCGGTGATGGTGGCCATGGTCATCTTCTTCCCCTGGATGATGATGTACATGAGCGACTTCACCCACGAGATCTACGGCATGATCGCCAACATGAGGCACTAGGTGCTCGACTCCCTCCCGCTCAAGGCCCTGGCCGACCTGATCCCCTTCGCCCTGGTCCTGGCCCGGGTCGCGGGATTGTTCATGGCCATCCCGATGTTCGGCGCCCGCCTGGTTCCCAACCGCATCAAGGTGGTGCTCATCTTCGCCATGGCGTTGCTCATCTTCCCCGTGATCCGGCTGAAGGGGGTCCCCGCCGCGGACGACTCCCTCTCCTTGATGCTCCTGGTGCTGCGCGAGACGCTGATCGGGCTCACCCTGGGGGCGATCTCGCAGTTCGTGTTCGCCGCCGTCGAGTTCAGCGGCCAGCTGGTGGGGACCCAGATGGGGATCTCCATCGCCGCCCAGTTCGACCCCACCACCCAGAACAACGTCCCCACCATGGCGATCTTCGAGGGGGTGCTGGCCACCCTCATCTTCCTCGCGCTCGACGTGCACCATTTCTTCATCAAGGGGATCGTGGAGAGCTACCAGGTGATACCCTTGGGGGCCTGGCACGTAAGTGGGGGGCTCCTGAAGTTCCTGGTGCAGAGCAGCACCGGCATGTTCGTCATCGCGCTCAAGCTGGCGGCGCCGGTCTCGGTGGCCCTTCTGGCCACCACCGTGGCGTTGGGGATCGTGGCACGCAGCTTCCCGGCCATGAACGTCTTCATGGTCAGCATGCCGCTCAACATCGGCATCGGCTTCCTGATCCTGGGGATCTCGCTGCCGGTGTTCATGCGCGTCCTCAACGGGAGCTTCGGCGGCTTCGTGGAGCAGATGCACTCCCTGTTCAGGCTACTCGCCTAGGGCCTCGCCATGTCCGACGACAAACATTCCAAAACAGAAAAACCTACCGGAAAAAAGATCTCCGATGCCAAGAGCAAGGGGAACGTACCGCGCAGCCGCGAGATGACCTCGGCGGTCACCCTGATCGCGGCCATGGTGGCGCTCTACGCCAGTTCCGGGATCATGTTGAAGACCCTGCAGGAGACCATGAAGGACATCTTCGGGGGGCTCGCCACCATCGAGATCACCCCCGCCGGCGTGCACCACCTGATGATCAAGGAGTTCACCAACCTGGCCATCATGCTGACGCCGTTTCTCCTGGTCTGCCTGATCGCGGGGCTTGGGGTCGAGATCAGCCAGGGAGGGGTGAACCTAAGTTCGGAGAAGCTCAAGTTCGACCTGGGACGACTCAACCCGGTGCAGGGGGTGGGGAGGCTCTTCAACAAGGACTCGCTCTTCGAGGTCGCCAAGTCCTTCCTGAAGATGGGGATCGTCGGGTACATGGCCTACAAGATCCTGACCGAGGAGATGGAGGGGATCATCTTCCTGGTGGACCAGGACCTTCAGGGCATCCTGCAGTTCATCGGCCACATCGCCTTCAAGATCGTTTTGCACACCTGCGGGGTTTTGATCATCCTGGCGGTGCTCGACCTTGCCTTCGTCAAGTGGCGCTTCCTGGACAACCTGAAGATGACCAAGCAGGAGGTGAAGGACGAGAACAAGAACAGCGAGGGGGACCCGGCCATCAAGGGGAAGCAGCGCCAGAAGGCCTTCCAGATGGCGCGCCGGCGCATGCGGCAGATCATCCCCACCGCGGACGTGGTGGTCACCAACCCGACCCACTACGCCGTGGCGCTCAAGTACGACCGCTTCAAGATGTCGGCGCCGGTGGTGCTCTTCAAGGGGGTGGACCAGATGGCGCTGCAGATGAAGATCGTGGCTCGGGAAAACAACGTGACCCTGGTGGAGAACCGCTTTCTGGCCCGAGAGCTCTACGCCCAGGTGGAGGAGGGGTACGAGATCCCGGAAGGGCTTTTCGCCGCCGTCGCCGAGATCCTCGCCTACGTGTACAGCCTGAAGAGGAGGTGAGGCGCGCGCCTCACCTCCACAGGATCACCCCCACAGGATCAGCCCGGGGTCGTACACGGTCCCCAGTTCCGGGTGCCGCGGCATGACCCGCAGCAAAAAGCCGTGCCGCCCGCAGAAGCGGCATTCCAGCTCGCCGCCGAAGTGGCCCACCTTGTCCGGATCCGGGGCGGGGGCCAGCGGCACCACCTCCCCACCCACGATGGCACCGCGCGAATCCAGCACCCCGAAATAGACCTCGACCGCGATCTCGGAGAGCGGCACCTCGCCCGGCGTGATCTGCACCGTGATGGGGAGCTTCTGCCCCACCGTCACCTCCCGCTCGCACTCGGCCTGGACCGCGACGATGGCAAGTCCCCCCCACACGCCGTGCAGCCGCTCCTTCCAGCGTGCCAGTTCCACGGCGAGCCTCAGGTCGTCGCGGTTCAGCCGCTCCCAGTTCTCGAAGGCGGGGAGGTAGCAGCGCCGGGCGTACTCCTGCACCATCCGGTCCGTGGAAAAGACCGGGCAGAGGGTCTGCATCGACGCCTTCATGAAGGCGGTCCACCCCCGCGGCACGCCGTCGCTGCCGCGGTTGTAGAACAGGGGGACGATCTCCTTCTCCAAAAGGTCGTAGATGGCCCTGCTCTCCACCTCGTTCTGGTAGGCGAGGTCGTCGTACACCTCGCCCCTGCCGATGGCCCAGCCGTTGTTCCCCCGGTACCCCTCGCACCACCAGCCGTCCAGGATGCTCAGGTTGAGCCCGCCGTTGAAGGCGACCTTCATGCCGCTGGTGCCGCTTGCCTCCTGAGGCCTGAGCGGGGTGTTCAGCCACACGTCCACCCCCTGCACCAGGCGGCGCGCCACCGAGATGTCGTAGTCCTCCAGGAACACGATGCGGCGCCGGAACTTCTCCTGCTGCGCGAGCTGCACGATCTGCCGGATCAGCTCCTTCCCCTGGTGGTCGGCGGGGTGCGCCTTCCCGGCGAAGACGATCTGCACGGGGTGCTCAGGGTGGTTCAGGATCCGCTCCAGCCGCTCCTTGTCGTGCAACAGGAGCGTGCCGCGCTTGTAGGTGGCGAAGCGGCGCGCGAAACCGATGGTGAGCATCTCCGGGTCGAGCACGTCGCCGGCACGGTCGATCTCCTTGGTCCCCGCGTCCAGCTTCTGCAGCTGCGCCCTGAGGCTTGTCCGGGCGTAGTCCACCAGGCGCTCGGTGCCGCGGCGGTGTGTGCGCCAAAGCTCGGCGTCCGGGATGCGGGAGACCTTGCGCCAGAGCGCGTCGTCGCTCTGCTCCAGCCAGCGCGTGCCGAGGTACCTGATCAAGAGGCCGCTCATCTCCTCGGAGAGCCAGCTCTTCTGGTGCACGCCGTTGGTGACGTAGGTGAGGGGGAGTTGTTCTTCGGGAAGGTCGGGCCAGACGTCGGCCCACATGCGGCGCGATACCATGCCGTGCAGCTCGCTCACGCCGTTTGAGTGCAGCGAGAGCTTCATGGCCAGGACCGCCATGCAGAAGTTCTCGTTGCTGCGGCCGTGGTTCTGCATCCCCAGGGCGAGAAACTGGTCGCGGGACAGCCCCAGGTGGCGGTAGTAGTACCCCAGGTAGCGCTCCAGGAGATCGGCGGGGAAGTGGTCGATGCCCGCCTCGACCGGGGTGTGGGTGGTGAAGACGTTGCCGCCGCGGACCGCCTCCATGGCCTCGCGGAAACTGAGCGAGCGCTCCTCCATGAGGATCCGGATCCGTTCCAGGGCGAGGAAGGCGGCGTGCCCCTCGTTCATGTGGCAGACGTTGGGCTCGATCCCCAGAAGCCGCAGCGCGCGGATGCCGCCTATCCCCAGGACGATCTCCTGCCTGATGCGCATCTCCTGGTCGCCGCCGTAGAGCCTCGTGGTGATCTCGCGGTCGGCCGGCGCGTTCTCCTCGAGGTTGCTGTCCAAGAGGTAGAGCCGCACCCGCCCCGCCTGGACCCGCCAGATCTGCACCCGGACGTTCCTGCCGGGAAACTCCAGCTCCAGGGTTAGCGGGTTCCCCTCGACGTCCCGCTCCAGGTTGAGCGGCAGGTTGTAGAAATCGTTCTCCGGGTAGATCTCCTGCTGCCACCCCTCGAAGTTCAGGTGCTGCCGGAAGTACCCCTGGCGGTACAAAAGCCCCACCCCGACCAGCGGCAGCCCGAGGTCGCTGGCCGACTTCAGGTGGTCGCCGGCCAGGATGCCGAGCCCCCCCGAGTAGATGGGGAGCGACTCGTGCAGCCCGAACTCCATGGAGAAGTAGGCGATGCGCGCCCGGGGGGTGCCGTGCCGCTCGTACCAGGTGCGCGAGGCGAGGTACTCGTCCAGCCTCTCCTCCACCTGGGCCAGGTGCGACATGAACCCCTCGTCCAGCATGAGGCTGTCGTAGGTCGCCTGCTGCAGGCACCCCAGCATCTCCAGGGGGTTGTGGCGCGTCGCCCGCCACAGTTCCGGGTCGAGGCGTTTGAAAAGTCCGATGGCCTCCGGCTCCCAGGTCCACCAGAGGTTGTATGCGATCCGTTGCAGCCCGGAGAGCTCCTTGGGGAGCGAGGGGACAACGGTGAAGCGGTGCAGCGTCGAGAAGAGGTTCATACCGCCTCCTCGCTACTTACTCCGGCCTCCCTATACCGAACTTCTCCAGCCGGTATTGTAGCGTCTTGTAGCTCATGCCGAGAAGTGGTGCCGCTTTGGCGATGACCCAGTCGGCCCTTTGCATCGCCTTGGTGATGAGGTCGCGTTCCAGGTTGTCGATGGAGATCCCCTCGGCGGGGAAGTCGAAGGGGAGGGAGCCGGTCAAAGAGGCGTCGTGGTGCACCTCGGCCGGCAGGTCCTCGGGCTGAATGTACTCGCTTTCCGCCATGAGCACGCCGCGCTCGATCACCGATTCGAGCTGGCGCACGTTGCCGGGCCAGCCGTAGTCCAGGAGGATCTTGAGCGCCGGCTTGCCGATACCCTTGACCGAGATGCCGGAGGCCTGGCTGTACTTCTTCAGGAAGAAGTTGGCCAGGGTGACGATGTCGTTGCCCCGCTCCCGAAGCGGCGGCAGGGTGATGCGGATCACGTTCAGCCGGTAGAAGAGGTCCTCGCGGAAGTTCCCCCGCTTGGTTTCCTGCTCCAGGTCCTTGTTGGTGGCGGAGATGATCCTCACATCCACCGGGATGTTCATCTTCCCCCCGACCCGGCGGATCTCCTTCTCCTGGATGGCGCGCAACAGCTTCGCCTGCATGGAGACGTTCATCTCGCCGACCTCGTCCAGGAAGACCGTTCCCCCGTCCGCCGCCTCGAAGATGCCGATCTCCCGGCTTCCCGCGCCGGTGAAGGACCCCTTCTCGTGCCCGAAGAGCTCGCTCTCGATGAGGGCATCGGGGATGGCGGCGCAGTTGATGGCGAAGAAGGCCTTGTCCCTGCGCGGGCTGCCGTCGTGGATGGCGCGGGCCACCAGCTCCTTGCCTGTGCCGGATTCCCCGTAGATGAGCACCGTGGTGGAGGTCGGGGCGATCTTGTGGATGATGCGCGCCACCTCCATCATCTTCGGGTGCTCCCCTATCATGTTGGGGAGCGTCCTAGTCTCGGCCAGCTTCTTGTGCAGCACCCGGTTTTCCTTGAGGAGCATGATGCGCTCGAAGGCGCGCTGCACGGTGAGGATCAGGTCCTCCCGCTCCAGCGGCTTCTCCAGGTAGTCGAAGGCCCCCTTCTTCATCGCCTCGACCGCGGAATCGATGGTGCCGTGGGCGGTCATCATGACCACGCACTGGGACGGGTTGTCGCCCAGCACCCGCTCCATCAGCTCCATCCCGGAGATACCCTGCATCTTCAGGTCGGTGAGCAGGAGATCGTACTCGGCACGCTCCAGTTCCTGGAGCGCCTCCTCGCCGCTGGGGACGGAGGTGATCCGGTACCCCTTCTTGGACAGGATGGCGGTCAGGATGTCGCGCTGCCCTTTCTCGTCGTCTACTATCAGGATGCTGCCGCTCATTGCCACTCCAAATCTCCTAGTTTTCCGCTGCCTGGTGCGGGCCTGCCGCTGCGAGCGACGCCTGCCGCCCGTGTTGTTCGCTGCGAGCCGGGGCCAGCGCCCCCGCGGGAAGGATCACCGTGAAGGTGGTACCTTCCCCCTTGCGGCTTTGCACCGTGATGCGCCCGCCGTGCTCCTTGACGATCCGTTCGGTGATGGCCAGCCCCAGGCCGATCCCCGCTTCCCGGGTGGTGAAGTAGGGCTGGAACACCTTCTCCAGGTCCTGCTCCTCGATGCCCACGCCGTTGTCGCTGAAGCTCAGCCGGCATTCCCCGGTTTCCGGGTCCACGGAGGCGCCCAGGGTGATGGTGCCGCCGTCGGTCATGGCCTGCATGCTGTTGCTTATGAAGTTGCACAGGCAGTTACGCATCAGCTCCGGGTCGATCTGCATGGCCGGCAGGTCCTCGGGGATCTCGCGCACCACCTGCATGTTCCTTTCGGTGAGCCGGTCCTGCATGATGTGGATCGCCTTGTCGGCCAGGTCGGGGTAGCTCACCCGCTGCAGCTTGAGCTTGAGCGGCCGGCCGTAGTTCATGAAGTTGAGCACCATGTAGTTGGCCTTGCGCACCTCTTCCTTGATGTTGTCCGCGATGGCCACGAGCTCGCCCCCCTTCTCCGGGCAGGTGGGGAGCAGCTCGCTTTTCAGGTGGTCGATGGCGAGGCTTATGTAGTTGAGCGGGTTCCTGATCTCGTGGGCGATCCCCGCCGCCAGCTGTCCCACCTTGGAGAGGTGCTCCGCCTCGTAGAGGCGCTTCTCCAACTGCTCCTTCTCCTTGAGCTTCTTCACCATCTCGTTCAGGTTCTCGGCAAGCTCGCCTATCTCGTCGCCGCTTTCCGCCTCGAAGGTGACGCTCAGGTCGCCGGCGGAGACGTTGTTGACCCCGGTCGCCAGGCGGTGGATCGGGCTGGTGTAGCGGCGCGCCAGGAAGATGATCAGTATCATGCCACCCATGAAGACCAGGACCGTCGCGGAGAGGCGCCGGACGAAGTTGGCGTGCTGGATGTCGCGGATATTGTCCAAAAGAAGGTTGATCTGCACGTAGCCCAACTGTTCGTCGCCCACGATGACCGGTACCACCAGGTCGTAGTGCTTGAGCGAGCTGCTGCTGCCCCCCCCGCCGCGGCGCGACGCCTTGAGCCCCTTCTCGAGCTTCTTGATCTCACGCTTCTTGCCGACCTGGGCCGGGTCGGAGGAGTTGATGATCTCCCCTTCGTTGTTGATGATGTTGATCTCGTTGACGCCCTTGTTTTTGGCCTGGCTGAGGTACTCCGAAAGGCGGGTCGATTCCTCTTCCGAGGTCAGGTCCTCCACGCTCAGCTGAATGGCCTTGGAAACCACGGTGGAGCTCTCCTGGATCTCCTGCACCAGGTCGTTCTGGCTGAACTGGTTCAGGACGAAGAGGATCAGCGTGGCGACTACCAGCATGGTGAGCATGATCATCACCAGCTTCGTGTTCAGTTTCATGACGTTCTTTCCGTTGTATGAGTTTTCACTAAGCTCGCAAGTATACAGCAGCGCCCCTGGCTAGACAAGGCAGATCTAACGGGGCGCCGGTTTGTTGAATTAATTGTCTTCCATTAGCTTGAGCTTGTTGCTAAGATGCCGGTCGTTGATATGCGCCAGGACCAGCAGCGATGGGAGGAGGCATGAGCTACAGCGTCGACAGGATTTCGGGGGGGCTCAGGGTCGACCCGGACGCCGGGGGGCAGGAACATCAGCGCAGGCGCGGCAAGTCGGCCCAGAAGTCGGAGCCGGTCGACAGCGTCAGCATATCCGAAGAGGCCAAGAAGCTGCTCGAAAAAGCCGAAGCCGAGGGTGCCTCCGAATAGCCGCTAGCTGGTGAAAAGGGCCTTGTCCTCGGCGAAGGCCTTGTCGAAGACCTCCAGCATTTCGGCCGCGTTCTCTTCCGTGATCTTCAGCATCTGGCCCGCCTTGGAGGCGGCGATGTCCATGTCTTCCTGGGGTTCCCTGACCCCTATGCCGAGCTTGAGGCAGAACTGGTCGGCCAGCGAGGTCACCGCGGTCAGGTTGACCAGTGCGGGGTCGTCCAGATCGCTGAAGTCCAACTGGTGGTGCTGCAGGATCGCCGTGGTCAGGATCTCGGGGAAGTTCCACTTCTTGATCACGTACGCTCCCACCTCGTCATGGGTGAAGGGGTAGACCCCCTTCTCCGCCTGCCCGAAGGTAATCCCCTCGTTGTAACAGTGCTGCATCACCTCCTGGAACTTGTCCCGGTCCAGGGTGTTCATGATGATCTTGCCGATGTCGTGGAAGAGCCCGGCTAGGAAGGCTTCCTCCTCGTTGGCGGCGCGGGTGCGTCTGGCGATGATTCTGGCGGCGAGCCCGGCTGCAAAGGAGTGCTCCCAGAGCATCTTTTCGGTCAGGCCGTAGGGCTTGTAGACCTGCTTCACCGATGCGGCCACCACGAGGCTTCTCAGGGTGCTGAAACCGAGGACGACGATGGCGCTGGAGAGGGTCTGGATCTGCCTGCGGCAGCCGTAAAAGGAGGAGTTTGATATTTTGAGGACCCGCGCCGCGACGGCCGGGTCGGACGAGACGATCTTGGCGAGTTCTTCGGCCGTGGCGTTCTCGCTTTCGATGAGCTCCATCACCTTGATGGCAACGATGGGAATGGTGGGCAGGTCCGCTGCGGTCATGATCGCAGTCTCAAGCTCTTTATTCATGCCTTTGATCCTTCCGTTGGTGAGGGGCGGTTTAGGTCAGGTTCAAAAATATACCAAAACGTTTCCTTTAGGCAAGCTCGGATTTAATGATTGAAAGGGGGCGCCGTGCGGTCTATACTGCCCGGAAAAAAAGGGATAAGGTTCCGCATTGATCGTAAAAAACACCGAATTCATTAAAAGCGCGACCCGCCCCGCGCACTACCCGGAGGGCAGCCTGCCGGAGATCGCCTTCGCGGGTCGTTCAAACGTAGGCAAGTCTTCATTGGTCAACGTGCTGGTGAACCGGAAGAATCTGGTACGCACCAGTTCCACCCCCGGCCGTACCCAGTTGATCAACTTCTTCCAGGTAAACGACGATTTCATGCTGGTCGACCTCCCCGGCTACGGCTACGCCAAGGTGCCACTGGCGGTGAAGAAGGACTGGCGCCCGATGATGGAGACCTACCTGTCCAAAAGGAAAAACCTGCGCGGGGTGGTGCTCATCCTGGATATCCGCAGGGTCCCCAGCGACGACGACCTGCAGATGCTTGCCTGGCTGCGCGCCTACTCCATCGCCCCTATCATCGTGGTCACCAAGTGCGACAAGCTCTCCAAGAACGAGCGGGCCCGCCAGACCGCGGTGATCAGCGCCACCCTCGGCGTGGCCAAGGAAGAGCTTACCTTTTTCTCCGCCCTGAGCAAGGAAGGAAAAGATGCGGTATGGACCCGCATCGATGCGGCTCTCGCCCCAGAGGAGGGCAAAACCGGTGAATTTGCGGAGGAAGCGGCTCCGCTTAGTGATTGACTTTCCCCGCGGCGTCTGTTAGTAAACACGTCGCTGCAAAAAGTACATAGACGTTCGTCCTGGTGCCCCGAGAGGGGTTAAAAGGGAAGAGGGTGTGAATCCCTCGCTGTCCCGCAACTGTGAACGGAGATGAAAGCCGCAACAACGCCACTGATCGAATCGGGAAGGCGCGGCGAGTAAGAGGACCCGTGAGTCAGGAAACCTGCCAGGATGCAAGCTTGTTGGAACCTCCGTGGCAGAGGGGCTAAAGCCGGAATCGCACCTGCAGTGCGCATTTTGACCCGCCTTCCGTCATGGGAAGGGGGGTTTTTTTATGTCCAGAGTGGTCCTGGTCACCGGCGGCGCCCGCAGCGGCAAGAGCCGCTTCGCCGAGGGGTTGGCAGAGAAGTACGCGCCGTTGCGGGGCTACCTCGCCACCGGCGAGGCGGGTGACGCCGAGATGACACAGCGCATCGCCCGGCACCAGGGAAGGCGCGGTCCGGAATGGCAGACCGTGGAGGAACCGCTCAGGGTGGCCGAGGCGATCCGCGCCCATGAGGCGCGCTTCAACGTGATGCTCCTTGATTGTGTCACCCTCTGGATCTCCAACCTCCTCTTCCGCTGCCCGGGCGGAGCCGCCGAGGCTTTGGCCCAGGTGGTGAGCTTCGCCGGGGGCTTCGGCTCGCTCACGACGCCGCTCGTCATAGTCACCAACGAGGTGGGCATGGGGATCGTCCCCGAGCACCTGCTCTCCCGCAGTTTCCGGGACCTGGCGGGCGAGGCCAACGAGATCATCGCCGCTGCGGCGGACGAGGTGTACGTCACCATTTCAGGACTGCCGCTCAGGCTGAAGTGAAATGCCATGAAAAATGAAATGCCATGAACCCCAAGGAGGAACCGATGAAACTTCTGGAAACAACGCTCGCCAAGATCCAGCCGGTGGACGAGGCGCTGCTCGCCAAGGCCCAGGCCAAGCTCGATAACAAGACCAAGCCGCTCGGTTCGCTGGGACGCCTGGAGGAGGTCGGCCGCCGCTTCGCCGCCATCACCGGCAGTCTCGCCCCCGATACCGCCAAGAAGGTCATCTTCACCTTCGCCGGCGACCACGGCATCGTGGAGGAGGGGGTCTCCCTGTTCCCGAAAGAGGTGACGCCGCAGATGGTGCTCAACTTCCTGCGCGGCGGTGCCGGCGTCAACGTGCTCGCCCGTCACAGCGGCGCCGAGGTGCGCGTGGTGGACGTGGGGGTCGACTACGACTTTGAGCCCGCGCCTGGCCTGATCATCCGGAAGGTGGCCAAGGGGACCCGCAACTTCGCCAAGGGGAGCGCCATGACCCGCGAGGAGGCGGTGGCAGCCATCGAGGTCGGCATCGCCCTCGCCGACGAGGCCAAAAAGGAAGGGATCGCCATGGTCGGCACCGGCGAGATGGGGATCGGCAACACCAGCCCCTCCTCCGCCATCATCGCCGCCATCGCCGGCTGCACCGTCCGGGAGGTCACCCACCGCGGCACCGGCATCGGCGACGAGGCCCTCGAGAACAAGATCAAGGTGATCCAGGCCGGCCTCGACTTGAACCGTCCCGAGCCGCAGGACCCGCTGGACGTGCTCACGAAAGTAGGTGGACTGGAGATCGCCGGCATCGCCGGACTGGTGCTGGGCGCCGCCGCCAACCGGATTCCGGTGGTGGTAGACGGCTTCATCTCCACCGCGGGCGCGCTGATCGCCTCCGAGATGCATCCCGCCGTGCGCGACTACATCTTCACCGCGCACACCTCGGTGGAGATCGGGCACCAGATGATGCTGGAGCGCATCGGCGTCAAGCCGCTGCTCGATCTGCAACTGCGCCTGGGGGAGGGGACCGGCGCCGCGCTCGCCATGGGGCTCATCGAGGCAGGCGTCAAGATCCTCAAGGAGATGGCTACCTTCGAAGAGGCCGGGGTGGCCTCCTCCTGATGGGTGGGGTCGAGGTAACCGCATGAGGCTTTTCATCATCGCCTTCCAGTTCCTGACCATCGTGCCGCTCCCGGTCTCGGTGCGCTGCGAGGAGAAGGACCTGGGGCGCTCCATGGCCCTGTTCCCACTGGTGGGGCTCGCCATCGGGGCGCTCCTGGCGGGGACCGACTTCCTGCTGGCGCCGCTTCTGCCCCGCTCCGTGGCCGACCTGGTGCTGGTTACCCTCTTGAGCGTGGTCACCGGCGCGCTGCACCTGGACGGCCTCTCGGATGTCTGCGACGGGCTGGCCGCGCGCGGCTCACGCGAACGCTTCCTGGAGATCATGAAGGATTCCCGCGTTGGGGCCGTGGGGGCGGTGGGCCTCGTGCTGGGGCTGCTCCTCAAGTACCAGGCGCTGCTCGCGCTCCCTGACGCGTACAAGCGGGAAGCGCTCCTGTTCTTCCCGATGGCCGCGCGTTTCGCCCAGGTGCAGATGACGGTCGGTTCTCAGCGCGCCCGCAAGGACGGGCTGGGGCACGCCTTCGTCGGCGGGGCGGGGACGCTGCAACTGGTCCTTGCCGGCGCCTGCACCGTTGCGGTTGCGGGGGTGTTGCTCCACCTTGCCGGCCTGGTCGCCCTGTTGCTCCTGTTCTTCCTCACCCTTGGCATCAAGGGGTGGGCGCACAGAAGGCTTGGTGGCGTGACCGGCGACGTGATCGGCTTTGCCAGCGAAATGAACGAGATATTCTGCCTGTTGTTCCTGCTGGCGCTCTTGCGCCGGATGGGATGAGGGGATCGGCTCCGCAGCTGCCTGACCCCCTGGCGCAGGTTGGCATATAGGAGAAGCAATGATCGAAAGAACGAGGATACACCTGATCCGCCACGGCGAGGTGGAGCGCTCCTACTGCTACAACGGCCACTACGACGTCCGCCTCACCCCGCGCGGCGAGGAGATGTACCACCAGCTGAAACCGCGCCTGAACCCGGACCGGATCAGTGCCATCTACACCAGCGACCTACAACGCACCGTGCGCGGCGGCGAGATACTGGGCCCCTACCTCGGGGTGGCGCCGGTGACGGTCCCCGCCCTGCGCGAGCTCAATTGCGGCGTCTGGGAAGGGCTCTCCGCGTCCCAGATCCAGGAGCAACGCCCGGACGAGTGGGCGGCGCGCCTGGCGGACCTGGAAAACTTCTGCGCGCCCGGCGGCGAGAGCCTGGGGGAACTGGCGGGGCGCGTACTCCCGGCCCTGAGGGAGATCGTGGAGCGGCACCGGGGCGAGGAGGTTCTGGTGGTGGCGCACGGCGGGGTGAACCGCATCATCCTGCTGGACGCGATCAAGGCGCCGTTGGGCTCCTTCTTCAGTATCGACCAGCAGTACTGTGCCATGAACATCATCGACTACTGGGCCGATGGCAACACCGTGGTCCAGCTGGTCAACGGTTGACGGAGACACCTTTGAGCATGAAGCGCCTGGTCATCGCAGCGCCGCACAGCGGCTCGGGAAAAACCACCGTGACCCTCGGGATCATGGCGGCTCTTCTGCGCCGCGGCCTCAAGGTGGCGCCGTTCAAGGTGGGGCCGGACTTCATCGATCCCGGCTACCACCGGCTGGTGACCGGCGTCCCCTCCGTGAACCTGGATGGCTGGATGTGCGCCCCCACGTTTCTTCGGGAGACCTTCGCGTTGCACGCGGCATCGGCCGATGTCGCCGTGATCGAGGGGGTGATGGGACTCTTCGACGGTATCGACGGCGTCTCCGATGCCGGGAGTACGGCCCAGGTCGCCAAGGAACTGGCGGCTCCGGTCGTCCTGGTGGTGGACGCTAAAAGTCAGGCCCGCAGCGCGGCCGCCCTGGTGGGCGGCTTTGCCGGCTTCGATCCCGCCGTGCGCGTTGCGGCGGTCATCTTCAACAACGTGGCGAGCGCGAACCACGAGCGGATTCTGCGCGAGGCGCTCGGGGCGCACCTGCCCGAGGTCCCGGTAGTGGGCTGCCTCCCCAGGGACGGGGCGCTCGCCATCCCGTCGCGCCACCTGGGGCTCATTACGGCCGAGGACAACCCGCTCTCGCCGGAGTTTCTGGACCACCTGGTCGAGGTCATCGAGCGGCATCTCGATCTCGAGCTTCTCCTGGAAATGGAGCAGCAGGAGCTTCCAGCGTTGCCGCAACCGTTATTCGCGCAGGCCGTGGCGGGTGATGCCCCGGAGCCGGTGCGGATCGCCGTGGCCAGCGATGCCGCATTTTGCTTCGCCTATCCTGACAACCTGCGGTTGCTTCAAGAAAGCGGCTCCGAAATCTGCCCTTTCTCCCCCCTGGAGGACGCGGGGTTGCCCGATGGAATCGGCGGCATCTACCTTCCGGGAGGCTATCCGGAGCTTTTCGCAGGGAAGCTCGCGGCCAACGAGCCGATGAAGCAGGCGCTCCTGCAGGCGGTCGAATCCGGCATGCCGGTCTACGCCGAGTGCGGCGGCTTCATCTACCTGACCCAAGGGGTAGCCGGGGACGAGGGTACAATCCCGTTCGTCGGTATTTTCCCGGTCCGGACCCGGATGCTGCCGCGCCGCAAGGCGCTGGGCTACCGGGAGGTCGAGCTGGTCGCCAGCGGGATCATCGGCGGTGAGGGAACCGTCGCGCGCGGGCATGAATTTCATTATTCCGAGATGGAGGAGATGCCGGAGAGGTTTGAGCGGCTCTATCGGGTCAGCAGGAAAGGTGCCTACCTGGGGATGGAAGGGTACCGCTACCGGAACTGCCTGGCCTCCTACATCCATTTACACTTCGGCAGCTCGCCGGGTATCGCACGGGACTTCGTGGGAAACTGCAGGGCATACCGGACCAGGAGTCTCACATGAAGACGCAGATCGAATCGGCGCGCGCGGGGATCGTCACCCCGCAGATGGCGCAGGTGGCTTTTGACGAACAGGTAACGCCGGAGTACGTCCGGGACAAGGTGGCTGCGGGGCAGATCGTCATCCCCTGGAACCACGTCAGGAAACCGAAGGTGGCCGGCATCGGCACCGGGTTGCGCACCAAGGTGAACGCCTCTATCGGCACCTCGTCGGACATCATCGACTACGAGGCCGAAGTGCGCAAGGCGCAGGTGGCGCAGCAGGCGGGCGCCGACACCCTGATGGAGCTCTCCGTGGGTGGCGACCTGGACCGGGTGCGGCGCGAAGTGATCGCCGCTGTCGATCTGCCGGTGGGGAACGTACCGCTGTACCAGGCATTCTGCGAGGCGGCCCGGAAGTACGGCGACCCCAACAAGCTCGACGAGGAGATGCTCTTCGACATCATCGAGCGCCAGTGCGCCGACGGCATGGCCTTCATGGCGGTCCACTGCGGCATCAACCTCTACACCCTGGAGCGCCTGAGGAAGCAGGGGTACCGCTACGGCGGCCTGGTGTCCAAGGGGGGGGTCAGCATGGCCGCCTGGATGATCGCCAACAACCGCGAGAACCCGCTCTATGAGAAGTTCGATCGCGTGGTGGAGATCCTGAAGCGCTACGACACCGTGCTCTCGCTCGGTAACGGTCTCAGGGCCGGCGCCATCCACGACTCCAGCGACCGCGCCCAGATCCAGGAACTCCTGATCAACTGCGAGCTCTCCGAGATCGGCCGCGACATGGGATGCCAGATGCTGGTGGAAGGTCCGGGCCACGTGCCGCTGGACGAGGTGGAGGGTAACATCAAGCTGCAAAAAAGGATGAGCGGCGGCGCCCCTTATTACATGCTCGGCCCCATCTCCACCGACGTGGCGCCCGGTTTCGACCACATCACCGCCGCCATCGGCGCCGCCCAGTCATCGCGCTACGGCGCGGACCTGATCTGCTACATCACCCCGGCCGAGCACCTGGCCCTTCCCAACGAGGAGGACGTGCAGATGGGTGTGAAGGCTGCCAAGATCGCCGCCTACATCGGCGATATGAATAAATACCCCGAGCGGGGACGCGAGCGCGACAAGGAGATGAGCAAGGCGCGCCGCGACCTGGACTGGCAGCGCCAGTTCGAGCTCGCCCTCTTCCCCGAGGATGCCGCGGCCATCAGGAAAAGCCGCGTCCCCGAGGACGAGCAGACCTGCACCATGTGCGGCGACTTCTGCGCCTCCCGCGGCGCAGGCAAGATCTTCGCCGAAGACCTGCGCGGGGACAAGATTTGATACGGGTTCACCATCGAACTACCAATTTACGGGTGCAGTTCCGGGCCGACATTGCATCAGTGTCCAGACCCGCTCCGGACCGGAAATCCCCTCTCCCTCCGGGAGAGGGTGGCCAAAGACCGGTTGAGGGAGATGTCACGGAGGAAGAACCCTGCCATGGCGGAGCCCTCACCCCGACCCTCTCCCGGAGGGAGAGGGGGACTATCCGGTCGTCGGTCGCTCGTGACAGCTTCTCTCACAGCTGGGGAGGATTTAGGGCCGGTTCGCTGTTCGCGCTGGTGCTGGCCTTTTCCCTGTTGGGCGCTACCCCGGCCCATGCCATGCACATCTCGGAGGGGATCCTTCCCTTCCCGTGGGCGCTGGCATGGTTCCTGGTGCTGGTGCCGTTTCTGGCCCTCGGCATCAGGCGGCTGAACGCCCTGGCGCGGGAGGACCTCTCCATGAAGCCGCTGGTCGGTCTGCTCACCGCCGTGGTCTTCATCATCTCCTGCATGCCGATCCCGGTGCCTACCGCCGGAACCTGCTCGCACCCCTGCGGCACGGGGGTGTCGGCCATACTGGTGGGCCCGCTGGTCAGCGTGATTATTGCAGCTGTGTCGCTGTTGATCCAGGCGCTGTTCCTGGCCCACGGCGGCCTCTCCACCCTGGGTGCCAACACCCTCTCCATGGGGGTGGTCGGCTCCTTCGCCGGGTGGTTCACCTTCCGGGCCCTGCGCAGGGTCGGCGGAAGCCTCGCTGTGGCTGGATTTATCGCCGGGCTTGTGGCAGACTGGGCCACCTACGCCACCACGTCGCTCCTTCTTGCCCTCGGTATCCGGGGTGAGTCGCCGCTGTGGCCGCTGTTCGCCAAAGTGGTGCTGGCGTTCCTCCCTACCCAGTTGCCCCTGGGTATCCTGGAGGGTGTGATCACGGCGGGGATGGTGACGCTGTTGTACCGCAAACGTCCGGACCTGCTCTTGAAGATGAGGGTCATCACGGAAAAGGAGGTTCCCGGCAATGCCTGATAGAAAACGCAGGTGGAAAATACTTATGCTGCACACCGTCATGCTGCCGACGCTGCTGTTCGCCTTCTACTTCTTTTCGCTCGCCCCCAAATCCTACCAAGGGGTGGACGAGGCCGTGGTGGAGAAGATCGCCAAGGAGCATGGGCGGGAGGCCAAGGCGCCGCTCATCGATCCCGGCTCCGGCGACCTGCTCCTGTTCGCCTTCCTGGGGGCAGGGGTCGTGGGCGGGTTCGCTGCCGGCTACTACTGGCGGCAGTTGACGGGTAAGGACAAGAAGGAAGGTTGATGCACCATCATTTCAACGCATATCGCCACCACGCGGCCCATCCTCTCGCTTCGGTCGATGCGCGGGTGAAGCTCGTGAGCGCCCTGGCCCTGCTGGTCATGGTGCTGAGCTCGCAGGGAGTCGCCTTCCCGTTGGTGGTGGCCGCGTCCGGACTTGCCCTCTGCCTGCAACTGGGCACGCCGGTGCGCATCCTCGTGCTGCGCTTCTCCGAACCGCTCTTCATCGCCCTCATGGTGTTGGCGCTGAAGACCTTTTTTTCCGGATCGGTCCCCCTTTTCAGCGCCGGTGTAGCCGGTTGGGAGCTGGTGGCGCACCGCGACGGGCTGTCCGCCGGGCTCCTCATCGCCGGCCGGATCCTGGGCGGTGTGTCCCTTCTGGCCGTGGTCGGCTTTTCCACCCCCTTCACGGAACTGATGGCCGCGCTCTCCTGGCTCAAGGTGCCGCAGGTGCTGGTGGACGTGGCGCTCTTCGCCTGGCGCTACCTGTTCCTGCTCCTCGAGGACGCCCAGGTGGTCTACAACGCCCAGAAGAATCGCCTCGGATACGTGGGGTGCCGGCGCGCCCTCTCCTCCCTGGGAACCCTGGCAGGCGTGCTGGTGATCAAGGCCTTCGACAACAGCCAGAGCATCACCACCGCGATGGTGCAGCGCGGCTATGACGGCGCCATGCCCGCGTCCGTGCATCGGCCGCTGCGGGCGGTCGAGGTCGGCTCGGCACTCCTGTTCGTCAGCGCCATGGCCCTCTTCAGGTTTGTATAAAAATAAAGGAACGCCTGTGGACCCGATCAGAATATCCGTCAACCTCGAAAGCTATAAATACCCCGACGGCACCGTGGCCCTGTCGGATCTGCAGCTCCAGATCGCTCGCGGCGAGTTTGCCGGCATCCTCGGCTCCAACGGTTCCGGAAAGACCACGCTGCTGAAGGTCATGGACGGGCTGATCAAGGGGTACCGAGGCGAGGTGCTGCTGGACGGGGAAAATGTGCTCCGCCTGCACCCGCGCGACATCTACCGCAAGGTGGGACTCGTGTTCCAGAACCCGGACGACCAGCTCTTCGCCAGCAACGTCTTCGAGGACGCCGCCTTCGGACCGCGCAACATGGGGTGCGCCGAGGCAGAGGTGAAAAGCCGCGTCGAGGCCGCCCTGGCGAGCGTTGACATGTCCGACTTCGCCGGCAAAGGGATTCACAACCTGAGCTACGGCCAGAAGAAGCGGGTCTGCATCGCCGGACTCCTGGCCATGGGGCATGAGATCCTGCTCCTGGACGAGCCGACCGCCGGGCTCGATCCCATGGGCGAGTACCGGATGATGGAGCTTTTGACTCGGCTGAACCGTGACCAGGGGGTGACCATCGTCATGGCGACCCACAGCGTCGACTTGGTGCCCATTTTCCTGCACCAGCTCCACATCCTGAGCAAAGGGCGGCTGGTCCGTGGTGGCGCTCCCGAAGAGGTCTTCACCGCACCCGAGGAGTTGGCCAACGTAAAGCTGCGTCTCCCCCACATCGCGGAGCTGATCTACCAGCTAAAGCACGAGGAAGGGCTCCCCTTCACTCGCCTCCCCTTGACCATCGGCGAAGCGCGCCGGGAGATGGTGGAGGCGATGTCCCGAAAACGATGATTGCTGCAGCGCACTTCCTCACAGGGCGACCCCATACCGGTCGCCCTTTTTCGTGTCACCCTGCGGGGCAACGTTAGCTATTGAGACAGTTCGGCGTCCCAATTTCGCACAGGCCTTGGGGGAAAAGTCCCCCCTCGATGTCGTAATCCCACGTATTCCCTGGCATAGGCTGGCCGGAGCCGAAACGGCATGTATCGTGCTCATTAGAAGGTGCGCCCGCAGTCGAGGACGTACCTCTTCCGCGGCGAATCCAAGATATATGGGAGTGACAGATGGGTGGTTTCTTAATGGCGGTCGGGGTGGTCTACGCAATGGCAATCCTGGTACAGATCGCCTGCTACAGGAGCAGCTTGAAGAAGGGCACAAGAGAGAACGGAGTCGGTGTGGTGGCGGCCCAGGGCTGTCACTAGAAGCGCGACCTGCAGCACGAAAAAAGCGGGGCGGATCCAGGTGATCCGCCCCGCTCTGCGTTCGGGAAGATGGAAGGAGGCTACCGCTTCTCGAGGACCTTTGCTTGCGCTCTGCCGATCATGCCGGCGATGCTCCCCAACTCGTCCAGTGAGTCTCCCTCGATCAGCTTGATGTGCGTGACGTCAGCGGGGACCTGGTTAAAGGTAGGATCAACCGAGACCCACTTCCCTTCCAAGTAACTTTCAGCCCAGCTGTGGTACAAGAATCCGTCACCTTGGTACACCAGGCCGGACACGAAGCGGGTAGGGATGCCGGCGGCCCGCGCCAGGGAAACGTAGAGCCTCGCGTGGCTTTGGCAGTTGCCGCGCCCTTTTTGCAGCGTTTCCAAGGGTGATTGGGAGTCGATGACGTCGGCTTTGATCTGGGCGGCGACCCACGCTGCCAGGCGGGCCACCTTTTGGGCCAGATTCTTCTCGTCCCCCACGATCGCTTTCATACGCGAGACGATCTCGGGGTTGTCGCTGGGAGTCCGCTCTCCAGGCTGCAGGTCCGCCTGGGCGGGCAACTCTTCCGCTGCGGGTCCGGGGTTGGGGAGGGTGAAGATGACGCTGCCGTCCGGCTGGCGCTCCGCCCTTTGCCATGCCCCCTGCAGCAGGCGCTGCTCCGCCGGTATCCCCGTTATCTGCAGCACCAGTTTCTGCATCCGCTCGGGATGCTCCAAGGAAGGCGCGACGCGGATCAGGCTGAAGTCATATACGAGGTCCTTCTTGTCCATGGCGGCTTCCGCGAGTTCGGCCTTGGCGGTCGCCTCGTCACGGGCCAGGGTGACCACCAGACCGTCCCGCACCGATTCCTTCAGGACGTTCCCCGCCAGGTCCACCCAGATATCATTGTCCACCATGGTATAGAGGTCGTTTTTCAGGTGTACCACCGGCTTCCCGTCCAGGGTCTCCTGCCCGATCACCTCGACCTTCGCCTGTTTCACCTTCACCGCTTCCGGATCGAGGTATTGGACCTTGTAGGTCTTCTTCGGCACGGCCCCCCGCATGAGCGGGTACAAGTTCAGGGCGTGCGGAGGGTAGACCGGCCCCTTCACCTTCAGGATCCGCTCCTTGTTGCCGTTCGCCGAATGCGTGCGCACCGTGATCCCTTTGGGCGTCACCTCGCCGTCGATGTCGACCGGGCTTCCGTCGATGCGGTTTTGAACCTGGAACGAACGCAGGGTGAGATCGGGTGCCACCTGGTACGACTCGGTCGAGCTGGCCTCTCTGGAGAAGCCCATGACCTTCATCTTGACGCTGCCGCGCGAGGAGATCTGGTAGCCGCTGGCGGTGCGGGTAACGGTGGTCTGGCCGAAGCCTACCTGCTCGTCACCCATGATGATGCTGAACCAGCGCTCCCCTTCGGGCGGGGCGGCCAGCTTAGGGAGAGGGGTGGCCGCCAGGAGCTGTAGCGGCAAGAGGACCAGGGCCAGTACTGCCATGAGCCGTAGTGAGAAATGAAAGCGTGCCGTGGTTGTCATACCATCCTCCTTGGCTGAGTTCGCGGTACCTTATACCACACGACGCGTGCCGGGCGCAATGCGCCAACCCGCTCTTTTTCTTATGAAACGCGATCCGGTCGGAGCTCATGAGGTGGTGGCAGGAAAGAGTTCTTTGATTAAATGCAGTTAAGCTCTTGCAGTATTTTGTACGCCTCAGTATAATGTGTTCATAGATAAGAGTTGCGGAGGATCGTAGGATCCTCCTTCCCCTAGCCGACTTGCCCTCCTAGTCGCTAGGGTTTTTTTTTGTACCTACCGCATCCAAAGTGTGCCAACTGTTGCACACTTTTCCCGATTCCTATACAATCCCACCTGACTCTGCAATCTTATCCGGCCATGCCAGCGAGGAACGATGTATCCTATTGTAACCATTACCGACCAATGCCGAAAATGCTACTCCTGTGTGCGCAGCTGCCCGGTCAAGGCGATCAAGGTTGAGAAGAGCTACACCGAGATCATCTTCGAGCGCTGCATCGGCTGCGGCAACTGCCTGAGCAACTGTCCCCAGCACGCCAAGGTGATCGCGGACAACGTGGTGGTGACCGAGGCGCTTCTTACCTCAGGTGATCCCGTCGTCGCCGTCCTCGGCTGCTCCTTCCCCGCCTTCTTCCACAACTGCTCACCCGGGCAGCTCTCCGCCGGCCTGCGCCAGCTCGGTTTCGCTGAGGTGCACGAGGGGGCAAGCGGGGTGGAACTCATCGCCGGAGAGTACAGAAACGCCATCGAGAAGGCGCAGTTGCCGCTCATCTCGTCGCATTGCCCCGCCGTCGTCGATCTGGTTGAGCGGCACTACCCGCAGCTGATCGAAAACCTGGTCGGCGTGGTCACCCACATGGTTGCCATGGGGCGCTTCCTCAAGCAGGTGCTGGGAGAGCATGTCAAGGTGGTCTACATCAGCTCATGCATCGCGGGGAAGTTCGAGGTACAGGCCGAACAAACCAAGGGAGCGGTGGACGTGCTGCTCACCTACCGGGAGCTGGAATCGATCTTCAAGGAGCGCGGCATCGACCTGGCGTCCCTGCAGGAGGAACCGTTCGACGGCAGGACCCCGCACATGGGGCGGATCTTCTCGCTTTCCCAGGGCTCCTTCCAAGCCTTCGGTATCAACCCGGACCCACTGGACACCGAGATCGTCACCGCCGAGGGTGAGGTAAACGTGATGGGGATCATCAAGGACCTCGCCGCCGGGCGCATCAGCCCGAAGCTGGTCGACCTCCGTTTCTGCTACGACGGCTGCATCGGCGGTCCGGGGAGGAACAGGGAGCTCACCGAGTTTTCCCGGCGCAACATGGTCATCTCCCATTTCAAGAGTGAAATCCCTTACCGCGTGGCGCCGCACTACCAGAATGAATGTGAGGTCGACCTCTCCCGCACCTTTTCGGACAAGTACGCCAAGCTGCCAACCCCGAAGGGGGGCGACGTCAAGAAGATCCTCCACGCCACCAACAAGTTCACACAGAAGGACGAGCTCAACTGCCGTACCTGCGGGTACCGCACCTGCCGCGAGTACGCGGTGGCTGTGTTCCAGGGGCTGGCGGACCTGGAGATGTGCCTGCCGCACAACCTGCAACAGCTGGAAGAGGAGCGGGGCCGCCTGATCCAGAAGTACGAGCTGGCCAAGAGGGAGTTGGACCGCGAGTACGGCGACGAGTTCATCGTGGGGAGCGACGGCAACACCCTGGAGGCCCTGGACCAGATCAAACAGGTCGGGCCGACGCCGACCACGGTGCTGATCCGCGGCGAATCCGGCACCGGCAAAGAGCTGGCGGCTCGCGCCATCCATCGCTACAGCAAGAGAAACGACAAGCCGCTGGTAACGGTCAACTGCACCACCATCACCGACTCCTTGCTTGAGAGCGAGCTGTTCGGTCACAAGAAGGGCTCCTTCACCGGTGCCATCATGGAAAAGAAGGGCCTTTTCGAGGCGGCCGACGGCGGCACCATCTTCCTGGACGAAATCGGCGACATCACCCCCAAACTGCAGGCGGAGCTGTTACGCGTGCTCGACCTGGGCGAGGTGCGGCCGGTGGGGGGCACCTTGGCGCGCCGCGTCGACGTCCGTCTCATCGCGGCCACCAACAAGTCGCTGGAGGACGGGGTGCGCGACGGCTGGTTCCGCGAAGACCTCTACTACCGCTTGAACGTCTTCTCCATCACCATGCCCCCGCTGCGGGAGCGAGTGGAATCGATCCCGCAGCTCGCGCACTACTTCCTGGAGAAGGCGCGCAACAAGTTGAACAAGCACATCGTCGGCATCGAGGAGCGCGCCATAAACGCAATGGTCAAGTATCCCTGGCCCGGCAACATCAGGGAGATGCAGAACGTCATCGAGCGCGCCGCCGTTTTAACCCACGACGACATCATAAAGCTGGGCAACCTGCCGCTGGCCTTCGCGGAGAGCTACGCCGACGAGGGGGAGGATGTCATCGATCTGCGCTCCTTCAAAAAGGAGCGAGAGCCGCACGTATTGCGGGTCGAAAAGAAGCTGATCCAGCGCTACCTGGCCGACGCCGGAGGCAATGTGTCAAAAGCGGCACAACTTGCCAACATACCGAGGAGGACCTTTTATCGTCTTTTGGCCAAACATGGGTTGAAAGGACGCACAATCCGCGCACGCGAGGAAGAAGATGAGTGATTTGCCACTCGGGGGGCAGGACCGCCCTGGCCAAAATGATACAAATGGGCACAATTACGCACCGTGTGCCAAAAGTGGCGCACTTTGTATACACTGTGGCATTACGTGTTTCTAACGTAAAAATAAGGGTATACGTGAAAACAGTGGGTTACGCAGCAGTCCTGCTCTTTTTTGAGGTTGGCACGCATATAGCAATATTGTAGACATCGTGTCACCAATCTTGAGCAGTACAAGGAGAAGAAGCAGATGGGCAGAATGAGAGAGAACCCGAGGTACAATGTCATTTCCATGAGGATCAGCGACGCAGAGCGTGAGACCCTCGAGCAGATCATGGACTCCACCAAAAAGAGCGTTTCCGACATCATGAGGGAAGCAATGGAACTCGTGAAGGCAAGGAGCGCCGAGATGAACCAGAAGGCGGCCTAGGCCGCCTTGCATCACCCCGCCGAAGCATAAAAAACGGCCGCGTTAAGCGGCCTTTTTTTATTCCTGCAGTCCCGGTTTCCCGGGTACCTTCCCTATTGCACTATTTCACCTTCCAGGTCGTCCCCTGCGCGCTATCAAGGAGCACGATGTTCTTCTCCAGCAGGAGATCCCTGATCTCGTCGCTGCGCTTGAAGTTCTTGGCCTTGCGGGCCTCGGCGCGCTCGGCGATGAGCGTCTCGATCTCCTCGACCGGGATCTCCATCTCGGAGGTCTTGCGGTCCTTCATGCGCTGCAGGTATTCGGCGGGCACGGAATCGCAGACGCCGAGGGTTGCGGCGATGTTGGCAACCTCTTGCTTCACCCGCTCGAGCAACTCAAGCGGGGAGACCGGCAGGGCGCGGTTGATGCTGCGCACCAGGTCGAAGACGTGCCCCAGCGCCATGGCTGTGTTGAAATCGTCGTCCATGGCCTCTACGAAGCGGGCCGCGATGCTGCTGCACTTCTCCTCGAGCTCCGCGCTCTCCTCGGTGGGGGCGTGGTCTGTGCCGGCGGCCAGGCGTTCGTCGATGCCGGCCAGCGCCTTGTAGATCCTCTCCAGGCCGAGCTCGGCTTCCTTGAGGTTCTGGTCCGAGAAGTCGATCGGGGAGCGGTAGTGTGCCGACAGCAGGAAGAAGCGGAGCACCTCGGCGTCGTAGCGCTCCAGGACTTCCTTGATGGTGAAGAAGTTCCCCAGCGACTTGGACATCTTCTCGGCGTTGATGTTCACGAAGCCGTTGTGCAGCCAGTACTTCACGAAGGGCTTGCCGGAGGCCGCCTCGGACTGGGCGATCTCGTTCTCGTGGTGCGGGAAGATCAGGTCCTTGCCGCCGCCGTGGATGTCCAGGGTGTCGCCCAGGAACTTGGTGCTCATGGCCGAGCACTCGATGTGCCAGCCCGGCCTTCCCTGGCCCCAGGGGGATTCCCAGTACGGCTCGCCCGGCTTGGCCCCCTTCCAGAGTGCGAAGTCCATCGGGTGCTCTTTCTTCTCGTCCACCTCGATGCGGGCGCCGGCCTGCATGTCCTCGAGGTTCCTCTTGGAGAGCTTCAGGTACCCTTCGAAGCGGTCAACCCGGAAGAAGACGTCGGAGCCGGACGCGTAGGCGTACCCCTTGTCGATCAGCCTCTGCACCAGCGCGATGATCTCCGGGATGTGCTCGGTCGCCTTGGGCTGGAAGGTGGGGAGCTGCAGCATGAGCCGCGCCATGTCCTTGTCGAACTCCTCGATAAAGCGTTCGGAGATCTCGTTGTAGGGGACGCCGTCGCGGTTGGCGCGGTTGATGATCTTGTCGTCGATGTCGGTGTAGTTGCGGACGTAGGTGACGTCGAGCCCCTTGGCCTGCAGGTAGCGGTAGATCATGTCGAAGACGACGTTGGCGCGGGCGTGCCCTATGTGGCAGTGGTCATAAACCGTCACGCCGCAGACGTACATGCCGACCTTGCCGGGGTTGATCGGTACGAATTCTTCCTTGCTGCCGGTAAGGGTGTTGTAGACGCGTAAGGGCATGTCAGTTCCTCTTTCTAAAAAGTGTTAACCCTGTTTAGGGCCGGATTCGAATTACGCACTTGCAAGCCCCTCTCCCTCTGGGAGAGGGTGGCCGGAGGCCGGGTGAGGGCATTGCCACTGAGTGCGACCTTGCCTGTTGAGGTGCCCTCCCCCCGCCCCTTTCCCAAAGGGCGAGGGGGATACGCCGTTACTTCTTGCCTTGATTCCAGGAGTCGCGCAGGGTGGCGGTGCGGTTGAAGACCAACGCGCCGGGATGCGAGTCCTTGCTGTCCAGGCAGAAGTAGCCCAGTCGCTCGAACTGGAAACGCTGCTCCAGGGTCGCCGCGGCGAGGGACGGCTCCAGCTTGCACCCCTTGAGCACCTCGATGGAGTTCGGGTTCAGCGAGGTGCGGTAGTCCGGCTCGTTCTTGCCGCCCGGGTTCGGGGTGCTGAACAGGCGGTCGTAGAGGCGTACCTCCGCCTCGACGGCGTGTTCGGCGCTCACCCAGTGGATGGTGCCCTTGATCTTTCTGCCGTCCGGGGCGCTGCCGCCGCGGGATTCCGGGTCGTAGCTGCAGCGCACCTCGACGATCTCGCCGTTTTCGTCCTTCACAACGGATTCGCACTTCACGATGTAGGCGTAGCGCAGGCGCACCTCTTTGCCCGGGGCCATCCTGAAGAATCCCTTGGCCGGCTCCTCCTGGAAGTCGTCGCGCTCGATGTAGACCGTCTTGCCGAAGGGGACCATGCGGCTCCCCATCTCCGGGGCGTTCGGGTGGTTGGCCGCCTCGAACTCCTCGGTCTGGCCCTCCGGGTATCCCTCGACCACCACCTTGAGGGGGCGCAGCACCGACATCGCGCGCGGGGCGCGCACGTTGAGGTCCTCGCGCACAGCGTCTTCCAAAATGCTCATGTCGATCAGGCTGTCGCTCTTGCCAACGCCGATGGTCTCGCAGAAGGCCCGGATGGACTCGGGGGTGAAGCCGCGGCGCCGGATCCCGACCAGGGTCGGCATGCGCGGGTCGTCCCAGCCGTCCACCAGCTTCTCCTGGACCAGTTCGAGGAGCTTTCTCTTGCTCATCACCGTGTAGTTCAGGTTCAGGCGGGCGAACTCGATCTGCTGCGGGTGGCAGGGGACCGGAAGCTGGTCCAGCACCCAGTCGTAGAGCGGGCGGTGGTCCTCGAACTCAAGGGTGCAGATGGAGTGGGTGATCCCCTCGATGGCGTCGGAGATGCAGTGCGCGTAGTCGTACATCGGGTAGATGCACCAGGCGTCGCCGGTCCGGTGGTGCTCGACCTTCTTGATGCGGTAGATGACCGGATCGCGCAGGTTGATGTTGGGGGAAGTCATGTCGATCTTTAGGCGGAGCACCTGGCTGCCGTCCTCGAACTCGCCGGCACGCATGCGGGCGAAGAGGTCGAGGTTCTCGGCGACGCTGCGGTCGCGGAACGGGCTCTCCTTGCCCGGCTCGTTGAGGGTGCCGCGCATGGCGCGGATCTCATCGGCGCTGCTGCTGTCGACGTAGGCGAGTCCCTTCTCGATCAGAACCTGTGCGTACTGGTAGAACTTCTCGAAGTAGTCCGAGGCGTAGTACATGTGCTCGCCCCACTCGAAGCCGAGCCACTTCACGTTCTCCTTGATGGAGTCCTCGTACTCGATGTCCTCCTTGGTCGGGTTGGTGTCGTCGAAGCGCAGATGGCAGCGGCCGGCGAAGTCGCGGGCAAGGCCGAAGTTGAGGCAGATCGACTTGGCGTGCCCGATGTGCAGGTAGCCGTTGGGCTCAGGCGGAAAGCGGGTGACGATGGTCTGGTGCTTGCCGCTTTTCAGGTCGTCGGTGACGATGTTCCGGATGAAGTTGGCCGCCTTTTCGACGACCGGGGTTTCTTCTGTAGTCATATGGATGTCCTGTCCGCCGCCGGGGTGGGTCGGCGTGCGTAGAGTAATTGGTAAATGGCAGCCCCCCTTGTGGGGCGGTTGCGGGGGGCGAATGATTATTCGCCCCTACAGGGGTACGGTGCTGCAGGGTGACTGAAGGGGCGAATAATCATTCGCCCAGGTTTTACCCTTACCCTTCTTTTGCCAGAAGCGCGACCGAGTAGGCGGCGATCCCCTCGCCCCTGCCGGCGAAACCGAGCTCCTCGGTGGTGGTCGCCTTGACGTTGATGCGGTCCTCCTCGGTGCCGAGCGTCGCGGCGATGTTGCTCCTCATCTGCGGGATGAAGGGGGCGAGCTTGGGGCGCTGCGCCACGATGGTGGCGTCGACGTTGCCGATCCGGTACCCCTTGCGCTCGGCGAGGTCCATAACGTGGCGCAGCAGTTTCCGGCTGTCAGCCCCCTTGAAGGCGGGGTCGGTGTCGGGGAAGTGCTTGCCGATGTCCCCCTCGCCGATGGCGCCCAGGATGGCGTCGGAGATGGCGTGCAAGAGCACGTCCGCGTCGGAATGCCCGAGGAGCCCCTTCGCGTAGGGGACGTCCACCCCTCCCAGGATCAGTTTGCGCCCCTCCACCAGTCTGTGTACGTCGTAGCCGTGTCCGATGCGCATCATATCACTTCATCTCCTTCAAAAAAGCCTCGGCGAGGATCATGTCCTCGGGCGTGGTGATCTTGATGTTGCGGTAATCGCCTGGTACCACCCGGACCGGTTTCCCCTGCCGCTCCATGAGGGAGGCGTCGTCGGTTCCCAGGAAACCTGCCGCGGCCGCCTCGTCGTGGGCGGCACGGATCAGGTCGTAGCGGAAGGCCTGCGGAGTCTGGGCTAGCCAGAGCGTTTCGCGGGGGGGCGTTTCGGTAATCACCCCTTCCCGGACCACCTTGACCGTGTCCTTGACCGGTACCGCGACTACCGATGCGCCCGCTTCCCTGGCGGCGGCGCAGGCTTCTTCCAGCATCCTCACCGAGACGAAAGGGCGAACCCCGTCGTGGATCAGCACCAGGTCGTCCGGCTCGATATCCTCAAGGGCGCGCAGCCCGTTGTACACCGAGTGCTGCCGTTCGCTGCCGCCGGGAACGATGGCCCGGACCTTGGTGAACCCGTAGCGCTCCACCACCTCGCTGCGGCAGAAGGGGATCTCTTGCTCCGGGGAGACCAGGTAGATGGCATCGATACAGTCGGCTTCCTCGAATGTCTGCACGGTGCGGGCGAGGATCGGCATGCCGTCCAGCATCAGGTACTGCTTGTTGGAGCCTGCCCCCATCCTCTTTCCCATGCCGGCGGCAGGGATGAGCGCGAACGTTCTGGCCAAAGTCACCTCTAAATGAGCTGGCGCCCCGTATAAGGGGAAAATCGCCGAATTATACAGTTTGGCTGTGAAAAAACCAGTTAAATATAACCAAAGTGCCGACTCTCCCCCCCCTGCGGGAGAGGGGCTTGGGGTGAGGGCGCCAGCCACCGGCGGCCCAGACGGCAGCTTCACCCCCCCCCGCCTTCGCGGACCGAAGCGCTTCGGCGCGCAGGCCCGTCAAGGGAGGGGGAGCGAGGCGGCCAGTTCATTCCGGACGCCGATGCTCAGCCGGCGAGAGCGCTCAGCGCCGTTGCCAGATCGTCCAGGTCGGCGTCCTGCAGGGTTCTCGGATCGAGCAGGAATGCGTTCTTGTTGATCCGCCCGATCACAGGGATCTCCATCCCGCGCAGCCTTGCCTCGATGTCGTTCGGGGTGAGCCCCCCGACCGCGACCTCGATCAGCATGGTGGGGAGGTTCAGCAGGGGCAGCGTCCCTCCGCCGGCCTGCGAGAACCCCTCGCTTAACTTGAAGCTGACGGTGTCGGGGGTCCGGCGGCGCAGCCGGCCGGCGATCTTCCTGGCCCGAGCGGTGAGCTCGGGGAGGGTGGCGGTCAGCATGCGCAGGGTCGGTACTTCCTTGAGCGCCACCATCTCATCGCGGTACAGGGCGAGCGTCGCCTCCAGGCTCGCCAGGGTCAGCTTGTCCATCCTGAGCGCGCGTAACAGCTGGTGCTTCTTCATCGACTCGATGAAATGCTTCTTGCCTACGATGATCCCGGCCTGGGGGCCCCCAAGGAGCTTGTCGCCGCTGAAGGTGATGACGTCGACCCCGGCGCGGACGAAATCCTGTACCGTCGGTTCGGGGCAGGGGAGCCGGTTGGAGAGATCGACCAGGTTGCCGCTCCCCATGTCGGCCAGCACCGGAACGCCCGCCTGTTTCCCCAGCTCGACCATCTCCTCGGCGGTGACCTCCTTGGTGAAGCCGAGAACGGCGAAGTTGCTGCAGTGCACCTTGAGGAACACGGCGGTGTTTTCATTGACCGCGCCGAGATAATCCTTGGGATGGGTCCGGTTGGTGGTGCCGACTTCCCTCAGGGTGACGCCGGAGAGCTTCATGACCTCGGGGATGCGGAAGGAGCCGCCGATTTCCACGAGCTCCCCGCGCGACACCACGGCTTCGCGCCCGGCTGCCATGGCGCTTAGGGTGAGGAGCACCGCCGCCGCGTTGTTGTTCACCACTATGGCGGCCTCGGCACCGGTCAGTTCGCACAAGAGCGCCTCGACGTGGCTGTAGCGGCTGCCGCGTACCCCCTCGTCGAGGTTGAATTCGAGATTTGAATAGGAAAAGGCGATCGTGTTCAGCGCATCGCGCGCCGCCTCGGGGAGTATGGAACGCCCGAGGTTGGTGTGGATCACGATGCCGGAGCCGTTGATGACCCGCTTCAGGCTCGGTTGGGTGAGCAGGCGCAGTTCGCGCGCCACCTCGGCGCAGACCGCAGCCTCGGCGAAGGCCGCATCGCTCAGGCCGCCGGCGCGGGCCCCGCTGCGCAGCCTGTCCAGTACGGTCCGCACCGCTTTGAGGACAAGCTCCCGCGGCTGCCCGGCTAAAAGACCCCGCACCGCCTCCCACTCCAGCACCCGGTCCACTTTCGGGATCATTTTCAGCTGCTGCACGGCGCCCCCCTTCTCATTGAAATGGCAAAGGGCTAATTTAGCGCAAAGTGAGCCGTGAGGCAAAGGAAAACCACAAGGGGAACGGGCAATTGACCATGGGCAGCTGACGATTGACCACATAGGACGCCGCTGCAGGGTGACGGGCGACGAGGTGCCGGCAGGTTAAGGGACGAGGGGGTGCGGGGACGAAAGGAGGGGAGGGCGAAACGGAGGGAGCGAATCCCCCGGGGGCGGACGGCCTCGGCCGGGGGGGAATCTGGGGAAAGTTTAGAGATCGAGCCCTTTGCAGGTCCACGCCTCGGCGGCAGCGGCGTCTTCCTCGATGAGGACCTTGCCGCCGTACTCGGCATTTTTCTGGACCAGCATCTCTGCCATAACCGGATCGCGTTTGCGGAAGGCCTCGATGATCTTCTCGTGCTCCTCCACCGAGAGCTGCATCCGACCCGGCTTCATGAGCGAGGCCATGCGCAGCCGCTGGAACTTCTTCAGCAGCTGCGCGATCATGTCATGGAGTTTGTCGTTGCCGGCTCCCTTGATGAAGAGGTCGTGGAAACTGTTGTGTACCTTGAAGAAGTGGCGCACGTCCCCTTCGGCCGCGATGTCGCGCAACTTCTCGTTGATCGCTTCCAGCTTGTTTATCTCCCTGGTGCTGAGCAGGGTGCAGGCCTTGCGGGCGGCGTAACCTTCGAGAATGCTCTTGATGGCGTAGAACTCCTCGACGTCTTTGGCGGAAAAGCTGGCGACCAGCGCTCCCTTGCGCGGTATGACGGAGAGGTACCCTTCTGATTCCAACTGGCGGAACGCTTCGCGGATGGGGGTGCGGCTGATGCCGAAACGGGCTGCGAGTTCAGGCTCGGCTACCTTTTCTCCCGGCTTGAGGGCTCCCGACATGATGGCGTCACGGATGGTCTCAAGTATCCGTTCTCTAAGGGTAAGGTGCTTCTCAACGTTCTTCTTCATGCGGCCCCCTTCAATGATCGCCGTATTGTATACAGTATCCAAAGATTGTCAAGAACTTCCCTTTTGAAATTTGTGGGGTTGCACATGAAAAAGCTTGAAATCTCCCAGCGCGCTCTGTATGTTGCGACGCTGAGGGAGTTTACCTATGGACCCGGTACGCCATTTCAAGATCTCAATTTGTGTGCTGCTGCTCCTGCTGACGGTGGGGACCTGCGGTTACATGACGCTGGAGGGGTGGAGCCTGCTCGACGCCCTCTACATGACGGTGATCACCCTGGGCACCGTCGGCTTTCGCGAGGTCCACGACCTGAGCCACGTCGGCAAGGTCTTCACCATGATGCTGATCTTCTTCGGTGTCGGCGTCATCGGTTACATCGTGGGGAGCCTGGCCCAGATCATGTTCGAGGGGCAGTTCCAGCGCATCATCGGGAGGAAAAAGGTGGAAAAGGCGATAGCCGCCCTGGACGGGCACTACATCATCTGCGGTTTCGGGCGCATCGGCTCGCTGATCTGCAAGGAGTTCGCAGCCAAGCCGCTTCCCTTCGTGGTGGTGGAGAAGGACGTCGAGATGATCGCCCAGATGGAACAGGACGGCCACGGGTACCTGTTCCTGCCGGGGGACGCGACCGTGGACGACGTGCTCCTTAGGGCCGGGATCAAGAGGGCTAAGGGACTCATCTCGGTGGTCACCTCGGATACCGAGAACGTCTACATCACCCTTACGGCGCGGGGGCTCAACCCCGACCTCTTCATCCTGGCGCGCGCCGGGGAAGAGGGGAGCGAGCTGAAGCTGAAGCGGGCCGGCGCCAACAAGGTCGTTTCGCCCTACCTGATCGGCGGTTCCAGGATGGCACAGGCGATCCTGCGCCCCACGGTGGTCGACTTCATCGAGATTGCCACCGGGCGCGAGCACATGGAGCTGCAGATGGAGGAGATCCTGATTCCCGCGCATTCCGGCTTCATCGCGGAGACGCTGGCCAGTTCCGGCTTCCGCAAGGAGACCGGCGTTATCATCGTGGGGGTCAAGAAGCAGACCGGCAAGATGGTTTTCAACCCGGAGTCCCACACGAAGATCGAGGCGCACGACACGCTGATCGTGCTGGGAGAACCGGCGGCGATCGAGAAGCTGGACCAGCTGGTCCGCTGCGACAGCTGCGCCGAGGAACTGATCAAAAAGCACAGGAAAAAAGATGAGTAAAAGAGTCTTCGTCCACGTCCCCTACCCCCAGATCGGGGCGCATCTCCCCTTCATCCTGGAGCGCAGACTGAGCCCCGAGATATACCTCTCCGCCGACGCGCTCGACGCCGCGGCCCCGGCGCAACTCGCCGAGACGGCGCAGGTGCTCGCGGGGGAGGGGCTTTCCTGCACCATCCACGCGCCGTTCATGGACCTGAACCCCGGCTCGCTGGAGCGGATGCTGCGGGACGCCACCATGCACCGTTTCCGGCAGGTGCTCGACGCCGCCGAACTGCTCCGCCCCGAGGTCATGGTGTTTCACCCCGGCTTCGACCGCTGGCGCTACGGCGAGGCGCAGGGGCAGTGGCTCGAGTTGAGCGTAGCCGCCTGGCGGGAGGTTTTGCAGCGGACCAAAGAGATCGGCACGGTGGTCGCGGTGGAGAACATCTTCGAGGAGGAGCCTTCGACCCTGAAGGCGCTGTTCGAGGCGGTGCAGGAACCCTCGTTCGGACACTGTTTCGACGTGGGACACTGGAACCTGTTTAAGCGGGTGGGGATGGAAAAGTGGTTCGAGGCGCTGGGGACCTGGATCAAGGAGGTGCACATCCATGATAACGGCGGCACGAAAGACGACCATGCCCCCCCGGGAGAAGGCGCCATCGACTTCGAGCTGTTCTTCCGGCTAATGGAAAGATACGCTCCCGACGCCGCCTACACCATCGAGTCCCACAGCAGAGCGCACCTGGAGAGCTCGCTGCAGGTCTTGACCCCTTACCTGGGTTAGCGGCGGGACTTTCTGGAGCGCTTGAGGGCCGAGGCGAGGTAACCGACCACGCCGACGTTCACGAGGAATACGGCGACGCGGGGCCAGTCCGGCTTGCGAAAGATTTCGAACAGTTCGACGGGGAGGTAGACCGCTCCGGAAAGGAAGCCGAACCACTCGGCCCATTTTCGCTCATGCCACAGCCCGTATCCCTCTACCAGTCGGACCGAGGCGTAGGCCAGTGCGGAGAGCGCCAGCATCCAGAGCTGCAGGTCGGTGACGCGGTTGGCGGCGTCGATGAATATGCTGGGATAGTGGCGGGCCGGGTTCATATGCAGGGCCAGCACCAGCCGCACCGCAATGTCGTGCAGATTCCTGTGGACGAGTGTCAGCACGCCGCATCCCGCCAGCAAGACCACGGCCCCCTTGAGGGCCTCCAAGACCGCCACCACGCGCAGCCCGCGCCCCTTCGCGCTTCTCGTCTTTGCCGGCATACCCTGCCTCCCGCTCTAAACCGGTTGCAGCACCTTGAGCGACACCTCTGTCACCAGGTCTTTCACCTTCTCCTTGTACTCGAGCATGTGCGGGGATGCGAGGTGCTCGTGCAGCGCGTCGACGCCCTGCCACTTCTCCACGATGGTCACCACCAGCTCGTCTTGGAGCTGTACCGGGAGCCCTGCGTCGACGTCGACGGCCGGGAAGTACTCGATGCACCCAGGCTCAGCCTTAACCCTCGGGATGTTGTCGTTGAAGATTTCCAGAAACGCGTCCCGCGCCCCCTCACGAACCCTGATTGATGCGATTACACAGATCATCGGTATTCCTCCGTTTTACCCGCGAAAGATGAAAAAGACGGCCCCTGCCATGCAGATGCCGGCCCACAGATAGTCCAGTTTTAGCGGCTGTCCCATGTAGAACACGGCGAACGGGACGAAGACCGAAAGGGTGATCACTTCCTGTATGATCTTTAATTGTCCCAGGCTAAAGGTTCCGAACCCGGCCCGGTTTGCCGGCACCTGGAGCATGTACTCGAACAGGGCGATACCCCAACTCGCCAGGATGGCGACGTAGAGCGGGGCACTGCGCAGGTCCTTCAGGTGCGCGTACCAGGCGAAGGTCATGAAAACGTTGGAAAGGATCAGAAGTACGATGGTTCTCATAGCGGTTCCCGTAAAGATTTGGCCGCCTTAGGCCGGTTCGGCGCTTCCGCCGCGGCCGGAACGTGAGGCGTGTGACGCGCCGTGAACGGCTGCGGCGACTGGCAAGGATAGCACGAGAAGCGCGTTCGGCGCAAAGGTTGCGGCAATATGACATGCCGACGGCGAACCGGGAGAGATAAGATTTACCTGCGATAATTAACAAAAACATTACTTATGGATCTCCTTGAAGTTTCAATTGTTTACATCACAAAAATACTGTAGTATGCAGGCGTTTTGGCCGCTCATGCTGCTGTCGTTCTGTCAACCGCGAAATGATTCGGTGTACTTAGGCGATGCCTTGGTGTGCAGTTGACAGTGGCGCTTCGGCCGTCATGTACCTGAGTTTTGCGTCGGAGGCGCTTCGAAGCGTCCGGCGTTATTTTCTGCGAAGGGACGGAACTATGAAGATTGAGAAACAGGAAGCTTATTTGAAGGAATGGCAGGGCCATGAGGAGCTTGCCGAGCGCATGCTCCCGATCATCGGCCATCTTTACCGCGACAACAACATTGTCACCACGGTGTACGGTCGCTCCCTGGTAAACAGCCCGACCATCGAGATCCTCAAGGCGCATCGTTTCGCTCGTCTGATCCTTGACGGCGAACTGACCGTCCAGGAGACGTTCCCGGTCCTTGAAGCGCTGGCCAAGCTGGACCTGGCGCCGGCTCGCATCGACCTCGGCCGGCTCGCGGTCCGTTACCAGGCCGTGCAGGACAAGGTCTCAATCGACGATTTCGTCGCCAGCGAGCTCGCCTCGGTCAACACCGGCCGCACCTCGCTGCTCGACGAGCCGCAGGACATCGTGCTCTACGGTTTCGGCCGCATCGGCCGTCTGCTCGCCCGCATCCTGGTCGAGAAGTCCGGCAGCGGCGAGAAGCTCCGCCTGCGCGCCGCCGTGGTGCGCAAGGCCGGTCCGGATGACCTGGTGAAGAGGGCGAGCCTGCTGCGCCGCGACTCCGTGCACGGTCCCTTCAACGGCATCATCACCATCGACGAGGAAGAGAACGCGATCATCGCCAACGGCAACATGATCCGCATCATCTACTCCGATGCCCCCGAGAACGTCGATTACACCCAGTACGGCATCCACAACGCCATCGTCCTCGACAACACCGGCAAGTGGCGCGACCGCGAGGGCCTCGGCCGTCACCTGAAGGCGCCGGGCGTCTCCCAGGTGCTCCTCACCGCCCCGGGGAAGGGGGACATCCCCAACGTCGTTGCCGGTATCAACAACGAGCTGATCGTGCCGGAAGAGACCATCTTCTCCGCCGCGAGCTGCACCACCAACGCCATCGTACCGGTGCTTAAAGCGGTGAGCGACAAGTTCGGCATCGTGAGCGGCCACGTCGAGACCTGCCACTCCTACACCAACGACCAGAACCTGATCGACAACTACCACAAGGCCGATCGCCGCGGGCGGAGCGCCCCGCTGAACATGGTCATCACCGAGACCGGCGCCGCCAAGGCCGTTGCCAAGGTGCTTCCGGAGCTGACCGGCAAGCTGACCGGCAACGCCATCCGCGTGCCGACCCCGAACGTCTCGCTGGCCATCCTGAACCTGCAGCTCAACACCGAGACCGACGTGGACACGCTGAACAGCTACCTGCGCGCCATCTCGCTCGATTCGCCGCTGCAAAACCAGATCGACTACACGAACTCCCCGGACGTCGTCTCCAGCGACTTCGTCGGTTCGCGCCATGCCGGCGTGGTCGACTCCCTGGCCACCATCGTCCAGGGGAACCGCTGCGTGCTCTACGTCTGGTACGACAACGAGTTCGGCTACAGCTGCCAGGTCGTGCGCATGGTCCAGAAGATGGCCGGCCTGGAACTTCCCGCACTGCCGGCCTAGTTTCAGCACCGGCCCAATACTGACAGGCATGAAAAGGGGCACCCGACTTGGGTGCCCCTTTTTGCGTTTTCGGGTCGGGCCTCCCCATGGTGAGGTCCCGGACGGACGCTTCTCTTGCCCAGCGCCGCGAAGCACGGTAAAGTTCAACCTGCACAGGAAGGGGACAGATGAAAGTGGTCGGCGACAGAAACTCAATCCCGGAGGGACCGGTCAGGATGCTGGCATTTGTCGCCGCCGGCCTTTTCGGCGTGTGCCTGCTCGTCTTCGTGCTCCTGCAGTTGTACCTCGCTACGCCGCTCCCCGCACGCCAGCTCTCCCGTTATGTCACCTCGTCGCTCCAGCAGGAATTCACCGTGCAGGGCGTCTCCCTTTCGGGCGGCACGCTCGTGCTGCGTGGGGTCAGGCTGCACAACCCGAAAGGGTTCGCCGGTCCTGACCTGATCGCAGCGGAGTCGGCCGCCGTGAAGCCGCAGTGGCTCGGCCTTTTGCGTGGAAAGCGACGCTTCGACCTCATCTCCATCGAACAGGGCAGCGTCAACCTGCTGAAAAACGGCGCCGGGGCCTGGAATTTCAGCGACCTGCAACGCAGGCTCGCCGCCAGGAAACCCGAAAAGCCCGCTCCCGAAACGGTAATCGTCAAGCTCCTGGTACAAAACGGGGCGCTGACGGTCCAGGGAGAAGGGGTGCGCGGCCTCGACCTTAAGCTCTACAACCTGACCAGCGGAGGCTCACGGAACGCCCAGGTCGAGCTCGTCTTCGAAGATGCGGCGCGCAACCGCTACCAGTTGCAGGGGACCGCGAGACCGGGTGCCCAGGCCGCAGTGGACCTCACCCTCAGCGCGCCGACCCTTTCGCTGCAGAGGGTGGCAACCCTGCTGAAACTGAAGAACCCGCGGCCGCTGGAAAAGGCGCGCGGATCCCTCACGGTGAACGCAGTGCTCGCCAAGGGGGAATTGCGCAGCTCGGGTTCCTTCCGGTTCAGGGATGTGCTGCTGCCAGTGGCCGAGGGAAGCTACCCCATCGCGGGGACGCTGCAGTTCAACGGCTCCTACAGTATCGCGCAGGACCGGGCCGACCTGAACGACGCGACCCTGGAGATCGACAAGGTCGCGCAACTGCACGCGGAAGGCAGCCTGAGCGGGTTGAGGCAAGAGCGGCGCTTTGCCCTGCTCTTTGGGGTGGACCGGGTCGACCTCGCCCTGCTGAACGTGCTTTTGACCGAAGAGTCCCGGCGCGGCCTGTTGCTCGGGGGAGAATTGCGCTGCGAATCCCTGCGGTTGGAGGGATCCGGTAGGGGCGGCCTGGAAAGCGCCGCCGGGGTCCTGCTGCTCCGGAACGGGTCGGTGGCGCGGAAGGGGGAGCTGCTGATAGCAGGGCTCTCAGGGAAGGGAGCCCTCTCCAGGAAGGGCGCGGGCGTTGCCGCCATCGGCATGCTTTCCGCCGCCCAAGGGGAGGGAAAGGCGGTCGTCGAGGCCCTCCGTCTCCCCTTCGACGTCACCCTTTCTTCGCACTTGAAGCCGGTGATGGCGCAAAGCGGCGGGTTCAGCGCCCGGGTCTTCGGGATTCCGCTGGACGGCCACCTCTCCTACGACCTGCGACGTCCGGAGCCGCTGACGGCCTCGCTGATGCTGTCCCGGGCGAAGCTCGTCTCCCTCAACCCGTTCCTGAAACGCCACGACCTGCAGGCCAGCTCCGGCAGTGCATCGGGGACCGTGGAATTCACCGGGAAGAGCGCGCAGGACCTGAAGCTGTCGGGTCGGATCGCGTTTGCCGACGTCGCGGGGAAGCGGGGCCAGGAGCCGGTTGCCGTCAAGGAGGGGATGGTGACCGTGGAATTGCGGCAGCAGGGAGGCCACCGTCACGCGTCCGGCGAGGCCCGCTTGGCCGGGATGACCCTCGGCTTCCGGGCCGGGGATGCCCGCTTCGGCTACCGCGTCGAGGATGAGAAGGTCAGCCTGGAAGGGGTACAGGGACGGCTGGGAGAGACCAGGGTGGTCGCCACCCGGATAGCGGGCCGCCTGCCACCTCCCGGAACCAGGGCCGGGCGCGTTCCGTTGGTTCTGGAGCTCGAAGCGGGGGCGTTACGGCAGGGCGACCTGGAACTTTCGGGGCTGTCGGGGCGGGCCCAGGGGAGTGTGGTCACGGCTGGAGCGGAAAAATGGCTGGAGGGGACCGCGACTCTTTCCTCCCGCGCCGTCACCATGAGGGGACGCGCCGCCGGGGCTGCCCTGCTGCAGGCGAACTTCACCAAGGGGGGCGGCCGCGCGGAGCTGGAGGGGAGGTTCCTGGGGGGGAAGCTGTCCGCAGATGCCACATTCCGTCCCTTTGCTCCCGGGGCAAGCGTCGCTTTCAAGGTCGCGCTGCAGGATGGTGATGCGGCCCAGATGGCTTCCTTCCTTCCCAAAACCGCCACCATCCGCCCCACCGACGGGCACTTGGACCTGCGGAGCTCCGGGACCTACTCGGGGAAGGGGGGGGTGGAGTGCCGCTTCGAGACCAAGGGGCGCGGGCTGGCCCTCGCCAAAAACGGGAGGAGCGCACTCTCCGGAGCCTCCCTGTTCCTCTCCGGGAGCTATGCGGCAGGGGGCCTTTCCGTCGGCGAAGGGCTGTTCTCACCGGGAAAAGGAGTCGCGCTGCGGGCGCGGGGGCAGGTGGCCGACGCCTTCTCGCCCAAGCGTCGCGGCACCATCAGCTTTTCGCTCCCCGACACCCCCGCCGATGTCCTGGCTGACGCCATCGTGAACCTGATGCCCACGGCGCTCCAGGAGGCGGCGCTCAAAGGGGTGCTCTCTGCAAACGGAAAGCTGGAGTTTCGGGATGGTCGGCAACTCCTGGAAGGGGGGATCGATATACATGGGGGCAGTATCGAATCGGCGCCCCAGAAGCTGGCCGTGACCGGCATCGACGGCAGGATACCCGTTTCCCTGGACCTCTCCGGGAAGAGCACCCCGCAGCCCAAGGAAACCAGGGATTTCAGCAGGGCGAACTATCCGCGCGTGCTCGGCCAACTGCGCACCCTCCCGGCGGCTGGTGAGCAGCTGGCGGTGGCAAGAACCGTTTTCGGCACCCTGGAACTGGGGAGACTCACCGTCCAACTGCGCGCCTCACAGGGGCTCATGGAGATCGCCCCGTTGCGCACCACCCTTTATGACGGAGCCATCGTCGGGACCGGGTACCTGGCCGTCAGGGAGAAACCGACCTACCGTGCCGATCTGCTGGTGAACGGGCTGAGCCTGAAGCAGCTTTGCCGCAGCATCCCCAGCCTCCAGGGGTACATCTCTGGGCGGGTGGATGGCGTGATCAGCTTCAGGGGCGTGGGAGGCGGCGTCGCGGGGACGACCGGGTTCGTCGACCTCTGGGCACGCGAGGGTGGAGGCGAGAAGATGCTGGTCAGCAAGGAATTTCTGCAGCGCCTGGCCAAGCAGAAGTTGAGCGGCTTTTTCCTCGGGCGGGATCGCGACTACGACGAGGCGGAGATCAAGGCGACCCTGCAGGAGGGGGACCTGACCTTCAACACCCTGAAGATCGTCAATACCAACTTCTTCGGGGTGAAGGACCTGAACGTGAACATCGCCCCGACGCAAAACCGCATAGCCCTCGACCATCTCCTGGAGTCGATCAAGGAGGCAGCTGTGCGTGGCAAGCCCGCGGCGGGTGCGCCGTCCCAGGAGAAGGCGCCGGCAAAACCGGAGGTGGTGCCCGAGTTCAAGTGGGAAGAGTGATCCTGCTGTGCTATATTCGTGAAGTGCCATGCGTGGAGCAGACCAACGAATCCAACGGGGGTGTCCCATGAAACGAAAACTGATCAAGTTGCTGCTGGCCCTTGCCTGTGTCTCCCTCGCCGCCTGCGCGGTGATCACGGTCAACGTCTACTTCCCCGAGAAGGCTGCCAAGGAGGCCTACAAGTCGCTGGACGACATGCTCTTGAAAAGCGGCGAAAAGCCGGCCAGCCCGACTCCTCCGCCGGGCCTGCCGCCGGCCGCGCCTCAGGACAAACCGCAGAGTCGGCTTTTTGACAAACTGCCCGACCTCTCCCTGGTCGCCACCGCGTACGCTGCGGATACCGATGCCGATGCGGAGGCCCTGGCGGTCGAGCTTTCCAGCATGCCGGAGGTCCTGAAGGCCTACGACGACATGAGCAAGCGGCTTCCGAGGCTGAACGCCCTTTTCGCCAGCGGGGCGGTAGGGCTGTCGAAACAGGGGCTGGTGGTAGTGCCTCCCTCTGCCAAGGGGAAACTCGGACCGCAGGATGAAGCCCTGCTGGCCGCCGAGAACCAGAGCCGCAAGACGGTGGTGCTCAGCATGGCGAAGGCGATTCTGAAGCTGCAGAAGCAAAAGGAGAGCAAGGAGGCGCTCAACCTGGTCATGGTGAAAGCGGCGGCCACCTATGCCGACACCAAGAGGGAAGCGGCGCAGCCGGGGTGGTGGATGCAGTTGCAAAACGACCGGTGGGTGCAGAAGTAGCCGGGAGAAATGGCTGGAAGGAGAGGCCACGGCGGAAGCGCCGTGGCCTTTTTTCTGTCGTGGCAGCACCTAAGATGTGGAAGCGGTGACGCCTCCCTTCGGGTTTTTTGACAGCTGTGCAAAAGTTGAACTGCTGTTCAAATCGTGAAAGCGGCCGAAATTACTTGGTTCTGTCCGGAAAGATGCCGTGTAGTTCTTGGACCTGTTCAACCGCTGGATACGAGGCCCGTTTCCACCTGGGCGAGAGGGTTTCATTAAAGGCTAGTGGAAACGGCTAGTTGCATGTTTTTCGGCATGAAGTCGGTTTTGGCACCGCTTTTGTAATAGATAAAGACAAAGCGGCACGACAAATGCCGCTTAGCCGAAAAAACCCAACTTTTGCGCCGATGATGGAGCCCTCCTTTTCCACTCGGCGCTTTTTTTTGTCCGCGTCCCGTCTCAGGCGAGGAGCAGTCTCCCCAGGGACGCCTTTGCCGCCGACCCGGAGACATCCGGCATGATCTCGAGTTCCAGCGCGGTCACCCCGTCCAGGTCCACCCGGTACTCCTCCTGCTCGGTGGTGGTGCCGGGGGGGGCGAAGGTGAACTGCTGGCGCACGATTTCCCGGAAGCTGCGGCCATGGTGCTGAGCGTAGCGCAGCACGAACTCCTGGGTCCTTGCCACTTCCACCTCGTTGATCAAGAGGTAGATCCGCTTCACGTCCTGCGGAGCGTCGAACAGCAGACGGATCAACTGTGGACCCGGCTCCGCCGCGCGCCATCCCGGTGCGCCCACCGGCTGCAGGGCCGACTCGATCGGCTGAGAAGGATCTTCCGAGGTCAGTTCCACGTGGGCGATGCTGTCGAGGTCCAACCACTCCGCGATGCTTTCATGGGAGTGCTGAGCCTGGCTCTTCACGATGGTTTTGCGCATCTGGCTCTCCTGTTCCGCCGGGCGGTGTTTCACCGGTTGATCCGGGCGGGGGGTAAAGGTGAAGTCTTCAAGCGGTAACGCGGCAGCCCGCCAGGCAATCAGCGCCGCTTCCGGTACGGCGTCGAGCAGGTAAGCGGGCGCTGTGGGCGACGGTCGGTCGCTTTCACGGCTCCTCCGGCGGCAGTTAGAGCTGACCGTGGTCCGCGAAACTGTAAAATTCGTTCTCGCCGATGATGATGTGGTCCAGCACCCTGATTCCCATGAGCTGCCCGGCGTCGCGGAGCCGGCGCGTCACCTCGAGGTCCTCCGGGCTGGGAGCCGGGTCGCCGGTGGGGTGGTTGTGCAAGAGGATCATGGCCGCAGCGGACTGGCGCACCGCGGCGTTGAAGACCTCCCGTGGATGCACGATGCTCTGGTTCAGCGACCCCTCGGAGATGAGGGCGCGGGTGATGATCCGGTTCTTGCCGTCCAAAAGCAGGGCCATGAACTGCTCGGTGTGCCGGTCCCTGAACTCGTGGTTCAAATGCTCGAACACCTGGGAGGCGGAGGTGAAGCGCTCGAAGGACTCGATGGGGCGCCCCTCCTTCTCCCGGATGCGCCGGGACAGATCGAGCGCGGCCAGGATGCAGGTCGCCTTCGCCGGGCCGATCCCCTTCACCTGCTGGATCTCCCGGTACGAGGCGTCGGCGAGGGCGCGCAACGACTTGAACTGGAGCATCAGCTCCCGGCCGAGGTCCAAGGCGCTGCGGCCGCTGGCCGCATTGCCGCTGCCCAGGATGAGCGCCAGCAGCTCCGCCTCGGAGAGCGCCGAGGCGCCTCGTTGCATCAGCTTCTCGCGCGGACGTTCCGCTTCCGGCCAGCACTTGATTCCGCCGCTCATGAGCCGCTCCCGGTGGTGGGGGTCATTGGGCCAAAAAAGTTAAAGGTAAATAATACACAAGGGAGGCGGATTCGCCAGAGCGGAAACGGGATGGCAAGGTAAACATCATCCCCCTAATTAGTTTAACCGCATTACGTATTTCATTGTTTTATATTTGCCCGGGATATGGTATATCTCCCCAGTTTGCAACTAGATACCGGCCTTCAAGGCCGGGACTTTGGAGGGACTAAATGTTTGGGTTGATGCCAAAAGATGAAAAGTTTTTCGCCATGTTCAGGGAAATGTCCCACAACATTATCGAGGGGGCCCAGCTCCTGAAGGACATGCTGGACAACTTTGACGACCCTGTGGCCAGCCAGCGCAAGATAAAGGACGTCGAGCACAAGGGCGACACTATCACCCACGATATCATCAAGAAGCTGAACAAGAGCTTCATCACCCCTTTCGATCGCGAGGACATCTACGCCCTCTCCGCGGCGCTGGACGACATCCTCGACCTGATCGACGCCTCGGCGCAGCGCTTCGTCATGTACAACGTGCAGAAGCCGACGCCGGAATCGAAGGAACTCGCCTTCCTGATCCTGAAATCCTGCCAGACCATCGACAAGACCGTCGCGGTCCTGGGTGGCAAGCTCGAGCCGATCAGCGCCTACTGCATCGAGGTGAACGCCCTGGAGAACGAGGCGGACCGCGTCTGCCGCGAGGCGATCAGCCGTCTGTTCGCCGAGGAGAAGGACCCGATCCAGCTGATCAAGTGGAAAGAGATCTACGAGACGCTGGAGACCGCAACCGACAAGTGCGAGGATGCCGCGAACATCCTGGAAAGCGTGGTGGTTAAAAATGCCTGAGGTCACACTGGTCCTGCTGGTGGCCGTCATCGGCGCGGCCCTGCTGTTCGACTACATCAACGGCTTCCACGATACCGCGAACGCCATCGCCACCTGCGTCTCCACCCGCGCGCTCACCGTCAGGACGGCGATCTTCATGGCCGCCGGCCTGAACTTCCTGGGCGCGATGATCTCGACCAAGGTCGCGGCGACCATCGGCAAGGGGATCGTCGACGCCAACAACATCACCCAGATGGTGGTGCTGGCCGGTATCCTGGGCGCCATCATCTGGAACCTGATCACCTGGTATTACGGCCTTCCCTCTTCCTCCTCGCACGCCATCATCGGCGGCCTGGTGGGATCGGTGGTGGCCCACGCCGGCAGCGGAGCGCTGCACTGGGCCGGTCTCAAGAAGATCATTACCGTGCTGGTCGTTTCTCCGATAGTCGGGGCCTTCTTCGGCTTCATGTTCATGGTCGGCATGATGTGGGCTTTCAGGAACAAGGCGCCCTACAACCTGAACAAGGTGTTCCGCAAGCTGCAGATCCTTTCCGCCGCGGTCATGGCTTTCTCCCACGGCACGGCTGATGCCCAGAAGTCGATGGGTGTCATCACCATGGCGCTGGTCAGCTACGGCTCCCTCGCCACCTTCGAGGTTCCCAACTGGGTCAAGATGTCCTGCGCCATCGCCATGGGGCTTGGCACCGCCGCCGGCGGCTGGAGGATCATCAAGACGGTCGGCCATGACTTCGTGAAACTGCAGCCGGTACACGGCTTCTGCGTTGAGACCGCATCGGCCGGCGTCATCCTGGGCGCTTCGGCTATGGGTCTTCCCACCAGCACCACCCACGTGATCACCTCTGCCATCCTCGGGGTCGGCCTGACCAAGAGGATCTCGGCGGTAAACTGGGGCGTCGCCTACCGCATCGTCACCGCATGGGTGATCACCATCCCGGCATCGGGCTTCGTAGGTTTTGTGAGCTACATGGTGTTGTCGCCATTCCTGGGCAAATAACCGGGGGGGAGACATCGTGAAGAGAGGTCGGGGGCGGTCTGCGGACTGCTCCCGATTTTTTTTGGGGGGGCTACTCCAGCTCTTCGCCCACCTCGGTCATCTCCTTGGCGAGCTCGGCCTGGGCGGCGTCCTTGGCGCGGAAGCGGACGACGAGGTAGTAGCAGAGGAAGTAGGCGATGATAGCGGCGAAGAAACCGAGGATCGAGGAGCCGAGGATCAGGGACTTGGCGTAGCGCTCCAGGTTGTGCCACTCAAGCCCGCCCGAGATGGGGAGGTCCTTGATGGGGCGTCCACGCAAGAAGGCGCCGAGCTTGTAGCTCACCCCGAGGATGGGGACCACGGTGATCGGGGTGTTGACCCAGGCCCCGGTGATGCAGGTCAGTTTGTTGAGTCTCAGGAGAAAAGCTGCTGCGATGGCGAGGGGAGTGTGGAGGCCGAAGAACGGGGTGAAGCTTATGAAGACGCCGACTGCGAATCCGGCGGCGATGTGCCCTGGATGGCTGTCCAGCGACAGGATGCTGTAGATTCTTTTTTTCCAGTGCTCTTTGTTCAGCAACAGTCACCTCGAAATAGGGGCTCAGTCTAAAGTCCACACCCGGCTTTGTCAATGAGTTTGAGCCCTCCCGGTTCTTAAGAAAATTGCCACGGGTAGGGAAACGTGTTAGTATCCTTGCCTTTACTAAACATTATCGGCGGAATGCGGCATGCGTAAAGAACTGCTCAAGAAGGTAAAGAGAATCGTGGTGAAGATCGGCTCCGGCGTCCTGACCTGTGAGGATAACGGCATCGACCCGGCTTTCCTGGACGGGCTCGCCTCGCAGATCGCCGGGCTGCGCGCGAAGGGGGTCGAGGTGGTCGTGGTCTCCTCCGGGGCCGTGGCTGCCGGTCGCCAGGCGCTCGGCCTGCCGGACCGGCCGCGGACCCTGCCGCAGAAGCAGGCGGCCGCCGCGATCGGCCAGTCGCGCCTGATGCGGGCCTACGAGGAAGCATTCTCCGACTACGATCTCAAGGTGGCCCAGATCCTCCTGACCCGCGACGACCTCGCCAACCGGCGCCGTTTCCAGAACGCCCGCGGCACGCTCGACACGCTGCTCTCCTGCGGCATCGTCCCGGTCATCAACGAGAACGACACCGTCGTGGTCGACGAGCTGAAGTTCGGGGACAACGACAACCTTTCCGCCCTGGTCACCAACCTGGTCGAGGCGCAGTTGCTGCTGATCATGACCGACATCGACGGCCTCTACACCGCCGACCCGCGCACCGACCCGGGTGCCACCCTGATCCACCAGGTGGGCGCGGTGACCCGCGAGATGGAGCGCGGCGCCGGGGGGAGCGGAACCAACGTCGGCACCGGCGGCATGGCGACCAAGCTTGCCGCGGCCAAGAAGGTGGTCAAGTCCGGCGTCGCCGCGATCATCTTCGCCGGCAAAGGGGAGGGGAACCTCGCCCGGGTCATGAACGGGGAACTGCTCGGGACCCTGTTCCTGCCGGCCGGAGAGTCGCTGAACCGGCGCAAGCACTGGATCGCTTTCACCATAAAGCCCGCGGGGAGCCTCGTGGTGGACGCCGGCGCGCGCGGCGCGCTTGCCACCCATGGCAAGAGCCTGCTCCCCTCGGGGATCGCCAAGGTGGAGGGGCGTTTCGACCGCGGGGCCTGCGTCAGGGTCGTGGACCCGGAGGGGGTCGAGTTCGCGCGTGGCATAGTGGACTACTCCAGCCAGGAGATCGAGAAGATCAGCCGCCACAAGAGTGCCGAGATCGAGCAGATCCTCGGTTTCCGCTACGGTGACGACGTCATTCACCGGGATAATCTCGTTCTGTTATAAAAACACGTTTAACAGGGATAAAAGGGATACAGGGGATAAAACCCAAAGAATGAATTACGGGTTCTCAGTCGTCTTGCCGCTTTATCCCTTTTATCCCTTTTATCCCTGTTAATTGCCTTAGGGGTTTTACGGAGGTACACATGTCAGTTGCCGAACAGATCCGCACCATAGCTGCCGAGGCCCGGCAGGCTTCCTTCGCAATGGCGAAACTCTCCTCCGCCGTCAAGAACGAGCTTCTGCTGGACATGGCGCAGGGGCTGGTCAACAACGCCGAGGAGATCATCGCAGAGAACAAGAAGGACCTGGAGGCCGGCAAGGAGCGGGGGCTTTCCTCGGCGATGCTGGACCGCCTCATGCTGAACGAGGCGCGCATCAAGGGTATGGCCGACGCCATCCGCGAGGTCGCCGCGCTCCCCGACCCGGTGGGCGAGGTGACCGGCATGTGGAAGCGCCCCAATGACCTCATGGTCGGCAAGATGCGCATCCCGCTGGGCGTCATCGGCATCATCTACGAGTCCCGCCCCAACGTCACTTCCGACGCTGCCGTACTCTGCCTGAAGAGCGGCAACGCCGTGGTGCTGCGCGGCGGCTCCGAGGCGATCCACTCCAACCTGGCCATTGCCACCGTCCTCAAGGACGAACTGGCCAAGCGCAACATCCCGGCTGCGGCACTCTCCCTGATCCCGTTCACCGAACGCGAGGGGGTCACCGAGATGCTCAAGCAGGAAGAGTTCATCGACGTGATCATCCCCAGGGGGGGCGAGAGCCTGATCCGCTTCGTGGTGGAGAACTCGAAGATCCCGGTCATCAAGCACTACAAGGGGGTCTGCCACATCTTCGTGGACGTCTCCGCCGACTTCGAGATGGCGCGCGAGATCATCATCAACGCCAAGGTGCAGCGCCCCGGCGTCTGCAACGCCCTGGAGACGCTGCTGATCCACAAGGACATCGCGGAGAGCTTCGTCCCCTTCATCTACCAGGCGCTCGTCGCTCAGAAGGTGGAGCTGCGCGGCGACGAGACCTTCCGCCGCTTCGCCCCGCAGGCAGCGCCCGCCACCGAGGACGACTGGTACGCGGAATACCTGGAGCTTATCCTCGCCGCACGCGTGGTGGACGGGCTGGATGCCGCCATCGACCATATCAACCGCTACTGCTCGCTGCACACCGAGTCGATCATCACCGGCGACTACGGCAACGCGCAGCGCTTCATCCGCGAGGTGAACTCCGGCGTGGTCATGGTGAACGCGTCGACCCGGTTCTCGGACGGCAACCAGCTGGGGCTGGGCGCCGAGATCGGCATCTCGACCACCAAGCTGCACTCCTTCGGCCCGATGGGGCTCACCGACCTCACCACGACCAAGTTCATCGTGTACGGGTCGGGACAGGTAAGGCCTTAAAAGCGTTCGACGCAAAGTCGCAAACCCGCGACGGCGCAAAGAGAACCAAAGGAAGTTATCTTTAAATCCTTGCGCCTCTGCGCCTGGGCGACTTTGCGTTAAGGATTTGGTCTTCGTTCACACCGGAGCCGGGACAATAATGAAAACGGGGATTCTGGGGGGGACCTTCAACCCCATCCATAACGCGCACCTGCGCATCGCCGAGGAGGCGCGCGACCTGTTCCAACTGGACCGGGTCGTCTTCATCCCGGCTGCCACGCCGCCGCACAAGCCGCAGGTGGGGGAGCTCTCCTTCGCCAGCCGCCTGGAGATGGTGCGTCTGGCGGTCGCCGGAAACCCCTGCTTCGAGGTCTCGGACATGGAGGCGGTGCGCGGAGGACGCTCCTACTCGGTGGATACGCTGCGCCAGTTGCATGCCGAGCGTCCGGAGGACGAGCTCTTCTTCATCGTGGGGGCCGACTCGTTCAACGACATCTCCACCTGGCACCAGTACGAGGCCATCTTCACCCTGTGCAACATCGTCAGCGTGCAGCGTCCCGGTTCCACCATCGCCAGTCTCGCCCAGGCCCTCCCTGTTGCCATAAGTGGGGAGTTCTGCTATGATTCGGCGGCTAAACGCCTGAACCACAGTTCGGGCCACTGTGTCTACGCGCTGGACGGGGTGCTGCTCGATATCTCGTCAAGCCATATCCGGCAGCTGGTTAAAGCCGGCCGTTCGATCAGGTATCTCCTTCCCGAGGCCGTCGAACACTACATAAAGGAACAAGGGTTATACGTTGATGCAAGATAAAGAAGTAATGATACCGGCCGTTGAACGCGCCGTGAAGTGTGCGGCTTTCGCCCTGGACAAGAAGGCGCTCGACGTCAAGGTGCTCGAAATCAAGAACATCTCCAGCATCGCCGACTACCTGGTGCTCGCCACCGGGCGCTCCGATCGCCAGGTGCAGGCCATGGCCGACTCGGTCAAGCAGGGGCTCAAGCCGATCGACATGGCCATCGACACCGAGGGGTACGACGAGGGGCGCTGGGTCGTGGTCGACTTCGGCGACGTGATCGTGCACCTGTTCCAGGAGGAGGTGCGCAAGATCTACAACCTGGACGAGCTCTGGAGCCGGGCTCCCCAGATCGAGATCCCCGAGGAATACCTCTGGGAGCATAAAGAGAAATGAGACTGAAGCTCCTTTGGGTCGGCAAGACCCAGGAGAGCTGGGTCCGCACCGGCATCGAAGAGTACGCGGGGAGAGTGAGGCGGTACGCACCGCTGGAGATCCTCGAGGCCCGCGAGGAAAAGGGGGCGCAGGCCGCCACCATGCGGGAGCGGGAATGCGAGCGCCTCGCGAAGCTGATCCCCAAGGGGGGGAAGCTGGTGCTCCTGGACGAGAGAGGGGAGCAGATGAGCTCCCCGGAACTCGCCTCCTTCCTGTCCAAAAACCGCGACCAGGGGACCCAGGACCTGGTCTTCGCCATCGGCGGGGCCTACGGCTTCACCGACAGTTTCCGGGCCCAGGCTTTCAAGACCGTATCGCTCTCCCGAATGACGCTCACCCACCAGATGGTGAGGGTCTTCCTGCTGGAGCAGATCTACCGCGGCTTCACCATCATTAATGGTGAGCCGTATCATCATGAGTAAGGGTAACTGCTTTTTTTAAAGGTGAAGACGTTCTGCTTCACCTTTTTTAATTGGATCTAATAACTCTAATGAGGGAGAAATGCCATGCCTAAAAAGCCTCTGCTCTTGATGATCCTCGATGGCTGGGGGATCAACCCCGAACAGGAAGCCAACGCCGTCGCCCAGGCAAAGACGCCCAACATGAACCGGCTCTCCGCCGAGTACCCCTCCGGCCAGATCGACGGCTCCGGCCTCGCGGTCGGCCTTCCCTCCGGCCAGATGGGCAACTCCGAGGTTGGTCACACCAACATAGGCGCCGGTCGCGTGGTCTACCAGGACCTGACCAGGATCAGCAAGTCGATCGATGACGGCGATTTCTTCACCAATACCGCGCTGCTCGACTGCATGGCCAAGGCGAAGGCGGGAAGCGGCAGGCTGCACCTGGCAGGTCTTCTCTCCGACGGCGGCGTCCACTCACACGATACCCACCTCTACGCGCTGATCGAGATGGCCAAGCGGGAGGGAGTTTCAGAGGTGTTCGTGCACTGCCTCATGGACGGCCGCGACACCCCGCCGCAGAGCGGCGCCGACTACCTTGAGCGCCTGGAAGGTGAAATCGCCCGGCTCGGCTTCGGCAAGATCGCCACGGTGATCGGCCGCTACTACGCCATGGACCGCGACAACCGTTGGGACCGCGTAGAAAAGGCCTACCGCGCCATGGTTCTGGGCGAAGGGAACCCCTTCGCGAGCTCGGAAGCCGCCATCAAGCAGAGCTATGCCGACGGTGTGACCGATGAATTTGTCCTGCCGAGCGTGATCATGGCCGGGGGTGTCCCGGTGGGTCGAGTCTCTGACGGCGACGGCTTCATCTTCTTCAACTTCCGCTCCGACCGTGCCCGCGAGATCACCCGCGCCTTCACCGATCCGCAGTTCAACGGCTTCCCGCGCGAGATCTGGCCCAAGCTTGCCTCCTACGTCTGCATGACCTCTTACGACGAAACCTTCGGGCTTCCCATCGCCTTCGGTCCCGAGGACCTGGTCAACATCTTCCCCGAAGTGATCAGCAACGCGGGCCTCACCCAGCTGAGGATAGCGGAGACCGAGAAGTACGCCCACGTCACCTTCTTCTTCAACGGCGGCAGGGAGGAGGCGTTCCCGGGTGAAGACCGCGCCCTGATCCCGTCTCCCAAGGAGGTCGCCACCTACGACCAGAAGCCGGAGATGAGCGCCTACCCGGTCACCGAGGAACTCATGAAGCGGCTGGACGAGGACAGGTACGACGTCATCATCCTCAACTTCGCCAATGCCGACATGGTCGGCCATACCGGCATCTTCTCGGCCGCGGTGAAGGCGGTGGAGGCTGTGGACGAATGCGTGGGCAAGCTGGTGGAGAAGGTACGAGCGAAAGGCGGCATCACCATCATCACCGCCGACCACGGCAACGCCGAGATGATGCAGGACGAGCAGGGGGGACCGCACACGGCGCACACCTGCGACATGGCGCCGGTGGTGCTGGTGGACGACACCAGGAAGGGTGTCAAGCTGAGGACCGGTGTCCTCGCCGACTTGGCCCCCACCATGCTGGAGCTGCTCGGGCTGCCGCAGCCGCCGGAGATGACCGGGAAGAGTTTGCTGGCCGGTTAGCTTGGACGCGCTTGTTTCCCGTCCGACGTGTCCGACTGGTCCGACTGAAAAGAAAGGAGAGACCCCATGAAGATTGTTGCAATTAACGGCAGCCCCCGCGGCATGAACGGCACCACGGGACGCCTTTTGGAAGAGGTGCTGGCGGGAGCGGTGCAGGCGGGCGCCGACATCGAGATCGTCTCGCTTTCCGAGACGCCGATTAAGCCGTGCCTTGCCTGCGACGCCTGCCACAAGGTGGGCATCTGCCCGGTGAAGGACGAGTACGAAACCATCAAGGACAAGCTGCTGGCCGCCGACGCTTTCATCCTCGCGACCCCCAACTACCTTTTGAGCATCACGGCCCAGTTGAAGGCATTCCTGGACCGCTGCAACGGCCTCATTCACCTCACCGCGCTGGAAGGGAAGTACTCGGCGCTGGTCGAAACCTCCGGCGGTGGCGGCGACGAAGAACCGCTGGAATACATGCAGCGCATCGTCAACGCCATGGGAGCCCAGAACGTCGGGAGCATCGGCTCCCCCGGTGCGGGGCCTCGCCAGTTCCCGGACCAGGAGGCGCTGTTCCAGAAGGCCCGCGCCCTGGGCAAGGACCTTTGCGACAGCGTGCGGGAGAAGCGTTCCTTCCCGGAGCAGGATCCGTTCCGCCTCGGGTTCAAGGAGCGCATGAGCCATCTGATCGGCTTCATGGGCGAGTGTTGGCCTTACGAGAAAGAGTACCTGGCGCAAAGGTAGTCGGGGCCCTCACCCCTCCCCCTCTCCCATAGGTGAGGGAGAAATGATGCCTTCTCCCTCCGGGGGAAGGTGCCCCGCAGGGGCGGATGAGGGATGCACCGTTGCTGGGAAAAAATGGCAGGGCTGGAGCGTTTAGCCGGACGCAGTCAATTGTTAAACGGAGGCTGTATGAGCAACACTGAAGAGTTGAACGACTGGGCCTATGCCCACAAATGCCAAAAAGCGGTGGAGAACCTGAAGAAGAACGGCTTCGACGCCCTCTACTGTCATGACGGCGAAGAGGTGTTCCACTACATCGTGAACGAGGCGACGGAGGCTCACAGCGTCGGCTTCGGCGGCTCTCTTTCGATCGCGGACCTGAAACTTTCCGACAAGCTGAAGGGGATGGGGAAGGAGATCTTGAACCATGGGCTCCCCGGTCTTTCTCCCGAGGAGAAGCTGGCCATCACCAGGCGGCAGCTTACCTGCGACCTTTTTCTGACCGGGAGCAACGCGGTCACCCTCTCCGGCGTCCTGGTCAACATCGACGGCAACGGCAACCGTGCCGCGGCGATGTTCTTCGGTCCGCAGAAGGTGATCGTGGTGGTGGGGCGGAACAAGCTGGTGGACGGCAGCATCGACGACGCCGTGCAGCGCATCAGGACCTACGCTTCGCCGCCCAACGCCAAGAGGCTGAACCTCTCCACCCCGTGCACCACCACCGGCTTCTGCTCCGACTGCAACTCTCCGCAGCGCATCTGCCGTGTGACCACCATCATCGAGAAGAAGCCGAGGAACACCGACATCAAGGTCCTGGTCGTCAACGAGGACATGGGGCTTTAGACGTAGAACGTCGAACATAGAACGTAGAACGGATTTTATGGGGTTGCCATGTTCTTGCGCCCTCTGCTCGATCTGCTGTTCCCCCCTTTGTGCCACGCCTGCAAGGGGGCCATACCCGTTGCCGGGGCGGACAGCGTTCCGCCCCGGCCACTCATCTGCGCCGGTTGCCTCGGCAAAATATCCTTCCTGGAATCCCCCTTGTGCACCCTCTGCGGGGCCCCCTTTGCCACGGACCGCGGCAGCGACCATCTCTGCGGTGCCTGTCTTGCCCATCCCCCTTTCCATACCTGCCGCTCTGCGGCCGTCCTGGAAGGTCCGCTCCAGGACCTTATCCATCGTTTCAAGTACGGCGGTAAGATGCACCTGGCGGATCCCTTAGGGGTGCTGACCTTTCAAAGGGTGGAACAGTTCCTCAGGCAGGCCGGGGCGGACTGCGTCGTACCGGTGCCGCTGCATCGCAAAAGGCTCAGGCAGCGCGGCTACAACCAGTCGCAGCTCCTCGCCGAGGTGCTCGGGAAGAAGCTAAAGGTGCCGCAAGTGGTGGGGAACCTGCGCCGGTTACGCTGGACCGAGCCGCAGACGGGACTGGATGCCGGAGACAGGGTTACCAATGTGAAAGATGCCTTCGGGGTGGGGGAGCCAAAAGCGCTGGCCGGAAAGCGCGTGCTCCTGGTGGACGACGTCTTCACCACGGGGAGCACGCTGGGGGCCTGTGTCGATGCTTTACGCGAAGCGGAGGTCGCCGCGGTGGCGGCGGTTACGGTCGCGCGCGGGATCCCTCACTAGCCAACCTCGCACAGTTGCTATTTGCCGAACTCACGCGGGCGGATCTCCGCGGTCACCCCATTTTCAAAGCGCAGCGTGTAACCGGGCAGATCCGGGCCGTAACGATAGGTCCATTCCTCGATGGCGACCGAGGTCCGTCGTGTCACCTCTCCCTCCACGGACACCACTGCCTTGTCGCCGCGCTTTTCGCGGGCCAGGGGCTCCCCGCACTTCAGGTAGGCATCGACCATGGTGTCGCCCAAGGCCAGCCCCTCGCCGTTGCGGCATTCCGGCATCATCGGGTCGCGCATGCTGCCGTAGCCCAGGTTGCGCAACTCGGCCAGTTTCCCGTTCAAGAAAATCAGGCTCACCATGAATTCCTGCGGCCCGGTATCGAAAACCCAGTGGTCATAGGACGTGGCGCTCCGTATTTTCTTCTTCCCCTCCAACAGCTCCTCCCAAAGGTCGCGGTGCTCCTTCAAGGTCGGCTGAGGGCAGATCGCGGCAACTTCCGCCAGAGTCTGCCCGATAACGACCTCCTCGTTGCAGGCGGCAGCGCCGGCCGTCGCGGCAAACAACAAAGAAATCGCTGCAATCCCTACAGCCCAAACTCCCCACCTTGCGGTACTGCCCATCATGTACTCCTTTTCCACGTTCGTGACCATCTGCAGGGAATGGGAACATCCCGCTTTCGCCCTCGTAAATAGCACAACAGGTGCGAAACGGCCAGCAGCAATGCTCGTACCAAGAGGGGGCGCGGGGCAGTGCACCTCCGGGTGCCTGGGGGCAACGAGGCGGGGACTGGGGGTGCCCGGGGGGAGGGAAAACTCGCCTGCCGGTTGGGTGAATTGGCCTCTTCCCGGTGCGATAGAGGGTGTTTTTGTGATTTCGATCACGGGATGGGGGCCTTGCCTTCGGCAGAATTTTGGGCTAACTGACACAGTTTTTGGGTGTAATACCTTATAAACATAGGGCGTTGTCCTCTGGGTAAAATAACACTGGTTGGGTGTGGGGTATTGTGGGTTGGGTATTTTGCCCCTTTTTTGCGTCCAAACCTTATGTGATCGCTCGTGTACTTCTAATGAGTTAGTGGTCTTCTGACCACTGGCATGTTCCCTGCTATTAAGAGCGCCGTTCGCATACCGGGTGCGGACAACAGAAGCAACCGGTTTCGGCGGGTGAGGTACCCACCCCAGTCGGACCGGGAGGTTGACCCCAGAGAGAAAAATGGTTCACATCACAAAGGAGGTAACACAAGGCATGAAATTGAGAAAACTTGTACCCGCGCTGGCCCTTACCGCAGCGGCCCTCACCGCTGTCGTCGCTCCGGCATTTGCCGGCAGGACCGGGGCTCCGAGCTCCTACAAGGTGGTCGCGTGGAATGATCTTGGTATGCATTGCGCCTGCCCGACCTTCGCCGGATTCCTGCTCCTCCCCCCGTTCAACACGGTCAGGGCCCAGGTCCTGGGGTACGGCAGCAACGACCCCGTCATCATCGATTCGACCAACGCAGCTACATACGGCGTTACCGTCAGCTACGCGATGGCTGACAACACCGAGTCCACCCTGCAGGCCGACCCCTACTTCCAGCAGTGGATCACCTACGCGCCGAAACTGTTCCCGGGCTTCGCCCCGGTCTCCGGCGGCAAGGTGCAGGGTCTCGCCGGCAACGGCATCTCCGGCAACATGACCTACGACAGCACCCTGAAGGACTGGACCGCAGTAGGCATCCCGGCCTACCCGCTGGTCGACGCGAATACCGCGAAGAACATCATGACCGACCCGCTGGGCGGCGCGAACCGCAACCCGTACCCGATGACCAACGTGTACGTGAAGAACAGCACCGGCACCATCCTGGCCCAGACCAGCACCGTGACCCCGGTGGCGTTCGGCGGCTGCTGCTCCTGCCACCTCTCGCTTGCTTCCGCCAACGGCTACCCGGCTACCGCTGCCGGTTCCTTCGCCTACCTCGGCAAGATGCACGGCCAGAACTCCAGCAAAATCGACTTCAACTACCTTGACCCGACCGGCGACGGCACTTCCGGCCCGATCCGCTGCTCCTGGTGCCACTGGGATCCGGCGATGGGCGAGAGCGCAGCACCCGGCCTTGCCAACGTATGGCCGAACTATGTGATCATGGCTGGCGCCACCTTCACCAGGGCGGACATCAAGGTTTCCCAGTACTCCTTCTCCGACGTGCTGCACCGCTTCCACAGCCAGAGCACCAAGGTACTCACCCAGTACGACGCGAACGTTGCCACCAACTGCTACGACTGCCACCCGGGCAACAACGTCAACTGCTACCGCGGTTCCCACAAGGCTAAGACCGCCCTCTGGTGCGTCGACTGCCACGGCAACCTGAACCAGCGCACCGCTGCCGGCCAGCTCGCACAGCCGTGGAAAGCTTCCACCCTGCCGTCCTGCACCGCGGCAAGCGCAGGCGCCAACCCGGCCTTCGCCTGCCACGCCAACAACACCGTGAACGGCACCGTGTACCCGACCAGCCCGACCCTGTTCGGCAAGTTCATCAACGGCCGCGGTCACAAAGGTAGCATCAAGTGCCAGACCTGCCACGGCTCCGCACATGCCGAGGCTCCGTCGACCATGACCCTGGACAACACCCAGCTGTCCACCCTGCAGGGTAGCACCAGCTACAGCTTCCCGGCAGGCAAGGACAAAACCTACGCACTCGGCGTCTGCGTCTACTGCCACCCGACCAAGACCTCGACCTGGGGCGTACCGCCGCACCTCTAATGTAATGTAACTTGCAGTGCTTCCGGGGGGGAGTGATCCTCCCCCCCCTTTCCCAAAATCCCATTCAATGTCATACGGAGTGCGAAGATGCCCATTTCAAGCAAAATCCTACGCATAATAGTCACACTTACCCTGGTCGCCGCTTTGGCCGTTCCTGCGCTGGCCAAGGAAAAAAAACCCGCCAATGCAAAGACCAACGCATTCGATTTCAAGAAAACCAGCGTCTTCATCAGAGAGATGGAGGGGCGTCCCGATTTCCCGGTCGCCACGGTGATCGCCAATGATTATGTCTACACGCTCCAGGCTATGGGAGAGAAAATAGATACCGGAAGACAGAACGCCATCATCCTTGCCACCAAGCTGGCCCAGCAGAAAGACGGCGGCTTCACGCCTGACAAATCAAGCAAGACCTCATCCATCCTCTACACCGACATCGCCCTGGAGACCCTGGCACTGCTCGATGCCGGCAACGCCGTCGACCGGGCGAAGGTGAAGAGCTTTGCCGCGTCCCTGAAAAACACCGATGGCGGCTTCGGCTTCTCGCCCGAGGCGAAAAAATCCTCTCTCGCCACCACCTATTACGCGGTGCACGTGCTGAAGGCCGTGAACGGGCTGGATGCGGTGGATAAGGCGAAGACCGTCGAGTACGTGAAGGGTTTTGCCAAGAAAGAGGGGGGCTTCGGCCCGGAGAAGGGTCCGGGGCGTCCCAACGCACGCAGCACCTACATGGCTGCTTATGTCCTGAACGCCTTGTGCTCGCTCGATGCCGATACCGCAAAGAAAGCAGTCCAGTACCTGCAGACCACCCCTTACCTCGACAAGAAAAGCAAGGAGCGCCCGGACCTCGACGAGCAGCTTTACGCCATCCGCGCCCTGAAGGAGGTCAATGCCGGCAACCGCTTGGACAAGACGCTCGCCTTCAACTTCATGAAGCGTCTGTACATCAAGGTCAACGGTGGTTTCGGCCCGCTGGAAGGGTACGGTTCCACTCCGGACTCCACCACCACGGCCCTGCGCATCTTGAGCGAGATCGGGAAAGCGAAAGGGGTGGTCGCGCAGGTTGCGAAACGTTAAAAACAGGTTGAGGTCAAGGTTAAGACTGCGAAAACAACTGGCCTTAAAGAGGAGATGCATATGCTTTCGATGAACAAGATAACCCGTTCGGCGGCGGCCGTGTCCCTGCTGGCGCTGGCGGCCTGCGCCGCAGAGCCCGCCAAAAACTCACCCCAGGCCGCGGTGGAAAAGGTGAACGGCACCGTCATCACGCGGGCCGAACTGGACCGCACCATCAAGGCCCTGGTGGGGTCGGGAGATCCCAGACAACTGCCGCCTGACCAGTTTAAGAAGGCGACCGAAGCGGCGTTGAACCAGCTGACCGCGGCCGAACTGCTGTACCAGGCGGGCATGAAGCTGGAAATGAAAGACCTGGACAAGCAGGTGACCGCCCGCATCGTCCAGAGCAAGTACCAGTACCCCTCGCAGGCGGATTTCGACAAGGCGCTGAAGTCGGTCGACATGACCCAGAAGGACCTGGAAGAGGCGGCGCGCAAGGATATCGTGATCAACAACCTGATCGCGCAGCGTTTCGCGGGGAAGGCCGAGGTGACCGAACCGGAAGTGAGGAAATTCTACGAGGAGAACAAGCTGAAGCAGTTCACCCAGGGGGACCGGATCAAGGTGAGTCACGTCCTGATCGGTGTTCCCAAGGGCGCCAACGCCGAAGCGAAGAAGCAGGCCAGGGAAAAGGCTTTGGCCGTGCTGAAGCGGGTCAAGGGAGGCGAGCCGTTCGCCGAGGTCGCCAAGAAGGAATCGACGTCGCCCACCAAGGACCAGGGAGGGAGCCTCGGCATAATCGGCAAGGGGCAGACCATGCCTCTGTTCGAGAAGGCAGCCTTCGCGCTCAAGGCGGGGGAGATCGGCGACGTGGTCGAGACGCAGCTCGGTTTTCACGTGATCAAGGTGGAGCAGAAGCTGCCGCCCGCGACGGAGCGCTACGAGGACGTGAAGAACCAGATCGCGGGGAACCTGAAGCGTGAGAAGATCCGCCTGATGCTGGCGGCCTACGTGGAAGAGCTGCGGGGCAAGGCGAAGATTGAAAAGGTGTAGTTCCGCTTAAGCGGAGTTGTGATGCGCGGGCTGTGAATGGGTCAGGCCGCGGATTGTGATATGAAGGGGCCGGCCCGGGAAGCCGGCCCCCTTTTTTTGCTCTACCTGCCCGTCACGAGGAGCCGAAAGAGGTGCGCCTGGGCTTCGTTCAGGTCGTGGGCGTTACGGCGAAGAACTCCTGCAGTCTCCGACAGATCTCTTCTTCCGGCGACTTCTGCACCGTGACCCCGTGCAGCGCGGTCAGGAAGATCTTGCCGTAGTTCTTGGTCAGCACCCGCGAGTCCAGGATCAGCACGGCGCCGCGGTCTTCCTTGCTCCGGATCAGCCTCCCGAACCCCTGCTTGAACTTGATCACCGCCTGCGGCACCGTGTAGCTCATGAAGGGATCGCCCCCCTTGGCGGTGATGTGCTCGCTCCTCGCCTCCAGGATCGGTTCGGTGGGGACTCTGAACGGTAGCCGGGTGATCACCACCAGCTCGAGCCCCCGCCCCTGCACGTCCACCCCCTCCCAAAAGGAATCGGTACCGAAGAGCACCGGGCTGACCGAGTTTCGGAACTTGGAAAGGAGCATGTGCCGGTTGGTCTCCCCCTGGCGCATCGGGGTGAGCCCGGCGGCCTTCAGCGGCTCTGCGAGGCGGTTGAAGACCCGGATCAGGAGATCGTACGAGGTGAAGAGGACGAAGGCGCGCCCCTGCGAGATCCGGAGCGCGTCCAAGAGGTGACTGCAGAGCCGGGCCTCGAACATCGGGGAGGTCGGCTCGGGCATGTCGGAGGGGACCGCGACCAGCGCCTGGTGAGCGTAGTCGAAGGGCGAGGGGAGCAGCAGTTCGCTCACCCGGTCCTTGGCGAGCAGTTCGATCCCGGTACGGTGCTTTAAAAAGTCGAACTTCTCGCCGATGGCGAGGGTCGCGGAGGTGAGCACGACGGTCTTGAAACGGTCCAGGATCGCCTTCTTGATCGACTCGGCCACCTCCAGCGGAGAACAGCAGAGTTTCACCAACGGCCCCTTCCTCAGCTCGAACCAGCGGCAGAACTCGTCCTCCCGCGCCATGAAGAAACGCAGGGCATCCACGGCGCACTCGATCCTCCCCTTCACACCGCGAAGATCGGTGAGCGGTCCCGCCAGCTTTTCCAGCACCTTGTCGGAGAGCTTCTCGCAACCCTTCAAAAACGCCTGCATGGCGAGGGCGTAGTCCGAGAGCTCCTTGGCCATGTTCTCGATGTGCGGGGTCACCTCCTGCCAGAGCGGCGTACTGTAAATCGCCGGCGTCACCCGCAGCTTCTGCTCCACCCCGTCCTTCTTCAGCTTCTTGAACAGCGCCTCGCCGATCTGGTCCATGCCGCGAGTGACCGCATCCAGCACCGCGACCCTTCTCGGGATCAGTCGCCCCTCCAGGACCTCGGCGATCTCCAGGTAGAGGTCATCCTGCGATTCGGGGACGGCGGCGGAAAGCTGGGTGGAGAGCTGCGGCAGCACGCCGCGGTGTGCCTTCCTGGGGTGCTGCAGCTTGCCTAAAAGCTTGACCAGCCCCAGGCGTGAAACCTGGCTGGAGAGGAAGCTTGTGGCTACGTCCTCGAGGTGGTGACCTTCGTCGAAAACGAGCCGGGTGAAGGGGGGCAAGATCGCCGTGGCGTCGTAGCCGGTCTCCTGGCGCACCGAGAGGTCGGCCAACAGCAGGGCGTGGTTGACCACGAGGAGATCGGCGCCGGCGGCCTCGCGTCTGGCCTTGTAGAAGAAGCAGCGCGGGTATTCCGGGCATTTCACCCGGCCGCACTGGTCCGACTCGCAGCAAAGCTCCTCCCAGACCTCGTCCTTGGGGATGAAGGCCAGGTCGCCGCGGCAGCCGTCCTCGGTCTTCTTGCTCCACGCGACGATGGCGTCCAGTTCCTGTGCCGTGTCGTCCTTGAACAGCGAGGCGTCGGCGGCGTTCACCCGCAGCTTCCTCAGGCAGAGGTAGTTGCCGCGTCCCTTGACCAGCACCGCACGGAACTGCACCCCGGCGTGCTGCTGCAGGAAGGGGATGTCCTTTTGGATCAGCTGCTCCTGGAGGTTGATGGTGTTGGTGGAGACGACCACCCGTTCCTTGTTGCGCACCGACCAGAGGGCGGCAGGGAGCAGGTAGGCCAGCGACTTCCCGGTCCCGGTCCCCGCCTCGACGATGGCCACCTTCTCCTCGTTGAAGGCTTCGGAGAGGTTGAGCGCCATCCTGGTCTGCTCGGGGCGGTGCTCGTAGCCGGGCAGGGCCTGGGCCAGCACCCCGTCGGGGGCGTAGAAGTGCTCGACCTCCGGGTAGGAGAGGCGCTCCACCACCTTCCGGGCGAATGGGGCGACCACCTGGTTGGCGCGGGAGGCGTCGTTGTTGACGATGTAGAAGCCGACCCCCTGGTTCCCCAGGAGCGACGCGATCTCTATGTCCGGTTGCGAGGGGGTGAGGTTGCCGGAAGGGTGGTTGTGGATCACCACGTCCCCGAAGGAACATGCGATCATGATGGCGGGGACGGCGTCCTTGTTGCCGCGGGCCAGCGGCTCCACTGCCACGACGACGCGTGCCTCGTCGGTGCGGCCCAGGAAGAAAACCTCGTTGCCGTTTGCTTCTGCGATGGCGCTGCGTAAATGCTCGATGGCGAGAGCTGAAAAGTACTTTTGCATGACCCGGTCGAAGATACAGGGTTTGGCTGGGGGAGGCAACTGAAAAGCAGGGGGGACGCAGGGGGGGGACCAGTGGCTGGACTCCCCTCGCCATCCGGGCTTGCCCACCGAAGCGCTTGCGCGCAAGCGGGAGAGGGGCGGGGGTGAGGGAGGCTCAGGCGGTTCGGGCCAACGGGGAGAATCGGGCGAATAATTATTCGCCCCTACGGTCGGCGAGAGAGGCGCCGTGATTGCTCCGTAGCCTTCATCTATGTTAGAAGAGAGGCCGAGGAGATTTCATGCAGCGCTACAACGCATTTTCTGAAGAGCTCAAGCGGGTGTTCGGCTGCAAGGTGCAGCGGCTCTCGGTGGACGCGGGGTTCACCTGCCCGAACCGCGACGGCAGTGTCGGGACGCAGGGGTGCATCTTTTGCGGCGGCAAGGGGTCGGGCTCCTACGGCATCCTGCAGGGGGCAGGCGTGGCCGAACAGCTGGAGCACGCCAAGGAGGTCATGGTCAGGAAGTACAAGGCCGCCCGCTTCATCGCCTACTTCCAGTCCTACTCCAACACCTACGCCTCCGCGGCAAGGCTGCGCCAACTCTACGACGAGGCGCTCAGCGTGCCGGACGTGGTGGGGCTCATCGTCGGTACCCGCCCGGACTGCCTGCCGACGGAAACGCTCGATCTCCTCGCCGAGTACGCCCGGCGCTGCTACTTCTGGCTGGAGCTCGGCCTGCAGTCGCCGCTGGATCGCACCCTCTCCGCCATCGATCGCGGGCACGACCTCGCCTCGTTCAGCACCGCAGTCAGCGAGTGTCAAAAGCGCGGCATCAGGGTCTGCGCCCACATCATCCTGGGTCTACCGGGGGAAAGCCGCGAGGAGATGCTCTCCGGCGCCGAGTTCTTGAACCGGGCCGGCGTGGACGGGGTCAAGATCCATCTCCTGCACGTGATGCGCGGCACCCGCCTGGCCGACCTCTACCAGGCGGGGGAGGTGCCGCTGTTGGACCGCGACAGCTACGTTGGGCTCGTCTGCGATTTCCTGGAGCGGCTCGATCCGAGGATCGTGGTGCAGCGGCTTACCGGAGACGGCAACAGGAAGGACTTGATCGCGCCGCTCTGGTCGCTCGCCAAGTTCGAGGTGCTGAATTGCATCGACCACGAACTGGAGCGGAGAAAGACCAGGCAGGGCGCGGCTCTTTCGTGATCCAGGGGGGCGCCAGGTACCGGAGCGGGTTTTCGCATAACCTGCGGGTTCCCCCCCGCCTTCGCGGGCAGAAGCGCTGCGGCGCGCAGGCCCGTCGAGGGAGGGGGGGCGGTTCCTGCGGGCTAGTTCCAGGCCCGGGGCTTGGCACTCAAGGGGCGACCGCCTTCTGAGCGGGCCAGCATCTTCGGAACTTCAATTCTCTTCGCCAGCGCCGGACGCCAGAAATAGGAGTCGCGCCCTTCTGCGCCGCCGTCTCTCTTGATCCTCAGCAGCACTCCGGTTTCGGCCGCAGGTTGATAACTAAACTTCGTAAGCAGCCGCGCCGCCCTTTTTACCTCGAGGCTGTAGCTGCCGTCCCCTTCCTCAATCAGGCGGTCCTTGTCCCCAAGTGCGACCACACCGCGGTTGCGCTCGATACTCTGCCCGTCGCGGCGCTTCTCCAGGTAGCTCAGCCAGATTTTGCTGGGTTGGCCTACCACAGTTCTCAGACCCACCTCGTCCTCGTAACCCAACCGCCCGAAGGATACAGCCGCGATGTCGTCCCGGGTCAGTCCCGTGACCCCCTTGCCGTTGCCGTCCTTCACGGTGAAGTCGACGTGCAGGGAGCCGTCGTTGGCGACGGTCACCCAGCCTATCTTCAGTTCCATCCTTTCTGCCTGTTCTGTTGCAGCGGTTTTATGGGGAGCAGGTTTGCCTGCCGTGCCGGCCCGTTCTCCCGCCGCGGCGGTCAGCGGAGACGCGGCCAGAAGCGCGGTGGCGATGATGGTCATGATTGTGAGGAGATTTGCTTTTGCACGTTTCATAATGCCCTCCTGGGGTGGGGCCTCCCCGGTCCAGCCGGGGATACGGCCCCTGCGATATTTACAACGCTGTAAATCTGGTGTAAGGATAGGGCGCAAACAGTATCCCTGTGAAGGGCCACATTTCATAATTTTTATGGATACACTTCGTTTACAGCTTTTGCCCCCGCCGAGCGCGATGAGGGAGGGATCGCCATGATCTACCTGAACCCGGAATCAAAAAAGCCTTTGTATCAGCAGCTTTATGAGCAGCTGAAGCAGAACATCGTCACCGGGGAATACGAGAAGGGGAGCCGGCTGACATCGACCAGGGACCTGGCGAAAAATCTCTCCATCGCGCGCAACACGGTGGAGGCCGCCTACGACCAGCTCTGCATCGAGGGGTACGTGGAGGGGAGGCATGGTTCGGGGTACGTGGTGCAGGATCTCCAGGAAGACCTGCTGCATTTTCCCTGCATAACGGGGGACGACGAGGAGCCGCAGCTCCTCTCGGGGAGCGGCACGTGGGGGGAGCCGGATGAGCCGGCCCCGGCGCAGGCCAGGCCGGTGAAGTACAACTTCTCCTACGGCGACTTCGATCCGCACTCCTTCCCCCACGCCCTGTGGCGGCGGCTGAACAACGAGGTGCTGACCTCGCTGAAGGTCGACTCCATCGCCTATTACGGGGACAAGCAGGGAGAACTCCAGTTGCGGCGGGAACTGGCGAAATACCTGCGCCAGTCCCGGGGTGTCAAATGTTCGCCGGAGCAGATCGTGGTCGGCGCGGGACTCCAGGACCTGGCGATGATGATCTGTCTGCTGTTCCCGCTGGAGGAGCGGATCCTCGGGATGGAGGAGCCGGGTTACGACTTCACGAGGGTCATCTTCGCAAACCACGGCTACCGGGTGCTTCCGGTGCCGGTCGGCGAATCCGGTATCGACCCGGCGGAACTGAAGAAAAGCGGGGCGCGGCTGGCCTACGTGACCCCGTCGCATCAGCTTCCCACCGGGGTGGTGATGCCGATCCAGCACCGCATGAGGTTGCTGCAGTGGGCGGAGCAAAGCGGAGGGGTCATCATCGAGGATGACTACGACAGCGAGTTCCGCTACCGCACCCGGCCCATCCCGGCCCTGCAGTCGATCGATTGCCAGGAGCGCGTGATCTACCTGGGGACCTTCTCCAAGGCGTTCGCGCCGGGGCTGCGCATGGGCTACATGGTGCTGCCGCAATGGTTGCTGGCGAGGTACCATACCGTCTTCGAGCGCTACAAGTGCACCGTCCCCAGGCTGCAGCAGTACGTCGCGGCGAGCCTGCTGTCGGGGGGGCACTGGGACCGGCACCTGCGCAAGGTCTGCCTGGTCAACAAGAAGAAGCACGAGGTACTGGTGCAGTCGGTACAAAGGGAGATGGGTGACCGGGTGCGGATCTACGGACAGAACGCGGGTCTGCACGTCCTTTTGGAGCATTTCACGGGAGAGACCCAGGAGGCGATGGTGGAGCGGGCGGCGGCGTACCAGGTGAAGGTGTCGCCGACCCGCCAGTTCTGGCAGAACCCGGAGTGCGCCCCGGAAAACCTGATCATGATCGGCTTCGGCGGCCTCTCCGCGGAAGAAATCGCCGAAGGGATCAGGCTGTTGCGGCAGGCGTGGTTCGGGTGAATCCGTTCACTAGGGCGCTGGCGCCGGGTTCCCCGGGATGACGATGCCGGCCCAATCTGTCGGTTCGCTCACTTTCAGCAGCGGCGCGGTGAAAATCTCCTTCGGCGTCCAATAGCGAACACCGTAGGCAATGGACCCGATCGCCGCATCGACGGTGTCGTAGATGCCGGGAACGGCCGTGATGCCGCTTACGTCCACGCCCGAAGCGAGGTTCAGGGCCTTGCCGGCTATGCGTCGGATCGCGGCATGGTTGATCCGGTCCTTCATCTCTCCCAGGTTGCACAGGGAAGTGCACCTGGTCGTCGCGTAGAACTGTTCCTGGAACAGGACCTTGCCCCCCGGATCGGCGGCGCACCAGGCGAAGGCCGCGTGAGCGGCGCTGTATTCGCCGTACCAGCCGATGATGTACCTGTTGATGACTACGTAGAGCCTGATCTCGTCCCCCTTCTGGTCATGCCATTTCGTTGCTCCCTTCAGCGTGCTCTTTAGGGAGGCGTCGAAATTGCCCTTGTCTTTCAAACCGAACCCCGCGCTGGGAAATAAGCTGAGTTCTACCACCTTGACCCCGGAGTAGTTGAGGAAAACCTTGCGTACGTTTATGGGGCGCAGCGGTGTCGCTTGTGGCGGTTGCCGCACCGTGATGCCGGTTGGAGAGGTCGCGCCCGGGTAAGCGCAAGAGAGGAGCAGGCAGGAAACCAGCAAAGACGAGGCGAACAGGGACGTGATGCCGAGCCGACGGATAGCGCGCGTCATGATCCACTCCTCCAATGAGCTGAAGTAGCCCGCCTCTTTAATGTATCACCGATTGCACGTGATGCAGCCGAGGGGAGGTGCGAGGGGTGCCGGGGAGATTGTTTATGCTTAACTCTTGTGGTGGTGCCGGTGGACGCTACGGTACGGTCAGGGAGGGCGCTATGGATATCTCGGGGGAGATCACGTCATTCGAGGACTTCCGCAGGCTGATACAGTCACCTGCGGAGCCAGTCCCCTTTGATTTGGAACGTAGAACGTAGAACCTAGAACGTAGAACCTAGAACGTAGAACGGCTGTTAAAAGGGGTACCCGAGCCCCACGAAGACTGCGGGGCCGTCTTTGCTGAAACCCACGTCGATGCGCCCGAGGATGTTGGGGCGCACCACGGCGCGGAAGCCGATGCCCGGATTCACCTCGATTTCGCCGGCCCGCAGGTCTCCCATCGTGTCCGCCACCCCGCCGATGTCCACGAAAGGCGCCAGTTCCCAGTCCGCGCGCACGTCGAAAACCTCCCAACGGAACAGCCTGATCCGCTCCTCCAGGTTGCAGACCACGTAGCTGTTGTCTATGAAGCGGTTCCTGCCGTACCCCCTGAGGGTGTTCTCGCCGCCCAGGATGCTCTGCTCCAGGAAGGGGATGGAACTCCCGCGTGCCTGTCCGACGGCGAACCTGCCGGCGCTGATGAAACGGCTGTCCGGGACGGGGAAGAAGCCCTTCACCTCGGCCTCGTAGCGCACGAAGCGCGCGCTGCTCCCCAGGCCGGCCAGGCTTCCCTCGATCGAGGCCCGGGCGCGGATGCCGGAACTGGACATGGTGGAGGCGTCGAGGGTGCTGTAGACCAGCGAAACGGATTGGGCGTGTGTGCTGAAGCCGTCGAGACCGGGTACCTCGGCCGCGCTGAAGTGCTGCTGCAGGTTGGGGAGCTGTTTGACGGCCCCCTCGTCGATCTCCACCCTTCTCAGGCGGTCCCCCAGGTACAGGACGGTGTTGGCGGACAGCGGGTAACCCGCCGACACCGTGTAGCCGAACTCCCGGTCGGCGAAGTTGGTCTCGTCCTCGGCGCTGCTGCCCGCCCCGAAGCCGAAGAAGCGGGCCGAGCCGTCGGTGAAGTTGTAGACGAAGGCGTTCAACTCAAGCTTGCGCTCCATGAGGCTCTGGTCCCGGACCCTCACCTCGTAGTCGGAGTTCACCTTGCTGGATTTGGAGAGGTTGAACTCGATGCTGCGCAGGGGGGAGGGGTACATGGCGCCGTAGAGGGTCCCCGTGGTGCCGAAATTCTCGTTGCGGTTCACCTGCGGGGCGAACATGGCGGAAACCTCGTCCTTGTCGTTGTGCAAAAGGAACGCGGTCAGGGCGCCCCAGGTTACCCCCTCGTTGGGGCTGGAGGCGATCACGGGAAGCGGGATGGTGACCAGCTTCACGTACGGCTGCGCCGGAGAGGGCGCAGGGAGCACCGTGGACGGTAGGTAGCTGGTGCATCCGGCCAGAAGCGACAGAAGGATCAGCGATAACAGCAATAACGCGCGCATTGTGCTCCGTTTCAGGGGTGGCTCCTGGGAGGGCTGCGGGGAGGCCTCCTTCGGGCGGGGAAAACATAGCGGCTCCCCGTCCTTTTGACAAGAAAAAAAGAACGTTCTAACCACGGTCGCCCCCGCCCGGTCAAAAAAATGACTGGCGCAGCGCTTCAAAAATGACGTTGCCGCTCCCGCCGTCTCCTCCCTTCCCGGTCCACCCAGACCCCCGCTCCCCGCTGTATTCATTCCACTTTTTGCCCGCCACGGCGCCGCTTGGGCGCCCTCGGGAAAATGGCACACCGGTTGCACAAGGTCCCTCTGCAGAGTGAACCCCAGATCAGGCAAAGGAAACTGACGCATGGCCAACCCCACGACGGACGCCCTGGCGCTCCCGGGACCAAAAAGCAATTCGGACATCTACATGGCGGTGGCCCTGATCGGGGTGCTTGCCCTGATGGTTGTCCCCCTGCCGGCGTTCATGCTCGACGTCTTCCTGGCCACCAACATCACCGTGGCGCTCGTGATCCTCCTGGTCTGCCTGTACACGGTGCAGCCGCTCGATTTCTCGGTCTTTCCCTCGATCCTCCTGGTCACCACGCTGTTCCGGCTCGCCCTCAACATCGCCTCCACCCGCCTCATCCTGATGCACGGCAGCGAGGGGGTCGAGGCGGCCGGCGGCGTCATCAAGGCCTTCGGCCAGTTCGTGGTCGGCGGCAACTACGTCGTGGGTGCGGTCATCTTCCTGATCCTCGTCATCATCAACTTCGTGGTCATCACCAAGGGCGCCGGGCGCGTGGCCGAGGTGGCCGCCCGCTTCACCCTTGACGCCATGCCGGGCAAGCAGATGGCCATCGACGCCGACCTCTCCAACGGCATCCTCACCGACAAGGAGGCCAAGGCCCGGCGCAAGAAGATTGCCCGCGAGGCGGACTTCTACGGCTCCATGGACGGTGCCAGCAAGTTCGTGCGCGGGGACGCCGTCGCCGGCATCATGATCGTCCTGGTGAACATCGTCGGCGGCTTCGTGATCGGCGTCTGGCAGAAAGGGATGCCGCTGGACCAGGCGCTGCAGAACTACACCCTGCTCACCATCGGCGAGGGGCTGGTGGCCCAGATCCCGGCCCTGATCATATCCACCGCGGCGGGCATCATCGTGACCCGCTCCGCCGACGAAAACAACTTCGGCCACGAGATCGCCGGCCAGCTTTTGAACTACCCGAAGGCCTTCCAGGTCGCGTCGGGGGTCCTGTTCCTGTTCGCCATGATCCCGGGGCTGCCCCACTTCGCCTTCTTCCTCCTCTCGGGCGTCTCCTACCTGATCAGCAAGATGGCGGTGGAGAATAAGGCCGAGGTGGAGGACGTGGTGGAGACCTCGGCCGGGAGCGCCGAGGAGAGCGACCAGATCAGCAGCATCCGTCCGCTGGACATGCTGGAGCTGGAGGTGGGGTACGGCCTGGTCCCCATGGTGGACGCGAGCCAGCAGGGGGAACTCCTGGACCGGATCCGCTCCATCAGGAAGCAGGTGGCGGACCGCATGGGTTTTATCGTTCCCCCGATCCACATCCACGACAACCTTCAGTTGAAACCCTACGAGTACAACATCCTCATCAACGGCGCCAAGGTCGGCGGCGGCGAGCTCTCCGGGCAGTACCTGGCCATGGACAGCGGCGGCGCGGTCGGTGCGCTGGAGGGGATCAAGACCACCGAGCCGGTCTTCGGTCTCCCCGCGGTCTGGATCAAGGGCAAGGAACGGGAGAAGGCGCAGGTTTCCGGCTACACCGTGGTGGACAACACCACCATCCTCGCCACCCACATCAGCGAGACCATCAAGAAGCACGCCCACGAGCTGGTGGGGCGCCAGGAGCTGCAGCAGCTCCTGGACAGCATCGCGGCCACCCTCCCCAAGGTGGTCGAGGAGCTGGTCCCGTCGCTGCTCTCACTGGGCACCGTGCTGCGCGTGGTGAAGAACCTTTTGAAGGAAAACGTTTCCATCCGCGACCTCCGCTCCATCCTGGAGACACTGGCCGATTACGGCGGGGTGACCAAGGACCCGGAGATGCTCACCGAGTTCGTACGGCAGAGCCTGGGGCGCTACATCGTGGAGCAGTACAAGCGCGAGGACGACACCCTCTGCGTGCTCACCCTGGACCACGACATCGAGGAGACCATCGTCGACTCGGTCCAGCTCTCGGAGCAGGGAAGCTACCTGGCCATAGATCCGCACGTGGCGCAGCGCGTCCTGGCCGCCATCCGCAGGAACGCCGAGCAGTTCGACGCCATCGGCGCGCTTCCGGTCCTGATGGCTTCCCCCTCCATCCGTCGTCACGTGAAGAAACTCACCGAACGGTTCATGCCCAACCTGGCGGTCATCTCGCACAACGAGATCCCGCCCAACATAAAAATCCAATCCTTAGGCGTGGTGGTGATCAATGCTAGTTAAAACGTTCCAAGCAGGCGAGATGTCGGAAGCTCTCAGGATGGTGAAGGCCGAGATGGGTCTGGACGCCATGATCCTCTCCTCCAAGAAGGAGCGCAAGAAGGGGATCCTCGGCTTCTTCTCGAAGCCTTATTACGAGGTGACCGCGGCCCTGGAGCCGAGACCGGTGCAGCAGCGCCCCAACCCCTACCGGGAGGAAGCACCGCCGGTTCAGGAGCGCGAGCTCTCCACCCGCGAGGAGTTCCAGAACTCCATGCTGGGCCCCCTGGCGCGCGAGGTGCGCGAGCTGAAGCAGCGCATCGAGGCGCTCTCGAAGAAGGAGGCGCAGCAGGCGGTGCCGCAGGCGCAGCCCTCCCAGGAGCCCCAGCCGGAAAGCCCGGCGGGCCCGAGGACCTTCGCCAAGGAGGAGCTCGAGGAGATCAAGCAGCTCCTCTACAACGCGGTTTCCGGCAACAAGGATAAGGGGCCCAAGCCGGTGACCTTCCAACTGGCCGGGCAGGCGCTCGAGCAGACCGCGGTCAAGGTCGCGGCGCAGCCCGAACCGATGGCCGTCCCGTTCCCGGTGGAGCAGCTGGAGCAACCCAACCCCGCCTCCGCGCTCAAGCTGGTGAAGGGCGCCGACAGGGGGAGCGACGAGGAGCGCCTGCTGGAAAAGCTCGCCGATGAGCTCAGGGGCGAGGAGGTCGGCCCGATGGCGGTGCAGGCCCTGACCGAGTCGGTCCGTGCCGCAGCCGAGGGGGGGGTATCCCTGGACGAGCTCCGCTCGCTGATGGCGGAGAACCTGGCCGGCATGGTGAAATGCTCGGGTTCGCTGCGCATCAAGAAGAACGGGCCGCGCATCGTGGCCGTGGTGGGTCCGACCGGCGTCGGCAAGACCACCACCATCGCCAAGATCGCCGCCATGTACGCACTGAACCGCCGCGTTTCCGTGGCCATGGTCACCATGGACAACTTCAGGGTGGGCGCGGTCGAGCAGCTGAAGACCTACGCGAAGATCATGGACCTGCCGCTGGAGGTGGCCGGCAACTCGCAGGAACTCTCCGGGGCGCTGGCCCGCCATTCCGACAAGGACCTGATCCTCATCGACACCGCCGGGCGGAGCCCCAAGGACGCCGACCGGCTCGACGAGCTCAAGGGGTACCTCGAGACCCAGACCGGGATCGACGTCTACCTCTGCCTGTCGGCCACCACGAGGAGCCGCGAGATCGACGAGATCATCGCGACCTTCGGCACCCTGCCGGTGACCAAGCTCCTCTTCACCAAGCTCGACGAAAGCCGGACCTTCGGCTGCATCGTCGACACCTGTTTGAAGCACAAGATCCCTCTTTCTTATTTCAGCACCGGGCAGAAGGTGCCCGAGGACATCGAGGTGGCGACCTCCAGAAAGCTCGCCGCCATGGTGGTGCAGGAGTCCAACTGATGACAATGTCTTGCCTAGCAACAGACCAGGCCGAATCGCTCAGGAGACTGGCGGGTCGCGCCAAGACCGAAGTACCGGAGCAGCTCCAGCTGCGCGAAGGGCTCAGGGTGATCTCGGTCACCAGCGGCAAGGGGGGGGTCGGCAAGACCTCCGTCGTGGTGAATCTGGCCGCCTCCCTGGCCGCCCGCGGTGAGCGGGTCCTGATCGTCGACTCCAACCCCGGCGTCGGCGACATCTGCCTGCGCCTGGGCAAGGACGCCCCGTTCCGCATGGGGCAGGTGCTCTCCGGGGAGGTCCCCCTGAAGGACACTGTGGTGGAGCTGGGAGGCGGCGTCAGCGTCCTTCCCGCGGGGATGGATATGCAGCAGTACAGCGCCCTCTCCCCCTGGGAGCGCGGCGCGCTCTTGCAGGCGATGCTCAGGCTGCAGAACGATTTCGACTACTTCCTGATCGACACCGGCTCCGGGATCGCGGCCAACCTGACCGGCTTCGCCTCCCTCGCCCGGGAGATCATGCTGGTGGTCACCCCCGAGCCCACCTCGATCACCGACGCCTACGCGCTGATCAAGATGCTTTCCGGCCGCGACAGCTCCTTCCGTTTCAGGCTCCTGATCAACATGTGCCGCGACAACCAGGAGGGGGAGACACTCTTTTCCAAATTGGCCGCAATTACGGGCCGCTTTTTGCAAGTACAGTTTGACCACGCAGGATCGATCCTGCATGACGAGCTCCTGGTGGAGTCCGTGAGGCGCCGCGGGGCTTTATACCGCCTCTTCCCGGATGCCAAGGCGTCGACGGGGTTCAAAAATTTGGCACTAAAAATCAATGCGGAGCGGCCGGCCGGCGCAGGGGCCATGCCGGTGGCTCCGGTGGCATCTAGCACGATGTGGAGGAACCATGAACTGTCTTCTTAAGGCGTATGAGCATGAGGCGCAACGCGGGGTCCCGATGAGCCGGGACGAACTGGTGGTCACCCACCTCCCGCTGGTTAAGTTCATTGTCGACCGGATCGCCTCGTCACTCCCCCCGCACCTCGACCGGGACGACCTGAGAAGCGCCGCGGTGATCGGCCTGATCTCCGCCGCGGAGCGCTTCGATCCCAGCCGCGGGGTACAGTTCAAGACCTTCGCGGAGCAGCGCATCCGGGGCACCATCATGGATGAGCTCAGGGCCCAGGACTGGCTCACCCGGAGCCTCAGGGACAAGTTCAAGAAGCTGGAGAAGGAGTTCTCCCAGCTCGAGCAGCGCCTGGGGCGCAACCCCTCCAGCGACGAGGTGGCCACCGCCATGGGGCTCGAGCTCAAGGACTACTTCCGGCTCCTGGAGGAGATCCACCTCCTCTCCTTCGTTTCCCTGGACGACGCCTGGCACGACGAGGACGGCGCTCCCTTCGGCCTTCTCGACGTCCTTGAGGACAAGGGGACCGAGAGCCCGCAGAGCCAGCTGATCGCGCGCCAAACCGTGGAGCGCCTCGCCGAGGCGATCGATTCCCTCCCCGAGAAGGAGCGCATCGTGATCACGCTCTACTACTACGAGGAACTGAACCTCAAGGAGATCGGCGCCGTGCTTGATCTCACCGAGTCGCGCATCTCGCAGCTGCACAGCCAGGCCATCGTCAGGCTGCGCGGCAAGATGAAGCGCGTGGCCTAGGGGGGAGCATGAACGCAGGTATGTACGCGGCCTTGACGGGCAACCTTTCGGCTCAGCGCAGGCTGGACGTGATCTCCAACAACCTGGCCAACGCCAGCACCACCGGCTTCAAGGCGGACCAGATCCAGTTCGAGAGCGTGCTGGCCAATGTCAAAAACTCGACGCAGGGGCCGGTGTTCAGCAACGACCGCTACTCCACCGACTACTCCGCGGGAAGCCTGCAGCGCACCGACAACTCGTTCGACGTGGCGCTGGAAGGTGACGGCTTTTTCGTGGTGAACACCCCCCAGGGGACCGCCTACACCCGGCAGGGTAACTTCCACCTGGGCTCCAACGGCAGGCTGGTCACCGCGGACGGCTACGAGGTGCAGGGGGGGGGCGGGCCCATCACCGTCCCCGGCAACGGCAAGGTGGAGATCGGCTCCAACGGGCAGGTGAGCGTGAACGGCAACGCCGTGGGGACCATCAGCACGGCGGACTTCGCCAAGCCGTACGCCCTCAACAAGCTGGGCAACGGCCTGTTCCAGCCGGCCGACCCCAACGCCGCGACCACCGTTTCCACGGCCGGGATCAAGCAGGGGTATCTGGAGACCTCCAACGTGAAGGCGGTGGTGGAGATGTCGCGCCTGATCGAGGCGAGCCGCTACTTCGAGATCTGCGCCAAGGCGGTGAAGACCTACGACGACCTGACCGCCCGCGCCGCCAACGACCTCGGGAAGGTCTAAACCCCGTAGAACGTACAACGGCCGTCAAGCCGTTAAGGAGATTGCAATGATCAGAGCACTTTGGACCGCCGCATCAGGGATGCAGGCTCAGCAGCTCAACATAGACGTGGTGGCCAACAACCTGGCCAACTCCAGCACCACCGGCTTCAAGAAAAGCCGCGCCGACTTCCAGGACCTCATGTACCAGACCGAGAAGACCACCGGCGCCCCGGCCACCAACACCACCACCATCCCGACCGGCATCCAGGTCGGCCTCGGCGTCCGCCCCGGCTCGGTGAGCAAGATCTTCACCACCGGTACCATGGTGCACACCGGCAACGAACTGGACGTGGCCATCGAGGGTGACGGCTTCATCCAGGTGCAGCAGTCCGACGGCACCACCGCCTACACCCGCGCCGGCTCCTTGAAAAAGGACGGGCAGGGTAGGGTGGTCACCCCGGACGGACAGCCCATCGTCCCGGAAATCGTCATCCCCAGCAACGCCACCAGCATCAACATCGGAAGCGACGGCACCGTGTCGGTCCAGCAGGCGGGACAGACGGCCTCCACCACGGTGGGGACCATCCAGCTCGCCTCCTTCACCAACCCCGCCGGCCTGAACGCCATCGGCAAGAACCTCTTCCTCCCGACCGACTCCTCGGGTAACGCCACCACCGGCACCGCGGGGCAGAACGGGCTGGGGACCCTGGAGCAGGGATACATCGAGCAGAGCAACGTGAGCGTCATGGAAGAGATGGTGAGCATGATCGTCTCCCAGCGCGCCTACGAGATCAACTCCAAGGCGATCCAGGCCTCGGACGAAATGCTGCAGCAGGCCGCTGCACTCAAGAGGTAACCCCTGATGCGAGCGTTTTTGCTGGCTCTCGCGCTCCTTGCCCTGCCGCTGTCAGGGTTCGCCCAGGCGGCGGGCCCCGCCGCGGTCAACGTGGTGAGCGAGGCGACCGTCAAGGCGGCCATCAAGGACTACCTGGTGCAGAAGGCGGCTCCCTTGAACGCCGACATAACGGTCAAGAAGATCAACTACCAGGGGGACCTGAAGCTCCCCGCCGGGAAGGTGACCTTCGACGTGGTGGCCCCGGAGCGCTGGGAAGGGTACGGCCCCGCCTCGGTGGCCCTCATGGTGCGGGTCGATGACCAGGTGAAGAAAAACCAGACCGTGCTGGTCGAGGTAGAGGCGCTGGCCGAGATGGTGGTCGCCGCACGCACCCTGGAGCGGGGCGAGGTGCTCTCCGCCTCCGACCTCGCCATCGTGAAGCGGGACCTGGCCCAGGTGCAGGGGCGTTACTTCAACAACATCGACGAGGCGGTGGGGCTGAGGGTGAAAAGCACGCTCAGGGCCAACGCCCCGGTAAGAAAGGACAACCTGGAGAAGGTGCCCATCGTCAAGAGCGGTCAGGTGGTGACCATCGTGGCCGAGAACGACGTGGTGCGCATCACTGCGACGGGGCGGGCCAAGGGGGCCGGCGCTTCGGGCGACCTGATCACGGTGCAGAACCTCTCCTCGCAGAAGGAGATCGCGGCGCGGGTGGTCGACGCGACCACGGTAAAGGTGGATTTTTAGATGGACCGCAAGAAAGGCAACAGCTCGACCATAGTGAAGGCGGCGGCCCTGTGCCTGCCGCTGTTCTGGCTTTCGGCCTGCGCGCACCAGAGCGCCGAAGTGGCGACTCCCGCCTTCGACGAGCAGATCCCGGCGCCGCAGATGAACTACGCCTCGGGGTCGCTGTGGCAGGCCTCCTCCACGGGGCTCGCCGAAGACATGAAAGCGAGAAGGCGCGGTGACATCATCACCGTGGTGATCTCCGAGAACGCAAGCGCCAGCAAGAAGGCCGCCACCGGGACATCGCGCGACTCCTCGATCAGTGCCGGCATACCGAACCTGCTCGGCCTGGAGAAGACGCCCATCAAGAGCTGGGCCGACCTCGCCAGCCTCCTGAGCGCGAGCTACGGCTCCAAGTTCGACGGCGCAGGCTCCACCTCCCGGCAGGAGACCCTGCAGGCGACCATCTCCGCCAAGGTGGTGGACGTGATCCCCAACGGCAACATGCTCATCGAGGGGAGGCGTAACGTCAGGGTGAACAACGAGGACCAGATCATCGTGCTGACCGGCACGGTGCGCGGGCGCGACGTCAGCACCGACAACACCGTCAACTCGGCGCTCATCGCCGACGCCAGGATCTCGTATTCCGGCAAGGGGATCATCTCGGACCGCCAGAAACCGGGGTGGCTGATGAACGTGCTGGACAAGGTCTGGCCGTTCTAGGCGGACGGCGTGTTCGGGAATTGACGGTTTGCCGTCAAAATCCCGACGCGGCGGCCGAAAAGGGTTAGGTGAAACGCTTGAAAATTAACGTTATTTCAAAAAGCTCGCTGGCACTGCTCATTCTTTTGCTGCTGCCCCAGTTTGCGCTGGGGGCGCGCATCAAGGACATCGCCGCGTTCGACGGCGTGCGCGAGAACCAGTTGATCGGCTACGGCCTCGTGGTCGGTCTGAACGGCAGCGGCGACTCCGACCAGACCAAGTTCCCGGTGCAGTCCCTGGTGGGCGCCCTGGAGCGGCTGGGGCTCACGGTGAACCGCGCCGACATCACGGTGAAGAACGTGGCCGCCGTCATGGTGACCGCCGAACTTCCCCCCTTCGCCAAGCAGGGGAACAAGCTCGACGTGCTGGTCTCCTCGATGGGGGACGCCAAGAGCCTCGCCGGCGGCACGCTCATGATGGCGCCCCTGAAAGGGGCCGACGGCCAGGTCTACGCGGTGGCCCAGGGGGCGGTCCTCACCAACTCCTTCTCCTACGGCGGGCAGGCCACCACCGCGGTGAAGAACCATCCCACCGCCGGCACCGTCCCCGAGGGGGCGCTGGTGGAGCGGGAGCTCCCCAACGTGCTGGCCAACCGCCCGGTGCTGAAGCTGAACCTGCACCAGTCCGACTTTACCACCGCCGCCAGGGTCGCCGCCGCCATCAACGGCCGCTTCCAGGGGGCGGCTTCGCTGACCGATCCGGGGAGCGTGCAGATCAGCATCCCGGGCGAGTACCAGAACCGGGTGGTGGAGTTCGTGGCCGACCTGGAGCGGCTCGAGGTTAACCCGGACGTGATGGCCAAGGTGGTCATGAACGAGCGCACCGGCACCATCGTCATGGGCGAGAACGTGCGCATCTCGACGGTGGCCGTATCCCATGGCAACCTGACCGTGGTGGTCAAGGAGACCCCGAAGGTCTCCCAGCCCGCCCCCTTTGCCAAGACCGGCACCACCACCGTGGTCCCGAGGACCGATTTGAAGGTCTCCGAGGAGAAGGTGAACCTCTCGCTGGTGCGGGAAGGGGCGAACCTGGGCGAGGTGGTGCGGGGGCTCAACACCCTCGGGGTCACCCCCAGGGACCTCCTCGGCATCATGCAGGCCATCAAGGCCGCCGGCGCGCTCAACGCCGAGCTGAGCGTGATGTAGGCAAGGAGCGGCCATGGACGTGAAGCCGATACCGGACAACGCGCTGCCGGTCACCGACCTGAAGGTGCAGAAGAGGCGCCAGGAGCAGAACCCGGAGCAGATCAAGAAGGTGGCGCGCGAGTTCGAAACGATGTTCGTCAGCATGATGCTGAAGTCTATGCGGGACACGGTGGGGAAGGACACCCTGACCGGCGGGGGGAAAGGCGAAGAGACCTTCCGTTCCCTGCTGGACCAGGAATACGCCAATGCCGCGGTGCAGGGGGGCGGCATAGGACTGGCACAGACCATAGAGAGGGAGCTGTCGCGCGCTTACGGCACGCCGGTTCCGGCTAAGGGGGTGCGGGATGCGGATTGAAGGTTCGGCTTACGTCGTCGACCTGAACCGATCGCAGCAGGTCCGTAACGAGGCGCAGCAGACGCAGGGCGTCCAGGGGAGCCGGCCGGCCGGCCGGGTGATCCCGTTCGACCGGGTGGAGATCTCGTCCCAGGCAAGGGAGTTGCAGAAACTCAAATCCGAGGTGGCGGCCATGCCCGACGTGAGGCTGGACCGGGTGGCGCTGGCCAAGCAGAACCTGCAAAACGGCGCCTACCGTGTGGAGGCGTCGACCCTGGCCCAAAAGATGATGGACGCGTACAAGTCGCGTTAAGGGGGAATAGATGGATCGTAACGTAGTCGAACTGATAGCTGCCCTGTGCGAGAAGGGGGTGCTCCTGGACCAGATGCAGGCGCTTTTGCAGGAAGAGCAGGAGTGCATGGTATCCCTGGATATGGCGAAGCTGGAGGAGAACCAGCAGGAGATCACCGCGGGGATGGAGCGCCTGGCCAGGCTCTCCGGGCAGTGCCAGCAGATGATCGCCGCCCTCGGCGCCGACCTCGGCATGCCGGGCAACAGTACGCTGTCGCCCATCATCGAGCGGCTCTCCGCACCGGAAAAGCAGGCGCTCAAGGAGGCGCAGGAGTCGGTCACCGGCAACGCCCGCGCCCTGCAGGGTGCGCTCGCGCTGCACAGGAGGCTGGTCGAGGACTCCCTGAACGTGGTGGGACGCTCGGTGAACTTCTTCAACCGTCTTTTCAACCCCAGCCAGACCTACGGGGGGGCGGGGGCCTTCGTGAACGCCGGGCGCGGCACCAGCGGCTTCGTCAGCAAGGAGATCTAGCATGGGCATCAACACCCTCTTCGACATAGCCTCTTCCGGCATCACGGCGCAGCGCCTGGCCATGGAGGTCACCGGCGAGAACATCTCCAACGTGAACACCGAGGGGTATTCTCGCCAGCGGGTGATCATGGAGAACAAGCCGGTCGGCACCTCCAACGGCTTCGCCCTGGGGACGGGGGTGGAGATCGCGGCGGTGCAGCGCAGCTACGACAACATGCTGCAGCTGCAGCTCGTGAACGCCAACAGCACCTACCAGGAAGGGCTGGCGCAGCAGTCGGCGCTGGAGCAGATCGAGCCGAGCTTCAACTCGCTCACCTCGGACGGCCTCGGGACCGCGGTCGCCAATCTGTTCGGCGCCTTCCAGGACCTCTCGGTCAACCCCTCCGGCGCCGCCGAGCGCCAGGCCGTGTTGACCCGGGCCCAGATCGCCGTCGACAGCTTCCACCAGGCCGATTCCGCGCTCGCCTCGGTGGCCTCGACCGCGGACGCCAACCTGGTCGGCATCACCGCCGAGGTGACCGACAACGCACGCAACCTCGCGCTGGTGAACCAGCAGATCATGGCCACCAGCGCGGTCGGGGGGAACCCCAATGAACTGCTGGACCAGCGGGATCTCCTGCTCAGAAAGCTCTCGGAGCAGACCGGCATCAGCTACAGCATCGCCAGCGACAACACCGCCTCGGTGACCCTGGCCGGCGGGGCGCAGCTCGTCTCCAGCACCAGGTACGCGACGCTCTACACCAACGCGACCGGCTCGCCGGCGACCAACGACATCATGGTCTCCGGGCTTGGCAACCCGCCCCCGGCCAACGCACCCGGCACCGACACCCTGGTGGGGACCGTCGGGGACGGCGCCACCGTCGGCGGCAAGCTCGGCGGCACCATGGAGGTGCGCGACAGCATCGTCCCGAAGTACCGCTCCCTCCTGGACGAGATGGCCAACCAGGTGGTCACCCAGGTGAACACGGTGCACAAGGCGGGGTACGCCCTCGACGGCACTACCAACAACAACTTCTTCGACCCGGCCGGCGTCACTGCGGGGAGCATCGCGCTCGACTCAGGGATCTCGGCGGTGAAGATCGCGGCGGCCCTGCCGACCGCGACCGACCTGGCGCCGACCAGCAGCGGCAACAACGTGAACGCCGTGAAGCTCGCCAACCTCGGCAGCACCAGCTTCGCGTTCAGCACGGGAAACGCCACTTTAGGCAACTTCTACAACTCCGTGGTCTCCCAGGTCGGCGTCGACACCGAGGGGACCCAGAACGTCACCTCCCAGAACGCGGCCTTCCTGAAGCAGCTGAACTCGCTCAGGTCCTCCAACTCCGAGGTCTCCCTGGACGAGGAGCTCCTGAACCTGACCAAGTACCAGCGCGCCTTCCAGGGCGCCTCCAAGGTGGTCAACGCGGGGACCGACATGCTGGACACCATCCTGAACATGGTCCGATAGGAGAGATGCTATGAGAATCACCCCCGGCATGAGCGCCGACAACGCCATTTACAACCTGCAGCAGGGGCGCACCGCGATCGACCAGCTCCAGGAACAGATCGCCTCGGGCTACAACATCAACCGCCCGAGCGATGATCCCCTTTCCACCAGGCAGCTCCTGGACCTGCAGGAGCAGATCGCCTCGGGGGACCAGTACAGCTCCAACATCACCAAGGCCGAGACGCTCCTGAACGTTACCAACACCTCGCTCTCCAGCATGTCGGACCTGATGCAGCAGGTGAAGAAGATCGCCGGGGACATGGTGGCAGGAACTCTGGACGCCGCCGGCACCGCGAGTGCGGTGACCAACCTGACCCAGCTCAAAAGCCAGCTGGTCGACATGGGGAACACCCGGCTGGGCGACCAGTACGTCTTCGGCGGCTTCTCCACCAGCCAGCCCTTCAGCTCCCTCGGCGTCTTCAGCGGCACCACCGATATCCCGCAGGTCGAGATCGCCCCGAACAGCACCGTGGGGACCACGGTATCGGGCGCCGACCTCCTGCTTGGCGGCAAACCGCAGGCTGCGGTGGGGAGCGGGGCCACCGCGGGGCAGGGGCCGGTCAACATCCTCGGTTCCATCGATGCCCTGATCCTCGCCATCAACAACAAGGACAGCGCGGGGATCCTGGACGGGGTCAAGAACGTGAAGGCCGGCGCGGACCAGATCACCGTTGCGCAGAGCGACGTCGCCGGGCGCCTGGTGCGCCTGGACAACATGAAGAGCATGATCGCCAACAACCAGAACACGCTGAAGACGGTCTTCGGAGACATCCAGAACGTGGACTACGCCAAGGCCGGGGTGGTGCTTTCCCAGCAGACCACCGCCTTCAACGCGGCGCTGTCGGCCACCTCCAAGCTGAGCCAGCTCTCGCTTTTGGACTACATGAAGTAGCATCCGCCGCGTACCCCCGCGTCACCAAGGGCCGTGTGAGCTGGCCAGGCTCGCACGGCCTTTTCAGTTTCTTTTTTGACGAAGGGCGGTGATAGCGCTAAAGCTTTCGGTGCAGCATCCGAAAAACAAACTATCTGCCGCAATCCGCAGGGGGAACCACATGATCAAGGTGACAACACGAGACGGCACCGAGATGTACCTGAACCCGGACCTGATAGAGATCATCACGGAGACCCCGGACACGCACATCACCCTTTCCAACGGTAACCGTTACCTGGTGCTGGAGCCGGCACGGGTGGTGATCAGCCGGATCGTCAACTTCAAGGCGCACCTGTTCCGGCAGGCCTCCTTCAGCGTGCCCCGGCGTTACCTGCGCAAAGGCGATGCGGAAGGCTACTACCCCAACTGCAGAATCTAACCGCCCGCAAGGGAGCGTTTTCGGGATCCAGGAATATTTATGGATTTATCGACCATAATCGGAATCACCCTGGGGCTCTTCGCCGTGTTCGGCGGCGCGGCCCTGGAAGGGCTGCACATGTCGGCGTTGATACAGCCGACGGCGGCCATTATCGTGCTCGGCGGCACCGCGGCGGCGACCATCGTCAGTTTTCCGCTGCCGATCCTGATGGCCGCGGTCAAGGACCTGAAGAAGGTCTTCATGCCCCCCAAGGAAGACCCCGAGGCGGTGATCAAGAACATCATCAACTACGCGGCCAAGGCGCGCAGAAACGGCCTCATTTCGCTGGAGCAGGAAGCGCAGACGGTCAAGGATTCTTTCACCAAGAAGGGGATCTCCCTGGTGGTGGACGGCATCGACCCGCAGAAGCTGCGTGAGACCATGGAGATCGAGCTCGGCTCCTTCGAGTCTCACGGCAAGCACAGCGCCGAGGTCTTCGAGTCCGCCGGCGGTTTCGCCCCCACCATCGGCATCATCGGCGCCGTCCTCGGCCTGATCCACGTCATGAGCAACCTTTCCGACCCCTCAAAGCTGGGGGGAGGCATCGCCGTCGCATTCGTGGCAACCATCTACGGCCTGATGACCGCCAACATCTTCTGCATCCCCTTCGGCACCAAGCTGAAGATCCGCCTGAAGGAGGAGCTCTTGCAGAAGGAGATGGTGATCGAGGGGCTGATCGCCATCCAAAACGGCGAGAACCCCCACTTCATCGAGCAGAAGCTCAGGGCCTACCTGCATGACGGTGGAGAGAAGAAGGGGAAGTAAATGGCTAAGAAAAAGGCCCAGCACGAAAAAGAGCCCAACCACGAGCGCTGGCTGGTATCCTACGCCGACTTCATCACGCTCTTGTTCGCCGTGTTCGTGACGCTCTACGCCATGAGCCAGACCGACAAGAAGAAGGCCGAGGAGGTGCTGGCCTCCATGCGCGAGTCCTTCGGCTACAGCACCACCTCCGCCGGCGCCAAGCCCACCGTGATCGACGCCGGTTCCATGAGCGTGATCCCCTCCATCCACAAGGTGACCCAGGCCCCGAAGCGGGCCACCTCCAGCAGGACCCGCGGCAGCGAGCAGGACTTCAGGGCCACCAAGGCCTCCATCGAGGCGTACCTCATGAAGGCGGGGGCGCAGAACAAGGTCTCCGTATCGGTGACCCAGCGCGGCCTGGTGGTGAGTCTGAAAGAAGCCGGGTTCTTCGACAGCGGGAGCGCCACCCTGAAGCAGAGCTCCCTGACCCTGTTGAAGGACGTGGTCGCCTCCCTGGCCAGCTATTCCAACTCCGTGCGGGTTGAAGGGCACACCGACAACGTCCCGATCAGCTCCGCCGCCTTCCCGTCCAACTGGGAACTTTCCACCGCGCGCGCCACCAACGTGCTGCAGTATCTCACCAAGCAGGAAGACTTCGACCCCGCCCGGATCTCGGCGGCAGGTTACGGGGAGTACCGTCCCGTCGCCGACAACAGCGACGAAGACGGGCGCGCCAAGAACCGCCGCGTCGACATCGTCCTCCTCTCCGAGCAGAGCGAGCGCAACGAGCCGTAGCCGGCTCGGCCGCCTGCGTCCGACCCGTCCTACCCTCCGACTGGCCAGACTGGTCAGACTCGTCAGACTGCGTCGAACCGACATGCTGCCGTCAAAGAAATGACCCACCCCCGCCTCGCTCCGGCAAACCCACATCTTTACAACTGCTTAGCCGCGGACTGTTCCCTCTGGTACGGTAGTTGCTGACGCGTAATGGTCGACCCATCACGACTGAGAGGTTTTTACCCATGAGAGTATCCATGCCTAGCGGCTCCATGCATGGCTGGGGCATCGCCGGCGCCTACCTGGAGCGCGAGATCGCCAAGCTCCCCCCGGTGCCGGGGGTGACGCTGCACTGCATGTCGCAGAACCTCGCACCGCTCAACCCAGAGGCCTGGGACAGCATCAATATCGGCTACTGCTTCTTCGAAAACAGCATCGAGATCCTCAACTTCACCCGCCCGGCAGCGCGGCGGTGGGATTTCATCGTGGCGGGCTCCAAGTGGTGCGAATACCTGCTGCGGATCGGCGGGGTGAAAAACTGCTGCACCATCCTCCAGGGGGTCGACCCGGAACGCTTCTACCCGCTTCCGCTCCCGCCGGACGACCGTTTCGTGGTCTTCTCGGGGGGCAAATTCGAACTCAGGAAAGGGCAGGACCTCGTCATCGCGGCCATGAAGGTGATGATGCAGCGGCACCGCGACGTCTACCTCTCCTGCAGCTGGGCCAACCAGTGGCCCTTCTCCCTGCTCACCATGGAGAACTCCCCATTCATCACCTACCGGCACGACGAGACGGACTTCCTGAGCTTGCCGGGACGGTGCGCCCTGGAGAACGGGCTCGACCCGGCGCGCACGATGGCGCATCCGCTGGTGCACAACGAAGCCATCAGGGAGGTCTTTGCCGGCACGCACCTCGGGCTCTTCCCGAACCGCTGCGAGGGAGGGAACAACATGGTGATGTGCGAGTACATGGCCTGCGGCAGGACCGTGATCGCCTCGGACAGCAGCGGCCACGCGGACGTGATCAACCCCGCCATCGCCTATCCGCTCACCAGCTACCGCCCCATGGTGGTGGCAAACGGCGGCGTGCAGACCGGGGTGTGGGAGGAGCCGGTCCTGGAAGAGGTCATCGAGATGCTGGAACGGGTCTACCGTAACCGGGACGAGCTCCCGGGGAAAGGGGCGCTGGCCGCGGAGGAGATGCGCAGGCTCACCTGGGACGGCGCGGCGCGCCAGTTCCACTACCTGGCCACCAAACTTGCCAACCGGGCTGAGCTGGCCCGGATGCAGGGTGCTTAGTCCCATGGCGGCAGATCCCGGCACGGCGCAGGAGTTCGCCCGCGCCCTCGAGTTGCAGCGCGCCGGTCGCCTCCAGGAGGCGGAGCCGATCTACCGCAGGTTGGCCCAGGCCGGAGGGGGGCGCGCCGCGGGGGGGCTCGCCGCGGACGTGCTCATCAACCTGGGCGCGCTCCTGGACGAGACCGGGCGCCACGAGGAGGCGCTCGAGGAGTACCGCAGGGCGCTCTCCCTGAGGGACGGGGACCCCATGGCCCTGAACAACATGGGGTCATCCCTGTTCAAGCTGGGGCGCTTCGCCGAGGCCGCCGACCTGTTCCGCCTGGCGTTGCAAAAGGCTCCGGACGCCCCGGAACCGGCTATCGCCCTGGGAGGGGCCCTGCAGCGGGCAGGCGACGTCCAGGGGGCCATCGCCTGTTTCCGCGACCTGGTGCGGCGCCGCCCCGACTGCGCCGACGCGCACTGGAACCTCGCCCTGGCCCTGATCATGTCCGGGGAGTTCCGGGAGGGGTGGGCCGAGTACCAGTGGCGCTGGAAACGGGACGCCTTCACCTCGCCGCTCCGCGGCTTCCATGCCCCCGCCTGGGACGGCGCCCCGCTTGACGGCAGGCGCATCCTGGTGCACGGCGAGCAGGGGTTAGGGGACACCATCCAGTTCGCCCGCTACCTCCCCATGGTGGCGCAGCAGGGGGGCGTCGTGATCGCCGAATGCCAGTCTGCCGCGCTGGTCCCGCTTCTGCGCGGCATGCCCGGGGTGGCCGAGGTATGCGTCATGGGAGAGCCGCTCCCCCCCTTCGACCTGGAGGTTCCCCTCCTTTCCCTGCCGCACCTGTTCGACACCACGATCGACACCGTCCCCAACCGGGTTCCCTACCTCGCACCCCCGCCCGGGCGCCTCGTGCTCTGGCAGGCCAAGCTCTCCAGGGACGCCGGCTTCAAGGTGGGGCTGGTCTGGGCCGGCAAGGCCGTCCCAGATCCCTTCCGTTCCTGCTCCCTCGCGGCCCTGGCGCCGCTCTTCGGGATCCCGGGGGCGAGCCTCTACTCGCTGCAGGTCGGCGAGGGGGCGGCGCGGCCGGGAGAGTGTCCGAACCTCATCGACCTCACCCATTCCATCCGCGATTTCGGCGACACCGCCGCCCTGGTCGCCCAGCTCGACCTGGTCATCTCCATCGACACCTCGGTGGCGCACCTGGCCGGCGCCCTGGGGAAGCCGGTCTGGCTGCTGCTCCCCATGGCGGGGGATTACCGCTGGCTTTGCGGGCGCGACGATTCTCCCTGGTACCCGACCATGCGCCTTTTGAGGCAGCAGCGCCAGGGGGAGTGGGGGGAGGTGGTGGAGCGGCTGCGTGCGCTGCTGTCCGACGCTGTCTGGGACCACCTGCAACGGCGGCTCTCCTCGCGTCCCTTCGAGGGGGGAAGCCATCACCTGTGCGGCGCCTTCCTGGCCGCCGCGGGGAGGCCGCGCGAGGCGACGGCGCGCTTCACCAAGGCGGCGCAGCTTCTCCCCGACCGTTGGGAGCCGCAGTACGCCCTGGCCCAGGCGCTGCAGCAGATGGGGCGCTTCCCCGAGGCGGAGGCGAGCATCGAGGCGGCCCTCGCCCTGGCGGACGGGCTTCCCCACCTGCACGAGGCCCTGGGAATCGTGAAACAGGTGCGCGGCGACCTGGAAGGGGCGCTGCCATGCTACCGCAGGGCACTGGAGCTTGACCCCTCCCTGCAGAAGGCGCGCTACAACCTGGCCACCGCGTGCAAGGACCTGGGGCGCTTCCAGGAGGCGCTCTCCGAGTTCCGGGAGGTGGTGCGCCGCTTCCCCGACTACGCCGACGCCCATTGGAACCTGGCGGTGCTCCTGCTCATGACCGGGGAGCTCCCGCAGGGGTGGCGCGAATTTTCCTGGCGCTTTAAAAAGAGCAGTTCGGCGCCGCTGCGCAGGTGGCAGGAACACCCCGCCTGGGACGGCGCGCCGCTCTCCGGCAGGACCATCCTCCTCTACGGGGAGCAGGGGGCGGGGGATACGCTCCAGTTCGTGCGCTACGCGCCGCTGGTGGCCGGGCGCGGCGGACGCGTGCTGGTCGAGGTGCAGTCTGCGGGGCTCGTGGAACTGGTGCGCGGCGTGGCCGGGGTCGACGAGGTCTTCGCCTGCGGCGACAGCATCCCCCCCTTCGAGCTGCAGGCCTCGCTCATGGACCTGCCCGGCATCTTCGGCACCGACCTGGCCGGCATCCCGGCCCGGGTGCCGTACCTGGAGACGGATCCTGCGCGCCGGGAAGCCTGCGCCACCCTCTTCCCCGCCGACGGCACCCTGCGGGTGGGGCTTGCCTGGCAGGGGAACCCCGCGCACCCAAACGACCCGAACCGCTCCCTCCCCCCGGAGCGGCTGGCGCGGCTGGCCGCGGTCCCCGGGGTGAGCTTCTACTCGCTGCAGCTGGGCGCCCGGGGCGACCTTGCCGCGCTCCTTCCCATGATCGATCTTGCACCGAACATCGGCGATTACGCGGACACCGCGGCCCTGGCGAGCCGTCTCGACCTGGTGCTCTCGGTGGACACCTCGGTGGCACACCTGGCCGGCGCGCTGGGGCTCCCGGTCTGGCTCCTGGTTCCCTTCGTCCCCGACTGGCGCTGGCTGCTGGACCGCGACGACACCCCCTGGTACCCCACCATGCGCCTGTTCCGGCAGCGTTCGCGGGGCGACTGGGACGGCGTGCTGCAGCGGGTGGCGCAGGCGCTGGACCAACTGGCGCAGTCAAAAAACGGGCGGACGGCGCCCCAGGAGGACCCGGTGCGGCAGGCCGAGCGCTACAACGACGAGGGGTGCACCCTGGACGGCGCCGGCAGGCAGGAGGAGGCGATCGAGCGCTACCGCGAGGCGATCGCACTGCATCCCGACTTTGTGGCACCGCACTACAACATGGGGAACAGCCTCTACACCCTGGGGCGGCACGCGGAGGCGGTCGACTGCTACCGGCGCGCCCTGGCCGTCGACCCGAACCTGGCGCAGGGGTGGCACAACCTGGCACTGGCGCTCAAGGAGCAAGGGGAGCTCGAGGCGGCGCTGCACGCCCTGAAGCGCGCGGTCTCGGTCGCCCCGGACTACCTGGAGGCCCGGCACAACCTGGGCGAGTTGTACCACGCCCTGGGGGATCTCGACCTGGCCCAGGCGACCTTCCGTGGCATCCTGGCCGCCGACCCCGGCTACCTCCCCTCCTGGAACGCTCTCGGGATTGCCCTGCAGGTGCAGGAGCGCCTGGAGGAGGCGGCGCAGTGTTACCGCAGGGCGCTGGCTTTGAACCCCGATTACCTGCACGCGCTCAACAACCTGGGCTCGGTGAGCCGCGCCCTGGGCGAGGTCGATGAGGCGGTCCGGTGTTACCGGAAGGTCCTGGCGCTCGATCCCGGTTACGCGGATGCACACTGGAACCTTGCCCTCGTGCAGCTGCAACTGGGTCAATATCGCGAGGGGTGGCAGGGGTACGAGTGGCGCTTCGCCAAGGTCGACCCCATCCCGCGCCTGGAGCTCCCGCGTCCGCTGTGGGACGGCTCCCCCCTGAAGGGGAAGACCATCCTGCTCCACGCCGAGCAGGGCTTCGGCGACACCTTCCAGTTCGTGCGCTACGCGCCGCTTTTGGCGGCACAGGGGGCGACCGTCCTGCTGCAGTGCCAGGCCAAGCCGATAGCGGCGGTGCTCGCCACGGTGCCCGGCGTCTCCCGGGTGTTGGTGCGCGGCGAGAGGCTCCCGGAGTTCGACTGCCACGCGCCCCTCATGAGCCTGCCGTACCTGTGCGGCACGCTCTTGGAGACCATCCCGGCGCAGATCCCCTACCTCGCCGCGGACCCGGCCCTGGTGGAGCGCTGGCACCCCGCGCTCCCGGGGGAGGGTTTCCGGGTCGGACTGGTGTGGGCCGGGAGGAAGAGCTACAAGGACGACCTGAAGCGCTCGCTCACCCTCTCGCTCTTCGCTCCGCTGGCGCGGGTCCCCGGAGTCCGTTTCTGCGCGCTGCAGGTGGGGGACGGGGCGGAACAGGCCGCGACCCCGCCGCCGGGGATGGAGCTTACCGACCTCGGTTCCGGGATCAAGAGCTTCGCCGACACCGCCGCCATCCTCACCCAGCTCGACCTGGTCATCTCGGCGGACACCGCCGTGGCCCACCTGGCCGGGGGGCTCGGCGTGCCGGTCTGGGTGCTCCTCCCCATGGCGTGCGACTGGCGCTGGCTCATGCAGCGCGAGGATTCCCCCTGGTACCCGAGCGCCCGGCTCTTCCGCCAGCGGTACCGCGGCGACTGGGGCGAGGTGCTGGAGCGGGTGGCGCGGCAGCTGGCCCTGCTCGCAGGACGAAAAGGAGAACGATAGCCGATGCATCGCTTTGACGAACTGAACCGGGCGCTGGCGGAAAACCGCGTGGAACAGGCCCGGGAACTCTGCCGGGGGCTGTTGCGGGACGAGCCGGACAACGTCGACCTGCTCACCCTCTCGGGCGCCCTGGCGCGCCTTTGCGGGGATGTCGCCGAGGCCTTCGAGAGCTTCTCGCGGGCGGCCCTCCTCGACCCCTCGCAGGCGGAGCTGAGCAACAACCTCGGGGTGGTCCTTGAGGACCTCGGGCGCTACCAGGAGGCGGCCGGATGTTACCGCCGGGCCCTGGAGCTGAAGGCCGACTACCCGGAGGCCCTGGGCAACCTGGGGAACGCGCTCCTCAAGCTGGAGCGCCACGACGAGGCCGTGGCCCGTTTCTGCGACGCCATCGCCCTCGATCCCGGCTACACCGGTGCCTATTACCACCTTGGGCACGCCCTGCGCGCTCAGGGGGAGTGGGAGGGGGCGGCGCGCTGCTACCAGAAGGTGGTCGAGCTGCAGCCGGACCACCTGAAGGGGTGGGTGAACCTCGGCGGCTCGCTGCTCGCCCTGAACCGTTTCGACGAGGCGCTTTCCGCCCAGCGCGAAGCGCTCGCCCTCGATCCGGAGAGCGTCGACGCCCACTGGAACCTCGCCCTCACCCTCCTTGCCGTGGGGGATTACCGGGAGGGGTGGCGCGAGTACCAGTGGCGCCTGAAGGATGCCGCGGGCGCCTTCTCCGACGAGTTCCTGGGGCGGCGCATGTGGGACGGCGCACCCCTTTCCGGGCGGACCCTCCTGGTGCGCGCCGAGCAGGGGTTCGGCGACGCCATCCAGTTCTTCCGCTACGCCCGGCTCCTGGCGCGCCGGGGAGAGCGGGTGGTGCTCGAGTGCCGTCGCGAACTGCTGCCGCTGTTCGCAGCGCAGGGGGAGGAGATCGCACTCTGCGCCGCAGGGGACGAACCTCCACCCTTTGACACCTTCGCCTACCTGATGAGCCTGCCGCACCTCGTCGGGACCACGCTGGAGAACATCCCCCCACAGGCCCCCCCGCTCAAGGCAGACCCGGCCCTCAGCACCAAGTGGCGCGGCCTGGTCCCGGCCGGGGGGGACCTCAAGGTCGGGGTGGTCTGGGCCGGTAGCGCCGGCTACAAGCGGGACCGCTACCGCTCGCTCCCGGCGGGCGTCCTGGCCCCGCTCGCGTCCCTGCCGGGTATCACCCTTTACAACCTGCAACTGGGGGGCTGCGCCGAGGACCTGGCCGCGTTGCGCGGGGAGGGGGCGCTCGTCGACCTCACCGGGGAGATCGGGGACTTCGCCGACACCGCGGCCCTCATCGACAACCTCGACCTGGTGGTCTCGGTGGACACGGCCGTGGCGCACCTGGCTGCGGCGATGGGGAAGCCGGTGCACCTCATGCTCCCCTTCTCCTGCGACTGGCGCTGGCTGCACGGCCGCACCGACTCCCCCTGGTACCCGAGCGTCACCCTCCACCGCCAGGAGGTTCCCGGACAGTGGCAATCGGTGGTCGAGGCGGTGGCTCGCCGGATCGCCCCGCTCCCCGAGGCGTCCCGGCAGGACCCGAACCTGTTGTTCCAAGAGGCGAACCGCCTCAGGGGCGAGGGGGACCTAAGTGGCGCCATAAACATGTACCGCGCCCTGCTGGCCCGGCTCCCCGACTGCGCCGAGATCTACAACAACCTGGGGCTCGCCCTGCAGGACCAGGGGGGGGCGGCGGAGGCGGAGGCGAGCTACCGGCGCGCCCTGGAGTTGAAGCCGCACCTGGCAGACGCCTACAACAACCTGGGGACGCTGCTGATCGGCCGCGCGGAGCACGACGAGGCCGAGCCGCTGTTCCGGCGCGCCGTCGAGCTCGACCCCGGGTACCTTCCCGCCTACGTGAACCTCGGTTCCTGCCTGCAGGTGCTGGAGCAGCCGGCGCAGGCGGTGGAACTGTACCGGCGCGCCATCGCCCTCGACCCGGGCTACTTCGAGGCGCGCATCAACCTCGGGACCGCCTACCAGGACCTGATGCAGCCGCTCCGGGCCATCGACACCTATGAGGAACTGCTGCGCCTGGCGCCTGAGCACCCCGAGGCGCACTGGAACCTGGCACTGAGCCTCCTTTCGGTGGGGGAGTTCGAGCGGGGGTGGCGCGAATACGAGTGGCGCCTGGCCGGCTGCGAGCCGGAGCTCCCCCTCCCGGTCTGGCGTGGCGAGGAGCTCGCCGGGCGGACCATCCTGCTCCAGTGCGAGCAGGGGCTTGGCGACACGCTGCAGTTCATCCGCTACGCGCCGCTGGTGGCGCAGAGGGGGGGGAAGGTGGTGGTGCGCTGCCAGGCGGCCGGGCTCAAGCCGCTTCTCTGCCGCGTTCCCGGGGTCGCCGCGGTCTGCGCGCCGGGAGAGGAACTTCCCCCCTGCGACTGCCAGGTGCAGCTCCTGAGCCTGCCGCACCTCTTCGGGACCACCCTGGAGCGGATGCCCCCCTGGCGCCCCTACCTCTACGCCGAGGAACGGCGCTCCTCGCTCTGGAGCCTCATGCTGGAGGAGGGGGACACGCTCAAGGTCGGGCTGGTCTGGCGCGGCGGCCCCCTTCCCAGGAACCGCGCCTGCCCGTTCAAGGAGTTCGCCCCTCTCGCCGATATGTCGGGTGTGCTCTTTTATTCCCTGCAACTTGGCGACACCCCGGATCCCGGCGTCCTCCCCGCCGTCGACCTCGCGCCGCAGATCGGGGACTTCGGCGACACCGCCGCCATCCTCGCCGGACTCGACCTGCTGGTGACGGTGGACACGGCGGCTGCCCACCTGGCCGGGGGGATGGGGGTGCCGGTCTGGCTCCTCCTGCCGTACGCCTGCGACTGGCGCTGGTTCGCCGACCGCGAGGACTCGCCCTGGTACCCGACCATGAGAATCTTCCGGCAGGAGCGCCCGGGGGACTGGGCTGGGGTGATGACCCGGGTCAGGGAGGAGGTGGAGCAACGTTTGAATAGCCAATAATTTGACAAAAATAATCGTAAGGTGGTGCTTTTCCCTTAAAGTTTTGGGCCCGCCGTGTCGATATTCTTTACAAAAGCGCAGGACGCGCCGGCGATGAGGGGGTGAACTTCATCAGTTATTCGCCGTGAGGCAGGATGCCAGACAGTAAAGAACGTAGCGGATCGACACGGTTTTCAACCCGGCAAGAATGCCGGCAAACACCCAGAAAAGGAGAAGTACCATGGCAACTAGCGACATCTCTCTCACCGCAGGCATGAGGACCAACCTTCTCAACCTCCAATCGACCAGCAAGCTCCTGAACAGGACCCAGGAAAGGCTCTCTTCCGGCAAGCAGGTCAACAGCGCCCTCGACAACCCGACCAACTACTTCGCAGCCCAGAACGCCAACCAGCGCGCCAGCGACCTTGCCGACCGCAAGGACGGCATGTCCGAGGCGGTCCAGACCGTTTCGGCAGCCAACGCAGGTATCACCGCGATCACCGGCCTGATCAACGCCGCCAAAGGTATCGCACAGTCGGCTCTCTCCACCAGCGACACCTCCACCAGGTCCAAGCTGGCGACCCAGTACGACACCATCCGCAGCCAGGTCAACAACATCTCCTCCGACTCCGGTTACCGCGGCCTCAACCTGCTGAGCTCCACCAACACCCTGACCGTCAACTTCAACGAGGATGCAAGCTCCAGCCTCAACGTCGTGGGCTTCCTGGCCAATGCAGGCGGTCTGAGCCTCAGCGGCGCCAGCAACAGCTGGTCCGCGAACTCCGACATCACCACCGACACGGCGAAGATGGATACCGCGATCTCGACCCTGAGGTCCAACACCCAGACCCTGGCGGCGAACCTGAACATCATCACCACCCGTCAGAACTTCACCGACTCGATGATCAGTACGCTGCAGACCGGTGCTGACAACCTGACCCTGGCCGACATGAACCAGGAAGGCGCCAACATGCTGATGCTGCAGACCCGTCAGAGCTTGGGCACCACCTCGCTCTCCATGTCGTCTCAGGCAGCTCAGGCAGTCCTCAGGCTGTTCTAACCCTAGCTTTGCGGAGCGGGGTAACCCGCTCCGCAATCCCTCTTCACTGGGGGTAGCGTATGTTGATCGATCGATTGCAAGCCGAGAGCGTTCCCCTCCCGCCTGCCTCCCAACCCAACTCCCCCTCCAGCTCTGTCCAAATTCCCCAGTTCGAAAAACAAAAGCCCGAAGAGCCGCAAATCGTAGACCAGGTGCTCGTCTCGGCGCAGGGGGACGGCAGGCTGGCAGGCATTCGTCTGCAAAACGAGCGGCAAAACAGCGCCGCCGCCGCTATCAGGGAGAGCGACAAGGCGGCCCAGGATCTGGGTCAAAAGATTGACAAGCTGAAGGAGCCTCTGGAAACGATAGTGAAGAATTTCCCTCCCTTCGCACCGCAAGACAAGGAAAGGGTGAAGCTGCTGCGGACCTACACGGCGCTCCGTAAGGAGATCGACCAGCTCACCTTCCCTCCTCCTCCATCCGTTGTCGAGGACCGCAAGCCGGTGGCGCTTCCCGCACCGCTCGGTATGAACGCGGACGACAGTCAAATTGCTGACCACGTGGACAAACTTGACGCGACGGCGCAGTCGCTGCAGACGATGCGTGCCGCCATAGCCGCCGATACGGCTGCTTTTCTGGGCAACGGGCGCTTCGCCGCCATGTTCTCCGCCCCCAAGGGCGCGGAAACACGGTCTTTCGAGCCCATCGCCAGCGAATCGCGCGCGGCTGAAAAAAGTGTCGAGATTGGCCAGCAATTTGCAGAATCGGTTACTCAGGGGGTGACGCTACAGCACCCTCAATTCCTGAAAGGGTTGAGCTAACCGACATGTCCCTGAAAATTACCTTGAAGAGCAACGAGCGGCTGATCGTGGGCGGCGCCGTGGTCAAAAACGGCGGCAAGGGGACGGTTCTTTTCATCGAGAATACGGTCCCCATACTGCGCGAAAAGGACATCCTGGGCGAGAAGGACATCGACACGCCCTGCAAACGGGTCTATTTCACCATCCAGCTCATGTACATCGACGAGCCCAACGTCCCGAACTACGTCAAGGCGTACTCGGAACAGGCCGCCGAGATACTGAAGGCTGCCCCCAGCACCAGGACCTACATCGAGCAGTTGAATGAACGGATCGAGGCCGGGAACTACTACCAGGCTCTCAAACTTGCGAAGAATCTCATCGAGTACGAAGAGGAGCTACTGAAAAATGCAAACTAACAACGCGATCAAGGAGTACGTCGGTATCCAGAAGGAGAGCATGTCCGGGCGCGAGCTGGAGGCCTCAGTGCTGACCAAGGCGGGGCTGATGCTGAAGGCCGTCCAGGAGAACTGGGATGCCCCGGACCGCGAAGCCAAGATGCTGGATGCGATAAAGTACAACCAGAAGGTCTGGAGCTTCTTCCAGGCCGAGCTGACCGAGCCGAACCACCCGATGCCCAAGAAGCTCAGGGAGGACCTGTTGAACCTGAGTCTGTTCGTGGACAAGAGGTTCTTCGAGGTGATGGCTTTCCCCACCCCGGAAAAACTCTCCATCGTCATCGACATCAACTTCAACATCGCCGCGGGTTTGAGGACCAACCCCGAGACCGCAGGTTAGTGGCAGGAGCTGCTCTTCGAGGGGGATTGCCGCACAGCGGTCCCCCTCGATGACGCGCCGCTTTCCCCCCCGTCACGATTGCAGCCGACCGGCTGCCTCCTCACCTGAATGAATAGCGATGTCGGCCCGAGCCCGATGCGCCCGAACCGTCGCGCCGAGCGCCGCTTTCTCTCGCCTGACCAGCGCCGTCTCCCTCCGAAACCCGAAAATTCTTTTCTAGCCACGCCTGCGCGAGGTGGCCCGTAGTTCCGCCAGCACCGCTTCCAGTTCCCGCGTCACCCCAACCGCGTCCAGAAGAGGCGAACGCAGCAGCCTCTCCCGGGCACCGCCCCGGAATTCCCGCAGCGTGGCCCGGTCCCCGGCCACCTGGCGCGCCATGTCGAGGTATGCCGCCTCGCTGGTGGTCACCAGGTCGGCCAGCCCGCAGTTGGTCAAAAGGCTCGCGCCGGTGCGCGAACAGTGGCGCTCGCCGGAGAGGGAGATCACCGGGACCCCCATCCAGAGCGCTTCGCAGGTCGTGGTGGTGCCGTTGTAGGGGAAGGTGTCCAGCGCTATGTCGACGCGCTGGTACTGTTCCAGGTGCTCCCGGGTGCCGGGCTGGCCCGGATCGAGCTCCAGCTGTCGCGCCGCCACGCCATGCTCCGCGAACCCGGCCAGGATGCGGCGACGCACCCCGTCATCCGCCAGCGGTTTCGCCTTCAAAAGCAGGCGCGAGCCGTCGACCTCACGCAGCAGGCGGCTCCAGATCGCGATCATTTCAGGGGTGACCTTGGAGAGGTTGTTGAACGAGCCGAAGGTGATGCCGCCGTTTGCGCCGCACGGGGGCGGGACCAGTTCCGGGGCTTCGACCGGGGGGAGGTAGCAGCAGAAGGAGCGGGGTAGCCGCAGCAGCCGCTCGCTGTGCCAGCGGTCCGCGGCTCCGGGTGGGTCGGCCAGCGCGTCGGTGATCCGGTAGTCCAGCGCCCGCAGACCGGTGGTGTCGGGGTAGCCGATCCAGGTGACCTGTATCGGCGCGGGACGGTGGCAGAAGACGGGCAGCCGGCTGCCGGAGGTGTGCCCGGCCAGGTCGAACAGGATGTCGATGCCGTCGCGGGCGATGAGCGCCGCGGCGTTGTGGTCGGCCATGCCGTGGATGTCGCGCCACTGCTCGGTGAGCCCCATCAGGCGCCGCGTGGTCGGGTCGGGAGTCGGAACGTTGGCGTAGCAGAAGATCTCGAAGCGGTCGCGGTCGTGCTCGCGCAGCACCGGCTCGATGAAGCTCGCCACGGCGTGTCCCCGGAAGTCGGGGGAGAGGTAGCCGACCCTGATGCGGCCGCCGGGGGTGGGGCGCGCTGGGGGCTCCTGCCGGGGGGGGCGGAAGGGGCGGCTGCGTGCCGCCTTCAGGTGCTCGGCGTAGATCTCGCGCCGGCTCGACTGCGGCGAGTAGTGCAGGGCGAAGAGGAGGTTCTGCCGGGCGTCCAGGTGGTCCGGGTCGAGGCGCAGCGTCTCCCGGTAGGCGGCCACCGCCTCCAGGCTCCTCCCCTGCGCGTGCAGCACGTTGGCGAGGTTGTAGTTGAGGCGCACCGAGCCGGGGGCGAGGTCGATCCCGGCGCGCAGGATCAGCTCGGCTTCGCCAAAGCGCAGCGCCTCCTTCAAGAGCAGGGCGAGGTTGATGCGCGCCTCGCTGAAGCGGGGATCGATCCTCAGCGCCTCGGCGAAGGCCGCCGCCGCCTGTTCGAGCTCCCCCTGTTGCCGCAGCGCGCCCCCCAGGGCGTTCAGGACCCTGGTGTTCTCAGGCTCCAGCGCAAGCGTTCGGGCCAGCAGTTCGGCCGCCTCCTGCGGCAAACCGTCCTCCCCTTTCAGCACCGCGAGCAGGTAAAAGGCGCCGGTGCAGGGGGGCTCCTGCCGCACCAGCTCCTCGAGCCGGGCGCGCGCCTCCTCCTGCATCCCCTTGCGCAAGAGGAGCTCCACGTATTTGAGCTGCGCCTGGCTTTGTGCCGCCTGCTCCGGGTTCATGGTCAGCTCCGGTACAGGGTGAGCTGGCGCAGGTAGTCCAGCCGGGTGCCGAAGAGCCGGCAGGTCCCCGGCGCCCAGCGCTTCATCTGCGCGACGGCGAGCGACACGTTGGAGAGGCCGTTCCCCAGGAAACGGTCGCAGCGGGCGGCGAGGAGTGTGTCGATGAGCACCTCTTCCCCAAGCGCCCGGCGGCTCGCCTGCTTCTGGTAGTGCACCCCCTGCAGGTTCGCGGTACGGGTCGAGACGGTGTAGATGAGCCTGCTGCTCCCGAAGCGCTCCCGGTAGCCGGCCAGGATCCTGTCGTCGTCGGTGCTGAGGAAGATGCGGGCTTGCGGCTCCTCGCCAAGCAGCCGCTCCAGCTCGGGGAGGTACAGGGCGTTCAGCCGGGCAAGCCCCGGGTCCTCGCCCACCTTGTCGCCCCCTCTCACGTGCAGCGCGATGGCCGGGGCGCCGGCCAGCTGCTCGCGATGGAAGGCCTCCACCCGCTCCAGGATCCGGGGCTGCACCCTCAGGTAGCGCCGGTACAGGTAGAGGTAGAGCTCCTCGGTGGAGAGCCCGTGCAGCGGGTGCGCGGCGGGGATCCAGGGGGCGAGGTCGTTCACCGCGTAATGGAAGTCGCTCACCACGACCTCTTCCTGGCGCTCCAGGGTCCAGAGTGCGGAACAGCGGGACCAGGGGCCGTCGAACTTCGCCAGGTTCTCGTGGCGCACGTTGTCGCGCTGCCACTTGGGGGGGTAGAAGCTGCGCCGGCGCGAGATGACGTCGTGCATGGTGACCGCGGAGACCGGCTCGAAGAAATAGGTGAAGGCGTTCTCCAGGGGATCGTCGCTGAAGAGCGAATTGGCCCCCCAGTGCACCACCGGGGTGCGGCCGGTTATCTCGGCCAGGAGGAACTGCCCGAGCACGTGGTTCACGTCGCTCCAGAAGCCGTAGCCCCACGCCTTGATCAGCAGCAGGCGCTCCCCCTTCGTGTCCGGCGGCGGGAGCTGCGCCCCCTGCTGCGCCTTAACCAGCAGGATGCGCGTGGCGCGCGAGGCGTCCCCCTGCTCCAGGGCGCGGGAGAGCGCGTGCACCGCCGCGGCCGGCTGCCCGATGGCCAGGGCCACCTCTCCCAGCGTGCGGCTCACCCGGGGGGTGCGATAGCCCCGGTCCCCCAGGTAGCGGCAGATCAGGTCCGCCGGCGTCACCAGACCGGCGCTGCAGAGGAGCTCGGCGCATTCGGCGAGGGTGTCGCTGGCGATCTCCTCCGGGGCAGCGGGATCGTCCACCCCCTCTTCGCGCGCGAGGGCCCGCGCCTGGTCCGCCGCGGTCTGGGCGTTGAGCGTCTCCTGGATCCCGCAGAGGGTCGACTTGTCCCCCGAGCGCAGCGGCTCCAGGAAGCGCCGCAGCGCGAGGTCGAGCCTTCCCTGGCGCAGGAGCGCCCCCCCCTCCAGCTTGGGATCCGCCGCAAGGTGCGGATGGGTGCGGCACCACCTGCCCCAGACCTCCGTGAGCGCGGCTTCCAGGTTCCGAGTGAACCCGGCGCCGTCGGTGAGGGGGGAGGCTGCCATCCGGTCGCGCAGGGTCTCCCTGAGCTCCTTCAGCCGGGGAGGGTCCAGCGCGAGGGCCGCGGCCCGCTCCACGAAAGCGGATCCTTCCTGTGCCGCCAGGGCGTCCAGTCCCAGGGCGTGCAGAAGCGAAGCCCCCACCCGCGAGCGGTGCGTAGCCCCCGAGAGGGTCAGTACCGGCACCCCCATCCAAAGCGCCTCGCAGGTCGTGGTGGTGCCGTTGTAGGGGAAGGTGTCCAGGGCGAGGTCGACCCGGCCGTAGAGCGCCAGGTGGTCGCGGTAGGAGGGGGTGTTCCCGGTCAGCTCCAGCCGTTGCGGCTCGATGCCGCGCTCGGAAAAGGCGTCCAGCAGGTGCTGCCTCGCCTCGGGACAGGCGAAGGAGTACCCCTTGAGCAGCATGCGAGAGCCGGGCACCGCGCGCAGCACGTCTGCCCAGAGGGCCACGGTCTCCGGGGTGATCTTGGCCGGGTTGTTGAAGGAGCCGAAGGTGACCTGTCCCGAGGCGAGGCAGGGGAGACCGGTCACGGCAGGGGCATCCTCGGGGGGGGCGAAGCAGGAGAAGGTGCCGGGGAGCCTGATCAACTCCTCGCTGTGGTAGCGCTCGGTCGCGCCGGGGGGGTCGCAGACGGCGTCGCTGATGCGGTAGTCCATGCTCGTGAGCCCGGTGCTGAAGGGGTAGCCGATCCAGGTGATCTGCACCGGGGCAGGCTTTCGGGCGAAGAGCGGCAGGCGGTTGCCGGCAGAGTGGCCGGAAAGGTCCACCAGGATGTCGATGCCGTCCTCGGTGAGGAGCCGGTCCACGGCGTCGTCGGTAAGCCCTGCGATGCTGACGAAGCGGTCGCAGAGCGAGGCGAGGCTCGCGCTTTTTGCATCGGGGACGGAGACGTTGGCGTAGCAGAAGACCCGGAAGCGGTCCCGGTCGTGGTGGGCGAGCACCGGCTCGATGAAGCGCGCCACGGCGTGCTCGCGGAAGTCGGCGGAGACGTAGCCGATGTTCAGCACCCGGTCCGGGAGCGGCGCGTTGTCGTGGCGCCGGGGGGGAAAGCGGTGCGCGGCGCCGAAGGCGGCATGCTCGGCGAACAGGGTCTCTTCGGCGCTGCCGGCCTGGTAGAGCAGGGCGAACAGCAGCGAACTGTGCGCCTCCGCGTTCCCCGGGTCGAGGCGCAGCGCCGCCCGGTAATGCTCCAGCGCCTCCCGGTGCCTCCCCTGCGATTTGAGCGCGTTGGCCAGGTTGTGGTGCGCCTCGGCGTAGTCGGGCCGGAGCCTCAGCGCCTCGCGCAGGGAGCGGATGGCCGCGCCGCCGTTGCCGAAGCGCTCGAGCAGGATGCCCAGGTTGCTGTGCGGCTCCGGGTAGCGGGGGGCGAGGCGGATCGCCTCCTGGAAGCTGTCCCGGGCCTCCTCGCCGCGCCCCAGGGCAGTCAGGGCGAGCCCGAGGTTGTTGCGCAAGCCGGCGTTCTCGGGGGCGAGACGGCAGGCTTGCGCGAGCGCCTGAGCGGCCTCTTCCATGCGTCCCAGCCGGGCCAGGGCAAAGCCGAGGTTTCCCTGCGCCTCGCTCCACTGGGGTGCCAGTTGCGCCGCCCGTTCGAAGTACGGCAGCGCCTCCCCCGGGCCGGAGAGCCGGTCCAGGGTGCACCCCAGGTTGAAGCTGCCCTGGGCGAAGTAGGGGTCGAGCCGCAGCACGCGCCGGTAGCGCTCGGCGGCGCCGGCCAGGTCGCCGGAGGCGAAAAGGGCGTTTGCCGCCGCGAAGAGCTCCTTCAGGGTCTGTCCCTCGGTCATGGCCGCACCTCCCCGTGCAGGCGCGCCGCCAGGTCGAGGAGCGGCGCGGCCAGGTGGTCCAGCGCCCCCCGTTTCAGCCCCGCTGCGTACTCCTCCAGGAAATCGCCGCAGTCGTAGTTCAGTGCCGCCAGGCGCGCCACTTCGGCCTCGCCGCCGCTCCGGTCCCCCCCGATGAGCAGGCAGACCGCGAGCAGCGACAGTGCCGGCGGGTACCCGGGCCATCTCTGCAGCATGTCGCGGCAGCGGGAGAGCGCCTTTTCAGGCTGCCCCAGGTAAAGCTCGCACTTGGCCAGGTTGAACGCCGCCTCCTTCAGTTCCGGGGCGAGTTCGGCCCCCCTCGCGGCGTGGTCCCGCGCCTGCCGGTAGTCGCCGGAGCAGAGGTACAGGTAGCCGAGGTTGAAGAAGGCCTCGGCGTTTTCCGGCCTCGCCCGGAGCAGCCGGTGCCAGAGTTCCTCCGCCTCGCGCCCCATCCCCAGCTCGGTCGCCTGGCGCGCAAGCTCCGCGAGCGCCTCGGGCGTCGCGCCCACCTCCTCGAGCTTTTTCACCCCCAGCCGGTAATAGAGCTCCTGCTTGACGCGGCTGCCGGCGGCGTCCAGCTTGCCGTAGTGGTGCACCGGGACGTCGCAGGCGTGGATGGGGACCTCCTCCCGGAGCAGGGAGGGCTCCAGCATCTCGTGCACCGCCCCCTCGAAGCGGAGCGCCGGCCGGTTCGGGAACAGGCGCACCTTTTCGCTGGGGGTCCACCCCCGCCCCCGCTCCTGTTCCGGGTACTCGCCTCCGTTGGCGACCCAGCCGCGCCGGGTGATCTCGTCGGTGTAGTTCCTTGTGGTGAAGGAATAGGCCGCCCCTTCCCCCCGCCTGACCAGGTCGGCAAGCGGGGCGAGGTCGGCCGGCGCCAGCACCTCGTCCGCGTCCAGCACCAGGATCCACTCCCCGCGGGCCTGGGTGAGCGAGAAGTTCCTGGCCTCGGCGAAGCTCCCGGTCCAGGGGAAGTCGAACAGGCGCGCCCCGAAGATGCGGGCGATGTCGCGGGTGCGGTCGCCGGAACCGGTGTCGACCACGACCAGCTCGTCGGCAAGCCCCCGCACCGATTCGAGCGCGGCGGCCAGGTTGCGCGCCTCGTCCTTCACGATCATGCAGAGCGAGACGCTGCCGGTGCCCATGGCGGCGGGCGCCGGGTCGCCGGCCAGTCCCCTGATCTGGAGGGCGGCGTCGATCCCGGCGTCGTCGAGGTCAAAGCGCGCCGCGGCGCGCCCGATCTCCCCGATGGCCTCGCCGTAGCGGGCGTCGCGGATCAGGAGCTCGATCAGCCCGTAGCAAAGCCCCTTGTGCTCGGGGTAGAGGGAAAGGGCCTCTCGCAGGCGCTCCTCCTCCCGCGGCAGCGCGTCGAGGAAGGTGGCGTAGTCGTGGTAGCGTGACAGCGCGGCGAGTTCCAGCGGGTGGAGGACGAAGCCGAGCTCGGCCAGGTGCAGCGCCTGCTCCCTTTCGCCGCGCTCCCAGAGGATGGCGGAGAGGGTGCTGTAGGCCCGGCCGCAGCCGGGGTCGGCCACCAGTGCCCGGCGCAAGAGCTCCTCGGCCTGATCCCGCTCCCTCGCGTCCAGCGCCAGCACCCCCCGCAATTGGAGCACCTCCGGCGCTTCGGGGGCGAGGAGGGCGGCTTGCTGCAGCTCCGCCGCTGCCCGGTCGGGATGCCCGGCGTCGCGGTGGCAGCGGGCCCGCAGCAGGTGGGTCGCCAGCGCCCCTCCGGCCGGGGCCTGCGCCAGCACCTCCAGCGCCTCACCGTGGCGCCCCGCCTCGGCGAGCACCCCGGACAGGGCGAGGTAGGGCGCGGGATCCCCCGGCGCGAGCGCCACCCCCTGCTGCAGCAAGAGGTCGACCGCCTGCTGCAGTTTTCCCGCCTGTGCGAGCCTGACCCCCTCTACCCGGGCCCGGTGCGCCAGTACACGCGCGGCCTGCTCCGAATCGAGGGCTGCGGGTTCCCACTTCGCTGCCAGCAGACGGCGCTCTTCCGTCGGGACGCAGTCGGCGTCGCTGCCGTAGCGGTGCACCAGGATGTCGCCCGCGATGACGCAGCCGTGTCCCCTGAGCGCCGCGCGCAGGCAGAAATCGTCGGCCCAGGCGTCCGAGGCGAAACGGCGCTCCAGCTCCCCGACCTCGTCGAAGAGTTCCCGCGGGAAGAGGAGGCAGAAGCCCGCCAGCCGCGGCACCGGGATGCGCCGGCCGTAGTGGTCGCTTCTGAAGGAGTCGGCGCGGCTCTCCAGCTCGCGCAGGTCCCGGTACCGGTTCTCGCCGGTTCCCTGCGCCCCCTGGGCGCGGTTGGCCATGGGGCCGCAGAGCGCGGCGTTGGGTTCGCGGGCCAGGGCGTCCAGCATCCCGGAGAGCCAGCCGCGGGTCAGCACGGTGTCCCCCTGCAGGAGGACGAGGTCCCGACCGGCGGCCTCGCGGAGCCCGGTGTTGAAGGCGGCGGCACGGGCGCGGTCGCCGCTGTCGATGAGCAGGTGGTCGGCACGCCCGGCGCAGAGATCCTGCAGCCTGGCCAGCGTCGCCTGGTCCGCTCCCCTGGCCACCAGGATCACTTCGTGTGGTTCCGGGGTGTGCCGCTCGATGCTCTCCAGGCATTCCCGGGTGCACTCCACCCGGTCGTCGGCCGCCACCACGATGGAGGTGAGGGGGCGCACCTTGGGGCGGAGCTCACGCTCCAGGAAGGCGATGTTCTCCCGGGCAAGCGCGCTGTCCGGGTTGATCTCCAGGGCGCGCCGGTAGTGGGGCAGGGCCGCATGGTAGCGCTCCAGCAGGATGAGGATCATGCCGGCGCAGAGGTGGGCCTCCAGGTCGTCGGGGTTGGCGGCCGCGAAGGCGGTCTGGTGCTGCAGCGCCTGGTACAGCTCGCTCTTCATGAACGAGAGCAGGCTGTCGCGGTAGCTGTCGGAACCGGGGTCGATGATGGCGGCCTTCTCGAAGTACTTCTTGGCGTAGCCGATCTCCCCCTTCTTGTAGAAGATATGGGCCAGCTCCAGGTGGAAGCGCGGCGCGCGCGGGTGGCGCTCGCTGAAGCGTTCCAGTTCGGGGAGTATCGCCGCGTCCCCGGCGTCCAGGCGCGCGGCCAGGGCCTCGAACTCCTGCCATTCGCCGGGCTCCAGTTCCACCGGCGGGGGGGCGAGCGGGGCGAAACGGGGGCGGTACTCCCTCTGCACCTCGAGGTACTCCAGGGTGGGGAGGTCCCCCTTCCTCGACACGGTCTCCTCGGAAAGCCAGTACAGCCCCAGGAACTGCGGGACGTGGACGAAGTCGTGCCTGAGCGCCGCGCGCAGCCAGAACTCGTAGTCCGCCGCACTCCGGAAGCGCTCGTCGAAGTAGCCGATTTCGTCGTGCAGCGACCTTCTCCAGAGCGGGAAGGGGCCGACGCAGCAGAGTTCGATGAGGTTCAGGCGGTCGAACTCGGGCCAGTCGCGGAAGCCGAAAGGCTTGTGCCGCTCGAAGGTGGCGTTTTCCTCCTGGGTGATGCGCATGTCCGGGTAGGCGAGCACGCACTCCGGGTGCTCCTTAAGCGTCCGCACCAGGACCTCGTAGGCGTCGTTGCGGAGGCGGTCGTCCGTGTTGGCGTTGGTGACGAACTCCCCCTTTGCCATGCGGATGCCGCGGTTCCAGGCCTGGTACACGGTTTCCCGCTTGTCGGTCCGGAGGTAACGGATGTTGTCGTAGCGCGCCTGGAACTCCTCGACGATGGCGCGCTCGTTCCCCGGGGAGGCGGAGTCGATGACCACGATCTCCAGCCGGTCCGCGATGGTCTGCGCCTCCAGGTCCTCGAGCTTGCCGCGCAGGAAGCGCTCGGCGTTGTAGGTGGAGACGATGGCGGAGACCAGGTATGTGTCGGGTCGCGCGGTCACAGGATCACCCTGTCGCCCTGGATCAGGATGGGGAGCGGCGCCGGCGGGTTGAAAGGTGTCCGTTCCGCGGCGAAGAGCTCCCGCTCGCGGGCAAGCACCTGGTTGGCCTCGGCGGTGTACCCCGCCTTGTCCTTGGACTTCTGCAACGGGTGGTCGCGGAAGCCCGCCAGCAGGAGGTCGACCGAGAAGAGCCGCGCGCTCCTGAAGAAACGGGCCCACAGCTCCAGGTCGGCCGCAAGCGGCAGCGTCCCGTCGATGTAGGCACCGCTGCGCTGCCACAGGGAACGGCGCCAGAACACCCCCTCCTGCTGGATGAACTCCTCGTCGACCAGGTACTTGGCGCGCGAGTTCATGGGGAGGAAGGTGAGCACGTGCTTTTGCACCCCGTTCTCGTCGAAGCTGTTCGGGCGCCCCATGAGCCACTCCACCTCGGGCGCCTGCGCGAAGATGCGGGAGACCGCGTCGAAGGCGCCGGGGTGGAACTTGTCGTCGGCGTTGAGCCAGGTCATGATCTCGCCGGTCGAGCGGTTGAGCCCTTCTTCGATGGCGGCGTACTGGCCGGCGTCCTTGTGGCTGCGCCAGAAGGCGATGTGCCGGTCGTAGCGCTTGAGGATCTCCACCGTGCCGTCGGTGGAGCCCCCGTCCAGGACCAGCAGCTCCAGATTCGGGTAGCCCTGGGAGAGGATGGAGTCCAGGCAGGGCTCCAGGTAGCGGGCGTAGTTGTAGCTGGGGACCACGACGGAGAGGCGCGGGAGGGACGGCGGCGCTTCTGTGGATGATGGCGCTTTTGCGGACGATGGCGCTTTTGCGGACGATGGCGCTTTTGCGGACGCGGCGGACCCGGCGCACGGCGCGGAAAGGGGTGGCGCAGCGTTGGCGGGGGGGACGACGGCGGCCGGGACACCGACGGCGGCAGCGGGCTCCGCTCCGGCTGCGGGGCGGGCGTCGACCGGGAAGCTGCGGCAGATGATCTCCTGGATGGCGCGGGCCATCTTACCCCAGGAGAACTGCTCGGCCTGCCGGGCGCCCAGTTCGATCAGACGACCGCGCTCCTGCGCTACCCGCACTTTCAAAAGGGCCGCGGCCATCTCCCCGGCGTCTTCGGGATCCACATACAGGGCGGCCTCGCCGGCCACCTCGGGGATCGAGCTGTTGCGGCAGGTGATCACCGGGCAGCCGCAGGCCATGGCCTCCAAAAGCGGCAACCCGAATCCCTCGTGGGTGGAGGGGTAGACCAGCGCCTCGGCGCAGGAGTAGGCGATGCGCAACTCGTCATCCCCGAACTGCGCGAGGTGCACCTCGCTCCCCGCGGCCAGCGCGGCCAGTTCCGGCTCGAGCTCCGGTGCACCCCCTACGCAGAGGAGCGCGAGCTCGCCCCGCTCGGGGAGACGGGAGAAGCCCCGGAACAACAGCCTCCCGTTTTTGTGCTCGGTCCGCTTCCCCACGAACAGGAAGAAGGGCCTGGCGATGCCGCGAGCCTTCCGGAAGGCCGCCTTTTCCTCCTCGGAGGCGGGGCGGAACAGCTCGCGGTCGATGCCGCAATGGGCCACCTCGATGCGGCCGGCAAGCTCGGGGTAGAGCTGCTCCATGTGCCGCGCGGTACTCCGCGAGACGGCCACGAAGGCCCGGGCGCGCGCCATGGCGTGGCGCTTCTCCTGCCACTGCGGGTCGCGCAGGTCGTACATCCCGCTCATCTCGGGGATCATGTCGTGGCTCAGAAAAAGCGACGGCGTGGTGAGCGGGCTCGAGTAATAGGTGGATATGAAGAGGTCGGCCCCCTCCTCGTCGCAGACCTGCTGCAGCATGGCACGGTCCCACCCCTCGGGGCGGACGTCGTAGCCGGGGACGGTCCGATAGCGCAGCCCCGGGATCTTGGGCGCGGTGCCGATCCGGTCCAGCACCAGCACGGATCTGCCGAACTCGGTTGCCGCCCACTCGTTGAGGAGCGCTTCCCACACCCGGGTGATGCCGGTCCTGGGGGTCATGAAGAAGACGCCGTCCACCACCACTGTCGGAAAGGAGGGGTTCCCCTCCCTGGGAGTGGTGGGCGCGGTCCGGGCCGGCTTGCGCGCCGCCAGCTCCTGCGGGGTGAGCGGCACCCGGATCTGCTCCAGGACCTTCACCGGCGCCATGGCGTCCAGTCCGGGGTGCGGGATGCGGACCAGGTCGAGCTGGGCGGGGATGCGTCCCTGGAGCAGCTCCTGCCGGTACCTCGCCAGCCGGGGCGTCTGCGATGCGCTGAGCGCGATGGCCGAGAGGGCGGCCTCCCGCTTCCCCTGCGCCATGGCTGCCACCGCCAGGTTGTCGGCCAGCTCGGAGCGTCCCGGCTGGAGTTCCAGCGCCTTGCGGTAAAAGGACTCGGCCAGCGGGAGATCGGTGAAGAGCGAGCCGCTGGCGCCCATGAGCAGGTTCCCGAAATCGACCAGGGCGGCCACCCGTGCGGCGGGGGAGCCGTCCTGCTCCAGGTACGGGTAGATCTGCTCCAGCGGGAAGGTGGTCCGCAGGGCGTCGATGAAGCCGTGCACCTCGCGGATCACCTCTTGCGGGGCCTGGTAGGAGAGGTTGTCGATCGACTCGTGGTAGAGCGCGGCGATCTCCGGGATGTGCAGCGCCCCCTTCTTGAGGGCCAGCCGGAAGAAGAACTCGTAGTCGCCGGCCCGCTTGAAGCTGCCGTCGAAGCTGCCGACCTCGGCGTGCGCGTCGGCGCGCCACATCACCTGGCAGCCGAAGGGGCAGTCGAAGAGCGCCTGGCGCAGATCGAAGTCGGGTAACAGCCATTTCTTGGTGGCGCCGTTCTCCTCGAAGGTCTCGTTGGCGCCGCAGGTCATCAGGGCGTCGATGTAGGCGAGCCCCGCCCCGCTTCGTTCCAGCTCGCGCGCCATCAGCTCGAAGGCGTCGGCGCGGTGCCGGTCGTCGGTGTTGGCGTGGGTGAGGAAACGGCCGTGGGCGAGGGCGATCCCCCGGTTCCAGGCGGCGTAGAGGGTCTCGCGCTCGGTGCGCCGGTACACGATGTGGGGGTGGCGGGCCATGAACTCGCGGGCGATCTCCCCCTCGTTTTGCTGGGAGCCGCTGTCGATGATGACGATCTCCAGCTCGCCCCTCTGGTACAGGGTCTGGCGCAGCAGGTTTTCCAGGCAGCCGCGGAAGAAACGCCCGGCGTTGTAGGTGGATACGATGGCGGAGACCAGGTACCCCTGCTTGTCGCCGGCGGGGGCGGGGGCGGATGACGCGGGGGGCGCCGCCCCGGTATCGGGTTTCTGCCACAGGACGTTGTAGGAGAGCGGGAAACCGTGCTCGCGGATCGGGACCCCGGTCATCGGCCTCCAGTGCCGGTCGTAGGCCGCCTCGCTCATGTGGTAGACGAAGGGGTCCTGGTAGACCTGCTCCGGGGGGACGAAGCGGTTCACGGTGGCGACCTTCTCGAACAGGTAGGGGAGCAGGGGGTTGCTCCAGACCCCTTTGCCCGGCCCCCTGGCCACCACGTCGAAGCAGTGCAGGGACCACCCCCCGGGCCTGAGCACCCGGTCGAGGTCGGCGCGGATCTTCTCGAACTGCTCCTCGCCCTGTTCCACGTGCTCCAGCACCGAGATGCTGAAGACTACGTCGAAGTAGCCGGCGGGAAGCTCGGGGGAGAAGGAGCCCAGGCAGTCGCGCACCAGGCGGTAGCCGTCGGCGGCCACGGCCACCGGGCCGTTGCCCACCCCTTCCAGCTTGTCCAGGTTCCAGCACTCGTAGTGATCCTTGAGCGCCCTCAGTACCCGCGAGGCGCCCCCTCCCACCTCGAGGATCCTGGCCCCCTCGGGGACGTTCTTCCTGATGAAGGAGTAGGCGAGGAGGTCCTGGTACACCTTGAGGTCGCAGTCGGCGGGATCGACCGGGGCGCCGTACAGCTCGAGGTCCATCCCGGCGAAGTAGGCGAAATGATAGGCGCGGGAGTAGGTGAAGGCCCCGAAGTTTTCCGGGATCACCGAGGTGCGGGCACGTCCCTCCACCTCGCTCACCTGCAACGCCGGCGGGGCGGGGGTGAGGCCGGGGGATCCCGAGGCCAGGTAGAAGCGGCGTTCCCGCTCGATGACCCGGGCCGCCTCGGCGTTGTAGCGCTCCAAGAGGCTCGCCGTCTTCTGGTCGGGGTGGCTGCGGAAACCGCCCAGCGGCGCGTGCAGGGTCCTCAGCTCCGCGTGGCGGAAGAAGCGCGCCCACAGCTCCAGGTCCGCCGCCAGCTCGAAGTCGGTGTCGAGGCTCCCCCCCGCCTGCTCCCAGAGTCCGCGGCGCCAGAAGGTCGATTCCTGCTGGATGTGCGGCGGGCCGATCTCGCCGCGCAGGTACTTGGCCCGGGACCAGAGCGGGATCTCGGCGGCCATGTACTGCACCGCGCCCGAGACGTCCCAGCCGGTGGGGCTCCCGGTGATCCAGGCGCTCTCCGGGAAGTGGCGGAAGGTGTCGGCGACCAGGCGCAGGGCGCCCGGGTGGTACTTGTCGTCGGAGTTGAGCCAGGCCATCACCTGGCCGGTGGAGCGGGCGAAGCCCTGGTTCACCGCCGGGTAGTGCCCGCCGTCGGGGCGGCTCTGCCAGAAGGAGAGGTGCCTTTCATACTTCTTGATGATCTCCGCCGAGCCGTCCGTGCTCCCGCCGTCCATGACGATGTACTCGAGCCGGCCGTAGTTCTGGGAGAGCACGGAGTCCAGGCACTCCTCGAGGAAGCCGGCCTGGTTGAAGCTCGGGGTGACGATGGAGATCGTGGGGAGCTCCGGCACGCTGATGGCGATGGAGGGCTTGGGCTCCGCGCAAAGCGGATACGGGATCGGGGGGGGAGCGGCCTCGAAGCTGAGCGGGGTGGGGGGAAGCTCCCGCTCCCGGTCGATCACCGCGTCGCACTCGGTAAGGTACTCTGCCCGGAACTGGTTGCAGCGCTGCCCGCCGCTGTAGTACCGGAAACCGCCAATCAGGGCGGCCACCGTGTGCAGCTTCGCGTAGCGGCTGAAGCGGAGCCAGAGCTCGAAGTCGGCGGCGATCTTGAAGGAGAGGTCGAGGCTTCCCCCCGCCTTCTCCCACAGGCTCCTGCGCCAGTAGGTCGCCTCCTGCATCACGAACAGGGATACCTCGTGGATCAGGTCCTTGCGCAGGAGTTCGGCGCGGCTCCAGGTCTTGGTTTCGAAGCCGTAGGAGTTGAGCTTCCCGTCGCCGTCGAAGCCGATCCTTTTGCCGGTCAGAAATTCCACCTCGGGGCGCCCCCCGAACACCTCGGCCAGCACCTTCAGGCCGCCGGGGTGGAGCATGTCGTCCGAGTTGAGCCACCCCATGATGTCGCCGGTCGAGCGCCGGAACCCCTCGTCGATGGCCCGGTACTGGCCGCCGTCGGGCTGGCTCTGCCAGTAGGAGATCTGCTTTTCGTACTGCCTGATCACCTCGACGGAGCCGTCGCTGCTCCCGCCGTCCATAACGATCAGCTCCAGGTTTGGGTACCCCTGGGACACGATCGATTCCAGGCAGGCCCCCAGGTAGTCCCCCTGGTTGTAGGAGGGGACCACGATGGAGATCTTGGGGCAGGCGCCGGAAACGGGTTCGGAGCCGTCCCTGCCGGAGGGGGGCGATGTGACGGGGAGCGCGGCGGCGCGCCCCGAAGGGGTCTCCGCCCGGGACACGATCTCGCGGTAGAGTTCGCCGTAGCTCGCCGCCTGGGCTTCCAGGCTGTAGGTGGCGAAGGCGCGCTGCCGGGCCTTTTCCCCCATGCCCTGCGCCTCGGGGTGGAACAGGGTCCACCAGATCCCCTCCGCCAGCGCCTTCACGTCGCGCGCGGGGGCCACGAAGCCGGTCTCGCGGTGCAGCACCATGTCCGGGATCCCCCCCACGTCGAAGCCGACCACCGGCACGCCGCAGAGCATCGCCTCCACCACCGTGTTGGGGAGGTTGTCCTCGATGGAGGGGATGGCGAACACATCCGCCATCGAGTAGAGGGCGGCCAGCGTCTCCTCCTCCTCGACGTAGCCCAGGTTGATGATGGGGAGGTTCAGTGTGTTGCGCAGCTCCTCCTGCAGGGTGCCGAAGACGGCGAGCACCAGGTTGTAGTCGCAGAGCCCGCGCAGAGCCTGCAGCAGGTAGACGAACCCCTTGCGCTCGTTGGCGAGGTTCTCCGCGCCGAACAGCACTACCTTGGCCCCCTCGGGGACGCCGTACCCCCGGCGCACCTCCTCGCGCCTGGCGAAGGGGCGGAACACCTCGGTGGGGAAGCCGTTGGGGATGACCCGGGCCGGGAAGGGGGAGAGGAGCGCGCTCTCGGAGGCGGTCGCGGCGAGCCACCGGCTCGGGGCCACCGGGTGCAGCTGGAGCCGGCGGTAGGCGGCCTCCTTCGCGAGGAAGCCGGCTCGCGACATGTCCTGCGGGTCCTTGGACCCGAGCATCGGGCAGCTGCCGCACCCGCTGAGGTAGTTGCGGCAGCTCCCCGCGTAGTGGCAGCCGCCGGTGAAGGGGTTCATGTCGTGCATGGTCCAGACCACCTGCTTACCCTGGAACGCGGCCGCGGCCTGCTCCCAGTTCACCATGCCCGGCACCCAGTGCAGGTTGACGATGTCCGCCTCGCGGATCTCGCGCGAGCAGGAGAGCTCCAGCTCCGAATAGTCGTCGCTGAAGATCTCGATGCACTCCTGGCGGTTGGGGTAGTCGTAGATCTTGCGGCACCAGCGGGTCCAGACCCTCTGCCAGTAGGCCTCGTTGGCCGGGTACTCCAGGGGGCAGTCGATCACCCCGCCTACCTCCCCGCTCGGGATGGCCCGCACGCTCGGGTCGTCCCCCTTGCGGTTCAGGACCAGCATGGTGGAGTCCACCCCGCTCCTCCTGAGCCCCTGGTGCAGCCGATAGGCGGCCTTGCCGGCGCCGCCGTAGTTGGTGTGGGAGAGGTGGACGACTTTGAGTTTTTTGTCGGTCGGGTCCTGGTACTGGTTGCTCACGGGTACTCCTGCCCCGACGCGTGGCCGGGGCGTGCGAAAGTGGCGGCTGGGGCGGCTGGGGCGGCTGGCGGCGCCGCCCCCCGGGGCGGGTGCGGCTACTGCCGGGGTTTGCGGTAGGCGCGCACCGTGGAGAACACCCCCGGTATGATAGGGAGCTGCGGCTGGGTCTGGGTCGGGTCGGTCGGGTAGAGCAGCGGCAGCTCGATCGGCTGGCAGCGGTAGGTCTCCACCATGAGCTCCTCCACCGCCTGGCGGATCCCCGGCTCGTTGTTGCCGTGGTGGCTCAGGATGGCGGCGCGGTTGGCGTCGTCCATGGCAGGGAGGTAGTCGTGGAACAGCATGATTCCCCCCGGGGCGAGGAGCGGGAAGTAATCGAGGATGTCCTGCTTCACCCCCTGGTAGGAGTGGTCGCCGTCGATGAACATGAACTCCGGGAGCCGCCCGGGCTCCAGCATGACCGAGAGCCGTTCGGCGGCCTGGTGGGAGAAGAGCGGAAAGTGGATCACGCTGCCGTTTAGCTTCTTCACCACCTCGTGGAACTGCTCGGTCCCCCCCGGCTCGACGCAGATCCCCTGGAACTGGACCCCCAGCCGGGAGAGGGCCTGGTGGATCAGCACGAGCGACGCACCGCTGTAGGAGCCGATCTCCACGAAACGGAGCAGCGGGCCCTGCGGGGCGAGCTCCTTTCTCAGCGCGTAGTAAAGCTGGAAACGCTCGTTGGCCGACATCTGGCTCTGGATCCCCTTGGGCGCCGGGTCGTCTTCCATGAACTCACGGATGAGCCCCTTGTCCAGCAGGTGGTTTTCCGGATAGGGTACGGTGCGGGGGGTGGGGTAGACCAGGCTCCCGCTGCGGTGTGCGTCGGCCACCTCCCGGTTGGGGGTGGTCCTCTTCAGGAACCCGTTGGTGCACCAGGTGAGGTTGTAGCCGAAGAAGTCGCAGTAGCGCCCCTCCATCTGGTAGTCCCCGCCGTGAAGCCCCAAAAACTCCTTGATCGCCCGGTGGGGGCCGGAGCTGTAGGTGGGGTCCATGCCGAGATCGGAGATGATGCCGTCCTCGATGATGATGGTCTCCCCCTCGGCCAGGTAGCGGTGGAAGAAGGAAAGGACGTGGCTGCTCGTCTCGTAGGAGTGGTCGGCGTCCTCGATCACGAGGAGCGGACGCGGGAGGGTCAGTATGAATTCGGGGGAGAAGCTCTCCGCCAGGTCGCGTCCGTCCCCCTCCACGAAGGTCACCCGGGGATGGCTCACCTTTTTGACCCCCACGATATCGAGGGAGTAGACGTGGCCGTCGATCCCGAAGTTGTCCAGCATGTCTCCCAGCCAGAGAGCGCTTCCGCCGTCCTTGGAGCCGATCTCGATGATGGTCCGCGGCTTCTTGTCCCAGATCAGGATCGGGTAGATGGCGAAGTCGAACGGGTTCTTGATCATCGGGATGCCGCGGTAGCTGTAGTTGTGGCTGGTGTTCTGGATCTCCAGCAGGGTCTCACGGGGGAGCGAGGTCTGGTACCCGCGCTGCTCGGTGGGGATCTCCGGGCGCGGCGGCTTGACCAGCAGGGGGGTGAGATGGGCGGCCATGGCGGCGGCTTCCTTGTGCCCCGGATTTCTCGCCAGCTCGCTCTGGAGCTCCTCGAGGGCCTCCTCGTGGCGGCCGACCTGGTCAAGGGATACCGCGTACAGGTAGTGGAGCCCCGGCACGTAGAGCCCGAAGCCGAGGGCCTGTTCGGCCAGCCGCATCGCCTTGATGGCCCGTCCCGCCTGGAGGTGCTCCACGGATTCCTTGATGAAGCTGCTGACTTTTTCCTCGACCGACTGCTGTGCGGTTCCCTGTGTCATGGTTTCGTTTCCTTTTTCAGTGATTGTTGCGGCAATCGCGTTTCCCGTGATCTCGCCGGTTTGCGCGGCGGGAGGCGCTTTCCCGCATGGGGGGCAGGGAACGGGGGTCCCTTTGGCGGCCAGGGTCTCCTTGATGAGCTCGTCCATCTTGAAGGCCAGCTTGTCCATGGCGTACTCGGCCAGGCAGCGCTGCTGACCCCGCCGGGCGATCTCCTCGCGTGCCTCGGGATGTTCCAGGTAGTACCGGACCTTCTCCGCCAGCTCTCCCGGGCTCGCGTAGGTCTCCAGCTCCCGCCCCGGCTCGAAGTAGCGGCTGATGTTGGCCTGGTAGTCGGTGAGGAGAAAGGATCCGCTCCCCGCCGCCTCGAAAAGCCGCATGTTGCCGGCCTGCTCGCTCCCCATGTCGCACTGCACGTTGAGAGCGATCCTTCCCCGGCGCAGGGTGCGGAACATGTCCATCCCCCAGACGGCTCCATGGTTGTGCTGGACGATCCCCGGCGCGAACCCTTCGAGGGGCTCCGGGATGAAACAGTCCAGGGAGAAGTTCCCCCGCCCGGCGGCGGCGCAGAGCTCGTTCAGGACCGCCCGGCGGCGGTGATGGGCCTCGGAGACCTGCCCGGTGAAGACCACGTCGTAGCGCTTCTCCTCGGCCGCCACCACCTTCGCCACGTGGGGAGGGAAGCCGGGCATGAAGAACCGGGTAGCGCGCGCCCCTCGTTTTTTTGCCAGTTCCAGGGAAAACTCGAAGTTGGAGATGATGAGGTCGAACTCCGACCAGTCCGTCTCCTCCGGCACGCTGGAGGCGCGCCAGCCGAACACCATGGCGGGGCGGTAGGAGAGGGCCCTCACGAAGCCGCTGTCGAAGAGGATGGGATCGCTCGTGTAGAAGATGTCGGGGCGGAAGGCCTCAACCTGCTTCGCCGCGACCTCGTGGACGGTGAGGTCAGGGCGCTGCGCCATGGCAAGCTCGCCCTGCTCGGCCAGCCACTGCCTTTGCAGCGGCTCGCAGTTGACGATCAGCATCCGGCTGTCATAGCCGGCCCCCTTGAGGTAGGGGGCGAAGACGTGAGAGGCGCCGAAGCCGTCCTGGAAGAGGGCCTCGAGCTGGATTTCGTACGGCTGCTGGGCGAGCCCCGGCCGGCTGTTGTAGAAGTGGTTGAGGTAGACGGGGTAGAAGGTCAGGATTTGCAGAAACTTCATATCTGTCTCGCTTCCCTCAGGTGCTCCGGCTGCAGATCAAGCTCGACCGGGGATGTCTTGTCAAAAATATGACCTCCGCTCTGGGTGCGGCTCCAGCGGGGTACGGCCTGCTCATTTTTCAGGATGTCCGGGGAGAGCAGCCCGCGCGCCACCGTCTCCGCAAGGTTCACCCCCTCGGGGAGTCCCCATCTGCGCACCAGCTGGGTGGTGGCCCCCACCAGCTCGGCCGGGATCGCTTCCCCGTCCGGGAGCCGGTACCCGCCGGTGAAAAAGGTCGGGTAGTGGTCGCAGCGGCAGTTTTCCCCCTGCTCCAGCTTGTCCATGACCCGCTGCATGACCCGCACGTGGTCGTGGTGCATCTTCATGTACGGCCCACCCTCAAGGGCCAGCCTGATCCTCAGGTCCCGGTCGGTCAGGAGCTGGCGTAGCCGCTCCACGATGTTGTCCGGATTCACGTACCAGAAGGGGCGCTCCGCCGGGAAGGGCTCGTAGTCCTCCCGGTCCCCGTTCACCACCGCGCAGCCGCAGGCGAGCCCTTCCAGGCTCAGCTTGCCGTGCAGCGGGAAGTACAGCTCGTCGATCAGGACGTCGGCGTTTATCAGCTCCTTGATCACCACGTCGTTGGGGAGTCCCTCCAGGAAGCGGAGCTCGTAGCGCACCCCCTGCTGTTTGAGGGTTTCCAGGGCGGCCATGATGACGTCGGTCCCCTTGAGCCAGCTCTTGGAAGGGGCGTGCACCACCACCGGCACCTCCCGCGCCGGGATGTGCTGGCGGTACAGGGAGAGTTCCATGGGGAGGAAAAAGTGGTGGTAGGGGCGCACCCCGAGCACCGACTGGTTGGGCTGGGAGAGGATGATCTCGCTGTGCAGTTCCGCCATCCTCATGGAGAAGAGCGGGTTGACCACGGGATCCTCCGGGAAGGGGAGCTTTTCCAGGAACCGGCGCCCGTCGACATACCACTGCTTGTAGGCCCCGGTATCCCTCACGTCGCTTCCCACGAAGCAGGAGATGATCTTCTTGCCCGCCTTCTTTATGAAAGGGTAGTCGGCGTGGTTGGGGAGCAGGCTGGTGCGGGCCCACTGGAAGATGAAGACGTCGTGGGTCCCCACCAGGTAGCCGATGTCGAGTACGTCCTCGATGGTCATGTCCCGGCCGCTGAAGTCGACGTCGTACTCGATGGGCCACCAGCTGTTCTTCTGCCTCACCACGGTGGTCACCTGGTGCCCCAACTGGCGCAGGGCGCCGGCGACCACGGGTATGTTGCCGCCGATCTCGGTGACTCCAATCATTATCCTCATCGATGAACCCCTTTCCGCTACGGTAGAGCCGGTCCGGACGCCTGATGCCGCGCCGTCGGCTCCCTCTTGCTGCAATTATGGAGCCAACCCCGCCTCCCCCGCTCCCGCCCCCGTGCGGGGAGGATTTACCCCTCCCGCAGGCCGCGCCGGGCGCGCTCCGGGGGGTGCGGCCACCCCTTGCCCCCCCTGGTTACGGGGAGCCGCAACTTTGACGCGCGGCGGGAACCCGGGCGGGTCAAAAAATTGAACGGCGGCGCCACGGCGGCAAGGGGAGGGGGGAGCGGGGCGTGTGAGCCGGCCTGAGCCTTTCCTTCCGGGTTTCCCGGGGGATGCGGCAAGCGGCCGGTATCCCATGGAAAAACGAAGACGCCCCGGCGGGGGGCGAGATCCTCGGGGGGGCGCGGGAGCCGCTGGCGTGGAGGTTGCAAGTAGGCAGAGGGGGCGGAGCCTCCGGCCCGAGCAGCCCTGCGATGGAAAGACGCGTTGCGGCGACGCGTCGTCCGGGCTGGCCGACATCATGAAAAGGAAAGGACGAGCATGAAAAACTTCGCGCTGATCGGCGCCGGCGGCTACATCGCGCCGCGCCACATGAAAGCCATCCGCGACACGGACAACCGACTGGTGGCCGCGGTGGACAAGTCAGATTCCGTGGGGATCCTGGACAGCTACTCCTTCGACGTGGCCTTCTTCACCGAATTCGAGCGCTTCGACCGCCACGCGGAGAAGCTGCGCCGCCTCGGCGAGGAGGAGCGCATCCACTATGTCAGCATCTGCTCCCCCAACTACCTGCACGACTCCCATATCCGCTTCGCCCTGCGCATCGGCGCCGATGCCATCTGCGAGAAACCACTGGTGCTGACCCCCTGGAACGTCGACGCCCTCAAGGAATTCGAACAGGAGAGCGGGCGGAGGGTGCACAACATCCTGCAGCTCAGGGTGCACCCCGCCATCGTCGCGCTGCGCGAGAAGGTGAGGAGCGCCCCCAAGGGGTCGAAGCTGGACCTGGAACTCACCTACATCACCTCCAGGGGGAACTGGTACTTCACCTCCTGGAAGGGGGACGTCAGCAAGTCCGGGGGGGTCGCCACCAACATAGGGGTGCACTTCTTCGACATGCTCATGTGGATCTTCGGGCCGGTGCAGCGGCAGGAGGTGCACCTCTCCGACCCGCGCCGCATGGCGGGGTTCCTGGAGCTGGAAAACGCGCGGGTGCGCTGGTTCCTGTCGGTGGGGCGCGAGGACCTGCCGGAGGAGGCGCTCCAGGCGGGGAAGACGACCTACCGTTCGCTGACCCTGAACGGGGAGGCTTTCGAGTTCTCGGAAGGGTTTACCGACCTGCACACCGAGGTCTACCGCAACATCCTGGCCGGAGAGGGTTTCGGCCTGGACGCCGTGCGACCGGCCATCGACCTGGTCTATAACCTGCGCGAGGCCCGGCCCGCCCCGGCAACACCGAGCCACGGCCACCCCTTCCTCGCCCGCTACGGCGCCATCGTCGCGTCGGCCAAGGAGAGGCAACGCCCGAGCCTGCTGCAGCTCAAGCTCAAGGAGCGTCTCAAGCAGAAGCAGGGGGAGGCGCAGTCGCTCAAGAAGGCGGAGGGGGCGGATTGAGCTGCAACTGCCCCCGCGACCCGCAAGCGGCGGGGCGCCCCTGAAACAAAACTGCCGCCTCTCCCGGTAAAGGAGGGGCGGCAGTCGTCGTTTTGCAGCGGTTTGTTTATTGCCTCAATTGGTAGAGGCCGGGTCGGACTAGAAGGGGGTGTCCGACGCGCCGGCATACTCGTCCGCCGTCGGGTCCATGATCTTGCCGCGGGCGTCGGTCCCGGTGAACTTGAAGACCATGTGGGCCGGGTCGATGGTGGCATTGTTGGTGGAGTTCTGGCTCAGCGTGAAGGTGACGGTGGCGGCCTGCTTTTCCGGGTCGTACACCACGCTGGTGGGGTTCTGCGGTATGTACGCCTCGGTGGGGAGCACCGGTAGGAGGTTGTTGTAGTATCCCGCCGCGCCGCCGGTTGCCTTGGCGATGGTCCAGTTGCTGGTGTCCTGTACCGAGGTGGCATCCATGGCGGAATCGAAGTAGAAGGTGAGGCTGAACTCCTTGGCCTGGATGTTGAGCTTGGTGTTGGGATCGACGCCGAGAAGGCTGCCGAGGTCCGTGCCGGCCTGTAAGGCCGGAGTGAAGGTGTCGGTTTCGCCGCCGCCGGCGGCCACGAACTTGGGCTGGGCGATGGTCGCTTGCAGCAGCGCACCCTGGGCGGAATTGAGCCTGGTCAGGGTGTCCACTTCCTTCTGCGCGTTGGTGCTGTCGCCCAGCGCGGCGTAGGCGACCCCCAGTTCGAAGTGCGCCGCCTCCATCTTGGGGCGGAGTTTGACCGCCTTGGTCAACTGCTTCACCGCCTCGGCGTAGTTCCCCTCCTTGTTGTAGGTGGCCCCGAGGCTGTAGTAGGGGTTGGGGTCGGTGGGAGCCATCTTGGAGACCTTCTTGAACTGGGCCTCCGCCTCGGGCAGCCGGCCGGTCTGCAGGTAGAGCTGTCCCAGCGTGTAGGGCGCCAGGGTGTCCGAGGGGTTGAGGCGGGCGGCGTCCTTGAACTCCTTCTCGGCGAGGTTGTACTTCTTCTGCTGCAGGTAGATGTTTCCCAGGTTGGTGTGCACCGAATCCTGGGTCGGGTCGATGGTGAGGGAGGTCCTGTAGGTCTTGATGGCGTCGTCGTACTTCTTCTGGGCCAGGTAGGCGTTGGCCAGGTAGTTGTACGACTGGGAGTTGGTCGGGTCCAGCGAGATGGCGCGCTTGAACTCGCTCGCCGCGCGGGTGTAGTCCTTCTTCTGGAAGAACCCCGCGCCGGTGGCCATGGCGCTGGTCGCCGCCTGCGCCTTCATGGTGTCCTGAGAGGTCAGGGTGTCGAACATGTCGCCCAGGTAGTCCCAGGCCGTCTTCTGGGTTGCCATAACATCCTCCGCGCTAGATGCTCATTAGCCGCCTGTCGTATCGGCATCCTGCGCCGGAAACTTTAGTGAAAAACGAAATTGCCAACAAGAACGCCCGGTTGCACCTTCAGGTCGCCCGGGCGTCGTCGTCGGTTCGGGGCTGGCGACCGCAGGTTACGAGTTCGCCGCCTGCTTCAGGGTGTCAAGGCACTCGCGGGCGTCGCGGTTCCAGGGCTCCAGGTGGATCACCTTGCCGTAGAAGGTCTCGGCCTCCTGCGGGCGGTCCAGGATGGTGCAGATCTTGCCGAGGCTCATCAGCGTCTCGATGTTCTTGGGCTCTTTTCTCAGTTGGTCGAGGTAGATGTTGATGGCGCCGTCCACGTCGTAACCTTCCACGAAGTAGAAGTCGGCGAGGTTCTTCTGGAAGGTGCTGTTGCCCGGGGCGAGTTGTGCCGCCTTCTCGTAGTGGGTGCGGGCGGCATCCTTGTCTCCCTTGTCGTAGGCGAGTACCGCCAGGTCGTTATGCGCCGGGGCGAAGTCGGGGTAGAGGGCGAGGATCGCGGAAAGCTCCGCTTCGGCCCCGGCCAGATCCCCCTGCTGCACCAGCTCCTGCGACCTTTGGTAGCGCTCCTCGGCTGTCTGCTCGTCCTCTTCCGCCTCCGCGGGCGTCACCGCGGCGGCAGCGGGTTCCTGGTCCTGCCTCAGTTGCGAGAGCTGCTCGCGCACCGCCTGGTTCCAGGGCTCGATCTCCAAGGCCCTCTGGAAGAAGGTCTCGGCCTCGCCGGGCTGACCCACTCCCTTGCAGATGATGCCGAGGTTCAGCAGGGTCTCCACCTCGCGCGGGTTCTTTTCCAGGAGCTTCAGGTAGATGCCGATGGCCTCGTCCACCTGTCCGAATTCCACGTAGAGGAGGTCGGCCAGGTTCTTGCGGTAGACCTCCTCGTCCGGCTCCAGGCGCACCGCCTCGCGGTATTCCTCGAGGGCGCGGCTGCAGTCGCCCAGCCGGTAGCTGACGGCGGCGAGATCGTTGTGCGCCACGGCGTGCTGCGGGTAGCGCAGCAGGTGCTCCCGCAAGGCTGCCGCCGCTTCTTGCGCGTCGTCGCCGGAGAGTAGGGGGGCAAGCGCCGCGTACGCCTCTTCGGGAGTGGGGAGCGGGGCCGGGGTGGCGACCGGATCCGGTTGTCGTACCGGGACCGCCTCTACTGCGACCGGCTCCTGCGCCGGCGCGGCCTGCTGCGGCTGGGCCTGGGCGGCCTGCGCGGTGGAGTCGATCAGTTTCAGCCCGGTGAATTCCTGGAGGTGCAGGAGGCGGAAACGCTCCGCCGCCCTGAGCAGGAACTCGCGCATCCCGTGGTTCGGGTAACCTTCCGGGAGAAAGCCGATGCTGTCGTGCAGCTCCCTGCGCCAGAGCGGGTGCGGGGCCACCTCGGAGAGCTGGCCGAGTTGCTGGGGCGTATAGTCCGGCCAGATCACCTTGCCGTAGCTGGTGTGGCTGGCGAAGCTTTCGTGGGGGATCGCGGTAAAACAGGTGTCGCCGTAAGCGAGCATCGCCGCCGGGGCCGCTTCCAGGGTCGCCACCAGCTGCTGGTAGGCGTCGCGCCGCATGCGGTCGGTGGCGTCCACGATGGTGAGGTACTTGCCCCCGGCCATCCTGAGGGCCATGTTGACCGCCTTGCCCGCCGCCGCGGCGGGAACGCGCAGCAAAGAGATGTTGCCGTAGCGCCTCTGCAGGTCCGCCGCCACTGCCCATTCGCACTCATCCGAGCCGCGGTCCACCAGGATCACTTCCATCCGGTCGGCGATGGTCTGCTCCATCAGCCCGGTCAGGCACTCCCTGAGGTGGGATTCCCGGTTCCGGGTGACGACGATGGCTGAGACGAGCGGTCCATTGTCCACGACGGCGATCGGGCCGGCGCTGGGGCGGGTAACTATCTGGCTCATTGAATTCTCCATTGTGCGGGTGGTGTGACGGCTTCGGTCGCTCCCGCGACGGTCCGAGGGGGGATCCGAGGCCGATCGGGTTGGAAGAAGCAACTGGCATGCCAGAGGAGTTGTATCCGGTCGCAGCGGCGCCACGGCCTCCCCGAGGAGGCGCCGGCCGCGCCTCTTGCCGGGGATCCGCGCCCGGGAAGGGGAGAGAGGCGGGATGGGCGGTGCGATTCCGTCAAGTTTTTGAAAGGGTGCCGGAGGGCGTAAAGGTCAATTATCCGACAGTTCCCTTTCCAGGGTCATCTCGAGGGTCGGCAGGTGCGGGTCAATGTCGTAGCCGTACGGGTAGCCGTTGTAGTGGCAGGCGCTGGTGAGCGGGAAATACCTGTGACGGAGCTGCCTGCACGGGAGCAGGATGCAGGGGTTTATGTAGGTGGGGGCGAAGAGCTCGACCACCAGGGAGCGCTCGGGCATGAAGGCGCAGTGCATCATCCCGGCGCCGTGCGGCCCGAGCAGGGCGTCCGCGTTGCAGGTGCAGGAGAGCTGCTCGGAAAGGGACAGCTCCTCCAGGCGCAGCATGGTGAAGCCGAAGCGCTGCAAGAGCTCCAGCAGCCGCTCCTCGTCCACCACCTTCCTCATGCTTTCCGGTGATCCGCCGTTGCGGGAGATGTAGAGGCGGCCGCTGCTTTTCCCGGTGGCGAAGAGGGAGCGGAAGGCGGCCCGGATGCGCCCCCTCGCCGGGGTGCCGGCCTCGTCGTGGCCGGTCTGCCGCGGGAAGAGACACAGGCACTGCAGGTGGTAGTCGCACGCCTCCACCCGCCTGATCTGCTCGGGCTTGATCCCCAGCAGCAGCAGGGAGTCGGCGGCGAAGGGAACAGGGGGGACCAGGTAGGTGCCGTTGAAGCCCTGCTCGTGGGCGCTGAGCGCCATGGGGAGCATCTCCATGCACCAATGCCAGAAGTTGTCGCTCCAGTCGCCGAACAGAGGAAGGACCACGCCGTCGAGCGCCACCAGCGGGCGGCTTTCGTGATGCAGCAGCCATATGAGGAGTTGATCGTCGCGGAAGTTCAGGAACCTGTTGATGACCCGGTTTCCCTGGAGCGGGATTCCTTCCTCCCCGAACAGGAACACGTCCTTGAACAGCAGCGGCCCCTGGGGGAAATTGCAGCCGTTGTAGATCTGGTACATGCCGAAAGCCTCCGATGCGTCTTCTGAACCGTTTGCCGGAGCAAGATCCGTTCCCGCAACGGCAGCGGCGTCACCCGCCGGCGACGATCAGGAAGACCCCCGCCAGCATGATCAGCGTGGAGACGATGCCGCCCTTCTCCTTGAACAGGTAGTGGCCGTAGAGCACGCCGAAAAGGAGGCTCAGCCTTTTAACCGCGATCATGTAGGCGACGTTGGTCAAGTTCACCGCGTAGACGTGGGTGAGAGCCTGGAGAGCGTAGCAGACGGCGGGGAGTAACGCGGCCTCAACGGTGCCGTTACGCAGCGCCGGCCCCAACTCGCCGCGGGACTTGTACAGGGCGACCGGGGTCAGGACGAGCACCAGCAGCGGCAGGTAGACCGCGGCGAAGAAGAGGGGGGAGGAGGAGGCGATGGCGCGCTTGCCCAGGGTGGAGGTGACGCTGTAGATGGCGGCGACGCCGAGCATGCACATGGCCCCCTTGTCCCCGGCCAGCGCCCTGAGGGGAGCCAGTATTCCCGTTTCGCCGCGGCCGGTATTGAGCAGGTACCCCCCCAGGGCGATGAGCAGGATCCCCGCGCCCCCCATGGCGGAGATCCTCTCTCCCAAAAGCAGGTACGGCACTACCAGGAGCAGCAGCGGGGTGAGCGAGAGCAGCGGCAAGGTGAGCGACAGGGGCGAGAGCTTCAGGGCCTTGGTGTAGAGGATGATGGCGACCGCCTCCAGCGGCAGCCCGGTGAAAATGCAGAAGTAGAAGTCGTCCCCAAGTTTCGGGACCGGGATGAAGGGGAGCGGGATCAGGAAAAGCGGTAGGGTCGGGACGATGCGGAGCCAAGTGACCAGGTACTCGTTCCTGCCGGTGAGCGCGCGCTTGGTGGTGGCGTCGCTGGTGGCGAGGAAGAAGGCGGAAAGGAGTGTGAGCGGGAACCATAGTGGCATCATGGCGCTAATGATAACCGAAAACCGCCGGTACGCAGTCGCCTGCTTTGCAGAACTAATTTAAAAAATACGTGGTGCTGTTGACTGGACTGGGAAACGGGGGCCTAATTAAAGGAACTGACTTCGGCAGTTAACTTGTTCAGGAGGGCATCATGGCCAAGAACGTTTTGATCCCATCGATTGAACAAAGATTGCGCGGGTTGATTGAGGTTAGCCGGAGAAACCTGCACGAACACGGCTTCTCCGAGGTGGAGCGGGCCAACCCGACGGTGACCCTGACCAGGGAGTTCGGCTGCGAGGGATACCCGGTGGCCGAAAGGCTGCAGGGTATTCTGGAGAAGCGCTGCGGCAAGCCCTGGGTGGTCATGGACCGGGCCCTGCTCGACGCGGTCACCAAGGACAACAACCTCTCCGAAGGGATCCTGCACAACCTCGGCACCAAGAACCGTTTCCTCGACGACATGCTCTCCACCTTTTCGCCGCGCTGGAAAAGCGACAAGGATTACTACCGGCTGCTCTGTCGCCATATCGTGGCGCTGGCAGTCGAGGGGAACGTGATCCTGGTGGGGAGGGGGGCTTCCATCCTGACCCAGGAGACCGGAAACTGCTACCACTTCAGGATCATCGCGCCGATGAGTTTCAAGGTGAAGTCGGTCGCCGCCCGCTGCGGGCTCTCAGCCGACCAGGCGCAGGACATGGTGATGCAGAAGCAGCACCAGCGTGACGCCTTCCTGAAGGATTTCCTGGGGCGCGAAATCGCCGATCCGACCTTGTATCACCTCGTCTTCAACAACGCCCGCCTCTCGGCGGGGCGGATCGCGGAGATCATGGCGGACGTGGTCATGCCGCCGCAGGGGCGCTAGGGCCTGCAGTGTCCCCCCCCCTCTTGCGATCTCCCTCTCCCGCTGGGAGAGGGGTGGGGTGAGGGCGCTGCAATATCGAGGGTCCGGCCCTGTGGCTCTCCCTCCCCCGGCCTCCAGAGGGAAAGGTGCGGTGACATTAATGCCATGTTCAGTCGCTCCCGCCGGGCCGCCATCTTTGACTTCCTCGTTCCCCGAGGCTATCATGTCGCTCTGCACTGAAAGGGGGGGCGATGGCTGATTTCGCGGTGAGCGAGGAGAAGAACCGCTGGCTGAAGGCGAAGATGGAACAGCTCGGGGTCGCGGAGAAGGACCTGGAGGAGCGTTTCGTGCATTCATCCGGGCGAGGCGGGCAGCACGTCAACAAGAGTTCCTCCTGCGTCTACCTGAAACACCTCCCAAGCGGTCTCGAGGTCAAATGCATGGAATCCCGCAGCCAGTCGCTGAACCGGTTCCTGGCGCGCCGCCTGCTGCTGGAGAAGATCGAGGGTGCCGGCGGAGGCCTGACCAGGAAGGAATTGGCGGCGGAAAAGCTGAAAAGGCAGAAGTCGCGCAGAAAACGGCGCAGCGGGGCCAAATATGGCACCGATGCTGCAAAGGATGCAGGGCAGGAACCGGAAACGGGGTCTGAAGCGTCAACTGTCCGGAATGAGAGCCAATAATTTGACCGTTCTCCGCTGTGGAACCCCCCGAGGCTCCTGAGCCCGGGCACCGTCCGCCCCATAAAGGGTGGAAAAAATAAAGTTGACAAGGTAACGAGGGGAAGGGTATAAATTCTCATTATCCTCAATAAGACCTTTTGCAGACACCTTTAAATACCCCGAATTTTTTCTCATACCGAACCGGTCCTCAAGAATAAACTCAAGGTTACTTACTCACAGATCCTTTACACGATAGCGCTCGTCAGGCACGCCTCGCATGTTACCCATGCCGCCTCGGTGAAAACATTCCCGCATTCCCAGTCAGGCAATTTGCCGCTAGATCTATATTTGCGCCATATCAGGAGAACAGATGAACCTACAGGAACTTAAAGAAAAGAAAATCAACGATCTCACGGCCATTGCCAAGGCGTTGAACATCGAGGGGGCGTCCAGTCTCAGGAAGCAGGACCTGATCTTCGCCATCCTCAACGCCCAGACCGAGAAGAACGGCATGATCTTCGGCGAGGGGGTTCTCGAGACCCTGCCTGACGGGTTCGGCTTCCTGAGGGCACCGGATTACAACTACCTGCCGGGTCCCGACGACATCTACGTGTCGCCTTCCCAGATCCGCCGCTTCAACCTGCACACCGGCGACACCGTTGCCGGCCAGATCAGGCCGCCCAAGGAAGGCGAGCGCTACTTCGCCCTCCTGAAGGTCGAGACCGTCAACCACGAGTCTCCCGAGGTCGCCCGCGACAAGATCCTCTTCGACAACCTGACCCCGCTCTACCCCGAAGAGAAGCTCATCCTCGAAACCACCCCGGACAACATGTCGAGCCGCGTCATGGAACTTGTTGCGCCGATCGGCAAGGGGCAGAGGGGCCTGATCGTCGCGCCGCCGCGTACCGGCAAGACCATGCTGATCCAGAACATCGCGAACTCCATCGCGCTGAACCACCCCGAGGTGTTCCTGATCGTCCTTCTCATCGACGAGCGCCCGGAAGAGGTCACCGACATGCAGCGCTCGGTGAAGGGCGAGGTCATCTCCTCCACCTTCGACGAGCCGGCCTCGCGCCACATCCAGGTGGCCGAGATGGTCATCGAGAAGGCCAAGCGCCTGGTCGAGCACAAGCGCGACGTCGTCATCCTGCTCGACTCCATCACCCGCCTGGCCCGCGCCTACAACACCGTGATCCCGCCTTCCGGCAAGATCCTCTCCGGTGGTGTCGACTCCAACGCCCTGCACAAGCCCAAGCGCTTCTTCGGCGCCGCCCGTAACATCGAGGAAGGGGGCTCGCTCACCATCATCGCCACCGCCCTGGTCGATACCGGCTCCAAGATGGACGAGGTCATCTTCGAGGAGTTCAAGGGCACCGGCAACATGGAGCTCCACCTGGACAGGAAGCTGGTCGAGAAGAGGACCTTCCCCGCCATCGACATCAACAAGTCGGGCACCAGGAAGGAAGAGCTCCTCATCCCGCAGGCCTCTTTGAACCGCATCTGGATCCTCAGAAAGGTGCTGCACCCGATGAACGTGGTGGATTCCATGGAGTTCCTGATCTCCAAGCTGCAGGGGACCAAGTGCAACCAGGCCTTCCTCGATTCCATGAGCAAGTAAAAAAGTGTTGAAATCTTGCAGTGAAGGTGCTATTTATGACTACTTTCCGGCAAGAACATCAAAGTTAGATAACGGGGTGCGCCCCGCCAGGAGGAAGATATGAAAGAAGGGATCCACCCCAAGTACGAAGAAATTACCGTAAAGTGCCTGTGCGGTAACCAGTTCCAGACCCGTTCCACCAAAGCGGAGATCTCCACCGAGATCTGCTCGCAGTGCCACCCGTTCTACACCGGCAAGCAGAAGCTGATCGACACCGCAGGCCGCGTCGAGCGCTTCCGCAGGAGATACAACCTGGAGAAGTAGGCTTTCGCGCTTGCGAATCCGTTCGGAGGGGATTTTGTCTATGGCGAAATCCCCTTGTTTCGTTTTCTATGGCCCGATTGCAAAACAACGCAGCATATGAAGGATCTTCATGAAGGTTGCCCTTCTGCAGCACACCCCCGAGCCCGAGTTGACCATCGCCCTCGCCGCCCGGCTCTGCTATTCGTCGGCCGACATCGAGGCGCTCAAGGATAAGCTCTCCGGCGCTGACGTCAAAAAATTCCTGGACAAGATCATGTCGCTTGGGCACCAGTCGGTGCTGGAGCACGCTTCGTTCACCTTCGGCGTGGACGGGATCTCGCGCGTCACCAGCCACCAGCTGGTACGGCACCGGGTCGCCTCCTTTTCCCAGCAGTCCCAGCGCTACGTCTCCCACAAGGAACGCTTCGCGGTCGTGACGCCGCAGTCGATCGCGGACAACCCCGAGCACCTGGCACTTTTCGAGGCCCAGGTGGCGGCCGTGCACGCGGCCTACGCCGACCTGGTCGAGGCGGGTGTCCCGGCTGAGGACGCGCGCTACCTGCTCCCCAACGCCACCGAGACCAAGATCATCATCACCATGAACGCGCGGGAGCTTCTGCACTTTTTCGGCGTCCGCTGCTGCGAGCGGGCCCAGTGGGAGATCCGCGCCATGGCCATCGAGATGCTCCGTCTGGTGAAGCCGGTGGCGCCGACCGTTTTCGACAAGGCCGGCCCCGGCTGCCTTGCCGGTCCCTGCCCCGAGGGTGCCATGTGCTGCGGCAAGATGGCGCAGGTTCGCGAGTATTTCCGGGAGATGTAACCATCCCCCTCCCTGTCCCTCCCTCTCCGGGGCTCGGCCCGCAGGCGGGGGCGGGGACGAAAAGCTTTCAGCCTTCAACACACGAGGTAACAAGTGTCAAAGATAAACATAGGCGGACAGGCGGTTCTGGAAGGCGTCATGATGCGGGCCCCGCGCTCGATGGCCATCGCGGTGAGAAGGCCCGACGGCGACATCTCGGTCAAGAGCGAGACGGTGATCCCGCTTTCCGAGCGTTTCCCCATCACCAAGCTCCCGATCGTCCGGGGGGCGGTGGCGCTCTTCTCGTCGCTCATCATCGGCATCAAGGCGCTCAACTTCTCCGCCAACGAGGCGCTCGCCGAGGACGAGGAGAAGGAAGAGGTCAACAGCTGGGCCATCGCCGGGACCATGGCCGTGGCCTTTGGCTTTGGCATCCTGCTCTTCTTCATCCTGCCGCTCTACCTGACCAAGCTGCTGATCCCGATCATCGGCGACTCCAACATCGTCTTCAACCTGGTTGACGGCGTGATCCGCGTCGCGGTGTTCCTGATCTACATCATCGGCATCTCGCGGATGAAGGACATCCAGCGGGTGTTCCAGTATCACGGCGCCGAGCACAAGTCGATCTTCACCTTCGAGGCGGGCGAGGAGCTCACCGTCGACAACGTCAGGAAGTACAGCTGCCTGCATCCGCGCTGCGGCACCAGCTTCCTGCTCATCGTCATGCTGGTGAGCATCGTGGTGTTCTCGCTGATCCCGAAGCTGTGGCCCTTCTACTTCAAGGCGGGCTCCAGGGTGATCCTCTTGCCGATGATCGCCGGGCTTTCCTACGAGGTCCTCAAGTGGACCGCGAAGCACGACAACCACGCGCTGGTGAAAATGGTGATCGCCCCGGGGCTCGCGCTGCAGCGGCTCACCACCCGCGAGCCGGACGATTCCCAGATCGAGGTGGCCATCAAGTCCATGCAGGTGGCCCTCGAACTGAACGACGGCTTCAAGGATGACCGGCTGGTGGTTTAGCCGGGACGCAGGGTAGGAACGCCCTCACCCCAGCCCTCTCCCGGAGGGAGAGGGAGAGGGGGCACACGCGGTTCCCGCACCTGTAGGGGCGAATAATCATTCGCCCGCCTTGCGGTGGAGCCAAATCTTTTCGATTGAATCAGGCCCTCGGGCCTTCTGAGGTGTTTTGCATGTCCATGTTCGATAAAATCGCTGATCTTGAAGTACGTTTCGGGGAGCTGGAATCGCTCCTTTCCGATCCGGAGGTGCTGGCCAACCAGGTCGAGTTCAGGAAGCTCTCCAAGGAGCACTCGGGTCTGTCCGAGCTGATCGCGGCCTACCGCGAGTACAAGAAGGTGCTCTCCGACATCGAGGGGAACCAGGAACTTCTGAAGGAGCCGGACCAGGAGATGCGCGAGATGGCCCAGGCCGAGCTCGAATCCCTTGAGGAGCGCCGCGAGCAGTTGGAGGCCGAGATCAAGGTGCTGCTGCTGCCCAAGGACCCCAACGACGACAAGAGCGTCGTCCTCGAGATCCGCGCCGGTACCGGCGGCGACGAGTCCGCCCTCTTCGCTGGCGACCTGTTCCGCATGTACAGCCGCTTCGCAGAAACCAACCGCTGGAAGGTCGAGGTGATCTCCGCCTCCGAATCCGAGCGCGGGGGCTTCAAGGAGGTCATCGCGCTGGTCGAGGGCGACGGCGTCTTCGCGAAATTGAAGTACGAGTCCGGCACCCACCGGGTGCAGCGCGTCCCCGAGACCGAGGCGCAGGGGCGCATCCACACCTCCGCCTGCACCGTGGCCGTCATGCCCGAGGCGGAGGACGTCGACATCGACATCAACCCGGCCGACCTGAAGATCGACGTGTACCGCTCTTCCGGCGCGGGGGGGCAGCACGTCAACACCACCGACTCCGCGGTCAGGATTACCCACCTCCCCACGGGGACCGTGGTCGCCTGCCAGGAAGAGCGCAGCCAGATCAAGAACCGCGCGAAGGCCATGAAGGTCCTGAAGTCCAGGATCCTGGACAACATCGTGATGGAGCAGAACGCGAAGATGGCCGCCGACAGGAAGAGCCAGGTGGGGAGCGGCGATCGCAGCGAGCGCATCAGGACCTACAACTTCCCGCAGGGGCGCATGACCGATCACCGGATCGGGCTCACCCTGTACCGTCTCGATTCCATCATGGCCGGCGACATCACCGAGATCGCGGATTCCCTGCGTGCCCACTACCAGATGGAAGCCCTGCAGGCCCAAAGCGAAGGGATGTAATCCCGCGGCCCGTCCGCCGTGGGGACCACGGCCCTCGGGTCCACAGCGTCCAGGTATTTTGACATGACCACCACCCCCGAAAAATGGGACGTCCTCAAGGTCCTCAATTGGACCAAAGGCTACCTTGCCGAGAAAGGCGTGGAAAACCCGCGCCTGGAGGCGGAGTGGATGCTGTGCGAGGCGCTCTCCCTGGACCGGGTCGGCCTCTACCTCAACTTCGACAAACCCCTTTCCGACGCCGAGTTGGCCGCCTACCGCACCATGGTGGCGCGGCGCGGCAAACGCGAGCCGCTGCAGTACATCCTGGGGACCCAGGAATTCATGGGGCTCGAGTTTCACGTCACCCCGGCGGTCCTGATCCCGCGCCACGATACCGAGGTGCTGGTGACCGAGGCGGCCAAGCGCGGAGCCGCCGCGAAGAGCATCCTCGACATCGGCACCGGCAGCGGCTGCGTGGCCATCTCCCTTGCCAAGGAACTGCCGCAGGCCGAGGTCTGCAGCGTGGACATCTCCGGCGATGCGCTCGAGGTGGCCCGTGGCAACGCCGAGCGCAACGGGGCCACCGTGCATTTTTTCCAGGGCTCCCTGTTCGAACCGTTTGCCGGACGGCACTTCGACATGGTAGTATCCAACCCGCCTTACATCCCCAATTCCGAACTGGCGACATTGCAGGCCGAAGTGCGCGGTTTCGAACCGATGGGCGCGCTCGATGGCGGGGCCGACGGCCTCGACTTCTACCGGCGCATCGTGGGCGACGCGCCTGGCTATTTGAACCCCGGCGGCTGGCTGATCTTCGAGGTCGGCGCCGGACAGGCGCCCCAGGTGCTGCGTCTTTTGAAGGGCGGCGGTTTCGTCGAGGAAACCTTCACCCAGACCGATCCGGCAGGCATCGAGCGCGTGGTCGGCGGCAGGCTGGCAGCCTGAACCATTTCCATCCGCCATCGAGGCGGTGAAAAACAAAAGAAAAGAACACAGAGGTAACAGTGGAAAAACTGGTAATAAAAGGTGGCAACAAGCTCTCCGGAGAAGTGACCGTTAGCGGGTCGAAGAACGCTGCCCTCCCCATATTCATCTCGACCATCCTGGCACCCGGGTGCCACACCATCAGCAACGTCCCCTTCCTGAGGGACATCAACACCACCATCAAGGTGCTCGAGAAACTGGGCGCCAGGGTCGACGGCCGCGGCAACGTGGTCAAGATCGACACCACCGACCTGAACAGCTGGGAAGCCACCTACGACCTGGTGCGCACCATGCGCGCCTCCGTGCTGGTGCTCGGCCCGCTTTTGGCCCGGTTTGGCCAGGCCCGCGTGTCACTCCCCGGCGGCTGCGCCATCGGCGCACGTCCCATCAACCTGCACCTGAAGGGGCTTGCCGCGCTGGGCGCCGAGATCACCCTGGAGCACGGCTACGTCGAGGCAAAGGCGAAGAAGCTCAAGGGCGCGCGCATCAACTTTGACATCTCCACAGTCGGCGGCACCGAGCAGCTCCTCATGGCGGCGGCGACCGCGCAGGGTGAGACCATCCTGGAGAACGCCGCGCGCGAGCCGGAGATCGTGGACTTGGCCGACATCCTGACCAAGATGGGCGCCAACATCGAGGGCGCCGGTACCGACACCATCAGGATCAAGGGCGTCGAGCAGTTGACGGCCGCCGAGCACGCCGTCATGCCGGACCGCATCGAGGCAGGCACCTTCATGATCGCCTCGGCCATCACCGGCGGCGACGTGAAGATCAAGAACATGCGCCTGGAGCACCTGGACGCACTGACCTTCAAGCTGCAGGACGCCGGCGTGGAGATCATCAACAAGGACAACGTGGTCCGCGTCAAGGGCCCCAAGAAGATCCGCAACGTCAACATCAAGACCCGTCCGTACCCGGGCTTCCCGACCGACATGCAGGCGCAGTTCATGGCCCTCATGTGCATCGCCGAAGGCGCCAGCGTGATCTCCGAAAACATCTTCGAGAACCGCTTCATGCACGTCTCCGAGCTGCTGCGTTTCGGCGCGGACATCATCTGCGAAGGGAACAGCGCCACCGTGAAAGGGGTCAAGAAGCTCTCCGGCGCGCCGGTCATGGCCACCGACCTCAGGGCCTCCGCCTCGCTGATCCTCGCCGCCCTCGCCGCCGACAACACCAGCGAGATCTCCAGGATCTACCACCTCGACCGCGGCTACGAGAACATCGAGAAGAAGCTCGCCGGTCTCGGCGCCGACATCGTCCGCGTCCCGGACGTTGATGCGCCGTAGGTTCATCGGGGCAACCGAACCTGGAAAGGCACCCGCTGAGGCGGGGTAAGCTCCCTCACCCGCCCTTCGGGTCCCCTCTCCCGGGGGAGAGGGGACCAGGGGATTACAAATAAGAAACGCCATACTCCCACGGAGTTTTTAAAATGACCGACTACGTCACCATCGCCATCCCCAAAGGCCGCATCCTGCAGGACTCCGTTGCCCTGTTCAAGAAGATCGGCATCGACTGTGAAGAGCTCCTCTCCGACACCCGCAAGCTGGTCTTCGAGAACCATGAGCAAAAGATGCGCTACATGATCGTGCGCGCCACCGACGTCCCGACCTACGTGGAGTACGGCTGCGCCGACCTCGGCATCGTCGGGAAGGACACCCTGATGGAGGCGGAGAAGGATCTCTACGAGCCGCTCGACCTGAAGTTCGGCTACTGCCGCCTGATGGTCGCCGAACCTGTGGAGCTTTCCAGCAAGGACGACCCCGCCGCCTGGAACAACATCCGCATCGCCACCAAGTACCCCAACGTCACCGAGAAGTATTTCGCGGCGAAGGGCGTGCAGGTTGAGTTGATCAAGCTCTACGGCTCCATCGAGCTCGCCCCGCTGGTCGGCCTCTCCGAGCGCATCGTCGACCTGGTTTCCACCGGCGAGACGCTGAAGCAAAACGGCCTGGTCGAGGTCGAGACGATCGCCGAGATCACCTGCCGCCTGATCGTCAACCGGGCGAGCCTGAAGACCAAGCACGAGCGCATCTCCAAGATCATCGAAGGGCTGGAGCAGCATATCTAACCGGTCCCGCGACCAGTCACCTTCCGTTTCAATGTTATGAATAGCGAGGTTTAAAGATGCAGTTCCTCGACATCAGGGAAGCAGATTTTCAGGCGAAGTTCGATGCCATCGTTGAACGCGGCGAGGAGTCCGGTCGCGAGGTCGAAGAGGTGGTGCTCGGCATCATCTCCGACGTGCGCAGGCGCGGCGACGAGGCGCTTTTGGAATACACCCGCCGTTTCGACAGGGTGGAGTGCGACGCGGCCGGCCTGGAGATAACGGAGGCTGAGTTCGCCAAGGCCTTCGCGCAAGTGGACGAGAAGGACCTCGCGGCACTGAAGCTCGCCGTCGAGCGTGTCGCCCGCTATCACGAGAAGCAGAAGCAGCAGACCTGGCTTTCCACCGAGGAAGCCGACATCATGCTGGGGCAGAAGGTGACCCCGCTCGCCAAGGTCGGCATCTACGTTCCCGGCGGCAAGGCCTGCTATCCCTCCAGCGTCATCATGAACGCCGTTCCGGCCAAGGTTGCCGGCGTCGGCGAGATCGTCATGGTGGTCCCGACCCCGGGCGGCGAGACCAACGCCCACGTGCTGGTGGCCGCCAAGCTTTCCGGCGTGGACCGCGTCTTCAGGATCGGCGGCGCGCAGGCCGTCGCGGCACTCGCCTACGGCACCGCCACCGTCCCCAAGGTCGACAAGATCACCGGTCCGGGCAACATCTACGTCGCCACCGCCAAGAAGCTCGTCTTCGGGCAGGTCGGCATCGACATGATCGCGGGACCCAGCGAGATCCTGGTCATCAACGACGGCAGCGGCAACCCCAAACACATCGCCGCCGATCTCCTCTCCCAGGCCGAGCACGACGAGCTCGCCTCCTCGGTGCTGATCACCACCGATCGCAGCTTCGGTGAAAAGGTGGCAGCCGAGGTTGAGCGCCAGTTGAAGGAACTCTCCCGTGAGGCGATCGCCCGCAAGTCCTGGGAGTCCTTCGGCGTAATCATCGTTGCCGGCAACCTGGAGGAGGCGATCGCCTTCTCCAACCGCATCGCTCCGGAGCACCTGGAGCTCGCCGTGGAGAATCCCTTCGAGATCATGCCGCTCATCACCAATGCCGGCGCGATCTTCATGGGGCACTACACCCCGGAGGCCTCCGGCGACTACCTGGCCGGCCCCAACCACACGCTCCCGACCGGCGGCACGGCGCGCTTTTTCTCGCCGCTGTCGGTGGACGACTTCGTCAAGAAAAGCTCCCTCATCTACTTCACCAAGGGCGGCCTGCAGCGGGTCGGTGCGGACATCGTCCGGATCGCGACGCTGGAAGGGCTGGAGGCGCACGGCAAGTCGGTCAGCTTCAGGCTGGACAGCTAGTTTGGAATTCATTGCGGCTTGATCATCTAATTCAAGGAGGCGGCATGGCCCGGTCGGCAAACATCGAACGCATTACCAAGGAGACGCAGATCAAGCTCTCCCTCGAAATCGACGGTAAAGGCGAGGCGCAGATCTGCACCTCCGTTCCTTTCCTGGACCACATGCTGGACCTTTTCGCCAGGCACGGCCTCTTCAACCTCAAGGTCGAGGCGCACGGCGACATCGACATCGACTTCCACCACACCGTCGAGGACATCGGCATCGTCCTGGGCACCGCGTTCAAAGAGGCGCTGGGCGACAAGTGCGGCATCCGCCGCTACGGCCAGGCCACCGTGCCGATGGACGAGACTCTTGCCAGCGTCGCCACCGACCTCTCCGGTCGTCCCTACCTGGTCTACAACGTCCAACTCCCCAAGGTGAAGATCGGCGACTTCGACGTCGAGCTGGTGCGCGAGTTCTTCCAGGGCTTCGTCAACCACTGCGGCGCGAACCTCCACCTGAACGTGATGTATGGCGACAACGTGCACCATATCGTGGAAGCCTGCTTCAAGGCCGCTGCCCGCGCGCTGGATATGGCCACCCAAATGGACTCCCGCATCGAAGGGGTCATGTCCACCAAGGGGAAGTTGTAAGGCCTGCCCTCACCCCGACCCTCTCCCGGAGGGCGAGGGGGCAAGGTACCGCCCTCACCCCGGCCCTCTCCCGGAGGGCGAGGGGGAGTCGGACCACTACCTTGTAAATGGTCCACCCTATGGCCTTACCCACGAGCGAGGCGCTTCCATCCCTTCCCCCGCCGGGGGAAGGTGCCCCGAAGGGGCGGATGAGGGCGGTGGCATCGCTCTGAACCTTGCCACTTCCGGAAGAATTGCAATGAAGTCACAGGCACCGCACAGTGTGCCGGAAGGATAAAGAGATGATCGCGATAATTGATTACGGCATGGGGAACCTCCGCTCCGTGCAGAAAGGGTTCGAGAAGGTCGGCTGCGAGGCGGTCGTCACGAGCGATCCCAAGGTGCTGCTGGACGCCGAGCGCGTCGTGCTCCCGGGCGTCGGGGCCTTCCGCGACTGCATCAGGAACCTCGAGGAGGGGGGCTTCGTCGAGCCGATCCTCAAGGTGATCAAGGAAGGGAAGCCGTTTCTCGGCATCTGCCTCGGTCTGCAGCTCCTCTTCACCGAGAGTGAAGAGTTCGGTCTCCACAAGGGACTCGACGTCATCCCCGGCAAGGTGCTCCGCTTCCCCGAAGGGATGCAGGACGCGGGCGAGGAACTGAAGGTGCCGCACATGGGCTGGAACCAGCTAGACATCAAGCGCCCCTCCCCGCTGTTCCAGGGCGTGGAGCAGGGCTCCAACGTCTACTTCGTGCACTCCTACTACGTGAAGCCTGATGACGAGAGCGTGGTGGCGGCGACCACCAACTACGGCATCGACTTCTGCGCCGCCATCTGGCGCGACAACGTAGTGGCGGCCCAGTTCCACCCGGAGAAGTCCCAGGACAAGGGGCTTGCCATGCTGAAGAACTTCGCGCAGATGAAGTAGTTTCGTGTTCCGCCGAAGGGCTTGCCTCCCCTCGCCCTCCGGGAGAGGGGCGGGGGTGAGGGCGCGGGAAGCTGCAACAGTTTCGCTCCGTGGCAACGCCCTCACCCGGCCTTCATCCACCCTCGCGGGGGGAGAGGGGTGCACAAGGGGCGAACTTTTAATTTGTAATGAGGGATTGAAATGATCATTATTCCGGCAATAGATCTGAAGAACGGCTGCTGCGTCAGGCTGGAGCAGGGGCTCATGGAGAAGGACACGGTTTTCAACGACGACCCGGGTGCGCAGGCGGCCGAGTGGCAGCGCCAGGGGGGCGAGATCCTGCATATCGTCGACCTGGACGGCGCCTTCGCAGGCGAGCCTAAGAACCGCTCGGCCATCGAGTCCATCGTCAAATCCGTCACCATCCCGACCCAGTTGGGGGGCGGCATCCGCGACATCGCCACCATCGAGGCCTACCTGTCCCTGGGCATCGGCCGCGTCATCATCGGCACCGCCGCGCAAAGAAACCCCGCCTTCGTCAAGGAAGCCTGCGCCAAGTTCCCCGGCAAGATCGTGGTCGGCATCGATGCCAAGAACGGCATGGTCGCGGTCCAGGGGTGGGCCGAGGTGACCGGCATCACAGCCACCGAGCTCGCCAGGCAGTTCGAGGGTGACGGCGTATCCGCCATCATCTACACCGACATCAGCCGTGACGGCATGATGCAGGGACCGAACATCGAGGCGACCAAGGCGCTGGCCGAAGCCATCAACATCCCGGTGATCGCCTCCGGCGGCCTCTCCTCCTTGAAGGACATCGAGAACCTGATGGCGATCGAGTCCTCCGGCGTCACCGGCGTCATCACCGGCAAGGCGATCTATTCCGGCGCCCTCAACCTCGCCGAAGCCATCGCACTGACTAAAAAGCGAGATTAAGACAAAGATTAAGACTAAGAAGAGCGAGGTCAGTGTCTAGTCCAATCCTCGTGAGCCAAAGTCTTTATCTCAATCTTAATCTCCGTCTTAATCTGGAGTTCCGATGCTTACTAAAAGAATCATCCCCTGTCTGGACGTGAAGGGGGGGCGGGTAGTGAAAGGGGTTCAGTTCCTGGGGTTGCGCGACGCGGGCGACCCGGTCGAGATCGCCGAACTGTACGACCAGCAGGGCGCTGACGAGTTGACTTTCCTCGATATCACCGCCTCCTCCGATGAGCGCGACATCATCATCGACGTGGTGCGCCGTACCGCCGAGCGCGTCTTCATGCCGCTCACCGTCGGCGGCGGGGTCCGCACGGTCGACGACATCAGGCGGCTTCTGAACGCCGGCGCCGACAAGGTCTCCATCAACACCGCGGCGGTGCACCGCCCCGAGTTCGTGAACGAGGCAGCCGAGAGGTTCGGCTCGCAGTGCACGGTGGTCGCCATCGACGCCCGTGCCCGCGCCAACGGCGGCTGGGAAGTCTACACCCACGGCGGCCGCAACCCGACGGGGATCGACGCGGTGGAGTGGGCACAACGCATGGAAGAACTGGGCGCCGGGGAGATCCTTTTGACCAGCATGGACCGCGACGGCACCAAGGACGGCTACGACCTGCCGCTGACCCGTGCGGTGGTCGACGCGGTCAGCATCCCGGTCATCGCCTCGGGGGGCGTCGGCGGGCTTTCGCACCTCTACGACGGCTTCACCCAGGCCGGCGCCAGCGCCTGCCTCGCCGCCTCCATCTTCCACTACCGCGAATACACCATCGAGGAAGCCAAGACCTATCTCCGCGAGCGTGGCGTGCCGGTCAGGCTGTAGCCACGCCCTGTCGCCGTACCTGTAGGGGCGAATAATCATTCGCCCCCCCCTTTGCCGCCTCACCGTTTCAGTTGGCGGGGGCTGTGGCCGGGGCCGCTGCGGCTGGGCAAATAATTATTTGCCCCTACAACGAATGCACGAACGTTCCTCCCCCCTGCGCTCGACGAATCTGTCGGTGCGAATAGCCATTCGCCCTCGCACTCGCGCAAGGAGAGAGGATCATTCTTCCAGAGGAGCTCACGATGGAAAACACCAAAGACGACATCATCGCCGCGGTCTACCGCGTCATCCAGGAACGCAAGGCCAACCCGAGCGAGAACTCCTACACCGCGAGCCTCATGGCCAAGGGGATCGACAAGATCCTGAAGAAACTGGGCGAGGAGGCGACCGAGGTGGTCATCGCCGGCAAGGGGGGCAAGCGCGACGAGATCGTCTATGAAACCGCCGACCTCTTCTTCCACAGCCTGGTCCTGCTCGGCTACTACGACATCGACCCGGAGGAGGTCTACGCGGAGCTCAGGCGCCGCTTCGGGATGTCCGGCATCGAGGAGAAGAATTCCCGCGTCGGGTAGCCGTTACGAAATGGCACAAATGCCTTGACAAATAAGACCGCGATGATATATTGCTGGTTCCTTGAATAATGTCTGCCGGCCCGTACCCACACAAGTTTGTAAATCTAGCTAGAGAAGGGGGGGGAATATGAATGCCGGGAGTAAAGGTAAAAGAAACTGAACCGTTTGAGCTTGCGCTCAAGAAGTTCAAGAAGCAGTGCGAAAAAGCGGGGATCCTTTCGGAGGTCCGCAAAAGAGAGCACTACGAGAAGCCGAGCATCAAGAAGAAGAAGAAGGCCATTGCCGCTCGCAAGCGCGCTCTGAAAAAACAGCGCAAGATGGTCGACTAAGAAAGAGGGTTTCATGCAACTGAGGGAGAGGCTTAACGCGGAACTGAAGGAGGCGATGAGAAGTCGTGATACCTTGCGTTTATCTACCATCCGCATGGTACTCTCCTCGGTGAAAAACCGCGATATCGAGCTCAGGCGTGAACTGAACGATAGCGAGATCACCGAAACCATCGTTACCCTCTGCAAGCAGCGCAGGGAATCCATCCGACTCTTTAAGGAAGCAGGCAGGCAGGAGTTGGTGGATAAAGAGGAAGCGGAGCTCGCGCTCCTCATGGGCTACCTCCCCCAGCAGCTGACACGGGAAGAGCTGGCCGACCTGGTGGCGAAAGTCATCGCGGAAGTCGGCGCTACCGGAGGCAAGGATATGGGCAAGGTCATGAAGGCCATCCAGCCCCAAGTCGCCGGCCGTGCAGAAGGTAAACTGGTGAGCGAAGTTGTGAAGGAAAAACTCGCATGATCAGAGCCCCCGGGACCAGTCCCGGGGGTGCTTGCGGGTTTTGGGTGTCATGAGTAGGGGCGAATCGGACGATTCCCCCTTCTTTTGCTTTGTGGCTAATGACCAGGTGTTTGCATGATCCTTCTCGACATCCTTATCTGGGTCGTATTGCTCTTCTTTGTGGCGAAGGGGTTCTCGAAGGGGTTGGTGCGGGAGGCTTGCTCCCTGCTCGGCCTCGTCACGGGCGGCTGGGCCGCTTTCCGATACTATTCCTCTCTAAGTCTGGGGATCAGGCACTTCATCAACCTCCCCCCGCAGGTGGCGCAGCCGCTGGCGTTCCTCCTCATCTTCATGCTGCTCGGCATGCTGTTCTACCTCCTCGGTCATCTGCTCACCGTCGTCCTGAAAGTCATGCTCCTGGGCGGGATCAACCGGGCCGGCGGGATCGTTTTCGGTTTCCTCCAGGGGGGCTTCATCCTCTGCGTGCTCCTCTACCTGGCCACCACCAAGCCGATGCCGGAGAAGGTGAAGGTCTGGATCCACGGCTCCAAGACCGCGGCCGCGTTCGCCTCGACGGGAGGGGATATAGCGGCCGGCTGGGAAGGCGCCATAGCCCAGCACAGGGAAACCAGTGACGCCGCGGAACCCGGGGAAAAAAAAGAAGTAAAGGCGCCGACTCCACACGGAGCGCATAAGAAATAAGGATCAACCGCAGTGTCGACGATACCGGACGAGAAGATCAGGGAAGTACGCGAGAGGGCCCCGATCCTCCAGGTTGTCTCCGACTACATGAGCCTCAAGAAGTCCGGGGCCAACTACCAGGGGGTCTGCCCCTTCCACGGCGAGAAGACGGCGTCGTTCAACGTGAACCCGGCGCGTGGCATCTTCCATTGCTTTGGTTGCGGCGTGGGAGGGAACTCCATCGATTTCGTCATGCGCATGGAAGGGCTTGCCTTCCCGCAGGCGGTCAAGTTCCTGGCCAAGAAGGTGGGGGTGGAAATCCCCGAGCGGGAACTGACCCGCGAAGAGAAGCGCAAGGTGGACGAGCAGGAGCAGGCCTACCAGATCAACGAGCTGGCCTGCGAGTTTTACCGCCGGGTGCTGGAATCGGACGAGGCGGGTGCCGCCGGAAGGGCCTACCTCGAGAAACGCGGGGTTGATCGCGACACCGCCGCCACCTACCGCATGGGCTTCGCGCCGGCGGGATGGGACAACCTGACCGGCTTTCTGCGGCGCAAGGGCGTCCCGCTCGACGCGGCGGAGAAGCTTGGCCTTTTGAGAAAACGCGAGGGGAAGGACGGCTACTACGACACCTTCAGAAACCGTCTTCTCTTCACCATCGCGGACCTGCACGGCCGCGCCATAGGTTTCGGCGGGCGGGTCATGGACGACTCGCTCCCCAAGTACATAAACTCCCCGGAGTCCATCGTGTACCGCAAGAGCGAGGTCCTGTTCGGCATCGACCTGGCCAAGAAGGGGATGCGGGAGAAGGGGAGCGCCATCGTGGTCGAGGGGTACTTCGATCACCTGGCACTGTACCGGGCCGGTTTCACCAACGTGGTGGCGACCTGCGGCACGGCGTTGACCCAGCCGCACGTGAAGCTGCTGCGCCGCTACGCCGACCGGGCTTTCATGCTCTTTGACGGCGACGAGGCCGGCCGCAAGGCGACGGTCCGCTCCATGGAACTGTTCCTCGAAGAGGGGTTCCCGGCGCGGGTGGTCGAAGTCCCGGCGGAGGACGACCCCGACACCTTCATCAACCGGGAAGGGGGCGCGGCCTTTCAGCCGCTTCTGGACAAGGCGCTCCCGATCTTCGAGTCGTTCTACAAGGGACTGCTCAAACGCATGGACGTGAGGGGCGTGGAAGGGAAGGTCGCCTTCGTGAACGAGGTGTCGCCGCGGCTATTGAAGATCGCCGACCCGGTGGAGCGCGGGCTTTACGAGAAGGAGATCTGCCGGGCGCTCGGCATCGACCGCGCCATGCTGCTGCAGAAGGTCGGTATCCCTGTCCGCCCCCAGGCGCCGCGCCCGCAGCCGAAAGGCGCGCCGAAGCCGACCGGTACGGAAGAGGTGCTGCTGACCCTGATGGTGAAGTACCCGGACGTGGTGTTAAGGGTTCGCGACCACGGTGCCGATAAGCTTTTCAGCGCCAGCCACCTGAAGCTGGCACAAGCCATAGTGGCCAATTCGGAAACGGGGGATCTCGACCTCCCCCTGGTGTTGGAACAGGTCGAGTCGCACGAGGAAAGAAGCCGTCTCTATTCGCTGTTCGTGGAGGACGCGCACCTTGAGGATCTTGACCCCGTCAAGGCCTTCGAGCAGTGCTGCCAAGCCCTGGAACGGCGAGCGCTCAAGGGGGACGGCAAGGCCCTGGCGAGGGAATTGGCCACGGTCGACCCGGATTCTCCGAGGTACCTGGAGATACTGTCTGAACTTGAGCGGTTGCGTAATAAAAAATCGAAATTACTATAGTAGGATTCAAGCGGTAGCTGTGCTGGATTCAAGCTGTAGCGGAGCGTGGTAAATGGCCAAGAAAAGCATGGACGAAGTGAAGCAGCTCATCGACCTGGGCAAGGAGAAGGGTTTTCTCACCTACGAAGAGGTGAACGACCTGCTCCCCCCTGACATCGTCTCCTCCGATCAGATTGACGATGTGATGAGCATGTTTGGCGATATGGACATCGAGATCGTGGATTCCGCCCAAAAGGTGAAGATCCCCAAGATCAAGATGGACCTCGAGGAAGAGGAAGAGCACGAGGGGGGCGAGGAAGAGGTCGAGTTCGAGCCCGGAACCCTCGGCCGCACCAGCGACCCCGTGCGCATGTACCTGCGCGAGATGGGCTCCGTGTCCCTGTTGACCCGCGAGGGCGAGGTCGAGATCGCCAAGAGGATCGAAGTGGGCGAGCGCGACGTGGCCAGCGTCATCCTGAACACCCCGATCACCGTGCGCGAGGTCATCACCCTGGGCGAGCGTCTGCGCAAGCAGCAGATCGGCGCCATCGAGATCTCCAAGGACGTGGAGGAAGAGGTCCTGGAAGAGGGCGAAGAGGATCTGCAGGCGCTGCGTGTTCTCGGCATCATCGACGAGATCCACGAAATGTCCCAGCGTATGGAGCAGATCCAGACCGCGCTGGAAGGTAAGGTCTCCGCCAAGGAAGGCGAGGCGCTCAACACCGAGCACGGCGAGCTGAAGGTCAAGATGGCCGAGACCCTCAAGTCGCTGCGCCTCAAAGACCGCCACATCGAGAAGATCGCCCAGCGTCTGAAGGAGCTCTCCTGCAAGGTCGACACCGTCATGCAGGAGATCGCGGAACTGGAGAAGGAAACCAGCACCGTCAAGGACGTGTTCCTGGCCGCCTTCGAAGGCCTCAAGAACGCTTCCGACGCCGATTTCTCGAAGAAGATGAACATGAGCCTGGAAGAGGGTCAAAAGCTCGAGAAGCGCTACCGCTCCAGCGAGGCGAAGCTCAAGAAGATCGAGCAGGAGTCCGGCTTCAAGGCGAGCGAGCTCGCCAACGCACTCCTCGCCATCGAGGAAGGTGAGCACAAGGCCAAGCTGGCCAAGAGCGAGCTGGTAGAGGCGAACCTCCGCCTGGTGGTCTCCATCGCCAAGAAGTACACCAACCGCGGCCTGCAGTTCCTCGACCTGATCCAGGAAGGGAACATCGGCCTCATGAAGGCGGTGGACAAGTTCGAGTACCAGCGTGGCTACAAGTTCTCCACCTACGCCACCTGGTGGATCCGTCAGGCCATCACCCGCGCCATCGCGGACCAGGCCCGCACCATCCGTATCCCGGTGCACATGATCGAGACCATCAACAAGCTGATCCGTACCAGCCGCCAGCTGGTGCAGGAGATCGGCCGCGAGCCCTCCCCGGAGGAGATCGCCGAGCGCATGGCGCTGCCGCTGGACAAGGTAAGGAAGGTCCTGAAGATCGCCAAGGAGCCGATCTCCCTGGAGACACCGATCGGCGAGGAGGAAGATTCCCATCTTGGCGACTTCATCGAGGACAAGGGCGTGGTATCCCCCCTCGAGGCGGTCATCAAGGCGAACCTCTCGGAGCAGACTTCCCGCGTGCTCTCCACCCTGACGCCGCGTGAGGAGAAGGTGCTCAGGATGCGTTTCGGCATCGGCGAGAAGAGCGACCACACCCTGGAAGAGGTCGGTCAGGACTTCGAGGTCACCCGCGAGAGGATCCGGCAGATCGAGGCCAAGGCGCTCAGGAAGCTGCGGCACCCGAGCCGGGCGAAGAAGCTGAAGAGCTTCGTGGAGTAGTCACCAAGGCCGCACCGGAATCGCCGGCGCGGCCTTTTTCTTTTTAAGAACCAAAAAACGGACCCCCCCTTACGACCTCCCCCCTCCGGGGAGGAGCGTGAGACAGAGGTAAGCGATGAAGAAAAAAGCGGTAATCCTGTACAGCGGCGGGCTCGATTCGACCACCTGCATGGCCATCGCCAAGCACCAAGGCTTCGAGCCCTACGCCATGAGTTTCAGCTATGGCCAGCGCCACCAGCACGAAGTGGCCCTCGCCAAGCAGAACGCGCGCCCGATGGGAGCGGTGGACCACATGCTGGTCGAGTTCGACCTGCGCAAGATGGGGGGGAGCGCCCTCACCTCCGACATCGCGGTCCCCAAGGAAGGGGTGGGTGAGGAGATCCCGGTCACCTACGTTCCGGCCAGGAACACCATCTTCCTCTCCTTCGCGCTGGGCTGGGCGGAAACGCTTGGGGCCTTCGACATCTTCATCGGTGTGAACGCCCTCGACTACTCGGGCTACCCCGACTGCCGCCCCGAGTACATCGCGGCCTACGAGGTGATGGCGAACCTCGCCACCAAGGCGGGCGTGGAAGGGAAGAAGATGACCATCCACACGCCGCTCATCAGCCTCAGCAAGGCGGAGATCATCAAGACCGGCCTCACCCTGGGCGTGGACTACGGCAAGACCCATTCCTGCTATGACCCGACCAAGGACGGCGCCGCCTGCGGCCTGTGCGACTCCTGCCGCCTGCGCCTGAAAGGGTTCTCGGAACTGGGCGTCACCGACCCGGTCCGGTACGTCAAGCGGTAGTCCCGGCAGATCTACCATCATTCCACCGTCCCTCCCTCTCCTTTCGGGAGAGGGCCGGGGTGAGGGCGCCGGAATAGGCGATACCCTCACTTCGTGGCAACGCCCTCACCCCTTCCCCTCTCCCCGTGGGCGAGGGGGAAGAACGGCTGAGGAAAAGGCATGAGCAAAGATATGGAGCAAAAGAAAGAAGGCAAGGCACTTTCCGACGTGCAGCTTACCCGCGACACGCGCAACATCCCGATCGGGAAGGTCGGGGTGAAGGACGTGTCGTATCCCATCGTGGTGATGGACAAGAACAAGAAGTTCCAGAACACCATCGCGCGCATCAACATGTACGTCGACCTCCCGCACCACTTCAAGGGGACCCACATGAGCCGATTCGTGGAGATCCTGAACAAGTACCGGCAGGACATCGCCCTCGACAAGCTCGAGGTGATCCTCGCCACCATGAAGGAGAAGCTCGGCGCGTCCAACGCGCACCTGGAGATGGAATTCCCCTACTTCGTGGAGAAGAAGGCGCCGGTGTCGAAGGCCAAGAGCCTCATGGAGTACACCTGCACCTTCAGCGCGTCGCTTTCCGACCAATTCGACTTCGTACTGGGGATCAAGGTGCCGGTTACCTCGCTTTGCCCCTGCAGCAAGGAACTCTCCAGCTACGGCGCCCACAACCAGCGCTCCATCATGACCGTACAGGTCCGCTACAGCGAATTCATCTGGATCGAGGATCTCATCGACCTCATCGAGGAGTGCGGTTCCTCGCCTGTTTATTCACTGCTGAAGCGCGAGGACGAGAAGTTCGTCACCGAGCGTGCCTACGAGAACCCGCGCTTTGTCGAGGACATGGTGCGCGAAGCTACGGTGCGGCTGCTATCTATGGAAAATGTCACGTGGTTTTCCGTCGAGGCGGAAAACTTCGAGTCGATCCACAAGCATTCCGCGTACGCGGCGATCGAGCGAAAAAAGAGGTAATGGGGCCGGCGAAGTCAACGGCTTGACTGTCTCCGCATGTGGATAACTCTGTTGAAAAGCGGCAAAATTGTGGACAACTCTAGCTTTTAATTCTTCATTTAACTCTCTTAAGGTTCTCCTCTCTAATGAAGCGTGTGCTCGCCATCTTCGCCAAGACGCCTCTGCCGGGACGGGTGAAGACCCGTCTTTCGCCCCCCCTGTCGCCGCGTCAGGCCGCCGAACTCTACCGCTGCATGCTTCTCGACACCGTCGAGCGGGCGGCGGCACTTCCAACCGATATCGTGATCTTCCACGAGGGGAGCGCGGAGTTCTTCGAGAAGGCTGCGCCGGGCGCGGTGCTGGTGCGCCAGTGCACGGGCGGGCTGGGAGTGCGCCTGGAACACGCGTTCCAGGAGCTCTCCTCGCGCGGCTATGGCCCGCGCGTGGTGATAGGGACCGATTCCCCTGATCTGCCCCTGGCTTTCATCGAAGAGGGGTTCCGGAGACTCGAGCAGGGGAGCGAGGCGGTTTTCGGTCCGGCAGAGGATGGCGGTTACTACCTGGTCGGGGTGAGCGGAGGCTACGGTACCCTCTTTCGCGACATCCCCTGGTCCAGCGAGAAGGTGCTGGAGGCGAGCCTCAGGCAGGCGGCGGCTTCGGGGCTCGCCGCAGCGCTGCTCCCCTCATGGCACGACGTGGACAGTTATGAGGATCTCCTTCGCCCGAGCCTGCTGGAGGCGTCCAGCGGCGCGCCACGCACCCGCGCCTTCATCGCGGAGCTGGGCCTTGCCGCCCCGCTTGCCGCGAACGCGGTCTGACCGCACACGGTTGACAAGATTCCCATACCTGCTTTGATCTATGGCGTGGCGCAGACCGCGCCTTTCGTTTATCATCAGCACCTGCTTTAGAGGGGTTTACATGCCGCTTTCCCATATCCAGATCCTGAACGAGGTGTTCGGCTTCAAGTCTTTTCGGCCGCGCCAGCAGGAGATCGTGGAGACGGTGCTCTCCGGGAAGGACGCTTTCGTCCTGATGCCGACGGGCGGCGGCAAATCCCTGTGCTATCAGGTCCCCGCCCTTTGCCTTCCGGGCACCGCCCTCATCGTTTCGCCGCTGATCTCGTTGATGAAGGACCAGGTCGACGCCCTGCGCGAGAACGGGGTCGCCGCTGCCTGCTACAACTCGGCCCTGGGCGAGGCCGAGGCGCGCCGGGTGCTGGCGGAACTGCACGCGGGCGAGCTGAAACTCCTCTACGTCGCGCCGGAGCGGCTGCTCTCCGACGGCTTCATCGACCGCATCAGGACCCTCCCCATCTCCCTCTTTGCCGTGGACGAGGCCCACTGCGTCTCCCAGTGGGGGCACGACTTCCGCCCCGAGTACGCGCAGCTCGGCATGCTGCGCGAGATATTCCCGCAGATCCCGATGATCGCCCTCACCGCGACCGCCGATGCCCAGACGCGCGGAGACATCCTCTCCCGGCTTGGGCTCCAGGATGCCACCTGCTTCTGCACCGGTTTCGACCGCCCCAACATCCGTTACAGCGTAATGGAGAAGAACAAGCCCTTCAGCCAGCTGACCGCCTTCCTGTCCACCAGGAAGGACGAGGCTGGCATCGTCTACGCCCTGTCGCGCAAGCGGGTGGAGGAGGTGGCCAGGAAGCTCTGCGAGAGCGGGATCAAGGCCGCCGCCTATCACGCGGGGCTGCCCGACCGGGAGCGCCACGAGGCCCAGGAAGCCTTCCTGCGGGACGACGTGAAGATCGTCGTTGCGACGGTCGCCTTCGGGATGGGGATCGACAAGTCCAACGTCCGCTTCGTGGTGCACTACGACATGCCCAAGAGCATCGAGAGCTACTACCAGGAAACCGGGCGCGCCGGCCGCGACGGGCTCCCAGCCGATGCGCTGCTCCTCTTCGGTTACGGCGACATAGCGGTGGCCCGCGGGCTGATCGGCAACGGCGGCAATGAGGAGCAGAACCGGATCGAGCTGCACAAGCTCAACTGCATGGTGGGCTTTGCCGAAGCGCAGACCTGCCGCCGGCAGGTGCTTTTGGGTTACTTCGGGGACAGCCTGGCGGCGGGGTGCGGCAACTGCGACATCTGCGAGAGTCCGCCGGAGCGGTTCGACGCAACCGAGGATGCCAGGAAGGCGCTCTCCTGCGTCTACCGGGTCGGGCAGCGTTTCGGCATGGGGCACGTCATCGACGTGCTGCGCGGATCGCAGAACCAGCGAGTCCACGAGTTGAAGCACGACCAGCTTTCCACCTTCGGCATCGGGAAGCACCACTCACAGGATGTCTGGGGAAACCTCTTGCGCCAGTTGATACACCTTGGGTACCTGGAACAGGATGTGGCCGGTTTTTCGGTATTGAAGCTGACGGAAAAGGCGCGCCCGCTGTTGAGGGGGGAGACGAAGCTGGAGTTGGCGAAGCCGAGGGATACCCGGGTGGTCGAGAAGAAGAGCGCGGCCAGGAAGCCCTCCTACGACGGCGAGCTCTTCGGGGAGCTGCGGGAGCTGCGCAAGCAGATCGCGGACGAGCAGCAGGTGCCGCCGTACGTGGTGTTCCCCGACGCGACGCTGGCCGAGATGGCGGCGCAGATGCCCAAGGACAAGTGGGAGCTCCTAAAGATTACCGGCGTGGGGCAGCACAAGATGGCGCGCTATGGCGATGCGTTCCTGCGCGTGATAAAGGGGCACCAGTCTACTTGATCACCTCGATCTGGTACCCGCACTTGGTGAGGTGCCGGGTCACTTCGTGGATGTGCTCGGCGCCGCGGGTCTCCAACTCCACCAGCACCTCGGTCTTCCCGATGGGGAGCGACTCGGAACGCCGGTCATGGGTGATGATGGAGATGTTGGCGCGCGCCTCCGCGATTTCGGCGGCGAGCCTCGCCAGCGCTCCCGGCACGTCGTCCAGCTCCACCTTCAGCTTCAGGTAGCGCCCCGCCGCCAGCAGGCCTCGCTCCACGACCACCGCGATGGTCTTCACATCGATGTTCCCGCCCGATAAAAGCGCGACGGTCTTGCCGGTAACCTTCTTCACCTTCCCGTTCAGTAACGCCGCAAGGCCGACCGCGCCGGCACCCTCAACCATCAGCTTGTTGCGCTCCATAAGCGACACGATGGCGAGCGCGATCTCTTCCTCGTCCACCAACACGATCTCGTCGACGTAGTCCCGGACTATCGGGAAGGTGTTGCTCCCCGCAGTCTTGACCGCGATGCCGTCGGCAAGGCTCGCCCGGATCGGGACGGTGATCACCTCGCCCGCCTTCACCGCCTGACGCATGGAGGGGGCCGCCGCCGACTCGACGCCGATGACACGCACGTGCGGATGGGTCTCTTTTATGGCCCGGGCGATCCCGGCGATCAGCCCCCCGCCTCCGATCGGTACCAGCACGTTGGCGAGGTCGGGAATATCCTCCAACAACTCGAGGCCGATGGTCCCCTGGCCTGCCATCACCAGCGGATCGTTGAAGGGGTGCACGAAGAGGGCGCCGGTTTGCTCGGCCTGCCTCAGGGCGGCGGCGCAGGCTTCGTCGAAATTCTTTCCTTCCAGGACCACCTCCGCGCCGTAGTCGCGGGTGGCGAAGACCTTCTGCGGCGGGGTGCTTTCGGGCATGTAGACCACCGCCTTCACGCCGAGGAGGTCCGCGGAGAAGGCGACGCCTTGGGCATGGTTGCCTGCCGAGGCGGTGATCACGCCGCCGGCGAGGGCGTCACGCGACTGCGCCGTCATGAAGTTGAGCGCGCCGCGGATCTTGAAGGCGCCGGTGCGCTGCAGGTTCTCGCACTTGAAGTAAAGGGGAATGCCGAGTCGTTCGCTGAAGTGGTGGGCCTGGATCAGTTCCGTGCGACGCACCCTTTTTTTCAGCCGCTGGGCCGCGTCGAGGATCAGGTTGTAATCGAGCATCTATCGTTTCCGTTTCAGTTAGTGTGCGTGATCGTGGTCGTGGCCGTGATGGTGTCCCTGGCAAGTGCCGTGCGGGTGTTGATGCGGGTGCGCGTGGGCATGCGCCAGCGAGGCGGCTCTGGGGCGATGTCGGAATTGCTTGGCGCCCTGCGCCTCGGTGCAGCGCGCGCTCTCGACCTGCAGCGTGGTGTGGCTGATGTGGAAATGCTGGAACAGCTTCTCCTCGATCTTGCGCAGGATCTCATCCTGTTCCGAGTTGGAGCAATCCGGCACCACGACATGCGCGGAGAGGGCGATGATGTGGGAGCAGATGGTCCAGACGTTCAGGTGGTGCACCTCTGCCACCCCCTTCACCTCCTGCATGGCGAAGGCGACCTGTTTTATGTCGATGCCGCGCGGTACCCCTTCCAGAAGGATGTGCACCGACTCGCGTATCACCCGCCACGATCCCCAGAAGATGATGAAGCCGATGCCGACCGATATGATGGCGTCGAGAAGGTACCAGTTGGTGAAGTACATGATGATGCCGCCCACGATGACGCCGACCGAGGCGGCAGCGTCGCCGATGACGTGCAAAAAGGCGCTGTGGACGTTGAGGTCGTCGTGCGAGTGCGAGTGGAGCGCGCCGGCGGAGAGCAGGTTCATGGCGAGGCCGACGGCGGCGATGATCAGCATCTCGAGGCTCTTCACGGCCTGCGGCTGCATCATGCGCTCCACCGCCTCGTAGCAGATGATACCGGCGATGAGAAAGACGGTGCTGCCGTTGATGAACGAGGCGAACACCTCGGTTCTGTGCCAGCCGAAGGTCCGGGTGTCGCTGACAGGATACGAGGCGAGCTTGATGGCACCCAGGGAGAGGAGCAGGGCGAAGAGGTCGAGGAACACGTGCGCCGCGTCGGACAAAAGGGCCAGCGAGTTGGTCCAGATGCCCCCCGCCAGTTCAGCCACCAGGGTCAGCGAGGTGAGCAGGATGGCGTACTTGAAGCGTCCGGTTATGCTCTGGTCCAGGTGGGTTTCGGCATGGGCGTGCATAGCGTATCTCGATGGGGAGGGGAGGGGCGAAGCCCCTCCCCTCCCGGTTAGAAGCTCAACCCGGCTTTGAGGGAATAGATCGGGCGCTGCTGGTATTCAACCTCGGCGGTGATGCCGACCAGGGGCAGCGGCGAGAACTTCACGCCGCCGAAGACGCGCGGCTGGAAGACGTCCTCGGACTTGAGGGTCGGGGCCAGTGCCTTCAGATGCCCTTTCGCCTCGCTGTTGACCCAGACCCCGCCCGCCCCGGCGTAGGGGGTCAGGATCAGGAATCCTTTGCTGATGGAGGCATCGATGCCGGCGGTCTGCAAGTCGAGATCGTTGACGCCGGAAAGCCTGCTGTAGGTGGCGCGCACGCCTAGAGCGGGCGTCGCCGCGGTCCCTTCGAGGATTGCCTTGCTCACCTCGATGCCCCAGAGCTTGATGTTGGAATCAGGAACATACGAGTACATGGCGCCGACGTCGATCCCCATGGGAAGACCTTTACGGGCGCGCAGCTTCGGGATCGCCAGGAAGGAAGGGGCGTCGTTTCGGTAGGCGGCGTTCCAGTAGCTGCTGTTGCTGATGTCGATCGCCGAGAGCTCAACGCCGATGTCGAACCCGGTGATCCCGAGCGGTTCAGCGGGTGCCACGTTCTTGTAAGAGATGGCGGCGCCCGCCTCCCTGGTCAGCTCCCGGAACTCCTTCTGGGTCAGCGGAGAGTTGAAGCTTATGTCTCTGGCCATGGCCTGTGCGGCGCCGAAAAGGGTGACCGACAGGGCGAGTAATACGGCGAGTTTTTTCATGTTCCCCTCGTTTTCATTATAGTGAGCAACGGTTTGAATCTTAGCAGAGCTCCCTACCGGGGTCAATCGCTTAGCCGCCTGGCGCCTTGCAATTTGAACTATATACTGTTATCTTTCCGGCAAAATTCTGTCGGAGGTCTGTACAAATGGAACCGATTCACCATCGTCTCATCATCTTAGGCTCAGGTCCTGCGGGTTTCACTGCCGCGATCTACGCGGCGCGGGCGAACCTGAACCCTGTCCTCATCACCGGGCTGCAGCAGGGGGGGCAGTTGATGACGACGACCGAGGTGGATAATTGGCCCGGCGACCCGGAAGGGGTGATGGGGCCGGAGCTGATGGAGCGGATGCGCCAGCACGCCGAGCGCTTCGGCACCCAGTTCATTTTCGACCACATCAACAAGGCCCAGGTGATGAAGCCCCCGTTCGTTTTGGAAGGGGACAGCGGCAGCTACAGCTGCGACGCGCTCATCATCGCCACCGGCGCCTCGGCGAAGTACCTGGGGCTCCCCTCCGAGCACGCCTTCAAGGGGAAGGGGGTTTCGGCCTGCGCGACCTGTGACGGATTCTTCTACCGCGGCAAGCCGGTTGCCGTCGTCGGTGGCGGCAGCACGGCGGTGGAAGAGGCGCTCTACCTCTCCAACATCGCAAGCCACGTGACCGTCGTGCACAGAAGGGACAAGTTCCGCGCCGAGAAGATCCTTGCCGACAGGCTGATCGAGAAGACCAAGAACGGCAACGTAACCATTGAATGGAACCACCAGCTGGAGGAGGTGCTCGGGGACGAGTCCGGCGTAACCGGCATCAGGCTGCGCCACAAAAGCGGCTCCGACAAGGTGATCGACGTGCACGGCTGCTTCATCGCCATTGGGCACCAGCCCAACACCCACATCTTCGAAGGGCAGCTCGAGATGGACGAGGGATACATCCGCACCAACTGCGGCTACGAAGGGAACTCGACTGCAACCAGCACCCCCGGGGTCTTCGCCGCGGGCGACGTGCAGGACAGGAACTACAAACAGGCGATCACCTCCGCCGGCACCGGCTGCATGGCCGCCCTCGACGCCGACCGTTACCTGGAAATGCTGAAAGCCTGACCCTGCTCCTCCGCCCCCCCCCTCGCACAGCGGGGGAGGGGGGGCAAGGTGCACCTCGCGACACGCACGGCAGCGCAGACTACCCGCAGGAACTTACCCGAGTAATTTCACCGTTAGTTGGGGGTTCGGATGCTTGCCAAGGTTCTCGCCAGCGCGCTTTTAGGTATAGACGCCATCCTGGTCGACGTGGAAGTCGACATCGCCCAGGGCCTCCCCCAGCTAGCCACCGTCGGCCTCCCCGACGGGGCGGTCAAGGAAAGCAAGGACCGGGTCAAGGCCGCGCTCAAGAACTCCGGCTACGATTTCCCCAACCGCAAGATCACCGTCAACCTAGCCCCCGCCGACGTCAAGAAGGAGGGGGCCTCCTTCGACCTTCCCATCTCCATAGGCATCCTCGCCGCCACCGGCGCCGTCAAGGAAGATCAGCTCCGGCGCTACATCCTCCTGGGGGAGCTGTCGCTGGACGGTGGCGTCAAGCCCGTGCGCGGCTGCCTCTCGGTGGCGGTCGCCGCGCGCGAGGCGGGGCTGGCCGGTATCATCATCCCGGCGGAGAACGTCTGCGAAGGGGGTGTCGTCGAGGGGGTCGAGGTGATCGGCGTGACCGAGCTCTCCCAGGTCGTGGATTTCCTGAACGGCAACCTCGCGATCGCCCCGTTCCGTGCCGACGTCGAGGCGCTCTTCAGCCAGGGATGCGAGGCGGGCGACGACTTCTCCGAGGTGAAGGGGCAGGAGCATGCGAAACGCGCCCTGGAGGTCGCCGCCGCCGGCTCGCACAACCTCCTGATGATCGGCCCGCCGGGGTCGGGAAAGACCATGCTGGCCCGGCGCATCCCTTCGATCCTCCCCCCGATGCTCTTCGAGGAGGCGATCGAAACCACCAAGGTCTACAGCGTCATGGGGCTTTTGGAGCGGGACCATGCGCTCATCTCCTCCCGCCCCTTCCGTTCCCCGCACCACACCATCTCCGACGTCGGGCTCATCGGCGGCAGCAACACGCCCAAGCCGGGCGAGGTTTCCCTGTCCCACAACGGCGTCCTGTTTCTGGACGAGCTCCCCGAGTTCAAGCAGCACGTTCTGGAGGTGCTGCGACAGCCCATGGAGGACGGGCGGGTCACCATCTCCCGGGCGCTCTCCTCGGTCACCTACCCCTCCCGCATCATGCTGGTCGCCGCCATGAATCCCTGCCCCTGCGGCTACCTCTCCGACCCCATCCACCAGTGCTCGTGCACGCCGCTCATGATCCACCGCTACCGCTCCCGGGTTTCCGGCCCGCTTCTGGACCGTATCGACATCCACATCGAAGTGCCGGCGGTGAAGTACCGCGACCTCGCCGACCGGGGCGAGAGCGAGAGCTCCGCGGCCATCGCGGCCAGGGTGTCGCGCTCGAGGGAGGTGCAGAAGGAGCGCTTCCTGGGGACCAGGGTCAGGAGCAACGCCCAGATGACCGCCCGGATGATCCGCAAGTTCTGTGAGCCCGACGAGGCGGGAAGCCGGATGCTCGAAGTGGTCACCGACCGCCTCGGTCTCAGTGCCAGAAGTTACACCAGGATTTTGAAGGTGGCCCGGACCATCGCCGACCTCGAGGGCGCCGAGACCATCCGCGAACACCACATCTCCGAGGCCATCCAGTACCGGAGCCTGGACCGGAAGACGTAAGGGGACTGGCTCCGCCGGGTGCCTGTCTCCCTTGCCTTGCTGTTACCCCGATCTTAAAATCCGGAAGCCGAAGTTAACAAGATCGGGCTTGATCTAAAAATCCGGAGGCCGAAGTTAACAAGATCGGGCTCGATCTAAAATCTGGAGGCCGAAGTTAACAAGATTGGGCTCGATCTAAAAATCCGGAGGCCGAAGTTAACAAGATCGGGCTCGATCTAAAAATCTGGAGGCCGAAGTTAACAAGATCGGGCTCGATCTAAAAATCTGGAGGCCGAAGTTAACAAGATCGGGCGCGATCTAAAAATCTGGAGGCCGAAGTTAACAAGATCGGGCTCGATCTAAAAATCTGGAGGCCGAAGTTAACAAGATTGGGCGCGATCTAAAAATCTGGAGGCCGAAGTTAAAAAGATCGGGCTCGATCTAAAAATCTGGAGGCCGAAGTTAACAAGATCGGGCTCGATCTAAAAATCCGGAGGTCGATCTTAACAAGATTGGGCGCGATCTAAAAATATGGAGGCCGATCTTAACAAGATTGGGCTCGATCTAAAAATCTTGAGGTCGAAGTTAACAACTTTGGCCTCGATCTAAAAATCCGGAGGCCGATCTTAACAAGGTCGGGCTCGATCTAAAAATCCGGAGGCCGACCTTAACAAGTCGGGGCGCCTTTGCTGTAGGTAGGATTAACGATCTGATGCTTGGCAACGTCCCCTCCCGCAAAAAGACAAAAGCCTTTCCCCTAGATTTCTTGTCAAACGCCGATCCACTGATAGTGGTGCCAGGTCTTGCAAAATGACTTTTACGACAGCTAGGCCAACAGTACAAGACCTAGCATCGGTTCCTTTGGCACCGGTCCGCTAACTCACGAATTGTCTGCAGTATATGATTTTGTGCATTTTTTGTGACTTAACTCACCAGGTTAGAGCGTGTATTTAGTTGTGCATTCATGAATGCTGGTATAATGTCTACCGTGCTTTATGTCAGTTTGAATAACTCCCGGTAGCATGCCGTACGGCGCCTATGAGTGAGATATGCACAACATCGACATAAATGTGAATGTGATGACGCCTGGGCCTGAGATGGAGATGGTGCGAAAGGCCCGGGAAACCTTGGGGGAAGGAGGACTGAAGTCCGTCCGGTTCCCGGAACCGCTGGAATCCGCCTTCGACGAGTACTACCGCGAGAAAACCCTGAAACACGTCAGGGTCGCACTCCTGACCGGGTTCATTCTGTACGCGGTCTTCGGGCTGGTGGACGGCCTGCTCCTGCCTGCGGACCGGGCCCACATGTGGTTCATCCGCTACGCCGTGGTCTGCCCCACGGTCATGGCCGGACTTGCATTCACCTACTTTCCCCATCTCCGGTGTTTCATGCAGCCGGTCGTCTCGCTGGTGATGCTGGTCGGGAGCCTCGGCATCGTCTCCATGGTCTACTACGACCCGACCCCCACCAAGAATTACTACTACTCCGGGATTTTGCTCCTCATCATGGGTGCCTTCACCTTCGTAAGCCTCAGGCTCCGTTACGCGGTCTGCTGGGCCTTGGCCACCACGCTGGCATACGAGGCTGTGGCCATCTTCTTCAACCACACCGACGTCACTATTCTCATTCAGAACACCTTCAGCATCGTCGCCACCATCATCATCGGGGCCTTCTCCAATTCGCTGATGGAAAATTACCTGCGCCGCGACTTCCTGAACGCGAACCTGCTCGAGTACGAAAACCGGCAGCTCCAGAATGCGACCCTGGAATTGCGCAGGCTTTCCATCTCGGACCCGCTGACCAGCCTGGGCAACCGCCGCCATTTCGAGGTGATGCTGGACCAGGAATGGCTGCGCGCCGTCCGCTCCGAGGCCCCCATAGCGCTCATCTTCTTCGACATCGACTTCTTCAAGTTCTTCAACGACAACTACGGACACCAGGCCGGCGACAATTGCCTCAAACTCGTGGCGCAGGAACTCGGAGGGTTTGCCAGGCGCCCCGGAGACACCGCGGCGCGCTACGGCGGCGAGGAGTTCGTGTTGCTGCTTTCCGGGGTCGGCCTTGACGATGCGGCGGCTATTGCGGAGTCCTGCCGTAAAGCCGTGGAGGCCCTCCAGATCCCTCACAGTCATTCTCCGGTTGCCCGGGTGGTCACGGTCAGCGCCGGTGTCGCCGCCATGTGTCCGGACCGGGACGCGAGCAGGTCGCAGCTCGTCGAAGCTGCGGACAAGGCGCTGTACCGGGCCAAGCTGAAAGGGCGCAACCGGGTGGTCTCCTCCAAGAAGGAGCCGGGAAAGAGAGTGAGACAGGTTTACCCGCACGCCGTCAACTGAATCAGCTCTCAAGCCCACCCCTGTCGCCCGCCGCAGAGTTCATCACCTCACTCGGAAAAATCCTGCCCGACCGCTCCCAGAACCGGATCAGGTCATTCGTCCTGCTTGACCTCTCATTTCCTGCCGTTATGATCCTTGTGTCGGTTTATCACTAAGAGAGCAACACGGAGAACGGCATGGAAACGATGACGAGATTCAAAGCACTGGTAGTGGAGAAAGGGGCGGACCAGACCTTCACCAGGAGCCTTAAACAGCGTGACATAAACGAACTGGGTGCGGGTGAGCTTTTGGTGCGGGTGCGCTATTCTTCGCTCAATTACAAGGACGCCCTCTCCGCTACCGGGCATCCCGGTGTGACCAGGCAGTTCCCGCACACACCGGGGATCGATGCCGCGGGCGAGGTCGCTTCCTGCAGCGACGGCAGCTTCGCGCCGGGCGCCCAGGTGGTGGTCACCGGGCACGACCTCGGCATGGAGACCGACGGAGGGTGGGGCGAGTACATCCGCGTCCCCTCGTCATGGGGGGTGCCGCTTCCGGCCGGGCTTTCCCTGCGCGACAGCATGATTATCGGGACCGCCGGGTTCACGGCAGGGCTGTCGGTATTGAAGCTGGAGCGGGCGGGGGTGAGGCCGGAAAGCGGCGACGTCCTGGTCACCGGCGCGACTGGCGGGGTCGGGAGCATGGCGGTGAGCATCCTGGCCAAGGCGGGGTACCGCGTCGTGGCCGCCACGGGCAAGGCGGCCGACGAGGGTTTTCTGCGGGACTTGGGCGCAGCGGAGGTGATCTCCCGCGCCGAGGTGATGGCGGGGGCGGAGCGAGCCCTGATGAAGGAACGTTGGGCGGGGGCCGTCGACGTGGTCGGGGGGGAGATGCTCGCCGCGGTGCTGAAATCCACGCGCTACGGCGGTACGGTCACCTGCTGCGGTCTGGTCGGCTCCGCTGAACTCCCGGTCAACGTCCATCCCTTCATCCTGCGCGCAGTCACCCTGGTCGGGATCGACTCCTCGCGCTGCCCGAGCGCCACGCGGCTCGAGGTGTGGCAACGGCTCGCCGGTCCGTGGCGCCCCGCACTCCTGGGCCAGATGGCGACCGAGGTGACGCTGGAGGGTCTGGAGGATGAGATCAGTCGGATTCTCCGGGGTGGCGTCAGGGGGAGGGTGCTGGTGCAGCTGTAAGCTCTGCTGCCGCGGGCAAAAATAAAGGCCAGTCCGGGTGCGGGCTGGCCTTTACTTGTGAAGGGGCTCAGGAAATCGGGATGCGGTGCCCCGTGCCGCGTTGCTGTTGCGGCTTTGGTAGCCGGATGGTGAGGACCCCGTTGTTCAGGTCCGCCCTGATCTTTTCTTCCTGCACCGGATACGGCAGCACCACGCTGCGGGAGAAGCTGCCGTAGCGGCACTCGGAGAGGAAGCCTCCCGCGGCCCCTTTCCCCTCGCGTACGACCTTCTTTTCACCCCTGATGGTGAGGCGCCGGTCCACCAGTTCGACGCTGAAATCTTCCTTCTTCATCCCCGGCACTTCGGCTCGGATCACGAGTTCCTCGGCGGTTTCGTGCATGTCGACCAGCGGGCCGCCGCGCTGCATGAACGCGGGAATCACGTCGGCGGTGAGGTTCTCCAGCGTTCGTTCCTCTTTCTTCGCGGGCACCAGGTTGTTCAGCAGGGTGCCCACCTTGTCCTGTACATGTTCAAGGGCGTCACGCCACTTCTCAGGTACCAGGCTTGCCATCCCTCATTCACCTCCTGTGCAACGTCTTTAGCTCACCTGCACCTCGATGCGCCGCGGCTTGGCGATTTCGGCCTTGGGTATGCGCAGTGTCAGTATGCCGTTGGCGAAATCGGCCTTGGCCTGGCCGTGGTCGAGGCTCTCCGGAATGGTGAACTGGCGGAAATAACTGCCCAGTTCGAACTCGCGGTAGACCGGAGTGCCCGCCATGGTGTGCGATGCGGGTGCGCTGATGGTGAGTACTCCCTTCTCCACGTTGACGTCGATGCTCTCTTTGGCTGCGCCCGGGAGATCGGCGGTGACGAAAAGACCTTCGTCGGTTTCGATGATGTTTACTGCCGGGCGTATGAATCTCTCGTTCGACCTCGTTTCTTCACGCGGTTGTACGTTCATTTCGTCGTTTCTTTCGGTCAAGCTGTTGGGTGCCATATCGATGACCTCCTCTTCACAGTATTTCCGGCTTTAGGAAAGCTTGATTTCGATCCGTTTCGGCTTGGCGTGCTCCGCCTTGGCCAGGGTCACGGTCATGATGCCGTCCTTGCACCGGGCGCTAATCCTGTTGGCGTCGATGTCGACCGGGAGCTCGAGGGTGCGGCTGAATTTGCCGGAGCCGAGCTCGCTGCGGTGCACGATCCCTTTCACCTCGGCGAAAGGCTTGCGCTCGCCGCTGATGGTCAGGGTGTTTCTGAGGACCGAGAGGTCCACATCTTTGGGGTCCACCCCGGGGATCAGGGCTTCCACGTAGACGTTGCCCTCATCCTCGCTGAAGTTGACCATCGGGAAGCGACGGGTGGTCACCGGCGAGAGGAACGTCGGACCAAAGGAACGGTTCACTCCCACGCCGCGGAAGGCTTCGTCGATCTCTCTTCTCAGGTTGTCCAGTTCTCTGAAAACATCCCAGCTTGCCATGTGATTTACCTCCTTTCGGTGAGTCGAATTTCTGAGCGTAAGATAATCACTGTTTGTGCGCTGTCAAGGGGGTGGTCGTGTGAGGCCCTCCCCTGGTGCGGTGCTTTAGGGGGGCTTTCGGAGGGGAGGGCGCGCGATATACTCTAGCCATTCCGACCGGGAGGTGGCGCATGCATTTGATCGGCAACGAGGCATTGTTTGACCTGCGCAAGGTCGCTTTCCTTTGTTCCCGCAAGTTTCCCCAGGAGGCGGCGGAGAAGGCGTGTCGCTGGGCGGAGGCGCAACGCGAGGCCGGCAACTGCGTCATCTCCGGATACCATTCCCCGATCGAGAAGGAGGTGCTCTGCAGGCTGCTGCAGGGAAACCAGCCCATCATCATCGCCCTGGCTCAGGGGCTGAACCGGCTGGACTCGCAATGGGAGCGACACCTGGCCGCGGGGCGCCTCCTGGTGATATCCCGCTACGCCCAGAGTGTGAGTCATCCCTGCGAGTCGAAGTGCTATCAACGCAACAAGATGATGATCGACCTCGCCGACACCGTTGTCATAGCGCATGCGTCTCCTGGCGGAAGTCTGGAGCGGCTGTGCTCGGAGCACCGAGGCAAAGTGGTTCTGCTGTAACGCCGCTGGCTCTGAAATTTCTAAAAATAAAAATATTGACAATCGCGAGCCCCTCCTCTATAAACGAAAACAACTTTCAAAACCAACTGTGACATTGGTCCATCTGGCAATTCCATCCCCCAGTCAATCAAAGGTTTAGCTCTGGAAGTGGCAGTGTCGTGACTCTCGCGGCGCAGCTCTTATCTGTCACTGTATTTCCGGGTTGATGCTCTGAAAGTGAATGTCATTGTACTGATGACGTTCTCAGGGCACGAGATTCCGATTAGTGACAGATGGCGCAGCGTCACTGTGTTACCGACAGCGATGCTGTGACTCAAGGGAGTATTGTTTTTTTTCTCCAATGAATGAAATTGGTTTTCAGTTTTGGAAGAGCGGGCCGATAGGCCACAAGTAGTGAATAACAATCTACTGGATACGGCAACTTGTTCCAGATTTTGCAGTCAAAGCCGGCTGAGTCGAAGCGATGAAAAGAGGAGGAGTTTATGGTCAAAGTGAAGAAGCTCGCCGTGAGCGGCATGCTCCTGTTGGGGAGCCTTTTTATGACATCGGGGGCGGCCTTCGCGCTGCATCCCGAGCTGGTGGTGCCGGAAACGGTGGAGTGCAAAGTGAAGGCGTGCCAGGAAATCATGCGCCTGGGCAACAAGTACCAGGTGGAGGGGCTCTTTTCCAAGGAGTTCCAGGAAGGGAAAGCGCAATGCTCCCGCATGGACGTGGCCCTGGCGGTGCACCTTCTCACCGAGAAGATGGCGGAGAAGGTGGTGAAGGAGGGGAACCAGGCGGTGGACAAGGAGGACCTGGTGCTCCTGAGCGACCTCAAGGAGGAACTGCGCGCTGAGATGCTCCTGGTCGGCACCAGGACCTTCCAGTCGCGCCATGAGGACCTGGGAACCAGGTTCACCGCCCTGACCAAGAACATCGCCCTGTCGGGCGGGATGGTGGGCGTGCTGCAAGGGTCGATCGGAAACAAGCCCAAGGACTCTACGGACGTGGTCGGGCGGGCTGATCTCGTCTTCAACTTCAAGGTGGGTGAGAACACCATCGCGGTCATCGACGTCGAGGCGACCGGCGGCGACGGCGTCGACGCCAGGGTGCCCTCCTTCTCCGGGATGAACGGCGTGGCCGGTTCGACCGGCGACCGGGTCCGCTTCCGCGAGGCATGGATCGAGCACTCAGCTCTCAGCGACCGCCTCCTGCTTACCGCGGGCAAGGTCGATCTCTCCAACTACTTCGACACCAACGCCGTAGCGGGCGACGAAAACAGCCAGTTCCTCTCCGGCGCCTTCGTTCATTCCGCCGTGCTTCCCTTCCCGGCCAACGGCCCGGGTGCGCGGATCCAGGCCAAGCTGGCGGAGCCCCTTACTTTCGGTATCGGCTACGGCAGCGGCGACGCCGACAGCGCGAACGACTCGGACAGCAACGACATCTTCGATCACGGCTTCGGCATCGCCGAACTGGCCTACAAGCACAAGGCGGGCGAACTCGAGGGGAACTACCGGATCTACGGCGCCTTCGATAGCGCACCGGCGGACGGGACCCGCAAGCTGGTCGCCAAAAGCGCCTACAGCCTGGGAGTCAGCTTCGACCAGCAGGTCACCGACAAGCTCACCCTCTTCGCCCGTTATGGCCAGCGCGACAAGGATGTCTACGCGGCAACCCGCGCCTGGAGTGCCGGCGGCCAGTACCAGGGGCTCGTCGCCGGCCGCAAGGACGACGTGCTGGGCTTCGCCTACGGGCAGGTGAAGGCGGCGCGTACCGTGGCCGATGCCCAGGAGAAGCTTGCCGAGATCTACTACAGGTACAAGGCGAGCGACCAGATCGAGATCTCGCCTGTGGCACAGTACCTGGTGCACCCGGCGGGCCTTAGCGGTAACGACGGCGTGCTGGCGTTCGCGCTGCGCGCGAAGATCAGCTTCTAGAGAGGCGGACACAAGGGGGGCGGCGCCACCCGACGCCGCTTGTACGGCAAACAGTAAAGGAGCGTGGATGATACCTCTGGGACTTTTAAGCGCAGGCGAAAACGGCGAGATCGTCGAGATCGTGTTCGGCAAGGGGGAGGCGGGTCGCGCCGGGAGCGCCGAACAGGATAAGAGCATGGTCCGGGTCGAGGAGATGGGGCTTCGGATCGGCAAGAACGTTGAAATGCTGACCAACGGCGGCAGCACCATCCTGCTCAGGGTGGACGAGGCGCGGATCGCCCTGGCCCGCCGCATGGCGATGAAAATCATGGTGAGGAGATAGCGAGATGAATCTGGCAAGGCTGAAGCCCGGGCAGAAGGGGACCATCACCTCGATCGGGTCGATCGGACCTTTGAAAAGGCGGCTCATGGATATGGGGGTGTTGGTGGGTGAAGAGATCAAGGTGCTCAAGGTGGCACCCATGGGCGACCCCATCGAGGTGAGCATCAAGAGCTACAACCTGTCCCTCAGGAAGAAGGAAGCGGAAGGTATCGCGGTGGAGGTGGCGGGATGAGCACGCAGTTGAAGTACAGGGACGAGGAGTCAGACGGCGAGATCTCCGGGCGCAGCGCCGAGGCGCGCGTCATCACCGTGGCAGTCGCGGGCAACCCGAATTCCGGCAAGTCCACGCTGATCAACGCCATCGCCGGCACCAGGCTCCACGTCGGCAACTGGGCCGGGGTGACCGTGGAGAAGAAGGAGGCCCTCTTCGACTTCGGCGGCAGGAAGATCCGCCTGGTCGACCTTCCCGGGACCTACTCGCTCTCCCCCTACTCGCAGGAGGAGATCGTGGCGCGGGACTACCTGGTCCACGAGCGCCCGGATCTCATCATCAACGTGGTTGATGCCACCAACCTGGAGCGCAACCTCTACCTCACCGTGCAGATCATGGAACTGGGCATCCCCGTGGTCATGGCGCTCAATATCTACGACGAGGCGCAGGAGAAGGGATACCGGATCGACGGCAAGGCGATGGAAGAGATGCTTGGTATCGCGGTGGTTCCGACTTCGGCCACCAGGAAGACCGGGCTCGACCAGTTGCTCGACACTGCGCTGCGGGTGGCTGACGCCCCGAAGCAGCGGGTCCCGAAAAAGCTCAACTACGGTGAGGACATCGAGGTCGCTTGCGACTACCTGGCCAAGTCCTTCCGCACCAGTTATCCGGCGCTGACCGACAGCTACCCGCAGCGCTGGCTGCTCTTGAAGCTCATGGAGCAGGACAGCCACGTCATGAGGGAACTGGACCTGGACAACCTCGACTTCCTGGACCAGGCGCTGCACCACCTGAGGAAGGCCCACGGCGAGGACATCGAGTCTATCATGGCCGACGCCCGCTACTCGCTCGCCTCCGGGCTGACCCGCGAAGTGCTGCACAAGCCAGAGCTGCGCCCTACCGAGATCACCGAGAAGATCGACAAGATCGTGCTGAACCGTTTCCTGGGGATCCCGATCTTCATGGCCGCCATGTGGCTGCTGTTCAAGCTCACCTTCGACCTGTCCGCCCCGTTTGGGGCCTGGCTCGGCTCCATGACCGACGGTCCATTCAAGCGTTGGGCCTCCGCCCTGCTGACCCCTCTGGGGGCGCCGGACTGGACCGTGTCGCTGGTGAACGACGGGGTGATCGCCGGGGTGGGCTCGGTCATCGTCTTCGTGCCGGTCATCTTCGCCATGATGTTCTTCATCACCTTCCTGGAGGGGAGCGGCTACATGGCGCGCGCCGCCTTCGTGATGGACCGCACCATGCACGCCATAGGCCTGCACGGCAAATCATTCATACCGATGCTGCTCGGTTTCGGCTGCAACGTCCCGGGGATCTACGCGACGCGCACCCTGGAGAACCCCAAGGACAAGGTGCAGACCGCGCTCTTGGTGCCGCTTATGTCCTGCGGCGCGCGCCTGCCGGTGTACGTGGTCTTCGTTTCCGCCTTCTTCCCCAACAACTCCAGCACGGTGATCTGGTCGTTGTACGTGATGGGGATACTGCTCGCGGTGCTGATGGGGCTCATCTTCAAGAAGACGCTGTTCCGCGGCGAGGCCCCCATGTTCATCATGGAGCTCCCCCCCTACCGCATGCCTTCCCTGCACAGCCTCTGCGTGCACACCTGGGAGAAGGGGAAGCACTTCCTGTACAAGGCCGGTACCTATATCTTCGCGGTCTCGATCCTGGTCTGGTTTCTGTTGAACCTTCCCTGGGGGGTCGAGCACAAGCGCGATTCTTACCTGGGGCAGGCGGGCGCTGTGGTGGCGCCGGTGTTCCAGCCCATGGGTTTTGGCACCTGGGAGGCGGCATCGTCCCTGATCTCAGGCGTCATCGCCAAGGAGATCGTGGTCGGCACCATGGGCGAAATCTACGCGCCCAAGAAGGAAGAGCAGGCGGAGGTGCCGACCCTGCAGGAGGATCTGAAGGAGATTGGGGTTTCCTTCGGCGCGGCCTGCAGCAAGGCGGTCAAGACGCTCCTGTATCTGCCGGTACCGGAGGAGAAGGAGAAGGACCGTTCCGCGCTGAAACAGGCGCTGCTGGGGGTATTCACCCCGCTGTCGTCCTACGCCTTCATGGTGTTCGTGCTGCTCTACATGCCCTGCGTGGTGGCGATCGCCGCCATGCGCCAGGAGTTCGGCACCTGGAAATGGGCCGTGGTGGGGCTTGGTTATCAGACCGCGCTGGCTTGGTGCGCCGCGCTGATCGTCTACCAGGGGGGAAGACTCCTGGGGCTGGGAGGTTGACATGGGAATCGCAGACGTAATCATTGCGGCCCTCCTCGTAGGGGGAGCCTGCTACATCCTGTACGCCACGCTCTGGAAGAAGAAGGGGTGCTGCGGTTGCGAAGGGGGGAGCTGCTGCAAGAAGTAGCGCGCTGAAACGACGAGGGCCGGGGAAGTTCCCCGGCCCTTTGCGGTTGGTGGTCGGTTTTTTCAGGCGTAGACGGAGAACCCCTCCGGCGGGTTCACCGCGGCCGCTTGCTGGGCCAGGATATTGGCCATCTGCATCTGGGCGTTGGCCGCGTTCTTCATCAACTCCATGGAAGCCGACTGCTGGGCGAGAGCAGCGGCGCCTGCTACCTGCATGGTTGCTATGGTGGTTACATCCATAACGTGTCCTCCTGCAGCCCCTTATCTCGGGGCGCTGCAGCTCTTATCGGCGGGGAGGCTGCGATCCTTGAGGGGAAATCGCTCCGCCCCCCCCTTTCCCGCGCCCGGCGGCTATACCTCTACGTTCAGGGTCCTTCCTTTCAGTGTGGTCTCCACCCGGATCTCGCCGGTGAGGGTGCGGTGCACCGGGCATTTCTCCGCGATTTCCAGGAGCTTCTCCCTCTGCTCCAGGTCGAGCTCCCCGATCAGCTCCAGCTCCCGTATGAACTTGTCGATGCGCCGGTCCTCGGACTCGCAGTCGCGGCAGTCCTCGGCGTGGATCCTGTGATGGGAAAGCCGCACCAGCGCCTCGACGAGCGGCCACCCCTTGCGCCGGGCGTACATCTGGACGGTCATGGTGGTGCAGGCCGCGAGCGCGGCCATCAGGAACTCGTAGGGGGAGGGCCCCTCGTTGCTGCCGCCGTAACTGACCGGTTCGTCGGCGGTCAGGCTGAAACCGTTGGCGAAGATTTCGGTGCGGAACCCTTCGGCACCGGTGCGGGCGGTGACCCTGTTGTCCGAGGCCTGGGAATCCGGCTGAGCCACGGGCTCGTCCTCGGCCGTGCCGAGATAGCGCGTGGCCCAGGAGGCGATGACCTCCCCCGCATAGCGCGAGTCGGCGCCCTCGGAGAGGAGGTGGTCGGCGCTTCCCAGAGAGATGAAACTCTTCGGGTGGTGGGCCGCCTGGAAGATCTGGGTCGCGTTGTCGATCTTCACGATGCCGTCTGCCGGTGAATGCAGCACGAGGAGAGCCCCCGCGAGATGTGCCAGGGTCTCGGCCGGACGCTGCGCCTCCAGGTCGTCGAGCAGGCTTTTCCTGATGGTGAAGTCGCTGCCCCCCAGGTTGACCGTCGCCTCTCCTTGCCGCTCGGCCTCTTCGGCCGACTCTCCCAGCAGGCGGCGCAGATGGGAAGGGCTGTAGGGAGCCGCGATGGTGGCCACCGCCGTGGCCGAAGGGATTTCGGCGGCTGCAACGAGCACCGCCGATCCGCCCAGCGAATGACCCACCAGCAGGCGCGGAGCCTGGTACTCGCGCTCCAGAAAACGTGCCGCCGCCACCAGGTCGGATACCTGCGAGGAGAAATCGGTGTCGGCGAAATCCCCCTCGCTCTCGCCCAGCCCCGTGAAGTCGAAACGAAGCACGGCGATGCGCCGGCTGCTCATGGCCCGCGTGATGTTGACCGCCGCCTTGATGTTCTTGGAGCAGGTGAAACAGTGGGCGAAGATGGCGTAGGCCACCGGGCGCTCGTCGTCCGGGAGTTCCAGCCGGGCCGCCAGCTGGTAGCCGCTTCCGTTGGGAAAGGTGATCTTCTTCGTGTTCATGGCGAACTCCTCGGTGGGGCCGTCCTGGCCGTCGCGCACCCTGCTTTCTCGCAGCCAGGAAAATGATAATTGCGGCCGGTCGCAAGTCAATGGGTTGCCATTTCTTTGTTCATCGACAGGATTACCCCAACGGCAACCTGATGGGGGAAATCCGGATAATGGGATTTGAATCACAACATGGCAACGCTTTGCCTCTTTTCTCTTTAAGGGGAATGAGATATAAACGTAACCTCCATCATTATAATGTAATGCAATGCCATTGGGAGTCAGAAGATGTTTGCAACGTGGTCGATCAAGAAGAGGGTTGTCGTTTCCGTTGTCGCTTTGTGTGTCGCCAGCATCACCGTGCTGGGGCTGTTTGCCTACCTGTACCAGATGCACCAGATGCGGGAGGGACTAAAGGACGAAGCAGCCAACAGCGGTCGTCTGTTCGAGGCGATCCTGAAAGGGGACGCAGAGGGGTTGGCCCGCGCCCACGCCGGCCTCGACAAGCTCGACGTGCTGCTGGCTCCCTTTGCCGCAGGCAGCAAGGACGCGCTCCTTGCCGCGGCCAAGCCGATATTCGGCGAGATCAAGCAGAACAACAACATCACCCACATGTACTTCATCCAGCCTGACGGCAAGGTGCTGCTGCGGGCGCACAAGCCGGAGCAGGACGGGGACATCCTGAAGCGGGAAACGTTCCTGAAGGCACAGGCCACCAAGCAGATGGCCTGGGGGCTGGAGATGGGGAAGAACTTCTTCTCGCTGCGCTGCGTGAAGCCCGTCAGCTACCGGGGCAGCGCGCTGGGCTACATGGAGGTGGCCGAGGAGATCGACCACGTCTTCCAGCAGATGAAGCAGATCACCGGTAACGACGTCACCCTCTTTCTCACCGAAGACTTCCTGAAGGGCAAGTCGACGGAGGTGAAGAGCGAGAAGGTCGGCTCCTTCCGCATCCTGTATCCGACCCAGAAGGAAGTGGCGCTCGGACTGGCGGCCAAGGTGCTGCCGGAGATGAACGAAGCGCTCAAGGAGCCGCAGCTTGCCATAGTCTCCCTGAAGGGGGGGAAGTACCTGGTCGGCGTCGGGCCGGTGAAAGACGCCTCCGGCGGGACCGTCGGCATCCTCTTCTCCCACAAGGAGATCAGCCCCCTGTTCGCTACCATGTGGAAGGGGGTGGCGGCGCAGCTGGGGATCTTCATCGCCATCCTGCTTGCCTCCATCGCGATTCTCTACCTGTCGCTCAAGCCGAGCCTGGACCTCTTCACCACGCTGAAGGAACATATAGTCTCCGTTACCACCACGTGGGACCTGAACCGCCGCCTCGAGGTGCAAACCGAGGACGAGATAGGCGCCATGGCCGCGGATTTCAACGCCATGACCGAGAAGCTCGCCCTGATGGTGCGGCAGGTGAGCCACTCCAGCAACGAGCTGGGCGCGGTTTCCGGCAACCTCGTGCAGGTCTCCGGCACGGTCATGGGGGCTGCCGAACAGCAGTCGAGCTCGGTGAATGAGGCCTCCAGCGCCATGACCCAGATCACCGCCTCCATCAAAGGGGTGGCGGGAGCTGTGGAGGGGCTGTCGCAGTCGGCCTCGGAGAGCTCCTCCTCGGTCTTGGAGATGGCTTCCAGCATCGAGGAAGTGGCGCTCAACGCCGAAGCGCTGGCCCAGCAGGTGGACGAGGTCGGCTCGGCGATCATCGAGATGGCCGCTTCAATCAAGCAGGTGGGGAGAAACGCCGACCTGCTCCTCGAAGAAGCCAGCATCAACTCCTCCTCCATCGTGGAAATGGACAGTTCCATCAAGGAGGTGGAGAAGAACGCGCTGAACACGGTGAAGATCTCCGAAGCGGTCAAGCAGGACGCGGAGGTGGGTAAGAGCGCCGTCGACTCCACCATCCTGGGGATCAGGGCCATCAAGGATTCCTCGCGCATCACCTCGGAGGTCATCGCCACCCTTTCCCAGCGCGCCGGCGACATCGGCGCCATACTGTCGGTCATCGACGACGTCGCGGAGCAGACCAACCTCCTGGCCCTCAACGCCGCGATTATCGCGGCCCAGGCCGGCGAGCACGGCAAGGGGTTCGCGGTCGTGGCCGGCGAGATCAAGCAGCTTGCCGAGCGCACCAGCGCTTCCACCAGGAAGATCTCGGACGTGATCAACGGCGTCCTCGAGGAGACCGACCGCGCCGTGGTCGCCATCAGCCAGGCGGAGCAGAACATCGCCCAGGGAGAGGAACTCTCCCGCAGGTCCGGCGAGGCCCTGGAGCAGATCGTTGCCGGCGTGCAGCAGGCGACCGAGCAGGTGAACGGCATCGCCCGGGCCACCGCCGAACAGGCGCGCGGCAGCCTGATGATCAGGGAAACAACCGAAAAGGTCACCACCATGGTGCGCCAGATCGCCATCTCGACCCGCGAGCAGGGGGAGGGGAGCAGCCTCGTGCTGAACGCGGTGGAGAAGATGAAGGTGCTCACCGACCAGGTGAAGAACTCCACCCGCGAGCAGAGCAACGTCGGGAACTTCATCGCCCAGTCCACCGAGAACATCACCGAGATGATCCGCCACATCAAGAAGGCCTGCGACGAGCAGAGCAAGGGGGCCGACCAGGTGCTTCCGGCGGTCGAGAGCATCAAGGCCGCCACGGAGACCAACCTCGGCGCGGTCAAGGTGCTCGGCGAAAGCATGTCGGCGCTCGCCGGCCAGATCACCGTCCTGCAAAACGAGATCGACCGCTTCGACGTCTCGTCCAAGGGGTAGATTGCCGACCATCGCAAGACCGTTTACCACTGTAGGGGCGAATGATCATTCGCCCCTTTTTCCATTCCGCCGCCACACCACTTCCCGACAGCGCCGGTAAAACCGGGTATAATTCCTGGCGTTGCTCAATCCCCAGAGCGGGGCCCGTAGCCACTCCGCTCCGAGAAAGGTGGCCGGTGCACCATGCCCGAAAAGGACCTAAGCTTCACCGTCATGACCTACAACGTGCACCGGTTGACCGGCAACGACCGGCACACCTCGGCCGCGCGCATCGCGGAGGTGATCGAAACCTGCCAGCCCGACATCGTGGCGCTCCAGGAACTTCCCGGGGCGCGCTTTCGGCCCGAGATCGGGGGCGCCTGCCAGGACCTGGCGCATGAATTGGCGTTGGTGGTGAGAAGGGACGTTCACTACCATCTGGAACGGGAACGGTGGGGCAACGTGGTCTTCAGCCGCTTTCCGATGCGGCTGGTCCGGGCAGGGGGGCTGCATCCGGAGAACCGCTACCGTACCATGGTGCCGCGGGGCGTGATGTGGGTGGAGATCGACCTCTACGGGCAGAAGCTGCAGTTCGTGAACACCCACCTGGGGCTCACCCCCCGGGAGCGTAGCTACCAGGCGAAGGTGCTCACCGGGGCCGAGTGGCTCGCGCACCCCGATTGTCGCCCCCCGGTGGTGTTGTGCGGCGACTTCAACGCCCTCCCCAGTTGGAGCATCCACAAGCGCCTCAGAAATGCGCTCCAGGACGAGCAGGAGCGGCTCAAGTTCGGGCACAACCAGTCCACCTTCCCGAGCAGCATGCCCATAGTCCGGTTCGACCACATCTTCATCTCGCCCGACCTCGCGGTCGAGAGCGAACTGATCCCGCGCACCAGGCTGACCGCCGTTGCGTCCGACCACTTGCCGCTCGTCGTAAAGCTGCGTCTGGCAGGCGTTGAGCCGCAGGCGGCGCTGGTCAGGTAGCAGCTGAAATCGCCAAAAATTCTAAAGTCGGCGGCCACCTCGTCCGAAGAGAAGGGAGAATCAAACAGATGCCCCGCAGCGGGGAAACGGAGAGATGCTATGAGCGAATACACGGAGATGCCGGACGATATGGAAGTACAGGAAGTTATCATCGAGCGCGTGCTGCAGAACACGGGCTCTTTGCTGGAAATCTGCCTGGTGAAGCACGGGCGCCAGTACGAGGCGGCGATCTTCGTGGAGAAGAAGTACAAGCCGGGACCGCCGCTGCCGCGCCCGCTGGAGGCCCCCTCCGGCCAGTTCAGCCATTGGATGGGGGTGCGCCCCAAGGTGGGGCTCTCCCAGGAGGAGGCAGACCAGATCTGCTACGAGGTGAATGGCCTGAACGCCTTGCACCGGATCCAGATGAAGGACAACTGGGGGAGCCTGTTGGACGCAGTCTGACCGCGTCTTCCTTCCCCGCCACATCGATACGAAGAAGGGCCGCTCCCGTCGGGGGGCGGCCCTTTTCCTTTTCCACCAACGATGGTCTTTCGTTCCCTCTCTACATCTCGACCCTGGTCAGGACTCCCTGCAGCTTGCTGGCGGGAAGCTGGTTGAACTGGACGAAGTTCGGGCTGAGCTTCTTGATCGCGTTGAACACCTTCCAGATCGGGTTGTTGGTGGTGATGTCCTCGACGCCGTAGAAGATGACCTTCTCGTGGATGTCGTTCTTCTTAAGGAGCGTCTCGATGTCGATCACCTCCATGTACCCGGCGAAGATCTCGAAGGAGTCCAGCCCGCTGCCCCGGTTCTCGGTCAGCTTGTAGGAGACCCCGAACGGCTCGTCGGTCCTGATGATGGAGATGAAGACGTTGCGCTCGTAGATGATGTTGCTGCGGATGATGCAGTGCACCACGTAGGGGGGCACCACCGCCCACTCGCGGGTGAAGAAGAGACCGGTCCCGGGGATGGTGCGCTGCTTGGCGAAGATCTGCTCGTAGGAGAGGAGGAAGGTCTCCACGTCCAGCGGCTTGAGGGCCCGGTACAGGGCGCGCTGTCCCTTGGTCCAGAGCAGGATGGTCAGGAAGGGGATCGAGGCCAGGATGAGGGACCAGTAGCCGCCGTGCGGCAGCTTGTTCAGATTGGCGATCAGGAACACGAAGTCGACCACGGTCACGGCGATGGCGACGGGGACCTTCCACTTCTTGGTGGTGTTGGCGAAGATCATGGTCATCATGATGCCGGTGATGGTCATGCTGCCGGTGACGGCGAGGCCGTAGGCGGCGGCCAGGTTCTCCGACTTGCCGAAGAGCAACATGATGAAGATGACCAGCACCATCAGGGTCCAGTTCACGGAGCCGATGTAGATCTGCGACTTCAGGTGGCTCGAGGTGTAGTCCACCTTCATGAGCGGCATGATCCTGGTGGTGATTCCCTGGTAGATGATGGAGAAGACGCCGCTGATCAGGGCCTGCGAAGCGATCACGGTGGCCAGGATGGTGAGCAGCAGGAAGGGGATGTACAGGTATGGGGCCTGCCCGTGGATCATGCCGAACAGGGTGTTCTTCTCGTGCTGGTGCTCCAGCAGGAAGGCTCCCTGCCCCAGGTAGTTGATCACCAAGGCGACGAAGACGAAGTACCATGCCCGCACGATCGGCTTTCTCCCCAGGTGCCCCATGTCGGCGTAGAGCGCCTCGCCCCCGGTGGCGCACAGGATGACCTCGGAGAGGACGAAGAAGGCGGACATGCCGTTGTCGAGGAAGAACTTGATTGCGTACCAGGGCGAAATCGACTTGAGGACTTCAGGGTGTCCCGAGATGGCGATCAGGCCGGACAGGGTAAGGGCCGAGAACCAGAGCACCATCAGGGGGCCGAAGGCGCCTGCCACCTTGTCGGTTCCCTTGGATTGGAAGATGAAGAGGATGATGGCGATGGTGGCGGCGATGGCGATCACGCCTGCCTGCGACAGGTTGGCCGTGGCCGGTATCAGCTCGAGACCTTCGACGGCGGAGAGTATGGAAATGGCCGGCGTGATGACGCCGTCCCCCAAGAGCAGGGATACCCCGATGAAGGAGAGGAGGCCGATGAATCCCATGGAGCGCCCCCCCTTGAGCAGGCGGACCAGGATCTCCTTCAAGACGATGGTCCCCCCTTCCCCCTTTCTTCCGAGGCTCATGGCGAGCCAGGCGTATTCGACGGTGACCAGGATGAACAGGGTCCACACGATCAGCGACAGGATGCCGAAGATGTTGTCGGGAGTCGGTTTGGTGAGGGCGAAGATGACGGAAAGGGTATAGATGGGGCTGGTGCCGATGTCGCCGAAGACCAGGCCCATCGATTTCACAACCCCGCCCCAGTATGATTGTTCGTGTTTCATGGAGCAAGCCTCCGGTTGATATCAGCGCGCAACATATAGCACCGCTGTCAGCCGGTGACAAGAAAAACCGCGCAAACAGCCGGTATATCGACGGCCCGCCCCGCGTCGCCCACGTGCTGCCTGGCCGCGGGTAGCCCTTTTGGCAGCACGAAGTCAGGGGGGGCGTCTTGATCGGGTCGAACCGTTTCCTGGAAGGACCCGAGCCCGGCGCCGGCGTCCGTCTCGTGCCGGACGGGCGCGGCGGGCGCGGACGGGGAGCGCGGGAAGGGGGCTCCGCTATGCTTCGTATACGCCATCGGCCTCGGGAATGTTCCTTCCTGCTTCAGGAGGGGGGGCGGGCAAGCGGGCGCCGATCGCGCTGAGATCGTCGGAAATCCCTGTTTGCGCTTGACATTCTCCCCTATTGCTTGTAGCTTAAGTCGTTTCTCTCAAGGCTTGAACTGACAGCGCGGAGGCCGTTTACATGGATTACAAGGACACTCTCAATCTCCCCGACACCAAATTCCCGATGAAGGGGAATCTTCCCCAGCGCGAGCCCGAGATGCTCAAGCAGTGGGCCGAGGTTGACATACACAACAAGATCGAGGAGGCCGGCAAAGGCAAGCCGCGTTACGTGCTGCACGACGGCCCTCCCTACGCCAACGGGCACATCCATATCGGCCACGCACTGAACAAGATCCTCAAGGACATCGTGCTGAAGAGCAAGAGGATGGAGGGGTTTGCCGCCCCCTACGTCCCGGGGTGGGACTGCCACGGTCTCCCCATCGAGCTGCAGGTGGAGAAGAACCTTGGCTCCAAGAAGCACGAGATCTCCAAGCTGGAGATGCGCAAGCTCTGCCGCGAGTACGCCGCCAAGTTCGTGGGGATCCAGCGCGCCGAGTTCGAGCGCCTCGGGATCTTCGGCGACTGGGACGAGCCGTACCTGACCATGAACGCGAGCTACGAGGGGGCCACCGCCCGCGAACTGGCCCGCTTCGCCGAGAACGGCGGCCTCTACAAGGGGAAGAAGCCGGTGCACTGGTGCTCCTCCTGCGGCACGGCGCTGGCCGAGGCCGAGGTCGAGTACGCCGACCACAAGTCCCCCTCCGTCTTCGTTAAATTCGCTCTGAAAGAGGACGCCGGGAGCGTGGCGCCCGAGCTTGCCGGCAAGAAGCCCTCCATGGTGATCTGGACCACCACCCCGTGGACCCTTCCCGCCAACCTCGCCATCGCGCTGCACCCGGAGCTCGACTACGTGGCGCTTGCGCTGAACAGCGGCGACGTGGTCATCGTGGCCGACGGCCTGAAGGAGAGCTTCCTCAAGGAGATCGGCGCGGAAGGGGAGGTGCTGGCCAAGTTCCCCTCCAAGCTGCTGGAGAAGAAGCTGGCCCGTCACCCGTTCTACGACCAGGATTCCGTCATCCTCCTGGGCGAGCACGTAACCCTGGAAGCCGGCACCGGCTGCGTTCACACCGCACCCGGCCACGGTCAGGAGGACTACGAGCTGGGGCTGCAGGAAGGTCTCGACATCTACAACCCGGTCGACAACCGCGGCCGCTTCTACGAGAACATCGAGTTCTTCGGCGGGCAGTTCGTCTTCGACGCCAACAAGAACGTGATCGAGAAGCTGACCGAGGTGGGCGCCCTGTTGGGTTCCAAGGAGATCTCGCACTCCTACCCGCACTGCTGGCGCTGCAAGAAGCCGGTCATCTTCCGCGCCACCGAGCAATGGTTCATCTCCATGGAGAAGAACGACCTGCGCGGCAAGGCCCTCTCCGAGATCAACAACGTGAACTGGATCCCGAAGTGGGGTCGCGAGCGCATCTACGGCATGATCGAGAACCGTCCCGACTGGTGCGTTTCCCGCCAGCGCTCCTGGGGCGTCCCCATCGCCGCCTTCTACTGCAAGAGCTGCGGCCACGTCATGGCCGACGGCAAGATCATGCACCAGGTGGCCGACCTCTTCGCCGAGCACACCTCCGACATCTGGTACGACTGGGATGCCGCGAAGTTCCTGCCGGAAGGGACCTCCTGCCCCTCCTGCGGCAAGAACGAGTTCGAGAAGGAAGGCGACATCCTCGACGTCTGGTTCGACTCCGGCACCTCGCATGCCGCCGTGCTCGAGCTGCGCGACAACCTGGGCTCGCCGGCCGACATGTACCTGGAAGGGAGCGACCAGCACCGCGGCTGGTTCCACTCGTCGCTTCTGGCCAGCGTCGGCACCCGCGGCCGCGCCCCCTACAAGAACGTGCTCACCCACGGCTTCGTCATGGACGGCGCCGGCAGGAAGATGAGCAAGTCCGTGGGCAACGTCGTGGCACCCGAGGACGTCATCAAGAAGTTCGGCGCCGACGTGCTCCGCCTGTGGGTCGCGGCGCAGGACTACCGCGACGACCTGCGCATCTCCCAGGAGATCCTGACCCGGCTCTCCGAGAGCTACCGCCGCATCAGGAACACCTGCCGCTACATCCTGGGCAACATCCACGACTTTAACCCCGACACCGACTGCGTCCCCTTCGCGGAGATGCCGGAGCTGGACCGCTGGGCCATGCACCAGCTGGAGCTTTTGAAGGAGAAGGTGCTCGCCTCCTACACCGACAGCGAGTTCCACATCCTCTACCACGCCGTGAACGGCTTCTGCACCGTCGAGATGAGCGCATTCTACCTCGACATCCTGAAGGACCGCGTCTATACCTCGAAAAAGGATTCGCAGGCCAGGAGGAGCGGCCAGACCGTCATGTACAAGGTGCTCGACGCGCTGGTGCGCATGGTGGCGCCGGTACTCTCCTTCACCGCGGAGGAAGTCTGGGCGGAGATGCCGGGCACCCGCGAAGCGAGCGTGCACCTGGCGCTCTTCCCGGCGCTCACCCCCGAGGTGAAGGACGAGGCGCTGGCAGGCCGCTGGGAGAAGATCATCAAGATCCGCTCCGAGGTTTCCAAGGCGCTCGAACTGGCCCGCGTCAAGAAGGTGATCGGGCATTCCCTGGATGCCGCCGTCGCCATCAAGGCTACCGGCGACACCGAGGCGCTCCTGAAGGAATGCGCGGACCAGCTTGCCGAGATCTTCATCGTCTCCAAGGCTGGGCTTGCCGGTGAAGTCTCCGGCGAGGTCTACGTCGCGGAAGGGATCGAAGGGCTGGAGGTGGGCGTGAGCGCGGCTCCCGGCGAGAAGTGCGAGCGCTGCTGGTGCTACAGCGAGGAGCTCGGCAAGGACGCCGAGCACGCGGGCATCTGCCCGAAATGCCTTGCGGCGGTGAAATAAGAGGCGGTCACCAAACCGGAATGTCCATGCCCTCTCCCGCCGGGAGAGGGTGCCCGTAGGGCGGGTGAGGGGTGTGCCCGTGGCGTTACCCTCACCCTAGCCCTCTCCCGGAGGGAGAGGGAACCTTGGACCACGTTCTAAAGGATCCTATGAAACCAAAATACATCATCCTCGCGGCGGTCTCGGCGCTGGTGCTGGTCCTCGACCAGTGGAGCAAGCTCTACATCGACAAGAGCATGACCCTGCACAGCTCCTATCCCGTCATAGAGGGGTTCTTCAACATCACCTATCTGCGCAACAAGGGGGCCGCGTTCGGGATATTGGCCTCTTCGAGCTACCGGCTTCCCTTCTTCCTGCTGGTTTCGAGCATCGCGATCATCGTGATCCTGGTGGCGGTCAGCAAGGTGCGGGACGACCAGACCTGGAACGTCGCCTCCCTGTCGCTGATCTTCTCCGGCGCCCTGGGCAACATGATCGACCGCGTCCGCCTGGGCGAGGTCATCGACTTCCTGGACGTGCAATGGAAAGGGCACCACTGGCCCGCCTTCAACATCGCCGACTCCGCCATCTGTGTCGGAGTCTTCATCCTGGCCGTCGAGATGCTGCTCGAGGAGCGCAGGGAAAAGAAGACGCCACCCACCTCGGACGCATCCTGACGGTCCTTTCCGGATTTCCTTTCACCTCGGGCGCAGGGGCCCACCGTATCGGTGCGGCCTCGGCGGCCTGTAGGGGCGAATAAATATTCGCCCGGCATAGCCGGTCCGAGGCACCTGCGCCGCGCGCAAGCCTCCCGCTGGCGCACCAACAGGGGCGAATGGTTATTCGCCCCTACGCATTTTCATTCCCAGGGGAGTGATGCTTCACCCTTCCTCCCCTTTCTCCTCCAAAAGCCGCGTGAACAGCTCCCTGATCTCGTTGGGCAGGCGCCGCGCCTTCATCTCCGGGCTCACGCACGCCAGCGTCACCTTCGCCTCCACCAGCAACTTGTCGTCTTCCTTCCTGACCACCTGCTGCGCCACGGTGAACGAGCTGTTCTTCAGCGTGACAATCTGCGTGCGCACCACCAGGAGGTCGTCCAACCTGGCCGGCGCCCTGAAATTCGCCTCGATGGAGACCACCGGGAAGATGATGCCGAGGTCGTGCATCTCGCGCACCGACAGCCCGTGCCCCCTGAGGAATTCCGTCCTCGCCCTCTCCATGTAGCTTATGTAGTTGGAGTGGTACACCACCCCCCCCGCGTCGGTGTCCTCGTAGTAGATCCGTACTTCCATGCAGCCTCCTATAAAAAAAGATCCCCGGGGGATCTGTCCATGTAGCCCTCGCCCTGCGGGAGAGGGCGGCCGCAGGGCGGGTGAGGGAGGTCTTGATGCCAACGCCCTCACCCCTGCCCCTCTCCCGGAGGGCGAGGGGAAATTCGTCGTCTTTACTGTAGGGGCGAATAATCATTCGCCCGGTCTTGGCGGTGTCGCGTCGGTGGTCGGCGTTCAACAGCTGCAGAGATGAGGGGCGGGGCTGGGCGAATGATTATTCGCCCCTACGCGTTGTCAACCGGCTCGGCGCTGGCGGATTCGGAAGGCGCCTGCACCTGCGTCTCGTCTCCCAGGATCCTGCCGTACACCTCGCGCACCGCCTCGGTGACCCGCTCGTAATCCGCCATGAGCGCCTGCCCCGGGTTCTTCAGCATCGGGTCGTAGCCGAGCCGTCGCGCCAGCTTGTTCAGGTACTTGAGCGGCCCCCCCAGGTCGTTCATCGAGTAGTCGTGGATGATCCTCAGCCGGTTCTCCAGGCGGCGCAGGAAGCGGTACCCTTCCGCCAAGGACTGGAAATCGGGCTCGGAAATGTGGCCGAGCATGCGCATGGCGTCCATTGCTTCCAGGGTGTTGGAGCCGCGGATCTCGCGGTGCTCGCAGCCGTACCTGAGCTGCAGGAACTGGATGATGAACTCGACGTCGACCATGCCGCCGCGACCGGTCTTGATGTTGTAGCTCCCGGTCGACTCCTTGGCGAGCTCGTTCTCCATGCGCATCCTGAGGCGGTGGATCTCCTTGCGCACCGAGTCGTCGGCGCTGGAGCCGTACACCGTCTGCTCGATGACCTGTTCCACCTTTTCCTTCAGACGGGGGTCGCCGTAGGTGACCCGCGCCTTGGTGAGCGCCTGGCGCTCCCAGATCTGCGCCTCGGTGGCGTGGTAGCTCTGGAAGGATTCCAGCGAGGTGACCAGGGGGCCGGCGTTCCCCGAGGGACGCAGCCTGGTGTCGATCTTGTATGCGTACCCCTCGCGCGTCTGGGTGGTCAGCACCAGGATGATCTTCTGCCCGAGCTTGGCGAAATACTCGCGGTTGGTGATGCTCTTCTCGCCGTCGGTGAACCCCTGCCCGTCGTAGATGTAGATGACGTCCAGGTCGGAGTGGTAGTTAAGCTCGAAGCCTCCCAGTTTCCCCATGGCCACGATGGCGAAGGCCGCCTCGTGCCTGGTGCCGTCTTCGTTGACCACCATGGGGCGTCCGAAGCGGGCCAGCTCTCCCGTCGCTATGCAGCAGGCCGCGGCGAGGGTCACGTCGGCCAGATCGGTCAACTGCTGGGCCACCTCGGGCTGCTTCATCTTGCCGTAGATGTCGTTCATGCCGATGCGCAGGAACTCCTCGTGGCGGTAGCTCCGCATCGCGTCCAGCTGCTCTTCGAAGCAGTCGGCCTGGGTGATGAAGTTGTCCAGTTCCTTGGCCATGGAGGCGCGCTCTTTCTGCAGGTAGGCATAGCCGCGCGTAGTCATGCTGTCCAAGAGTTCAGGGTGACCGATGAAGATCTTGGAGAGGAACTCGGACATGCCGAACATCGAGGTGAGGAGCTTCAGGATGTCCCGGTTCTCGGCCAGGAGGGCGTAGATGGAGGAGCGGGTTCTCTGCGAGGAGAGGAACCGCTCCAGGTTGGCCAGCGCGAGGTCCGGGTCGGGGGAACTGAACACCTCCTGCAGGAACAGGGGGGCGATCTTCTCCAGGGTGCGCCTTCCCTGTTCGGTCAGGTTCGCCTTGGCGGGGCCGTCGCGCAGCACCAGGAGGTTCTGGTAGGCGGCGTCGGGGTGCTCGAAGTGACGCTCCTCGAGCATGTCCTTGATGAGGTCCGGGTCGGCGTTGTGATCGAAGAAGAAGTGTACCTCGGGGAGCACCTCCTCCTTGATCTTCTCGTCGCGCGACAGGAACAAATCCCCGTAGATGGCGGAGACGGCGCGCCGGTGCCCCTCCAGGGTTTCCCGGAACCTGTCCATCCCGTCCTTCCTGAGGTAGCCGCAGCGCCGTGCCAGCGCGCGCAGTTCCTCATCCTTTCGGGGTAGGGCGTGGGTCTGCCGCTCCTGGACCACCTGGATCCGGTGCTCGACGGTGCGCAGGAAGCGGTAGGCGTCGGAAAGGGCGGTGCAGTCGGCTTCCTTGATGATGCGCGCCTGGTAGAGGGTCTGCAGGGCCCTCAGGGAATTGCGCTCGCGCAGGTGCGGGTTCTTGCCGGCGTAGACCAGCTGCAGCGCCTGGATGAAGAACTCGATCTCCCTGATGCCGCCCCGCCCGAGCTTGATGTTGACCTCCCCCTCCTGGTTCCTGGCCAGGGAGGCGTCGATCTTCTTCTTCATCGCCATCATGTCCTCGATCAGGTTGTAATCGAGATAGCGGCGGTAGATGAACGGGGTGAGCGCCGTGAGGATCCTCTCCCCCAGCTCGATGGAGCCGGCGACGGGGCGCGCCTTCATCATGGCGGCGCGCTCCCAGGACTGTCCCCACGCCTCGTAGTAGACCTCGGCGGAGCGCATGGAGCTGGCGAGGTCCCCCGCCTTGCCGTCGGGCCTAAGCCCCATGTCGACCCGGAACACGAAACCGTCCTCGGTAACCTGGGAGATCGCGCGGCTCACCATTTCGGCCAGCTTGACGAAGAAGGTGTGCAGCGAGAGCTTGCCCTTGAACCCGCCCCGGCCGTCGGGGATGCCCGCGCACTCCCCCTTGTCGGAGGAGTAGAAGTAGATCAGGTCGATGTCGGAGGAGAAGTTGAGCTCCCTGCCGCCGAACTTGCCCATGCCGATGATGGTGAATTCCGCCGGGATCCGTCCGTCAGGGCTGTCCTCCATCGGCGTGCCGTGTTCCTGCACCAGTTGGGCGAAGGCGGCCTCGTAGGCGAGCTGCAGCGTGGCCGCAGCGAGCGAGGACAGTTCGCCGGTCACCTCCTCGAGCGTGGCCAGGCCGTTCAGGTCGCGTGCGGCGATGCGAAGCATCTCTGCGTACTTGAAGCGGCGCAGGTGGGGGAAGAGGTCGGCGTAGCAGGTTCCCTGCGGGACGCGCTCGCGCAGGGCCTGCAGCATCTCGTCCTCGCTGCGGCGCCGCATGATATCGCGCTCGATGAAGAGGTGCTGCAGGTAGGAAGGATCACGGCAGATGATGTTGGTGAGAAACGGGGAGGAGCCGCAGATGTTCATCAACTGGGCGGTGAGCGCGCGGCGGGAGCAGATCTCCAGCAGGACCTCGCGCGGCACCACGGTGCTGATGCGTTCGAAGCCGTTCAGCGCCATGTCGGGGAGCGGGGTGGCGAGTGCGGAGAGCGCCAGTTCGACCAGGCGCTCACCGGGCAGCACCTCGGAGAGGAGCCTCAGGTTTTCCACCGACCGCGCGCCATAGCTGAACCCGACCTGTTCCAACTGGTGGGACAAGTCCCCTTTGTCCGGCTCCGAAAGCGCGGACAGAAGCAGCGCGGCCAGGTCGGAAAGGCGGCTCATAGCCCGACCAGTGCCTTCAGCTCCGTCTCGTAGTCGCCGCGCACCACCCCTTTTTCGGTGATGATGCCGGTGATGTAGCGGGCGGGGGTGACGTCGAAGGCGGGGTTTCTGACCTTGACGCCTTCGGGTGCGATGGTGACCCCCTGCACCTTGGTGACCTCCTCGGAACTCCGCTCCTCGATGGGGATCAGGTCGCCGTTGGCGAGCTTCAGGTCGAGGGTGGATATCGGCGCGGCCACGTAGAACGGGATCCGGTTCTCCTTGGCGAGAACGGCGACGCTGTAGGTGCCGATCTTGTTGGCGGTGTCGCCGTTGGCGGCGATGCGGTCGGCGCCGACCACGCAGAAGTCGATCTGTCCGCTCTTCATAAGCCAGCCGGCCATGTTGTCGGAGATGAGGGTCACCGGGATGGAGTCCTTCATCAGTTCCCAGGCGGTGAGGCGTGCGCCCTGGAGCCAGGGGCGGGTCTCGTCGGCAAAGACGCGGATGTTCTTGCCCGCCTCGTGGGCGCCGCGGATCACGCCGAGCGCGGTGCCGTAGCCGGCTGTGGCCAGGCCTCCCGCGTTGCAGTGGGTGAGGATGGCAGCTCCCTCCTTGACCAGGGCGGCGCCGTGGCGGCCGATCTCCTTGCAGATGGCGAGGTCTTCCGCCTCGATGCTGATCGCCTCGGCCTTCAGGATCTCGCGGATGGAGTTGAGGTCGAGTTCCTTGTGCTGCAGCGCGACCCGTTTCATCCTCTCCAGCCCCCAGAACAGGTTGACCGCCGTGGGGCGGGTGCGGCCCAGCACGTCGCAGACGTTCTCGAGTTGGCGGTAAAAGGTGTCGAAGCTGTCCGCGATGATCTCGCGAGCGCCGAGCGCCACCCCCATGGCGGCGGCGATGCCGATGGCCGGGGCGCCGCGGACCACCATGCCGCGGATCGCCTCCGCGACCCCCTGGAAGTCCGTGTACTCGTTGTAGACCTCCTCGGCGGGGAGCCGAGTCTGGTCTATCATGATCACCTTGTTGTCGCGCCACTCTATGGTTCTGAAGGACATGTCTACCTCTTTTGTTTACGTTGAAACCAAAAACATCAAACAGGGATAAAAGGGATGAAAGGGATAAAAGCAAATGTTTTGGTCTATCCCCTTTATCCCCGTTATCCCTGTTTAACGCCTTTGTCTTTAGCCGTTGAGCTTTTTCAGGAGCAGCTCGTTCACCACGGCGGGGTTGGCCTTCCCTTTGGAGGCGCGCATTACCTGGCCGACGAAGAAGCCGAAGACGGTTTCCTTGCCGCCCCGGTACTGTTCGACCTGCGCCGGGTTGTTGTTCAGCACTTCGTCAACCATCGCCTCGATGGCGCCGGTATCGGAAACCTGCACCAGCCCCTTCTCCTCGACGATCTTCTCCGGCGCCTTGCCGGTCTTGTACATCTCGTCGAAGACGGTCTTGGCGATCTTGCCGGAGATGGTCCCTTTCTCCATCAGCTTCAGGAGGTCGGCCAAAAGCGCCGGGGTGACCGGGCAGTCGGTTATGGAGCGGTTGTTGTCCTCGTTGAGCGCGCGGGAGACCTCGCCCATGACCCAGTTGGATACCGTCTTCGCCTGCGGGAAGAGGGCGACGGTCTCCTCGTAGTAGGCGGCCAGTTCGCGGCTCGACACCAGCACCTCGGCGTCGTACTCGGGAAGGCCCAGCTCGGCGACGTAGCGGGCGCGCTTCGCCTCCGGGAGCTCCGGCAGGGTGGCGCGCACGTCCTCGATCCACTGGTCCGGGATCAGGACCGGAACCAGGTCCGGGTCCGGGAAGTAGCGGTAGTCGTGCGCCTCTTCCTTGCCGCGCATGGAGCGGGTGGTGCCGGTGTTCGGGTCGAAGAGGCGGGTTTCCTGGATCACCTTGCCGCCGTCGTCGAGGATCTCGGCCTGGCGCTCGATCTCGTATTCGATGGCCTGCTTGATGAACTTGAAGGAGTTGATGTTCTTCAGCTCGGCGCGGGTGCCGAAGACGGTCGAGCCGACCGGCATCAGCGAGACGTTGGCGTCGCAACGGAAGCTCCCTTCCTCCAGGTTGCCGTCGCAGATGCCCAGGTACATGACGATCTGGTGCAGCTTCTTGAGATACGCGATCGCCTCGTCGGGGGAGCGCATGTCCGGCTCGGAGACGATCTCCAGAAGCGGCGTGCAGGCGCGGTTCAGGTCGACGCAGGAATCGTCAACCCCGGGGATGTCGGCGTGCACCAGCTTGCCGGCGTCCTCCTCCATGTGGATGCGGGTGATGCCGATCCGCTTCCTTTCGCCATCTACCTCGATGTCCAGGTGCCCGTGCTGGCAGATGGGGAGGTCGAACTGGCTGATCTGGTACCCCTTGGGGAGGTCGGGGTAGAAGTAGTTCTTGCGGGCGAACACGTTTCTCTGCGTGATAGAGCAGTTGGTGGCGAGTCCGGCGAGGATGGCGTTTTCCACCACCTGCTTGTTGAGCACCGGCAGGGCGCCCGGGAAGCCGAGGCAAACCGGGCAGGTCTGGGAGTTCGGCTCGGCGCCGAAGCGGGTCGAGCAGCCGCAGAAGATCTTGGTGTTGGTGGTGAGCTGGGTGTGTACCTCAAGCCCGATGACAACCTGATATTTCATGTGAGCTCCAAAAAACCGAAAGGCTGTAAACCGTTAGCCACGGAGAAAATCTGAGGAAATCTGAGAAAACCAAACACAAAGCTTTCGGGGTTACCCCAAAGCCTTCAAAGTCTTTTGGTCACGGTTTGCTCCGAAGTTCTCAGATTTTCTCCGTGGCCAATGGTTTTAGGTTTTACAGCGGCGCCTTCTTCAGGTGCCACTGGGTCTCCCTCTCGAACGCGTAGGCGGTGGAGAGGATGGTCGCTTCACCGAAGGGCTTGCCGATCAGCTGCAGGCCGATGGGAAGACCGGCGGCGCTGAACCCGGCGGGGATGCTGATGCCGCAGGTTCCGGCCAGGTTCACCGGAATGGTGAAGATGTCGGAGAGGTACATCTGAAGCGGGTCGGCCAGCTTCTCCCCGATCTTGAAGGGAGGCGTCGGCGCGATCGGGGTGAGCAGCACGTCAACCTCCTGGAATGCGTTCAGGAAGTCCTGCATGATCAGGGTCCTGACCTTCTGGGCCTTGACGTAGTAGGCGTCGTAGTAGCCGGAGGAGAGGGCGTAGGTCCCCAGCATGATCCTCCTCTTCACCTCGGAGCCGAACCCCTCGGCGCGGGTTTTGGCGAACATCTCCTTGAGGCCCCGGACATCCTCGGCGCGGTGCCCGAAGCGGACCCCGTCGTAGCGCGCCAGGTTGGAGCTCGCCTCGGCGGTGGCGATCAGGTAGTAGGTGGCCACGGCGTACTCGGTATGCGGCAGGCTCACCTCGCGCAGCTCGGCGCCCAGGCTTTTATACAGGGCGATGGCCTCGTCCATGGCGCGTTTCACGTCCGGGTCCAGCCCCTCGATGAAGTACTGCTTGGGGAGACCGATCTTCAACCCCTTGACGCCGGTTGCGAGGCCGGCGACGTAATCGGGGACCGGGGTGTTGACCGAGGTGGAGTCCTTGGGGTCGTAGCCGGCAACGGCCCCCAGGAGGAGCGCCGCGTCGGTGACGTCGCGGGTGAGCGGCCCGACCTGGTCCAGGGAGGAGGCGTAGGCGATCACGCCGTAGCGGGAAACCCGGCCGTAGGTGGGCTTGAGCCCGACGCAGGAGCAGTGGGAGGCCGGCTGGCGGATGGAACCGCCGGTGTCGGTGCCGAGGGTCGCCGTCGCGGTGCGCGCGGCGATGGCGGCGGCCGAACCGCCGGAGGAGCCCCCCGGGGTGCACTCGAGGTTCCAGGGGTTCTTCACCGGGCCGAAGTAGGAGGACTCGTTGGAGCTCCCCATGGCGAACTCGTCCTGGTTCAGCTTGCCCACGATGACCGCGCCCTGTTCCTTAAGCTTGGCGACCGCGGTGCCGTCGTAGGGGGGGACGAAGTTCTCCAGGATGCGGGAGCCGCAGGTGGTGCGGATCCCCTTGGTGATGAAGATGTCCTTCAGGCCGACGGGGATGCCGGTAAGGGGTGCCACGTCGCCGGCGGCGATGCGCTGGTCGGCCGCTTCCGCCTCGACGAGCGCCTGCTCCGGCGTCACCGTGATGTAGGCGTTCACCTGGCCGTCCACCGCCTCGATGCGCTCCAGCATGGCGCGGGTCGCCTCGACGGAGGAGACCTCCTTCGCCTTAAGCTTCTCGTGCAGCTCATGTATGGTAAGGTCGAAAATTTCCATTGCAAAACACTCCGATCTTGTAGTGTCAGACCAGTCAGAATAGTCGGACCAGTCAGACGTCCGACTATTCAATGACCTTGGGCACCCTGAAGAAGCTCTCCGCGCGCTGCGGCGCGTTGGCGAGGGCGGCTTCCACGCCGATCGAGTCGGCGGGCTGGTCGGGGCGGAAGGCGTTTTCCATCGGCACCGCGTGCGAGGTCGGTACGATGCCGTCGGTATCCAGTGCGTTCAGCTTTTCCACGTAGGCAAGGATGCCGTCCATCTGTCCGGTGAAGGTGTCCAGCTCGCTGTCGGAAAGCTCCAGTCGGGCAAGCCTTGCTACGTGCTCCACCTCACTTCTCGTGATCTTCATACCTGCTCCAAATGCGCCCCTGACGGGGCGTCCTGACGTTAAAAGTGTTCCCGGTTATTATCATGAACGGTCTAAAAAGGCAACGGGAGCTAGTCCGGGAGTACCAGCCCCGCCTCCACGACGTTGGACGGCGCGCTCTCGACGTTTTGGCTGTCGATGGCGGCGACGCTGGTCACGGCGTAGCTGTAGGTGATCCCCAGGATAACCTCCCTGTCCTGGTAGGTGTTGCCGGCCAGCGGCGCCTTGTTGAGCGGGGCGAGCGGCATCGGCTCCCCCTTTTTGCCCCGGTACACGTTGTAGCCGGCAGCGGTTCCCTGTTCCGGGGGGAGTCCCACGAAGCTCAGCGTCACCTCGTTGGGGGAGCCCGCCGCCTCCAGCACCGGGGGGAGGGGAGGGGTGACCGCAGTGCGCCGCACCTTGTTGGAGTCCTTGCTCTGTGCGCCGCTTTTGGTGAAGGAGCGCACCTTGTACTGGTAGGTCTGCCCCTTTTTCAGGTCGAAGTCGTCGTAGATCCAGAGGCTCCCCACCTGGCGCACCCCTTGGGGAAGGTCGAGATCGACCAGCGCCAGCTGTTTGTACGCGTTCGGGCACTCCTCGCAGTCCTGCGCCGGAGGAAGCACGTCGCGCCGGTAGAGCAAAAAGCCGGCAAGGTCTTCCAGCTTGCCCCCCTTTTCCTGCTTGCCCGGGCCGGACCAGCTCACCTGGAGCTCGCCCCCCTTCTGGGCAGCGGCCAGCGTTGCGATCGGCGCCGGGACTAGCGCCTCGGGGGGGATGAGCTGGCCCCGCTTGCCGCAGCCCGGCAAAAGCGCGAGCGAGGCGGCCAGGAACAGGGGGGGGAGGAACCTGCGTGCGGTCGCCACGGCTTAACGCCCTTCCTTGGCGCGTGCGATCTCGGCCTTGACGCACTCGAGCGCGGTGCCGCCGGTGGCCCTGCGTGCGTTGACCGAGGCTTCCAGGGTGATGGAGCCGAAGATGTCGTCCTCGATCCGCCCGGAGAAGATCTGCCACTCGGCCAGAGAGAGCTCCGGGATGTCCATCTCGTTCTCGATGCAGTAACGCACCGCCTTGCCGACGATCTCGTGGGCGTCGCGGAACGGGATACCCTTCCTGACCAGGTAGTCGGCCACGTCGGTCGCGGTGGAGAACCCGGCGGCCGCGGCGGTCTTCATGCGCGCCTCGTTCACCTTCATCTCGCGCACCATGTCCGCGAAGATCTTCAGCGATCCCTTGACGGTGTCGATGGTGTCGAACAGCGGCTCCTTGTCCTCCTGCATGTCCTTGTTGTAGGCCAGCGGCAGCGACTTCATCAGGGTGAGGAGCGACATCAGGTTGCCGTAGACCCGGCCGGTCTTGCCGCGCACCAGTTCCGGGACGTCCGGGTTCTTCTTCTGCGGCATGATGGAGGAGCCGGTGCAGAAGGAGTCGGAGAGGTCGACGAACTTGAACTCGCTGGTGGACCAAAGGATCAGCTCCTCCGCGAAACGGGAGAGGTGCATCATCAGGATCGAGGAGGCCGCGCAGAACTCGATGGCGAAGTCGCGGTCCGAGACCGAGTCGAGGGAGTTCCTGGTCACCTCGGGGAAGTCGAGCAGTTCCGCCACGTGCTCGCGGTCGATGGGGAAGGTGGTCCCGGCCAGTGCGCCGGCGCCAAGCGGCATCACGTTGGTGCGCTTCAGGCAGTCCTCCATGCGCCCCTTGTCCCGCTTGAGCATCTCGTGGTAGGCCATCATGTGGTGCGAGAAGAGGATCGGCTGCGCGGTCTGCAGGTGGGTGAAGCCCGGCATGATGACGCCGAGGTTCTGCTCCGCCTGGTAGATGAGGGCGTCGATCAAGAGGTCGATGTAGGCGGAGATCTCCACCAGCTCGTCCCTGAGGTAGAGGCGGATGTCCAGCGCCACCTGGTCGTTGCGGGAGCGGCCGGTATGCAGCCTCTTGCCCGCGTCGCCGATCTTCTCGGAGAGGCGCGCCTCGATGTTCATGTGGATGTCTTCCAGGGAGACCGAGAAGTCGAAGTTCCCCGCCTCGATCTTATCCAGGATCTCCCTGAGACCGTGCACGATCTCCTCGACGTCCTTTACCGGGATGATCCCCTGCTTGCCCAGCATGGTAGCGTGGGCGATGGAGCCGCGGATGTCCTGGTGGTACAGGCGCTTGTCGAAGTTTATGGAGGCGGTGAACTCTTCTACGAACTTGTCGGTGGGCTGGGTGAAACGCCCACCCCACAGTTTGTCTTTGGACATGTTTTTCGGTCTCCTGCTGCTGATTTTTTGTAGAACTGCAACTTCTTTAATGCAAAGACGCCAGGGCGCGAAGGCGCAAAGAGAAAAGTTGGGTTTTTTACCCGGTACAGTTTTTTACTTGGCGTCCCTGCTCCTCCGGGGCTTTGCGTTGAATGCTTTAAAGAACCTGCCCCTCGCCGTCGCCTGCCTTGATCCACCCCTCGTCGGTCCAGCGCAGCACCGTGTGCACCTTCAAGGGGACCCGAGAGCTTCTCGGGTCGAGCTCGTGGGAGAGCGGCAGGTTGAAGTAGTAAAGCCTGGTGCCGGTGCCGAACCTCAAGCGGCAGACCGGTGCGCCGTCGAAGTCGTCGCTGGCGAACTCCCGGTCCTGGAAGGGGGACATCTTGTGGCGCGCGCTGATGGCCACGAACGATACCCCGTAGCAGCTCTGGCAGCGCACCCCTTCGATTTCGCTCTCGTCGGAGCAGTTGCCGAAGACGGTCACCGTCTCGCGCACACCCGGGGTGTCCTCCAGGTACTCGCCGTAGAAGCCGCTCAGTGCGTCCCGGTAAGCGCCGTGCTCCGGCTTGGGGTTGCACTGGATCACGAAGAGGGCGTCCAGCGACTGCCTCATGGTGAAGAAGAGCCGGTTGGCGTGATCGATGATTTGCTTGATGTTGGACGAGTAGAGGTCCCGGTACAGGTAATCAAGACAGATGATCGCCATGAAGTTGAAGCAGGCCGGTTCGCCGCGGAACAGGTAGAAGTGGCGTCCGCGGTACAGGTCGTGGTCCTTGTCCAGGAACTCCTCGCCGCGGAAGGGGTGCGTCTTGGCCTCCAGGAAGACCCGTAGGCGGCCGCTGGTCTCCTTGATGGCGATGCAGCACCAGTTGACCGGCATCCCGAGGATGTCTCCGGAGTCGATGTCGCGTTCCACGCAGTCCAGCGCCTCGGCGTTGTCTTCCTGGAAGCGGGTCAAGAGCGCCCGGTACTGCTCCAGCCGGACCTGCTCCATGCCGAACATGGTCACCGTGTTGCTGCGGAAGCGCTCCCCGATCATGCCGAGCAGGTCGTCGAAGCGGGAAAGCGGGACCGACGTCTCCGGGAACATCAGGAAGTGCAGCCGCTTCAGGTTTCCGGCGCCGTCGGCCACCAGGTCGAGAACACTCCGCACCATGTGCCACTGCTCCTCCGCGTTCACCAGGGAAAACAGGTGTTCGCGGCGCTGCAGCCGGTTCGGGATCTGCGCGATGAGGCAGTGCAGGTGATGACCCAGAGGGAAATCGAGCTGGACGTGTTTCTCGACGATCTTGACCATAGACACCAATGATAGATTAAGACTGAGATTAAGATAAAGAAGGCCGGCAACCTCGACCGTTTTCCAAGCCCCTTAGTCTTTATCTTTGTCCGTTTCAAAGATCCAATGAGAGATTAAGACTGAGATTAAGATAGAGAAGCCGGCAATCTCGATCGTTTTTCAATTCCCCTTAGTCTTTATCTTTATCTTTGTCTTTATCTTTGTCTGTTTCAAAGATCTTCGTCAGGATGAAGCGGGCGCCGGCGGGGATCTTGTAGTCGGGCAGCTCGTCCGGCTCGACCCAGCGCGCCTCGGCCACTTCGTCCTGGTTGTGGTTCACGTCGCAGAAAAGCGGCGTGCAGCGGTAGTAGATGATGATGAAGTGGTAGTTGTCCTCCCCCGGCGTCACGTGCTCGAACACGTCGATGAGATTCCCCACTTCCACCTCGAGGCCCACCTCTTCCCAGACCTCGCGCTTGAGCGCCGCCACGATAGGCTCGCCCAGGTCGATCTTGCCGCCGGGCATCACCCACTCCCCCTGGAAGGGGGGGATGTTCCTCTTGGTGAGGAGCACCCGGCCGTCGGTGTCGATGATGACGGCGACCACCGAGGTGACTATGTGGCTGGCCTTGAAACCGTTTTGCTCCATATAAGCGGATAGGGGCACGAAAGCCTCGTGCCCCTATGACCCTCCTTTACTGCAGTCGGAACTACTTGTTCTTGTTGGCCTGCATCAGGGAGCGGATCCTGAGCCTCAGCGAGTTCAGCTTGATGAAGCCCTCGGCGTCCGCCTGGTTGTAGACCTGGTCCTTCTCGAAGGTGGCGAAGTCGAGGTTGAACAGGGAGTCGGACTCGGACTTCCTGCCCACGGTGCGCACGTGCCCTTTGTAGAGCTTCAGGCGCGCGACGCCGTTCACGGTCTTCTGGGAGTCGTCGATCAGGCACTGCATCATCTCGCGCTCCGGGGAGAACCAGTAGCCGTTGTAGATCATCTCGGCGTAGCGCGGGATCAGGGAATCCCTCAGGTGCATCACCTCGCGGTCCATGGTGATCTGCTCGACCGCCATGTGGGCCTCGCGCAGGATGGTGCCGCCCGGGGTCTCGTACACGCCGCGGGACTTCATGCCGACCGAACGGTTTTCGAGGAGGTCGACGCGGCCGATGCCGTGCTCGCCGCCGATGGTGTTCAGGTGGGCAAGAAGCTGTGCCGGGGACATGCGCACGCCGTCGACGGCTACCGCGTTACCCTTTTCGAACTCGATCTCGATGTACTGCGGCTTGTTGGGCGCCTTCTCCGGTGCCTTGGTGAGCACGAACATGTTCTCGGGCGGCTCGAGCCAGGTGTCCTCCAGGATGCCCCCTTCGAAGGAGATGTGCAAAAGGTTGCGGTCGGAAGACCAGGGGCGCTTCTTGGTGATCGGGATCGGGATGTCGTTTCTCTTGGCGTAGTTGATCAGCGCCTGGCGGGAGTTGAGCTTCCACTCCCTCCACGGGGCCACCACGGTGATGGCCGGGTTGAAGTGATAGTAGGCCAGCTCGAAGCGGACCTGGTCGTTCCCCTTGCCGGTGGCGCCGTGGGAGACGGCGTCGCACCCCTCGATCTTGGCGATCTCCATCTGGCGCTTGGCGATCAGCGGACGCGCGATGGAGGTGCCCAAGAGGTAGGACCCCTCGTAGATCGCGTTGGCGCGGAACATCGGGTACACGAAGTCGCTGACGAACTCCTCGCGCAGGTCGTCGATGTACACCTTGTCGGCGCCCGTCTTGAATGCCTTCTCGCGCACCGGCTCCAGCTCGTCGCCCTGGCCCAGGTCTGCGGAGAACGTCACCACCTCGCAGCCGTACTCGTTCTTGAGCCACTTGAGGATGATGGAGGTGTCAAGCCCGCCCGAGTAGGCGAGGACGATCTTTTTCACTTCTTTTTTTGCCATGGGTTCTCCTTTGGTCGTTGATCGCTCTGGCCACCCTGAGGGCGGCCGGTCGGATTATTTCATCAGTGTGGCCATGATGGCTTTCTGGACGTGCAGGCGGTTCTCCGCTTCGTCCCAGACGGCGGAGTGGGGACCTTCGATAACCTCGTCGCTGATCTCCTCGCCGCGGTGCGCCGGCAGGCAGTGCAGCACCATGGCGTTCCCCTTGGCGAGATCGAGCAGTTCCTCGTTCAGCTGGTAGCCGGCGAAGGCCTTTTCGCGGATCTTCTGCTCCTCTTCCTGTCCCATGCTGGCCCAGACGTCGGTGTTGAGCACGTCGGCGTCCTTGGCGGCCTCTTTGGGGTCGCGGGTGATCACGATCTTGGAGGAGCCGTTCTTCTGCGCCCACGCGAGCACCTCGGCGTTCGGGTCGTACCCTTCGGGGCAGGCCAGCGTCAGGTCGAAGCCGAAGATGGCGGCCGCCTCGATCCAGGAGTTGGCCATGTTGTTGCCGTCGCCGATCCAGGCGAACTTGAGCCCGTCGTAGCTCCCCTTGTGCTCGATCACGGTGAACACGTCGGCCATGATCTGGCAGGGGTGGTGCAGGTCGGTCAGGCCGTTGATGACGGGGATGGAGGCGTATTTCGCGAACTCCTCGACGGTCGCCTGGGCGAAGGTGCGGATCATGACGCCGTCGCAGTAGCGGGCCATGACGCGGGCGGTGTCCTTGATCGGCTCGCCGCGCCCCATCTGGGAGTCCTTGCTGGAGATGAAGAGCGGGTGCCCCCCCAGCTGGTACATGCCGACCTCGAACGAGATCCTGGTGCGTGTCGAGGACTTCTCGAAGATCATGGCCAGCGATTTCCCCTTGAGGAGGTGGTGCTCGACGCCGCTCTTGGTCTTTGCTTTGAGGTCCTTGGTCAGGGCAAACATGGCGTCCAGTTCGGCTTTGGTGAACTGGCTCAGCGCAAGGAAGTCTTTTTTCATATTCGCTTGTTCTCGCTTCTCGGTATGATAGTGCCGGCGTGCGGCATCGCTACTCTTTGTTCCCTAGTCCCCCTCTCCCGGAGGGCGAGGGGAGCATCACTCCCCCCTCCGGGGGGAGATGGGTGGACGGCGCGGGGACAACGCCTACAGTTCCTGCAAAATCTCCGTCAAGGTGGCGATCATCTCGTCCACCTCCTTCTTCCCGACGATGAGCGGCGGGACGAAGCGGAGCACCTTCTCCTGGGCGCAGTTCAAGAGGAGCCCGCGGGAGAGGGCGGTCTTGACGATGTCGCCGCCCGGGATGGCGAGCTCCACGCCGATCATGAGGCCGATGCCGCGCACCTCGGTGATCAGGCCGGGGAACTTCCTGCCCAGCGCCTCCAGTTCGCCCATCAGGTACTCGCCGATCTCCTCGGTGTGGTTCAGGATCCCTTCCTCCTGGATGGCGCGCACGGTGGCCACCGCGGCGGCGGTCACCAGCGGGTTGCCGCCGAAGGTGGAGCCGTGGGTGCCCGGGGTGAAGGATTCCGCCAGCTTGTCGGTGGCGAGCATGGTCCCGATCGGGGCCCCGCCGGCCAGCGCCTTGGCGAGCGTCATGATGTCCGGGGTGATGCCGAAGTGCTCGTGGGCGAACATCTTGCCGGTGCGCCCCATCCCCACCTGGACCTCGTCGAAGATGAGGATCAGGTTGTTCTCGTCGCAGATCTTGCGCACTTCCTGGAAATAGGCGGCGTCGGGAACCACCACGCCCCCCTCGCCCTGGATCGGCTCCAGCATGACGGCGCAGGTGCCGGGGCCGATGGCCTCCCTGAGCGCCTGGGCGTCGTTGAAGGGGATGTGGCGGAAGCCATGCAGGAGCGGATCGAAGAACTTCTGCACCTTCTCCTGGCCGGTGGCGGAAACGGTAGCCATGGTGCGGCCGTGGAACGAGGATATGGCGGTGATGATCTCGTAGCGGTCGAGCCCGAACTTCTCACGGCTGTACTTTCTGGCCAGCTTGATGGCCGCCTCGTTCGCCTCGGCGCCCGAGTTGCAGAAGAAGGCCTTGTTGGCGAAGGAGAGGTTGCACAAAAGCTCAGCCAGCTCGATCTGGGTCGGGATGTGGTAGTAGTTCGAGCAGTGGATCAGCTCGGCCGCCTGCTTGGCGAGCGCCGCCGTGACCTTGGGGTGGCAGTGACCGAGGTTGTTGACGGCGACCCCGGCCAGGAAGTCGAGGTAGCGTTTGCCGTCCGCGTCCCAGAGGTAGCATCCCTCGCCCTTAACCGGCACCAGCGGGTACCGTCCGTACGTCTTCATGATGTATTTGTCAGCCTTGTCTATCCAGGCAGATGAATTCATAAAACCTCCAGAAGCCGTTCTATGTTCTGCGTTCCAGGTTCTACGTTAGAACCCGAACGGAACCGAACCGGCCGTCACTGAATCAATGTCACAGTATCTCCACCGCCGGCGCCTTGGCGCCGTGAACGTAGAACGCAGAACAGCAGTTAAGCCGTTAAGCCTGTATCTCCGTCCCGATGCCTACGTTGGTGAAGATCTCCAAAAGGATGGCGTGCTCGATCCGGCCGTCCACGATGTGGGCCTTCTTGACTCCCGCGGCGAGCGCGTCGGTGCAGCAGGTCACTTTCGGGATCATGCCGCCGGTGACGGTGCCGTTGTCGATCAACTCAGGTACGTCAGCCAGCGGAATGCTGGAAAGAAGCTCCCCTTCCTTGTTCTTGACGCCGGAGACGTCGGTCAGGAGGATCAGCTTTTCCGCCCCGAGTGCCGCGGCGACCTTGCCGGCCACCACGTCTGCGTTGATGTTGTAGCTCTGCCCGTCGCGGCCCACACCCACCGGCGCGATGACCGGGATGAAGCCACCCTTTTCCAATGTCTGCAAAATGGCGGGATTCACTTCGACGACGTCGCCTACGAAGCCGATGTCGACCATCTCGACCCCGCCGTCCTCTCGTCGGATTTCCTGGAGCAGCTTCTCGCACAGCAAGAGGTTGCCGTCCTTGCCGGAAAGGCCCGCCGCCCGGCCGCCGTGCTGGTTGATGTAGCCGACCACCTCGCGGTTCACCTGCCCGGTCAGAACCATCTCCACCACGCCCATGGTTTCCGCGTCGGTCACGCGCATCCCCTTGACGAACTCCGACACTATCCCGTAGCGCTTCAGTGTCTCGTTGATCTGGGGGCCGCCGCCGTGTACTACCACGGTGTTGATGCCGATGTATTTGAGCAGGATGATGTCAAGGGCAAAAGACTTCCTCAGCTTCTCTTCTGCCATGGCGTGCCCGCCGTACTTGATGACGATGGTCTTCCCCGAGAAACGCCTGATATAGGGAAGAGCCTCCATGAGGGTGCTCGCCTTCTCTATGAGATGCTGCATGAGTGCCTCTTCTAGCGTTAATTAGTGCACAGAAAGTCGTTAATATAGCAGATAGGGGGAAATAATCAACTTCAAACAGGGGGAAGCCTCAGGCTTTTCAGGGGCTTTGGCTGGTTTTGCTGGGGAGGGTGATGACGACGCGGGTGCCGACGTTTTCCTCGCTGTCGATGCTGACGGTACCGCCGTGCATCCGGATGAACTCGCGCACGTAGAAAAGGCCGAGTCCGAAGCCGCGCACCTGGCCGGTGTGCTCCTCGTCGACCTGGTAGAACTTCTCGAACAGCTTGGGGAGCTGCTCGGTGGGGATGCCTATCCCGTTGTCCTGGACCGTGATCTCGCACTGGTCTTCCAGGTTTCTCAGCGTCACGCAGACCACGCCGGTTTCCTTGGAGAACTTGATGGCGTTGTCGATCACCTGGCGCACGGCGAAGCTCACCTTGTCGCGGTCCAGCATAAGCTCCGGGACGTTGTCCAGGGTGATATGGGTGGTGACGCCGGGACGGTCGGCGATTTCCTGGGCTTCCTGCAAGAGCTTGGGGAGCAGCAGGTTGAGGGTGCAGGGTTCCAGGTTCAGCCCGACGCCGCTGTCCATGACCGAGGAGAAGGTGAGCAGGTCGGTGACCAGGTTTCCCAGGTAGCACGCCTCGTTGTAGATCAGCTTGATGTGTTCCTTGGCCCCCTCGTCGGACGGGTCGATCACCCCTGCCGCCAGGTTCTGCAGGAACAGCGAGATGGAGGTGATGGGGGTGCGGAATTTGTGGGAGATGAGCGACAGGAACACCGTCTTGAAACGGTCCAGGTTCCTGAGGTTGGCGATCTCCTCCTTGAGGGACTTTTTCACCAGTGCCTTGCTGATGGCGCTCTTCAGCTGCAGCAGGTTGAGCGGCTTGGTGATGAAGTCGTCCGCGTCGGCCTTCAAGGCCTTCAGGATCAGGTCCTTGTCGGCAAAGCCGGTCATGATGATGACCACCATGGTCGGCTCCCGCTCCTTGAGCTTTTTCAGGAGCTCGATGCCGTCCATCCGGGGCATCATGACGTCGGTGAGAATGACGTCGATGCCGCCGCGCAGGAATATCTCGTACGCCTCCTGCCCGTCCCCCGCCTCGACGATGTGGTAGTCGTTGAGCACCCGCTTGCACAGGTCGCGGATCACCCCTTCATCGTCGACGATGAGGATGGTCTGCTTTTCCCTGTCGTGCAGGAGTTCCTGGCTGTGCTGGGCGGTCAGTTCGAGCATCGGCATGTCCCGGTTGTGCTGGATTTATCTGCCTGTCTTACCTGGCGACGGCTTTACTGCGTTGGAGTTTGCCTCTCCTTTCCGGCAAGGAGGGTGCCAATAACTCCCCCTCCCCCGCCAGGGGGAGGGGAGCCGGATGATCGTTCTACCCTACGATGCGGTACACCGCCTCGAGCGCCTCGGCGAGGTTCTCCGGCTTGGAGCCGCCGGCCTGGGCCAGTTCCGGCTTGCCGCCGCCGTTGCCCCCCACGATCGGGGCGATGGCCTTGATGATGTCGCCGGCCTTCCAGCGCGAGGTGAGATCGGAGGTGACCGCCACCAGCAGGTTCGCCTTGACCGCGTCGCCCGCGCCCAAGACGATGATGCCGGAACCGATGCGCTCCTTGAGGGTGTCGGAAAGCTCGCGCAGCCCCTTGGCGTCGCCGTCGACCTTGACGGCGAGGACCTTGACGCCGTTTTGCTCGCGCACCTGCTGGATCAGGTCGGCCGACTTGGAGGCGTTCACCTTCGCCTGCAGCGCCTCGAGTTCCCTCTGCAGCTCGCGCTGGCCCGCCAGGAGCTTCTCCACGCGATCCAGGGTGCTGACCCCCTCGGCCTTCAGAAGCGTCGCGATGCTCCTCTGCTCGTCTTCCATCTGGTGCACCACTGCCAGGGCGCCGTGCCCGGTCTGGGCCTCGATGCGCCTGACGCCCGCGGCGATGCCCGCCTCGGAGATGATCTTGAAGAAGCCGATCTCGCCGGCGCCGTGCACGTGGGTACCGCCGCACAGCTCCGAGGAGACGTCGCCTACGCGCACCACGCGCACGATGTCGCCGTACTTCTCGCCGAAGAGCGCGGTGGCGCCCGCGGCGAGGGCCTCGGCGGCCGGCATCTCGCGTGCGTCGACGGCGTCGTTGGCCATGATGTGGCCGTTCACCAGGACCTCGACCCTGCGGATCTCCTCGGCGGTCATCGGGCTGAAGTGGGTGAAGTCGAAGCGCAGACGGTCCGGGGTGACCAGGGAGCCGGCCTGCTTGACGTGGTCGCCGAGCACCTCGCGCAGCGCCGCCTGCAGGAGGTGGGTCGCGGTGTGGTTTCTCGCGGTCGCGGCGCGGTTCGCCGAGGCGACCTTCAGGTCGACCGCCTCGCCGTTGCGGACGTTGCCGGACACGACCTTGCCGCGGTGCACGATGAGGTCGGTGAAGGGGCGGGTGGTGCCCTCCACCTCGATGTGCGCGGCGCCGGTGGAGATGGTGCCGCTATCGCCCGCCTGCCCGCCGGACTCGCCGTAGAAGGGGGTCCTGGCGGTGACGATTTCGACCTCGTCCCCGGCGTTGGCCTCCTCGACCAGGACGCCACCCTTGATGATGGCGCTCACGGTGGAGTAGGCGGTCTGCTCGGCGTAGCCGACGAACTCGCTGTTAATGCCGGAGCCGTGCAGCTCCTTGTAGATGGCCGCGAGCCCCTGCTCGCCGGAACCCTTCCAGTTCTCCCTCGCCTTGACGCGCTGCTTCTCCATGCACAGGGCGAAGCCGTCCTCGTCAAGGGTGAGCCCTTCCGCCTCGACGATGTCGGCGGTGAGGTCGACCGGGAAGCCGAAGGTGTCGTAGAGCTTGAAGATCACTTCGCCGGACAGAACCGTCTCACCCTTGGCCTTGAGCGCTGCGGTCTCCTCGTTGAGGATGGCCAGGCCGCGGTCGAGGGTCTCGATGAAGCGCTCCTCCTCCGCCTTGATCACCTTCTTCACGTAGTGCTCGCGCTCGAGCAGTTCCGGGTAGGCGTCGCCCATCATCATGTTGACGGCGTCGACGACGCGGTAGAGCATCGGCTCGGACACCCCCAGCATCTTAGCGTGGCGGGCGGCGCGGCGCATGATGCGCCGGAGCACGTAGCCGCGCCCCTCGTTGGAGGGGAGCACGCCGTCGCAGATGAGGAAGGTGGTGGCGCGGGAGTGGTCGGCGATGACGCGCATGGAGACGTCGTCCTTCTCGTCGGAGCGGTACTTCTTGCCGCAGATCCCCTCGATGTGGCGGATGATCCCCTGGATCAGGTCGGTGTCGTAGTTGGAGGTGACCCCCTGCATGACGGCGGAGATGCGCTCGAGACCCATGCCGGTGTCGACGGACGGTTTGGGGAGCGGAGTCAGTGTGCCGTCCTTGTCGCGGTTGAACTGCATGAAGACGTTGTTCCAGATCTCCATGTAGCGGTCGCAGTCGCAGCCGACCGCGCAGTCCGGCGAGCCGCAGCCGGTGCCGGGGCCGTTGTCCCAGAAGATCTCGGAGCAGGGGCCGCAGGGGCCGGTGTCGCCCATGGCCCAGAAGTTGTCCTTCTCGCCGAAGCGGTAGATGCGCTCGCGCGGCACCCCTTCCTGGTTGTGCCAGATGTCCGCGGCCTCGTCGTCGTCGTTGTAGACCGTGACGTAGAGGCGGTCCTTGGAGAGGCCGAGTTCGACGGTGAGGAATTCCCAGGCGTAGGCGATCGCTTCCTTCTTGAAGTAGTCGCCGAAGGAGAAGTTGCCCAGCATCTCGAAGAAGGTGTGGTGGCGCGCGGTGCGGCCGACGTTCTCGAGGTCGTTGTGCTTGCCGCCGGCGCGCACGCATTTCTGCGAGCTGACCGCGCGGATGTAGTCGCGTTTCTCAAGGCCCAGGAACACGTCCTTGAACTGGTTCATCCCCGCGTTGGTGAAGAGCAGGGTGGGGTCGTTCTTCGGGATGAGGTTCGAGCTCTCCACCAGGGTGTGACCCTTTCTCTGAAAGAAGTTGAAGAACTGCGCCCGGATCTCTTTGCCTGTCATAAAAAAACCTCAAATAAAATGGGATATCTAAACCTTGTAACGGTTGTGCGTTCCTTCTCCCTCTCCCGCCGGGAGAGGGGCGGGGTGAGGGCGCCGGTTGCGTCGGGTGCGTTGCTAGGGGGGACGGAGCCGCCCAGTGGCATCACCCTCACCCGGCCTTCGGCCACCCTCTCCCGGAGGGCGAGGGGGTGGAGGCCGCCTTCAATCCTCCTGCGCCTTCAGCTCGCGGAAGATGGCCGAGAGGGAAAAACCCTTCCTCTGCAGGTAGCCTACGATGCGCCGCTTCTCCTTGTCGGAGGCGGTGGCCGCGTCGAAGCCGGGGTAGCGGCGCTGCATCAACTGCGTCAACAGCTCGGCCTCGCTGTACTCCAGTGCCATCTCGTCCAGCACCTGGCTCACGATGTTCCCTGCCACGCCGCGGCGGGAGAGCTCCAGCTTCAGCCTCGGCCCGACCCCCTTGCCGTTTCGCAGCGCCGAGGAGGCGAAGCTGCGGGCGAAGCGCAGGTCGTCCAGGTAGCCGAGCTCCTTCATCCGGGCCACGCTCGCCTCGATCTCTCCCTCTTCGTACCCCTTGCCGGAAAGCTTCTTCCTAAGCTCCCCCTCGGAGTGGTCGCGCAGGGTGAGAACGCGCAGTGAGCAGTCGAAGGCGCTACCGCGCTGCACCTAGTACTTCTCGATGACCAGGTCCCCTTCGCCGCCTTCGGCCGCCGCTTCCGGCTCTTCGGCGAAGTTGTCCCAGCTGGAGTCCGAGGTGGAGGAGATGCCGGAAACCTTGAGGGCGAAGTCGTCGGGGTTGCTGGACTGGCGCATGGCCTCTTCGTAGGTGATCAGCTTCCTGCTCAAAAGCTGCATGAGCGACTGGTCGAAGGTCTGCATCCCGTAGCTCGTGTGCCCCTGGGCGATGGCGTCCGGGATCTGCTTGGTCTTTTCCTTGTCGTCGATGCAGTCCCTGATGCGCGCGGTGCCGATCATGACCTCGACGGCTGGGACGCGCCCCTTGCCGTCCATGCGGGGGACCAGCCTCTGCGAGATGACCCCCCTCAGGATGCCGGCCAGCTGCATCCTCACCTGGCGCTGGTGGAAGGGGGGGAACACCGAGATGACCCTGTTGATGGTCTCGGCGGCGTCCAGGGTGTGCAGGGTGGAGAGCACGAGGTGCCCGGTCTCTGCGGCGGTCAGCGCGGTCTCGATGGTCTCGTAGTCGCGCATCTCGCCCACCAGGATCACGTCGGGGTCCTGGCGCAGGGCCGAGGTGAGCGCCTTGCCGAAGGTGAGCGTGTCGAAGCCGACCTCGCGCTGGCTGATCAGGCTCTTCTTGTCCTTGTGCAGGTACTCGACCGGGTCCTCGATGGTGATGATGTTGCAGGTCCGGTGCTCGTTGATGTAGTCGATGATGGAGGCGAGCGTGGTGGACTTGCCGGAACCGGTGGTGCCGGTGACCAGGACCAGGCCGCGCTGCTCCAGTGCGAGTTTCTTCAGCACCGGCGGCAGGTTCAGCGTCTCCAGGGTGGGGATGGCGATCGGAATGGCGCGCAGCACCATCGCCACCGTCCCGCGCTGGGCGAAGGCGTTGACGCGGAAGCGCCCGAGACCCGGGACCCCGTAGGAGAGGTCCACTTCGTAGTTCTCCTCGAAGATCCGCTTCTGGCGCTCGTTCATGATGGAGAAGGCCATGTTCCTGACCGCCTCGCTGGAGAGCCGCTCCGCGTTGGGGATGGCACGCAGGGAGCCGTCGATCCTGACGATGGGGGGAAGCCCCGCCTTCAGGTGGATGTCCGACCCCTTCGCCTTCATGGCTATGCCGAGGATCTCGTTAAGTTGCATGGTTTAGGCTGCGCCGGATGCTTGGGCGTCTTGTTCTGGAGCGGTGAGTTTTGCCCTGATCTCTTCGGTGATCTCCGGGTGTTCCTTGAGGAACATCCGGGAGTTCTCGCGCCCTTGGCCGATGCGCTCCTTGCCGTAGGAGAACCAGGCGCCGCTCTTTTCCACCACGTTGCGCTCCACGGCGAGATCGAGGATGTCCCCTTCCTTGGAGATACCTTCGCCGTAGAGGATGTCGAACTCCACTTCCTTGAAGGGGGGGGCCACCTTGTTCTTCACCACCTTGACGCGGGTCCGGGATCCGATCATGTCGTTGCCCTGCTTGAGGGCCGCGATCTTCCTGATGTCCATGCGCACCGAGGCGTAGAACTTGAGCGCGTTGCCGCCGGTGGTGGTTTCCGGGTTGCCGAACATGACGCCGATCTTCATCCTGATCTGGTTGATGAAGATGACGCAGCAGTTGGACTTGGAGATGATGCCGGTGAGCTTCCTCAGTGCCTGGGACATCAGGCGCGCCTGCAGGCCCATGTGCGAGTCGCCCATGTCACCCTCGATCTCGGCTTTCGGTACCAGGGCGGCGACGGAGTCGACGACGAGGACGTCGATGGCGCCGGAACGCACCAGGGTTTCCGCGATTTCCAGCGCCTGCTCGCCGGTGTCCGGCTGGGAGACCAGGAGGTCGTCGGTCTTGACGCCCAGTTTCCTGGCGTAGCCGATGTCGAGGGCGTGTTCCGCGTCGACGAATGCGGCGATGCCGCCCAGTTTCTGGGCCTCGGCGATCACGTGGAGGGCGAGGGTGGTCTTGCCGGAGGATTCCGGTCCGAAGATCTCGATGACGCGGCCGCGGGGCACGCCTCCAACCCCCAGCGCCAGGTCCAGGGAGAGGGAACCGGTCGGGATCGACGCCACGTCCGGTAGCGCCTCCTCGTTGCCGAGCCTCATGATGGCCCCTTTGCCGAACTGTTTCTCGATCTGGCTCATGGCCAGGTCGAGGGCTTTTTCCGCTTTTTCCTTGTCGAGCATCGTTTTATATCTCCTTAGCCTTGTCAGGCGCTGTTTTGGGTCTGGTTCCGGAACCAATCACACATAACACAACTAAAACCGCAAAGGCAAATGCAAAGGCGACCGTTCTACGTTCTATGTTCTGCGTTCTACGTTAAAACCTCGAAAAGCGACTTCCCCCCCCGGCGCGACAGCCGATTTTCCCGCGCCGCCGCCCAAAGCAGTTGGCCTGGAACATGGAACGTAGACCTAGAACCTTGAACATAGAACGTAGAACCTGGAACACGTTTTAGAACAGAGCCGGCTGGATCAGCTCCTGCTCCAGGGGGAGCACCAGGAAGAAGGAGCTGCCGTCGTTGCTCTCCACCCAGACCATGCCGCCGTGGGCCTCGACCATACCCTTGACGATGGCCAGCCCCAACCCGGCGCCTTTGCCCTGCCGTCTGCCGCTTGAGTGGTGCCTGATCTCCCCCACCTCGTAGAAGATCTCGAAGATCCCCTGCTGCTCGTGCAGCGGGATGCCGATGCCGCAGTCGCGCACCTCGACTTCCAGATAGCAGCGGTCGCCGCAGCGCCTGAGGAAGTCGGGATTGAAGCGCGCAAGCGTGTGGGCGCGCTGGTGCAGGTCCTTCCGTTGGACCACCCGGCCGTTCACCACGATCTCGCCCCCTTCGGGGCTGAAGCGGATGGCGTTCAAAAGGAGCTCGTAGAAGACCCGCTCCAGGTAGCCGCAGTCCCCCTGGAAGAAGGGGAGGTGGTCCAGGTCGCGCAGCGTAACCACCTGGCCGCGCTCCTCGAACAGGGGCTGGAGCTGGTCCAGGAGGGTCTCCAGCAGCATCCTCAGGTGGATGGCGGAGGTCTCCAGCCCTTCCCGGCGCGACTCCAGCCGGATCAGCTTCAAAAGGTCCGCGACCAGCGCCTTCAGCCTGAGCCCGCCGTCGCGCACCATCTCCAGCACCCGGCAGGCGTCCTCCTGCGAGCTCCACCCCTGCTGCAGCAGGTGGTCGACCCCCGACAGGATGCTGGTAAGCGGCGTGTTGAACTCGTGGGAGACCATGCCCAGGAACTGGTTCTTCATGCGATCCAGCCGGACCTGCTCCAGGTGCGCCCTTTCCACCAGCGCGAGGTTCTGCTTCAGCTTGGTTTCGGAAACGGAGAGGTTGTGGCTGCTCTTCTCGAGGAGCCGGTGCGAGCGGAGCAACTCCTCGCTCTTCCACTTGAGCTCGGTGAAGAGCCTGATCTGCTCGATGATGCTCCCCATCTGCTTGCCGACCGTCTCCAGGAAACGCAGTTCTTCCGGGGCGTAGCTGTGGGGTTCGCGGTGGATCAGGTGTATCACCCCGATCAGGTGCTCCTGGGAACTGACGGGAATGGAGGTGAGGCTCCCCCATCCTTGGCAGGCAGTGCCGAGCGGCACGATGCAAACCTCCCGGAAGCCTTCGGGGTTGCTCAGGGTTTCCCCGAGCACCTCTTCCAGGTCCGGGGAGGCGAATTTCGAGGCGCAGAGGGTGGGAGAGAGGGTGTCGGGGGTGGAAAGGTGCAGGGTGCCGCCTTCGGCACGGAACAGTTCCATCAACTGGAGCAGGGTCCCTTCCTGCACCGCCTTCAGTTCGGTCCCGAGATTCATGCTGGTCAGCATGTTGTTCAGGATGGAGAGCTCGCGGTTTCTCTGCCAGATCTCCCGCTCGGTGCGCCGCTTCTCCGTTATGTCGCGCAGCAGGCAGTGCGCCACCTGCTCGTCACCGAGGTCGATCAGGCGTGCGTTGATTTCGCCCAGGAAGGAGGAGCCGTCCTTTCGTATCAGCCGCACCTCGTCCCAGTCGGCCTCGCCCTGCCGCACCAGCTGGTACAAAAAGCCCCGGACGCGCTCGTGCTCACAGGGATCGAGCAGGTCGCGCACCACCATGGTGCCGAGCTCGTCCTTGGTGAAGCCGAAAAGCTCGCGCCCCAGCCGGTTCTCCTCTTCGAGCTCAGCCGTTTCCACGTTGAAGATGAAGATGGCGTTGCCGGCGCCTTCCAGCAGGCTCTTGTAGCGCCGCGCGCTCTTGGCCGCCTCCTGCTGCATCTCCCCGATCTCGCGGCGCAGGCCGTCCACCATGGTCTCCTGGCGCTGCTTGAAGAGCGCCACGAAACAGAGGAGCACCGTCGCGAGCGACACGGAGACGCCGAAGTGCAGCCATCCGGGCAGCGGCGTGTACTGCTCGATCAGAAGGAGCAGCAGTTCGCAGGCGACTATGAGTAACAGCGGCGCAAAGTGCAAGGCGGTTTCCCCTTGACCAGCTTGTTATCGCCCCCCTAGTTCGGGGACTCGGCTCCGTGGCGGGAGAGGAGGTATTGGCGCAGCCAGTTGAGCGCGGTAAAGCAGGTGATGGAGCGGACCCGGGTGCGGTCCCCCTGGAAGTTGCAGCGTTCAACCCGGCAGGTTTCGGCGTCGGCCAGGGCGATGTACACGGTGCCCACCGGCTTTTCCGGTGTGCCGCCGTCCGGCCCGGCGATGCCGGTCACCGAGAGGGCCAGGTCGCTCCCCGCAGCTTCGCGGGCCCCTTCGGCCATGGCACGGGCGACCTCCTCGCTCACTGCTCCGTGCCGTTCGATCAGCTCGGGCGGCACCCGCAGCATACGGCTCTTGGCGGCGTTGCTGTAGGTCACGTTTCCTTCCAGGAAGTAGGCGGAGCTCCCGGCCAGGGCGGTGATGCGGGCAGCGATCATGCCGCCGGTGCAGGACTCGGCCAGCGCCAGGGTGAGGCCGCTCTCCCGGAACAGGCGCGCCAGCACCTGGTCCATGGTCTCGTCGTTCTCGGCGAAAAGGTATCGGGAGAGCCGCTTGCGCACCTCGGCGGCCGCCTCCTCGAGCTGCGCCGCGTCTGCCGTCGCCGCCCGGAGGATCACGTGGATCTCGGGGTACTTCACGCAGTAGGCGAGCTGCAGGGGCGCTCCTGCCGGGATGGCCCCTTCCAGCCGCTCCGAGATCGCCGCTTCCGGGATGCCGAAGACCTTCAGGGTGATCCGCCGCCAGGGGGGCGGGAGCCGCCTTTGCAACTCCGGGAGCACCGTCTCCGCCAGCATCCGCTCCATCTCGTACGGGACCCCGGGGAGGAAGAAGAGCTCCGCCCGTCCGATCTTCACCGCGAAGCCGCAGGCGGTCCCCAAGGGGTTCGGGATGAGCCGGCATCCGCCGGGGACGAGCGCCTGGCGACGGTTGGCGGGGTGCAGCGGCCTCTCTATCCTCTTCTCGAACTCGGCCAGGTGGTCGAGCGCCTCCTGGGACAGCTCCAGCTCGACCCCCGCCGCCCGTGCAGCGGCCTGAGCGGTGTAATCGTCGGGGGTGGGGCCGAGTCCGCCGGTCACGATGACGGCGTCGCTTGCCCCGGCCAGCTCGACAAGGGCCTGCACGATCGCCTCATCGTCGTCGGGGACGGTGAGGTGCCTGAAGACCCGCGCGCCGCAACCGTAGAGCCGGTCGGCGATATGGCTCGCGTTGGTGTCGGTCACCTCGCCGGTGAGGAGCTCGTCCCCTATGGAAAGAACGGCGACTTTCACAAAAGCCTCAGCACCAGGTGGGTGGCGGCGCAGGCGTATAACCCGGCGACGATGTCGTCCAGCACCACGCCGTAGCCGTTTTTCAGCGACCGGTCGAACCAGCGCGCCGGCTGAGGCTTCAGGATGTCGAAGAAGCGGAAGGTCAGGAAGCCGACCAGGATCCCCTGCCAGGTTGCCGGGACCGCTATCATGGTCACCAGGTAGCCGGCCACCTCGTCGATGACGATCTTCCCCGAGTCGTGCTCCCCCCAGAGCTCCTCGCCAAAGCCCGCGCTCCAGCAGGCGAAAAGCGTGAAGGCGGCCGTGGTGACGAGGTAGAGCCACAGCGGCAGACCGCGGAGGAGCAGGAAGAAGGGGATCGCGCCGAGCGTCCCGACGGTTCCGGAGGCAAAGGGGGAAAAGCCGGTGCCGAACCAGGTGGCGGAAACAATCACGAATTTTCTCATTCTTCGCCGCACTCCCTCTCCACCGTCCGGTACACCTCTATGAGCGGCATCCCCTGCCCGAGCGCGATCTCCCGGCAGGAGTCGTATTCCGGCGTGACCCGTCCGTTGCCTAAAAGCTTCACCCGCACCTCGCCCAGCGAGGTCTGCCGCGTCCCGCAGCTGCGGGGGAGGGTGATCCGGCCGGCCGGGTAGTAGCGCAGGCCGATGGCGCTCGACTCCGCCAGGATGATGCCGGAGAGTTTTTGCAGGTCGCCCGGCTTCGCGATCACGGTGAGCCTGGTTCCCGGCCGGTTCTTCTTCATCTGCAGCGGCGAGAAGGAGACGTCGAGCGCCCCCTCTTCCATGAGCCGCTCCATGAGGAAACCGAAAATCTCGCCGGGCATGTCGTCGATGTGGCTCTCGAGGACCAGCACCTCACGGGCCTCGCCCGGCTCGGCTCGCTCCCCGAGCACCAGCCGGAGCAGGTTGGGAAGTTCCGGGAAGTCCCTTTCCCCTGCGCCGTAGCCGGTCCCGTTGACGGTCATGGCCGGGGGAGGGCCGAAGCTCTCGGCGAGCGCCGCCACGATGGCCGCGCCGGTCGGGGTGACCCGCTCGCCTTCACCGATGTCGGCGGAAAGCGGAATCCCCTCCATCAGCTTAGCGGTGGCAGGTGCCGGGACCGGAAGCAGGCCGTGCGCGGTCTTGACGAAGCCGCGCCCGTAGGGAAGGCCCGATGCGTAGACCTTGTCGATCCCCAGGTAGTCGAGCCCGATCGCGGTGCCGACGATGTCGACGATGGAGTCGACGGCACCGACCTCGTGGAAGTGCACCCGCTCGAGAGGCACTCCGTGCACGCTCGCCTCGGCCTGCGCCAGCTTCAGGAAGATGCGCTGGGAGAGCTTCTTGACCCGGGGTTTGAGGTCCGACTTCTCGATCATCGCGGCGATGCCGGAATAGTGGCGGTGCGGCTGGTCCTCTTCGGCGAGGGTGACCTTGAAGGAGGTGCCGGAGACGCCGTGACGCTCGACCTTGCGGCTCTCCAGCGTGTAGCCGCAAAGCGGCAGCGAAGAGAGTTCCTGTTGCAGCGTCTCCAGCGGGAGCCCGAGCTCGATGAGGCCGGCCACGGTCATGTCGCCCGCGATCCCCGCGAAACAGTCGAAATAGAGTACCTTCATCCGTGAATCCTGTTCATGAGGCTCGCCGCGTAGGCGGCCCCGAAGCCGTTGTCTATGTTCACCACCGTGACCCCGGCGGCGCAGGAGTTGAGCATGCCGAGCAGGGCCGCCACGCCGCCGAAGGAGGCGCCGTATCCAACCGAGGTGGGGACCGCGATCACCGGCTTGTCGACCAGGCCTCCCACCACCGAGGGGAGCGCCCCCTCCATCCCGGCCACCACGATGATCACCGCGGCCTCCGCGAGCGCGCCGCGCCGTGCCAGCAGGCGGTGCAGCCCGGCCACGCCCACGTCGTAGACCTTCTCCACCTCGTTCCCCATAAGCTGGGCGGTCAGGACCGCCTCGGCCGCCACCGGGATGTCCGAGGTGCCGGCACAGACCACCAGGACCTTGCCGCGGCCGCGCAGTTCAACCGGATGCTGCTCGATGGTGAGCGCCCGGGCGTCGGGATGGTAGACCGCCTGCGGGAAGAATTCCTTGAGCTTGGCGCCCTTGGCGCCGTTGACGCGGGTGGCCAGGACGTTGCCACCCTTCTCGATGAGCGCGGTGATGATGGCGCGCATCTGGGAGATGCTCTTGCCCTGTCCGAAGATGACTTCGGGAAAGCCCTGGCGCAGGGTGCGGTGGTGGTCCACCGTGGCGCAGCCCAGGTCTTCGAAGGGGAGATGCTTCAGTCGCTGCAGGGCTTGCGCGACGTCGAGCGCCCCCTCGCTCACCTCCTGGAGGACCTTTTCAATTACCTTGTTTTGCATGAATATGAAGCTGCCTCCGCAGGTTGAAAAATAGGGTTAAGGCTAACATACAAAGTGCGGATTCGCTGCTAAAAAATGCGATTTTTGGCAGGAGGGGATAAATTCCTGAGAGATTGCCGCGATGGTTGTGTCACTGCGCTGCAACATGCCGGAGTACAAAGTAAAAACCTCTCCGTAGGGGAGGGGTGTGAGAGGGAGTGCGGAAAGCCGGATCTCTTTCTGCCGGAGGAGGTGTCGATCCCCTCCTTTCACTCTGCCTCCATGACCGATCGCGGGACCCTGTCGACCTGGTGATTCCCCCGCATCCTTCTTGGTTTGCGAAAGCGCCGGTGCTGTTGTAAGTTTTGAGCCTGTTACCGGAGACTACGATCGGAGGTCGATAATGGCACAGGGGGAACGAAGGACGGTGGCGCTCGTGACGGGAGCCGCGCGCGGGATCGGCAGGGGGATCGCACAGAGGCTCGTGGCGGGAGGGTACGCCGTGCTGCTGGCGGACATCGACGGCGCGGCGGTTGCCGAGGCGGCCGCCGCGCTCGGCGCACCGGACGCGGTCCTGGCGGTGGAGGCCGACGTCGCGGACGAGCGGTCCGTGCAGGGGGTGATCGCCCGGGCGCTGGCCCGCTTCGGACGGCTGGACCTCCTGGTCAACAACGCGGCGCTGGCCCGGGCCCACGCGGCGCCGGTGCATGAACTCACCTTGGCGGAGTGGAACAGCGTCATCGGCACCAACCTGACCGGCGTCTTTCTCTGCAGCAAACACGCGGTCCCCCATCTCAAAGAGAGCCGCGGCAGCATCGTCAACATCTCCTCCACCCGTGCGCTCCAGTCGGAGCCGGACACCGAGGCGTATTCCGCCAGCAAGGGGGGGGTGCTGGCGCTCACCCACGCGCTTGCCATGAGCCTTGGGCCGGAGATCCGGGTGAACTGCGTGAGTCCCGGGTGGATCCATAACGGCGACGAGGCGGAACTGCGGCCGCTCGACCACCGGCAGCATCCGGCGGGGCGGGTGGGACGCGCGGCGGACATCGCCGAACTGGTGGTTTATCTCGCGTCGCCGCGTGCCGGCTTCATCACCGGCCAGAATTTCGTGGTGGACGGCGGCATGACGCGCAAGATGATCTACGAGGAATAAGGGGGAGAGAGGGGACCTGCTGCCACGAAGCGTTGTAGGTGAACCCCTTTTGCAAAGGGGACTTTACCAGCGGAACATAGTTGCTAATTCCAAAAGAAAACGGGATGCGGCCCCTGGTCATCGGGCTGCATCCCGTTTGTCGTGGTAGCGGCTGGGCGCCGCTTGTTCCGTCCAGGTCCTAGCGGATCCGGTTCAGCCTGTGCTGGTACAGGTAGTCCGCACCCTGGTAGTAGGCGAGCATGTCGGCCAGCATGCCGTTGCTCACCGGCTCGCCCTTGGCGTCGCCGGTTTTGCGGTCCACCTTGTACTGCGCCGCATACTGGCGCGGCCCCAGGACCAGGAGCTCGTTCTCGGTCAGGTACCCAAGCTTTTGGTAGGTCGAGATGAACGCGCGTCCCGGCTGGCCGGATTCCTTGAAGATGTCGCGTCCCAGGAAGTCGCTCTGGTAGCTCATGTTCATCAGGCCGAGCACGGTGGGGGCGACGTCGATCTGGCTCATCAGCTTCTCCACCCGGGCCGGCTTGATGTGTGCCGGGGAGTAGATGAGCAGCGGGATCTCGTACTTCTTGATGGGGATGTCGGTCTTGCCGGCGCTGCCGGCGCAGTGGTCGGCGACGATGACGAAGATGGTGTCCTTGAACCAGGGCTTGCTGCTCGCCTCCGCGATCAGCCTGCCGATGGCGTAGTCGGCGTATTTCACCCCGCCGTTGCGCCCCTTCTTGGCCGGGATGTCGATCCTCCCCGCCGGATAGGTGAAGGGACGGTGGTTGGAGGTGGTCATCACCATGGAGAAGAAGGGCTTGCCCGTCTCGTACGACTTGCTCCCCTCCTTGATGACCTTGCGGAACAGGTCCTCGTCGCACACCCCCCAGACGTTGGCGAAGGTGATCTCATCCTTGGCGAAGTCGGTGCGGTCCACGATGGAGTAGCCGTTACCCGAGAAGAAGGCGTTCATGTTGTCGAAGTAGCCGTGCCCGGCGTAGATGTACTTCGACTGGTACCCCTTGGCGTTCATGATCTCGCCCCAGGAGCGGAAGCCGCCGTTATTGGGACGTTTCACGATCGAGGTGCCCGGCAGGGGGGGGACGGAGAGGGTGAGCGCCTCAAGGCCGCGCACGGTGCGGGTGCCGTTGGCGTAGAGGTTCGTGAACAGAAGCGACTGGGAGGCCAGGCGGTCAAGGTTCGGGGTGAGCCCCTTGTCGTTGCCGAAAGTCCCCAGGTAATCGGCCGACAGGCTCTCCTCGATCACCACCACCAGGTTCAGGCGCTTCTCCGGCCCCTCGGCGCGGATGGTGCGGGTGAAGCGCTCGGACTTGGGATCGACGAAGCTGTTGTTGCGCTCAGCGACCAGGGTCCTCAGCCGTGCGTTCACCTGGTTCTGCGGGAGCGTGCGGTAGAACCTGGTGAAGGGGAGCTCGTTGTTGATGAAGGCGGCAAACAGGTTGTAGACCCCGTTGCCCGCGATCTCGTTGGCGTAGTTGTTCGTGGAGATGGTCGACTGGGAGATGTTGACCACGCCGTAGGAGAGGACGGCGGGGAGCAGGAGCAGGAACCCGGTGCGGTGGTAGGCGCCGTTGAAGGTCACTTCCGCCCCGCGGGCAAGCGGCTTTCTGAGGACCCAGCAGACCGCCGCCGCCACGGCGCCGATGCCGGAGAAGATCGCCGACAGCGGGTAGGACTCCCGGATGTTGCCGACCACCTCCTGGGTGTAGACCAGGTAATCGATGGCGATGAAGTTGAAGCGGGTGCCGAACTCGTCGAAGAAGATGTACTCGGCGCAGACGTCGAAGATGAGCACACCCACGAACAGGCCGAAGAAAAGGCGCACCAGCCACATGTGCCGGCGGTGCGTCGCCGCCCGGCGCGGGACCAGGATCAGGTAGAGCGCCAGCGGCACGATCGCATAGGCGAGCGTCGCCAGGTCGAAGTAGAAACCTGCAGCTGCCGACTTGAGCAGCAGCGAGAGCTTGAGGCCGGCCCCTTTCGGGGTGGCGGCCGCCAGCATGATGCGGATGGCAGTGGAAACTGCGAGGAAGGTGAGGGAGACGAAGGCGACCAGCCCCAGTCGGTGTTTCGGCATAGAGAAACCTCTTGAATGTTCTTACGGCAAAATAGGCCTATAGTACGGTAACGCTCCTTGCCGATGCATTGCAGGGAGATGACATTTCTGTCATGTAACTAGGTGGGGTATTCGGCTTTCGCGTCGAGGACGGCACGTACCTTCGCGGCGAGGTCGTTCATCGTGAAGGGCTTGGAGATGAAGTTCACCCCCTGGTCCAGCACGCCGTGATGGGCGATCACGTTGGCGGTGTAGCCCGACATGTAGAGACTCTTGACGTTGGGACAGAAGGGGAGCAGCCTGCGCACCAGGTCCCTGCCGTTCATCTCCGGCATCACCACGTCCGTGACCACCAGGTCGATCCGGTCGCGGTACTGCCGCGCGACTTCCAGGGCGTCCGCCGGTTTGGATGCCGGCAGCACCTGGTAACCCTGCAGGGCCAGGAGCGATACGGCGACGTTCAGGATGCTCGGCTCGTCCTCGACCAGCAGGATGGTCTCGCTGCCGCCGTGGGCCGGGGCCGGAATGGCTTCCGGCACGGTTCGCGCCCCCTCCTCGCTGTGCCGCGGCAGGTAAATCTTGAAGGTGGTCCCTTCCCCCGGCTCGCTGTAGGTGTTGATGAAGCCGTTGTTCTGCTTGACGATGCCGTACACCGTGGCGAGCCCCAGCCCCGTGCCCCGTCCCACCTCCTTGGTGGAGAAGAAAGGTTCGAAGATCTGCGCCAGGGTCTCCTGGTCCATGCCGCAGCCGTCGTCGCTCACCGCCAGCAGGACGTACTCGCCGGGGACGAAGTCGAAGTGCGCGTTGCAGTAACCGGCGTCGAAGGCGACGTTGCCGGTCTCGATGGTGATCTTGCCTATGTCGGCGATGGCATCGCGCGCGTTGACGCAGAGGTTGGCCAGGACCTGGTCCAGCTGCGAGGGGTCGATGCGCACCTTCCAGAGTTCCTTGCCCGGGCTCCAGGCGAGGTCGATGTCCTCTCCCACCAGGCGCTTGAGCATCTTCAGCATCTCTTCCACGGCGTCGTTCAGGTTCAAGACCTTGGGTGCGATGGTCTGCTTGCGGGCAAACCCGAGCAACTGGCTGGTGAGCGCCGCCGACTTTTCCGCGGCCTGCCGGATCCCCTCCAGCCTCACCAGCGTCGGGTGGTCCGGCCCCAGCTCCCGTATCCCCAGCTGGGCCAGCCCCATGATGACCGTGAGCAGGTTGTTGAAGTCGTGCGCCACCCCTCCGGCGAGCCTCCCCACCGACTCCATCTTCTGGGCCTGCTGCAACTGGTGCTCCAGCCGCTGCCTTTGCTCCTCGGCCCGTTTCAGCTCGGTGACGTCGGATACCAGTACGTAGAATCCGCGGGCGGAGCCGTCCACCAGGTCGGGTATGTAATGGGACCAGACGTAGGCGACCTCGCCGTCGCGCTTCACCAGCGTCCTTTGGAAATGCTGCGGCTCTCCCGCAAGGACGGCGCTAACGTGCGGTTGGTTCTGGGCGAAAAGCTCTTCTCCCAGGAGTTCGCGCATGGTGGTGCCGATGATCTCGTCAGAATTCCTGCCGAACCACTCGCGGTAGGGGCTGTTGGCGAAGCCGCAGGTCAGGTCCGCATTCCAGTACCCCACCAGGCCCGGCAGGTGGTCGGTCAACAGGCGCAGGAAGCGCTCGTTGGCCTGAAGCGCCGTCTCGAAGCGTTTTCTCTCGGTGATGTCCTCGGTGAAGATCACGATGCCGCCGACCTCGCCGGTCGCTTCATACCAGGGGCGGATCTCCCATCTGATGTACTGCAGCGATCCGTCGGCGCGCCGGAATTCGTCCGCCTCCTCCCGGAGGGTCTCGCCGGCCAGCCCGCGGCGGTGAAACTCCTTCCAGGACTCGGGGATCTCGGGAAAGACCTCGTAGTGCGACAGCCCCAGGATGTCGCGCTCCCCCAGGCCGTACATGGAGAGCCAGCGGCGGCTCACCTCGAGGTAGCGCATGTCGCGGTCGAACATCGCCAGTGAGGCGGGCGCCGCCTCGAAGAACAGGCGCAGCTGCGCGTTCTTCTGGCTCAGGCGCTCCAGGCTCTCCAGGCGCCCGCGGTCCGCTGTCGCCAGCTGGCGGAGGAAGCGGTTGATCAGGAAGTAGAGGAGGGTTGCGGTGCAGAGGATGAAGACGAACCCCTTGGTGACGGCGATCTTAAGGAGCGTCCCCTTGTCGTCGACGAGCAGGTCGATGATGTGGTCGGAACCGTAGATCCAGGCCAGCCCGAAGAGGGCATAGATCCCGACGATGCGCACGGTCTGGTTCTGGATCGGGGGACGGCGGCCGGAAGACGCGGTACCCGAAGATTGCTGGTCATGTTTCTGCAACGGTCGCTCCTGTCTCTCCCCGAGGGGGGGGCGGAAAGCGCAGGGTGACCACGGTCCCCGCGCCGGGACGGCTGGCCACCGAGGCGGTGCCGCCGTGAAGGTTCATGATGGAGCGCACGATGGCGAGCCCCAGTCCGCTCCCCTGGTTGTAGATCTGGCGGGCCTGCGGCGAGCGGTAGAACCGGTCGAACACCCGTGGCAGTTCCGCCGGGTCCATCCCCATGCCGTCGTCCTCGACGGCGATTTCCAGGCCGCCGTCGTCAGTCGGCCGCAGCTTCACCCTGATCTCGCCGAAACCGGAGCCGTAGTGCAGGGCGTTGGAGATGAGGTTCCCCACCGCGCGCTGGAACAGGTTCGGGTCGACGCTCACCCCCCCGTCCCCTTCGATCACGATCGCGGTATGCTGCTCGTCGGCGAGGTTGCCGTAGTACTCCGCCAGCCGTTCCACCTCCATCCGCGCGTCGATCAGGACCGGCTGGTGCCCCCGGTCCGGCCGCGCCAGGAACAGGATGTCCCCCACCATGCGCGAGAGCCGCTCGTACTCCTCGATGGCCGACTCGATGATGTGGCGGTACTCCTCCTCCGAGCGCGCCCGGGAGAGCGCCACCTCGGCCTCCCCCCGCAGGTTGTTGATCGGGGTGCGCAGCTCGTGGGCCAGGTTGGCCGAGAACTCCGAGAGCCGGGCGAAGGATTCCTCCAGCCTCCCCAGCATGGCGTCCAGCGCCACGGTGAGCTGGTCCAGTTCGCGCGGCCAGTTCGCCGTCCCGATGCGCTGGTGCAGGTCAGCCTCGGTGATCTGCGCCACCTTTTCCGCCATCTCCTGCAGGGGCCTCAATCCCCGGCGCGTGATGGTCACCCCCAAAACCGCCGCCAGGAGCAGCCCCGTCGCCACCGATGCGGCGGTCCGGATCAGGTACTTGGACATCAGCGCGTCCTCGTCGGTGATGTCCAGCGCGACCTGGATCAGCCGGTAGTGAGGGTTGTCGCGTCGTCCCGCCCAGGCGGCGTTGAGCAGGTAGTGCCTCTTGTCCGGAGCACGGTACTTGCGGCCGCGGCTGATCTTCTCGGCGCTGGTCACTGCCGGCGGGAAGAGCTCAACCGCCAGCCCCGCCATCGCCGGCGACTGCATGAGCGTGCGCCCCTCGGCATCCTGGACCCGCACCAGGTGCCGGCTCGGCTGCCCCGGCTTGTTAGCGGGGATCTGGTCCCTGAGCGCGTCCGGGTGGCGGGCGATGATGTCCCGCAGCGTCTCGATCCGCTCCACCAGGAAATCGTTGTCCTCGTAGTCGAGGTCTTTGTGGAGGGCCTTGAATTGGAACCAGTTGGTGCAAAGGAGGATCAGCAGGGTAGCGACCAGGTAAAAACCCACCAGGCGGGCGGTGATCGAGCTGGAGCGGGGTCGGTCAGGCCACTTCGTCGATGACATAGCCGACCCCCCTGATGGTCTGGATGAGTTTCAAGGGAAACGGGTCGTCCACCTTCTTTCTCAACCTCCTGATGGCGACGTCCACCACGTTGGTGTCGCTGTCGAAGTTGATGCCCCACACCTGCTCGGAGATGGTGGTGCGGGATAGCACCTCCCCCCGCCGCCTCAGCATCAGCGCGAGGAGCTGGAATTCCTTCACGGTGAGGTCGAGAGACTGGCCGCCGCGCCTTGCCTTGTGCCGGACCAGGTCGAGTTCGAGGTCCGCCAGCCTGAGCAGTTCGGTCTGCTGCAGGGGGTGCCGGCGCAGGATGATCCTGATCCGGGCCAAAAGCTCCGAGAAGGCGTAGGGTTTCACCAGGTAGTCGTCGGCCCCAAGCTCCAGGCCGTGCACCCGGTCGTGCACCGCGTCGCGGGCGGAGAGGAAGATCACGGGGACATCCTTTCCGGCCGCTCGCAGCTCCTGGATGATGGCCCACCCCCCCTTGACGGGGAGCATCACGTCGAGGATGACCAGGTCGTACTGCTCGGTCATGGCCAGGTGCAGGCCGTCCTCGCCGTCGTTGGCGATGTCGGCGCTGAAGCCGTTCTCGGTGAGCCCCTTCTTCAGGTAGTTGGCGGCCTTTTGCTCGTCTTCGATGATCAGGATGCGCATTCGGTTCCCTACTCCTCGTCAAATACCGGGAGGAGTATATATCATCGGACGCGATAACTTAATAAAAAAGAGCGCCTACACCCTGAACCACCCCACCATGCCGTTCAGTTCTGTGGCGAGCTGCGAGAGGCTGCCCGAGGAGTGCCGGATGTCGGTGAAGGAGCTTCTCAGCTCCTTGGCGATCTCGTGCACCCCCTCCATGTTCTGGGAGACCTCGCTGCTGGTGGAAGACTGTTCCTCGGCGGCCACGGCGATCCGTTGCACCATGTCCGCCACCTGCTCCACGTAGCTCACGATCTCGCCGATGGCCCCCAGGGTCTGCTGCACCTGTCCCTGGACCTTTTGCACCGACTCCCTTTCCTCGTGCATGTAATCGACCGAGGACCTGACGCTGTTCTGCATGGTCTTGACGGTCTGGGAGATCTCCTGGGTCGCGGTGCTGGTCCGTTCGGCCAGCTCCCGCACGTTGTCGGCGACCACGGCGAAGCCGCGTCCCTGCTCGCCGGCGCGCGCCGCCTCGATCGCCGCGTTCAGGGCCAGCAGGTTGGTCTGGTTGGCGATGTCGTTGATCAGGGTGACGACGTCGCTTATCTCCTCCGACTGTTTCCCCAGCGACTCGACCTTCTGGGCCGCCTGCTGCACCGACTCGGCGAAACGGTCCAGCTCCTGCGCCGTTTCCTGCATCGCCTGTTTGCCTCGCTCGGCGATCCCCTTCATGTGGGTGGCCGCGTCCGAGGTGTCGCTGGAGTTTCTGGCCACCTCAATGGTGGTCTGGGTCATCTCGGTCATGGCGGTCGCTGACTGGTCGATGCGCGCCGTCTGCTCCTCTGCCCCACTCTCCAGGGCCACCGCCGTGGCGGAGAGCTCTTCGGAACTGCTGGCGAGGCTCTGGGTGGCGTCCTTGATCTTGCCCACCATCCCCCTTAAGTTGTCCACCATCTCCGCCATGGCCGCCTGGACCTTGCCCACCTCGTCGGCGTTGTTGCTGTCGATGCGGATCCCCAGGTCCCCCTTGGCCACCGCCTGCGACACCCCCAATAGCTGGGCCAGCGGTCGGGAGATGGAGCGGTAGACCCAGATGCCGAAGATGATGCCGAAGATGACGGCACCGAGGCTGATGGCGGCGATGAGCAGCGTGGAGAAGCGCACCATCTTGTTCACGGTCGTGATCGCCTTTTCCTGGTCCACCTGGGCGACGCTCACCGTTTTCTGCCCGCTCTCCGCTTGCTGCTTGACGATCTCGCGCAGCTTGCCCATGGCGGTTGCCGCCTTGGCCTCCATGTCGAGCCTGTTGCGGATCTTGGAGAGCACGCCGTCCTTTACGAAGAGGAGCCCCTTGATGGTGGAGAGTGCCCCCTCGGCCTGGCGCAGCAGTGCCATCTCTCCCCTGGCGTTGAGCTTTGAGAGTGCCTTTATGAGCTGGCCGTCCACCTGTGCTATGTGCACGAAGATGCCGTTCAGCTCGGCCTCGATGGCGTCGACATCCTTGCTGGTTCCCGCGGTGAACAGACGCGAGGCGAGCCCGTCCACCTTGAGCCCCAGGGAAAGGAGCTCGGAGTTGCTGGCCATCACCCCGGTGGCGATGGTCGAGTTGCCGAAGTAGGACGACTGCTTGCGGCTTTCCGAGGAGAGGGTGTCGGAGGCCATCGCGGCCTCCTGTTCCAGGACCAGGTTCACCGCGTTCATCTTCTGGGTGATCTCGGAGAAGAGCTGGTCCCGCGCCGAGGTGTCGGTGACGCCCGGTTCCAGCGCTGCACCCTGCGCCTTGCCGAAGGGGGCGATCTTGGAGTTCAGGTACTTTAGGTCCCCGGAGATGCTGCCGGAGCTTCTGGCCACCTCGTTTTGCAGCGCCTTGTTCATGGCGGAGTTGCACTTGGCCTGCGAGATCAGCACCCCCTTCTTGCTCTGGGCCTTGCTCACCTCCATGAGCCCCAGGTGGAAGTCCTTGAGCGTCAGCTTGAGCGCCTCCACGTTGCGCACCCGGTCCGAGACCCCCTTGGTCTCGGTCACCGATCTGCTGTAGGAGCTGGAGCTTGCCGACTGCAGACCCTTTATCTTGGCATCGAGTTCCTTGAGGCGCGCGGTCGCTTCCCGGATCCGCTCGGTGATGGCCTTGTTGGCCGCCGCCGCGTCCTCCTCGGCCTTTAGCTTACCCCGGGTGACCGTGAAGATCTCGCCGGCTATGCCGGTCAGGGCCTGATGCGCCTCCAACTTCACGTCGCCGGAGAGCGCCTGCAACGCCCCCTGGCCGGTCTCCACCACGGCCAGCGATTTGTCGGACTCGGTCTTGGCCGCCTCGAATTCGCCGCGGTTTCGGGAGACGCTCGCCTTGATCAGGTCCGCCGTCGCCTCCTGGATCTGGCGTTGGAACTCGACCGTCCTCATCTGGAAAGGGGTGCTGCGCTGGGTGAGGTCCTGGAGCTTGCTGTCGACAAAGCGCAGGCCTACGATGCTGGCGACGGCGACTCCGGCGACGATCAGGATCACGGTGATAACGTTCAGGGTCAGCTTGGTCTTGATAGTCATGCATTTGCTCCGGTCTGTAGGCGCTGGGGAAACGGTAGTCGGGTTACTGCTTTATGTAGCCTTGCCCCTCTCCCTTTATGAAGGAGATCAGCTTTTGCACCTTGGCCGAGGGAGCCCCCTTGGTGATCACGATCACCGGGCGCGCCACGTCCGGCGTCTTCACTGTCTTGATGGTGGCGTCCAGCATGGTCACCGGGCCGAAGGCGATGGCTTCCGGGTTGGCGGCCACCTTTTCGCGCACGTCCTCGAACCGCCCCGCCTCGACCACGTCGGTGACGAAGGGTGCGTCCCCCATGGCGAGCTTCTTGAACGCGGCGTTGGTCGCCGGGTTGATCGCGGAGAGGACGATCAGGATGGGGGCGTCGTTGCCCCCCACCTCTTTCCAGTTGGTGATCTTGCCGGTGAAGATCCCCTTCAACTGATCCATGGTGAGGGCGGGGACCGGGTTGTCCTTATGGGCTACCGTGTAGATCTTGCTGGCGCCGATCTCGGTGGCTACGTAGGCGGACGGGTCCGCCACCTCGATGTTCTCCTTCCTGGCGGTCTTCACCAGGTCGGGGTAGGCGAGGCCGGCGGTGGAGAGGTCCAGTTCTCCCGCGATCAGCTGCTTGAAGGCGAGGGTGGCGCTGCTGAAATTGAGGTGCAAGGTGATGCCGGTGCTCTTCTCGAAAGCTTCCTTCACCGGTTTCAGATAGCCGTCGATGGGGGCGCCGCCCCCCCCCGCCTTGATCTCTTCACCCAAGGCGGTGCCTCCGAAGACCATCGATGCAACGAGTGCCAGACAAAACATCCCTCTTTTCATTCTACGTCCCCTCCTGGTTTGATGGATCTCTGTTAAGAGAAGTCACGCGTCGACGCAATCGCCGCCGTTACTGTTTGATGTACTTTTTGCCGTCGCCGCTTATGAAGTCGAGTAGTTTCTGCACCTTGGCCGAGGGCTTCCCCTTGGTGATCAGGGTGATATCGCGCGCAAGCTCCGGCGTCTGGACCGCCTTGACCGAGTCGTCGATCAGAGAGAGCGGACCGAATCCGATGGCGGAGGGGTTCGAGGCGACGTTCAACCTGACGTCCTCGGCCGTGGTGGCGTCGATCACGTCCTTGGCGACGGCCTTGTCGCCCAAGAACTTCTTGAAGAACATGCTGTTGGTGCCGGGAGTCAGCTTGCCGACCACCACGAGGATCGGCACGTCCTCTCCGCCGACCTCCTTCCACGAGGAGATTTCTCCGGAGAAGATCCCCTTCAACTGCTCGGCGCTCAGCTGGTTCACCTTGTTATCCTTGTGCACCAGCACCTTGACCTTGTCCTTGCCGATCACGACCGGGGTGAAGGCGCCGGGCTGGCCGACCTCGGCCCCTTCCTTCTTCATCAGTGCCAGCCAGTCCTGGTAGCTAAGCCCCGCCGCGGCTGCGTCCAGATCCCCCTTCTGCAGGTCCACGAAGGCGTTCTTCGGCCCGGAGGCGACGATGTAGAGCTTCAGGCCGGTCGCCATCTCGAACGCGGAACGGATCGGCTTTAGGATGTTCTCGGTGGGCGCGCCCCCCGCTCCGATCTTCAGCTCGTCGGCGCTCGCCTGGGTGGTGAGAACTGCAAGCAAAGACACGAGAAGCGCTGCTGCAACACGTATTACTCTCATAGCTATTCCTCCTGCTTGTTGATTAAGGGACCGAGAGACCACGACGGTCACTCACAGTCGCTAGCTCCTATTCGACACTCACTAACGAAAACTTGAAAATTAAAAAGACGGAGATCGGGGGAAGGGTTGTGACAGAGAAATGTTCCTGCTGTTACAGAGTGGTCGTGGTTTAACGGGGGGAGGAGCCGGGAACGCACCCGGCTCCTGTTTGGATGGTTAAAGCCGGAACTGCTGCACCAGCTGCTGCAGTTCTTCCGAGTTGGTGTGCAACTGGGCGGCGGCACTCGCCGACTCCTGCGCCCCCTGCGAGGTCTGCTGCACGACCTGGGTTATCTGCACGATGTTGCTGGAGATCTCGCTGGTGGTGGCCGTCTGCTCTTCGGCGGCGGTGGCCACCTGGTGGATCTGCATCGCCACGTCGTTGATCTGCTCCAGGATCTCCTGCAGCGCGCTTCCCGACTTGGCCGCTTCGGCCGTGCCGGTCTCGACCTGGTGCACCCCTTCTTCCATGGCGACCACGGCACCCCTCGTCTCGCTCTGGATCGCCTTGATCATCTCGCCGATCTCCCTGGTCGCCCTGGTGGTCCGTTCTGCCAGGGCGCGCACCTCGTCGGCGACGACGGCGAACCCCCGTCCCTGCTCCCCGGCCCGCGCCGCCTCGATGGCCGCATTCAGGGCCAGGAGGTTGGTCTGGTCCGCTATGTCCTCGATGGTGCCGATGATGGCTCCGATCTGGTCGCTGCGTTGGCCGAGACTCTCGACGGTCCTGGAACTTTCCTGCACCTTAGCTGCGATCTGTCCCATCACCGTCACGGTCCCTTGGACCACCTCCGCACCGTTTTGGGCGGTTTGGGCGGCGCGTTTCGCCCCCTCGGCCGCCATCTGGCAGTTGCGCGCTATGTCCGAGGAGGTGGCCGACATCTGCTCCCCGGCCGTGGCCACGGTGCCGGCCTGGGCCGCGACCTCCTCGGCGCCGGTGGCGATCTGCTCCGACGTTGAATGCAACTGGTTGGAAGCGGAGGCAACCTGGGCGGAGGTGTCGGCGACCTTGCCGATGGTGCAGCGCAGGTTCTCCGCCATCGCTTGCAGCGCGGCCATGAGCTGCCCCGTCTCGTCGCGCGAGGTCGACTCGATACGCGCCGTGAGGTCGCCGGCGCCGATGGCGCTGGCCGCGGCAACGGCGGCCTGGAGAGGCTTGGTGATCATCCCGGTTATCACGACACCGCAGACTATGGCGATCACCATGCCAGCGACAACCAGGACGGCCATCACCAGCGTCGCGGTGTTGGCGATCCTCGTGTTTTCCTTCGACGTCAGTTCTGCCTGCTTTTCCATCTCGTCCATCAGCTTGTTAAGCTGGTCCTGCTCGTGCAGCGCCGCCTTCTTGGCCTCTCCGTGCATGAGAGCCATCGCCTCGTCGACCCTGCCCGCCTGCACCAGCCCGGTCATCCGGTCGATGTGGTCGCCATAGACCTTGCGGGACTCCTTGAACTCGGCGAAGAGCTTGCGTTCCTCGGCGCTGTCCAGGTTTTTTTCGAAGACGGTAGAGCGTTCACCGATTTCCTTGCGCAGCTTGTTCACCATGGCCAGCGCAGCCTGCCTCTCGCTCTCCTCTTTGGCTTCCATGAAATCCCGCAGGTTGATGCGGACCCGCTGGAAGTCGATGGACATCTGGGCCACGTTTGCCAGCGGCGCCGTGATCCACTCGTAGAGATGGGTATCCGCGTCGTCAATCTGGCGGATCTTCAGTACCCCTACACCGCCGACCACCGCGCTTATGACGGCAATCAGCAGAAATGCTGAAAGCAATTTGGTCCCGACTTTGACGCTTGCCAACATGTTTCCTCCTCAAGGATCTTGGGGTTGTATTTTTCCCTTCTCTTCGGACCTGGTTTTCCACTTCAAAATCGGTCATTTGTTCGGGGAGGCTTCGATTACTCCCAATTTTCCTGGAGACGGTACCTCGAGGTCCGGCATGGCGGGGGCGGAGACGGTTGTTGAATGGCCTTTGCATTGCAAATTTTTTATGGCAGGATTTTAACCGTTGTGCCTTTCCCGTTTCTTGTGGACGCGCAGGTATCTGGCTTTACAGCCGAATGGGAGGAACTGCAATGAGCCGGTCGATTCTGAGCTACATTTACCCTCCGGGGTGCTTCGCACTGCCGGAGATCAAAGAGAACCGCTGCCCCTTGTGCGGGAATTTTCAGGTCGACTGTAGCTGCACCGAGTGCCAGCACCCGGTGCTGGTGGACGACAAAGAGGAAAAATGCGGCGTGCAGGGGTGCCTGGAACACCTGCTGGACCGAGAGCTGGTCGCCCGGATCGAGATGCTGGAAAGCCAGCTCGAAGACCTCCGGGAGGAGGCCAGGAAGAGGGAACGGCCGACCCCCCCCTGCCCGGTATGCGGCGAGGTGCTGGTGGTGGACATCTACAACAGCGGGCCGTATTCATGCCACGGGCACTTCTATGCGGGGGAAAAGTACGGCTGGATCAAGAGGGAGCGGTATTAGCCGATGGATTCGCCATAGTGTCACAAGGGCCCGCGGGATACCCTGCGGGCCTTTTGTCGTCGGGAAGCGGATTCCCCGTTGCGCGGCACCGCCTCGATGTTGTATCTATCGGAGGACCTGACGCCGTACCGGGAGGAATCATGGAACCGCGTAAACTGCTGCAGCAGATGTTCGAAGCCGCCGTTCGGTCGGCGCTTCCCGAGTACTGCGTGCCGCGCCACCTGCCGTCCCCCCCGAAAGGGAGGGTGGTGGTCGTCGGAGCGGGGAAGGCATCGGCGGCCATGGCTCGCGCCTTCGAAGACGCGTGGGATGGAGAGATCTCGGCGGGACTCGTGGTGACGCGTTACGGCTACGAGGTCCCCTGCCGCCGCATCGAGGTGGTGAGCGCATCGCATCCGGTCCCGGATCAGGCCGGGGGCGCGGCGGCGGCAAGGATGCTCGAACTGGTGCGGGGACTCACCTGCGACGACCTGGTCGTCTGCCTGATTTCCGGCGGCGGCTCGGCGCTGTTGCCGCTTCCTCTGCCGGGGGTGACCCTGGCACAGAAGCAGGAACTCAGCCGGGAACTCCTGAGGTGTGGAGCCGCCATCTCCGAGATAAACTGCGTTCGACGCCACCTCTCCGCCATCAAGGGGGGGAGGCTTGCCGCGGCCTGCCATCCCGCCCGTGTGCTTACCCTGGCCATCTCCGATGTTCCCGGCGACAACCCTGCCGATATCGCCTCCGGCCCGACCGTCGGGGATGCGACCACCTGCGCCGATGCGCTTGCCATAGTTGACCGCTACCGCATCCCGCTGCCCGGGTCCTTGCGGGAGCGCCTCGTCTCCGGGCGGGGGGAGTCGGTGAAGCCGGACGACCCGCGCCTGAGGAACGCGCAGTTCCGCCTGGTCGCCACGCCGCAGGCGGCACTGGAAGCCGCGGCGCAGGTCGCGCGCCGGCAGGGGATTGCCGCCCACATACTGAGCGACCGGATCGAAGGGGAATCAAGAGAGGTGGGTAAGACGCTCGCGGCGATAGCCCTGCAGGTGGCACGGCGCCGGCACCCTTTCGGCGCCCCCTGCGTCCTGCTGTCGGGAGGGGAGACCACGGTCACGGTGCGCGGCAGCGGACGCGGTGGACCCAATGTGGAATTCCTGTTGGCGCTCGCGCTGGCCCTGGAGGGTGAAAAGGGGATCTTTGCGGTGGCGGGGGATACCGACGGGGTGGACGGCCAGGAAGAGATAGCGGGGGGCTTCGTGAGCCCGGATCTGTTGCAGCGGGCCTGGGAGGCGGGGATCAACCCGAGGCTAAGCCTGGACGACAACGACGGGCACGGCTTTTTCGAGGCGTTGGGTGAAACGTTGGTGACCGGCCCCACGCTCACCAACGTGAACGATTTCAGGGCCATATTCATTGCCGGGTGATCAGGCCACGCTCTCGGTCATCAGTTTCTTCATGATGAGGACCAGGAAGGCGACCGCCACGATGAGGGCCGTGTCTTCCAGGGGCTGCCAGGGCTTGAAGGTGAGCGCGGAGTGGCTGTAGTAGTCGGAGACGTAGCGCGCCAGGCCGGCGAGCAGTGACACAAGGAGTGCTCCTCGCCGCCCTCCCCGCCAGGACACCAGGGATACCGGGGCGAGGTAAAAAAGCAGCAAGGAATAGTCACCGGTCAGGTAGTCGACATAACCCAACACCACGACCAGCAAATATCCCGTCGTAACCCACCCGCACCCGGCGCTGAGGAACTTCCGCATGAGACACCCCTGAGTTGCCCCGACGCGGGGGGCGAATCGCTGCTACGGCTTGATACTAAAAAAGCCGCCCGATGTCGACCACCGGGCGGCTTTTCTACTACAGGTGAAAACTGAATTACTTCGCAGCCGGAGCAGCTTCAGCGGCCGGAGCAGCTTCTTTCTTCTCGGCTTTCTTAGCAGCTTTCTTTGCTTTTTTCTTCTTAGCAGCTTTCTTAACCGGAGCTTTTTCTTCTTTCTTCACTTCAGCAGCCGGAGCGGCCGGAGCCGGAGCAGCGTCAGCAGCGAAAACAACACCAGCGAAAGCAACAGCAACGAGAGCAGCAACTACGGAGGACACGATCTTTTTCATTTGAGAATCTCCTAAAGGGTGATTTTGAACTTCTGTCCTTTCTATAGCATCAGCCGTGCCAGGTTTTGTAATGCTAGATAACTGCCTGATATCTGGTGAAATTAAATTTCCATTCACCCTCCGGGACGGCGAAGCATACCTTATTTGCTCAGCTGTTACCTCAAATGGGGTATCGAGAGGCGCTGTCAAAAAGTTTGACGGGGCACTGCATGAGCGGTGCCCCGTTTCTTTTAGTTGCTGCTACAGGCCTGTTGGCACTCTCATACGAATCTATGCCGTCACATTGACCGTCACGATCAACACCCGAGAGGCGATTGTAAAAGGGGGCTCTGAGTGTAAACTGGAAAACGATTTTCGAGCTGGTCGCCGGTGTCGGCATTGCGAAAGGCGCCGCCATTCGCGTGCTGATGACTGTGTTGATCGGCTTTCGGAGCAATCCCGTGCCGCGGTTTGACTTGCACCGTTAAGCTGCTATCAATTTAGCGTTCCACACCAACAACACTCAAGGAGGAAAAAGAATGAAACTTATCGCAGCGTTGACAGGAATCACTTTGCTTGCCGCCACCACCGTCTATGCCGGTCCCAAGAGCTACCAGGTGACCGGTCCGGTACTCGAAGTGAAGGACGACATGATCGTAGTTCAGAAGGGGAGCGAGAAGTGGCAGATCGCCAAGGACAAGGACACCAAGGTCACCGGGGATGTCAAGGTGGGGAGCAAGGTCACCATCATGTACACGATGAAGGCCGCCAGCATCGAGGCTAAGGACGGCGCCGCGAAGCCGGAGAAGAAGGAAAAGAAAAAGTAGGGAGATGACCCGGACGTTACGGTGCGAAAGAGATCGGGGAACTGGGGAGGAGCTGACATGAAACAGAAAAGCGTCGTCTACAGCTTGCGGGTCGCGGCCTTTGCCGTGGTGTTTGTGGCAGGATATCTCTGCGGCTCGATCACCGAGCACAGGGCCGATGCCCAGATGGGAGACTTGGGTAGCGAACTGTTGCAGAGGGCAGCCGGCAGCGGAGGTATCATCGGCAGCGTGGCCCAACTGGGCACCACCATCACCGAAATGGAGAAGAACGTGAGCGGTCTGCAGAAGAACATCGACACGCTGAAGAAGGTGAAGAGCGCCCTCGGAGGGAAGTAGCCGGCGGTCCGGGCGCCCCCAGGGAAACGGGTCACCCAGGCAGTTGGTTGGCAGGTTGATCGAGAAACCGCGTGGCCGGAGCAAGCCCGCAGCAGCAGAAAAGCCCCCGTGCGGTCACGAGGGGCTTTTCGTTACCCGCGTGTGCGGTGTGACGGCGGGTTTTCCCCCCGGACAAGCCCGATCACTGCCGAGTGTACGGCGGGATTCAAAGAAGGAAATGCCGGCGGAGCTGGTGGGATCAAGCGGTAGAAGGTGCTGTCCCGCCGGCAAGTTAGGGTAAAGCACATTAAATATTGTTGACACGCCTGCGCTCGTGCGATATGTTGCGTTCGCAAAAGCGAGGACCGATACACGAAAATACTAAACCATCCGCGAGGATGGGACGGAAAGCCTACAGGGTCTCACCGAGACAGCCGGGTCGCCGAAATATCACTCCAGATATCGAAGCCCCGGCTTTTTCGCGTCCGGGCGCGGCAGGGCCTGAACGGCATAGGCCGGTTTCGATACGACGGGAATATCCAGTGTGAACGTTCGGGTGCTTGGCATGATGCCGCGGGAGGGCTTATGTTTAACACAAAATGGACCTCAGACCTGGTGGTTGGTATCGAAGACATCGACCAGTGTCATAAGTACGTGGTCGAAAAGATAAACGAAGCGTACGACCGCTTCATGACCGGCCCCCCTCCCGAAGGGTACATCTTCGATGAAATCCTGGTGTACATGGCGCAGTGTTTCGACTACGAGCAGATGCTGATGATGGACACCTGCTATCCCGATTTTCTGGCGCACAGGGATGAACACGAGATTTTCAGGCAGAGGATGATAGACATCCGCAGTCCTCGAAATGCAAGCAGCAGCCTGAGCATCGACCAACTGGTTATCCTAGACCATTGGGTCAGTCATCACATCCGCGAGTGCGATGCGAAGCTGGGGGCTTTCGTGGGGGACCTGTCCGAGCCCCAGGGAAGGAGCAAAATCGCTTGAAGCCTGCCGGTTTCCCCTTTCCTTGCAGGGGATCTTTCCGGCTGTCGGCAGCTGCTTTGTAAAAAAAATCACCATTATGAAAAAAAATGTTGCAAACCGTTAGGCCATCTGTTAAAAGGTGGCCGTCGATTACAAAACTTTAAAAAAGTTCTCCGAACGGGCAAAACCAGAGTGATCTGGTGACGCAAAGCCACGGGTCCTGAATAAGGATAGCCGAGTTGCCGAAGAGATGAGTTACCCATCTTGGCATCCGGCTATCACCGATCAAGGGGCGCTCTCATCTTTGGCAGATGTGAGCGCCTTTTTTATTGGCACGGCGAGGTGTCTGGGCGATTTAAAACAGAATACGTTCTCCGAACGGGCAAAACCAGAGTGATCTGGTGACGCAAAGCCACGGGTCCTGTGAAGGATAGCCGGGTTGCCGAAGAGATGAGTCAGCATCTTGGCATCCGGCAAACCCCGATCTAGGAGCGCTCTCATCTTCGGAAGATGGAGCGCTCCTTTTTTTATTACTACCATCAGAGTACATGAGGCATGCGATGGAACAGATGACGAAACGGAACCTTGACCCGGAGTGGAAGCGAAAGCTGACCGAGTGCATGAAGGAGATAGGGCTTCTTTCCGCGCCGCACCTTCAGGTTACGGTGAACATCGCCGACTACCGCGTTTGTGACGCGGTCAGGAATGAAAGAATGAAGTGACCCGGCCCCGGGCCGGAGCAAGCAACAGCAGCATCAAACAGCGGTAAGTCTCATCCCTACGGGGCAAGTGAAACCCGCGTCATCAGCCGAACAACCGGCTGTGGCGCGGGTTTTTTCGTGGTGCGTGCAGGTCGGTCTCTTGAGGGGCCGCAACAACAGTTGTGCGATTTTCGTCGAGGGCTGAAGTGAGAATTCTTACACAGACAATGCTGATGTTATCGATGGCCGCCGCCAGGCTGGACGCTGCTTCGTTCCTTCAGCGCCTGGCTGCGACCGCCGCCCTTTTGGTCATGCTGCTAGGGTCGGGGAGCACTGCGCAGGCGGCGGGGATCTTCTGCTCCCAGTTCGGCGGTGTGGTCGACGGCAACAACCCCGCCACCCTCGCCGCTGTCAGGGGGGCATCGACGTTCGGGGTCGACACCAACTGCACCATCAAGAATTTCCCGGATTCGATCGGCGGCTTCCCGATCACCAACATAAACTTCAACTTCCCGCAGCAGCAGTCCTACTACATCGCCTTTCTGGACGTCTTCTACTACGGAAACATGTCGTGCAACGACCCGACCCAGTCGGACTTCTGGATCTACTGGGCCCCCGGCGGGTACAACAACATAAGCCCCGCCTGCCAGGCCTTCATGGTGCCGGTGGACGCGGTGAGCAAAAAGAACCCGCCGGCACAGACCAGCGCGGCAGTCGGCGTTCCCTTCACCTACACCATCAGCGTTCCGTTGCTGGGAAGACTCGACGCCTCAGGCTCCTTCCAGTACATCGCCAACGCCGATGACGCGACGGTCACCAACGTGGTCATCCCCGATGATCTCACCGCAACCGGGGCGGCCCTGACTTACCTCACCAACACGGCATACCTGGTGAACCCGGCCACCGGCGTAAAGACGCCGCTGAACGGGGGGGCGCCGCTGGCCCTGGGGGCGAGCGCCAGCTGGCTCACCAACCACCCCGGCGTCCTGTCCGACGGCACGAAGCACTTGGTGTTCTCCTACGAGAACAACGCCCCCCTCGCGTCGCTGCCGGCAGGCTACAACCTGGAGATCGAGGTCACCGTTGTCCTCGACAACAGCCCCGCCAACGTCAACCTTGCGGGGACCCAGTTCTCCAACACCGCGAAGATGTGGTTCAACAAGCCGATCAACACCGCCAGCATGGTGGACTTGCAGGCATGGCCCGGCACCACGCCGCCGATGACGGTGGTCGAGCCGAACCTCACCCTCGCCAAGAGCGGTTCGGCAGCAACGGTCAACATCGATTCACAGGTAAGGTACACGCTCAACATCCAGAACACCGGGGGAAGCGACGCCTGGAACGCCACCATCACCGACCACATCCCGGCCGGCATGAGCACCGTCTCTCCGGTGGGCACCGTCACCGCCCAGATCTTCGCCTCCGACGGCATCACCCCGATATCGGCACCCCTGGTGGCCGGCGCCGACTTCACCACCACCTGGAGCGGCGGCTCCGGTTCCCCGGGCCTGTTCACGCTGACCCTGCTCGACACCGTCAAGATCGCCCCCACCCAGCGCCTCATCATCACCTACCGGGCGCAGGTCGACAGCACCGGCGTCGCCTCCGGGACGACGCTCACCAACATCGCCGGCGCCACCAGGTGGTTCAGCGCCAACAGCAGCTACCCGGGACGCCGCGAGTACGACCGGACCATCACCGACGGCACCCCGGGCACCCTGGACTACCAGGACGCCTACACGGTGACGGCCGCGCTGGCCGGCTACTACTTCCAAAAGACGGTGCGTGACCTTACCACCGGTGCCGCTCCGGCCACGGCGGCCTTCCCCGGGGACCGGCTGCGCTACACCCTGCTGCTGCAGAACTTCACCTGGCCCCCCCTGAACGGCGTCACCATCACCGATACCCTCCCGGCTGGGCTGCGCTCCATCGCCAACGTCACCGTCACCCCGGCGGGAGGCTCCGTGAACGTCGTCCAGCCGAGCGGCGGCACCCCGGGATCCATAACCGTTTCCGGCCTCAGCCTGCCGGGAGGCGCCACGGCCAACTCGCAGATCCAGATCGAATTCGACGCCACCCTCGATGCGACCCTCGCGAACGGCGCCGTGGTCTCCAACCAGGCCAACGTCACCGGGACCGACACCGGCACCACCCCGGCAACGGTCTGGTCCGGCCCCAGCGACGATCCCTACCTGAACGGGACGGTGCTGCTCGGCTCCGGCGGCGACCCCACCCGGGTCACCATCCAGGCGCCGGGTGCACTCTCCAAGTCGAACCCCGCATCGGCCACGGCGACCATCGGCCAGCAGTTCAGCTACCTGATCAAGGTCCCGGCCACCCCGGCCGACGTCCCGCTCTACGACGTGAGGATACTGGACAACATGGCGCTCTCCGCGGCAGGCATCAGCTTCGTCAGTGCCGACGTGATCTCCGGCGGCAACTGGAACCTGACCAACACCGGCACGGCCACCAACGTCATCCTCCAGGACCTCGCCACCGGCATCGACATTCCGGCGGGGGGGCAGGCGGTCATCCAGGTGACGGCGGCACTGCAAAACGGCAGCGTGAACCGCGCGGGGCTCGCCTTCAGCAACACCGCTTCCTACACGTACAACAAGTTAAACGGCGACAGCCTGACCCAGTCGGCCGGAGGCGCGGCGACCACGGCCAACATGACGGTGGTCGAACCGCACCTGACCGCCGCCAAGACGGTCAGCTATGCCTTACCCGCCGGGAAAGCGGCGTCCGCCGCCGCGGCTCCCGCAGACGTGCTGCGCTACACCGTCACCGTCACCAACGACGGCGGCTCCCGGGCCTACGACGCCGACGTCCTGGACTTTCTCCCCTCCAACGTGTCGCTGGTACCGGGGACTGCCACCGCGCAGATAAACGGCGCATCGGTGACCGGCTTCATGCCCACGCCGACCGCTCTCGCCAACGGCGCCGTGGACTGGGGGAGCCAGAACGGCGACGCGAGCCTGGACATCCCGGCCGGCGGAACCCTGGTGCTCAGTTACCTGGTGACCGTACTGGAGACCAGCGGCGCCCCCATCACCAACGACGTCTACGTCGACTGGACCTCGCTTTCCGGCTCGGTCCCCGGCGAGCGCACCGGCGCCGGCTGCCCCAACGCCACCGCTCCCAACAACTACTGCTCCGGTCCGGTCTCCGCCACCGTCACCTCGCTCGACCCGACTTCACTTGTCAAGAGCGTGGTTTCGGACTCCTGGAGCGCCGCTCCGGCAAGCGGCACCGACTCGACCCTGCGCGTGGGTGACACCGTGGTCTACAACCTCGCCCTCACCCTGCGCGAAGGGACCACGCAGAACGTGCTGCTCACCGACCAGCTCCCGGCGGGGCTCGCCTTCGACGGCCTGGTGAGCATCGCCCCCGCCTCGGGGAGCGGCAACTTCAGCTACACGGTTTCATCTCAGCCGGCGTCCGGCGCCACCGGCACCCTGACCTGGAACCTGGGCAACGTCGTCAACACGGCCGACAACAACGGCGCCAACAACACCCTGACGATCCAGTACCGCACCCACGTGGTCAGAAATGCGCTGGCGCAGTCCCCGACGGCGCAGCAGCTCGTGAACAGCGCCACGCTCAACTACGCCATCAACGGCGTCGCGGCGACGCCGAAGAATTCCGGCGCAACCCTGAACGTCTGGCAGCCGCTTCTCAACGTCTCCAAGAGCGCGGCCACGGCAGGCGGCGGCACGGTGATCAGCGCCGGCGAAGCGGTCACCTACACCGTCAGGATGGCGAACAGCGGCACCGCCCCGGCCTACGACCCGGTCCTCACCGATGTTCTGCCGGTCGGCCTGCGCCAGGGCGGGGTCACCACCACCGGCGTCACCCTGGTTGACAGCGCCACCGGCGCGACCAGCGCCACCTTGCCGACGCTCGCCCCGAGCTACAGTACGGCCACCGGTGTTGCGACCTGGAATTTCGACGTCGCTGGTTCCGCGGCCCTCTACGCGGTCCCGCCGGGGCAGACCCTGCAGGTGACCTACCAGGTGAAGGGGGACGCGGGGCTGGGGGCCGGGGTGACCCTGAACAACCAGGCGCAGGTCACCAGCTACTACTCCTTCGACAGCCAGGACATCCCGACGGCGAGCGTCCTTGCCAACCGGCAGCTCTACGGCCCGACCGCCGCGGCCACGGTGCAGCTCACCACGGCGGCGGCTACGGCGCTCTCGAAGCAGGCCCAGGTGACCGGCGCCGCCATCGGCCGCCCCTTCAGCTACACCATCACCGTTCCCGCCGTGCCGCAGCCCACCGCCATGTACGACGTGCGCATCCTGGACGACTTGAGTTCCACGGCAACCGGGGTGGACCTCCGTTTTGTCGCTGCCCAGCGGGTCTCCGGCCCGGCCTTCACCCCGGTCAACACCGGCAGCGCCACCAGCCTGGTGATCCAGGACAGCGGCAGCGGCATCGACATTCCCGCAGGCCAGCAGGCCGTGATCAACGTCACGGTGGTGCTCACCAATTCCTCCGCCAATACCCTGGGCAAGCAGTTCCAGAACACGGCGACCTACACCTACAACGGCGTGAACAACACCCCCGCCACCCAGGCCAACGGTGCGCCGGGCGCCAGCGCCGCGGTCACCATCGTCGGCCCCGCGCTCACCGTGCAGAAAAGCGGGCCGGCCACCATCAGCGCGCTCGCGCCGGGCGTCTTCACCCTGAACGTCCAGAACAGCGGCGGCAGCACCGCGTGGCAGGCGACCCTCACCGACATCCTCCCGAACGTCACCACCCCCGCACCGGGGAGCATGTGCGGCTCGGCCCCCACCAACGTCACGGCGCGCGTCTACCAGGCCGACGGGGTCACGCCGGTCTCGGCGAACCTGGTCAACGGCACCGATTTCACCGTGAGCTTCGCGCCGTCGCCCGCCTGCACCATGACCGTCGCCATGAAGTCGGCCGCGGCGGCCATTGCGCCGGGGGAGCGCCTGCTGGTGACGTACAACGCCGCACTCGACCCCTACACCGCGGGGGGGATCACCCTCACCAACGTGGCGGGCGCCACCAGGTGGCTGAGCGCCGACCCGGCGGTTGCCGCGGCGGGGGACATACAGACCACGACCGGCGCACTCACCAACGGCACCCCCGGGGTGCTGGACATCCAGGACGCCTTCACCGTGACCACCCAGGCGCCGCTTTTGAGCTTCTCCAAGACGGTGCTGAACGCGACCACCGGGCAGTCCGGCGCAAACGCGAAGCCGGGCGACACCCTCAAGTACACCCTCACCATCCGCAACGTGGGCACCCTGGGCGCCGCGAACTTCACCCTGACCGACGAGCTGGACAAGCTGAACACCGTGGCCATGTTCGCGCCGGGGACCCTGAAGCTCTTGACCGTGCCGGCCGGAGCGAACGTCGCCGCCACCTCGGCCAACGGCGGCGCCAAGGGGACCGGAGTGGTGAGCGTCGGCAACCTGACCGTGGCCCCGCAGGGGCAGGCGGGTGACACGCTGGTGGTCGAATTCCAGGCCACCCTGGCGCCGGTGCTTGATCACGGCTCGCTGGTGCAGAACCAGGCGCAGGTCGCCTCCCCCCTGTTGCCGTCGCAGTCGAGCGACGATCCCTCGCTCCCCGGGAGTGCCGATCCGACCCGGACCCTGATCGTGTCCGCCCCCCGGTTCCTGTTCCAGAAGACGGTGCAGGACGTCACCTCCGGGAGCGCCACGGTGACGGCGGGTGACACGCTGCGCTACACCATCACCGTCAAAAACGACGGCACCGAGAACGCGACGGGAGTGACGCTGCGCGACCAGGTTCCGGCCAACACCGCCTACGTCGCCAACAGCACCACCCTGAACGGCAAGCCGGTCGCGGACGCCGGCGCCGGTGTGAGCCCGCTGCAAAATGGGATGCCGGTCAACTCGCCGGCGAATCCGGTGCCGGGCGCCATGCCCGCAACGAGCAGCAACGTGGCCACCATCACCTTCGAGGTGCGGATCAGCAAGAGCATGGTGGCCGGGACGCTCATCTCCAACCAGGCCTTCGTGGCCGGGACAGGCGCGGCGAGCGGCCCGTTCCCCGAAGAGGGCTCCGACAACCCCGCGACTCCGGCGCCCAACGATCCCACCACGGTGGTGGTCGGGAGCCTGCCGCTCGTCTACGCGCTGAAGACGGTCCAGCTTGCCGGCGACGTCAACGGCAACGGGCTGGTCGATCCGGGCGACGCGCTTGAGTACACCATCACCATGACCAACTCGGGGGCGATCCCCGCGACCGGCGTCATCCTGACCGACGCGATCCCCGCCAACACCACCTACGTGGCGGGGAGCGTGCGCCTGAACGGCGTGTCCGTCGCGGATGCCGGCGCCGGCGCATCCCCCCTCGCCAACGGCATCGGTGTCGTCTCCTCGGGACTCGCCCCGCCTGCGCCCCCCGCTAGCACCGGGACCCTCGCGGCAGGCGGCACCGGTGTCGTTACCTTTAAGGTGCAGGTGAACCAGGGCGTCGCCTCGGGTACCGTGATCAGCAACCAGGGGAGCGTGGGAACGGCGGAACTGCCGCCGCTCGCCACCGACTCCGACGCGAACCCCACCAACGGCTACCAGCCGACCGTGATCGCGGTGGGCAACGCCCAGCAGCTGACGGTCACCAAGTCCGCCGTGGTAGTTGGCGGCGGTGCCGCCCTCCCGGGGAGCGTGCTGGAATACACCGTGCGCGCCACCAACATCGGCCAAGTGCCGGCCATGGGGGTGGTGCTGACCGACGACCTGACCCCGCTCCTGCCCCAGGGAAGCTACCTCTCCGGATCCGGCGTCATGAACGGTTCCTCCAACGGGGTGAGCTACGCGGCCCCGGTCATCAGCGCCGGCTACGGTACGAGCTACGGCGCCCTGGCGCCGGGCGCCTCCGTCGTGCTGCGCTTCCAGGTGAAATTGAACGCGACGGTGGCCAGCGGCAGCGTGGTCAACAACCTCGCCCAGGCGAGCTGGGATACCCCCACCCAGGTCGCCAGCGCCGGGACTTCGGTCGCCGTCGGCGGGATGCCCGGGAGCGCGAGCCTTGCCGGCTCGGTGTGGCAGGACGCGAACCACGACAACGCGCTGGACGGCGGCGAAATCCCCTCCGCCGGCTGGGCGGTGGATCTGTACCAGGACGGCCGCGTAGTGGGGACGGTGAACAGCGCCGCCGACGGCTCCTACCGCTTCAGCGGACTGACGCCCAACGCCGGCGCCGCGATCAGGTACGAGCTCCGCTTCCGCGCACCGGGCGCCGGCGCGGCGACCGCCCTCTTGGGGTGGTGCAGCTCCCCCTTCACCAACGGCATGCAGCGCATCTCCGACATAGTGGCAGGGGGAGGGGCGCTGCTGCAGGAGTTGAACCTGCCGCTCACCCCAAACGGCGTGGTCTACAACTCCGTTATCCGTACCCCGGTCGCGGGGGCGACGCTGACCATGGTCCAGGCGGCGAACCGGCTCCCCCTCTCCGGCGGCTGCTTCAACGACCCGGTGCAGCAGGGGCAGGTCACCACGGCCAGCGGCCTCTATAAATTCGACCTCAACTTCAGCGATCCTTCCTGCCCCTCCGGCGGGGATTACCTGATCCAGGTGACGCCACCGGCATCCGGTTACACGGCCGGCGTCTCCAAGCTGGTGCCCCCCACTTCCAGCGACAGCACCGCCGCCTTCTCCGTCCCGGCCTGCCCGGGGAGCACGCTGGACGCGGTGCCGACCACGGCAGGGTACTGCGAGGCGCAGGCGTCCGACCTGGCGCCGGGCACCTCGGTGCTCCCCGGCGCCGCCACCGCCTACTACCTGCGGCTCACCCTGGACAACCTGCAGCCAGGCTACAGCCAGATTTACAACAACCACATCGCCGTCGACCCGACGCTCAACACGGCGATCGCCATCACCAAGACCGCGGCGGTGACCAACGTCTCGCGCGGCGCTTTGGTCCCCTACACCATCACCCTCAAAAACACCCTGGGGGCGACCCTCAGGAACCTGAGCGTGGTGGACATCTTCCCCCCCGGATTCAAGTACGTGGCGGGGTCGGCGCGCCTGGACGGCCACAAGGCCGAGCCGACGCTCAACACGCGCCAGATGGCCTGGAACGTCTCGCAGCTCACCAGCAGCACCAGCCACAGCATCACCTTCCTGATGATCGTCGGCTCCGGCGTCTCCGAGGGAGAGTACGTGAACCGCGCCCAGGTGCTGGACAACACAACCGACAGCGTCGCCTCCGGCGTCGCCTCGGCGACCGTCCGCGTCATCCCCGATGCGGATCTCGACTGCACCGACGTGATCGGCAAGGTCTTCGACGACGCCAACGCCAACGGCTACCCGGACCAGGGAGAGAAGGGGCTCGCCGGCGTGCGCGCCGTGACCGCCCGGGGGCTCGTGGCCACCACCGACGAGTTCGGCCGCTTCCACATCACCTGCGCGGTGGTCCCGGACGAAGACCGCGGCAGCAACTTCATCCTCAAGGTCGACGAGCGCACCCTCCCCACCGGATACCGCGTCACCAGCGAGAACCCGCAGGTGGAGAGGGCGACCCGGGGCAAGATGCTGCGCTTCAACTTCGGCGCGGCGATCCACCACGTGGTCTCCCTGGACGTCGCGGACGGCGCCTTCGAGCCCAAGGGGACCAAGCTGCGCAGGCAGTGGCAGCCGAGGGTCGACCTCCTTTTGAAGGAGCTCCGCAAGGCGCCGGCGGTGCTGCGGCTCTCCTATCTCGCCGAAGTCGAGAGCAAGGGTCTGGTGGAAGAGCGTCTGAAGGCGCTCAAGAAGGAGATCTCCGGCAAGTGGAGTGACGGTTACCCGCTCACCATCGAGACCGAGACCTTCTGGCGCCGGGGCGCACCGCCGTGATGAGACGTTCCCAGGGGAGGACCTGGCTCTCCCTCCCCTGTTCCCAGGGGGCCCCCACCCCCATACCCCCCTCCCGCAAGGGAGGGGGACGCATGCGGCGGGAAGATAAAAATGGCATTCAACAAGGCAACTCAACCTGTTTGGGTAGATGGATGGGACCAATGGTGAAGCAAAGTATCGCCCTTACATTCATGATCCTGGCCTCGATGGTCGGAGCCGAGACCGCCGCCCGTGCGGAGAGCGCGCCGGCGGCCACCAAGGCGGCGACCGCGACGGCAGCCCCGAAAGTCAGGGAGGCCGCCGGGTGCGGTGAAACGACCGAGGGGCACCTCCCCAAGGATGCGACCTACACCCCGTGGCTCCTCGACCCGTCCGTCTTCGCGCAGGACCAGGGGGACCGAACCGAGAAGCGCCAGGTCGCCGAGAAAGAAGTGAAGACGGTCAAGCTGGCCGACCTGGTCCCCCCCATCCGGTTTCGCACCGGCGAGGCGGAGATCACCCGGGAGTACCTGGAGCTTCTGCGCGGCGTGCTGGAGAAGATGCGCGGCCGCGCCAACGTCCGGCTCCACTTCGTAGGGCACGCCGACACGCAAAGGCTGAGCGGGGCGCTGCAGGCGAAGTTCGGCGACAACACCGGCCTGTCCCGGGAGCGCGCCGGCACCACGGCCGAATACTGCCAGCGCGCCCTGGGGCTTCCCCCGGAGGCGATCTCCTACGAGGGGATGGGGGACGCCAAGCCGGTCGCCTCCAACGCGACCGAGGAGGGGAGGGCGCTGAACCGGCGGGTGGAGGTCGAGGTCTGGTACGACGAGATCGGCGAGAAGATGGTGGAAAAGGAGGTGGTCGTCCCGGCGCAGGTGAACCGGGTCAAGGTCTGCCGCACCGAGACGGTCTGCAAGATGCGCTACAAGGAAGGGCTCGCCCATCGGGTCCGCGTCAGGAACCTGGTCGCCCCCCTGCAGTACGACGCGGCCCTGGTCACCGTGCCGGAGGAGTTCCGGCAGCAGATCCGGCAGGCGCTGAACAACCTGACCGGCAAGCAGAACATCGCCGTCAAGTTCATCGCCTACAGCGACACCACGCCGCTTGAGGCCCGCGACGAGCGGATCTACGGCGACCAGCTGGGGCTTTCCAAGGCGGTCGCCCGGCGCGTGGCCCTCGCCGTGCAGGACGCCCTGAAGGGAGCCCCCGTCTCCTTTGAAAGCGAGGGGAAGGGGGCCACCCAGCCGGTGGCCTCAAACGACACGCCGCAGGGAAGGGCGCGCAACCGGCGCGTCGCGGTCGAGTTCTGGCACGACGATGCCATGCAGGAACTATCCGACGAACCGCAGCTCTGCCCGGAGGACGCCGGCGCCGAGACCGTCACCAGGGTCTACGACCCTCCCTCCGGGGCTGTTCCCCCGATCCTGTTCCAGGACGGCAACCCGGTGCTCCCCGAGGGGTACACCGAGCGGCTGGGGCGGCTCATGGACGAGATCAAGGACCGAAGCAACGTACGCCTGCGCTTCACCGGCTACATCAACAACGAGCGGCTGGACCGGCGCACCGCCGCCGTCTACGGCGACGACATCGGCTGGGCCACGGCGCGCGCCCGCCGCAGCATGACCGCCGCGAGCGAGAAGATGGGGCTTGCCGTCAAGCAGGCGGAGTTCGAGGGGCGGGGCTACGTGCAGTCCGCGGACGTGGTCGCCACCGGCTTCACCGGCACGGGAGAGTCGCGGGTCGAGGTGCAGGTCGTCTATGACGAGCAGGTCCCCATCAACGACTACGAGGGTGTGGACATCGTCCGCATGACCCGCGAGGTGAACACGGCCGATCCCCTGGCGCTCAACCTCCTGCGCATCTCCGTGGACGGAAAGCCGGTCGACGACCTGAACAAGAGCATCCCCGACCTGCAGCGCTGCACCGACGTGGCGCTGGAGCGCGCCAGGATCGAGTTCAAGTACGACGACCTGAGGAGCGAGCCCCGGCTGAACGTGACCGCCTGGCCGCGCAGCATCCGCTACCAGGATCTCCCCGGGACGGAGTTCCCCGAGAACCTGGTCCGCTTCCGCCTCTACGCCAACTACCACAGCTTCATCAAGCGCGCCGAGGTGAGGATCTTCGAGGAGGCCCGTTCGGTGCGCGATCTCCCGCTGGCAGTGGTCCCCATGGACGGCGAGGGTACGGCGCAGTGGAGCGCGAACTTCGACAACCCGGTCACCCCCGCCCGCGAGCTCAAGTACCTGGTCCGCGTCTACGACACGCAGGGGAACTATGACGAGACTGTGCCCCAGCCGCTTTGGGTGGTCGAACAGCTCGAGCCGGGCGCCGCCCAGTCCGACCCGGAAAGGGAGCTTCTGGCCGGCTACGGCGGCAGCCGCATCGCGCAGAGGAACATCCCGGTCAACGGCGGCACCGTCCAGGCCTACGGCAGCTCGATTCCGCCAGAGCACCGGGTCTGGCTGGCCGGATACCCGGGACCGGTGGACGCCAAGGGGCGCTTCATCGTCGAGGAGATCCTCCCCAAGGGGATGCACACGGTCGAGGTGGCGGTGCTCGACAAGTCCGGCAACGGCGAGCTCTTCCTGCGCGACCTCTCCATGCCCAAGAACAACTGGTTCACCGTCGGGATCGCGGACCTGACCCTGTCCGCCGACAAGACCAGCGGCCCGGCGCAGCTCCTCGCCCCGGACCGGCCGCGGTACAGCCACGACTTCAACGCCGAGGGGCGCCTCGCCTTCTACACCAAGGGGGAGTTCGGCGACGGCTGGGGGCTCACCGCCAGCGCCGACACGCGTGAAGGTCCCCTGGACGAGATCTTCACCAACTTCCTGGACAAGTCGCCCGAGTCGCTCTTCAGGCGCATCGACCAGGATTACCACCTCCCGACCTACGGCGACGACGGCACGGTGCTGGAGGACGCACCGACCAGCGGGAAGTTCTACGCCAAGCTGAAAAAGGACCAGAACTACGGCCTGTGGGGCAACTTCAGGGTCGGCTACCTGGATAACGACCTGGCCCACGTGGACCGCGGGCTCTACGGCGCGAACCTCCACTACCAGGTTCCCGGCGTCACCAGCTTCGGCGAGAAGCGCTTCATGGTCGACGGTTTCGCCGCCGAGCCGGGGACGGTGGCCGGCCGCGACGAATTCCGCGGCACCGGCGGCTCCCTTTATTACCTGCGCCGCCAGGATATCCTGCAGGGTTCCGAGCGGGTGCGCATCGAGATCCGGGACAAAGATTCGGGCATCGTGCTGTCGGTGAAGGACCTGACCCCGGTGCAGGACTACGACGTCGACTACCTGCAGGGGCGCCTGGTCCTGACCCAGCCCCTGGAGTCGACGGCGGCGGACAACCTCCTCGTGCACAGCGACACCATCGGCGGCAACCCGGTCTTCCTGGTGGCCCGCTACGAGTACACGCCGGGAGTCGCGGAGCTGGACACCATGACCTTCGGCGGCCGGGCCCACTACTGGTTCGGCGATCACGTGAAGCTCGGCCTGACCGGCACCGGCGGCAAGGAGGGAGACATCGACGAGAGCCTCGCCGGCGCCGACCTCACCCTGCGCCAGTCGGCGGCCACCTGGCTCAAGGTGGAGACCGGCCGCAGCAAGGGCGCCGGGCTCTTCACCTCCACCTCGCTCGACGGCGGCTTCAACTACGGCACCGTGCAGGCACCCGTCGATGCCGCGACCGCCGCCAACGCCTATCGGGTCGACGCGAGCCTCGGGCTGCAGGATTTCAACAAGGACTGGCGGGGACGCTTCACCCTCTACAGCCAGTTCCTGGAGGCGGGGTACTCGGCGCCGGGCCAGGCAGCGGAAAAGGAGACCACCCAGATCGGCGGGACGGCCGAGGTCCCGGTGAACGAGCGGCTGAAGGTGAACCTCAAGGCAGACCGGCGCAGCGTGGACCAGGGGCTCGAGACCACTGCGGCCGAGGTGAACGCCAACTACCAGGTGGACGAGCACTGGAGCGCCGGTGTGGGCGCACGCCTGGACAGCCGCAAGGACAAGTCGGCCGTGGTCCCCCTGACCCAGGAGACCGGGGACCGCACCGACCTGGTGGGAAAGGTCGCCTACGATACCAAGGCGCGCTGGAGCGGCTACCTCTTCGGCCAGCAGTCGGTCCTTACCACCGGCAACCGCGAGGATAACGGCCGGGGCGGCGTGGGGGGCGCCTACCGGGTGACCGACCGCTTCAAGGTGAACGGCGAGGTCTCGGGTGGGAGCCAGGGCGCCGCGGGGCGCTTCGGCAGCGAGTACCTCTACAGCGACCGTACCACGCTCTACCTGAACTACGCCCTGGAGAACGAGCGCTCCGACAACGGGGTGCAGGCGAGGAAAGGGTCGCTGACCTCGGGCTTTCGCACCCGCTACTCGGACAGCGCCAGCGTCTACGGCGAGGAGCGCTACAGCCACGGCGACGTCCCAAGCGGCCTGCTCCACTCCTACGGCGTCGATCTCGCCCCCACCGACCGGCTGAACTTCGGGGTAAAGGGGGAGCTCGGCACCCTGCGCGACAACCTCACCGGAGCGGACCTCAAGAGGACGGCGCTTGGGGTGAGCGCCGGGTACGGGTTCGAGAAGGTGAAGCTCTCCAGCGCCGTCGAATACCGGGTGGACGACGCCGAGCAGTCGGACCTGAGCCGTGTGAAACGGACGACCTGGCTGTTCAAGAACAGCCTCAAGTACCAGCTGACCCCGGACTGGCGGCTGATCGGCAAGTTCAACTACTCGCAGAGCACCAGCTCCCAGGGGGATTTCTACAACGGCAGCTACACGGAGGCGGTAGTGGGCTACGCCTACCGTCCCGTCGCCAACGACCGCCTCAACGCCCTGGTCAAGTACACCTACTTCTACAACCTGCCTGCGGCCGGGCAGCTAAACGGCACCGGCACGAGCGCGGGGGTCATGCAGCGCAGCCACATCGCCTCCATCGACGCCACCTATGACCTGACGCAGCGCTGGAGCGTCGGAGGGAAGTACGCCTACCGGCTCGGTCAGGTCAGCATGGACCGGGTCAACCCGGAATACTTCGACAGCAGCGCCCACCTCTACGTGGCGCGGGTCGACTGGCACTTCCTGCACAAGTGGGACGCGCTCGCCGAAGGGCGCCTGCTCGACCTGCCGGATGCGCAGGACCGGCGCAGGGGCGTGCTTTTGGGGCTCTACCGCCATCTGGGCAACAACTTCAAGGTCGGCGCCGGCTACAACTTCAGCGACTTCTCCGACGACCTGACCGACATGAGTTACCGGCATCAGGGTGTCTTCGTCAACGTAGTAGGGATGATTTAGCAACTAACAAACCACAGGGTGGCAAACATGAACAAAGTTCGGAAGTTAATCATCGCAGGGATCTCGGTACTTCTGTTGAGCTTTCCTGTCCATGCGCAGGAAACCGCCCCGGTACAGCCCGGACAGGGGAGCGTGCAGGAAGAGGCTTTTCCGGAGAGCGTCGAGGATCAGGCCGTACCCGAGGATATCGATGTGCGGGTGGCAGCCGAGGGTGTCGATGCGCGAACCGCAGCGAAGGGGGGCGAGAGTTCACCGGGGCACCACCCCGAGCAAGGCCCGCCCGAACAGGGGGGTGCCAAGGCAGAGGCGAGGCGGGCCGCCGCCAAGGAACAGACCAAGGGGCTGGACGAGCAGGTGCAGGAGATCAAGGCGGACGTCCTCTCCATCGCCACAGAGCTGAACCGGCTCGAAGAGAAGCTCCTCTACCCCTCGGACACCCAGGTCGCCATCTTCGTCTCCCTGGAGGGGAACGAGAAGTTCCGGCTCGACGCCGTGACCATCGAGCTGGACGGCAAGAAGGTGGCCCAGCACCTCTACACCTTCAACGAGATCGAGGCGCTGAAGAAAGGGGGCGTGCAGCGCATCCACGTCGGTAACGTCATGACCGGCGAGCACCCGCTGCACGTCACGGTGCTCGGCAAGACGGAGAGCGGTGCGGATTTCCAGAGGGAGGAGAACTTCAAGGTCGCCAAGGGGATCGGCCCGAAACTGGTCGGGGTGGTACTCGCCGGCGGCAAAACCATTACCGTGAAGGATTGGTAAGCCATGTCCAGGTTGATTCTCATACTGGTTTGTCTGCTCTGCGCGAGCGTCGCCCTGGCATCCGGCACTCCCGTGAAGAGCGGTGCGGACTCCCGTCCCGCCGGCGACCTCAAGGACGTCTACTTCGGGGAGGCGCTCTACCACGCCTACCAGGGGGAGTGGTTCGAATCGGTGGCCCGGCTGGACACGGAACTGGGGCAGCACCGCCGGGTCGACGAGCCCGCGCTCGACACCCTCTACCCCCACCTGAACCAGGCGGAATTCGACGTCGGCGACTTCGAGCTGGGGTACCGGATGCACCTGCGCGCCGGGCGCGCCATCCGCGCGGTCATCGAGGGGAAGGTGGACGAGCCCCAGCGCAACGCGGCCATCTACCGACTGGCCCGGCTCTACTTCCGGAAGGATCAGCCGCGGGAGGCACTGCAGGCCCTGGAACGCATCCGCGGCGAGGTGCCGGAGCGGATCCGCGACGACGTCGAATTCCTGCGGGCGCAGGTCCTCATGGCCAACGGCCGTTTCGAGGACGCCTCCCGCGTTTTGAAGGGTCTGCAGGGGGCGAAGGGGCTGGAAGGCTTTACCGGCTACAACCTGGGGATCTCGCTGATGGAGCAGGGAAAGGAGCAGGACGGGCGGCAGTACCTGGATCGCGCGGGGCAACTCGCGAGCCTCGACCCCTCCAGCCAGGCGATCAGGGACAAGTCCAACCTGGTGCTCGGCTACAAGCTCCTGGACGAGAACAACGGCGCCGGCGCCAAGCTGGTCCTGGACCGGGTGCGCCTGACCGGCCCTTTCTCGAACCGGGCCCTCCTCGGCTCCGGGTGGGCGGACGCCAACCAGGGGGAATTCGAAAGGGCGCTGGTCCCCTGGAGCATCCTGGCAAGGCGCGAGGTGACCGACCCCGCGGTGCAGGAGGCGCTCCTGGCCATGCCGTTTGCCTACGGGAAGCTGAAGGTCTACGGGAAGGCGGCGCTTTTGTACGGGCAGGCGCTGGAATCCTTCGGAAAAGAGATCGACAAGCTGGGTGCCTCCATCACCTCGGTGCGGGAGGGGAAGTTCCTGAAGGCCCTGGCGCGGGAAGAGCTGAAGCAGGACTCGGACTGGGTGGTGAAGCTGCGCAGCCTGCCCGAGGCGCCGGAAACCTACTACCTGCTCGACTTGATGGCTTCGCACGATTTCCAGGAGTCTCTCAAAAACTACCTGGATCTGAACGAGTTGAGCGGCAAGCTCGTCGCCTGGGAGGGTGACCTGAACGCCTTCGAGGAGATGATCAGGAAGCGCCGGGACTACTACGAGCCGCTTCTTCCCGGGATCGACCAGGCATTCAAGCAGCTCGACTCCCAGATCCGTCTGCGTGAGGAGCAGCGCGACCGCATCGAGAAACGGCTGCACGCCATGCTGACCGCGCCGCGCCCGGACCACCTGGCCACCGCGCAGGAAAGGATCGCCCTGGAGGAGATCTCCCGGCTGGAGCGTTCCGGCGGCGGTGCGCTTCCCGACGACGTGAAGCAGCGGCTGGCCCGGCTGCGGGGGGTGATCTCCTGGAACATCGCCACCCAGTACCACCAGCGCTTTACCGACACCTTCGAGGACCTGGACCGGCTGAACCGGGAAACCGAGCTGCTCAAGCGGCAGTACGACTCCTTCGTGCGCACCCGCCAGGCCGCGACCCAAAGCTACCAAGGGTACGACGGGGCCATCGCGCAGCAGCGTCAGCAGATCGCCTCGGCCCGGGAAAAGGTGGCAGCCCTGCTGCCACGCCAGGGGAAAATATTGGAAGCCATGGCCGTGGAGGAAATGACCAAGCGCCGGGCAAGGCTGGAACAGTTCCAGGTCACTGCGCGTTTCGCCATCGCGGACAGCTACGACCGCGCCAACAAGGCGCAGGCTCAAAAGAGGGTGGGACCATGAAGCGAATCGCATTCCTACTCCTGGCATTCCCCGCGCTTCTTGCCGGGTGCCAATCGGGCGGCGGCAGGGAGACACTCGCTCAGCTGCGCGACGTGCGGCTCGAAATCAAGGAAGAGCCCATCGAAGGGGGGCTGGACAAGGCCATGGAGGGGTACCAGCGCTTCCTGGAGCAGACGCCGGAATCGGCGCTCACTCCTGCGGCGATCCGCCGCCTCGCCGACCTGAAGGTCGAAAAGGAGTACGGCTACCTCGCCGCCGCCCAGGGCGCACCGGCCGGAGGGGTCGCGGCAGCGGCGCTCAGCAAGCCGGAGCCCACCGTCTCCTCCGGGGGGGGGCAGCCCGCCCAAGGCGAGACCGAGGCGGATTTCGAGAGGAGGGCGCTTGCGGGGGCGCAGACGGCCGGACCTGTGCGCGAAGCGGGGAGCGAGGGACTGGAGCGGAGCGGGACGCGTGAGGCGATCGCGCTCTACCAGAAGCTCCTGGAGAAGTACCCCAACTACCAGGGGAACGACCAGGTCCTGTACCAGATGTCCCGCTCCTACGAGGAGCTCGGCGAAACCGAGCAGGCCATGGCGGTCATGCAGCGCATGGTGAAGGATTATCCGCAGTCGCGCTACATCAACGAGGTGCAGTTCCGCCGGGCCGAGTACTTCTTCACCCACAGGCAGTACCTGGAGGCGGAAGCGGTCTACCAGGGGCTGGTGGACATCGGTCCCGACACCTCCTACTACGAGCTGGCCCTGTACAAGCTGGGCTGGACCTTCTACAAGCAGGAGCTCTACGAGGAGGGGCTGCACCGGTTCATCGCCCTTTTGGACCACAAGGTCACCACGGGGTATGACTTCGCCGAGGCCAAGGACGACCTGGAGCGCAAGCGGGTCGACGACACCTTCCGGGTGGTCAGCCAGAGCTTCTCCTACCTGCACGGCGCCGCCTCGGCCGTGGAGTACTTCGAGAAAAACGGCAAGCGCGCCTACGAGGACCGCGTCTACAGCAACCTGGGTGAGTTCTACTACGAAAAGCGCCGCTACAGCGACGCGGCGGCGTCCTACAACGCCTTCGTAGGGCGCAACCCCTTCCACCGCGTGTCGCCGCAGTTCCATATGCGCGTGATCGAGATCCACATCGCCGGCGGCTTCCCGACCCTGGTGATCGAGGCGAAGAAGGAATTCGCCAAGAACTACGGGCTGAAGGCCGAGTACTGGAAGCATTTCGAACCGGCCGAGCGCCCCGAGGTGCTGGGCTTCCTGAAGACCAACTTCACCGACCTGGCCCACCACTACCACGCGCTGTACCAGGACCCCGGCCACGCCAGGGAGAAGGAGGCAAGTTTCCAGGAGGCACTGCACTGGTACGAGGAGTTCCTGGTCTCCTTCCCCAAGGAGAGCGAGTCGGCGGCGATCAACTACCAGATGGCCGACCTGCTCATGGAGAACCGCTCCTTCGCCCGGGCGGCGCGGGAATACGAGAAGACCGCCTACGACTACCCGCGCTACGACAAGTCTTCCGCCGCGGGCTACGCGGCCGTCTTCGCCTACCGGGAGCAGCTCAAAGGCGCTCGCGAGGAAGAAAAGGACACGGTCAAGCGCGAAGGGGTGCGGAGCTCGCTCAGGTTCGCCGACGCCTTCCCGGAACATGAGAAGGCGGCGATCGTGCTCGGCGCTGCAGCGGACGACCTCTACGAGCTTAAGGACTACGAGCAGGCGCTCACGGTCGGGCGCAAGCTCATCGCGACTTTCCCGGCCGCCGACAAGGAGGTGCTCAAGTCGGCCTGGGTGGTGGCGGGTCACTCCTGTTACGAACTGAAGAAATACCCCGAGGCCGAGGCTGCCTACGTCCAGGTGCTGGCCCTGGTCCCGGCCGACGACAAGAGCCGGGAAGGCTTCAACGACAACCTGGCCGCCTCGATCTACAAGCAGGGCGAACAGGCCAACGCCGCCAAGGACTACCGGGGCGCGGCGGACCACTTCCTGCGCGTCGGGCGCATGGCCGCCGGCTCCAAGATCCGGGTGAACGCCGAATACGACGCCTCCGTCGCACTGATCCAGCTCAAGGAGTGGAAAGCGGCTACCGCGGTCCTCACCGGGTTCCGGGAGCTCTTCCCGGGACATGAGCTGCAGCCGGAGGTCACCCGGAAGCTCGCCCACGTCTACAAGGAAGACGGGCAGCTCGCCCAGGCCGCCGGCGAGTACGAGCGCCTGGAGACGGAGTTCAAGGACGAGGAGGTCAGAAGGGAATCCCTCATGCTGGCGGCGGAACTGCACCAGCAGACCGGGAACAAAAAGCAGGCACTCGCCGTGTACCGCCGCTACGTCGGTTACTTCCCTGAGCCGGTCGAGGTCAACCTGGAGATGCGCAACAAGGTTTGCGAGATCCTGAAGGAGGACGACCGCAAGGCGTACCTCGACGAACTGACGGAGATGGTCGCCATCGACGCAGCAGCCGGCCCGGCGCGCACCCCGCGCACGAAATACCTGGCAGGGAAGGGCGCCCTGGTGCTCGCCGAGCAGACCTACGAGCGCTTCACCGAGGTCCGCCTGGTGAAGCCGTTCGAGACCAACCTGCGCAAGAAGAAGGAGCTGATGAAGGCGACCACCCTGGCCTTCAACAAGCTGCCGCAGTACGAGGTGGGCGAGGTGACCGCGGCGGCGACCTTCTACCTGGCGGAGATCTACGGGCACTTCAGCAAGGCGCTGACGGGCTCGGAGCGGCCGGACGACCTCAACCCGCAGGAGATGCAGGAGTACGAGATGGCCCTGGAGGAGCAGGCCTTCCCGTTCGAGGAAAAGGCGATCTCGGTACACGAGAAGAACATGGAGCTGATCTCCCTGGGCATCTACAACGACTGGATCGACAAGAGCCTGGGCAAGCTGGCCAAGCTTTTGCCGGTGCGCTACGACAAGCCTGAACTCCCCAGCGGACTCATGGCCTCCCTGGAGAGCTACAGCTATGAGATCGAGAAGCCGGCGGCGGCGCCCGTGCCCGCGGCCGGGAACCCCGTCCTGAGCGACGCCACTGCACCGACGGAGCCTGCCGCCGCGGCCGGCAATGCCGCCGAGGGGACGACGGCGGTACCGGCCGAGGGTGAGCAAGGAAAGAGCGCCGGCAAGGGGACCGTCGAGGGGGGCGCGGCGGAGGGCGATGCAGCCACCGCCGCGGCACCCGCTGAAAAGAAGGAAGTCGCGCCGAAAGCGGTACCGGCCAAGGCGAAGAAATCGAAGCAGGCCGCGAAGCGGCGCGCAAAAGGAGGCAAAAAATGAAGCGATTGACGATCAGCCGTCCCGGTTTCCTGCTCCCGGCCCTTTCGCTGCTGGTTCTGGCAGGGTGCGCGATTGGCGGCCAGGCGAAGAAAGAGCCCATTGCTCCCCCGCTCCCCGTGGCCGGGAAACCGGTCCCGCAGCCTTCAGGTCCCTCGGTGAAGCGTCTGGGCGACGGCAAGGAAGGCTTCCTGATCATGGAGCCGTCCAACCTCGACGGGCAGGCGCGCGCCGATTTCGAGAAGGCGAACGAGCTCCTGAAGGCGGGCGAATACCAAAAGAGCGCGGAACTCATGGAGAAGGTGATCGCCAAGGCGCCCGGCCTCACCGCGCCCCGCATCAATGCGGCCAGCGCCTACAGCCACATGAGCAAGCCCGAACAGGCCGAGCAGCACCTGAAGGCCGCGCTGGAGGCGATCCCCGGGCACCCGGTCGCGGGGAACGAGTACGGACTGCTGTTGCGCAAGGCCGGGCGCTTCGTCGAGGCCCGCGCCGCCTACGAGAAATCCCTGGCGGCCTTCCCCGAGTACCGCCCCCTGGAAAGGAACCTGGCCATCCTCTGCGATCTCTACCTGAAGGACCTCGCCTGCGCCAAGGCGCACTACGAGGCCTACAGCAGGGCCACCCCCGACGACAAGCAGGTGAAGCTGTGGATCGCGGACCTGCAGACCCGCACCGGACAGGTCGCCATGAGTAAAGGGGGCGGGCAATAGGTTATGAAGCGGAAAACGTTTCCATGGATTCATCACCGTTACAAGAACCCGTTTTGTGGGAAACACCGTCGTTTCAAGGAGGAGCGTATGTGGTTGAAGCTGTTTTTCTGCTTTTTTCTGGTGGTCTTCCCCGTCGCCATGGTTGTGGCGCAGGACGACAAGCCGGCCGGGCCGGTCACCGTCGACCCCAACGTCGACGTGGCCGCGGCCGCGCCTGCCGGCGCCGCTGATCCCGAGGCCAAGATGGTCGGCGGGATGTCCATCCTGGGCAACAAGGAGGCGCCCATGTCACTCTTCATCGTGCCCTGGAAAACCTCCGAACTCGGCGCCGAGACCAGCCTGGCCCGGACCCTGACCGAGCGGCAGGTGCCGGTGGACCGGGACGTCTTCCTCCGGGAGGTCGCCTTCTACGAGGTGAGCACCGGGAACAAGGTACAGGCGGCAGGCTCGCGCACCAACTGAAGGTAACCAACCGCATGCTGCGGATCAACTGACCCGAGAAGGTCAATCAGGCAAGGAGGAAGTGATGCACACGATTGTAAGGTTTTTCCAGATGGGCGGGTTCTTCATGTTCCCAATTCTGCTGGTGCTGTCGGCCGGCATCGCCATTTCCGTCGAGCGCTGGATCCATCTGAACCGCGTCAAGAAGGAAAACCGCGAGATGTGGGAAGAGGTGCACCCGGTGCTGGCCCAGGGGGATTTTGACAAGGCCAGGGAACTGGTCTACGAGGACAACTCGGCCATCGCCCAGATGCTGTCCATGGGGCTTGCGCGCCAGGGAGCGGTCAGGCGCCGCGAGGACATAGAGATCGCCATGGAGGAGAGCCTGATGGAGATCATCCCCCAGTTGGAGAAGCGCACCCCGTACCTGGCGCTCCTCTCCAACATCGCCACCCTGTTCGGACTGCTGGGGACCATCATGGGCCTCATCACCGCCTTCACCGCCGTGGCCAGCGCAAGCCCCGCCGAGAAAGCGGCGCTGCTCGCGGCCAGCATCTCGGAGGCGATGAACTGCACCGCCTTCGGTCTCATGTCGGCGATCCCGCTGCTTTTGATCCACGCCCGCCTCAGTTCGACCACCGGGGAGATCGTGGGAAGCCTGGAGATGGTGTCGGTGAAGGCCTTGAACTCCATCTCCACCTTCAGCAAGCGCGCGTACTGAGAGATCTTCACCCCTCAATTGACAGGAGCAGGTTATGGCCAGACGTAGAAGAAGGCAGAAGGAACAACCGCACGAAGACATCATGGAGATCCTGAACCTGACTCCGATGATGGATGTCTTCACTGTTTTGGTCGTCTTTTTGCTCATCACGGCGGTCTTTACGAGTATCACCATCATGGAATTGAGCGTCCCGACCAGCGCCGGCGCATCCGCCGCCACCCCGCCGAACTTTGCCATCGAGGTGATCGTGCGCAAGTCGGGGCTGGAGATCGCCAACGGGAAGTCCGTAGAGGCCGCCATCCCGAAGAAAAACGACAAGTACGACCTTGAGAAGCTCTCCGAGGTCATGCGCAGCCTGAAGGCGCAGTACCCGCAGAAGGAGGACGCCACGGTCCTTATGGAGCCCAAGGTCGAATACGATTACCTGGTCCAGGTCATGGACACGGTGCGGGGCGCCGAGGTGCGCACCCCCGGGAGCAAGGAGGTGGCCAGGGTCGCGCTATTTCCCAAGATATCGATAGGAGACGCACCATGAGAGAAAGCAGACGCTTGAAGCGGCTGGAGCGCAACAACAGCCGTCGCCAGGCCTTCCTGAACCTGATCCCCATGCTGGACGTGCTCTCGGTGCTGGTGTTCTTCCTGCTGTTCCATTCCTTCAACGGCGACATGCCGGAGCAGCGGCTCGCGCTCCCCACCTCCGTGGTGGAAACCAAGCCCAGGGGGACCGTGGTGGTCTCGGTCACCCCGGAAGCTGTGGTGGTGCAGGGGCAGGCCGTGGCGCGCACCGCGGACCTCTACGACGACCGCGTCGGCACGGTCCGGGAAGTCACCGACCGGCTGGACCAGATCGAGAGCAGCCTGAAGGCCACCGGGGGGGGCGTCGCAGAGAACGAGACGAGGGAAGTCACGCTGTTGGCCGACAAAACCATTCCGTTCAAGGTTCTTAAAAAAATAATGACGAGCTGCACGGCTTCCGGATACGGCAAGATTTCGCTGGCCGTCATCCAGAAGGCTTCGCATGCCTAGCGGGTGCACTGTGAATACATCGTTACTGGAACAGGAATTGGCGCCGCTGAACGCGCGCATCGAGGAGGTACGGGGGACGCTCTCGGACCTGGAGATGCAGATGCAGGTGGCGGAAGCGGAACTGGACATGTTTTCCGCGGACCGGGCGTGTTTCGACGCCTTGCGGGACGCCTGCGACGCCCTTGAACGTCTGGCGGCGCTGGAGGTGAAACAGCTCTTCTGGGGCGTGCTGCCGGAGATCCAGGATCCGGAGCCGCGCCTGTCCCGGATAAAAAGCTGCGTCGCCAGGTTCGACGACGAGATCCGCGGCTCGCTGGAGAGGAAGGCGGGGCTTCGGGCGCAGATGAACCGGCGCCAGGAGGAACTGGACCTCCTGCATGAGGAGATCCACGATGCGCACGCCCGGGACGAGCGGCGCGACGAGGAGTACCTGGTCGAGCGGGAAGTCTCCCCGGTCCCGGGGCACACGCTGGTGATGCCCTGGAGCGACGACGAGGTGGTCGAGCGGCGCTACCGCCGGACCATGTGCAGCTCGATGCTGCTTGCCCTGCTCCTGGCCATCGTGGTCCTCACGGTGACCCTGCCGCCGCCGGTCCGTCCCGTGATCGCAGAGGTTCCGGAGCGGTTGGCGATGATGGTCCGCAAGGAGTACCACAAGCCGGAGCCCCCCCGCAAAGCCAAGGAAGAGAAGAAGGAAGAGAAAAAGGACGAGAAGAAGGAAGAAACGGCAGGGAAAAAAGAGGAGAAGAAGCAGTCGGTGGCGCAGGATAAACCGGCGCCGGACCACCCCAGGCCGGCGGCGGTCGAGCAGGCCGCGGCGCCAAAGAAATCCCAGAACACCGGCGTTCTGGCTTTCAAGGAAAGCCTGAAGGACCTGATCGACGAGACACCGACGGCCAATCTCGGTGCGGAAGCGCGTCTGGCGAACCCGGCCAACTATGCGGCGGGACATGCCCAGGCTAGCCGGTCCCTGGTCACGATGCAGGGAGGCGGAGGCCCGAGCGGTGGCGGCTACGGCGCGGTAAGCCGCAACGTCGGCAACGGCGGCAGCGGCGGGATCGGGTCTGCCGCGGTGGGCCGCAGCATCGGCGGAGGTGGAAGCGGCCGGCTGGGACGCGGCGACGCGGGCTTTGCGCAGGTCAAAAGCGGCATCGCTGGCCCGGGAGGCGCCAAGGAGGGACGGCCTCTCAGTTCGGGCGCACGTGCGGCCCGCACCGACGAGGAGATCCAGATACTGTTCGACCGCTACAAGGCGGCGCTCTACCGCATCTACAACACCGAGTTGCGCAAGGATCCGACCCTGCGCGGGAAGATGGTGCTGCGCATAGCCATCGAGCCCAGCGGTGCCGTTTCCGCCTGCTCGGTAGATTCGACCAACATGAACGCGGCAGCGTTCTGTGACCAGATCGTGGACAGGGTCAGAAAGTTCAACTTCGGACCCAAGGAAGGCGTGCCTAAAACGACGATCCTGTACCCAATCGACTTCCTCCCCGCGCGTTGAGACGGCGGGCACCTACATCACGACCGCAAGGAGGGCAGGGTATGGGCGTAATCATCGACACGCTGATCATTGCGCTGGGCGAACCGACCATTTTGACCAAAGCGTTTCCTGGTTGCGAGATCAACAGACTTACGCCGGCGGACTCCACGATACAACGGTATCGGGTCGCCCTGAAGGACGAGGATGAACAGAGCTACTTCGATTTCCTCCAGGACAACTGCATGGCCATGACCTCGAACCGCTTCTATTTCAGGATGAAAAGCGACAAGTCGTTCGCAGACAGGATGAGGGGGCGCTTTGCCGGCAACTGCGGCAGAAAGTAAAACAACAGCCCGAGCAAGGGCGACAGGAGAGATAAGGATGCCTTACCGATTAACCGTCGGCGACTGTGCCGATCACCATCGACAGATGCGGCAGCCGACATGGCAGGAGGTAACGGGATGATGCTGACGGATATACTGATTTTGGACCAGGAAGAGCTGAAGCTCGTGCGCGACAAGTACATCGACTGCAAGTTGGATAAGTTGAGCCCCAGTGACAGCATGATCCAGCAATACCGCATCACCATCGACGTGGACAATGAAAACTCGTACTACAACTTCCTGCTGGACAACTGCATCGCGATGTCGTCTCACAACTTCTATTTCAGGGTTAAAGTCGACACAATATTTTTTGAAAGGATAAGGAGGAGAAGACTGGCATGACAATTACGAGAGCACTCAAGCAGATCAGCACGCTCGCCATCCTTGCGGGGACCCTTTCCCTCGCATCGGGCGTGGCCATGGCGGAAACCATCAAGGGAAGAGTCGGCGTCAGCGGCAGGATAGGATTTCAGGTGCCCGCCGACAACGAAGCGGAGTTCGGCTGGGGGAACAACAAAACGGACACAGGCTTGGTCGGAGGCGGCGGGCTCATTTACGGCATAGACGGCAACTGGGCGGCGGAAGTGGATCTCAGCCACTCGAGCTTCGACTCCGATACCGGCGATTTCGGAGTTTCCGACATCTCGCTCGGCGCACAGTACCGTTTCAGGGTCCCTGACCGTAAGGTCGTCCCCTACCTCGGAGCGGGCCTCGATATCCTGATCACCGACTACGATCCCTACGATGGGGCCTCACTCGATGTCGACACCTGCTTGGGAGCCCACGTCAAGGGCGGTGTCGATTACTTCGTCACCAGGGATCTGGCCCTTACCGCCGAGGCCAAATTCGTCCTTGCCCCCGATACCGACATCACCTACCAGGGGCTCCACACCGGCGACTTCGATCCCTCCAGCTTTTCCGGGACGATCGGCGTGCGTTATTTCTTCAATTGACGGACAACTGAGAGCATTTCGGAGGTACCACTATGAGACGCATCATTTTCCTGCTGGCGTTCTGCGTTTTCATCCCGACTGCCGCCTTTGCCGGCGGACTGGAGGTTTTCCTCTCCAACGTGAACGTCCAGGCCCGGGCCGATCTGCCCGGCTTTTCGCTGGGACTCAGCACCCAGTTCGGGGTGCCGGTGACCCAGGTCCAGGCGGTGATCAGGTCCGTACCCGAACCGGCGGACGCTTTCATGGTCCTGCAGCTCGGCCAGATGTCACACCGGCGGCCGGAGTCCGTACTGGCCATCTACCAGCCCAACAGGAAGAAGGGATGGGGAGCCATCGCCAAGGAACTCGGCATCAAGCCCGGGTCGCCCGAATTCCATGCCTTGAAGAACGGGGACCTGCACTTCACCGGAGGCAGCGCCGAACGCGGAGGGGGGCGCGGCGACGGTCCCGGCAACGGTCACCGCGGCGGGCACGGCAGGGGGCACAACAAGTCTTGATTCGGCCCAGAAGTGGCGGCGTTCAGCCCCGCTGCTGTCGGCCCGTTTAAGGAGACGCAATGAAAAAAGGTATCGTGACTGTAGTGGTGGTTGGCAGTTTCGCCAGCATTTGCGGCTGCAAAAAGGAGGGGCCCACGCAACGCGCCGGTAGGGAGGTCGACAAGGCGGTGGAGAAGATCGCCGGGGAACTGGGAAAAGCAGGGGACCACATGGACGAGCTTCTCAAGAAGGTGGGCCCGTAACGGGGGAGGAGCTCTCCGCCATCAATATCTGTCCGGCACCTGCAGCCGAGCGCACGTGGTGAAGAGAATAGAGTACTTGCAAGGGTGAGCGAAGCGGGTGTGTCGGCGATTTCCGGCGCACCCGCTTTCAACTTTATTATCGAGGAGCGGCAGGTGGGACGGGGTATCAAGCCACCATGCGACGCCGAAACCAAAACGCCACGTTCACCAGAGCGATCATCACCGGCACTTCCACCAACGGTCCGATCACCGCGGCGAATGCCGCACCGGAATTGAGGCCGAACACCGCCACGGCGACGGCGATGGCCAGTTCGAAGTTGTTGCTGGCGGCCGTGAAGGCAAGCGTAGTGGTCTGGGCGTAGTCGGCACCGAGCTTCTTCCCGAGGTAGAACGAGACCAGGAACATCACCACGAAGTAGATCAGCAGGGGGATGGCGATCCTGACCACGTCGAGAGGGAGCTGCACGATGAGGCTTCCTTTCAGGCTGAACATGACCACGATGGTGAAAAGGAGCGCGACCAGGGTGATAGGGCCGATGCGGGGGACGACTTCGCGGTGGTAGCGCTCCACCCCCAGCGCCTTCACGCCGATCAGCCTGGTGATGGCGCCGGCGATGCAGGGGATGCCCAGGTAGATGAAGACGCTCTCCGCGATCTGTTTGATGCTGACCTCGACGGCGCTGCCGGCAAGACCGAAGTAGGGTGGCAGGACGGTAATGAAAAACCAGGCATAGACGCTGTAAAAGAGGACCTGGAAGATGCTGTTGAACGCCACCAGTCCGGCCGCGTACTCCGTGTTCCCCTTGGCGAGCTCGTTCCAAACGATCACCATGGCGATGCAGCGCGCCAGGCCGATCATGATGAGACCCACCAGGTACTCCGGCTTGTCCGGGAGGAAGATGACGGCGAGCGCGAACATCAGTACCGGACCGATCACCCAGTTCTGTACCAGGGAGAGGCCGAGCACCTTCTTGTTCCTGAACACCTCGGGCATCTCCTCGTAGCGGACCTTGGCGAACGGCGGGTACATCATCAGGATGAGGCCGCAGGCGATCGGGATGTTGGTGGTGCCGACCTGGAAGCGGTTGATGAAGGACTCCACCCCCGGGACCAGGTAGCCGACGGCCACGCCCGCCGCCATGGCAGCGAAGATCCAAAGGGTAAGCCAGCGGTCCAGGAAGGAAAGTCTGCGGGAAAGATGTTCGCTCACTTGCAGCCTCCGAAGTGCTCAATAATCCAGGATTTGATCTCGTCGCGCACGCGGCGGAACTCCGGCAGGACTTCCTCTTCAGTGCCGACGCAGCGCGAGGGATCGTCAAAGCCGCGGTGGCTGCGCTCGGTGCCGCCGATGTAAAGGGGACATTTTTCGTTGGCGTCTCCGCACAAGGTCACCACGTAGTCGAAGCTCTCGCCGTCGAACTCGTCGAGGGTCTTGGACCGGTGTCCGGAGATGTCGATCCCTATCTCGGCAAGCACCTTGACCGCCAAGGGGTTGACGCGGGTCGCCTCGGTACCGGCCGAGTAGGCCTCGAACCCGCCGCCGAGGCAGTGGTTCGCCAGCCCCTCTGCCATCTGGGATCGGCAGGAGTTGTGGGTGCAGAGGAAAAGGATCTTTTTTTTGGCCATGGTTGCCTTTCCAACAGGTTTTGAGGTATCTGTGAAGCCATTTTTTTAGCGCCAAACCGGAATATAGTCAACACCAGATGCAGAGTCCTTTAATCCTGGTGTATTTCCAGCTTGTATCCAAAGCCGCGCACCGTCTTTATCAGATCTCCGGCTGCTCCCATCTTGGTGCGCAGGCGCGTTATGTGGGTGTCCACCGTTCTGCTGTCGTCGACGAAGTGGTAGCCCCATACGTCGCGTAACAGCGACTCCCGGCTCTGCACCCTGCCGATCCGCCGCGCCAGCGTCTGCAGGAGTTTGAACTCGGTTCCGGTGAAGGCGACCTCCCGGCCATTGACCGTCACCTGGTGACGCTCGACGTCGATGCTGAGCGGTCCGAGCTTCAGCGTTGACCGTGGCTCCGTTTCCCTGCGGCTGCGCCTGATCACCGCCTTTACGCGCAGCATAAGCTCCCGCGTAGAGAACGGTTTGACGACGTAGTCGTCCGCTCCCACCTCGAACCCGACCACCTTGTCGATCTCCTCTCCCTTGGCGGTAAGCATGATGACGGGAGTCTCGCAGGTTCTTTCCGACCTCTTGATGTTTTTGCAGACCTCCGTCCCTGGCATGCCGGGTATCATCAGATCCAGCAGGACGAGGTCGGGTTGGCAGTGGATGGCACTTGCGAGACCCTCGGCGCCGTCGTAGCTCACCTGGGTCTTGAAACCCTCTCTTTCCAGGTTGAAGGCAAGCAGGTCCGCGAGGTCCCGCTCATCCTCGATGATCAGTATCTTCTGCATGGCACTTCCTCTGTTCACAGCAGCCGCAGCGCCCCACCTTCAGGCAGGGCGCTCCGTCAGCACTCGATCTTGTGGTCTACTGTGCCACGTTGATGCTCTTGATGGTCTTCTCGACCTGGCTGGACCAGGTGTCGGGGAGCGGGGTGTAGTGCAGCGTGGAGGTCATTTTCTCGGCCTTTTTCAACTGCCAGGTGAGGAATTCGACCAGTTTCCTCCCTTTGACCGGGTCCTTCTGGTCGCGGTACACCAAAAGCCAGGTGAGCCCGACGATGGGATAGGCGTCCTTGCCGGGCTGGTTCACCAGCGACAGGCGGTAGTCCGGTTCGGCGCCAACCTTCACCTTGACGCCCTTCATCCCCTGCACGGCGGCCGCCCTGGTGGAAAGCATGGTCGGCTTGACGAACCTGCCGGCCCTGTTCCTGAGGGCGGCTGTGTCCAGGTCGTTTTCCAGCGCGTAGGCGATCTCCACGTAGCCGATACTGTACGGGACCTCCCTGATCTTCTTGACCAACGCGCTGCTCCCTTTCGCCCCTGTTCCCGCCGGCCAGACGACGGACGTTCCCCTGCCGACCGTGCTCGCCCAGGATGGGTCCACCGAGCTCAGGTAGTCGGAGAATATGCTGGTGGTCCCGCTTGCGTCGGAGCGATGCACCACGATGATCTCTTTGCCTGGCAGCCTGAGCTGTCGGTTCTCCCTGGCGATAAGAGGGTCGTTCCACCTGGTGATCCTGCCCAGGTAGATCCCCGCGAGGGCGTGCGGCGTCAGCTTGAGCCCGGTGGCGACGCCGGGGATGTAGTAGGTGACGGCAACGGCGCCCATGACAGTTGGGATGTGCAGCAACTGGCCAGGTGCATCCTTCAGTTCCTGGTCCGAGAGAAACTTGTCCGAGGCGCCGAAGTCGACCTCGCGGGCGAGGATCTTTCTGATCCCCTCGCCGCTCCCCTGTGCCTCGTAGCTGAAACTGACGCCCGGGTCTTCGGCCTGGTAGTCCCTGAACCACTTGCTGTAGAGGGGGTGCGGGAAGGTTGCGCCGGCACCGGTGAGCGTCGTTTCCGCCTGGGCGGAACCGGATAGCGCCGAGAAGGTCAGGGCAACGACGAGGATGCCCTCAAGCATTCTTTTCAACATGTTGTGCTGTCTCCTTGATGTTTCGCGTCATATCGACCCTGTTCAGTATCATGGTTAGCAGCCGAGCCCGGCCTGCCTTTGTGGTGTGCCCCTCCTCGTCGGTCTCTCATGCCCGTACGTCGCAAAGCTTTTGTGACACGCGGCACAGCACACTTCATTCTCCCTGGCTCTCACCCAAGGGGTCACGTTCTTGGTGTCGCACCAGTCGCAGTACCAGATATAGCTGTCTCCTACCGCCATGAGCTCCATCATTGATCTCCTTTTCTTTCTCTCTTTTTTGGTGCCCAGGGTAGCGCGCTCATGTTGCAGTCGTGTTGCAATCAGGTGAAATGAAAACGAAGAATGGGTGTTCTGCCGGTGCTGTTTCGCATGTTGATAAAGCGGCCGGCACTGTGGATTCGTTTCCGCGATGTAACATGACTGCCTCGGGACAACCGTCGCCCGGATGGGGGGCGTGACCTGTAACAGGTTGGAATCATGAGCCGCAGGAGAAGAGGGGGGCGAACTGTCGGCGGTGGGCAAGGATCGGCCGTTTTAAATTGTGACAATGCGGCCCGCGTGGATAACCCAAGCAGCGCGCCTGACGATTGACAGGGAATTTCCCTTTGGGGATAATTCGTAAACCGGCCGAAGCGGACGGGGACGTTTTCAGAGCAGTGGGAGGATGCCATGCGCGAACGTGACTACTACGATTACGATGAAGAAGATCCCTGGGAAGGGGTGCGACTCTCAAAGGTAGCGATCCGGGCGCGGGCGACTCTCATCTTTTATACCGCGCTGGTTAGTGCGCCCTACGTCGCCCTGGTGGCACTGGGAGGTTACCTCAGCGGCCTGATGTCCCACGAGGTACTGGGAGTCACCTGTTACAACGCCATGATTTCAATCATCTTCTTCTTCGACACCCTGAGAAACGCGGCGCACGACTGCTTCGAGAGGGCCCAGGCGGAGGGGTTGGTGACCTGCAGGGAAGGTATCCCGATCATCGACCCGAGCTACCCGCACCGTCGCCTGGCCAGGCTCGCCTTCGCCATCCGTGGGCGCATGGTGCGCGTAGTGCAGAAGTGATCGAGAGGAGGGGAGTACGGAAACACAAAAAGGCCGGTCGTAGAGACTGGCCTTTTTGATTTGGGGACGGCGACAAGATTATTTACCCGAGGACTTCTCGATCTCCCTTCCTCCGCTTTGCAGGTCTTCGCCAACCCCCTTGACGGTGTGGCAGCCAGCGAGGATCCCGATGCAGGTCAGAGCAAGGAAAGCAACAGCAGCAATTTTGCGTTTCATGGTCATTCTCCTTTTTTGGGTTGCCCAGCGATCTCGGACGTTTGCTGGTTTCCGTTAATGTTGCATGATACCCGATGCGGGAGGATTTAGCAAAGGAGCGGGCGCGGGATGTCGCGAGCGCGTAACTCGCCGCCGCATTTTTCCTTGCGGTCCCAAGACCTTAGCTTGCCGTAGTCGCGGTTATCTTTAAGAGGTGCCAGTTAAGCCCATGAAGACGGCAGTCAAGTGCGAGGCGGTGGCAGTCAAGCTCCTTGGAGACGCCTTCCGGACTTATGGCAGGCTGCATTTAAAAAAACGAGGTCGTAGTTAAGAAAAGTGAGACCGTTGTTAAGAAAAAGCAGGTCGTGTTTAATTTAAACATGGTCGTAGTTAATTGAAATGCACCAGCTCATTAATTACAGCTCCGTTTTTCAGGCCTGAAAAGGGTGGGACTTGACCAGGTGAAGACGTGCTTGCGGAAAAATGGGGGGTGAATAAGCGGAAGAGGGGGGCTTCGATTTAAAAAAAGGCGTGCATGGCATGAGTGAGCCCTCGCTTTTGGTTTTTGCAGACCTTCTTTTGTTTAAATACACCCCTACATTAGAAAAAGCATGCCCGCTTTATTTTCTAGCGACCCTTCCATTAGTAAATGCAGCTCTGGTGTTGTTTAGGGGGGGGCGAAGAGGGTGAAGACGCGTGGGCCTGTTTAGCTGAGGGGCGAGCCACCAATAGGGAAACCCCGGTGGAGGCCAAAGCTCATGAGGAGAGGCGATCCGCCGGGGTACTTTGAGGTTTGAAGGGCGATGAAAAGGTTGTGAGGGAAGAGACGACCGCTGAAACCGATTGCCTCTTAGGACGGAACCGCCTTCGGGGTCCTGCGGGCTTTCTTCCTGGTCTTATAGATGACGACGCCAGAATTTAACAGCGGCTTCATATCGCTTTCGTCGGCCAACACCGACAGGTACCGCATTATTTTGTGGATGCGCCCGTCAAGGTCCTGCCGTGCGGACTTCCGGGCCGCTATGTGCACCCGGTTTCCGGTGCGCCCCCCCTCGAACATTTCCTTGAACCAGTCGGCGCATTTCTGCAGAGTGCTCTGCGAGCCGAGCTTGTCTTCCCGCCAGCCGTTCTTGAAGATGTCCAGGGTGAACAGGACCGCGAAGAAGATGTTGATGTTCGCCAGGTACGCCGCATCGGGGCCGCTTGATTTGAACTTGAGCTCGTCCATGACTTACCTCCGTATGTTGGTGTTGTTGCCCTTCAACCCGGAGGCTTTTCAGCCAGTGTGCCAAGTCGTTCAAGTTTGCAAAGTGAACTATCATGTGCGCGCTCTAACTCATATTTTGTTTTTCTACCCCGCTCCACTTGAAAACTGATTTCACCCTCTCCTGTACTTCGTCCGCACACCTCTCCACCGGAATGCACGGCAACCGCCTTTAAATATTGGTAGTTGCTAATTTTGAACAGGCGCTCAAAACTTGAACGCACCGTGAGGGGGGCTGTGGAGCGGCGCAGCAAAAAAAAGCCGGGCCCAAGCAATGCATCTGCGCAATGCCCGGGCCCGGCTTGGTACGGATCTATTTTATTTTGTTGTATGCATGCGGCAACATGGCTTGAGCCGCATCAGCCGCCTCAGCGACGCTGGTAATGACGCCCGGCGCCGGGGTCGCCAAGGATGTAGCCGGTCAGCGCGCCGGCCGCGCCCCCAAGTATCGCTCCTACTGCAGGGCTCCCGCCGGAAAGTCCACCGATCAAGGCCCCGCCGCCGGCGCCTATCGCGCCTCCGCTAAGCGTGCTTTGTTGCTGGCGCGACATCCCCACACATCCAAAGCTTAGCGCTGCCAGCAGCACGACTGCCAGATATCTTAAAGCTCTCATGCGCTGCCTCCTTGCCAGGCCTACGGTCCGCCTGGACCGGCGAAGGGCCGGTCGGCGATGCCTAATTTCAACTTCGGTTTGACGATCTGCGTCCAGATCACCCGCATGACCGGGATGTCACGATCGTCGGGATTGTTGCGATAGTAGCTGTCGATGTCCTGAATGATGGTTTCCATCGGGACTCCGCGAAGTCCTTCGGCCAGCTTTGCTACGAATCCCTGCCTTTTCAGCTCGGGGTGGCGTTGTATAACATTTTCCTCGATGGTCACCACGTGTCCGATCCCCCAGATGAAGGTGATCTTTGCGTCAGGCTGAAGGGCTTGCCACGTTTCTCCGGTGAGCACAGGCATCTCCTTCAACTCCTTGGTGAGGTCGCCCGTTGGGTTGTCGTCAGCCGCAAGCGCGGGTCTCATGCCGGAAAGACTTGCGACGACCGATAGGACACAGCAAAAACGAAGTAATGTCTTAGCTAAGTTCATGTCCCACCTCCACTCTCGTTGATGCGTTCCAAGGGTTCATTATATCAAAGCTGCACTTTGGTAATCACGGAAATAAACTCGGGTAATCGGCTATTCCTCTCACAAAGCCCTGTTTTATTGCATGTTGCGGTATATACTTTCAAATACGGAAATGACCTCCATCCAAAGGAAAGCCCCATGAAGCAACCATCCTGGCGCACGGTTGTCTACATAATTTCAATTTTCATGCTGTTTAACATCTTTTACAGCTACATGCTGCGCGAAGCCGGACAGACAGCCCAGATCAGCTACAGCCGCTTCCGTGCCGAGCTGGCCGGCAATAACCTGAAGACGGTAAGCTTCAAGGGGACCGGCGTGCGCGGGGAATTCCTCCGCAAGATCAAAGTCGTGGAAATGGTGCAAGGTAAAGAGGTCGCTCGGGAGGTGGGCACTTTCACGACGACGATGCCTGCTGTAGCTGATCCGGCGCTGCTTGGCGAACTTGCCTCCCACAACGTGGAGATCAGTGCCGTTTCCACTGAGTCTTCGCTGCTCGTTACGTTTCTCGTCTCCATGCTGCCCTGGATACTCATCATCGGGGTCTGGGTGTATTTTTCCCGCAATGTCAGCAAGCAAATGGGGACGGGAGGGATGTTCGGCGGCTTCGCCAAGTCAGGGGCACGGATGTACGGCGTCGGGGAAAAGGTCGATGTCACGTTTGACGACGTCGCTGGCATGGAAAACAATAAGATCGAGTTGAAGGAGGTTGTTGATTACCTGAAAAATCCGGAGCAGTTCCGCCAGATTGGCGGAAAGGTACCCAAAGGGATCCTGCTGGTAGGCCCACCCGGTACCGGCAAGACTCTGCTGGCGCGGGCGGTGGCCGGCGAGGCGGGGGTCAATTTCTTCACCATTTCAGCCTCCCAGTTCATCGAGATGTTTGTCGGGGTCGGCGCGAGCCGGGTCAGGGACCTGTTCGCGAACGCCAAGAAAGGTGCGCCGAGCATCATCTTCATCGACGAGATCGATGCCGTGGGTCGCAGCCGCGGCACGGGCCTTGGGGGCGGACACGACGAGCGGGAGCAGACACTGAACCAGCTCCTCTCGGAGATGGACGGTTTTGACCGGCACGAGGAAGTGATCGTGCTGGCGGCCACCAACCGTCCGGACGTGCTTGATCCTGCGCTGCTGCGCCCCGGCCGCTTCGATCGGCACGTGGTGATTGAGCGCCCCGACTGGCGTGACCGGGAAAAAATCCTCAAGGTACATGCGCGCAAGGTCACGATAGCCGAGGGGGTCGACTTCTCAGCCATCGCCAAGGGGACCCCGGGGATGACCGGTGCAGATTTGGAAAACCTGGTGAACGAAGCGGCGATCCTGGCCTCGCGGGAGAAGGCATCCGCCGTGACCATGGCGCATCTCGAGCAGGCCAAGGACAAGCTCCTGATGGGTGGTGAACGGAAGATGGTGATAACCGAAAATGAGAAACGGATCACAGCCTACCACGAGTCGGGGCATACTCTGCTTGCCAAGCTCCTTCCGGGGACCGATCCAATTCACAAGGTCACCATAATACCTCACGGGGTCGCCTTGGGGGTCACCCAGCAGCTTCCGGAGGATGACCGCTATTATTACCCGCGAAGCTATCTGGAAAACCGCATTTGCGTGATTCTGGGGGGGAGAGCCGCCGAACGACTCGTCTTCGGTGAAGTTTCCACAGGTGCGCAGAATGACCTTAAGATGGTGACCGATCTTGCGGAAAAAATGGTTTGCCAGTGGGGGATGAGCGAGAAAATCGGGCCCGTGACCTTTACCCGCGGCGAAGAGCATCCCTTTTTGGGACGAAAGCTCGCAGAAGAGAAGGGCTTCTCGGAGGCGATGGCCTGGAAGATAGACCAGGAGATCACCGCGATCATCCGTCATAGCGAAGAGCTTGCCGACAGGGTTTTGTCTGAGAACAGGCCAGGACTGGACGCCCTGGCGGCGGCTTTACAGGAAGAAGAAACGCTGGATGGGGCACGGGTTGACGAGATTTTGCAACGGATGGGCAGTAATAACAGCTAGAATGGGGCTGATTCCCAGGAAAAGACGGGAGGATGCGTACGCCTTGGAAACAACAAAGGGGTTGCGGCTAAAAGCCGTAACCCCTTGTTTTAATGGCGGAGAGATAGGGATTCGAACCCTAGGTACCTTTCGGTACACCTGATTTCGAGTCAGAAATTAGCCACTTTTCAGCCATTTCAGGGTGTTTCAATTCGGTTCATCATATCTCATAAACAATAATGATTGCAAATATTTAGCCTATTTTTTAGGCGCCTGCCGTTTCAGCTCAGTTCAACTCGTTTCAGCTCCAGCGAGGCCAATAGAGACCATACTAGAGACCATACTAAACCTAGCAACGACGGGTATTCGCAGCATATTTTGCTTGCATAAAGACCATACTAGAGACCATACTAAGTCGGATTAAGCGGATCACCAACCGAATCGGCATGAGAGAGGCCATGAAATTCACCGATGTCTATGTCCGCAACCTGAAAACCGAGAAACGCCTGGAAGATGTCCGGGAAGGTGAAGGCGAGGGTTTCGGCATCCGGGTCTTTGCCACCGGGGCCAAGGTCTTCTTCTACTTGTACCGTTTCGACGGCAAGCGCCGCTTTATGCGCCTGGGCGATTATCCGACGGTGTCCCTTTCCGAGGCGCGAAAACGGTTGACCGCCGCGAGGAAGAAGCTGGATGAAGGGAAGGACCCCCTGGGCGAACGGATGCAAAACGCCATCGACCGCAGGCGCACCCCCTTCGTCGCCGAATTCATCAAAGAGTACATCGAGCGCCACGCGAAACTCCATAACCGGGGGTGGAAGGAGATCGAGCGGGCCCTCAAAGTCAACCTGCTGCCCCAGTGGGACAGGCGCAAGATCAGTGACATCAGGCGGCGCGACCTGGTGGTGATCCTCGACGAAATCGCCGACCGTGGGGCGCCGGTCATGGCGAACCGGGTGCTCGCGTATACCCGGAAGATGTTCAGCTATGCGGTGAAGCGGGACGTGATCGAGACGAACCCGTTCATGGGCATGGACCGGCCGGAGCGGGAGACGTCGAGGGAGAGAGCCCTGTCCTGGGAGGAGATCCGGACCTTGTGGAAAAACCTGGAAACCTCCGGCATGTCCGACAACGTCTGCCGCTGCCTGAAATTGATCCTGGTGACGGGACAGCGTCCGGGAGAGGTGATCGGCATGCACACCAGGGAGATCAACGACGACTGGTGGACCATTCCGACGGAGCGCTCCAAGAACAAGCAGGCGCACCGGGTATTCCTGACCCCGCTGGCAAAGGAGCTGATCGGAGAGGGCGAAGGGTACGTTTTCCCATCGCCGGCCAATCCGGGGAAATCCCTCGAAGTAAGGACACTTACCAGCGCGATCAAGGGGTGCCTCCCCCACACCCCGGAGAGCAGGGTGGAGGACAGGCTCAAGGTAGCCTACTTCGTCCCGCACGACCTGAGGCGCAGCGCCGCTACCTGCTGGGCCGAGATGGGGTTCTCGGGGGAGCTGATCGACCGGCTGCAGAACCACATCACCAGGCAAAAGCAGGGGGTGGGGCATGTCTACAACCGCTACTCTTACGACCGGGAGAAACAGGCGGCGCTGGAGGCGTGGGCGCGCAAGCTGATCAGCATCACGACCGGTCGCGACACCTCGAAGGTGCTATCCATCGTGCGTAAGCCCCGGTTGGTGCAGGAATGACCCGCTAGAGGCGCGATCTCGCCACCAATTCCTTCTTAATATTCATCCAGCCGAACATTTACAACTTAACCTGTTGTATTTGTGTCATATCTGTGAGATAAATCTATTCACAAATCTATTCACCAAGCCAGGCAACCCATGTCCCGCACCAGATCAGACTATACCGACCGCCTTCTGCTCTATCTCTCCTCCGGCGTCTTCAGCTCGGAGGAGATCCAGAAGCGACTGGAGCTAAGCCAGCCCACCGTCTCCCGCCTCATCGCGAGCCTGGGGAGCCGCGTCGTCGCCATCGGTCAGGCGCGCTCACGGCGCTACACCACGCGGCGCGACCTGCGCGGCCTGGGGGGCGAGTTCCCCATCTACCGGATCGACGCCGAGGGAAACGCCCGCCGTTTCGGCGTCCTCGACGCCATAGCCAGGGATCAGTACCTGTGGCGGCCGGAGGGAGCCCCCCCCGAACAATACAAAAGCCTCCCCTGGTTCCTCTCTGATCTGCGCCCCGAGGGGTTCGTGGGACGCTCCTTCGTTATGAGGCTGCACGAGGAACTGGCACTGCCCCCCCGCGGCAACGACTGGCAGGACGACCACGTGCTTATCGCCCTGGCACGCCGCGGCGAGGACTGCATGGGGGACCTGGTCATCGGCGAGGAGTCCCTGGAGCGCTACTTCCGCTCGGTCCGGGAACCTCAGGCGCCGCTTCGCCCCGACGAGCTCCCGGATGCCTACCCGGGCATGGCCCGCCTCGCCATGGAAGGACAGCCGCCAGGCTCATCGGCGGGGGGCGAGCACCCGAAGTTCACCGCCGTTGTCGAGCGCGACGGAGCGGATCGGCATGTCCTGGTGAAGTTCTCCCCCCCGCTGGACTCGCTCGAGGGGAGACGCTGGGCCGACCTCCTCGTCTGCGAGCATCTTGCGCTGGAGGTCGTTTCGGAAACGGGGATTCCCGCGGCGCGCACCCACCTTTTGCAGGCGGATAACCGGGTGTTTCTGGAAGTGGAGCGCTTCGACCGGACCGGGAGGTTCGGGCGTCTGCCGATGGTTTCCTTAAGGGCCGTGGACAACGAGTTCTACGGTCATCAGGACAGCTGGGTCCTGGCAGCCCGGAGGATGGAAGGGGATGGTCAACTCCCCGCAGGGGACGCGGCCAATCTCCGCTGGCTCTCTGTCTTCGGGGACCTGATCGCGAACACCGACCAGCACTTCGGCAACGTCTCCCTGTTCCCGGTGGAGAAGGGGGGCTTCCGGCTGGCGCCGGCCTATGACATGCTCCCGATGCTCTACCGCCCACTTGACGGCGTGCTGCTTGCCCGCACTTTTACCCCTCCCGGCTTCGCTTCCGGTGCTCCCGAGGCCTACGCCTCGGCGCTCGCCCGGGCCCTCCTTTTCTGGGAGCGGACGGTTGAGGAGCCTCGCATTTCGGAAGAGTTCCGAGGCTTCTGCCGGTCGAACCTTGAGAAGCTTAAGGCCCTGGCTTCGGGGCCGCGTCTGGTGGTTTAGTCTTCCGGGAGGGGGTGAACCACCTAGGAAAAAGGGTCAAAGCGGCCCCCCACGGACCCACTTGAGGATCCGTTCCCGCTCCTTGGGCGAAGACTTTTCCAGCCTGGCCGCCACGTCGCGCCCCCAGATCTCGTAGCGCTTTTCCTCCTCGAAATGGCTGTCCAAAAGGGTGCAGCGCACCATAACCGCGCCGAGGGAAACCGTGGCTATTCCCACCGCGACCGCAACCAGCATGAGGCGCCAGTTCAAGGACATCCGGGCCAGTTCTTCCGCGCAGGAATCGATCCGCGCCGCTTCCTTGCCGAGGCTGTCCTGGAGAGGGCGCAAGGTGCAGGCGATCTCCTTTTGCGCCACTTCTCCGAATGCCCGCACCAGTTGAGGTGGCAGGTCCTTGAGGAGATAGTCGTTCAGTCTCCGGTAGGACCGCTCGGTCTGATCCTGCGCCTGTTGTGCCCAGGCCGAGGCGTTTTCCGCCCGGTCCAGCAGGGCCTGGTAATATTTCCTGCTCTCCTGATCCTTGGGCGGCGGCGAGGGGACCCGGGTATCGTGCACGCCGCAGGCATCGAGCAACTTGTCCTTGGGGGATTTCCCGTCCATGTTCACCTCACCTTGGCCGACCGGATGACGGCCGCTATGCCGTCGGTGAGCGAATCGATCTGCTCGCGCGTGGCCAAAAGCGGCAGCACCTCGGAAAGGGTCTGCACCAGATTTTCCACATCCCGCGCCAGGAGAACGTGGCGATCCTTCAGTTCGGAAATCTCGTCCCGCAGCTCGGCCAGGGAGGTTTTTTCCCTCCGGGCGCGGGTGGAAATTTCGGGAAAATGCTCGACGATGCAGGCCCGGATCAGCTCCGAAACCGTTACCGTCCCGCCTCCGATCTCACCAAGTTTGCGCACCTCGCTCTCCAGTTTTTTACAGATTTCCGGCGGCAGCCGGACGCTTGTTTTGGCCATGGCGGGCTCCTTCTTTGTGCGCCGGACGGCGGCGGACGCCGCGGTGCCACGCAAGCTCTCGGCTTACAAGCGGTTTCACCGTTTCTGGCACCAGAGCGTCACACGCCGTCCGGCGCGAAAGTACAGAGGATTTCGCGAAACGGACGGCCGGCGCAGCCCGAAGGGCTGCGTGAGGTGTGAAAGGAAAATCAGCCGAGCGAAGCGAGGCCCGCCTGACCGCTGCCGGCACGAAGGTAAAGCGCACCGCAGCTCCCCGGAACCTCCCTGCACTCAGATCTTAAAGCCCATGCCGGGAAGCTTCGGGAGCTTCAACTCCAGCTGCCGCTCCACCACCTTCTGCACCTGCCGGACCTGCAGCACCTGCTCTGGAATTCTCAGCCCCGGAGCACGCACGAGCGCAGCGACATGTTCGAGCGAGGGAGCCTTGCGCACCCCGTCCCCACGGTTCAGCATGACCCGCTTCAGGTCTCCGATGCTCCTGTGCAGATCGTGCTCCGGTCCGTCGATGCCCCTATGCTGAGCGCGCGTGATCTCCTGCACCGGTTCCCTCGCTTTGTCGAGCGTCGAACTCTTGCCGTCGACGAACTCCACCGACCGCTCCAGATCCTCGATGGAGTTGGTGAAGACGCGGGTCGCGAATCGTGCCCGGGTGACGGCGACGTTGAGCGCGTTGTAGCTCATGCGCCCGTAGCATTCCCCGAGCTCGTTTCCCGGCTCCAGCTCCACCCCTTTTCTCGGACGTACCGGTGCGTACAGGATGGAGTGTTCCACCGTCGCCCCCTGGCTCTTCTGGATGGTGACCGCGTAGGCGTGATCGAGGTGCCGGTACTTGTCCAGGTCGAGCGTCACCTCGCGCCCCTCCAGGTCGACCCGCATCCGCCCCGCGTCGTCGATCTCCCGGACCACCCCGAGCGCGCCGTTTTGCACCCCGAGTCCCCGGTCGTTTTTCAGCGTGACGATACGGTCGCCAAGGGAGAAGCTCCGCTCCTCCTCCCGTAACAGGGTGGTCCGTCCCGGCAGCTCCGCCGCCGAGAATTCCCTCACCACCTCGCGGACCACCTTGCGCCGTTGCCGGTCCAGGGTCTCGAAGGACAAGTCGACCTGCACGCGGTTACGCTCCCGGTCGAGCCCGACCACCTTTCCCTCGGCGTGCAGCCTGGCACCCCAGGCGACCGTCCGCCCCTCCTCGGTCCGCTCGCCGGAAAAGTGCAGCGTGTCCCCGAGCTGGTACCCCTCGACGGTGAGCCCCTGGCGCACCGGTGCCAGTACCGGGAAACTCCTCCCCTCCTCGATCTCGCGTCCCGTGACGCGTGCCCGACGGATCTCGCGGTTCAGATCCCTGCGCGCCTCGTTGGTCGTGGTCACGAGGAGCACCTGCTGCGTCTCTCCCGCCGCCGCACGCTCGGGTATGCGCGAGAGCTTCCGGCTCTCCTCCAGGTAGTGCTCCACGGCGGCCCGGCGCAGCTCCAAGGGGTCGGCGATCTCCAGTACGTCCTGTCGTTTTTCCAGGGAGCGGAGCGCCTCCCTCGCGTTCACGGCAAGCTCGCGGTCCTCCCGGTTCAGTCCCCTGGCGATCTCCAGAAGCCCCGGGTCGCGCTGCCTCAGGATCTCGGTCAGGTGCGCGTAGTCGACCTCCCGATTGAGCCCCAGCTCCCGCACCTGGTCGAGCAGGTCCCCGGCCTGGATCCCCTGCATCTGCTTCGGGTCCCCGAGGAGGTGGAGCTTCACCTTGAGGCCCCTTTGCCGCAGCTCATCCGCCACGTCCAGCAGACGCTCCGCCTGCCTCGCGCCCAGAAAGCCCGCCTCGTCCACCCGGAGCACCACCTGTGCCTCCCGCCCTTCAGGGATGAGAATTTTTTCACCCAAGATGTCCAGCATGGGGGGCTCCCCGTTTTGCCTCTGCAGGGCAAATTTGGAAGCCGGATTCCCATTTTCGAAACTGTCGATGGTGAGGGAGGGCCTCCCGGTGGCGAGGGATAACTCCCGGGCCGCCTTTCCGGTGTAGGAGAGGTTGACGGAGAGATGCTCCCTCCCCTCGGGGCGCAATACCTCCTCGTTGAAGCGCTCGACGATCTCCAGGGTCGAAGTCTTGGCGGTCCCCGGATCCCCGATGGTGAGGGCGACGCCGCGGCTCCCGGTCAGTTCCAGGAGAACCTCGGCTTTCTGTCCGGCCGTCAGCCGGACGCCCCTTTCCTCCTGCCAAAGCTCCAGGTACGCCTCAACCTCCGGGACGCGCGCGACACTCACGAAGGGAGGGAATTCCCTGATCCTCTCCAGATTCCGCGCCTCCAGCTGCAGCATCTCCCGCGTGGTGTAGAGCTCCCGCCCCCGCGCGTCGCGCCCGAGCCGCCGCACTTCGGGAATCCCGCCGTCGATGGCGAGGTTCAGCTCGGCAACGGAGTGCTCCCCCCCGGAGATCAGGACCGCCTGGTCCAGAAGGCGCGCCCGGTCCAGAACCGCCTCGCGCTCGGTGAGATCCCGGACCGCCAGCTCCACCACGCGCGAGGCTTCGGGAGCGGTACGGGAGATGGCAAGCTCCCGGCCTCGTTCCAGCTCCCGCTTCACCTGGGCAAAAGAGGTGCCGCACTCCTCGAAACCCCGCTCGAAGATCCGGGTCACTTCCTCACTGGTGATGCTGCGCTTGGGGTCCCGGCTCTCCAGCGCCGCCATCTCGTAGAGCCGTGCGTGGGGCACCTCTGCAAACCTCCCCTCGGTCCTCCAGCGCTCCACCTGCTCCTCGATGGCGAGACGCCGGGAGGAGAAGTGCTCGACGAGCTGCGGGGAGATCCCCTTCAACTCGATGAACATCTGCGCGCGGTCCCGCACCTCCACCCCGAAGCCCCGCTCGGAAAGTTCGCGGGTGAGTTCCTGCCGGTACAAGAGCCCCAGGGACTTCTGGTCCTGGAAGATGGCCTTGGGCTCGTTTGCCCTGAAGATCCCGTCCCCGGTGTGCACCGCGTTCACCACGAAGACGTGGGAGTGGAGCTGCGGGTCGACGTTACGGGAGGTGGCGTGGTCGAACTTGGCCGCCACCATGCCGCCGCATCTGATCCCCTCGGGGCTGCGGTAATGGGAGTAATGTTCCTCCATGTGTGACAGAACCGAGAGCACCGCCGCGTCGTGTGCCTCCCTGACGCCGTTCACCCCTGCGGCATAGGCGATGGAGACCGACTTGGGAGCGGAGAAGGTGCAGTCGTTGCCTGCCCGGTGCGTCTCGACGGGCAAACCGCTCTCCCGGTCCCGGGTCAGCTTGGGGGCGACGATGCGGTTTCCCTGCAAGTCCTCCCCACGGCACAGGGCCCGGAACTCCTCTTCCCCGACCGGGCCGTCGAGTCCCAGGGCCTGCGCCCCACGGCCGTACCAGAGGCTCGCCCCCTCGTTATCGATGCCCCGCAGGTAGTAATCCTCCCTGGAGAAGTACCCGCCCGCCTGCCCTGCAGCCATCCCCGGTGATACCGACATCATCGCTGGATCTCCATCCACCGTTCCAAAAGCTGATAGAGTGTACTCCAAAGCCCTATACGGCATTGGCAAACTTTAACAAACAACGAGGGTATTCCAATGGGCGCCGCAGGGGTAGATTATTATTGTTATTCATTAACCTTGCGTGCTATGCTGCGCCCGCCAGGGGGAGACATGAAATCGCGCCTGAACCTCAAGCCCGGGCAGAGAGGGACGAAACATCTGGTGGAGAAGTACGGCGCTGCGCTGCTCTACGTCCGGTATCGTTACGACGAGGAGCGCGGCGTCAGGCTTAAGACGGTGGAGATCATCGTGGAGGAGAAACCATGGCGTCCCCGTTCTCGCTTTCGCGAGGAGGACCTGGTGCAGGTAATGGTCGGCTATTCCGAGCAGGACCTTCGCGCCAAGCTAAAAACCGCAGGCGGAAGATGGAACGCGGAGGATAAGGTTTGGCTGGTTCGCTACGGCTCTATTCGCGGCACGGATTTGGAGTGCAGGATCTTCGACGAAACCAGATAGCTCCACAGGTAGCATCCTGAATAAGATGCAAATAATGCATCCTCACCAGGATACTTGTATCGCATATGAGATGCCGACATCCTAAATGAGATGCTTTGTCTAACTGCCTAATAACTAGTTATGCCAGAGAATCTAAACGGAAACGAGATGGGAATTAAAGATGGATCAAACTAATCCACCCCGAGTTTTGTACGGCGCAAGTGTCCTTGCATATGCCGAAGTCGACGATTCAATCGAGTATGTTGAACGTGGTTGTTTTTTTGTTAACGGTAAGTTGCTCGGACCAGTCCCACGGCTTGCAATCTGCAAACTCCCGGATGAAACAGAAATATTGGTCGAGCATTGTGACAGTGAATGGAATTCATTGGGCGTACAAGGAGGATTCCGTACTGTTGAGGAGGCGAAAGCAAGAGTGGAACGTTCCTACCAAGGTCTTATGAATAAATGGATTGATACTGAGGAGCCAGGAGACAAGGCATAACAAGGCGCTCAGACCATGACCGGGCGATAAAACCGCCCGTTAGGTCAAGCGTTAACCCGTTATGCGAGAAAAAATGAATGTCAAAAAACCAACTGCATATGAAGCATTGATCGTCCACTTGGCTAGTAAGTTGGAAGAGCGAACTTTTTTCGTAGCCGCCGTTACTGGATTTGCTGGAGGAATTGGATTCGGTAGTTGGGGCTATAGTGCAGGGGGCGTTAGAGGTGCTATCGCTTTCACAATTATGGGAGCGGTCTTTGGAGGCATGGTCGGATCAGAAATTTCGAAAACATTGATAACAGCAATAGGAACAGCAACAAAAGCAATAATTCTACTCACGATTATCGCGCTGTCGCTAGTAGTGGGGAGTGTTCTCAAATCGCTACCCGTCGGGCTCTTATTACTTGTTGGCATTTACGTCTATCTGTACTACCTGAAGTGGGCCGAGTCACAATAAGCACGGAAAATGCGCATAACCACGTCCATGGACGCCGACCGCCCGAAAAGCATGGGCGGGCGGGTCATGGCCGCCCCCGTTGGCAACGGATGGAATTCAAAAATGATGAAAAATACAGGAGTAATCATAAATTCCTTATTATTCGTAGTTTTGTCCGCACCGCCTCTCCTAGCTGAATATCTAACGGCTGAACCGGGCAATGTACCAGGCAAAGGTTTCGATGTCTTATGCTATGAGCCTTTCGATTATGCCTACATCCTAATGGCTTTGGCAGTGTTCAGCGCTACCAATATCCTAATAGCTTACAAACGAAAAAGACCCATACGACAAGCTGGACTTTATGGAGGGATCATCGCTATTGGATGGTTCATCTTCTGCTTCATTGCCGTCGGGAGTGTGCATCTTGAACTCGGTGGGAAACTCTGAACCTAGAGAACCTGACGTGGCCAAAAAATGGTGAAGGCTGGTGACAGCGATAGAAATAATGATTGCCAACAAGACGGGTAGAGACACACTTCGCAGTTAACGAAAGTGGATGAAAGCTGAAAATAGCTGGATTCGCTCCGGTGCTCACCCTGAAGGCGTTAGGCAGGAACAAATGAAATTTGAAGAGCTATACAATCGCATCATTGAGCTATGGCCCGAGGAAGTTGACATTTCCGACGGTTTTCCATCAGGGGAAAACGGTTACATGTTCCCTACGCTCAGCAGAATAAAAAACCAAATCGAAAACTCAATTGACTTTGAGAACGACCATTGGGGCAACGTCGGGGCGTGGGCCTTTTTCCAGGCATTCCATGAAACTGCTAAAAAGATGAAGACAAAAGGCGAGAAAACCTTAAAGACACGACTAGTCGAGAAGAAACTCATAGACAAGAAAATCCATGCCAACTTGGCACCCGGCAAATGGGATGACGAGTGGGCAGAGTTACGCGGCGATTATAAAGGATTAGCCTAACCACTCGGCGGCACGCAGGCGCCGACGCGCTGGTGCGCCTCGACACCGTTGGCTGAGATATAAAGAGGCCAGAATGAATTGGCAAATCATTAAAAGCAATATCTCTGAGGCCCGGCAGGAACTGGAGAGGATTGAAAAGGAGATCGACTCGGCAGATCCTCCCGAAGAGCCCGAATTGTTTCTCATGCTCGAGCACGCTTACCATCATCTCAACTTTGCATGGAACATCCGTAATATCCCCACGGAAAGATACGCATCTATGAGTGATGAAGACTTTGATCATTGGGGGAAGTTCCCTAAAGGTTTTGACGCGCTGGAATTGGTGGCAGAGACAGAAGAATAAAAGAAAATTTGACGGCACATCTGGGCATCGAGGGTTGGCCGCAGTCTGATAAATGAGATGGCGCTCGCGGCTTCCGAAGCGAACGCATGTCCCAACCACAACTGGTGGAGCCGGACTCCGCAGTAGGCGAAAGTTGGCAACAGCCTGCAAGAGTTGATTCGCTCCGCCGCTCACCAGCAGCCCGTTGATATGACGGGAGCAACCTGACCATCCCCTTAAATCTTTCGCTCGTCCACCTCCCCCAGCAAGGGGAACAGAGACCATACTAGAGACCATACTAAACAAAAAATGCAACAAGGGGTTACAACGTCGTCGTTGTAACCCCTTGTTATTATGGCGGAGAGATAGGGATTCGAACCCTAGGTACCTTTCGGTACACCTGATTTCGAGTCAGGCACCATCGACCACTCGGACATCTCTCCGGATATGCTGTTGTCAAAGGAGCGGCGCTCCTCGGAGCAGAAAGATATACCTTATTCGAAAGATAAATTCAACCCTGTTGTGGCTCCCCGAGGTCAGTAGGTAAGGCCCGCATAGAAATCCTGCAGAAATTGCCGCTGTGTCTTGGTCAGGACGCCCCTGGTGTCTATCTCTGACAGGATGCGCCAAATGAGGCCGAGCTCGCTGTACACCCTGAGCACGGCGGTGAGCTTGTGGCGCGAATGATCTTCCGATGCTATGGTCCCCTGCAGCAGCTCCTCGGTATAGGCGGCCAGCCGGGTGATCTCGTGGTGCGTCGCCATGATGGCGTTGGGGGTTATTTCTTCAATTTGCATAGGCCCCTCTCAAAGCCGTTGAAAAAGATTGGTTGTCCTAAATTTCGGCTTAAGCTCGGAAAAGGTTTAGGGCTTTTTTCCTCTTTTTTTCTCAGCTGTTGAGGGGCTTTCTCTCCTGCTTTTTCTGTGCCCGTAAGTTTGCGAAAAAACTGGAAAGCATGCTGGAGGTTTCCTCGCCGCGCACGCCGGGGGTGAGGACGACGCTGTGGTTCAGCCGCTTGTCATCGGAGAAGTCAAACAATGACCCCGCCGCTCCCCCTTTGGGGTCGTAGCTTCCGAAGACGACGCGGTCCAGGCGCGAGAGGATTATGGCTCCCATGCACATGGTGCAGGGCTCGAGGGTAACGTAAAGGGTGGCGCCGGTGAGTCGCCAACTGGCAAGCTTCCTGGCGGCCTTGCGTATGGCGATCATCTCGGCGTGTGCGGAGGGGTCCTGCTTGCTTTCGCGCAGGTTGTGCCCCCGCGCGATCACCACGTCGTCTTTCACTATCACGGCACCGATCGGCACCTCGCCGATCGATTCGGCTTTTCTTGCCTGGTCGATCGCTTTTCCCATCCAGTAGTGGTCGTCTTTCTTCATCGTTCCTTCTTTAATAGATCCAACGGCACTCGCCTTCCCTGCTCCCCCCCTCCAGTTCTGCTGCGCCCACTGAATGGCCTCGGCCTACAGGCGGGGGCGGTGATGCTGGCATGGAGAAAAGGGTGAAGGCCGGCGCCGGTTTTGAACGTAGAACGCCTTGGCCGTTAATGCAGTCCCTCGCCGGTGGTGGTCATGACGAGTTTGCCGTGCTTGACCCCCTTCACGCCGATAAGTTCGTCGGCGATGCGGCGTACGTCGCGGGCCTTGCCGCGCACCACCAGGACTTCGAGGCAGTTGTGGGCGTCCAGGTGGACGTGCAGCGCGGAGATGATCTGGTCGTGGTGGGCGTGCTGGTGCTCGGTCAGCTTGTCGGAAAGGTCGCGCACATGGTGATTGTAGACCAGCGTGACGGTGCCGACCCCTTCTTTTTCACCTTCTTCCCAATCGAGCTCAACCTGGGCCGCCCTGATCAGGTCGCGGATCGCTTCGGAGCGGTTGGCGTACCCCTTCTGTTCGATGAGCCGGTCGAAGCTCTCCAGCAACTGGTCGTCCATGGAAATGCCGAATCTTACTGTCTCTCCCATGCATGGCTCTCCTCGAGAAAAAGTGCCTTACTATACGTGAAAGACAAAGGAGAGTCAAAACCCACCTTCGCGCTGCGCGCTTCGGTGGGCAAGCCCACCCAAAGGCGCAACTCCCGGAGGCGCAAAACGGAAAGGCGCAGAGATGGTAAGACATCGGATTTGTCTCTTTCTCTGCGCCTTGGCGGCTTTGCGTGCAATTGGTCTTTGACTATTTGAGGTAACTGCGGATGCCGGCCTCGAAGTTGACGGGCTCGAAATGGAAGGTCCTGCGCCAACTTCCGTCACAGGTGCTGCCCTCCACCAGCATGGCGATCTGATCGGAGGTGATGGGGAAGAAGGAAAAACCCTCGAAGAAGGGGACGACCAGCCGCATGAGCGACAGCGGATTCCTGATCTTGGCGACGTGGCTTTTCCCCAGGACCCGGCCGATGATGTCGAGAAGCGCGTTGTAGGTGTAACGGTCGGGCCCGCAGAGGTCGTACTCCTGCCCAATGGTCTCCGGCTTTTCGAGCGAGTCGGCAAAGCAGCGGGCCACGTCGTCGGCGGAGATGGGCTGTAGTTGGTACTCTCCATCGCCGATCACCGGCATGGCGGGGAAGGTGCGCATGTAGCCGGCCAGCATGTTGATGAAGTCATCCTTGGGGCCGAAGATGATGGAGGGACGGAAGATGGTGTAGTCGAGCCCTGACCGGCGCACCTGTTCCTCCGCCTGGTACTTGCTTTTGAAGTAGCGAGCGGTGCTGTCGGCACTGGTGCCCAGCGCGGACATCTGCAGGTGGCGCCGGACTTTGCCTTTTTTCGCGGCGGCCAGGATGTTCCCGGTCGCCTCCACGTGCAGGCGCTGAAAGGTGACCCCGCGGCCGGAAAACTCCCTGATGATCCCGACCAGGTTGATGGTGGCATCGCAGCCGGCCACCGCTTCTTCGAAGGTTTCCGGCCGGGTGACGTCACCCACGATTTCCTCGACGTCGGGTTCGACGCTCCCCAGGCTTCTGCGGTGCACCAACAGCCTCAAGCTATGCCCGCGGGCCAAAAGTGCCTCTCTTACATGCCCTCCCACGAACCCCGTGCCGCCTGCCAAAAAGATCAACATACGCGCCTCCAACGCATCTATTTCCCAGCCTTCAACCCCGGTCTCGAAATAGTAACAACAGCCGATAGTGTAGCAGGTGTTACTCGAATCTCCATTTAGCGAACGAAGTGTATACAAAATCTTGTGTTCAGGGCCTTCTTGTGTTAAAAAGCCTTTCACAACAAAGACTAGAGGAGACCCGCCATGGCTGAGCAAGGTGATGTCTGTTACACATTTGAAGCAGCGATCGAAATGGCCGCCCAGATGGAGAACGAGGGATTCCGCGCTTATCTTGCCGCCCTCCGCATCGTGAAGGACAAGGCGGCCCGCCAGATCATCAAGGAAGCCGCGTTCGACGAGCTGGAGCACAAGCACCAGTTGGAGAAGGCGCTGGTCGAAGGTGAGATGAAAGGGGGAGAGGGTCTGCACCGGCCCGTTCCCACCATGAACCTCGACTACGTCCTGCCGAAAAAGGAGCTCCGCCCCGATTCGACCGCACGTGACGCCATGGCCTACGCCATCCACCTCGAGAAGGGTTCTATCGACTTCTACGACCGGATGTCACGCGGCTGCGAGGGCGCTCCCATGGCAGTCCTTTTCAAGAAAATGCTGGCGGACGAGTCCCGCCATCTCCAGGAACTGGAAGACCTGTACGAGCAGCACTTCATGACCGAGAACTAGGTCGGGTCTTTCCGCGCCGCACCGGGATACAAAAAAATCCCCTCCTTTCCGGGAGGGGATTTTTTGTTGTCTCAATTGTCAGCGTCGGAACCTTTTTTAGAGGATCTCGACAAGCTTCAGATCAAAGTTGAGCGCCTGGCCTGCGAGCGGATGGTTTGCGTCGATGGTGATGGTTTCGTTGGTCACCTCGGTCACCAGTACGTTGAAGACCTGGCCGTCCTCCTGGGTTACTTCCAACTGCTGCCCGACTTCCGGGTTCATCTCCGGGGGGAGGTCGCCGCGCGGAACCACCGCCACCATCTCTTCCATCCTGTCGCCATACGCTTCGTCCACGGGGATGTGGATGGTTTTGGATTCGCCGACGATAAGCCCTTTCACCCCCGCATCAAAACCCGGAATGACCTGGCCGGAGCCGATGATGAATTCCAGCGGACCGTGGCCGCAGCCGCAATCGTCCTCGCCGCACTCGGAGGAGTCGAACACGGTTCCGTCGTCCAGTCTCCCAGTATAATGAACCTTTACGCGGTCCCCGTCTTTAGCTTGTGCCATATTGTTCACCTCGCATTATTTTGAACATAAGCTTCAGAGATTACCAGATGACCGCAATATAATCCACCGTTTAATTGCTCCAGCCGTCTCTCGAGCGCTCGCCCGCCTTGCCGTTTCGGTTGCCTTTCTTTCCTCGGAATTTATCTTTTGTCAAATCCATCATGGAAATGGTATGTATCTACACTCGGGGGATTCATGGAGACGAAGAACAGGGCAACGCTTTTCAACGGCCTCGTGGTCGGCATCGAGCAGATGGACGTGCTCATCGGCGACCAGGGGTGGCACACCTACCAAGTGGTCCGTCATCCCGGCGGTGCCGGCGTGCTCGCGCTGCACGACGACGGCGGCGTTACGCTCATCCGGCAACTGCGTCCCGCGGTGGATGACTTCCTGCTGGAGATCCCGGCCGGGAGGCTCGCCCCCGGAGAGAACCCGCAACTGTGCGCCGCGCGCGAATTGATGGAGGAGACGGGGCTCGTGGCGCAGAATATCGTATCCCTTGGCGTCGTCCATCCTTCGCCCGGCGTCTTCGACGAGGTGGTGCATCTCTATCTCGCCACCGGCCTTTCCCAGGGAGAGGCCGCACCGGAAGCGTACGAAGAGATTTCCTGTCAGAAGATACCGTTTGACCAAGCCCTGTCCATGGCGGTCGACGGCAGCATCACCGACGGCAAGACCATCGTGGCCCTGCTGCGCGCCCGGAGGCACCTGTCATGATACTGACCGCACGGATAGACGCGGAGCAGTCGGGTCTCAGGCTGGACGATGCCGCCAAGGCGCTCTTCCCCCAGCTCTCCAAGGGGGAGATCCGCCGGGTGATTGACTGGGGCGGCTGCTACATCAACCAGGTGCTGGTCCGGGTTGCCTCCCGTCAGGTTAAGGAGGGGGACGAGGTCGCCCTGGGGCTGATGGAGGGCGAGCGCTGCATCGACCTGGTGTACCAGAAGCACGAACTCCTGTACGAGGATAAGGATTTCCTGGCCGTGTACAAGGCGGTCGGGGTGAACAGCCAGCGCACGCCGTACCAGTTGAAGGGGACGGTGGAGTACGCGGTCGAGTGCTACATGAAGAGCATCGGTCTGCGAGACCCGTCCCGCGTAGTGCACCGCCTGGATCGCGGCACCAGCGGCGTGATGTTCTTCCCCAAGCACAAGCAGGCGGCGACGCTGATCTCGAACCTTCTCAAGGAAGGGAAGGTGCAGAAGACCTACTGGGCGTTGGTGTCGGGTTCGCCGGACCAGCAGAGCTGGAAGGTGGATGCGCCGCTGGACCGGGTCAGCAAGTTCCGTTATGGCGTGTCGCACAGGGGGAAGCCTGCGCGCACCGTGTTCAACGTCTTGGGTGAAGGGCGCGGGGTGACCGCCATCGAGGCGAAGCCGCTTACCGGACGCACTCACCAGATCCGCGTGCACTTGGCCCACTCCGGCTTTCCCATCATAGGCGACGAGAGCTACGGGGGGATTCCCGCCAGCAGGATGATGTTGCACTGCCGGGCCATGCGCTTCACCGGCCCACGCGGCAAGATCATCGAGGCGGTGGCGTCGCCCGACGCGGATTTCCTGGAGGCCGCGCCGGAAGGGGTGTTCGAGCAGCAGGGGCAGCCGACGGAATAACGCGTCAGTTTTGCCGGGGGCGTAGGGGCACGTGCTGTAGGGGCAAATAATCATTTGCCCAGCTGCCGGTGCCCCAACCGCTCTGGATGGCATGAAAGGACAAGGGACGACAGAGGAGGGCGAATGATTATTCGCCCCTACAGGAATAATCACAGCCCCGACTTGAGGGATAAAACGGAGGGTAATTATGAAGAAGAAGTTGTTACTGGTGCTGTTCCCGGTGGTATTGCTTATGGCGGGAGCCCTGGCGGTATGGGGGGATGAGCAGAAAACGGTTCAGCCGGGCTGCGGCAACTGCGCGAAGATGCAGCAGCAGGCGCCGTGCGCCAACTGCCCCAAAGCAGCTGCCATCGAAAAGGGTGCCGCTCCATGCGCGAACTGCCCGAAAGCGGCTGCTGCCGACCAGGGTGCCCCTTGTGCCAACTGCCCGAAACAGGGTGCCGCCGCGCAGCCTGGTTGCGACAAGTGCGCGAAGGGTGCCGCCGCGCAGCCTGCTTGCGACAAGTGCCAGAAGCTGAAGGGTGCCGAGGCTGCTCCCGCAGCGGGTTGCCCCAAGTGTGCCAAGCTGCAGCAGGACCAGCAGCCTGCGGACCAGCCGGTCCAGAAGGAATGCTGCAAGAAGAAGGCTCTGTAAAGAGCGGTCTCGGCCTGTGGGACTTGACTAGAAGGGGGCTGGCTCTACGGAACCAGTCCCCTTTTTTACGCTGCGCCTCTCACGAAAGAGGCCACCTGCTAGTGTGCGGGTCGAAAGTCCCCTGCGCCGCAGCATCAGGATTATCCACCAGGAGCGCCCGAACCGGCGCTCCATCCCCATCCTTTAGTTTCAACGGCAGGCAGATCAATTGGTACTCTCCCGGCGGGACGTCGGCGAGGTTAACCCCTTCGATCACAGGGATGCCTCCGTTCAGAAGTATCCGGTGCACCTCGCCGTCCCCGTCCATCGGTTCCACCGAGAGATAATCGACCGCTACCAGCTTCACCTTCATGTGGTGCAGGTAGTGCGCCCCTTCCACCGTCAGCGCCGCGAAGTCGCTGCGAAACTCCTTGTCTTTCCAGAATTCCGAGTTGCCGGTCTTGATCAGCAGCCTTTCCACTCCCTTCAACTGCAGCGGTTCAAGTTCGGTGCGCCCGATCTGTTTGGCGCCGGGGATTTCCACGACCCGCGCCTGGCCGATGAGCAGGTCGAGCGGGATCTCATCAACCGTGATCCCGGCGTCGTTGAAATGGCGGGGAGGATCGATATGGGTGCCGGAGTGGCTGCCCAGCGTGATGCGGGAAACGTTGGCTTCGTCCCCCTTGGCGATGCGTTGCCAGGGCTCCACGCTAACGGCGGGGTCCCCCGGGTAGGTCGGGAGATCGGGTGACAGCGCTACGCTGATGTCGTGGATTCTCATGGGGCACCTCCCGGAACAGCTTAATGTGAAGCGGCACGGGTGAAAGTATAACGCAAATCTCTGAAGCGCTCACGCAAAGCCGGAAAGGCGCAAAAGAAAACCTCTTAAACAAACAGGGATGAAGGGGATGAAGGGGATAAAACCTTTCTCGGTTTTTATCCCTTTCATCCCCTTCATCACTGTATCTTTTGCTTTCTTTGCTTTCTTTGCTTTCTTTGCGTTCTTTGCTTTCTTTGCGTCTTAGCGGCCTGGCGTGATCCGTCTTATTCGGTTTTAGTGGCGTCTACCTCGGCGATGAGCCGCTCGAGGTCGGCTTCGCTGAAGCGGTAGCGCTCGCCGCAGAATTCGCAGGTTACTTCGGCGCCGTGCTGCTCTTTGAGCATGGAACTGAGTTCCTTCTTCCCCATCGAGATCAGCACCCGCTCGATGCGCTCCCTGCTGCAGCTGCAGGCAAACCCGATGGCGCGCTTCTCCAGGATGTCGTACTCCATGCCGGACAGGAGCAGCTCCATGATCTCTTCCGGCGTCTTCCCCCCGTGCAGCAGCTCGCTCAAGGGGGGGAGCTGCTCGATATGGTTCATCAACTCCTCCACCACCAGGGGATCTACCGGCGGTATGGCCTGGATCAGGAAACCGCCGCATGCGGTCACTTCGCCGTCCTGTTCGATGAACTCGGCGATGCCCACGGCCGACGGAATCTGCTCTGATTCCACCAGGTACAGGGCGAGGTCCTCGGCGATGCCGCTTGTGTAAAGCTGAACGGTGCCGCGGTAGGGCTCCTTGAGCCCGAGGTCCTTGGCGACGGTGAGAAAGCCCGCGCGCCCCAGGGCGTTGGGGACGTCGAGGGCGCCGTCGGGACGAAGCAGGTGCACCTGGGTGTCGCCGACGTAGCCGCGCACGCTGCCGTCGCTGTCAGCCTCGATCACGATCTTCTTCAGGGGGCCGTTACCCTCGAAACGCATGGCCACCCGCTGGCCGGTCTTCAGCATGGCTCCCATGAGCGCCCCCGCGGTAAGGGAGCGCGCCAGTGCGGCGGTAGCTGTCGGAAGCGTGCCGTGGCGCCGGCAGACTTCGCTAGCCGTGCTGGTGGTGACGCAGGTAAGGGCCCTGACGCTCCCGGACTTGGCAATGGCGCGCACCAAATAATCACTCATAGAACCACCCCCACCCTTCCTCCTATTTCACCCTGTCTAAACCAGAGCTCTTTCAATGTAATGTGATCCCAGATGCTGATCCCCTTCACCCTGTGGGCGAACAGCTCGGCCAGGCGCGGCACCTTGCCCAGGTCGCATACCAGCAGCTCCCCCATCATGCTCAATGACGGTATCCTCTGCACAACCTTCCGGGTCAGCCAGTCGAGGTCGAGCGGCGCAACCGGGCCGAGCCTGAGGAATACGCACTTGCGCGCGGTGCTGAATTCGATGCCTTCCAGGGTGAAGCTGGCGGAAAAGGGGATGGCGAACGGGACCAGCCGTTTCTTGAGTCGGCCGGAAACGTCGCAGTAACCGTTCTCAATGACGAGCTTGAATTCCACCAGCTCATCGTCGAGCGCCTTGTCCAGGAACTCGCGCTGCAGGTACTCCTGGGTGATCCGGAATTCTCGTCGCAGCAGGAGGTCCTTGAGGCTCTGCTCCTGAACCAGCCCCATGAAGGCGGGATCGTTGAGCCGGTCCTGGATGCGGTCCTTGATCTTGTCGATGATGCCCATGTCTTACACCAGCCCGGTACTGAAGTTGAACTCCGAGGCGCCCGGGACGGCAATCCCCTTGCGGAATGATTCCAGCACCCGATCGCGTTCCTGCTGCTGCAGTCCGGAGAGGTCGAGCAGGAACCTGCCACAGCCGAGCCCGCGCAGGTCGTTTCGGTACTGGGTCAGGGCGAACGGCGTCTGTGCGCTGACCACGGTAAGGTGATCCTTCACCTTCACCGAGTACAGGTCGCCCCGGTCAGAGGTGAGCGGCGCGTCGCCCTTCATGTCCTTGATGGCGATCTTCGAGGTGATCACCGGAACCGGTGCGTACAGGAGCACCCCGCGCTCGATTTTCAGGTCGCTGGAGAGAAGCTGCGCCATGTTGGCCCGGTCGTCCTCGATGTAGAGGGTGGCGCGGGACACCCCGAGCTCCTGCCAGGACAGCAGCGCCTGGCTGTTCAGCGAGAAGAGCCGGTAGTCGGTGTTAAGCTCCGCGTCGGTCCCCTTGAAGAACTGGAAATGGGACAGGTTGGTGAGCTCGAAGCGCTTGAAGCCGGCTTGCAGGATGCCCAGCACCGCGTCGCGGTAGAACGGGAGCTCCGCCTCGAAGATGATGAAGGGGAGCTGCCAAACCACCTTGTGCTCGCTCCCCTTGAGCTTGCGGGCGAACGGGCCGAACTGGTGCAGGTTTGCCTTGGAGACCGGCAGCACCACCGTGTCGACCAGGTCGCGGTGCAGCTCGTGCCACTCCTTGACCTGCTCGATCTTGACCGCCAGCTCTTCCTTGCCGCGAAACGGGGCGGGACGCTTGCCGACGAGGGCGGCGAGCGCCTTCTCACGGTTCTGCGCGCTCCTGTCCTTGAGCGCGCCCAGCGACTGCTCGGAGAGCCAGGCGTAGAAGCGGCGCCGGATGTCCTTGAGGACGGGTGGGGGGATCATCAGCGCCGGGAAGTCCGGGGCCGACAGCGAGGTCAGGGTGAACTGGGTGTCGCCGCTCTTGGAGAATTGCGCGCGCAGCACCCCTTCCATGTCGCTGGTGCGCGAGGGTTCCAACTCACCCAGTTCGAACTCGGTCTGGAGGTCGCTGCCGAGCACCTTGGCGTCGATCTTCAGCTTCTGGTCCTGGTACGAGAGGGTGAGCCGGCAGGGGATGCTCCCCCCCTTCACCCCTTCCAGTCGCCTGAGGCAGGCGTTCTCGCTCATGGTGAAGGCGGTCTCGGAGGAGACCTTGAACACCGAGTCGCCCAGCTTGAACGGGAAGGGCGAAGGGGTGGATACCAGGGTGTTTTCCCTGGCGTTCATCACCTTCTTGCCCCCGATGTAAAGCTCCTTGATGGTGAAGGCGCGACCGGCCATGTCGCTCTTGGGCTGGACGCGGATGCGGTCGCCGACGTGCAGCGCGTCCCGGGTGTCGAAGCTGATCCGGTTGCCGCGGATCTCCCTGATGTCGCCCAGGTAGCGCCCGGTGGCTCCCTTGATGGAGGGGGTGGAGATGTCGGTCGGGTTTTGCGAGGCGAGGAAGCCTTTGGTCGGTACCCGCCCGAAGGAAAGTTTCAGGAGCTCCTTGGCCTGGGCAACCTTGGCCGCATGCTCACCCGGCGCGGCGTCGAGCACCATGCGGTAGGCGCCGATGACGCTGGCAACGTACTCGGCCGACTTCATCCTCCCCTCGATTTTCAAGGAATGGACACCCGCCTCGATGAGCTGCGGGATCATCTCGATGCTGGAGAAGTCGTTGGTGGAGAGGTAGTATCCTTCCTTACCCTTGTGCTTGTACTGGCGGCGGCAGGGCTGCGCGCAGCGCCCGCGGTTGCCGCTGTGCCCGCCCAGAAAGGAGGAAAAGAAGCATTGGCCGGAGATGGAGAAGCAGAGGGCGCCGTGGATGAAGCACTCGATTTCGGCACGGCTCGCCGCAACGATCGACTTTATCTCGTCGATGTGCAGCTCGCGGGCCAGCACTACGCGTTCGAACCCGAGCTCCTCGAGCTGGCGCACACCCAGCGAGTTGTGGATGGTCATCTGCGTCGAGGCGTGCAGCGGGATGCCCGGGAAGAATTCCCGCGCCAGGCGTGCCACCGCCATGTCCTGCAGGATCACCCCGTCCACCCGCATCGCCTCCAGGGCGGCCAGGTTATCGACGAGCAGCGGCAGTTCGTTTTCCTTGACGAGGGTGTTGAGGGTGACGTAGACCTTCCTGCCGTGGGCATGGGCGTAGGTGGTCATGCGCTCCATCTGGGGGAGGGTGAAGTTCTTCGCCTTGGCGCGCGCGGAGAAATCGCGCAAACCGGCGTAGACCGCGTCGGCGCCGTTCTCCATGGCGGCGAAAAAGGCTTCCAGCGAGCCCGCGGGTGAGAGCAATTCGGGTTTATTGGTAGGGACGACGTTCGGTTTTAATGACATCTGCCTAGAGTACCGGAAGGGGTGACACGGGTCAAGCGGCAAGGTCGATCCCACTTAAACGTCTGACTCAGGGAAAGAATCCCCGCTCCCACCCCCCCAGGGGGAGGGGCGTAGGAGCACACGTCGCTATTTATATAGAGGCGAGCTGATAGGGGGTGGGGTTGAGGGCTACTTCTTGGGCTGGATGGGAAGGTACTTATACCTGCGCCTTTTGCTGGAGAGGTCGGCTAAAGAGTAGAGTTCGGACTGGGCGATGCTCCAGCCGGAAGCCTCTTTCTTGAGATGGACGGCCTTGGTGACGAATTCGGTGCCGGGGGTGCTGCCCTCGAAACCGAGTCGCGCCTGCACGACGGCGCTCTTGGCGCTTTTCAGTGAGACCCTTGCCTCCTGGATCTTCTCCCAGCAGCAGGCGGGCTTGCGCGGTGCGGAGGCGAGCCGGTTGGCGAACTTTTCCCTGCCGTCCTTGCCGCCGTTGGTGCGCTGGTAGAGTTCGTCATACCTGCCGTCGCGCCAGAGGTCGAGGATGGTTTCGAAGTCCTTCAGCACCTCCTGTGTGCTGGCGGACGAGGTGTCGTGGGCGGGGGCGCCGCGCCGGGCACCCTCGGAGGGCGCGGCAGCGACAACGACAAGCATCAGGATCAGCAAGGGGCGCAGGACGGACATGGGTCACCTCCTCCGGTGCAAGTACCCGGAGAGCATACCGTAAAATGGATGCGGCGCCAGTAAGGGCGCTAGCCCCACCTCTCCGCCACCCGTTCACCCGTCAATCCGTCAATCCGTCCATCCGTCCATCCGTCCATCCGTCCATCCGTCCATCCGTCCATCCGTCCATCCGTCCATCCGCCCATCCGCCCATCCGCCCATCCGTAGGGGCGAATAATCATTCGCCCTGATCCTTCATCTTGTACAGAGGTAGCGTGTCCTTCAAGCAGCGGCGCTGGGCGAATAATTATTCGCCCCTACAGTGTCATCGCCGGGTGCTGACACTTGGGGAGAAGGGGCGGCCGGGAGGGGAACGCTAAAACCTTCCCCCCCTGGCCCCTGGTCCCCAGCCCCTGCCTTTACAGCGTCTTCTCTGCCGCTTCCGCGAACAGCTTCAGCCGGTCCATCAGGGCCTGGAACTTCTTCGGCTTCAAAGACTGCGGCCCGTCGGAAGATGCCTTCTCGGGATCGGGATGCACTTCGATGATCAGCCCGTCGGCACCGGCGGCAACCGCGGCGTACGACATCGGCGCGATGTAGTGGTAGTTGCCGGTGCCGTGGGAAGGATCGATCACGACCGGGAGATGCGTCTTGTTCTTAAGGACCGGGATCGCGGAGAGGTCGAGGGTGTTCCTGGTGGCGGTCTCGAAGGTCCTGATGCCGCGCTCGCACAGGATGACGGACTGGTTCCCCTCGCTCATGATGTACTCGGCGCTCATCAGGAATTCCTGGATGGTCATGGACATGCCGCGCTTCAACAGGATCGGCTTGTTGATCTGGCCCACTTTCTTCAGGAGGGCGAAGTTCTGGGCGTTGCGCGCGCCGATCTGGAGCATGTCGGAGTAGGAGGCAACCAGGTCGACGGACTCGGGATCGATGACCTCGGTTACGAAGGGGAGGCCGGTGAGGTCGCGGGCCTTGGCGAGGAGTTTGAGCCCTTCTTCTTCGAGCCCCTGGAAGGAGTAGGGGGATGTGCGGGGTTTGAAGGCGCCGCCCCTGAGCATCTGGGCGCCTGCCGCCTTTACGGCCTTGGCCGATTCGATGATCTGCTCCTCGTTCTCAACCGAACAGGGACCGGCCATGACGATCAGTTCCTTGCCGCCGATGGCGAGGGTGTCGGAGATGCGCACGACACTCGGCTCTTTCTTCACTTCCTTGGAGGCCAGCTTGTACGGCTGCAGGATGGGGACCACGCTTTCGACCCCCTGCATCGATTCAAGCGTCTGCAGCACGCTCTTGCCACGCTCGTCGCCGACCGCGCCGATCACGTCGCGGGTGGTGCCGCGGATGATGTGCGGGGTGTAGCCGAGTTCCTTGATCCTCTTGGTGACAGCATCCCGCTCCTTCTTTGCCGCTCCTGCCTTCATTACCACGATCATACTCGCTCTCCTTTTGGTTCCCCCAAAGCGAAAGGGCCGGAGGATTGCTCCCCCGGCCCTTAGTATGATGTTCTGGTAACCTGCTATCCGAACCGTAAGGGGGAGGAGAATCCTGCCACCCCGGCTTCGGTTCGGAATTTAGTACCTGCTACCTAAATTACACCTCTACCCGGGGCGACGGCCTAAAATAAAAGCCGTACCAAAAGTAAAAGTTAGTAAAGGTAAAGTAGCCGGTGTTGATCATGACAGCGTTAATGCCACTCGAAGGCTCTAATGTCAACAAAAAAAGTTGCACCTCGCTCACCCCGCCTCAGACCCGCTTTTCACCGGCATTTGCTTGCCCTGAATTAATTCAATGTTGTTTGACAATCAGCACCCTTTCCGCTAATTTGACCGGAATGCACGAGTGGCTGGTCAATTACGGGTTTTATTCCCTGTTTCTGCTGAGTTTCCTGGCCGCCACCCTGCTGCCGCTCGGCTCCGAGTGGCTGGTCGTGGCACTGTTGATCGGGCGGCAAAATCCTGTTGCCGTGGTCCTGGTCGCCACCGCCGGCAACTACCTCGGAGCGCTCAGCACCTACTGGATCGGCCTCTACGGCGGCGACTTCTTGAGGCGCCGGGTGCTGCGCATGGACGAGGAGACCACGCTGAAGGCGGAGCGGTTCTATGAACGCTTCGGCTCGTGGTCGCTTCTGTTAAGCTTCCTGCCGGTGATCGGCGACCCGCTCTGCCTGGTCGGGGGGGTGCTGCAGGTCGGTTTCATCCGCTTTTCCTTCCTGGTCCTGACCGGCAAGCTGGCACGTTACGCGGCGGTCGCCTGGCTCACCCTGGAGGGGGCGGCACTCTGAAGTACGGAGGTTTGATGCTCAGCTGTACCAAGAAGGTTCTCCCCAACGGATTGCGCCTCGTTTCGGTCGAGATGCCGCACCTGCACAGCGCGGAGATTGCCATCTACATAAAAGCGGGAGGCCGCAACGACACCACCGGCAAGGCCGGTATCTCCCATTTCCTGGAGCACATGCTCTTCCGCGGCTCCAGCGAGTTCGCTTCCAACCTGGAACTTGAAATCGCCTTCGAGGCCATCGGCGGCAGCGTCAACGCGGCGACCGACGAGGAGACCACCTGCTACTTCTCCCGCGTTCATCCGGACCAGATCGCCGAGGGGATACGCCTTTTCTCCTCGATGCTTTTGACCCCGACCCTGGAAGGGCTGGAAATAGAGAAGCGGATCATCACCGAGGAGGCGCTGGAGGACATCAACGAGCGCGGCGAGGAGACCAACACCAGCAACCTCTGCAGCAGGCTGTTGTGGCCCGACCACCCGCTCGGCACTCCCACCATCGGTTACCTGGAGAGCATCAAGGGGATCACCGAAGAGGACCTGCGCCGCTATCTCGCCGACCACTACGTTCCCGGCAACGCGCTCATCGTCGCGGCGGGAAGGCATGACTCCGCGCAGTTCTTCGCCGCCTGCGAGCAGTTCTTTGCCGGCTGGAGCGGCGGCAGCGCGATACCGCCGATCCCGGCCAACCAGGTGCAGCAGGAGCCGTGTTCGGTGTTCGTCAAGGACTCGGACAGCCAGGTGAACCTGCAGATCGCCTTCCGCGGCTTTGCCCGGCAGGACAAGCGCCTCATGGGGCTCAGGCTGATCAGGCGGATTCTCTCCGGCGGCGGCAGTTCGCGGCTGCACCTGTCGCTGCGGGAGAAGCTCGGCATCGTCTACTCCGTGGACGCGTCCTTGTCGGCCTACGAGGAGACCGGTGCCTTCGCCATCGAGCTCGCCACCGCGCCGGAGAACCTGGTGCTGGCGGTTTCGGAGGTGCTGCGCGAGGTGAAGAGTCTTGCCTTCGAGGAAGTCGGGGAGGCGGAGCTGGCGCGGGTCAAAGAAGGGTACTTCTACGATCTCGAGTACAGCGCCGATTCCACCTACGAGATGCAGGTCCGTTACGGCTGGGGTGAGCTGATGTCGCTGATCAGGACCATCGACGAGGATCGGGCCGAGGCGGCCGCCGTCGGCGCCGAAGAGCTCAAGCTCACGGCGCGTACCCTGTTTGCCCCGAAGAACCTCGTAGTTGCCGCCGTCGGCCCCTGGAAGGCGCCCGCCAGGCGTGCGGTGGAGAAGCTGATCCGAGAGTACCAGAAGGGGTGGGCGGGTTTTTAAACAAAAAGGCTTTAACGCGAAGGCGCAGAGGCGCTAAGACGCAAAGGGGAGCAGAAGTCATACCTTCAAGATTTTCTTTGCGGCTCTGCGGCTTGGCGACTTTGCGTTAGGAATTTAGATTCTGGTTTTTCAGACGGAGCAAACATGAAGACGGCATTACTTTTGATGGCTCACGGCAGCAGGATCGCCGAGGCGAATAACGCGGTGCACGAGATCGCTAAACGGGTGCAGACGATGACGCAGTTCGAGATCGTCGAGGTCTCCTTCCGGGAACAGCACCAGCCCAACATCCAGCAGGGGGTGGACGCCTGCGTGGCGCAGGGTGCTGAGCGCATACTCCTGGTTCCCTACTTCCTTTACATGGGTGCACATGTCCTTGAGGACCTCCCCGAGGAACTGGCGGAGGCTAAGAAACGCCATCCCGGCGTGGAGATGGTGCTCGGCAAACACCTGGGCGTGCACGACAAGCTCGCCGAGGTCGTGGTCGAAAGGGTGGCGGAGAGCCTGACCGAGCAGAGGTGGCACTGATGTCGGTGCACCTGCGCCCCGAGGAGATCGAGGCGGAGTCGTTCCGCATCATCGAAGAGGAACTGGGGCCGCACGATTGGAATGCGCAGATGTGGCCGCTGGTGCGCCGCGCCATCCACACCAGCGCCGATTTCGATTACGCCCGCAGCATGGTGATCACGGATCGGGCGGTGGCCGCCGGCATCGAGGCGCTCCGGGCGGGGCTGGGTGTCGTGACCGACACCACCATGATCATTTCCGGCATGAACAAGGAGCGGCTCAGCAAGTTCGGTTCGCAGCTCTCCTGCTTCGTCGCTGACCCGCAGGTGGCTAGGGAGGCCAAGGAGCTCGGGGTGACCCGCTCCATCCTCGCCATGCGTAAAGCGGCCCGGGACACAAACAACGGCATATTCGTCATCGGCAACGCCCCTACCGCCCTTTTCGAACTGATCAGGCTCGTCCGCGAGGAAGGGGTGCGCCCCAGGTTGATCGTGGGCTTGCCGGTCGGCTTCGTCGGCGCCGCCGAAAGCAAGGACGCCCTGCGGGAACTGGCGCGGGAATACCCGCAGCTGCAGTTCGTCACCAACATCGGGCGCAAGGGCGGCTCAAACGTTGCGGCCGCGGTGATGAATGCCATACTGATCCAGGCCGTCGAGGCTGGGACAGCAATCTGATTTTTGATGCCGGGGGCCCGTTACCCGGCCTGCTTTCATGTAATACCTTTCAATGTTTTCGTCTTCAGATGGGATGAAATATGAGCGGGAAAGAACTCAGATACGGCTTCACCACAGGTGCCTGTGCTGCTGCCGCCGTTAAAGGCGCCTCCCAGATGCTGCGCGACCAGACCCTGGTCGACGAGGTACAGCTGACGCTGCCTTGCGGCAAGGGGGCGCGGTTCCGCATCGAGGGCGGCGTACTGCACGAAAATACTGCTTCCTGCTATGTCACCAAGGATGCCGGCGACGATCCGGACGTGACTAACGGCGCGCAGATCCACGTCACCGCGCGGGTCGACATGTTCACCAAGAACCGCATCGTGATCGAGGGAGGCGCCGGCATAGGCAAGGTGACCAAGCCGGGGCTGGCGGTTCCGGTGGGCGAGTGGGCCATCAACCCCGTCCCGCGCAGCATGATCCTCGAGGTGGTGAAGGAAGTCTTCGCCCTCCGTTGCGTACCGGCCACCCTCACCTTCACCATCAGCATCCCCAACGGGGAGGAACTGGCCAAGAAAACGCTGAACGAACGGCTGGGGATCGTCGGCGGGCTCTCCATCCTGGGGACTTCCGGGATCGTGAAGCCGATATCCACCAGGGCATGGACCGATACCGTGGACACCTCCATCGATGTTGCGCTCGCCTGCGGCTCCCGCACCGTGGTTCTCTCCACGGGACGCAGTTCGGAGATGGCGGTGCAGCGGGTTCTCAAGCTGACCGATGAATCCTTCGTGATGATGGGTGACCATTTCGGGTACTCGCTGCAGAGCTGCGCCAGGAAAGGTGTCCCCGAGGTGGTCGTGGCGGGGCAGTTCGCCAAGCTGGTGAAGATCGCCTGCGGCCACGAGCAGACCCACGTCACTTCCTCCGAACTGGACATGGTGACGGTGGCCTCCTGGCTCAGGGAGAACCCGGGGACCGCGCAGCTGGAAAAGCTGGCGCGGGAAGCGAACACGGCGCGTCACCTTTTGGAGGCTTCCGGCTTCGACAAGGCGCTGATCAAGCTGGTCTGCGGCAAGGTGGCAGAGGTCTGCGCCGAACTGGCGCCCTGGCTGAAGGTGCGGGTGTTCCTGGCCGGGTACCAGGGGGAGATGCTTTACTTCGACAGGTAACCGGTTCCCTCTCCCTGTGGGAGAGAGTGCCCGAAGGGCGGGTGAGGGGGGGCCGTAATCTCGGCATCGCCTATCGCAGCGCCCTCACCCCTGCCCCTCTCCCGGGGGGAGAGGGGAGATGGACCTCTTAGTCGGAAGATTAGCTGATCGAAGGCTTTTTGACATTGTGATGAGAAAGGAGGGGGGCATGGCGGAACAAAAGATCTATTTGGTCGGCGCCGGCATCGAGGGATGGGAGGGGTTCGGCAAACAGGCACTCGAGGTGATCGACAGCGCCGAGGTCCTGGTCGGCCACAAGCGTCTGCTGGACATCTTCCCCGACTTCAAAGGGGAGAAGCGCCTCCTCGAAGACCTCTCCATCATGCTGGAGTACCTGAAGAACACGGAGAAGAAAACCGTGGTCCTCGGCTCCGGCGACCCCAACTTCTTCGGTGTCGCCCGGTTCCTGATCAGGAACCTCCCCAAAGAGCGCATCGAGATCTTTCCCAACGTCACCAGCGTGCAGTACGCCTTCGCCCGGATCAAGGAGCCCTGGGATGACGCCACCTTCGTGTCCGTGCACGGCAGGGGGATCAAGCCGGCCCTTGACCGCATCGTAGCCTCCGAGAAGATCGCCATCCTCACCGACAGCGTGAACACCCCCGCGGTCATGGCCAGGGAGCTCATCCACCGCGGCGCCGAGGGGTACGAGGCCTGGGTCTGCGAGGACCTGGGGCTTCCCACCGAGAAGTTCACCAAGACCGATGTCCGGGGCCTGGTCGACTTCAAGTGCTCGCCGCTCAACATCCTGATCCTGATCAAGACCTGGGAGCCGAACCTCGAGAACTATCCGGTAATCGGCATCCGCGACGACGAGTTCGCCACCGCGAAGAAGCTGATCACCAAGGAAGAGGTGCGCGCCATCACCCTGGGCAAGCTGCAACTGCAGGATGACCTGGTGATGTGGGATATCGGCGCCGGCAGCGGCTCGGTTTCCATCGAGGCGGGGAACCTGATGCCCAACGGGCGCATCCTCGCCCTGGAGAAGAACCCGCAGTACCTCACCTACCTCAAGGAAAACCTGAAGAAGTTCGTGGCCCGCAACGTCACCGTGATCGAGGCCTTCGCCCCCGAGGGGCTGGAAGACCTGCCCGATCCCGACCGCGTCTTCATCGGCGGCTCCGGCGGCATGCTGGAGGAGATCATCGAGGCGGTCGACAAGCGCCTCAAACCCGACGGCTTCATCGTCCTCAACGCGGTCACCCTGGATACCCTGACCAAGTCTGTGGAATTCCTGGAGGATCACGGCTACACCGTCGAGGTCACCTGCGTCAACATCTCCAAGACCCGCAGCCTCACCGACTACAAGATGTTTGCAGCTCACAACCCGGTGTACGTCATCTCCGCCTGGAAAGGGGAGGAGTAGTGGCGGTTGTCTACGCGGTAGGTGTGGGGCCGGGCGACCCGGAGCTGTTGACCAGGAAGGCGGAGCGGATCTTGAGGAGCGTGGACGTGATCTGCGCCCCCACCGGTGCGGCCGAGGGGGGAAGCTATGCCCTCTCCATCGTCGAGGAGTTCATCGACCGCAGCCGCCAGGAGGTGCTGGTTCAACTGTTCCCCATGGTGAAAGACCAGCAGGGGCTGGACCCGTTCTGGGAGGAGGCCGCCGACCAGGTGGCGCAGCGGATTGCCGCCGGCAAGGACGTCGCCTTCGTCACCATCGGCGACCCGTTTCTCTACTCGACCTACCTCTACATCCACAGGATCTTCCTCGCCAAGTATCCCGAGATAAAGATAGAAGTGGTGCCCGGCATTTCCAGCATCCTGGCATCCTCGGCCATCTCCGGTCTGCCGCTTGGCCTTGGGGCAGAGCGCATCGCGATCCTCCCCGCCACCTATGAGAAGGACGAGCTGAAACGCACCCTGGAGGAGTTCGACACCGTGGTGCTCATGAAGGTTAACCGGGTGTTCGATTCCGTCTATGCGGCGCTCAAGGAGCTGGGGCGGGAAAAGGGGGGCGTCTTCGTGCGCCGGGTCGGTTCCGCCGAAGAAGAGGTGCATCACGACCTGGAGGCCCTGGTGGGGCAGAAGCTCGATTACCTCTCCATGCTGATCGTCAGGAAGAACCCGCTGTAGCCAAAGGCCGTTCTGGTTTTATTCCTTCAACGCAAAGGCGCGGAGGCACAGAGGTGCAAGGGTAAAGCGTGAGGGATGTGCCTGCCTTTCCCCGTTTCCGTTTTTTCTTAGCGTCTCCGCGGCTTGGCGTCTTTGCGTTAATGCTTTTTTTAAAGGTGTTTCCATGTCCCATGAGAACATAGTCCATTTTGTCGGCGCCGGTCCCGGCGACGTCGAGCTGATCACCGTGAAGGGGGCGCGCCTTCTGGGCGAGGCGGATGTTGTCGTCTATGCCGGCAGCCTCGTCGATCGCGAACTGGTGCTCACCTACGCGCCCGATGCCCGCGTCTACGATTCGGCGGGGATGGACCTCGAGCAGACCACCAAGGTCCTGGCCGAGGCGGTGCTGGCTGGGGAGCTGGTGGTGCGGTTGCACACCGGTGATCCTTCCGTCTACGGCGCCATTCAGGAGCAGATGGAAGAGCTGGACAAACTCGGCATCGGTTACGAGGTCGTGCCGGGCGTCACCAGCGCTTTCGCCGCCGCGGCCACCCTCAAGCAGGAGTTGACCCTCCCCGAGGTGTCGCAGACCGTGGTGATCACGCGCCTGGCCGGGAGGACCCCCGTACCCGAGCGGGAGCAGTTGGGCAACATCGCGCAGATCGGCGCCACCCTGGTGATCTACCTTTCCATCTCCATGATCGAGAAGGTGGTGGAGGAACTTCTCTCCGGTGCCTACACGGAGGATACCCCCGTCGCCGTGGTGGCCAAGGCTTCCTGGGCCGACGAGCAGGTGCTTACCGGGACGCTGGCGGATATCGCTGCCAAGGTAAGAGACGCCGGCATCGGCAAACAGGCGCTCATCGTGGTGGGGGACGTGCTGCGGGCGCGCAGCGAAGGGATGAAGGCGAAGTCCCTGCTCTACGACAAGGGGTTCAGCCACGGCTGCCGGGAAGGGATCTTGGCTTAGACCTGTTCTACGTTTCTACGTTAAACCCGTGAAACCGTCCGCATCTGTAGGGGCGAATAATCATTCGCCCTGCAAAGTAGCCACCCGGGAACCTTAGATCGCGGGCAGCGGCATCGGTGGCGGCGACCGCGGCTGGGCGAATATTTATTCGCCCCTACACCGGCATCCCCACCGTCGGGAGGCGACATCCCACCGTCGGGAGGCGACATCCCACCGTCGGGAAGCGGCATCCCACCGTCGGGAAGCGGCATCCCCACCGTCCGGGAAGCGGCATCCCCACCGTCCGGGAAGCGGCATCCCCACCGTCCGGGAAGCGACGTCCCAACCGTCATGACGGGGACGACAATAGACTTTATGCGTGTTGCCATCATCGCCATAACCGCTAACGGCGCCAAGCTGGGTGCGACGCTCAAGCGCGGACTGCAGCAGGGCACGCTCTTTGTCCTGGAGAAGCACGCCGCGGCCGACGCGGTCCCGTTCTCGGAACGGCTGCCGGCGCTGATGGCCAGGCTGTGGCCTGATTTCGACGGCTTCGTCTGCATCATGGCCACCGGCATCGTGGTTCGCTCCATCGCAGCGCTGCTGCAGGGCAAAGACCAGGACCCTGCTGTCGTGGTGGTGGACGATGCCGGGCGCTTCGCCATTTCCCTCCTTTCCGGCCATCTTGGCGGCGCCAACGCGCTTGCCGCACGATGTGCCGACCTTGCCGGCGCCACGGCTGTGATCACCACCGCGACGGACGTCAACGACCTCCCTTCTTTCGACATGCTGGCCCGTGACAACGGCTGGCGCATCGAGGACCTGTCCCGGGTCAAGGTACTGAACGCGCTGCTCCTGGAGGGGAGGACGATCGCGGTCGTCGATCCGACCGGGAAGGTGGCGGAGTACTGCGGCGGAAAGGGAAATCTCCTTTTCTTGGAAGATTTGGAGCAGGCGGCCCAAAGCGGCGCAAGCGGCGTGGTCCTGGTGACCAACAGGCTGCTGTCGTCCGGAGTCGACCTCGAACGGACCCTGGTGCTGCGCCCGGTCGACCTCTGCCTCGGCGTCGGCTGCAACCGGGGGACCACGGCCGAGGAGATCGAGGCGGTGGTGGCGCGGCACCTGGCGCAACTCTCCCTCTCCGAACGGAGCATCAAGTGCCTGGCGAGTGCCCAGGCCAAGGGTGATGAAGTGGGGCTGCTCGCCTACGCGGACGGGAAGGCTGTTCCGCTGGTTTTCTTCAGCAGCGACGAGCTGAACGGCGTCGCGGTTCCTTCGCCCCCCTCCGAGCATGCCTTTCATGCCATCGGCGCCCGCGGTGTCGCCGAGCCGGCGGCGCTGCTGGCGTCCAACGGGGGGAGGCTGCTCCTCAACAAGGTGAAGGACGGCAACGTAACTTTGGCTGTCGCACAGCTTTCCGTAACGTAAAACGCTCCGTCCCACGCTCCTCTCCCCGGAGGGGCGGCAGACGGTCGGGGTGATGCGCTGCAGGCAATGCCCGAAACGGCAATCAAGAGATAGAGGTCCACGTTTAATGTCCAAGCTTTACGTAGTAGGAATCGGCCCCGGCGGGCTGAACCACATGACCTTCGAGGCGCGACAGGCCATCGAGGATGCCGACGTCATCGTCGGCTACCAGGCCTACCTTGACTTCATACAGCCGCTCCTTGCCGGCAAGCTCCTGTACTCTTCCGGGATGATGCGCGAGGTGGAGCGCTGCTCCCAGGCCCTCGCCGTCGCCGCCTCGGGTAAGACGGTGGCACTTGTTTCCAGCGGCGACGCAGGGATCTACGGCATGGCCGGACTTGCCCTGGAACTGGCCGACGAGCCGGACGCGCCCTCCGGTGTCGAGGTCGTCGTGGTGCCCGGTGTCTCGGCGGTGCAGGCCGCGGCCTCGGTGCTCGGCGCGCCGCTCATGCACGACTTCGCCGTCATATCCCTCTCCGATTTGCTGACCCCGCTGGAGAAGATCCGTCAACGGCTCAGGGCTGCCGCCGAGGCGGATTTCGTGGTGGCGCTGTACAACCCGCGCAGCAAGGGGCGCACCACCCAGATCGAGGAGGCGGCCGCCATCCTGATCGCGGCGCGCGGCTCGCAGGTACCGGTCGGCATCGTCCGCAACGCCTGCCGGGACGGCGAGGAGCGCATCATCACCACGCTGGGGGAGATGCTGAATCACCCCATCGACATGTTCTCTATCGTCATCATCGGCAACGCCTCGACCCGTCTCTGCAAGGACGGCAGGATCGTCACCCCGCGCGGCTACGCTACCCGCGGCGAAAGTCAGAACCCCAACCGCAGGAAGCGGAGCGCCGGCATGGACACCGCTGCGCCGGGCGCGGACCCGCACGCGGTGATGTTCTGCGGCACCGGGTCCGACGTGGGGAAATCGGTGCTGACAGCCGGTTTCTGCCGCATCCTCAAGCGCCACGGCCTCTCGGTCGCTCCCTTCAAGTCCCAGAACATGGCGCTCAACTCGGCGGTGACCCCCGAGGGGGGCGAGATCGGGCGCGCCCAGGGCGTGCAGGCCGAGGCTTGCGGCATCCCGCCCCACACCGACATGAACCCGATCCTTTTGAAGCCCAACTCGGACACCGGCAGCCAGGTGATCGTGCAGGGCAAGGTGGTGCGCAACATGGGGGTGAAGGAGTACAACGCCTTCAAGCCCGAGGCCTTCCTGAAGGTAAAGGAGAGTTTCCAGCGACTGCGCGAGCGCTACTCCTTCATCGTCATGGAGGGGGCGGGGAGCATCGCCGAGATCAACCTGCGCGAACACGACATCGCCAACCTGAAGGTGGCTGCCATGGCGGGCGCTCCCGCGATCCTGGTGGCAGACATCGACCGGGGCGGCGTCTTCGCCCAGATAGTGGGAACCCTGGAACTGCTCACGCCGGAAGAGAAGGCGCTGGTGAAGGGGGTCATCATCAACAAGTTCCGCGGCGACGCCTCCCTGCTCGCCTCCGGGATCGAGTACGTGGAAAACCGAACCGGCGTCCCGGTCCTGGGGGTGCTCCCCTGGTTCAAGGGGCTCGCCCTCCCCGAAGAGGACAGCGTCGCCCTGCAGAAGAAACCGGCCGTGCCCAAGGAGCCCCAGTCGGGAGAGAGGCTGCGCGTGGGCGTGGTGCGCCTGCCGCGGATCTCCAACTACACCGACTTTGCGGTGCTGGAGGCGGAGCCGGATGTCGATCTGTACTACATCCATTCGCCCTGGCTGGTGGAGACCATGGACCTCGTGATCATCCCGGGGACCAAGTCCACCATCGCCGACCTCGTCTCGATTAGGGAGCAGGGGATTGCCGATGCCCTCAGCCGCTTCCAGGGGGCGGTGGTCGGCATCTGTGGCGGTTACCAGATGCTCGGTGTTACCGTGAACGACCCGGACCGGGTCGAGACCAGCCTGGAAAGCGCGCAAGGGCTGGGACTGCTGGACGTGGTGACCACGATGCTGAAGGAGAAGCAGACGCACCAGGCCCAAGGGGAGCTGCTGCCGGCAGGGGAGGGGGTGGCGCCGGGATGCAGCCCCGCAATCGCAGGTTACGAGATACACATGGGCGAAAGCGTGCTCGGCAGCGGCGCGAGCCCCTTCGCGCGGATCTGCAGCCGTTCCGGGAGCGACACCGACCTGGAGGAAGGCGCAGTCTCCGCCGACGGCAGGGTTTTCGGCACCTACCTGCACGGGATCTTCGACAACCACGGCTTCCGCACCGCCTTCCTGAACCGCCTCAGGCGTCGGAAGGGGATCCCGGAGCAAGCGGAAGCTGCGCTTGCACCGGACCCGTTCGATGAACTCGCGGCGCACATGGAAAAGCACCTCGACCTGGAGCGGATCTTCCAGATCTGCGGCATCTCGCCCCTCCGGGTTCACCCTCCCCAAACCTTCCCCCCCGGGAGAGGGAGCCATGCAGCGTCGCCTGCTCAAGAGAATGACCGGGAGCCGAACCTCCTCCCCCCGGAGGGTCGGGACGGGGGCTCTGAAACCACTGTCGCGTGATGATGTCCATTGACGCCCATATCGCCGTAGTGCTCGGCGCCGTGCTGCTGGACCTGGTTCTCGGCGACCCGCGCGCTTTGCCTCACCCGGTGGTCGGTATCGGGGAGCTGATTTCCGCGCTCGAAGGGCCGCTGCGCCGCATGGTCCCGAACGTCCGCCTGGCGGGTGTTCTGCTGCTGGTTATCACCGTCGGCGTCAGTTACGCGCTGGCCGCGTCGTTCGTCTATGCGGCGTACCTGCTCGCTCCCGCCGCGGGTTTCGTCGTCTCCCTCTACCTCGCCTGGGTTTCGCTGGCAGCTCGTTCGCTGCACCTGGAGTCCGCCAAGGTGGTGCAGGCGCTGCAAAGTGACGTCCCCGCCGCCAGACTGGCGCTGTCGTACATCGTGGGGCGCGAGACCGCGGAGCTGGACGAGCCCGAGATCATCCGGGGAGCGGTGGAGACCGTTGCGGAAAACACCGGCGACGGAGTCATCGCGCCGCTGTTCTACCTGCTGCTGGGCGGCCCCGCGCTGGCCATCGCCTACAAGGCGGTTAACACGCTGGACTCCATGGTGGGGTACAAGAACGAACGCTTTATCGAGTTCGGCTGGGCCTCGGCGCGCTTCGACGATCTGGCCAACTACGTGCCTGCGCGTCTGACCGGACTGCTCATGGTGCTGGCGGCTCCGCTGTGCGGTTTGAACGGCGGCGGCGCCTGGCGGATCCTGCGCAGAGACGGCAGGAACCACTCCTCGCCCAACAGCGGCTTCCCCGAGGCGGCGGCCGCCGGTGCCCTCGGCGTCAGGCTGGGCGGCGCGAACCGCTACTTCGGCAAGATCATCGAGAAGCCGACCATCGGCGACCCGCTGCTGCCGCTCTCCCGGGAGAGCTACGCCGGGGTGGTGCGGCTCATGTACGGCAGCGAGGCGCTGCTGGTGGCCGGATGGCTTGCGGCGCTGGCGCTGGTGGGGGTTATTTAACAACATGGCGGGGCGAATAATCATTCGCCCCGATTTCTGCAAGACATTCGCCGCTCTTGCCGCGGCATCAAATAGGGCAGGCGCGGTTGGGCAAATGATCATTGGCCCCTACAGGCGGTGTTCGCACCCCCTCTCTTGATGGGAGAGGGTAGCATCAGCCTGCTTGAGTACAGATCTGGATATCTATAGGTGTCCCACCGGGCCGCCTGCGGGCGGAAAAGGTAAGCTATGGCAATCGCACACGAACATGGAGGCAACGTCTTCGCCGTGGCCAGGAACCTCGGGCTGGCGCCGGAGCGGATCATCGACTTCTCCGCCAGCATAAATCCGCTGGGGATGGCGCCGGGGGTGCGCGAGGCGCTGACGGCGAGCCTGGACCGCCTGCTCCATTACCCGGACAAGGGAGCCGCCGAGCTGAAACAGGCGCTGGCCGCCTACCACGGTGTCGAACCGTCCCAAATCGCCGTAGCAAACGGCTCCACGGAGCTGATACACCTGCTGCCGCGCACTTTCCAGGGGAAGAAGGCCTTGGTCGTGGCGCCCGCATTCGCGGAGTACGCCCTGGCCCTGGAGCGGGCCGGGTGGCAGATCGAGTATTTCACCCTGTCCCCCGCGGACGACTTCGCCCTCGATGTGGCAGCCCTGGCGCAAAGAGTTGCCGACGGCTACGACATGCTCTTTCTTTGCAACCCGGGCAACCCCGCAGGAAACCTGCAGCCGCTGCGTGAAATCGCCGGGGTCGTCGACCTCTGCCGGGAGAGCGGAACCTTCCTGGTGCTGGACGAGGCCTTCATCGATTTCTGCGAGGAGGAGTCGGCGAAGCATCTGGTAGTGCGGAACCCGCGGGCGGTCCTGCTCCGCTCCATGACCAAGTTCTTCGGTATTCCCGGCTTGCGCCTGGGCTACGCCATCGCCGCTGCCGAGACGGTTGCGGAAATCGCGGCCCAGCAGGATCCCTGGAGCGTCAATACGGCGGCCCAGGTGGCCGGCATCGCCTCTCTGGCGGATCAGGATTACTGCCGCCGCACCAGGAGCTACGTCGATGAGGAGCGTGCACGACTGGCCGCCGCCCTCGCGGACGTGCCCGGTCTGAAAGTCTTCCCGGGGCGGGCCAATTATCTGCTGGTCCGGATACTGCGGGCGGGGGTGAGCGCGGGACAGTTGCGCGAGGCGTTGCTTGCCAAGGGAATGATGATCAGGGACTGCAGCAATTTCCAGGGTCTGGACGCCAGCTTCTTCAGGGTCGCGGTACGGCTCGAGGAAGAAAATGACCTGCTGCTCCGAGGATTGGCGACGGAGTTGGCCTAGGGGGCGAGAAAACTTCCCTCACCCGCCCTGCGGGCACCCTCTCCCGGAGGGAGAGGGGAGTAGCGGGAGATCATAGCTGATCGGGTTTACTGATGGCCTGGCACACGATCCCGGGAGTTCCGGAAAGAACAAAAAAAGAGGCCAGCCGGTTGCCCGGTTGGCCTTGTCAGTTCCTGCATTACACCATGTTGTTCCGTCGGCCTTGCGGTCGCCGCAACTAGCTGTTGGAGAGCGAGTAGAAGTCCTTGCGGCACAGCCTGATACGCTTGATCTCTTCGTTGCAGACGTAGCGGACTATGGCGTCGCGATCCCTCTCGTTGATGTGCATGAAGCGCAGGCCCGCGTTGTGGATCACCCCGTTGCCGCTCGCGATCTTGTCGACGTGCATAACCTGGGCAACCACCGGCACCACTTTCGGCTCGGGCAGCGGCAGATGGAAGGTGGCATAGACGATGTCGTCCCGCGTCATCGCCATCTCGGTCTCGGTGCGCAACCCCCCGCCGCTGATGTTGACGATCCTCGGCAGGCTGCTCTGTGTGGCCACCCGCAGACCGGCGGTGCCGCTTTCCTCAGCGGTGCCGGCGGTAACGTTGAACAGGATCACCGGGATGTCGGTTCCGAGGCGGAAGTATTCCCTCTGGTCCTCGGGGGTCACCCGGTCGGTGAAGGCCACCCGAAGGTCCTCCTCGCCGTGGTCGTCCAGCACCACCCCTTTGCAGCGATAGCTGTTGCCGCCCATGCCGACCCGGACCACCAGCGGTGCTTCGCGCCGCAGCAGCACACCCTCGGGGAGTTTCTCACGGGACAGCCTCAGACGCACCTCGGTATCGTTTATCTCGGTGACTACCGCGCCGTCATTGAAAACCGTATCCCCCGATAATGCCACTTCGACCCGCGCCTTCTGGCCCGGTTGGAAGTAGTCCTTATAGTTGTAGGTTCCGTTTTGCATGTGACGCCGCCCACCAAATGAAATAACAACAAAGGTACAGCTGCTTACAGCCTGCAATACAAACGCCAACGGTGCCCCGAGTGCCGGCGGTGCGGGCAACTAACTGATCTAGCGAAGTTGACGTGTTCGACTCTTCTAATCATGCAGCGGGTTCTGTCCGCCAAAGGCCGGAAATGCTGGGCCATATCACCGGAAGCGTTGGAATATTAACGCAAAGTGTCTTTTAATTACAATATTTTTCTTGACATCAAGGCCATGCTGGCTATCCTAAAACGAAATCATTTCTATTTAGAGGCGGGTATGGACCAGCGTCACGCAACAGCCTTGAAAGCCGCCGGCATGAAGGCGACGCCCAAGAGGCTGGCAATTCTCGAGATGCTCGAGGCGGAGCCGGGATACGCGAGCCCCGAGGAACTCTGGAAGAGGTTGAAGGACCGTTTCGACCGGCTGGGCCTTCCGACGGTGTACCGCAACCTTGAGGAACTCTCCGAAAGCGGCGTGCTCTCCAAGGTCATCCATCCGAACCGCCAGCTCTACTATTACTTCTGCAGCAACCGCGAGCACCATCACCACTTCGTCTGCCTTTCCTGCCGCAAGGTCGAGGATATCCCCTCCTGTGGCATCGAGGCGCTGGAGCATGAGGTGTCCAAGCGCAACGGTGGGAAGGTGCTCTCGCACATCCTGCAGTTGAACGGACTGTGCGGCGGTTGTGCCGACAACGAGGAAAAACGATGAAATGGCTGATGGCCTTACTTCTGGCGCTGCTCCTGGCTGTGCCGGGATGCAGCAGGGAAAAGCAGCAAACGGACGGCAAACTCCAGGTGGTGACCACCCTGTTCCCGCTCTACGACTTCGCCAGGACCATCGGCGGCGATAAGGCTCGGGTGAGCCTGCTGCTTCCTCCCGGCGTCGAGCCGCACTCCTTCGAGCCGCGTCCTGAAGATGTGGTTCGGGTGAACCGCGCCGACCTCTTCGTCTATACCAATGCGGTCATGGAGCCCTGGGGCGCCAACATCATCTCCGGTCTCGACCGGGGCAAGGTGGAGGTGGTCGAGGGGGGGAAGGGGATACCGCTGGTGCAGGGGCCGGTCTCGGACCAGCATCGCGGGGAGCACGACGCCCATGAAGGGAAGGGGGGCGACCCGCACATCTGGCTGGACTTCGACAACGCCCGCGCCATCGCCAAAAACATCCTGACAGCCTACGTCGCCCGCGATCCGGCCAACAAGGCTTATTACGAGCAGAACGCGGCGAAGCTGGACGGGCAACTGGCCGTACTGGACCAGCGTTTCAAGGAGACCCTGGCCCAATGCCCGAAGAAGGTGCTGCTGCATGGCGGGCACTACGCCTTCGGGTATCTCGCCAGGCGCTACGGCCTCAAATACATCTCCGCCTCGGCGGTGAACGCCGATGCCGAGCCCACCCCGGCCAAGCTGGCCGAACTGGTGCAGGTGATGCGCCGCGAGCACCTGAACTACGTCTATACCGAGGAGCTGCTGAGCCCCCGCATTGCCGAGACCATCGCCCGGGAGACGGGCGCCAAGGTGCTCCCGCTGCGGGCCGGGCACAACGTCACCAGGGACGAACTGCAGCGCGGTGTCAGCTTCATCTCCCTCATGGAAGAAAATCTCCAAAACCTGAAGACGGGACTGCAATGAAAGACAAGGCTCTCAGCGTCCGCAACCTCTGCGCCGGCTACCACGGCACCGAGGTGCTGCAGGACATAAGCTTCAGCGTGAACGCCGGCGACTACGTCGGGATCTGCGGCCCCAACGGCTCGGGCAAGAGCACCATGGTCAAGATCATCCTGTCGCTTCTGGCTCCGACCTCGGGAGAGGTGTCCCTGCTGGGGAGCCCGCAGGCATCCTTCCACGACTGGCATCGGATCGGTTACCTGCCGCAGGGGCTGCAGTTCTTCAACCCGAACTTTCCAGCCACGGTCGACGAGGTGGTCCGCCTGGGGCGGCTCTCCGCCAAGAAGTTCCCCAGGCGCTTCACCCGGGAGGATGCCCTGGCCGTTGAGCGGACCATGGAATGGATGGGGATCTCCCACATCAGGGGGGCCATGATCGGCGAACTATCCGGGGGGCTGCGCCAGCGGGTGCTCCTGGCCCGTGCGCTGGTGAACGAACCGGCACTGCTGGTGATGGACGAGCCGACCACCGCGCTCGACCCGGAGACCAGGGAGAGTTTCTACAAGCTGATCTTCGAGATGAACCGGGAGAGAAACTGCACCGTGCTCCTGGTCACCCACGACACGGCCACCATAGGGAAGTACGCCTCGCACCTGCTGTACCTGGACAAGAAGGTGATCTTCTACGGCAGTTTCGACGATTTCTGCAGTTCCCCCGAGATGACCGGTTTCTTCGGGGAGCACGGCCAGCACCTGGTCTGCCACCGGCATTGAGTCGCGGCATCCTGGCCGGCACCGTTGGGCGAATGATTATTCGCCCCTACGCGTGGACGCTGCCTTGGTACAACAACGAATCGCGGCATCCTGGCCGGCACCGTTGGGCGAATGATTATTCGCCCCTACACGTGGACGCTGCCTTGGCACAACAACGAATCGCGGCTTTTTGGCCGGCACCGTTGGGCGAATGGTTATTCGCCCCTACGCGTGGACGCTGCCTTGGTACAACAACGAATCGCGGCTTTTTGGCCGGCACCGTTGGGCGAATGATTATTCGCCCCTACATGTGGACGCTGCCTTGGCACAATAACGAATCGCGGCATCCTGGCCGGTACCGTCGGGCGAATGGTTATTCGCCCGTGCCGTGCGGGCCTCCGCTTCATAAAAACGGCTTTCCTGTAGGGGCGAATAATCATTCGCCCCGATTCTGAGGTTTTGAAATGAATCTGAACGAGATGCTCAGCTACGGCTTCATGCAGAGGGCGCTCATCGGCGGGTCGCTGATCGCCATCCTTTGCTCGGTGCTCGGGGTGTTCCTCGTGCTGCGCAGGCTCTCGCTGATCGGCGACGGCCTCGCCCACGTAACCTTCGGCAGCGTCGCCCTGGCCCTCTTTTTCCGGCTGCACTCGGTCTACATGACCCTCTCCATCATCCCGGTGGTGCTCGCCTCGGCCCTGGGGATCCTGAAGCTCTCCCAGAAGGCGCGGATCTACGGCGACGCCGCCATCGGCATGGTCTCCGCCATCGGCATCGCGACGGGGGTGCTGCTCGCCAGCGTCGCCGGCGGCTTCAACATCGACCTTTTCAGCTACCTCTTCGGCAACATCCTTTCCATCAGCTCCAGCGAACTGGGCATTGCAGCGGTCCTGTTCTGCATCGTCATCGCCGGCGTGGTCATGTTCTACAACGAGCTCTTCGCCAGCACCTTCGACGAGGAACTGGCCAAGAGTTCCGGGCTCAACACGGACCGCATCAACACGGTGCTGGTGCTGCTCACCGCCCTGACCGTGGTGCTCGCCATGAAGGTGGTGGGCATCATGCTGATCTCGGCGCTCCTCATCCTGCCGGCGGTTTCCGCCCTGCAGATCGCCAAGGGGTTCAAGACCGCCATCGTTTCGGCGGCGGGAATCGGCGTCGCTACCGTCGTCTGCGGCATATCCCTCTCCTTCGTAATGAACCTCCCCACCGGCGCAACAATCGTGCTGATCAACTTCGCGGTCTTTCTCTGCGCCTTCGCCGCCCGGAGCCTGCTGCGTCACCCCTGAACCTTGCGCCAATTTTTTGATTGTTCCGGTTAACTTTCCGGGAGCACCGCCGATAAGCACAATGGGCGGGCATTCCGCCAGTACGCAACGAGGCGGCCGGGATGATAGAGGCAAAGGGATGGGTAACCGCTAAGGTCGGGGAGAGGTACACCGGCCACAACCGGGTGCTGGGCGTGATCGCCTCGCTCCTGGTCGGGCTGGTGCTGCTCGACGTCTACCTGGTTCCCCTGCAATCCCCCTGGGGGATGTACGTCGTGCTCGCCTCCTTGGCCCTTGGGGGCTTCCTCCTGCCCACACGGCTGCTGCTGCCCGACGGCCAGCTCAAGGCGTCTTTGGAACTGGTGCTCCTTTTGATCTACCTGGTCGCCGTCTGCTGGTTCACCGGCAGGACCGACAGCCCGTTCGTGTCGGCCATCTACCTGGTCCTGATGGCCACCTCGCTCACGCTGGGGAGGCGCATCACCTACCTCATGGCGGGGCTCGCCGTCGCCTCCTATTCGTTGCTCGCCACGGGCGAGTCCCCCCCGCTTTGGAGCCAGATACCCGGTTACCTGATCCATGTCTTCCCCTTCATCCTGATCGCCCATGTGGGTGCCATCCTTGCCGGAGAGACCGAGGCCGCCCGCGCCGAGGTGGAGCGCCTCTCGCTCACCGACGACCTCACCGAGCTCAACAACATGCGCAGTTTCGAGGCCCTCGCCCTGCAGCAGGAGAAGGTCGCGCGCCGGTACCAGGCCCCCTTCGCCATCTGCATGCTGGACGCCGACAACCTGAAGCAGATCAACGACCGCTACGGCCACCTGGCGGGGACGGAACTGATCAAGTGGACCGCCCGGGTGATCAGGTCGAACATCCGGGAGAGCGACATCGCGGCACGCTTTGGCGGGGACGAGTTCATCATCATGTACACCGACCACGACAAGGAGCAGATCCGCCCTGCGGTGGAACGGATCGTCCGCGCCATGAGTTCCTGCCCCTTCAGCTACGACGGCGACCTGATCGAATGCACCTTGTCGGCCGGCATCGCCTCCTTCCCCTGGGACGGGGACGACCTAAAGAGCGTGGTGAAGCAGGCGGACCTGGCCATGTACCGCAGCAAGCGGCTAGGGAAGAACCGGGTGTCACTGGCGGAGTCGGAGCGGGATCAGGGGGCGGAACGGGAGAAACTACAGGTAGGGGGAGAAAAGCTTCGCGGCCGCGTCCCGCAGCTTGACGGGGAGCGAACGGGCGTCCATCTCGGCAAGCGTGAGCTCCCGCGATAGCGCGAGGGTGGCATGGCAGTGGTCCTCGAGCCGGGCGGCGAAGTCAAGGTCGTACACCTCGAGGTTGAACTCGAAGTTGAGCCTGAGGCTTCTGGGGTCGAGGTTGGCGCTGCCGATCAGGCTCCAGCTCCGGTCCACCACCATGAACTTGGTGTGCGCGAAGGGGGCGGGCTGGGCGTAGATGCGCACCCCCTGCTGCAGGAGCTCCCACAGGTACGAGTTGCTGGCCCACTGCAGGAAGGGGAGGTTGTTGAGCTCGGGGAGCACCAGGGTGATCTCGACGCCGCGCAGGGCCGCGGTGATCAGGGCCGAGATCAGCGGGCGGTCCGGTATGAAGTAGGGGGTCACGATGGTGACCGTGCGCCTGGCGCAGGAGAGCGCTCCCAGGATGATCCAGTTCAGCTTCCTGAAGTCCTTGTCCGGTCCGTCGCTCACTGCCCGCACCAGGGCCGTCCCCGTTTCCGCGATCTCCGGGAAGTAGCGCGCGTCGGTCAGCTGTTTTCCCTTGGCGAAGTGCCAGTCCTCAAGGAAGGTGCGCTGCAGGTCGGCCACCACGGGACCGGTAACCTGGAAATGCAGGTCCTTCACCACGGGGGGGGGACCGGCAACCATGTGCCTGCCGCCGATGTTCATCCCGCCGGTAAAGCCGGTCCTGCCGTCGACCACCATGATCTTGCGGTGGTTGCGCAGGTTCAGGTATCCCCCAGGTCTCAGGGGGAGGAATCTCATGAACTCCACCTTTGACCCCTTCAAGAGCTCCCATGCTGTGGGAACCGAGTATTTCTCCCCCAGGCTGTCCACGATGACCCGCACCTCCACCCCGCGGTTCGCCGCGCGCGTCAGGGACCTGATGAAGCGCTTCCCGGTCTCGTCTCCGTCGAAGATGTAGGTGGAAAGATGCACCGAGGATTGTGCCGCGTCGATGGCGGCGAGCATGGCGGGATACGCCTCCTCGCCGTTTTCCAGCGGCACCAGGTGGTTTCCCGGCAGCAGCCTCGTGCTCACCACGCGCTCGGAAAGGTTGCGCAATTCCCTGAGGTAGGCCAGTTCTCCGGGAAGCCTGGTGGGGGGGCGGTCCGCCGCCTGGGGGAGGATCGGGGCCGGGCCGGCTTCCATGTGCCAGCGCTTGGCGCGGCTGTAGATCCGGTTCACCCCCATGCCCCAGTAGAAGATGGGGCCGAAGAACGGGATGGCGAGGCAGGTGAGGATCCACCCCAGGGCCGAGCGGGGGTCGCGCTTGTTGATCAGCGCGTGCCCGGCGGAGAGGACGGCCAGCGAGACCAAGGAGACCAAAAGGAGTGTGGTGAAGATGTGGTCCAGCACGTGTGCCATAAGGATGAGCCTGTCGTCAGCAAAGCATCCGGCGCAAAGCCGTCATATCATGCAAAAAGAGGGCGGCATGGCTGCCGCCCCCGGTGGAATCTGGCAACTGCTGCGGCATGCAGGGATCAAAGCAGCGTGAAGGGCTTGGCCCTCTTGGTCCAGTCGCTGTCCGGGTACTCTTTGGAGAGCTGCTGGTAGATCTCCTTCAGCGCCGCGGGGTCGTGGCTCGAACTGAAGCGCGCCACGCCGCGCAGGTACACCGCCTCCGGTGCCGCCGCGCATTTGGGGCAGCCGTTCAAGAGAGTGCTGAACTGGATCACCGCCTCGTTGAACTGCCCGTCGTCCAAGCACGCCTTCCCCATCCCCAAGAGCACCGATCCGATCATCTCGTCGGGGGGAAGAAAGCCCACGGTGCGCTGGTGTTCACGCCCGTAGAGGTCGAGCGTGATCAGCGTCGGGGTCCAGGAGATGCGGAAGTCGCCGGTCTGGGTGTTGGAGGAGACCGGGATCCTGACCGGGACCACGTGGTCCGCGATGAAGTTCACGACCGCGTCATCGGCGAAGGTGACCTCTTCCATCTGCTTGCAGCCGATACATTGCGGGCTGAAGAATTCCAGCAGAACGGTCTTCTGTTCTGCTTTGGCCCGAGCCAGCGCTTTGCCCATGTCCGTTTCCCAAGGTATCATGGTAAACCCTCCTCCCGGTTATCATTAAACCCACGCTAAAGGGTAGCCCCTGTATTTCCGGTGTCAAGTCCCCTAACCGCTTGCAGTTTTGGGCGAAATGCATATAATGAATCCGGCCTCGCCCAGACACTCACGCCTGAAAGGAAGTACTTTGTCCAGCAAAAACCCGCGCCGCGCCGCTTTCGATATACTGCTTCGGATCGAAAAAGAGAAGTCCTTCGCAGACATCCTGATTGACCACGAACTGTCCAAGGACATGATCAAGGGGGCCGACCGCGGCCTTCTCACCGAACTGGTGTACGGCGTGCTGCGCCGGCAGGGAACCCTGGATCACATCATCGGGCAGTTCTCCAAGCAAAGAACCGACAAGCTCGAGCTCTACGTGCTGCTGCTTTTGCGCCTGGGGCTGTACCAGAGCTTCTTCCTGGACCGCGTCCCGGTGTCGGCCGCGGTGAACGAGACCGTGAAGCTCGCCAAGGAACTCGCGCCTCGGGCCTCGGGTTTCATCAACGCCATCCTGAGGAACGCGGACAGAAACCGCGACAACATCCGCTATCCGGACCGCGCCGAGAACCCGGTGGGCTACCTGGCGGTCCGCTACTCCCATCCCGCCTGGCTCACCGGGCAGTGGTGCGACCAGTTGGGCGTGGACGGTGCCGAGGAACTCGCCGCCGCCATGTCGGAGCCCCCCCCCTTCACCATCAGGACCAACACCCTGCGCGTCTCCCGCGAGGCGCTCATGGCCCGCCTGGCCGAGGAGGGGATCAACTGCAGCGAGACCCGATGGTCGCCCGACGGCATCAGGCTGAACCAGTCCGGGCTGATCTCGCGGCTACCCTCCTTCCGGGACGGGCTTTTCACCGTCCAGGACGAGTCCTCGCAACTGGCGCCGCTGTTCCTGGCGCCGGAAAAGGGTGACCGGGTGCTGGACGCCTGCGCGGCCCCCGGCGGCAAGACCACTCAGATCGCCCAGCTCATGGCGGACACCGGCGAGATCTACGCCTGCGACGTCAACCACAAGAAGCTCAGGCTGATCAAGGAGACCTGCGACCGGCTGGGGATCACGTCGGTGCGCACCTTCACCATGGACGCCACCGCGCCGTCCCCCGCGATCAAGGAGGTCACCTTCCAGAGGATCCTGGTGGACGCCCCCTGCTCGGGGCTGGGGGTGATCCGGCGCAACCCCGAAGGGAAATGGAGCAAGTCCCCGGAAGACCTGCTGCCGCAGGCCCGCACCCAGATCACCATCCTGGAGAACCTCTGCAAGTACCTGGAGAAGGAAGGGACGCTCGTCTACGCCACCTGTTCCACCAGCGTCCAGGAGAACGAGTACGTGATCGATACCTTCCTGCGCGAGCACCCCGAGTTCGTCGCCGAGGACCTGCGCACGCTCTTCCCCGAGTTCGCGCCGCTGTTCACCGAGCGCGGCTTCTTCAGGAGCTGGCCGCACCGCGACGGCATGGACGGCTTCTTCGCCGCCCGTCTCAAGAAAACGAGGTAGGAGAACCTATGAAAAAGATCGCACCATCCATACTTTCCGCCGATTTCGCACGTCTGGGCGAGGAGATCAAGGCCATCGAGACGGCAGGCGCCGACTACGTCCACATCGACGTGATGGACGGCCAGTTCGTCCCCAACATCACCATCGGCCCGCTCATCGTCGAGGCCGCGCGCCGGGTGACCACGCTGCCGCTCGACGTGCACCTGATGATCGTCGAACCGGACCGCTACATCCCCGATTTCGCCAAGGCGGGGAGCGACATCATCGTGGTGCATGCGGAGGCGACCAACCACCTGCACCGCACCATCCAGCTGATCAAGTCCTTCGGCAAGAAGGCGGGGGTCTCGCTCAACCCCGCGACCCCGCTGAACGTGCTCGACTACGTCATGGAGGAGCTGGACCTGATTCTCCTGATGACGGTGAACCCCGGCTTCGGCGGCCAGTCCTTCATCGAGGCCTGCATACCGAAGATCCAGGCGCTGCGCGCCACCATGGACCGCAGGGGGATCGAGGCGGAGCTCGAGGTGGACGGCGGGGTCAAGACCGACAACATCGCCCGCATCGCACACGCCGGCGCCGACGTCTTCGTGGCCGGCAGCGCCGTCTTCAACTCGCCGGACTACGCGGCCACCATCTCCGAACTGAAGAGGCGGGCCAAGGAGCCGGTGCTCTGATAGCGGAGAACGGGCAGGAACGGCCGGGGTCGCCGGCCGCGATCAGGGAAAGGCTGAAGGCCTCCCTTGCCGCACGCCGGCGCGCCGCCATGGAGGCGGGACCCGTTCCCGCCGCCGTCCTGCTCCCCCTGTTCCTGAAGGACGGGGAATACCACATCCTCTTCACCAAGAGGACCACCCACCTCACCCACCACAGCGGCGAGATCTCCTTCCCGGGGGGACGCTGCGAGCCAAGCGACCGGGACAGCGCCGACACCGCCACCCGCGAGGCCTGGGAGGAGGTCGGCATCGACCCCGCCGATGTCGAGATCCTCGGGGAACTGGATGATTGCCACTCCATCCACAACTACCTGGTCACCCCCGTGGTCGGCATCTTCCCGGAAAACTACCCCCTCACCGTCAACGACGCGGAGATCGAGCGGCTCATCGAGGTGCCGCTGGCGCACTTCTCCAAGTCCGGGGTCTACCGCGTTGAATACTGGGACCACAAGGGGTTCAAGAACTACCCGATGTACTTCTACCTCTACGGCGACGACGAGATATGGGGGCTTACCGCGCGCATACTGAAGAACTTCCTGGACGTGTTGTGGGGAGTGGAGCAGGCGGGTGAGGAGTCGGAGCAGTTCTAGCGGGCTTTGGCGAGCAGGATCCTCTTCAGGTCGATGGCGAGGCGCGTGCGCTCCTTATCCAGCACGAAGCCCCGCTTGAGCACCCCCTCCTCGATCCCTTTCATGTGCAGCGCCCCCCAGGGCACCACGACGCTATCGTAGCGCTCCAGCACCCGGTCCAGGTAGCCGAGCAGCACCTGGTTGCGGCGGGTCAGGATGTCGTCCATGATCACCGCGTACATCTCCGGGGTGACGTTTTTCTCGGCCCAGCGGTTCAGGTTGGCGGCCGCGTCGACCATGGAGGGGGCCCTGCGCAGCTCTTTCCCGACATGGTCCAAAAAGAGCAGGGTCTCGGGGCGGAACGTGCTCAGGTCGGTGTCCGCGACCAGCACGTCCGGCTGGTTTGCCGCCCGTTTGGGCGCATCCAGCGATTTCTCGTCGATCACGTTTCCGTCAAAGAGGAGCTTCTCCTGCGAGGCGAGCCCGAGAAAACTCGCCACCTCCCGGTAATCGAAGTGGTTCCGCAGCACCTGTTTCCTGTCGGTCACCCCTTCCGCCAGCACCACGGTCCGCCCCTTCATCGCAACCCGCGCCACGTCCTCGTAGTACCCTTTTTCCCCGACATGCACCATTCCGGTGAGCCGCAGCGTCTTGCTGCCGCGGCGGTACACCCGCTCGGTCAGGTAGAGCCCGCGCGGCGACACCCTGATGAAGCCCGCCGTGTTGTTGAGCGCCCAGGCGTCCGCGAGGAACAGGGTGAACGTCGCCAGCAGCACGGGGAGAAGGACCAGGTTGACGGCCGTGAAGGCCAGCGTGTTCTTCGCCTCGAAGAAAGGGCCCTCGAAGCGCCAGGGGGGGAGCGTAAGCCCCGGGGCCTTGCCGTCGCGGTAGCGCGAGATCAAAAGCGGCGGGACGCCAAGCTGCAGCGCCGCCATGGCGATGGCGAAGAACTTGGAGTCTCCCAGCGCCGGGAAGAGCCAGGCGGCCAGCGGGCAGCCGAACAGGAACGCGATCAGCGGAAGAAAGAGCTTCTTGGGGAGGCGCCGGTCGATCCCCAGTGAGAAGTAGAGGGGGATAGCGAGAAGCAGGACCGAGTTGGCGACCTGCATCCTGAACATGGTGAGCGGTGCCACCGGGGCGACCAGCGCGGAGAGCTCGTCCAGTACCGAGAGGAAACCGTCGGCGAAGAACAGGATCAGAAAGAGGTTGGCGAAGTTTCTCATGGTTTCCCGGGGTTATGGTGTGGCGTGGCAGCAGGCCCGTCCCAGCGGGCAGCCGTCGCAGCAAGGTTTCTTGCGGCAGTGGCGCTTGCACTGTTCCACGATCAGCGCGTGGTACTCGTTGAACAGGGGGACCTCGTGGGGCAGGTGCTCCATGAAGAGCGAGCGCACCCGGTGGTAGTCATCCCTGTCGCTGACGATTCCCAGCCTGGAAAAGAGGCGGCGGGTGTAGGCGTCGACGACGAAGGACGGCTTTCCTCCGGCGTAGAGGAGGATGGAGTCGCAGGTCTCCGGGCCGATGCCGGGTACCCCGATCAGCTCGTCGCGCAGTTGCCGCCAGTCACCGGCGAACATCGCCTCCAGGCTCCCGTGCCGCTCGAAAAGCCACTGCACGAACCCTTTCAGCCGCACGCTCTTCACGTTGAAAAAGCCGGAGGGGCGAACCAGCTCGGCGAGCCGCTCCCGGTGTACCTCCCGGATCGCCTCCGCCGAGAGGAGCCCCTCCCGTTTCAAGTTCGCTATCGCCTTTTCTACGTTGAGCCAGTTGGTGTTCTGGGTGAGGATGGCACCGACGCAGACCTCGAAGGGGGTGTCCGCGGGCCACCAGTTGAGGGCCCCGTAGCGCCGGTACATCGCGTCGTAAATGTACAGAAGGCGGGTCTGTGTTTCGCTCGCTGCCACGGTGGTATCTCTGGTGCTGCTGCCTGCCGTTAGGGGGCGCTGCTGAGGTCCTGCGCCTCGGTTGCGTCATCTTCCAGGTATTCCCTGGAGTACCTGACGTAGTTCCCGGCAGAGCGTCCCAGCCAGGCGATCTCATTCTCGGTGAGGTCCCGCTTGTACTTCGCGGGTGCCCCGACCCAGAGGGTGCCGGGGGGGATCACGGTCCCTTCGGTGACCAGGGCGCGGGCGCCGACCAGGGCCCCCTTGCCGACCACCGCCTTGTCCATGATCATGGCCTGCATGCCGATGAAGGCGCCATCCTCGATGGTGCAGCCGTGCAGGGTGACGCTGTGCCCAACGGTGACGTCGTTGCCGATGACCAGCGGCGCGCCCGGGTCCTCGGCGTGTTTTTTGTGGGTCACGTGCAGCATGGAGAGGTCCTGGATGTTGGTGCGGTCCCCGATGCTGATCGAGTTCACGTCACCGCGCACCACGCAGTTGTACCAGATGCTCGCTTCCTTGCCGATAGTGACGTCGCCGATAACGACGGCCCCCTCCGCGATGAAGGCGGACGGGTCTATCTTCGGCTGCATCCCTTTGAAAGGGCGGATCATATCCTTCTCCTCTGTGCACTCCCTTTCCCTCGGGGGGAGTGTTTCGTCTACTTTCCCTCTCCCTCTGGAGAGGGGCGGGGTGAGGGGATCTGTTTCCTGTTTTCGTCTTGGAGGCCGGGCGTCGCCCTCACCCCCAACCCTCTCCCGGAGGGCGAGGGAAGCATCGGGCGAGGGGGGCAAGTTAGTCCCGCGGGATGGCCAGCATGCGGTCCAGGGCGCGCTTGGCGGGGATGCGGACCTCTTCCGGGACCTTGACCACGGGGGTCATGCTGACCAGCGCCTCGTGCACGTCTTCGAGCGAGGTGAGCTTCATGTTGGGACAGATGAGAGCCGGCGAGGCGAGGATGAACTCCTTCTCCGGGTTCTCGCGCTTGAGCCGCCACAGGATGCCGGCCTCGGTGCCGATGATGAAGCGCTTGGCGCTGCTTTTCTTGCAGTAGTCGTACATGCCGGTGGTCGAGCAGACGTGGTCGGCGAGCGCCACGACGGCCGGGTTGCACTCCGGGTGACAGACGAAGGGCGCGCCGGGGTTCTGCGCCTTCAGCTCCTTGACCACCTCGGGGCGAAGCCTCTCGTGGGTGGGGCAGTACCCTTCCCAGAGGTGGAATTTCTTGTCGGTGAAGCGGGCCACGTAGCTCCCCAGGTTCTTGTCCGGGGCGAAGATGATCTCCTTTTCGCTCATGGACTGGACCACCTTGAGGGCATTGGCGGAGGTGCAGCAGATGTCGCTCTCGGCCTTGACCGCGGCGGAGGAATTCACGTAGGTCACCACCGGCACGCCGGGGAGCGTGGCCTTCAGTTTCTTCAGCTCCTCGGCCGACACCATGTCGGCCATGGGGCAACCCGCGTCCAGGCGCGGGAGGAGTACGGTCTTTTCCGGTGCCAGTATCGAGGCCGATTCGGCCATGAAATGCACGCCGCAGAAGACGATCACCTCGGCGTCAGTCTTGGCGGCCTCCATGGAAAGGGCCAGCGAGTCTCCCGTTATGTCAGCGATCTCCTGCACTTCGTCGCGCATGTAGTTGTGCGCCAGGAGCACGGCTTTGCGTTCTTTGAGCAGCGATTTAATATCGGACTTTAAAGATGCCTGCGTCATGTTTGTCACCACCAAACTGTCTTTCTCATTTGAAATATATGGTAAACAGGACCGATCTTAGACAATGTTCGGGATCATGTCAAACCAATTAAGGTCCTACCTTTGCAAGCTTGACACCCGTCGGTAAAACCTCTATTATTTTTTGGACTTTTTGTATGACAAACGCGCGTTTGACGCATACCAAGCGAGGTAAATAGTATGTTCGGAATCGGGATGCCTGAACTGGTCATCATTTTGGTCATAGCACTCATCGTCATCGGCCCGCAGAAGCTGCCGGACCTGGCGAAGTCGCTGGGGAAGGGGTTGGCCGAGTTCAAGAAAGCCACCGATGACTTCAAGCAGACCATCGAGGCCGATAGCAGGACCGAAGAGGAGAAGGAGCACCTGGCCAAGCTGGCCGAGGCCAAGAAGAAGGCCGAGGAGGAGAAGGTGCGCGAGGCCGAGGAGCTCAAGGCCAAGGTCGAGGGGACCGCTGCCGCCGAACCGGCACCGGCTGCCGCGGCCACCGCGGAAGCGGAGAAGAAGGCCTAGGGGCCTCACAGACATCCGGACGCGAAAAAGGCGGGGTGACCCGCCTTTTTTCTTACCCCGAAGCCGGAATGCTCCAGCACCCGCCTTGGGCGGGCACAGGTGACGCCATGTTCAACTGGTTCAGGAAGAAGAAAGAGGCGCTGCAGTTCCCGGATAGCGCCGCCGCCTTCGCACACGCCTGCTCCATCGGCTACACGCCGCTCATCGGCGGCCTGGTTCCGGCACTGGTCGAGGAGTCGGGCGGCTTGAACCGGGACGGCGAGCGCACCTTCCTGGTCAGCCTGGCCGCCCCCGAGCGGCCGTTGCAGCTTTGGAGCTGCACCCTGAAGGGTGCGCCAGGATACCCGGAAGAGGGGGAGTTCATCGGCTTCCGGGTGGTCACCATCGCATCCGACCTCCCCGAGCCCGCCAACCTGATCGGCTACATCGCTTGCCGCCTGGAACCGAGACTGGTGCCGGGGAAGGGGTGGGCCGTGGCGCAGAACTACACCCCGGAAAACATCAAGCCCGACTTCCGCCCCATGTAGGTAAAGGCGGGCGAATGATTCTTCGCCCTACACCCTGACAACGTCAACCCCGATTTCTGCCCATGTCTCTATTTCTGAGCCAGCACCAGCTCGGCCGGGACCGGCTCGCTCTCCCAGGTGATCTCCGGGTAGAGGGACTTGTCCAGCTTGAGGTAGGTGCCGTCCACCCCCGTTTCCGCCCACCAGCATTCGTTCCCCTTCACCGGGAGCTTATCGAAAAGGTACAGGTCGTTGTTCTTGTCTCTGGCGAGGAACATGGTGCTCTCCTTTTTCCGTGGCGGCCGCAGCCGCAAACGGGAAGGCCCTCCCGCTTTGGCAGGAGGGCCTTTCGGTAATCCGTGCTTAGCTTTCGCTACTTGATCTTGAACTTGTCTCTGGCGATCTTCGCCTCTTCCGATTTCGGGTGCTCATCCACCAGCTTCTTCAGGATGTAGGCGGCGCTCTTGCTGTCCCCCAGCTCCCTGAAGGCCATCCCCTGCTTCAGCATGGCGGCCGGTGCCTTCTCCTTGTCCGGGTAGTTCTTGATGACCTCCTGGAACTCCAGCACCGCCTGCTCGTAGTTCTTCTCCTGGTAGTAGCTCTCGCCGATCCAGTACTGGGCGTTGGCGGCCAGGCTGTGTTTGGGGTACTGCACGAGGAAGCTGGCGAAGAACTCGCGGGCCTTCGCCCCCTGTCCGGCCTTCAGGGCATCCTGCCCCTGCTGGTAGAGCTGCTCGGGGGACTTGAGCGCCGCTGCCGCCTTCGCCTGCTGCTCCTCGATCCCCTTCTCCAGCTTGGTCATGCGCGCCTCGAGCGCGGCCAGCCTCTTGTTCAGGTCTTCCTTCAAAAGGGCGATGTCGTCGGCCGGTTTCTGCGCCAGGATCCGCACGTCGTCGACCTTGCCGGTCAGAAGCTGCATGTCCACCCTGGCGCTCTCCAGGGTCGCCTGCAGGTCCGCCCCACCCTTGCGGATGGAGGCCATCTCCTTTTGGTACCCCGCCATGTCCGCCTGCAGCGCCTCCAGGCTCTGCCGGTACCCGGCCAGGGACTTCTCCACCCCTTCCTTCACCTCGCCGCGGACCTCGTTCAGTCCCCGGTCGAGCGTGAAGAGACGGTTCTTGATCTCATCGTTGTCGCGGCGCACAGACTCCAGATCGCTCTGGCTGGCACAGCCGAAAAAGGTCAGCAGAACCAGCGCTCCCAGCGCCCCCCTCGTAAACCACATGACAAAACCTCCTTTAAGGCCGGTCGATAAAAAAAGGAGCCCGTAGGCTCCTTTGGGCTGCGTGGCAAACCTCACTTCACGACGACGAATTCGTCCCTTCTGTTCTTGGCCCAGGCCGCCTCGTCGTGCCCGGCGTCGACCGGCTTCTCTTCGCCGTAGCTGATGGTGCTGATCCGCTCGGAGGAGATGCCCAGGTTCACCAGGTAGTCCTTGGCTGCCTTGGCCCTTCTCTCACCCAGCGCCATGTTGTAGTCGTCCGAGCCGCGCTCGTCGCAGTTCCCCTCGATGCGGATCTTGACCGACGGCTGCTTGCTCAGGTACTCCGCGTTCCTGGTGAGGAGGTTGCGCGAGTCCTCGGAAAGGTCGGAAGAATCGAAGTTGAAGTAGATCTTCTGCAACAGGCCCTGCAGGTCGCCCGACGCCTTGGGCGTCTCGCGGGCCGGCTCCTGCGCCACCACCGGCTCGCGCACCGGGGTCTGCTCGGTGACCGGCGCCTTGGGCGCTTCGGGTCTGGCTTCCTGGGCCGGCTTGGCTGCTTCGGGGGCGGGGGCCGTGACCGGGGGAGGCGGTTCTTCCTTCACCAGGTCCTTTTTGGCGCACCCTCCCGCTACCAGCGCTCCCAAACTTAGAACAACGAGGCATCCGGCGATTCTCTTGCGCATTCCCCACTCCTTTTGATCTATGGAATATGGATATCGTGGCTTACCGATGTCCCTTGAAAAAACGAATGGAAGTATACCCACCTTTTCCAGGTTAGGCAACGGCAATGCCTCGCCGTCACCAGTTCACCGACCAGGTCGGGTGGGTGTTCAGCGCCCGGTCCGGGGATATCCTGGTCTGTCCGCTGCCGTCGGCGCGCATCAGGTACAGCCCCTCGCCGCCGTCCCGGGTCGAGCTGAAGACGATGAAGCGCCCGTCTGGGGAGTAGCGCGGATGCTCGTTGCTCCCCGCGCTGGTCAACTGGGTGTCCCCGGAACCGTCTGGGTTGATGGCGTAGATCTGGAAGCCCCCTTCCTTGCGCGCGTAGACGATGCGGTCCCCTTTGGGCGACCAGCGCGGGGTGACGTTGTAGGCCCCGTTGCTGGTGAGACGCCTGAGGTTCCCGCCGTTGGCGTCCATCACGAAGAGCTGCGGCTTGCCCAGCCGGTCGGAGACGAAGGCGATCCGGGAGCCGTCGGGAGACCAGGCGGGGGAAACGTCGATGGCGTGGTTGTTGGTGAGGCGCGCCAGGTCCTTGCCGTTCCGGCTCATCTGGTAGATCTCGGAGTTGCCGTCCTTGGAGAGGACCAGGGCGATCTTGTTTCCGTCGGGGGAGAAAACCCCCATGGCGTTCAGGCCGCTTCGGGACGATACGCGCGCCTCCTGCCCGGTGAAGAGCTCACGCCGGTACAGGTCGGGGTTCCCCTTCTTGTAGGAGGTGTAGATGAGCTCCTTGCCCGAAGGGGCGAAGTCGGGGTAGAGGTTGATCGAGCCGTTGTTGGTGAGCCGCTGCGGGTTATGCCCGTCGTAATCCATGATGAAGATCTCCTTGTTGCCGGAGGCCTTGGAGACGTAGGCGATCTTCCCGGTGAAGGGGCCCTTCGCGCCGGTCAGCACGCGCAGCACCTCGTCGGAGAAGGCGTGCCCCATGCGGCGCAGGTCCTTCAGCCGGCCGCTGTAGCGCTTGGCGACCACCTCCCGGTTCAGCACCTGGTCCACCAGGCGGCACTCGATGATGGCCGTGTCGCCTTGGACGCCGTAGGCGCTTTTCAGAAGCAGCGCGCTGCCGACCTCGTTCGGGGCGATCTCGAAGGGGCCAGCGATACCGAGGTCGAACCCGAAGAGCTCGGGGAGCTCGCGCGCCACGTCGGCGGGAATGGAGCCGGAGAGCGCGGTCGTGGGTGCAATGGCCAGCTTCATCTTCCCGGAGGTCGGGGCGGTGACGTCGAGGTAACTCTCCGCCGCGAAACCCTGCGGGCCCAGAAGCAGTAACGACAGTAGCAGAAGGATTCTTATCATCTATTTCACCCCTTCAGGCATGAAGCGGAACACGCGTTTGTACTGCGAGCGGTTGGGCGGGGGCACCAGTGTCTTGCCTGCCAACGCCACTGCCCGTTGTACGGCCTCGTCGAAGAAGGGATCCCCCGACCCCTTTTCGACGCGGTAGTCGATGCTGCCGTCGGGAGCGACCGTGATGGTGGCGATCACCTGCGGCGCCTTGGTCTGCGTGGCGATGACCTGCTTGAGGGCGTCCCTGAGCCGGGACTGCAGGTACGAGGAATAGTCGCTCCCCGCCTGGTTCCCGGTCGCCCCGGGCATCCCGGTGCGGGCGCTCCCTTTCTTCCTGAGGGCGTCGATCGCAGCGGCCTGGCGCCGCTCTTCAGCCTTTTGCTGCAGCTTGGCCATCCGTTCGTTGAAGGCCCGGTCCTCGGCCTCTTTCTGCTGCTGTTCGGTTTTGGCCTGGGATTTGACGGGCGGCGTCTTCGCTGCGGGCTTGGTCGGCAGGGCCATGGCCGGCTTGGGCGCCGCTGGGGCTGGGGCCGGCGCGGCGGGTGCCTTGGCCTCGGCCGGCGCCGGGGCTTGCGGCATGCCGCTTTGCGGCGCAGCGACCGGCAGCGTCACCATGTCGACGTAGGTGACCGGAGATTCGTCCCGACGGAACTCAGGGAGGAAGTGCCAGTTGGCGATGATCAGGAACACGACCAGGTGGCAGACGAGGGAGAGCGCCAGCATCCCCCCCGGCTTCGGGTAGTTGCGCGTTAACGCGGTCTTCATCGGCGTTGCGGGGACTCCGTCACCATGCCCAGGCGCTCCACCCCGGCTCCCTTGATCTGGGCCATGACCCGGACCACGTCGCCGTAGGGGACCGCCTGGTCAGCCTTGAGGAACACCTCGCGCTTCTCGCGGCCGGCCAGCATGGTGTTCAGCTTGTCCTTCAACTGGTCGCCCGCGACCTCGGTGGAATTGATGAAGGTTTTACCGGACTGCTCGACGGAGACCACCAGGGTGTCCTCCTTGGGCGCCAGCGACTTGGTATCCGCCTTGGGGAGGTTGACCTGGACCCCCTGCTGCATCATCGGCGCGGTGACCATGAAGATGATCAAGAGCACCAGCATGACGTCGACCAGAGGTGTGACGTTTATCTGCGACATCGTGCCGCGATCGCCGTTTTCCCTGTTGCCGAACTCCATGGTTTATCTCCCCGCGAAGTTGCGCTGTACGATGTTGAGGAATTCGGTGGAGAAGCTGTCCATCTCCGAGATGAGCACCTTGATCTTGTGCTGGAAGTGGTTGTACCCCATGACGGCCGGGATGGCGGCGACGAGGCCGATCGCGGTGGCGATGAGCGCCTCGGCGATGCCCGGGGCGACGACCGCCAGGGACGCGGAGCCGCTCTGGCCGATCTTCTCGAAGGCGGTCATGATGCCCCAGACGGTGCCGAAGAGGCCGACGAACGGTGCGGTGGCGCCGGTGGTGGCCAGGAAGGTGAGGTATTTTTCCAGCCTGGTGATTTCGATGGTGGTGGCACGGCGCAGGGCGCGGGCGATGTTGTCGACCCCGCCGAGGTCGGTGCTGACGATGTTGGGATCAGCCTTCTCCTCGACCTTCTCCTGCAGTTTCCGCAGCTCGCCGTACCCCTCCTGGAACAGGACCGTGAGGGGGGAGTGCTCGAAGCGGTCCAGTTGCGAGTTGATGGCGTCGAAGCGCTTGGCTTTCCAGAAGAACTCGAGGAAGCGCTCGGAGGCGCCGTTGGCGCGGTACACCTGCAGCAGCTTGTAGAAGATGATGCCCCAGGAGACCACCGAGAAATAGAGCAACAGTAAAAGTACCAGTTTTACGACCAGGCCGGTCGAAGCAAGCATGCCCACGTGCAACCTCCGCGGTTAGATGGAAATCAAACTGGAAAAATATGCTGAACCCTTGGGGAAGTCAACAGGAAACACGTCTTAGTAGCACTCCGGCCTTCTGTCCTGGAAGCAGTTGATGCTCTGGCGCCAGGCGGTGATCTCGGCGGGATCGAGGAGCGCGGTCGGTTCGCAGTTTTCGTACCCCCCTTCGGCCAGGAGTTCCCCCTTGGGGTTGACGATCAGGGAGGAGCCGAAGAAGTCCAGCTTCCCGATCATCCCGCAGGTGTTGGTGGCGACCACGAAGAGCTGGTTTTCGATGGCGCGGGCACGGATCAGGGTGCGCCAATGCTCCTCGCGCGGCTTGGGCCATTCCCCGGTGATCACGATGATCTCGGCGCCGTCCACCGCGAGCCTGCGGGCAAGCTCGGGGAAGCGGAGGTCGTAGCAGATGATGACCCCGATCTTGCCGACGCTCGTGTCGAGCAGACAGACGGCATCGCCGCGGTCGAGGTGCCGGTCCTCGTGCATCAGGCCGAAGAGGTGCATCTTTCGGTAGCTTCCCGCGAGCTTGCCGCGGTCGGCGACGTAGGCGGTGTTGTAGACCTTCTCGCCGTGCGGTTCCGGCAGGCTGCCGATGACGGTCATGGCGAACTCTCCGGAAAGGGCCAGGATGCGCTCCACGAGGGCCGGGGTCTGCAGGGCCAGCTGGTTCAACTGACGGTAGTCGAAGCCGCAGCTCCACATCTCCGGCAGTACCGCGAGCTCCACGCCATCTGCGGCGAGCCGGCGCAGTTTCTCGGTGACGTACGCGAGGTTCTTGTCGATGTCCCCCAGCGCTATGTTGAACTGCAGCGCGGCGGCCTTGATGCTCTTCTGCATGTCCCCTCCTGATTGAACTGGGTGCCTGCTCTAGGGCGATTGATCATGCGCCCCCTCTGCTGCGTCTTTGTCCCTTTTTGCCATTGTCAGTGACAAGGCGCCGACGGCTGGGCAAATATTTATTTGCCCCTACGGCGGTGGACGGCCATCTGCACGTAGGGGCGAATGATCATTCGCCCTGTCCGATCTCCCCTTAGCGCCACCCTGGTTGACCCCTCCGCGAAGGGAAGGAAGCTGACGAAGTTCGGAGTGTAATATTCATCCCGGGGAATTTCAAGCATCTTCGTACAGTTGCGGCGCTTTTACGTGACAAGAAGAGACGGGATCTGCTAGAACGTTAGCTGGCGGGTAAAGGAGCGCTGCAGCCATGAGAGCAGGTCTATATATACACTTCCCCTTCTGCCTGAAAAAATGCCTGTACTGCGACTTCAACTCCACCGCCTGGTCGGGGGACGAACTTTCCGGGTACGTGGAGCTGTTGCTGCGCGAGATGGAGCTGCGCCACGAGGCGCTGGCGGAGCCGGTGCAGACGCCCACCCTCTACTTCGGCGGCGGTACGCCGTCGCTCATGGCGCCGGTGCTGGTGGGGCGACTGATCGAGCAGGCGGCGCTCCGCTTCGGGCTCGAAGGTGACGCCGAGGTGACCCTGGAGGCGAACCCGGGTACGCTGACACCGGAGCGGCTCTCCGGCTACCGGGCCGCCGGGGTGAACCGCCTGTCGCTGGGGATCCAGTCCTTCGAGGAGCGCCTGCTGCAGAGGCTCGGGCGGGCGCACACCGTGCCCCAGGCGCTCGCGGCCTTCGATCAGGCGCGCCGGGCGGGATTCGACAACGTGAGCATCGACCTGATGCACTCCCTCCCCGGGCAATCCCTGGACGACTGGCGCGCCGCACTCGGCCAGGGGATCGCGCTCGCCCCCGAGCACGTCTCCGCCTACGCGCTCTCCGTCGAGGAGGGCACCCCCTTCGAAAGGCTCTACGACCGGGGAGAGCTGATCCTGCCGGGGGAGGAGGAGGCCGCCCGGATGTTCGAGACCACCGCCGAGCTCCTCACCGGCGCCGGCTACCTCCATTACGAGATCTCCAACTTTGGCAGGCCCGGGCGCTTTTCCCGCCACAACCAGTCCTACTGGAGCCGGTTAAGCTACCTCGGATTCGGCTCCGGCGCGCATTCCTTCTGGAATCCCGACGGCCTGGGGCGCCGCTGGAACAACGCCGCCGACCTCGACGACTACCGCGCTGCGATCACCGCCCACCTCCTCCCCGAGCGGGAGCCGGTAGAGCTCTCCCTGGAGGACGCCGTCTCCGAGAGCTTCTTCCTGGGGCTTAGGGTGCTGACCGGGCTCGAACTTTCCCCTCTCAAGGCCGCCTTCGGCGAAGAGGCGCTGGCCGGCCGGCTGGCGCAGGTGGACGAGCTGCTGCGGGCGGGGCTCCTGGTCGCTGACGGGGAGCGCATCCGTCTCGCCGACCGCTCGGTAATCATCGCCAACAGCATCTTCTCCCGCTTTCTGTAAAACCGCTTTTATATCGCCAGAGAACCCCTTGACAAAGCAAAGGTGCGTTGCTAACTTGAAGCTCGTTTAGCACTCGAACTTTTTGAGTGCTAAACGCTTTTGAGGACCAAGGCTATGGAAGAGCAACTTTCCGAACGAGGCAAACGCATCCTCGAGGCGGTCATCGAGGATTACATAACGACCGCCGAACCAGTGGGGAGCCGGACCATTACCCGCAGCCACGCGCTGGCGCTTTCGCCGGCCACCGTGCGCAACGTCATGTCCGACCTGGAGGAGATGGGGCTTTTGACCTCGCCGCACACCTCCGCCGGCCGCATCCCCACCGACAAGGCCTACCGCCTCTACGTCAATTCGATCCTGGAGGCGAAGCAGAACCTCACCGCGGGCAAGCGCGAAGAGATCCGCAGGCACTGCCGCATGGCGGGCAAGGATCCCGCCCAGGTGCTCAAGGAGGCGAGCCGGCTCCTTTCCACCACCTCGAGCTACATGGGGGTGGTGATGGCGCCGCGCATGGCGGCCAACGTCTTCCACCAGATGGAATTCGTGAAGCTGTCCAGCCACCGCATCCTGGCCATCCTGGTATCGCAGAACGGGACGGTACAGAACCGGCTTTTGGAAACGGAGGAGGAGATCCCGCAGGAGGACCTGGTCCGCATGGCCAACTACCTGAACGGGATGCTGCAGGGGCTGACCATCGCCCAGGTGCGGGAGCGGCTCTTGGCGGAGTTGCAGAGCGAGAAGGTCCGCTACGATTCGCTGATGGCGAAGGCGATCGCGCTTTCCGAGCAGACCATCAGGACCGACAGCACCGAGATCTTCCTGGAGGGGCAGGCGAACATCCTGGACCAGCCCGAATTCGCCGACGCCGCCAAGATGCGTGAGATTTTCCGGGCCTTCGAGAAGAAGAGCCTCCTTTTGGACCTGCTGGACCGCTCCATGCAGGCCGAAGGGGTGCAGATCTTCATCGGCTCCGAGTCGCCCCTGCTCAAGGTTGAGGGGATGAGTCTGGTCACCTCCACCTACCTCACCGGCAAGGACACGGTCGGGGTGCTGGGGGTCATCGGCCCGACCCGGATGGGCTACGGCCGGGTGATACCGATCGTCGATTATACGGCCAAACTGATCAGCCGCCTGCTCGAAACCGAGTAGCGCGAGAAAAGGAGAGTACAAAGGGATGGACAAGAAAAAACACGATGCGCACCAGCACGACAAGAAGGCGGAGGGGGCGCAGGACCACGTGGAGCTCGCGCAGCCGCTGTCCGATGCGGATCGGATCAAGGAACTCGAAGAAGCCCTGGCCGCCAAGGGGCTGGAGTCGGCGAGCAACTGGGACAAGTACCTGCGCGAGCGCGCCGACCTGGAGAATTACCGGAAGCGGGTGCAAAAGGAGAAGGAAGAGATCCTGAAGTACGGCAACGAGCAGATCGTCCTGGAACTTCTCCCCTCACTAGACAACCTGGAGCGTGCCATAGACCACGCCAGCGAGGATGATCCCATCGTCGAGGGGGTGAAGCTCACCCTGAACATGCTGGTCTCCACCCTGAAGAAGTTCGGCGTGACGGCGCTGGAGACTCCGCCGGGCACCCCGTTCGACCCCGCCTTTCACCAGGCGATGACCCAGGTGCCGAGCGAGGAGCAGGAGCCGAACACCATCGTGAACGTGTTCCAGAAGGGGTACCTCTTGAACGACCGGCTGCTGCGCCCGGCCATGGTCACCGTCGCCGTTAAGCCTGCGGCTTAGAGGCGGATTGAGATAAAGATCAAGATTTAGAGGGAGCTTTTACTTAGTCTTGATCTTTGTCTTTATCTTTTTTTCACCCCGCCCCTTGTTTTTTGCTGGGGGCATGACTAGCTTGCTGAGTGACAGTTACCATATGAGGAGGCAAACACATGAGTAGAGTAATAGGAATCGACCTCGGGACCACCAACTCCTGCGTCGCAGTGATGGAAGGTGGGGAGCCGGTTGTCATAGCGAACGCAGAGGGAAGCCGTACCACCCCTTCCATGATCGCTTTCGCCGAGAACGGCGAGCGGCTGGTGGGCCAGCAGGCCAAGCGCCAGGCGGTCACCAACCCCGAGAACACCCTGTACGCCATCAAGCGCCTCATCGGGCGCAAGTACGATACCGAGGCGGTCAAGAAGGACATCGCCATCTCCCCGTTCAAGATCGTCAAGGCCGATAACGCCGACGCGTGGGTCGAGGTGCGCGGTCAGAAATACTCTCCCCCCGAGATCTCGGCGATGGTGCTGATGAAGATGAAGAAGACCGCCGAGGACTACCTCGGTGAGACCGTCACCGACGCGGTCATCACCGTCCCGGCTTACTTCGACGACTCCCAGCGCCAGGCCACCAAGGACGCCGGCAAGATCGCCGGTCTGAACGTCCTGCGCATCATCAACGAGCCGACCGCGGCGGCACTCGCCTACGGCCTGGACAAGAAGAAGGACGAGAAGATCGCCGTGTTCGACCTGGGCGGCGGCACCTTCGACGTCTCCATCCTGGAACTGGGCGAAGGGGTCTTCGAGGTGAAGTCCACCAACGGCGACACCTTCCTGGGGGGCGAGGACTTCGACCAGAAGATCATCGACTACATCGCCGACGAGTTCAAGAAGGACCAGGGGATCGACCTCAGGGGCGACAAGATGGCGCTGCAGAGGCTGAAAGAGGCGGGCGAGAAGGCGAAATGCGAGCTCTCCACCTCGCTTGAGACCGACATCAACCTCCCGTTCATCACCGCCGACGCTTCCGGTCCGAAGCACCTGACCATGAAGCTGACCCGCGCCAAGCTCGAGTCCATCTGCGCCGACCTGATCGCGAAACTCGAAGGCCCCTGCCGCACGGCCCTCAGGGACGCCGGCCTCTCCGCCTCCGACATCGACGAGGTCATCCTCGTTGGGGGCATGACCCGCATGCCGATCGTGCAGAAGAAGGTGCAGGACATCTTCGGCAAGGTCCCCAACCGCGGCGTCAACCCGGACGAGGTGGTCGCCATCGGCGCAGCCATCCAGGGCGGCGTTCTGCGCGGCGACGTGAAGGACGTGCTTCTCCTCGACGTCACCCCGCTCTCCCTGGGCATCGAGACCCTGGGCGGCGTGATGACCAAGCTGATCGACAAGAACTCCACCATCCCGTGCCGCAAGTCCCAGGTGTTCTCCACCGCTGCCGACAACCAGCCGGCGGTTTCCATCCACGTCCTGCAGGGCGAGCGCGAGATGGCGGCGGACAACAAGACACTGGGCAACTTCGAGCTCTCCGGGATCCCGGCCGCGCCGCGTGGCGTGCCCCAGATCGAGGTGACCTTCGACATCGACGCCAACGGCATCGTCCACGTCTCCGCGAAAGACCTCGGCACCGGCAAGGAGCAGTCCATCCGCATCACCGCCTCCTCCGGCCTCTCCAAGGAGGAAGTGGAGAAGATGGTGCGCGACGCCGAGGCGCATGCCGCCGACGACAAGAAGAAGCGCGAGCTGATCGAGGCGAAGAACCAGGGGGACAACCTGGTTTACTCCACCGAGAAGTCCCTGAAGGAATTCGGCGACAAGATCGACGCCTCCGAGAAGCAGAAGATCGAGGAAGGGATCGCGGCCCTCAAAAAGGCGCTGGAAGGAAGCGACGCCGACGAGATCAAGAAGGCGAGCGAGACCCTGATGCAGGCCTCCCACAAGCTGGCCGAGGCGGTCTATGCCAAGGCGCAGGCCGCGGGCGCCGAGGGTGCCGAGCCGCAGGCCGAGCCGGAAGCGGGCGGAGCCGCCAAGGGCGAGAAGGTGGTCGACGCCGACTTCGAGGAAGTGAAGGATGACAAGAAGTAAGAAAGGGTTGCAAAGCGGGGCCTCTTTGGTAGAAGATGGCGCTGCATGTAGAAAATGACAACCGCAACGGGCAGCGTCTCATGAGATGGGGCGCTGCTCTTTGTGTTACGAGGGCATACTTTGGCAAACGGTGAAAAACAGGATTACTACGAACTGCTCGAGGTGAACAAAAACGCCTCCGAGACGGAGATCAAGAAGGCGTATCGGCGCCTGGCCATCAAGTACCACCCGGACAAGAACCCGGGTGACAAGAGCGCCGAGGACAAGTTCAAGGAGGTCTCCGAGGCCTACGAGGTGCTCTCCGACCCCGAGAAACGTGCGCGCTACGACCAGTTCGGGCACGCCGGCATGGGGGGCGGCGGCTTCAACGGTTCCCCCTTCGGCGGTTTCGGCGGTTCCCCCTTCGGGGACATCTTCGGCGACATCTTCGGGGAGGTGTTCGGCGGACGCCAGAAGACCTCGCGCGGCAAGCGGGGCGACGACCTGCAGTACAACCTGGAGATCAACTTCGAGGAGGCCGCTTTCGGGGTCGAGAAGAAGATCGACATTCCCTACGCCAAACGCTGCGAGACGTGCGGCGGTTCCGGCGCCAAGGCCGGCACCCAGCCGAAGACCTGCCCCACCTGCCAGGGGGCGGGCCAGATGCGGTTCCAGCAGGGCTTCTTCAGCGTTTCCAAGACCTGCTCGCACTGCAACGGCGAGGGGCGCGTGGTTGAGCATCCCTGCCCGAGCTGCCGCGGCACCGGTACGGTCCGCGACAAGAAGACCATCTCGGTAAAGGTCCCCGCAGGGGTCGAGACCGGCATCCGTCTCAAGCTCTCCGGCGAAGGGGGGCAGGGGATCAAGGGGGGCGCCAACGGCGACCTCTACGTGGCGCTCACGGTGCGCGAGCATTCCCTCTTCCGGCGCGAGGACAACGACGTCCTGTGCGAGATCCCGATCAGCTTCACCCAGGCGGCCCTTGGCTGCGAGATCGAGGTGCCCACGCTGGACGGCAAGGTGAACATGAAGATTCCCGAGGGTACCCAGTCCGGCGCCGTCTTCAGGATGCGCGGCAAGGGGGTCCCGGCGCTGCAGGGGTATGGGCGCGGCGACCACCTGGTCATCGCCAAGGTAGAGACCCCGATCAACCTGAACAAGCAGCAGCGCGAACTCCTGGAGGAGCTGGCGCGCATCAGCGGTGAGGACGTGAACCCGATGCGCAAGAACTTCTTCTCCAAGGTGATGGACATATTCACTTGATAAGAAAGCTCAACCGGTGCGCGGCGGTACTTTCGGCCATTGTTTTCCTGGTCGCCCGTCCCGCGCCGGCCCTGAGCTCCCCGGCCCAGGCGACGCTGCTTGCCGATGCCTCCTACTCGGGGGCGCTCAAGGAGCGGATTCGCGGGGCCCAAAGGCGCATCATCTGCGCCTTTTACCTTTTCAAGGCCACCGACCGCAGGGGGAACCTCCCCGCCGCGATCGCGCAGGACCTGGCGCAGGCCAGGGCACGCGGGGTGGAGGTCACCGTGATCCTGGAGGGCGAGGATTCTGTGGGGCGCGACAACCGCGCCGCCGCCGGGTACCTGGCACGCAAAGGGGTGCGGGTGCGGTTCACGCGCGACCGGCGCACCACGCATGCCAAGGCCGTGGTCATCGACGACCGTTTCGTCATAATCGGGAGCCACAATCTCTCCCACGCCGCGCTGACCAGAAACCGTGAGCTCTCGGTGCTCCTGGACGCGCCGGAACTGGCAGCGCAGGTGACGCGGTACCTCGAGGGGATCAGGTAGGGCGGACGAGTCGGATCGGGTCCGATATGGGGACAAAGGCGGGCGAATGATTATTCGCCCCTACAGGTCGCCCGGATCACGGCAGCACCTCTTTTCCAAGCATCCTGAGCCCTTGTGATCATCCCCAGTGGAGGGCTCCATCACTGTAGGGGCGAATAACCACTCGCCCAGCGCTCTCGCCTCCTATACGTTCGTTGCCATCACGAAAGCCGCAGCATCACCGTCGTCCACCTCCTTACAAGGAGTAGCAACCTTGCGTAACCGTCGGCACGTTTCACTGAAGAAGCTCTTCTCCCCCGTTCTCCTCGTTCTTCTCCTGGCACTCGGCTGCGCCGTTTCCGCCCACGCCTCCATCGCGACCTATCCGGAACTCCCGACTGGCTACACCTCCATCCGGGTCTTCGACGGACAGCAGCGCTACGTCGGGCGCATCCTCCCCACCCAGCGCTACTGGGTCTCCATCGACCGGATCCCGCTCTTTCTGCGCAAGGCACTGGTTGCCACCGAGGACGCCCGTTTCTACGAGCACGGGGGGATCGACGTGCGGGGCATCGCCCGGGCCCTGGTGAAGGACGTGGTGAAGGGCCGGCTCGCCGAGGGGGGCTCCACCATCACCCAGCAGCTGATCAAGAACAAGTTCCTGAGCGGCGAGAAGTCGATCGACCGCAAGGTGAAGGAAGTGCAGCTCGCCATGGACTTCGAGAAGAAGTACACCAAGGACCAGATCCTGGAGATGTACTTCAACGAGATCTACTTCGGCAACGGCGCCTGGGGGATCGCGCAGGCGGCGCGGCAGTACTTCGACAAGAACCCGGAAGAGCTGACCGAGGCGGAGTGCTCGCTCTTGGCGGGGGTGCCCAAGAACCCGGGGCGCTACAACCCGCTTGGGGACCAGGCCAGGGTGAGCGCGCGCCGCAGCGTCGTTCTGGCCCGCATGGTCGCGGTGAAGATGATCACGCCGCAGCAGAAACGGGCCATCGAGGCCCATCCCGCCACGGTGATCAAGCCGGGGCAGGCGCAGGGGTACCTCGACCTGGTGCGCAGACAGCTCGTGGAGCGCTACGGGGCGCACATCGTGGAGCAGGGTGGGCTGGACGTGATCTCGGCCATGGACGTGAACCTGCAAAAGCAGGCGGAGCAGGTGCTGCGCGACGGCGTGAAGAAGGTGAACCCGAACCTGCAGGGTGCGCTCATCTGCATGGATCTGAAGACGGGTGACATCCTGGCCGCGGTGGGGGGCGTGGACAACGCCAAGGGGGGCTTCAACCGGGCCTTCTCGGCCAAGCGCCAGCCCGGCTCCGCCATCAAGCCGCTCATCTTCGCCGCGGCCCTGGAGCAGGGGTACACCCCGGCGAGCCTCCTGGACGACACCCCGGTAGCCTACAACAAGGGGAACGGCCAGACCTGGCGGCCGCACAACTACGAGAAGAAGAGCTTCGGCGAGCTGTCGCTTAGGCAGGCGCTGGCCCACTCCAACAACGTGATCACCGTGAAGCTGCTGGAATCGCTCGGGGTGAACAACTTCGTCACCTTCGCCGGGCGCCTGGGACTTTCCCTGCGCACCCCCAACGACCTCTCCCTCGCCCTGGGTACCGACGAGGTCACCCTGAACGACCTGGTCTCCGCCTACTCCCCTCTCGCCAACGGGGGCATGCGCAGCGAGGGGCGCACCATCATCCGGGTCTACGACCGCAACCGCAAGAGCTGGAACGAGAATCCGTCGCAGGTGACCCCGGTGCTCTCTCCTGCCACCGCGTTTGTCACCACCACCATGATGAAGGACGTCCTGACCTACGGGACCGCCAAGGGGCTGAAGAACTTCAGCCGCCAGCGCCCCGCCGCCGGAAAGACCGGCACCACCGACGACTACCGCGATGCGTGGTTCGTTGGGTACACGCCGCAGCTGATCACCGGGGTCTGGGTGGGGTACGACAAGCCGAAGCCGGGGGGAAGGGGTTTTACCGGCGGCGTGGTCTCAGCGCCGATCTGGGAGAAGTTCATGCGTAGCGCCAGCGCCGGTAAGCCCGCGCTGGACTTCACCAGGCCCGAAGGTGTGGTCACGGTCAGCATCGATCCCTCCACCGGCCAGTTGGCCACCCCCGAATGCCCGACCACAAAGGAAGAGGACTTCATCGCCGGGACAGAGCCGACCAGCTACTGCTCCAAGCACGGCGGCGACGCGATGCCGCCGGCCGCGCCGGCTCAGCCGGCTCAGCCGACTCAGCCGACTCAGCCGACTCAGCCGGGTGCCTCCGGCCCCGGCAACGAGGCGCCTGCCAAGGAACCTGCCGAGGGGGGCGAGGGGACCGATGGCGCTGCGGGAGAATTGATGCGTTAGGCGGGGGGGGCGATCTCGGAGGCGTAGTAGTGCCGGATCGGCTTCAGGTCGTTGTCCAGTTCGTACACCAGCGGCGTGCCGGTAGGGATCTCCAGGTTGATGATGTCCGAGTCCGAAACCCGGTCCAGGTACTTGATGAGGCCGCGCAGGCTGTTGCCGTGAGCTACGATGAGCGGGCGGCGGCTTTCCCGCAGGGCCGGGACGATCACCTGCTGCCAGCAGGGAAGCACCCGCTCCACGGTGTCCTGCAGGCACTCTGTCCTCGGAACCAGGTGCGGCGGGAGTGAGGCGTAACGCGGGTCGCGGCCGGGGTAGCGCTGGTCGCCCTCGCCGAGCGCGGGGGGGCGCACATGGTAACTGCGCCGCCAGAGCTTCACCTGCTCCTCCCCGTACTTCTCGGCGGTCTGCGCCTTGTTCAGTCCCTGCAGCGCGCCGTAGTGCCTCTCGTTGAGGCGCCAGTCCTTGCATTCCTCGATCCACATCAGGTCCATCTCGCGCAGGATGAGCCAGAGCGTCCCGATGGCCCGTCGCAGCACCGAGGTGAAGGCGACGTCGAAGACGAATCCCTTCTCCTTCAAAAGCCGTCCCGCGTTCCTGCTTTCCTCCTCGCCCTGCGGGGAGAGTTCCACGTCGGTCCAGCCGGTGAACAGGTTTTCCTTGTTCCAGACGCTCTCGCCATGTCGGACCAGCACCAGTTGCTGCATGAGCTCACCTCCTGTCCGCTTCCCCTCGCGCTACCTGGCGCCTCCCGCCTGCTTCGCCTCTTCGAGCTTGTCAGTTATGTTGTTCTTTATCCAGGACGGGTCCCACCACTCGATCGGATTCACCTCCTGCCCGGAGACCACCACGCCGAAATGGAGGTGGTCGCCGCCGGCAAGGCCGGTATCCCCGGTATCGCCGATGATGTCCCCCTTTTTCACCTGGTCCCCTTCCTTCACGGCGATCCGGCTCAGATGGCCGTAGAGCGACTGCAGCCCCAAGCCGTGGTCGATGATGACGCATTGACCGTAGATGCCGAGATCGTCGGCCCAGACCACCCGCCCTGCGTTCGCGGCCGGGACCTTCGAGTGCGCCAGGGAGGCCAGGTCGATCCCCAGGTGGTACTGCTCATCCACCTGTTTTCCCTTGTAGAAGTAGCTGCGCAACTGGCTGAAGGTGCCGCGCGGGGCGGAGTTGGGGAGGCGCAGGAACCCCCCTTGCCACAGCGGGGTGGGGGAGGTCTTCAACCCTGCCTGGTACAGGGTCTTTCGGTCAGCCTGCCTCACCTCCCGGTTCACCTTGAGGAAGAGCTCCAGCGGGGTCGCGGCCTGCGGGAAGCGATCCTTGAATTCGCCCGAGACCTTCTCCAGGAAAGAGTCGGTAAGCTCGATCCGGTCTCTGGGGAATGATTTCTCCAGCACGTGGTAGTAGATGCCGGTCAGCCTCTCGTTCCCCGCGCGGTCCACGGCCAGTACCTTGGGGATGAAGCGTTCCTGCAGCAGATCGCTGGGGAAGGGGAATAGGCAGGCGTAGTAGCCGCCCGGCTGGCGGTAGGCGGGGTAGAAGCGGTCGGCGAAGAGCACGCCGGTCTTGGCGACCTCCCGGTTCACCGTGTACACCACCAGCCCGGCGCCGCCGCGGGAGACGTTGTGGGCGGTGCTGAGGACGGCGACTGCCGGGGGCTTGTTCAGGTAGTCGAAGTTGAAGGTCTGCTCGCTGCGGTTGCCGGAGCCGAAGCCGAAGATGGAGCGATCCACCGCGCGGACCTCCAGCCTGACCGGCCCTTCCTTGAGTCCCGGCTGGGCCGGGAGCCTGAAGGTCTCCGCCCCCTCCTTGATCCCGGAGGGGTACTCCCTGGTGAGGATGGGAAAGTTCTTCTGTCCCTGCACCAGGTTCACGTTCAGCGACTTGAGCCCCGAACGGTCCCGCAGTCTCAGCGTGACATCGAGCTTCGAGGAGATGGGGCCGCTTTGCCGGGAAAGGGCGAAGGCGGGGCCTGCAGTGTCCAGAAAATAATACACGCCCAACCCGAGAAGGAGCAGCAGGATCAGCATCATTGTCACGGCTGTCGTTTTCATGGCTCTCCCCCCCGGCAACTGGTCCGGCACAAGCGCTTTTGCGCGCTCGGCCGCCCGTTGCCGTCGAAAAAGATTAATCCAGGCTAAGCACCCTCGGATTTTAGCACCCGCCCCCTCGAAGTCCAGCCAGGGCGGCGCACCGGGGTGGAAGCCGGGGCGGCGAAGGCCGCTAAAAAATATTGTAGCGCTCTGTAAAAATTTCAGACAGGTGGTATATTTCTTTCAGCTAGCTAGCTGTAACTGAATGTCTCGGAAAAGGAGGTAGCTGCATCGAGGTAGCTTCCACTGAAGAGGATTCTAATTACGAAACAGCTGTACCAGCTCCGACGTTGAAAGCGTCGGGATGACCCCTGTAACGAGGGGATCGAGTAAAAAAAAGAGGCCTTGCGTATCAGTAGCGGGCCTCTTTTCTATTATGACTGTTGCGGGTGATTGTGTTACAGGTACAGCTGAAGTATATGAGCTGCAAGAACTGCAATTCTGTTATATTGGGAGAATCGGGATAGAGGTTGTCCCATAAGTACATCACATACCAAAGGAGGAATAGCTATGAAGAGGATTACAGCGGCACTACTTGCCATGGTGATGGCCATGGTCTCCCTGCAAGGTTGCTACGGCAAGATGGCGCTCACCCGCAAGGTGTACCAGGTGAACGGCGAGGTAGGCGACAAGTACCTGCGCAGCCTGGTGACCTGGGTATTCATCATCGTTCCGGTGTACGGAATTGCGGCACTGGTCGACTTCGTACTGTTCAACACCATCGAGTTCTGGAGCGGACACAACCCCGTGGCCCAGGGCGAGAAGGATTTCCAGTACAGCGAAAACGGCGACACTTTCAAGGTACACGCCCAGAAGAGCGGCGAAACCCTTCGCTACACCTTCAACCGCTACCATGGTGATACCTACCTTGACACCCTTACCATCGACTGGAACGTGAAGACCGGTAACTCTGTAGCGGCGCTGCGCGAGGGGGACAACGTGACCCAGTTCCAGGCGATGCGCGGCAAGGGCGGCGTGAAGGTAACGAGCTCGGCTCCTGCTGCTTTGAACGGGGGCGCGCAAATGACGGCTCTGTACCAGTAGGAGGGGGGGATACTCAGCGGCAGGAAGAGAGATGACAACGTTAGCGAGTTCAAACTCGATGAGGAGGCAACTGAAGCAGTATACCCGGAAAAAAAAAATTTCGACAGACTGTTTCTTTCGCATCGCCGGTGCTATGTTTGACTCAGCTAGCTAGCAAAGAGGGATCTCGGAAAAAAGGAGGTAATCAGCATCAAAGAAACTCCACCGATTCGGAATCTCACAACCTGAAGCTGTAACCTCCCTGTGCCTACGGGCACTGGCAACCACCCTTGAAAAGGGTACCCATGTAAGGCATCAAGTGAGGCCCGCCGTAACGGCGGGCCTTTTCACGTTGTGGAACCCAGCCTTGGAGTGCGGACTCTCCCGCTAAAATCTCGCCTACCTGTCCTGCAAAGGCTGCATCAGTCTCTCAGGTGACACTTGTTACAGAGGCTTCGCTGGAAGGTGGCAAAGTCGGTTGCACGCCGGTCATAAAATGTCTGTTGAATTTCAGAGGAGAGGCGGCCCAGGGAGTATTCGACGGGTGCGCCGTTGTCGGTTCCCGGGTACGTACCCTCATACACGAGGTAGGTGGACTGCATGTTCCATCTGGTACTTGCGTCCCACCCGCTGGCGTGGGCCCTGTGGCAGGACAGGCACATCACGTTTTCTTTTCCGGCAGGGCCGCTTTGTTTAAGATCGGCAGATGCGGCAATTGACTTCAGCACTGCGTAATCCCTCGTGTTCAACTCGTAAGGGACCATCGAGTTGTAGGATCTCTCGCGCTGCCCGGACAGGTCTCCCGAACGCACGTACGAGTTGTAGTTACTGGCAATACCCTCCGACAAGACGGCGCTGGCCCCAGAGGGATGGCTGTGACTGCTGTTAAGTTGGGCGTGGCAGTTGCTGCACCATTCGGACATGCCGCTCCCGTAGGCGACCCGGGTAGCGTAGGCGTTTTCTGACCGGTTGAAAACACGGGGGGCTATGGCTGCGGGTGGATCGGAGGCCATGGGGGGGGTGCCGGGGAGGCTGTTTGGCTGATATCCCCTGCCACAGAGCAGCCGGTACGTACCTACCGAGGCAGAGGCCGTCGGGTCGGGGCTGTCAGGGTAAGACCCCGAAGCCACGACCGGGGGGCCGGAGGTGCCAATTGAGCCATCGGCGCGCCGCCGGTAGTTGCCGTGAGGGTCATGGCAGCTGATGCAGGTGAGGCTTGAACTCGGATAATTGCCGCCCGGCGAGAAGCTATGGGTGCTGTCCGCCTCGTACCCGAAGTCGATCGCAACGATGTTGTGTCCGTGCCGCTCGCCGCGGCTGAACTCCGTTGCGCCGCGCGATGTCGACCACTTGTACGTTTTCTTGAGCCAGCAAAAATCTCCGGCTGGGGGGAGTTGGACACAGATGGAAAAGGAGCCCACGTCGGTTGCGATGAAGTACTTGGAGGGAAGGGCCACGCCGAGGGGGGCCTGATGGCAGATGAGGCAGGTCGACCCCGCATCCGAGCCGCGCAGTTGCGGTGGTGTGGTATGGCATCCTGTGCAGTTGCCGGTACCGCCGTTGTGGAACACTTCATCACTGGCGGTGCTTGCCACAACGTGGGAACAAAAAACCAACAGGACAAACGCGCATGACCTGGGAATTCTCATTGCATCTCCTGATTGCGGTGATTCCGGTGCGAGGACTGTCTCAGAATTCCTGTACCTACGAATCTTGCTACCTGAGGCGAGATATTCACTAACTGGTATGGTTTTGTTCCGCCGCCGTTCCACTGTTTTCGATTATTTTCCCATTACACTTCAACCTGTCAAGCACAGTGGTCTTGTCTTTGCGTTGGGGGCGGGTGGCATCTGACTGTTTTCAGATCAAGGGGCTGGAGGGCGCGGGATAGTCAAGCGGGGCGCTTGCTTGCAAGGATATGGCTGAGAGGGTGCCTTTGGGGCGCAAAAAAAACGAAGGGTTACAGTGCAAACTGCAACCCCCTGTGTGTATGGAGCCATCTATCGGAATCGAACCGACGACCTATTGATTACGAATCAATTTGACCAGTAGCCACAAGCCGCTGTATTTAAACGATAAATCCTATTTTGTTAGCTGTCCACTTGTCCACCCTTCCGCAAGTTCTCAACATGAATCAGCACATTGTCCATAATCTGTGCCCGCCGCTGATCATCCACCCCTAAATATCGCATAGTGGTCTTGATGTCCTTGTGGCGTAGGTGGCGCTGGGCTGCGAAGATGTCAAAGCCCGATGCCTCATACACGTTCTGAGCCGACCGCCGGCGGAAATCATGATGACCTATCTCAATGCCAAGCCTCAAGCTCGCAGTTTCCAAAATCGTCTTGAATGACGTGTAAGGTTCAAGTTGCTTTGTTCGCTTGTTCGCCATGGGGTTTGAAAACAGCCACCCGCTCTTTTTCTTGTTCGTCTCCAGCCAAGGCTGCATCTCGGGGTAGATCGGAATGTGGACCTCTTCCTCTTGGTCGCTTTCCCTCACGCGAATGAACCCTTGCCGCAGGTACACGTCCTCCCAACGCAAAAGCCGCGCCTCGTTCCAACGCAGACCGGTCCATAGCATGGTGATGAGAAGCTGCTTCTTGGTGGGATCCGCCACATAATCAATAACCGACTGTATATCGGCCATGGAGGGGATCAGCGGCTTAGGCGCGTGATACTTGGGCTTGGAAGGTTTGAAAGTGAGCAATTCGGCCATATTCCGCTCGGCCATCCACTTTATCAGTGCGCTCAGAAAGTCCTGGTACATGATGATGGCGCGGCGTTTCCCTGCAAGCTTTGCCTGAAACGCATCATAGACCGTCTGCGTCAACTCGCCTGGCTGGTATTTCCCAAAGTGGGGAATGATTGCGCTCTTAAATACCCGGACCTTGTCGCCATAGGTCGACGGTGACTGGTTCGACTTTACCCACTCCAAATACTGCTCATATACCATTTCGATGGTTGGGCGCATCTTCTTGGCGCCAACTCCGTCAACTTTCGCCTCGAGCTGGGACTTGTAGGCAAACGCATCCTCGTAGCTGGGGAACGGTATTCTCCGGCGCTTCCCTTTGACACCATCGGGCCGAAACTCGCACCAATAACCGCCTTCTATTGTTGGATGCTTGACGATGTTGACCTTCATGGCGTTACTCCGCAACCTCTGCCTTGCAGAAGCGGCATATCTTTGCCTCGCGCTTTATCAGCTCGGCGCACTCAGGACATTTCTTTTCCGCAGATTTCCTCTTAATCAGCGAGCCCAGCCCCGCTAAAACGAGGCCGGGGATGATAAACAGCACGACATTGAAAAGTATTACGAATTCCGGCCCGATCAGACTTTTGGCGCCCGCCTGCATAGAGGGTGACTCGGTGATATTCATGATGCCTAGGATTGTCCATACAACACCTACGATTCGAAGTAGCGTTCTCATAGTATCCCCTTTTGTACAATAATCCTTGCAAGTTAGGCGCGATTCGCGTATACCAGCCCCGATGGTTGCCAGGCTTAAGACAGAGGTTGTTCAAGTCCGTCTCACGCCTGCATCAAAAGAACAGCTTAAAACTCTGGCAAAAGAAAGCGATATGAACATTTCCGAATACCTGCGGATCCTCATTGACAGAGAATTTTCCAAGCTGAAATAATTTTTTTGATGCAGGAAATCCCTATACACGCTAGTAATCATTATGTAATGCCATTTGTCATGACATGAAATGCGACAGAATGTGTCAGTGTGGGGCTAATTGACCCCTTGTTCATTAAAGAATATGCTGATATTGGTAGGTGAAAGCGTAAACACTAATTCGCAAATCACCTACCAAGCGGAGTACAAAAAAATGCAATGCACCCAAAAGGAGGGCCCTATGCCGGACCCACAACTCATCGAACGTTACCGCAAAATGTCGGATGCTGAACGGGCTGTAGAGGCTCGGAAGTTGATCCATATGAATCTCCCGCCCCTGAATCTCTTGTTTGCGGTTATGATGGCCCTGGATCCTGAAAGCGTGGAGGACACCCTTGCTGAAATGGCAAAGCAGATTTGACCTCTAAGGGCGCTCGTTTTCGATCGCCCTCAATTTTTCCAACAATTCAGCCATAAAATGATGCTTATCTAATGGGCTGGTTGCCTTAGCTTTGGTAAACAAACGCTCGACCTCATCCTGTAACACCTTTAAATCCGCATCAATATCCTTTACCAACACGGCCTCATCTACCGCGAAAGCCTCGGCAAACTTAGAGATAGTTTCGGGCTTTGGGTTCCTCTCCCCTCTTTCCACGGCAGAAATATACTGCTTTGATATCTTGGTGATATTTGCCAGGTCGGACTGTGTCCAGCGTGCGTTTTCCCTCAAACGTTTAATATTCTCGCCCACTTTGGACATTTTGGCATCCTCCTCCTGTTTCGGTGTAAATCAAATTTAGCACGTAAAATCAACGGTGCAAATCTTTTTTGGTTTTTTTTGCATTAAATTGATTTTTTTGGTTGCAACTGTAAACCAAATGATTTACAACAACGTCACATGGTAACGCAAATGATAGAGGAGGTGATGCAATTGGGAGACAAGAAGGGTGTGAGCGTAATATTTGAAAAGGAATTGTTTGATGACCTGGCTCTATTTGCAAAGACTAAGGGATGGCCGATTGCCCTGGTGATCCGTACAGCCGTGAGGCAATACGTCCAAGACCAGAATCCAAGCAAAGCAGCATAGGGCGGCAACATGACACCGGCAGAAATCAAAGAGCTAGCGCGTGAGATTGCCCGAGAAGTGGTGGTCGAGCAACGCCGCCAGGAACTGGCAGCTTACGATACGACGCTTGATTTTGACCAGATGGCAAAGGTTCAACGTGCCAAGATGCGCGAACTTAAAAGGGCAAAAGGAGGGCAGTAATGGGCCGCATCAGAGCAGCAAAGCTTGAAAACTCGCCGCGCCTGCAAAAGGTTCTTCTCTTCCTCGCCGATGGCAAGCCGCACACCACGCGGGACATTGTACGCGGGGCTGACGTGATGGCGGTCAACAGTTGCAAATCTGAACTCAAGGCCAACGGCTGGAATATCGCCTGCACTGCCATTGCCAAGGGCCACTACACCTACCAGCTCGACGCCTCACAGCAGGAATCGGCGTTGCGTGTTTTGCAGATCATCGACGCGACAAGGAGGGCAGCATGAAGACCAGACATAAATGCCCTCGCTGCCAAAAACACACTAGCGAGAAGTGCTACTGCAAACCCTGCCAGGCCGTTCTCAAGCGGCCGCCGGTCCCGACCCGGGCAAGCAGTTGGCCCGACTGGAACGAATTCAGAGTCAATGGGAGGTCACTGTGAGAGCCGGATACCTGAAGCAACCACGTAGGAAATCGACCATGCACCAGGAGCGCAGTCTGCAGTTCATGGGTTGGATCACTGTTGCCATCATCATCGCCGCCGTTGCCGCTTGCGAGGCAACTAAGCCGCTGCCGAGCAACCTGGAGAAACTGGCGGCCTCACCCCGGGCGTTGCAGCGGTTGCAGGATGCGCTGGAGGTGAGGCCGTGACCTGCGAAACCTGCGGAGGCTGGCAGTACTGCACTGTGGCCGAAATCGACGGCAAGCAGCGGGTAGTCATCAAGTGCACCGGCTGCGGCAAGATTCAGCCGATTACCGGACAGACACCGCTGATCACGAAGCCGATGCTGATAGAGCGCGTGGCCTGCGGGAGGGTGTTCTGATGGTTGGATGGGAACCAAGTGCGGCAGATCACAACGCGCCCTATAACGACGCCGAGTACGAGGACGAAGAAACGGGAGAGACGATCCACTTCTGCGACTGCACATCTTGCCGCTCGGCACGCAGGAAAGCAGCGAGGGATGAGGCGCGGATTGACGAGTACAACGACAGGAGGCGCGGGGCATGGTGAATAGAATCAGGCGCATCATCCTAGTCATCCGCCACGCCTTAGCCCTCTGGCACACCCTCAACCTGCCGAAGAACGCGGCCAAGGGTGATTGGCGGCAGCAGGACCACTTCCATCTGCTGCATCTGCTCAAGGCTGAGGTTGAAGAACTCGCAGTTGCTCTGTGGGAGTGGGAAACGGGCAAGGGTATGGCGCAGAGAGTTGAGGAAGAGGCTGCAGACGTGAGCGCGTTCGCGGCGATGGTGGCGGATAAAGCAAAAGAAAAGGCCGTTGGCGCGGCCTAGTCTCAAAACACGAACGGAGGAAGTATGCCTAAAGATCTGGGCGAAATCAAGAGTATCAAGGCGGATTGCGAGGAGTGCGGCGCGGAAATCGTAATTGTCACCCTCTACAAGCCAGGTTTCCGCGACCTGTCGCCGCTCTGCCCGTACTGTCATTTTCCCATGACGCGGGACATCGACCCTGACGTGGCGGTGGAGAATCTGACCAAGGCACTGGACGCGGTGCAGGCGGCAAACAAGCGGGAGGTGGCGGCGTGACCATCAAGTACCACTCCGACATCATCCAGGGCTCGGATGAATGGCTCGCACTCCGTCGCGGCATCCTCACGGCTTCCGAGATGAAGCTGATCATCACGTCTGCGCTCAAGGTCGCCGACAACGACAAGACCCGCGCCCACGTCTACGAAATAGCTGCGCAACGCATTACCGGCCACGTCGAGCCCTGCTACATCAGCGATGACATGATGCGCGGCTTTGATGACGAGATTCGCGCCCGCAACCTCTACAACGATAGATTTGCACCCGTCAAAGAGATGGGCTTCATCACGAACGACAAATGGGGCTTCACCATCGGGTATTCACCGGATGGGCTGGTGGGCGATGACGGCGCCATAGAGTGCAAGAGCCGCCGGCAGAAGTTCCAGATTCAGACCATCGTGGAAAACGTGCCGGCAGACACCATTCCCGCCGATTACGTGATTCAGCACCAGACCGGGCTACTCGTCAGCGAGCGCGAGTGGATCGACTTCATCAGCTACAGCGGCGGGCTGGAAATGGTGACGGTGCGCGTGTATCCGGACCCGAAGATTCAGGAAGCCATCATCGCCGCTGCGACTGCCTTTGAAAAGAAGGTGCAAGAGGTGATCGACGCCTACCGCGACATCACCAGCAAAAGCGAGTGGCTGATACCTACCGAGCGCCATATTGAACAGGAGATAATGCTGTGATCGACATTTCCAAGACAACAACACCCAAGAGCGACCAACTGAACTTTGATGACTTCGTGGGCGGACAGCCTATGACCATCAAGATCACCAAGGTCACGGCGGTTAACGGTGACCAACCCATTGCCGTCCACTACGAGAACGACAACGGCAAGCCGTGGAAGCCGTGCAAGTCGATGCGCCGCGTCCTCGTCAACGTATGGGGCAGGGACGGCAACGAGTACGTGGGCCGCAGCTTGATCCTCTACGGCGACCCTACCGTGGCTTTCGGAGGTGCCGCCGTCGGCGGCATCCGCATTAGCCACATGAGCCACATCGACGCGCCGTTTACTATGGCACTCACCGCAACCAGGGCGAGCCGCAAACCGTTCACCGTGAAGCCGTTGGTTGTGCAAGCAGCCACACTCACCACCGACCAGCGCAAGGAAATAGTCGCGGCAATGGGCGACGCCGTGCAGCCTGCCGAACTCCTGGCGCACTTCAAGGTCAAGTCAACCAGCGAGATCCCGGCCGACAAGTTTGCCGAGGTGCTGAAGTGGGTGGACGAACAGAAAGCCGCCCGACCCCCCGAATAATTGCGCCCACTGGGCATGGCCGCGCTCGCACATCCTCCTGTCTTGCGCGGTCTTTTTTCTCAATCTATCTCAAGGGAGATTTACATGATTATCGGCATAGACCCCGGCCAAACTGGAGCGGTTGCAATCCTCATAAACGGCGTGTGTGTAAATGTTTTTGACACTCCCACCGAGCAAGTCAAAAAAGGCAAGGGCAGCAAAACGGAATACTTGCCGTCTGAAATGGCTGAGATTCTTCGGATACACAACAAGCCCGGTGTTCACTGTTTCATCGAAAAAGTCGGCGCAATGCCCGGGCAGGGCGTTACCTCCATGTTCAACTTCGGCAAAGGCTTTGGCCTCTGGTTGGGCATCCTCGCCGCGCTTCAAATCCCTTATACCCTCGTCACACCGCAGGCGTGGAAAAAGATGCTCATGCAGGGGATTGGCGACAAGGATGCGGCGAGGGGAAGGGCGCAGCAGCTTCACCCCGAAGTTACCGACTGGTTAAAGCGCAAAAAAGACATTGGCCGCGCTGATGCCCTGCTGATTGCGGAGTACGGAAGGAGGGCCACCAAATGACACCGAAAGAACGCGCCGAAGCGCACTGGGACGGCTATGTCGGCCCGATGATGGAAATGATGCTCAAGATGATGCTGGACGCGAGCCGCTTTCACTACGTCACCAGTCACGTCCACGGCGCCAAGCATGAGCAGCAGGACGTGCAGACGCCGGAACTTGCCGAACTCTTGCGCCGCTGCAATGCCACTGTCGAATCCTGTGCCACCTGCCTCGACGATAAGAAATGCGGCGGCGGGCTACGGCTGGCAAACGGGCAGTGTTTGCACCATCGGAGGGCCAAATAATGGGCAAGATGAAAGAAAACCCGCGCTGCCACGTCTTCAGCATCCGCCTCAACGACAAGGAATCAGCCGCGGTTGACAAGCTGAGCCTGGATGAGGTGCGGGAGCTATTTGTGGCGGCGGCGGAAGGGAAGGTTTCCCATGGGTAAAGCCGCCAGAGCAAGAGCCGCAATGGTCGAAGTGATGTTACCGCGCGAGCACGTCGCGGTGGTGGCCGGGCTGTCGCTGATTGAAGCCGTCATGAACCACGTCACCGGACTTGAACTCACCACCTATCAGCAGCAGGTGGCCGAATCGCTGATGAAGAGTCTGGTGCGGCTACATGACAGCTTCCCGGGCAGAGTTGAGGACAGCATGATCGCCAAGTGCGATCGCTACCTCTGCCGAGCTCAAAACGCTATGGACGGATTCTTTGACGAGCTGACGCCGGCAGACCTCGCGGAGATGGAGCAGGTTAAGGGGCGGTGGCCGGAACATAAGGAGGCGAAGTGAATGAGCTGGCACTTTTCGCGGGCGCTGGTGGAGGCATACTCGGTGGCAAACTCCTTGGATGGAAAACCGTCTGCGCCGTCGAAATCGAACCCTACGCCGCTAGCGTACTTATGCAGCGACAGAATGACGGCATTCTCGACCCGTTCCCTGTCTGGGATGACATTCGCACCTTTGACGGCAGACCTTGGCGAGGACGTGTTGACGTGGTTTCTGGAGGGTTTCCCTGCCAAGACATCAGCGTTGCAGGAAAAGGCGCAGGGCTTAACGGAGAGCGGAGCGGACTCTGGTCAGAAATGCGGCGAATCATTAGCGAAGTTCGACCCAGTTACGTCCTCGTGGAAAACTCACCAATACTTACTTCAAGGGGGCTTGGAAGAGTTCTTGGAGACCTGGCCGCGCTGGGGTTTGATGCAAAATGGGGAGTGCTGGGAGCTGTCAATTCTGGAGCGCCTCATAAACGTGAACGGATTTGGATTGTTGCCAAAGGCGATGTTTCCAACTCCATGTTCCAGGGATTACAGGAGCGGGAAGGGCAAAACACAAAAAGAGAGGGGTCGCGCAGCGGGGCAAAGCCTATCAGAGTTCAGTGGTGGGACGTTGAACCCGACGTGGGTAGAGTGGCTAATGGGGTGGCCGCTAGGGTGGACCGACTTAAAGCCATTGGCAATGGTCAAATTCCAGCGGTGGCGGCGCTGGCATGGAGGATTTTAGCATGACAACTCAAACCATCCTCATCCGCTGCCTGAACCCCGATTGCTCCGACCTGGCACCGCAAGACTCCGGCTACTGCGCCAAATGCCGCGAGAAGAAGCCGCACAAGTGCGCGACGGTTGGCTGTGACACCATCGTCTATGGTCTCAACGTCTACTGTGCCGAGTGCAAACACGAACGCGGCCTAGAGTGCCAGCGAGGGTCGAAAGAGCGCATCACCAAGGCTTACCCGCAGATCGAAGTAGCCAAGCCGAAGAAACGCCAGCCGGTCAAGATCGTCAAAACGGCGGCACAGGTGGAAAGGGAGAACCAGGCGGAATGGCGGCGGCTGCTCAAGGTGCGGGAAGGGCTGAATCAGGACTTGCTGGCTGAGCGGATGATGAGAAGGGCGATTTGCAGTTATTAGCCTAGCCACACGGCAAAGGAGCGAGAGATGCGTAAAGAGATTGAAACGTGGGCCGTAGAGGTCCATTTGAACGGTGAGCGTGCGTTGAGCATCGGCCATGGCTGGCTGTCGGGCCGGGATGACATTGACGATTTCAAGCCCGAAATCCGCCGCTGTGCTGAAAACCTGTTGGCTTTTATTGGTGAGGACCTGCCCGATGTTACCGACCTCCGCACCCGCCTCGCCGCAGCAGAGCAGGAAGTCGAGCGGATGTTCCACTTGAACGTATCGACTCAGAAGCACGCCGACAATCTGCTGGCGAAACTGCATGAGGCTGAAAAGGAGCGGGACGAAGCGAAAGCGGGGTGGGAAGCGGCAGACATTCAGATCAGCATCGAAGCAGGGGACGTGATGCGGCTCACCACGGAGCGCGACGAACTCCGCGCCGAGAACGAGCGGCTGGCTAAGATAGTGGATGCACAAGCTGCCAACCTTAAAGAGCGCGACGGCAGAATCAGTTCTTACTCGAACGCCCTTGAGCGTGAAATTGAACTCAGGACCGCCGCCCAGCAATCCGCCAAGGAGCAGTTTGGGGCGGGCTGCATGAAGGGCCACGATTTGATAGATGCAACACTTGTCGGCCTAGAGGATCTTCTAGACGGCAAATTCATCATGCGGGTTTCCGACTTCAAATTTACGCTGAATAAGATCAAGGCCGCCATCCGCGAAGCCGCCAAGGAGAGGGGAGAATGAGCGCCTTAAGCGAAAAGATCAAAGAGTTTATTAGGGACTGTTCCGTAAACTGGGAGTGTGATAACACAGGGCACCAAGAATTTGAGCAGCATAGACCTAAATTTTGCAGAGCTTGCCAAGCAAAAGAACTGTTTGCTGAGTTGTCTTCTGACTCCACCCCTCCCACCTACGCCCACACCTGCGAATGTCAAGGCTACCATGACGGGGCATGTACCTGCGAAGAGGTTTTGCTCTCAAACCCAGCCAAGCACTACAAAGAGCGATAAAAGCCGAGCAACTGGGCGACCAAAAAGCGGCTGAAACGTTTTTTAGGTACGCAGAATTGAAAGAGAAGGAGGCCAGCAAGTGAGCGAGAAATATGAGAAATTTTTGGACAGCGCGAACGAACTAAGCGACCTATCAAGAAAAGATTTCAGGGAGAAAGTTATGCTAAACCAGCGTGTAAGCCAAGCATCCTCCGACTTTGCGTGTGCAGAAATATCAGGGAAAGTAGGGTTGCTACTGAGTTGCTTCCCTGACCTTACGCCTCAACAAGTCAAAACGATAGTTTCGATCTTCAGTAATTCCGCCTCCACCCCTCCCACCTACGCACAGGGGCAGGAGGACACCTTAACCACTCTTGGCCACGTGCGGGTGCCGAACACTCGCTGCCAAGCAAGATACAAGGAAACCGAACAGCGAGTCAGTGGTCCGCGCAACCCGCCTGTATGGTGCGACTTGAAAGCGGGGCATGAGGGTCCGCATCGCCACGTATCAGGCCACCGCTCTTTCATCATGGACCGCAAGCATTTGATAGAGATGAAACCGTTGCCGGACTTGTGTGCGAAATGCGGGACAGTTTGGCCGTGCCAGGATGTGCAGACGGTGCTTCGCGCCCTGCCGATCAAGGAGGGGAAATGATGGACGATGGAACTGCTTGCCGTTTGATGAGGGCGTTTGCGTGCATGGCCCGAATCGAAGCTATGAAGGCGGAGAACGCGGCTAGAAAATTGAGAGGTGATAGTCCCGCATATGGTGAGGATCACTTCTTTTCTGAGGCTGAAACCCTAGAGGAACTTTCACGCTGGTAAAGGAGAACCCATGAACACACCGCAAGAGTTTGAGCCTTTGGCATTTTGGATGGGGTGGGAGAAGAATGAAGATGGAGAACTTTGGCTTAAGCCGGAAGGTATAGCGCATCCGGTATATAAGCCATTTTTCTCTAAAGCCGAGTGCATCGAGGCGCTGAACAGGCTGGTGGAGAAGGGGTACGGGTACACCTTGGATAACCAGGTTGACGAACCCCATAAACATCGTCTTCAGATTTACACACCGGTACGTCATTGGAGCGGCTGGCAACCCACCATCAACCAAGCAGTAGAGCAGGCACTTTTAAGGCTGATTGAGGCGGAGAAGGAAGCAACCGCAGATGCCATCCGGTACTGCAACGAAATGGCTGTAAAGCACAATTGGTAGCCGTCCGAGCGCGGCGAGGGGGAGTAGGGGATGAAATACCACGAATGCACCGAAAAAGAGAAGGCCGCAATGGAAGCGGTGAAAGCGGCGGTCAAAGCGTTGCCAAGAGGCATCAAGGTGGGTGTAGAACAGTTTGACGGCACTTTGGAATTCTGGAAAATGACTCCCAAAGGCATCGGATATGCGGCAATGATTGGCAGCATGAAAACTTCCAAGACAGAATACTAGCGGCCCACCGCCGCGAAATGACTATCCGCGCAAGGGGCGCGGGGAGGGGGAAGTGGTGGAATGGCAACCAATTGAAACTTACGACAAATTGAAGAAAAAGCCAAAGGATGCAGTTTTCTTTTTCCAAGGCATGGCACCTCTTAGGGGCGGGAAAGGGCCATATTCTTTGTATCCGACTATTCAAACTAGCCGCCACATGGGGAGCCGCATTTGCACTCATTGGCTACCGCTGCCCGATACCAATTCAATTGAATCCAAACCGTGGGAGGAGGCCCAATGAGCAAGGAGTTTGAACTACCAGAATATGACGTGGCTTGCAGTATGAACGAGGCCGGTGAAGGTACTCCGCTCACCATGTTTATTGAGCACGAAGAACCGGCTGGCGACCAAGAACTATTGTGGCGCGACAGGCTAGCGGAAGTCGTGCAATCCGCTTTCACCGCCGGCCGCGCCCTTGGCAGGAGGGAGATGAAGGAGGAGGCAATTGGGCATATCAACGCGCTTGCCAGTGCGTGGGCATCCTTGCCGATACCGATAACCGCATGCAGTAGGCTTATTGCCGCCATCGAAGCCATACCGGAGGAGCAGTAAGTCAGCAGCACCGCAATTTGTGATGGATAGGGGGTGAGAGGGTGGCAAGAAGCAGAAATATCAAACCGGGCTTTTTCAAAAACGAGCATCTTTCCGAATTGCCGCCGCTCACTCGCCTCTTATTCATGGCGCTGTGGTGTGAAGCAGATCGCGAGGGGAGGCTTGAAGAACGCCCCAGGAGACTGGCCGCAGAATACTTTGCCTACGATGCACCAGGCGAGCACGGTGTTAGCACCATGCTAGCACAGTTAGAGCACAGTGCTGGCAACTTCATAGTCCGGTACTCGGACGGAAACAACCGATACATTCAGATTCTGAACTTCAACAAGCACCAGAACCCGCATAAAAAGGAAGCGCCGTCAACTATCCCAACTGTGGCGCAATGTACCATTAACTGCTTGGAAAATAAAGAGTCTGGTGCCAGCACTATACCAGCATCGTGCAAGCACCGTGCTTGCCTTATGCTAGCCGGGCTGATTCCTGATTCCGGATTCCTGATTCCTGATTCCCCTTCCCCTATCACCGAGGGGTCGAAGATGACGAGAAAAGAATTCGCCGATCTTTACTTCCAAGCCTTTGGCAAACTGATGCCTGGCATCCTCAACAACGATAGCAACGAGTGCTGTCAGAAGTATCCCGCCGAGCAGATACGCGAAGCTTTCCGGATCGGGGGCGAGAATGGCGCCGGTTCTTTCAGCTACATCAAGGCGGTGCTTGACGGCAAAGGGAAAAGGGACGACATGGCATGGCTGGATGATTTGCCGACAGGAGACAACGCATGAGTGCAGAGGTTGCAAAGCACGCAGTCAAGACGCTCACGGCCCAATTCAAGAAGCAGTTCACCGAGAAAGGGATGCGGGACATCTGGCCTGAGTTGATAGCACAGCCAGATAAGGCGATTGAGGCGGCAGTTGACGGAATCTGTCTCACTATGTCTTACCTTCCCCCGCCTGATAGGTTGCTTGAGCGAGTAAAGCAGGAAGCAAAGAAGATCGCCAACGAGCAGGCCAAACAGCGAGAGGACGAGTGGAACAAGCAAAAGGGTGGCAGTAATAGGACTGAGTTGGACAAGCAGCCGAACATCTTCTCCCGCGAAATGTCGGATATGCACGGCAAGCACGCTATCCAGGCACTGAAACTGATGCTCACCGACCAACCCGAAAGCGTGAAGCTGGACTGCCTTAGAGCGATGGAGACGAGTTACCCGGGTGTCGGATACGGCAAAGCGGGTATTGAACTACAGCGGGTTTGGGGTGAGGATAAAGCAGGATAGGGCAGGAAAGGCAGAACGCACCATGGCGAATAGTAGGACCGCAGTAAAGCAAATGATAGGGCTTGTAAAGCAAATTTGGAGGCTTTGAGTGAACAGAGGGACAGCAGCACAGCGAGGGTATGGGGCAAGGTGGGCGGCGTACTCAAGGCAGTATCGCAAGGAGAACCCATTGTGCGTTGATTGTCTGGCACGTGGAGTGCTGACAAGCGTGGAGCACGGCGGGCATGTCGACCACATCCAGGCTGTGAGTGGGCCGAGTGATCCGCTCTTTTGGGAACCGGCCAACCACCAATCGCTGTGCCACTCCTGCCACTCTCGCAAGACGGCCTTCGAGGATGGATCGTTCGGGAATAAGAAGGGTAAGGGGAAGGTGAGGGCGGACTGTGGGATAGACGGTGTGCCTGTGGATGGTGGGCATCATTGGAGGAAGTGATGAACGAGAAAGATAGAACTCACATGGTTGAGAGGTTGAGACGGTTGGCAAATGCATTGGCTGAGGAGCGCATAGACATAGTTGAGGTGACCTTCTGTGATCATTATGAACCGTGTCTCATAGCGGACGGGGTGTCAGCTGGACTTTGCCTTCATAAAGAGACCGGAGACTATGCTGTTACGCTGAGGATCAAGAAGTTTGGCGCTGCTGGTCCCGTATTGATCAATGAAATATGTCTGTAACCCAATCGTAAAAGGGTGGGGGTGGGCTAAATCTCTCAGGTGTTTTCATTAGAAACCGCGTGTGAGCCCACGCTTACGCAATGACGAAAAAACAAAAGGGGGTCAATATGGGCCGAACTAGAAAACCAACGCCTTTGAAGGTGGTAGGCGGAACAGATCGAAAAGACCGCAGCAACCCGAGCGAGCCGCAGCCGGAAGTCAAGATACCCGAGATGCCGGCGCACCTTTCCGAAGATGCCAAAGCCGAATGGGAGCGTATCACACCACTCCTTGATGAGATGGGCATCATCAGTGACCTCGACCTCTCCGCGCTGGCAATGTACTGCCAGGCGTACGGGCGGCACATCGAGGCAGAGCGGAAGATCCTGGAGACCGGCTTGCTCGACACCACCTCAAACGGCAACACCATTCAATCGCCGCTTGTCGGTATCAGCAACCACTCCATGGAAATCGCCCGCAAGTTGCTGGCCACTTTTGGCATGACTCCGGCAGACCGCAGTAAGGTTAACGCGGTGCCGAGACAGCCTGATAAGCCTGAAGGGAAGGAGCGATTTTTCAAATGACCTATGTCAAGGAGCATTTATCCTCGCCCAATAGCTACGGAATTATGTCACCTATGGGTGTTTTTGTTAGGTGTAGTGATGGACAGCGTTTCGTTTGGATAAAAAGAACAGGCTTGACTTCAGAGCAATTCAGACCTTTCGAGGATGGTGAAGAGGATGGCACAGACTACTGCTAAAAACACCGACCGCGCCACAGCATACGCCCTTGCCGTCACCGCCGACGAGATAGCGGCGGGCCCCCACGTTCGAGACGCCTGTAAGCGGCATCTCCGCGACCTGGAGAATGGCCACGAGCGCGGCCTACACTATGACGCGACAGCCGCCACCGAGGACATCGCCTTCTTTGAAGAGTGCCTGTGCCTCAACGGTGGCCAGTTCGAGGGTGTGCCGTTCATCCTCAACGGCTGGCAGGCGTTCATCGTCGGGATGCTCTTCGGCTGGAAGCGCGCCGACGGTACGCGTCGTTTCCGTGTTGCCTACATCGAAACGCCAAAGGGTTCCGGCAAGTCGCCCCTTTGCGCCGGGATCGGGCTTAAGGGGCTGGTGGCCGATGGCGAGCCCCGCGCCGAGATTTATGCCGCCGCGACCTTCCGCGATCAGGCCATGGTGCTCTTCCGCGATGCGCTCGCCTTCTTCGATCAGTCGCCCGAGCTGCAGAAGCGGTTGGTGGCATCGGGGACCGGCGCCAACCGTTGGAACCTAGCCTATCTCGATAAGGGGTCCTTCTTTCGCGTCATCAGCTCGGACAAGAAAGGGCAGTCGGGCCCGCGCCCACACATGGCCCTCCTGGACGAGATCCACGAGCACCGCGACGGTACCGTGATCGAGATGCTGCGCGCCGGCTTCAAGTTCCGCCGGCAACCGCTCAGCGTGATGATCACCAACTCGGGCCACGATAAGACGTCCGTCTGCTGGGAGTACCACGACATGGGCGCGAAGGTCTGTGCCGGACAGATCGAAAATGACGAGTTCTTTGCCTACATCTGCGCTCTCGACCAGGAGGATCTGGAAGGGGACCGTTATATGACCGACGAAACACTGTGGATGAAGGTTAACCCGTCGCTGAAACCAAAGGGGAACCTCAACGCTGCGGGCGAACTCGACGAGGGCATCCCCGGCTACTCCTACATTCGCGGCCAAGTAACCGAGGCTATGGGGATGCCGTCGAAAATGGCCACCGTCAAACGACTGTGCTTCTGCCAGTGGGTGGAAGCGGACAACCCATGGATTTCAAGTGAGGCATGGTTCGGCGCCGAGGACAAGGGTTTTTCTGATGTAGACCTCACTGGTCGGCGGTGCTGGGGGGGGCTCGACCTGTCGGCGGTGCGCGACTTGACCGCCTTTGCGCTGCTCTTTGAGCCATCGGCTGACGATCCCTCCTGGCGCCTGCGGGTCTGGTTCTGGATGCCGGGGCGGAATCTCACGCAGAAGGCCAATCAGGATCGGGTGCCGTACATCGCCTGGCGCGACGGCGGGCATATCACGACCCTGGACCGCGCGACCATCGAATACGAGTTTGTCATCAAGGACTTGGTGCAGATTTGCGCCGACTGTGACGTGCAGAAGATTGCCTTCGACCGCTGGAATATTGGCAACTTCAGGAAGGAACTGGAGCGCGTCGGGGCAACACTCCCAGAACTTGAAGAGTTTGGACAGGGCTTCCAGTCGATGGGACCCGCCGTTAAGCAGTTCGAGGTTCTTCTTGACGGCCAATTGAAACACGACGGCAACCCGGTGCTCACCTGGTGCGCGGCCAACGCCGTGGCGGTTGAGGATCCGGCTGAGAATAAGAAGCTGGACAAGAGCAGGTCTACCGGGCGCATCGACGGCATAGTGGCCTCAGTGATGGCGGCCGGGATCATCGAAACGGTGGAGCAAAGTGGCTATAACGACCGCGCAGCACGCGGTGAAGATGTGATCAGGATGCTATGAGAGGGGGTGAAATGCAAAAAATTGCTTTTGAAGAGAAGAGGTTTTGCTACCTGGGGACGCTGGCGGCACGGTGGGATTGTTCCATCGACTACCTGAAAGACTTGGCCAGTAAGGGAATCATCAAACTCTGGCATCCGGAAGGTCGCAGTAAGAGCAAGGGACTACGGGCTGACGTTCCCAGTGTCCTTGAGGCTGAGAAAAACGGATACATCCCACCCGGCGAAGTGACTTAACTGGGCTATGGGTGGTTATGGGGGCTAACTGCCCCCCTTTTTTTATGCTTTCATAGCGGCCATGATAAAGGGTCTGCGAAAATTTCAGCCGGAAGAAAGTGACGTTTTGCTCTGCGTGGGGGTGGAATGCCTGTTTATTGGCGCCTACCTCCTGTCACCGCCGGCTGCTTTTCTCCTCCTTGGCGCGGTTTTCGTCGGTCTTGCGTGGCTGTCTGCACCGCGCCAGGGGGTGATTGATGGCGTGGCTTAGTGGCGCAAAAGAATCCCGCAGCGCCTCGCCCGTGTATTCCCCCAAAGATCCCGCTCTTGCTGATTTGTGGGGCGGTGGCCGTCAATCCGCCTCCGGTCAAGTAGTCAACTCCTCCACAGCTCTTACTGTCAGCACTGTGTGGGCGTGTGTCACGATGCACGCTCAGATTCTTGCCATGCTTCCCAAGCGTGTGGTGAAACTCCGCGAGGATGGCGGCAAGGATGTACTCGCAACACACCGGCTGGACAAACTCCTCCGCCGCAAGCCCAACCGCTGGCAGACCTCCTTCGAGTTCTTTGAATACATGCAGGCTTGCCGCTGGATGAAGGGCAATGCCTACGCTCAAATTGTGTTCAATCCTGGGCGCCAGCAGAATGAGCTTGTCCCACTTGACCCTTCGCGCATGTGGCCGTTTGTTAAGACACAAGAGGGAACGATTTACTACCTCTACGACAACAGCCCGCCGCCGCCGCCAGGGTCTGTGCTTTTCTACCAGTATTTCCCGCTCAATGCCCAGTCTGTTGTGTTGACCGCCGAGGAAGTCCTGCACGTTCGCGGCTTCTCCATGAATGGCATCGTTGGCATCGATCCGATTTCCCGCGCCATGTACAACGCAATTGGCCTTGCGATGGCTACCGAAGAGCACGGTTCTACCCTCTTTCGCAATGGTGCACAGATCGCCAAGGTGTTGACCGCACCCGGCAAGCTTGCCCAAGTCACTTATGACCGCATGAAAGAGCAGGTAAGTGGGAACTTTGCCGGCAGTGCCAACGCACATAAAACCATGATCCTTGAAGAGGGGATGAAGGTTGAAAACCTGTCTATGACATCGGAGCAGGTTCAGTTCCTTGAAACCCGAAAGCTGAGCGTTGAAGAGTTGGCCCGCTTCTACAACATGCCGCTGGTGTTGATCGGTCATGGCGATAAGGCACCAACCTACGCTTCCGCCGAGCAGTTCTTCATGTCCTTCAAGGCCCATACCGTCCAGCCGGAAGTGGAGCGGTGGGAAGAGGCGATGGAGTGCGCACTTCTTTACCCGGGCGAGGTGGACATCGAAATCGACATGGACATGGACTCCATGATGAGGGCCGATGCAAAGAGCCGTTCCGAGTACCTGAAGAACCGCTTCGGCACTGCCAGTATCACGCCCAACGGCATCCGGGTTTACGAGGGTGAGAACCCCGTGACGGAAGAAGGCGCCGACAGCCTCTACATCATGAGCAATATGGTCCCTCTGGACAAGGCGGGACAGAACCCTACAAAAACACCCGCTGAACCTTCAGCCACCGGAGAGGATGCCAATGCCTGATGTCTGCCAAGTCCATGAACAGGAAGTGAAAGCCATTCACGAATTGGCTAGCAACTTTGAAAAGGTAGCCACCAACGTGGAGTGGATCAAGAAAGCCGGTACTTGGTGGATGGGGTTCACTGGTGCCGCGCTTGTGATGCTGATCCCACTCTGTATCACCTTCGCGGTCTACGTTTCCAACATCGACAAGCGGCTTTCAGTGGTTGAACAGCAACTAGGCGACCACGTAGGAGCACCCAAGAGATGAAAGGCAACCCACAGATTATAGCCGCCCTCATTCAGCGAGCCATCGAAGAGCAAACTGCCATCCAGCAATACTGGGTTCAGGAGTCGGTATTCACTGTGGCCGGCTATCCAAAATTGGCCGCCATGGTGAAAGAACACCGCGAGGATGAGCAGGGGCATTACGAGTCGATCCTCTATCGTCTGCGCGAACTGGAAGCGATGCCGGCGGGCGGCCTCAACCCGGTTGATGTCGGCGGCGCTGATGTCCGCGATATGTTCGGTGTCAGCCTCCTTGCTGAAGAGGATGCCATGGCCAAGTACACCGAAACCATCGCCCTGTGCGAGTCGGAGGGTGATTTCGTGACCCGCGATCTGCTCACCGGCATCCTGAAGGACGAGCGCGATCACGCCCGCGACCTCGAAGCCGAACTGGCGAAGATCCCGGCGATGACGATTCAGAACTACCTGTCTGCGCAGGTTTAGGAGATTACCATGAGCAAACCTGTTTTGCTACCCAACGAAGAACGCCGCGCCGTCACACTGGAACTCCGGGCGGGCGGCAGTGCAGCGGCCCCGATGATCCGGGGGCATGCCGCTCTGTTCAACTCCCCCTCGGAACTCCTTTGCGGGTGCTTCCGCGAAATCATCCTGCCCGGAGCCTTCACCGACGCACTGGCAACCTCGGACGTCAGGGCCCTCTTCAACCACGACCCGAACATGATTCTGGGGCGCACCGCTGCCGGCACCCTTCGGCTCAAGGAAGATGAAACCGGGCTGGCCATCGAGATCGACCCGCCGGATACCACCTGTGGCCGCGATCTGCAGATCAGCATGAAGCGCGGCGACGTCAACCAGATGTCCTTTGGGTTCACCATCGCAGAAGACGGTGACGAGTGGACCCGCGACCCGGACGGCACCGGCAACTGGACCCGCACCATCAGCAAGGTGGAGCGCCTTTACGATGTCTCCCCTGTGACCTATCCGGCATATCCCGAGACCGACTGTGCGGTGAGGTCTTTGGACAAAGCAAAAGGGCAGGAAGTGCCGCAGATCGATTACAGAACTGAGATCAACCGCCGCAGATTGGAATTGGAAGCAGTGCTTTAGAAAGCCCTCCGGGGCCAACACCTTTGCGCGATAACACGCGCCAGGAGAAAACAATGAGTGTGAAACTGCGTGAAATGCTGGAGAAGCGGAACGTTGCCGTAACTGCGGCGCGTGCCATGGTAGACAAAGCCGACTCTGAGAAAAGGAGTCTCAACGAGGACGAACAGCGCCAGTACGATGCCCACCTGGACGAAGCCACGACCCTGCGCGAGAACATCGACCGCGAGCAGAAGCTGATCGATGAGGAAAAGCGCGAACTCGGCATCAAGCTGGATCAGCAGACCGACAAGCCGCCGGCAGAAGAAGCCCGCAGCAAAGCCTTTCGTAAACTGCTCACCCTGGACGTCGGCAACGGCGAAAGGCTGACCGCCGAGGAATACCGTACCCTCACCGCGGGCAACGACACCGCTGCCGGCTTCCTCATCACCCCGCAGGAGTTCGTCAAGCAGCTCATCGCCAAGGTGAAAGACCAGGTATTCCTGCGTGCCGCTGCGACCAACTTCTCCACCACCAACGCCAGCGGTCTGGGCTTCCCGACCTTGGAAAACGACCTGGACGATACCGAGTGGTCGACTGAGATCAAGCTGGCCACCGAGGACACCAAGCTCGGGTTCGGAAAGCGTGAACTCAAACCGCATCCGCTCAAAAAGCTGGTCAAGATCTCCGACAAGCTGCTTCGCGCCGACGGCATCGACCCGGAAGCCATAGTCATGGACCGCGCCGGCTACAAGTTCGGGATCACCGAAGAGAAAGCCTTCCTCTCCGGCACCGGCAACCAGCAGCCGCTGGGCCTGTTCACCGCTTCCGCCCTCGGCATCAACACCGACCGCGACATCAGCACCGATATGAAGCAGACCGATTTCACCGCCGACGCGCTGAAGGCCGTCAAGTACAGCCTCAAGGCCCAGTACATGACCAAAGCCTCCTGGCTGTTCCACCGCGATGCGGTCGCCAAGATCGCCAAACTGAAGGATGGCAACGGTCAGTACATCTTCGAGATGGCTGAAGCCCTCGGCGCGATCGACACCCTCATGGGTCGCCCGCTGGCGATGTCCGAGTACGCGCCCAACACCTTCACCACCGGCAAATACGTCGGCATGTTCGGTGACTTCTCCTGGTACTACATCGCCACCAGCCTGGGCCTCCGCGTGAAGCGACTCAACGAGCTATTCGCCGCAACCTCCGAAGTCGGATTCATCTTCGACATGGAAGTCGACGGCATGCCGGTACTGAGCGAAGCCTTCGCCCGCATCAAGACCGCGTAAACAACCACTCTCTAGCCCCGCTCCGGCGGGGCCGCAAGGAGCACGATATGAACCTGATGAAGAACGTGAAAGTTGACCAGGTGCTCGGCTACTACGCAGCCGGCACCACCAAGAGGACCAGCGACATCATCGACATGGCCGGGTACGAGGGCGTGATGTTCGTCTTTGAACTCGGCACCACCCTCGATACCGGCACCGTCAAGGCAATGGTGGAAGGTAACGCCACCAACTCCACCAGCGGCATGGCCGAACTCGCTGGCTGCCCGACTGTCACCATCACCGCCGCCACCGCCGCCACCAAGAGCGCCATCGTGGTCGACGTGTTCCGCCCCGACCCGAAGCTACACCAGTTCCTTCAGGCATCGATCACCCCGGCCGTGGCTAATGCCGTGGTCCTCGGCATCACCGCCATTCGCTACAGCGGCCGCGTCCGTCCCGACTCCGTTGCTGGCCTGCTGGCCTCCGCTCAACTGGTTTCCCCGGCAGCGGCTTAACCCTTGACCTGCGGGGAGGCTCCGGCCTCCCCTCTGGAGGATAGAAGATGGGATACGAAACCAAGAACTATGAAAAGCAAGGCGGCGATGAGTGGGTTGTCAGCGGGACTCTGACCGTAGAAGCCGGGGCGACCGTTAACGTCTCTGGCGCCTTCATTCTTCCGACCGCAGACCCTCACGTCGCTGGGGCTCTCTGGAACAACTCCGGCACCATCACCGTTTCGGCAGGGTAGGGGGTGACCCGTGGCGGCTACTGACAAATTCGGAAGCAACGCAAGCGGCCTGAACTCCCCGGCGCGGTCGGCATTTGCCATCACTCCGCACGACACCAACGAGTTCGCCGCCGTGACCCGTTACGTCTACGTGGGCGGCGCTGGTGATGTGGTCGCTCAACTGGCCGATGACGGTGCGGTTGTAACCTTCAAGGCTGTGCCTCTTGGCACCCTTCTGCCGATTCGCGCCAAGATCATCACCACCGCGTCTACGGCTACCAACCTGGTGGGGATCTACTGATGCGCCTCAACCTGATCACCCCTCCGGCTGCCGAGCCGATCAATGTCACCCAGGTTGAAGCGCAGATGAGGCTTCAGCTTGGTGACATCGACTTCCTCGGGGAGACCGGACCGGTTGGGTTATTCATCTCAGCCGTTCGCCAGAAGGCCGAAGCCGTCACGCGGCGGGCGCTGGTGACTCAGGTATGGGAACTGGTGCTCGACGGGTTCCCGCGCGGGCGTGATCCGCTGGAGGTTCCCCTGCCGCCGCTGCAATCGGTGGAGTCGATTACCTACGTGGACACTACCGGCGCAGCGCAAACGCTCGACGCATCGCTCTACCGCGTAGAGTCCGACTCTGCGCCCAACTGTCAGCCGGGGCAAATCCTCCCAGCCTACGGGCAGCAATGGCCGGCCACACTGGACGATGTGGGTGTGGTGCGGGTTCGCTTCACGGCAGGGTACGGCACGGTTGATGCGGTTCCCGAGGCGATCAAGCAGTGGATGCTGATCAACGTGGCGAACCTTTACGAAAACAGAGAGAGCGAAACCGTCGCCAACGGGAAGTTGACGATGGTTGACCTTTCCACGCTTGCGGACAGCCTTTTGGCTGATCTGCGCGTCTACGGGTGGTAGCCATGAGGTCCGGCGCACTCAGGCACCTGGTCACCATCCAGCAGCCCTCAAGAGAGAAACAGGCGGGCACCGTGGCTACCACATGGATGGATTACCAGACCTGCCGCGCCTCCATTGAGGTGATGAAGAGTTACGACAAAGCCGCCGCGCAGACCACCATGCCCGGGGCTGACGTGACAATCACCATGCGCTGGGTTCCGTGGCTGCGACCCGATATGCGGATCGTTCACGGCGAGATGATCTATTCGATACTGGGGCAGCCAAACAACGTTGACGGTCGCAACCGTGAGTTGATCCTGACTTGTCAGAGCGGGGTGAAAGCGCAATGAGCCTGCAATCGATCCTTGCCGACATCCTCGACCAATCGGTATTTGCCGGGGAACTTTACTACATCCAGGCGCCCGATGCGGCAAACGCTGACGATGTGGTCAAGACGTTCGGCGTGTTCACCATTGTAGGCGGGGCAAGCTTCCAGATCCTTGAAGGAGACACCGACGTCTCGCAGCCGAGGGTGCAGGTCAGTATCTACTCGGTGGACGCCCAAGACCTCATTGCCAAGGTGGCGGCCGTCAACTCGGCAATGAAGGCGGCAAGCGATGCCGGAACGCTCAAGAACTACTCCGCATCGGTCCCGGTCGACGGGTTCGAGCAGGAGACGCGGCGCTACTACTCGCACATGGATTTTTACTGCTGGCAAGAAGACAACTAAACCTCAACCTCCATTGCGGGAAAACACCCGCCATAAAGGAGCACCATCATGTCGAAAAGCGCAATCCTCGCGCAGGGAACCACCCTGCATATCGCCGGGACCGGCGGTGCGGCCAAGAGCATAACCGGCATCACGGCTGGCAACCCGACCATCATCACTTCCGCGGCTCACGGCCTTTCCAATGGTGACGTTGTGAGTGTTGCCGGCGTAACCGGCGCCGACGCCGCCCTGGTCAACGGCCTTAACTGGGTGGTGACCAACAAGACCACCAACACCTTCGCCATCCAGATCGACAGCACCGGCAAAACCCTGACGGCGGCCGGGACCGCCACCCCGCTCTCTTGGACCAAGGTGGGCGAGGTGAAGAGTATCGACCCCTCCGGTTCCACCTCCTCCGACATCGACGTCACCGACCTCGACAGCACCAAGAAAGAGTTCCGCATCGGCTTGGGCGACCCCGGCACCATCACGCTGGAGATGAACTCCCTCGACGCCGACACTGGGCAGGCCGCCATGCTCGCCGCGCACAACTCCCAGGTGGTCAAGTCCTTCAAGATGACCTACCCCTCTGGCGCAACTCCGGTTCGGACTTTCGACGCCTCCGTGCGCAAGTACCCTGACCTCGCCAAAGCATCCGTCGACGGCGTGTTGACCGGCTCCATCGAACTGCGCCGCTCCGGTGCGGCTGTTGCCTCCTAACCAATCGGGGCCGTAAACCCGGCCCCTTATTTCCACAAAGAAAGGGCTTAAATGGTACTCGACAAGGCATCAATCTTGGCAGCACAAGACCTCAAGCGCGAAGTGGTCGACGTTCCCGAGTGGGGCGAGGGCGCACAGGTCATCGTTGGCGAAATGTCGGCACTGCAGCGGATGGAGTACAGCGCCGCCGCCGAAGCTGAAGAGAACAAGAACAAGCCGTGGGTCGCTCTGGCGCTGGTGTTCATGCTGATCAACGAAGACGGAGAGCGGGTATTCTCGGTTGAGGATGTGGACTTCTTGGCCAAGAAGAAACAGGCGGTGCTTGAACGTCTCTTCTCCGTTGGTTCCAGGTTGAACATTGTCGGTGCCGCACTCGGTGAAGAGGTAAAAAACTCCGAAGCCAGCCAGGAAGGCTAACCCTTTTTCGGCTGGCACGGCATTGCGGTTACCCTCATCCGCGCATGATGTTGGAGCAGATGACCAGCAGCGAAGTGGGGGAAATGCTGGCATACGACAGCATCGACCCCTGTGGGGAGTACCGCGAAGAACTCAGGCACGGGCAAATGATGCACCTGTTCCACCTGGCCAATTTCAAGAACGACGGCGATTTGCTGCCGGTTGACTTCATGAACTTCACCAAACAGCCCGAGCCGGAAGAAACGGAAGTGGAACGTCTGGCGCGGATCGACAAAGAGGTGTTTGGGCTTGGCTGACATCAAGACGGGGACAATTGAGATAAAAGGGCTGGCTGAGTTAGAGAAGCGGCTACAGGCTCTCCCTGACAAGCTCGCCAAGAACGTCCTCACCCGCGCCCTTCGTGCTGGCGCCGCAGTCTTCAGGGACGAGGCCAAGCGGATCGCCCCCAAGGACACTGGCGAAATGGCCCGCGACATCATGCTTAAGAAGCCGCGCAAGGGCAACGGGCTTGAATACCAGGTCTATGTCAGATCCGGCAAGAAGTCACGGATGGCCGGCAAAAAAAGGAACGTGGACCGCGACTCCTTCTACTGGCGCTTTGTGGAGTTTGGCACGGCGAAGATGGCGGCCAAACCGTTTATGAGGCCAGCATTTGAGGCAAAGAGGCAGGAAGCGATAGAGAAAGTGCGCGAATCTCTGGCGGCCAACATCGATAAGGAGCTCAGCAAATGAGCGGTCAACTCGGCGAACTCGTCATAAGCCTCCAGGCTGATATTGCCCGTTTCCGCGAGGATATGGGCAAGGCGACCCGCACCGCGCAGGATTCGGCCAAGCAGATCAGCGCCAGCTTCGACGCCATCCCCGCCATGTTCAACAAGATTGGCGCCGCCGCCGCTACCGTGACTGCCGTGCTTGCTGGTGGTGCCATGTTCAAGGACATGGTCAACACCACCAAGGAAGTTTCCGGCGAAGTTGTCAAACTCTCCAAGGTGTTCGGCGTTTCTGCTTCTCAAGCGTCTGTCATGCGTGTTGCCCTTGATGATGCCTTCCTCACCGTCGATGATGCCGTTGGCGCGTCCGACCGACTCACCCGTCAAGCCCTCAAAAACGGCGAAGCTTTCCAAAAAGCCGGGATCGACATCCGCGACAGCAATGGGAACCTCAAGGATTCCATGACCGTCATGATGGAGGTCAATGACTACCTCAAGACCCTGAAGGAAGGCAAGGACCGTGACACCGCCGCAATGGCCCTTTACGGTAAAGGCTGGCGCGAGCTCTCCGGGATCCTGCGCCTCACCTCTGAGGGGATGAAGGAAGCCGAGGACCGCGCCAAGGAGTTGCACCTCATCTTTGGCGATGACAAAGTGCAGGCGGTCAAGAAGTACAAGTCGGCCATGAAGGACATCGATGATGTCGCCGAGTCGCTGAAGGTGCAGCTTGGAGTGGCGCTAATCCCTGAATTGACCAACTTGGCGGTTGCGTTTGGGGATACCGCAGCCAAGGGCATCCCTACCTTCATCAGCGGATTGCACTCTGTCGAAGCTGAAATCACAAGGATGGCAATGCTGGCCGATAAGGCTGGCGGTAGTGTCACCACCCTCATGTGGGCGGTTACGGGCGGCAAGTTTACCGACACGGGGAAGTGGTGGGCCGAGCAAAACAAGATGTTCGCTCAACGCTATGCGGAGGGTGACAAGCGGCTGCAGGAACTCGCCAACTCCGAGGTGGGTCTTGATGCTGCAGGCAACCCGCTAAAGGCCGACAAGAAGCCCGGGGCGACTGGGCGACTGGGTGGCGGCAGTGGCAGTGGCAGCTCCGTAGCCGAAAAGCTCAACTACACCACCAACGACCCCGGCTTCATGAACTGGAAGCGCGAGCAGGCCGCGCTAGAAGAGGAAAAGAAGTGGTTGGATGACATCAACAAGAAAACGGACGAGTGGGCGCGCAACCAGGTGAAAGCCACCGAGGATGCGGTCAAGGGGTGGGATATCCTCAAGTCGACCCTTGATGTCCCGTTCCTCACCGAGCCGAAGACGCCCAGGTCCGCGTTTAACCTGCTGTCCGACGAAGCCGCGCCGCCGAAGTCACATTACAGCCTCACTGGTCCTGCAGAGTCTATGGGCTTTGGCGGGATGAGCCTCAATCATCCTGATGCGGCAGCCAACGCTCGCAAAGAAAAGGAAGAACTACTCAAGATCGAGGAAGGCTACAACAAGGACATTCTGGGCATGAAGTTCAACCTGGCAAACCAGTCAGCAAACCTCATGGCTCAAATGGCAGGCGACAACAAGGCTTTTGCTCTGGCCGCACTGGCTTTCCAGAAGGGTATTGCCATTGCGCAGATCCTCATTCAAACCGAAGTGGCAGCAATGGCCGCGCTGGCACCGCCGCCGATTGGCTTAGGCCCGATTGCTGGCGTGCCGCTTTCCGCGACCATCCGCGCCATGGGGTACGCGTCGGCGGCTATGACTGGAGTGTCCGGCCTGGTTGAGGCAGCGCAAATGCAGGGCCGTGAAACTGGCGGCAACGTGAGTGCTGGCACCCCGTACATCGTTGGAGAGAAACGCCCCGAACTGTTCGTGCCGGGACAGAGCGGGACCATCATGCCGTATGTCCCGCGCCAACAGGAGCAAGCGGCGGCGGCTCCGGTCGTGAATCTCTACGAAGACAAGAGCAAGGCGGGCAAGGTCGAGCATCGGCAGCAGGACGGTAGGAATGTCATCGACATCTTTATTGCCGACCTTATGGGCGATGGCCGCGTGCAGAAAGCAATGTCCCGCAAGTTCGGGATGCAGCCGGTGGGGGCATAATGAAATTCCCTGATGCTTTGCCATCTCCGCTTAGGTCCGGGTATGGGTTCAAACCGGAGAACAACATCATCCGCACACAGATGGTGTCGGGCCGCGCTCGGCAAAGGGTGGCGTATACCTCGGTTCCGACCTATGCCCCGTTATCGTGGATCTTCGACCAGGTCCAAGCTGAGATATTTGAGGCGTTCGCAGCCCAGGTGGGCGGCGGCTGGTTCAGTATGCGGCTCAAAGCACCGGTAGGTTTTTACGAGATGGCTTGCCGGTTCACGGAAACACCCGTTGGCCCTGAACTCGTCGGGCAAGACCTCTGGGGGTATAAAGCACAGGTGGAGGTAAGAGAGCGTCCGATGCTTGACAAGTCTTATGGGCTCACGCCGGATCTGGTGGTGAAGCAGAATATTGTTGATGTCGCGCTCAACCAGGAGTGGCCCGAATGAGCATTCTTGAGACGGTATATGCTTCCGGCGGCGATGTGATCATCGAGACACTGGAGCTTTCATGCCCCGCATGGGACGCGCCTATCCTTCTTTGCAATGGTTTCGAGGATCATACCTGCACCGACGAAAACGGGCGCAGTCTCACTTTCACAGCATCGGGCATTACCGTCTCGCTGCCCAAGAAGGACAACAGTGGTGATCAGTCGCTTGCCTTCGCAATCGACAATGTGACCGGAGAGGCACAAGCGCGGATCGACGCGGCCATTGAATCGGGTGAGCGGGTCGCTCTGACGTATCGCCCATTTCTCGCTTCCGACAAATCGACGCCGGCAGACCCCCCGTACCGCATGACGGTGCTGTCGGGTTCCACACAAGGGGCGATGTTGCAGATTCAGGCGGGATTTTTTGACATGCTCAACACTGCCTGGCCGCGCGACAAGTACACGACGAACTTTGCACCGGGGCTCAAATACCTATGATGCTGAACGACTTTATCGGCAAGCAATACGAGGACGGCGCAAGGGGCCCGGAGCGGTTCGACTGCTGGGGGCTTGTCCGCGCCATCCGGCACGAAGTTTACGGACTGCCGCTGCTTTCTTCCTTTGGCCATGTGCGTCACACGATGCCCAAGGAGTTCACTAAAGCGTGCCTCGAGGTGTCCAGCGGTTTAACCCGTTGCGAGCCAGAGACCGGGGCAGTCGCGGCTGTGTTTCGCGGCCATGTCTGTGTGCATGTCGCGGTAGTGGTTGAAATTGACGGTGATCTGGCTGTGATGGAGATCAACCCTGGCGTCAACTGTCAGTGGCTCAGAATACCCGATTTTGAGCGCCAGCATCTGAGGGTGGAGTATTACCGTGATTAGGATCTATGCCTCCAAAATAGACGGTGTGCCCGTCGAAACGCATGATCTTCACGGCCCGATGACCGTTGAATCATGGCTCCGGTCAAAAGCCCCTTCCTACCAGGTTCGGAAGTCCCCGCCCGTTTCGGTGGAAGTCCACGGTTGCATTGTGGATCCAGAGTTGTGGGACGAATTTACGCTTTATCCGTATGACGATGTCACGATCTGCGTTGAGCCTAAAGGCATGGACCCGATAACCATCACCTATCTGACATACAAGGCGGCGAACGCGGTGATGTCTAGTCTCATCACCATGCCGACTATCAGCCAGGGCAAAAAGCAGCGTAGCGGCGATAGCGTCATTGAATCGACAGCAAAGGCCAACGCGGTGAAGCTAAACTCTGTCATCCGTGAAATCGCCGGTACGTTCAAGGTTTACCCTGATTACCTGCTCCCCCCGCATCTTTACTTCACCAACAAGAAATACCAGTGGAGTGAAATGCTGCTGTGTGTGGGTAAGGGCGAATATGACATCCCGGCGGAAACAGTGCTGGTGGGCAATACGCGCTTTTCCGCGCTTGGTGTCGATGCTGATTACCAGATTTTTCCCCCAGGTGCGGATCTTTCAGGCGTGACCATGGCTCAGTGGTGGCATACCGCGTCGGAAGTTGGTCTCACTTCTGCCGGGAGGGCTGGTCTTGAACTCAACGCCGAATTCACTGGGGACTCGGCGGCTACAGCATCGTCGTACCAATTCGACGGCAATACCATATCCATCCCGGCCGGTGCTGGCTTTTTTCCCGCCGGCTGGACCGCAGGCATGATCCTGATGGTGTATGAAAAGCAGACCTTTGACGTGATTGAGGGGTGGGCGGACCCCGACGTCATTAAAGGCGACTTCACCACCTTGCAGCCATTTGTCGGTATGAAAATTGAGATTGCCGGGGATAATGCTGGCGAGTACGTGATCGCCACATACGATTCCGTCGCTGGTACCATGACCCTCAGTTATGATGACAACTCCCAAGTGAACGGGCTCCTTACGGGGAGCCAACGCATGTCCATCGCTTATCGCGGGAGCAAGTACGAGATTACCTACGTGCAGACGGACACAAACGGCAAAATCACTGCGGTTGAAGTGAACAGGTTGACCGACGCTGACGAGGTGGATTTGACGTGGGGTGGCTTCACCTTTGCCATCACGAACGACGCTGTCGTGAAGCTTGACGGTTCCGGTATCGAGGGGGGATGGGCTGGCCCTTTCCCCGCCTGTCCGTATGGTGAAGTGACCGACACCGTTGAATATGACGTGATGTTTCCTCAAGGGCTTTGCCTGGTCAATTCCAGTGGCGTCCTACAACAAATCTCGGTCAAGTTGGAACTTCAATGGCGGGACATCAATGGCGTTAGTTGGACATCTGTGCAAAAGACCTACACGGGCAAGACTGTCGACCAGATAGCCTACACCGAAACGCTTTCATTGCCCGCCTCCATCCGACCGGAAATCAGAATGCGGCGCGTTGGTGCCAAATCCACCAATCTCGGAGCAAGGGACGTGGTGCAATGGTACGGGCTCAAATGCAAGCTGTCGGCGCCATCCTCATACGCTGGCGTGACCACAATAGCCGTTAAGATCCGAGGCGGTGACCGCTTGGCGGCCCAGGCAGACAAGCAGATCAGCGTGAAGGCCACGCGCAGGCTCCCCGCCCGCATCAGGGGGGCATGGACCGAGCCGGTTGCCACCCGCAGCATTGAGGCTTGGGCGTGCTATGTGCTGAAAAGCATGGGGTACACGGATGCCGACATTGACCTGGTATCAATGGACGCCTTGGCGGCAGTTTGCGCTTTCCGTGGCGACTTCTACGATTTCTCGGTTGAATCTCAAAGCACCGTCAAAGGCGAACTTGCCAACGCATTCCGCGCAGGCTTTGCCGAGATGACCCTTGACCGGGGCAAGATCAGGCCGGTGCGTGACCAGATACACACGGTTTACGAGCATATGTACTCTCCGCAAAACATGGTCGAGCCGCTGCAGCGGTCCTTTGCTATGTTGAGGCCCGACGATTTCGACGGCGTGGACGTTGAGTACGTGGACAGTACCACCTGGGCCAAAGAAACTGTTGAGTGCCGACTGCCGGGCGACCTTGGTATGAAGGTCGAAAAGATTGCCATGGAAGGTGTGACCGACCGGACCCGCGCCTGGCGCATAGGGATGAGGCGCCGGCGAATGCACCGCTACCGCAGATGGACGTATGGATTCAGTACCGAACTTGATGCACTCAACAGCCGGTATTTTTCATTCTGCGCCCTCGGTGATGACGTTCCGGGTTATGGCCAGTCTGCAATTCTGCTGGAATATCTGGTTGGAAATACGGTGGCTTTGGTGTCTTCTGAGCCGCTAAGATGGGTTGACGGCCAGAGCCACGTCATTGCCATCCGGCGTCAGGACGGGACACTTTCCGGGCCGTATCCAGCAACCCGCATATCCGAAACAATAGCGGAAGTACCGGCCATTGACTTTGAACCAGACACCTCGTGGCAGACCGAGCCGCCACACCTCTTGTTTGGAACCACTACCAGATGGAGTTACCCGGTTTTAGTTGCCTCTATCAACCACGGAGGTGACAACACGGTGTCTGTTGAAGCTGTGAACTACGACGAGCGTGTCTACGCCGACGATGACAACGCCCCAGGCTAAGGAGTAAACATAACCATGAGCTACAACACCGGCAACCCGATAGGCAGCACCGACGCCCGCGACCTCTCCGACAACGCGGAAAACCTTGACGTGGCCGTTAATGGTTCGGGCAACGTCTGGACTGATAGGCTAGGGAATGCAAGGCCGACGTGGAACTCCATAGCGTCATACGCTGGGCCGGCTTATGATGCATCAACATACGGTTCACTTGAGGCCGCGCTTACCGCTCTCGGAGCTGGTCCTGCGACCATCCAGTATACCACCAGCCAAACGTTCACATCCAACAAGACTATCCCCGCGGGGGTTGAGCTGATGCCACTGAATGGCGCAGTCATTAATCACGGCGCGTATACCATCAGCTACGCTGGCAGCACCAAGAGATGGCCGTCTGCCCAGGTATTCAACGGGACTGGAGATGTCACCGGTTTGGCCGAATCGATGCCCGATTGGTTTGCTGCCAACGCGGTGCCCGGGACTACCGATATGTGTTCGGCGATAATCAAGGCCATCAAAGCGGCCAAGAAAGTTTCTTTCAAACCCGGTGTGATTTATTTTCAGTCTTCGCAGATAGCGGCATCTGGCACAACCGGCAGGACGCTGATTGGCAACGGTGCTACCCTCAAAACTACCGCTGCTAGCGACTTCAGCCAAATATACCTCGATAGCACTAACTCCGGTTGGGACATTTCCGGCCTTAAGTTCGTGGGCGCGGCCAACACCGGCTCTTACACTGTGGGCGTCTATGGCGTGGACGGCTACCAGAGCAGCAATAACTACATCCACGACAACACCTTTGATGCACTTCACGTCGCCGTTTATCTCCGAGACGAGGTCGGAACCACCGGAAACGCCACGAACCCGACAAACAATCGGGTCGATAAAAACCGGATACTGACAATGGTTGAATGGCAAACTGGCAACGGCGGGTACGGCGTACTTTTGACCCACGCTAAAGAGACCCACGTCATAAACAACCAGATGATAGGCCCAATTGGGCGCCACGGCGTTTATGTTTCGGCGGGGACGCGCGGGTCGGTCATAACCGAAAACACCATCTATTCTGACCGCGCTCAAATCAGTATCTACATGAACTCGGCCGGGGATGACATAACCGGGAATATCATAAGCAACAACGCGCTTTATGGCCCTGGTACTTATAACGCCTACCACCACGGAATCTATTTGTCCGGCAATGTCTATAGAAATACGTTTGTTGGCAATAAGATATACGGTCCGGGAGACGGCGGTATTTACCTTGAAGTGGGAGGTACTTGGTATCCTTCTTATAATACCTTTATCGGGAATAACATAATTAATGCTGGAAGTTCCAGCATCCAGATAGTCGGTGGGTTTGGCAACCAGATCCTAGGCGGTACCGTTTCCGGTGGCAACGTGGGCAATGTAACCGTGAATGACATAGTCGTTGCCAGCAACGGGGCAATTATTGGACACGACAACGTGATATCTGGTTTGAATATTTTGGCGCCGACCAATCCGGTACGGTATAGCATCGCATTTGACACCAACACCTACGGCAACGTGGCGTCGAACAATAAAATAAACTCAGGCGCGACCTTCAATGACATCTATGACGGGGGCAGTAACACCGTAAACCCAGTCAACAGGAACACCCAAACACTGACCGACGCTGCGACTGTTGTCGTGGATCCTAGAATCGGGGAACTGGCAAGCATCACGTTAAGCCAAAATACAACCTTCAACGGGCCGGCCTATGTACAGAAAGGCGACAAGATCACTTTTTTAATCACCCAGGACGCAACGGGCGGTCGAACAGTCGCATGGGGTAGTGCCTTCAAGGTGAGTTGGAGCGATGCCGGCAATACGGCAAATAAGAAGTCATCCGTTTCCTTCATCTGTGACGGTACATACTACGTCCAGGTCGGTGCGCAGGTACCTTGGTATTAGTGCATCACTACCAACTCGGCATTCAACTGCTAACCCGCTCTTTGCCGGAGAACACCGGCCGGAGCACAACCCTACTTTGCGGGCGAACACCCGCCGGAGGAACTACCATGAAACATCTGTACTCGCTCGTCCTCATCATCATGCTGGCCTGTCTCACGGCTTGCACCACCACCAAGGAGACCGTCACCGCCGGCCTCGCCAACCCCGCAGCATTCGCCGCTGTGCACGACACGCTGCAGGCCAACAATACCCCGGTGAAACTCGCCGCCTTCGTGCAGGAACACGGCTACTTCGACCTCGTAGCGCATGACGCTTCCGGTGCCGTGAAGTGGGAAGAACACGACGTCCCCAACGCCCTCGCCAACGAAGGCGAGTACATGATCGAGGATGTCATCTTCCGTGGCAATGCCGCGCCGACCGGCTACTTCCTGCGTCTCTACAACACCACGCCGACCTTGACCAGCACGCTGTCCTCGCTTTCCGCGTCCGAGCCGTCTGCCACCAACGGGTACGCCCCGGCATCGCAGGGCATTACCAGGGACTCTACCGGCTGGCCCCTGGTGCCGCAGCTTGTCTCTAGCCACTACGAGATCACCAGCAAGACGGTTACCATCACCGCGACCGGCACTGTCGGCCCCGTGACCTACGCCGCCCTTGCAACCTCCAGCGACAATACCGGGAAGCTCGTTGCCTACGCCGCGCTCGCTGCCACCCGTACACTGGCCAGCGGCGATAGCCTTCAGATCACCTACAAGATCAGACTTCAATAAAAGGAGAAATACCATGCCGCTGATGAGAGCAAAAATGCAAGTTGCAGCAGTCACTGAAGCATACCAGGGTTCCGAGATCGTCAAGATGTACCCGGTCTGCGGCCAGTTCGGCAAAGACGGCGAGAGCGAGGACAACACCTACGCCCGGTGGAGCCCGAGCGGGAGCTTTGAGCTCCAGATCACCAACCCCGACCTGGTAGGTAAGATCAAGCCGGGGCAGAAGTTCTACATCGACTTCACCGAAGCTGAGTAGCGGTAGGACGTAAAGTAGTCGGGTCCAGGTTCGTCCTGGGCCCCTCTTCTGAACGCCTTATCGGGAGGATCTATGCCAGCACGTCACTACAACCTCGAATACAACGTCAACGGCGGCCCGTGGCTGTCCGGTCGACTGGACGAGACACCGGGAGCGGGCAAGCAGCTCACCATCGGCGGCCTGTCCGTCGGCACCTACGCCGTAAAGCTCCGCATGGTCCCACTGTCCGGAGACACCACACCGATTGTCAGCAACGAGCTGGTCATGCAGGTTGGCGTTCCTGGCATCTCCGAGCCGGTGGTGTCGATCAATGAATCCGTGGTGACAGTTGCCGACGTGATCCAGCGTCGCGATGCCCTTCTGGCCGCTGCGGGTGTGACCGTGAGTGCTGGCGACGTCCAGGTGATGAACGAGACGCTGCTTTCGACCGCGAGCGAGTCTGGCAGTGTCATCACCGGGGTTGCCGACACGATAACGGCCGCAGGTGAATCTGTTGCTACCGTTGCCACCGTGCAGACCATGCTGGAGCAGGTTTCGGCGGCGATCAGCGCGACGGCGACGGCGGCTGATACCTACACCCCTGCGGCTTCCATCCCTGCCGCCCCCACCATAACCAGCGTTACCCCCGGAAACACTCAGAACGTTATCGACCTCGGCACGTCCAGCGGTGCGACCAGCTACAACCTCTACTGGTCCACGACTGAGACGGTTGCGGCAAACATCGTTGCCAGCGGCACCAAAATCACCGGAGCCAGCGACCCGTACACCCACTCCGGCCTCACCAACGGCACCACCTACCAATATGTGCAGACGGCGGTCAACGCAGCGGGAGAATCAGGGCCGAGTGCGGTGGTGAGTGGGGTGCCTGGTGCTGCACTGACCGCAGTGGCAGTGACCTCCGGCAATAACAAAAACTACTATTCTTCCGACGTTGTAAGCTGGACAGTTAACGCCACATTGCTGGTTTCGCCCAGTTTTGCCACAAATAAAGCCATAGCTTATGGCAACGGCGTTTTTGTCATGCTGGCTAATGGTAATAGCGCTGGTGCGGTTGTTTACACGTCCACCGATGGAAGGGGATGGACTTACCACGCCACAATGCCGTCTTCCCAAAGGTGGCAGGCAATTGCTTGGAACGGGGCGGTTTTCTGCGCGGTTGCGTACAATACATCTAAGGGGAATGTCTGCGCTACGTCTCCAGACGGCGTTACTTGGACGCAGCAAACGATTGCGGGGGCAACAGATTACTGGTACAGCATAGCCTCTATTGGCTCCAGACTTGTCATGATTGCCACTTCTTCATCTTCCGTGGCGTATTCGGATGATAACGGTGTTACTTGGAGCAGGATTACCCCACTAAATGCTGGGGGCGCCTGGCGGGATATAACCAGTAACGGGTCTTTACTAGTGGTAGTAGGTTCAAACCAGGATCACGTATGGACGTCACCCGACGGTGCCAACTGGACATCAAGGGCACTAGGGGCAACCGCAACAATTAACAGCATGGCGTGGAATGGGTCGGTGTGGTGTGGATCAGCTTATAGTTCCTTGGTTTACTACTCATCTGACGGTACTACATGGTCGAGCACCGCTGCGCCAGTTGCCAACGCTGATTGGATAACAGCGATAGGGTCTACATTCGCCCTGTCTGTACCGTCAGCAACTTCTTCTTACTATACGTCCACGGACGCCATTAATTGGGCTACAAGAAGCACTCCAGGCAACATCAGTGCGGCTTGGCAATTCGGGGGTAGCCACTAATGATTAGTGTTGTTGGCCAATCTGAAGTCCTTACCCCCCTCGAACCAACCACAGGTGGGGTTGGCCCGCTCACGTTCCCGACTGGAGTTAAACCAAAGGACGTGCTTTTTGCCGCTGAGTTTCTTGGTGGCTATGCTGTCACTAGGGATGGGTGGAATCCATACGACACGGTGCCCGGCCCTGATCCTTGGCCCAACAACCCGGCAAATAATAAATGGACGTATCCACCTACGCCAACGCTAGATATGGCGAACGGCGTAAATCCTGCCGACTGGATGAACGGGTATGGGGCGTTTTGGCACCCCTTTAAAATTTACAGCGGTCTTGAAACCCCCTCGTCGCGTCCGTGTGAACGCAAAGAAATAAGGGGCTGGTATCCCCAGTACCCAAATAACACTTCAACTCCGTACTATGGCTACGCAGGTTTATGGGTTTGTGGAGCTTTACGGGGTGTCGACAACGTGCACCCTCTTGCTTGGGGCGCTCGTCTCAATAACTCTTATGGGGCGAAAACTACCCTGCCGAGCGGGTTGCAGTACTACCCCTGCACATTTCCCCTCGGGGTTACTGTCCCGGGAGCAGCAGGAAAGCGCGGCCTCTGGATTTTTGCATGTGAGTGGAACGGCGCGCAGGAAATTTTAAACAATCTTCGCCCCCTTACATGGGGCAACTTTGACGGGCAGGTGACCTACGAAACCCTATACTTTGGAACGTCTTGGCTAACCGATAATGCTAATTATCCATCGTTTCACCGCAGCGCAGAGGGGCGCGAATTTAGCCACGCAACAGGGGTGGCGATTCTTACCAGTCCGTTGCCGAGTGATGTAATACCGCCTTGCACGTGGGCGTTGCGCTGTGTTACCAGCGATGGAGTTGTTTCAACAACGGCAGGACCATTTGGCACTCTGATATTGTTGAACGACGCTCCACTCTCTGCAGCCTTAGACCAGACAGGGGCAATTAGCGGTAACATCGGCGCGGGGCAAAGCGTGTCTATTTCGGCAGATGGTAGTTTGGTCGACGGAGTTACTTACCCTGACGCATCAACCTTCCTGCTTCCCAGTTCGGCGGTACCTGCGGGAAGTACGGTAGTTATCACCTCGGACGCAGGTGAGACTGCCACTGTAGTGACACCTTTACCATCTGTCACCATCTCCCCCGCCGCAGGCATCTACACCTCGCCGCAGACGGTGACGATCGCGCCGGCTAATTTCAGCGGCGGCTTCATTCTCTATACCCTCGACGGTTCCGACCCGACCGAGCATCTGAGCACCGACAACGGCAGAGCGGTATTTGACAACGGGCAACTCGTGTTTGACGGAGGTACGGTGCAATGAGATATATCTGGCTGGTCATCATAGCGGCGGTTTTATCGCTCCCAGCGTTTGGGGCCGAGGAGTTCCGCGGCAGCTTAAAAAAGGGCTACCCCGCCAAGTTCAGCAGCATGTCCACCGCTACACTATCGGTCCAACAGATCACGTCCACCGCAGCCGATGGGTCGCACATGGCGGACATTGGCAACGGAGTAGCCTACACCGGGCCGCGGACTAAGGGTGTCATCTTCCATAACATCTCTACCATCAACTACTGTGAGACTGACAACAACTGCAAGCGGGTAGGAAGTCAAACGCCCAGCGCAGGAGGGATCACCGGGGCGGTAAGCTCCTCGGTGGACGGTAGCGGGGTGCTCACGATTGTCACCAGCGGAGGCACCGCTACCTATACCCCGGCGACATGGACCCCGGCTGGAGGTGGGGGCGGGTCTTACTCCGACATCCTATTTTGGTGGCGAGCTGAAAGCGCGACCCTGGCAACAGGCGATTACCCGGCAAGCGGCAGTTTAACTGCAAACAACGCCTCGGCTACCATCACATCCGGCGCGACCAACGTGGGGAGTTACGGCGTGTCATCGGTCGCGCCTTACGCCTACTACTACAAGGCTGTGACGGCGGGCGACCTGATAAACCCGACCGTAGGTAGGGTGGGGTTCTGGTTTAAGTACAACTCAACCTACCAGGCGAGAACGCTGTTCAGGTACTACGTGGACACCACTCACTATATGTACATCACGGGCGTTGCGGGTGGAGACATCGGGTTCACATACAAAGACAACACCACCACCAAGAGTGCGTCAAGCACCTTAGCGACTAAGTTGGTGGCCGACACCTGGTACTTTGCGGAAGCGTCGTGGGACGTGAACGGGAACGCTTTACACGTCTACATCAACGGGGCCCAGGTGGCGACTCAGGATTTGACCGGCATCACGACATTGGGCACCACAGGGCAGATACAGATTGGAGAGTCTGCGGGGTCTTCAGCGCCCAACGAGTTCGTCGATAACATCATGATTTCCAACAGCACGACCAGAGACTTCTACGGCGGGGGGGCCGGGCTATGCGCATCTGCATCTTCGCCGCGCTGATTTTCCTAGCGCCCAGCATAGCGTTTTCTGCTCCGGTTATCGACTCGGCCAGCGCCAACCCGACTTCCATAACCATCATCGGAAGTGGGTTTGGGGCCAACAGCGGAGCCTCTACCCCGATCTTTTGGGATAACTTCGAAGGTGGGGCTGACAACACCAACCTCGTCACCCAGCTAGCGGGCAGCGTCCCGTGGGCGCTTAACAATCTGCCCACGGCCAAGTACAGGACCAACCAGGCGCACAGCGGGACAAAATCAGCCTATGCCCTGCACTCCAACAACAACCACTGGAGCCACTTCACTGTAGGGTCTTACGCCACCCCGATACCGGATTCGCTGACCTACTACCATTCCTTTTGGTTTCGGTACAACACGCCGCAGCCGCTAGGAACTCACGGCGAAACCAAGTTAATACGGATGTTCGGGTCGCTTCCTACAAGTTCTCCTGACATGCCCTACGTCAAAACCGGCGACCTGGGTAACGATTGGTGGGCTACCCAGTACCGCAGTGACTCGGCAGACACGGTTCATTCGTCCAACTTCACCGGGGCGCTGCCGACTCAAAACGTTTGGCACAAAGTGGAGGGCATCTACAAGCAGTCTTCTACCGGTGGGGTGGCAGACGGCTCTATCAAAATCGTCATGGATGGGGTGACGCAGATCAACCTCACCAACATCGTGACCCGGGCCAGCAGCAGCGACCGCTGGATCGAAGCCGACTTCTTCGGTGGCATGACCAACTGGGATATGGGAGCAACCGGGCTTACGTGGGAAAAGTGGATAGACGATGCGTATCTCAGCAAGACCTGGCAGCGGGTAGAGATATGCAATATTGACCGAACCCATTGTGAACTCCAGCCTGTTACCTCCTGGACCGACACCTCGATCACGGCGACCGTCAACCAGGGGAGTTTTGCAGATGGCTCTGCCGCGTATCTATTCGCAGTTGATGCAAGCGGAGCCGTGAGCAGCGGTAAGTCATTCACCTTTGGCGCTACAGCCGTTTCCCCGCCGACCTCCACCACCGGCACGCGTGCAACCTTCAGGGCGGGTCTTAAATGACAACAACCTACATCTACACTGCGCCGTTTATCGTAGGGCAGTCGTCGACACTCCGTGCCGTTGCTATTGACTCTTCCGGCAACATCGGGGCTGTGCAGACGGTTGCGTACGTGATGACGCCATCGCTGTATTTTACCTCCCAGCCGTCACTGTCCGCACCAACGGATGATGGTGGAATCATCTCATATGGCACCGTAGACCCGCTGGCTGAAGATGCCGTGATAATCGCGGCAGGTTCAGCTACGGTCACCGACGTGGCAACACTGCGCGATGCTTCTGCTGCCCTCATCACCGCGGGCGTATCGGCTACGAACGTAAACCTCATGACTGAGGCGCTGACCGTAGCCGCTGAGTCCGCAGCCGTGATTACCGACACGCTGCAATCCGTTGAGGCCGCGCTTGCCGAGATCGATGCGTTCCCGACAGTCTCCGACCTGTTGACCTTAGCAAGCGGCATCACGGCACCCTTTGCATGGTCTGCGCAGCCGGCGCTTGTCTCCAGCACTGCTGATGGTGGGGTGATTGCCTACTCGACCTACGACACCGGCTTTGATGATGTGACGAGCACCGCCGATGTCTCTATCCAGGTGGCTGAACTGCTGGCCAAGGTGGACAACCTGCTCACCACCGTGGAGGCGGTCCCTTCCGTAGCGGATCTGCTGGCCCAGGTGGAGGCGATCACCAGCACGGCTCAGGCGGTCACGGAGGTCGCCGATGTAAAGCTCAGCGGGGTAGCTGACAGTCTGCTTTTCGCTGCCGACGCTATTGCTGAAGTGACCGACCTCCAGCTCCTGGTGGACAACGTGACCGTGATGGCGGTGAGCGGGGCGGGAACTGACGAGATAGCGGCATATGTCGACCAGGCTACCACGGCGGCGACGGTTGGAGCTTCGGTCACAGACACCCTTTTGGGGCTGTTTATCGGGCGGTATCTGTTCCTCAACACTTGCCCGCCGCGCAGCTTTAGCGACATGGCCCCGCCGCGTAATTATACCAACTACTGCAGCCCAAGGGGGATAGCGTGATAGAGCAGATTGAAAAGCCCGCTTTTAATAAAGAGTTCCGCGTCTACGAGTTCCGTCGGCCCGATGGGCGCGGGCAACTCAACGCGGACGAGACGATCACCGCCGCCACCGTCAAGACCTCAGACTACAAAACCGGCGAGGATGTGACCGAATCCATGATCAGCCAGACGGGCCCTTACGCGCAGACCAAGGTAAAGTACCGTCTTGCCGGCGGCGAGCGTGGTAAGACCTATCTACTTGAGATCCAGGCAACCACGAGTAACCAACAGGATCTGGCCGGATATCTGCTGGTCAAGGTGATGTGATGAGAACAGCCACCGTACTCGGAATCGTTATCTTGCAGCAAATCAACGTGCTGCTGGTTCGCGCCATGGGCAAGCTGCATACATGGAACACGCAGCTGGCCGAGGCAGGGCTGCGGCGATTGGAGGGGAAATGAAGAAAATTGCTGCAATTTGCTGCGTTATTCTGTTTTGCGCTGTTGCTGCCCGCGCCGCCGACATTCGCCCCGCGTTGCAGCATACCTTTGGCCATGAAGGCGGCTACCAGTGCAGCCGCGCCGACTCCGGCAACTGGACCGGCGGCAAGGTGGGCGCCGGTATCCTCAAAGGCACCAAGTACGGTATTGCCGCTGCATCCTACCCCCGCGAAGATATCCGCAACCTCACCCTTGACCGCGCCGGCTTCATCTACTCCCGGGACTTCTGGGGCGTCTCCCGCTGCAATGAGTGGAAGTCACAGATCATCGCCAACCTCTACTTTGATTTTGCTGTGAACATGGGGCAAGGGACCGCCGCGAGGATCATCCAGCGGGCCGCCAACTACGCCGGGTGGCCGCGTAAGCCGATTGCCGTGGACGGGGAGATTGGGCCGGGTACGGTACGCCGGCTCAACGATGTCGACCAAACCCTGCTCTTTGTGCACCTGGTCGGGCTGGGGCATAACCGATACGTGCAGATCGTCGACGCCAACCCCGGCAAGATGCAATTCCTCGACACCTGGGCGATCCGGATCAAGTCGAACGTGCAGCGCTCGGTGCATGAGTATGAGGTCAAGAAAGAACAGCGGACTATCAACTGGGAAGCACTGGAGCTAGATGCATCTGATGCCGTCAAAAGTGCGGCAGCAAAAGCAGATAAGAAACTTGGGCGATGATAAGGCTAGTCATATTCACGCTATTGTCTTTTCTCGTCGGCTGTACCAACCAACAGCTTTCTAGCACGACCTACCGCGGGCAGGTGGGGCGCTCGGTGTCCGACCTTTTTACCCAAGGCGTCACCACTTGGCAGGCTGGCGTAGAGTTCAAGTTTGATACTCGGAGGCCATAATGGAACCGACACATTGCAACTTCTGCGGCGGTAAGTGCGAGTTCAACAACACCAAGACATGCCCAACCAAACCCGTGTTGTCCTATTGTCATGCGCTGCGGGAGAAGTACCGCAAGGAGAAGGAGTTAGACAATGAAAGTCACAGCAGGTCTTGACGCGTCCCAGGCGTACCGCGATGCACTGCCTGAAGTGGTCGCGCAGGTAGTCAACGGCTGCGGCCCGGGCGGGTGGAAATTCGACATCATTCCGGATACGGTGCTCGGGCTCTCCATCAAGGAGGCCTGCAACATCCACGACTGGGACTACACCGTCGGGTTGACAGATGCCGATAAGCACGCCGCCGACCAGCGATTCAAGCGTAACTGCCTCGCGATGGTGAACAACGCGCGGGGATTTTGGGCGGTCGTGCTACGCTACCATCGCCGATTGCGCGTCGAAGAATACTACCAGGCGGTACGGCTCTTTGGTGATGATGCCTTCTGGGCCAACAAGAAGCCGCTCAAAATGGAGGCCGAGTTATGTACCGCGCCCTGATCCTGATTACACTGATCCTCTCCGGCTGCAACACCATTACTGTCAACCTGTACGGCGACAGCAACCGGCTCACCATTGAGCAGCCCAAGACTGTGGCGACCTCGCCAACGCTTTCGGCGGATGGCAACCAGGTGCCCCTGAGCGCGTTGCCGTAGCATGTGGACAACAGTGGACAACTCATAAAAATAGCGGTTGGGCTATATTGGCCTAACCGCTTGTTTTCATGGAGCCATCTATCGGAATCGAACCGACGACCTATTGATTACGAATCAATTGCTCTACCAACTGAGCTAAGATGGCCTGTTTAATGGTGTCTTCCGCCTTTTTGCACGGAGTATGAACTTTTACCGTAAATTCCTTCCCCAGTCAATCCCCTTCTGAACCGTCGCCAGCCCCGGTTGCTCCATCGAACCGGAAATGTTCGCCTATCTGCCAGGTCACGATTCGGTAACAGTTGCATTAAAAGTTGACATAATTGGTTTTTACGATTCAAATTTCTTTGTAGTTTTGTCATATTTTCATCAAGTGTGGAGTAGTGCCATGGACTTCAGGAGAAGAAGGTCCGTGTTCTTGGCAACAAAGAGAGTTGTGCTTAGGGCACAAGCGTAAAAGGGTCCTGTTATGAATTTCTTGATCGTAGAAGACTATGTGAAGACAGCGGAACAGCTGAAAAAAGGACTTGCCGAAGTCAGCATCAACGCCGACGTTGCCGCCGACGGGGTGAAGGGGCTCGCCATGGCGAAGGAGAAGGAGTACGAGTTGATCATCCTCGACCTCATGCTCCCCGGCATCGACGGTTTCGAGGTGGTGAAGCGGCTGCGCCAGGCGGGGAAGAGCACCCCGGTGATCATGCTGACCGCGCGCGACGAGGTGCACGACCGGATCTGCGGTTTGCAGGCCGGGGCGGACGACTACCTGGTCAAGCCGTTCTCCTTCGGCGAACTCTGCGCCCGGATCCAGGCGCTGTTGCGCCGCGGCCAGGTGCTGCAGCAGGACGAGGTGCAGGTGGCGGACCTCACTGTCAACTTCTTCGCGCGCAAGGCGACCCGCTCCGGGAAGCACCTGGAGCTGACCCCCAAGGAGTTCGCGCTCCTCTCCATGCTGATACGCCGGGCCGGCGAGGTGCAGTCGCGCCTGCGTATCGCCGAGGCGGTCTGGAACCTCGGCTTCGACGCCAACCTGAAGATCGTGGACGTGAAGCTGGCGGGGCTGCGGGCCAAGGTGGACGGCCCCTTCGACAAGAAGCTGATCCACACCGTGCGCGGGGTCGGTTACGTGCTCGAGGACCGCGATGTGTGATGCCCCCCCTTCCCAGGAAGGCAACGCCAGACGGCAGGTTCGGTCCATGGCGCACAACCTGGCCGTTTTGTACATCGTCTCCATCCTGGTAGGCTTCGCGTTGTGCGCCTCCCTCCTGTACTTGAAGCTGGTTCAGCACCTCAACGATTCCGCAACAGAACAACTGCAGACAGAGATCACCTCCGTGCGCGCTCTGGTCGGAACCCCCTCCGGCCTCAACGCCATCAAGCAGGTCATGCAGGCGGAAACGCGGGGGGAGGATGCCGCCAGCACCTGCATCCTGATGCGCATCGTGGACGGGGACGGGAGCGTTGTCGTGGACTGCCCCAACATGAGGGGAGTCATACCGGCCACCGCCTTCCCGCCGCCGGGAGACACCAGGTCGAAAAGATACAAGGCCGACGGCGGCAACTACCTGCTGAGGAGCGCGCGGCTCAGCGATCCCCTGTCCGAGGCCCAGGGATGGCGCCTGCAGATAGCGATGGATCTGACCGAGCATGATCACCTGGTCCGAACCTACCGGATCTACCTCGTTCTTTTCGGTTTCGGCGCGTTTCTCTTCGGTATCCCCAGTTCCTACATCGTGGTGAAACGCGGGCTGAGGCCTCTGAACGAACTCAGCAGCTCGATCAAGACCATAACCGGCAGCCGCCTCAATACCAGGCTCGAGGCGGCGCGCTTCCCGAGCGAGATGCATCCCGTGGTCGAGTCGGTAAACGCGATGATGGCCCGGCTGGAGAGCTCTTTCCAGAGGCTTTCGCACTATTCGGGGGACCTCGCCCACGAGCTGCGCACGCCGATCAACAACCTGATGCTGGAGGCGGAGATCGCCCTCTCTCAGGAGAGAAGCGCGCAGCTGTACCAGGAGATCATCTCCTCCAGCCTGACCGAATACGAGCGCCTGGCGGCGGTGATCGACAAGCTGCTCTTTCTGGCCCGCGCCGACAACGAGAAAAACGACCTGCTGTTCGAGAAACTGGATGCCGGGGCCGAGGTCGAGGAGGTGGTGGACTACTTCTCCGACGAGGCCAGCGCTGCCGGAGTTTCCCTGGAGTCCCGCGTCGACGCTTCCTTTTGGGGGGACCGGACCCTGTTCCGCCGGGCCCTCAGCAACCTTATCAGCAACGCCCTGGCCTACACGCCTGCCGGAGGGGAGGTGACCATTTCCTCGTCCAACGGGAGTAACGGAGGGGTCGAGATTAACGTGGCCGACACCGGCTGCGGCATCTACTCCGAGCACCTCCCTTTTCTTTTCGACCGGTTCTACCGGGTCAAGTCCGGTTCGCAGCACAGCGGCACCGGCCTCGGGCTCGCCATAGTCAAGGCGATCATGGAGATGCACAACGGCGACGTCTCCGCCTTGAGCCGCCCCGGGCACGGGACCACCGTAACTCTGCACTTTCCGCAACATCCATCTTTGAAGGTGACGGCCGAGGAGAGGGGCTGACCTACGGACTAATGCACCGGCAGCGGAGCGCCGCAGCCGGTCTTTTTTTGCCAAAAACGTGGGATGGCGGCAATATTCGGCCAAATACCATAAATATGGTAACGATGCAGTAACGATACGGTTTGTTTTTGTTAATTACTTGAAAGGCGCGACGCTCTGCGTCCACGGGCGCGGCAATGAAAGAGGCGCCCGACTAGAGCGGCAGGCGGATCTCCACCTCCAGCCCTCCCTCGGCAAGGTTGTGCGCGGCTATGGCGCCGCCATGCAGGGCAACGGTCTTCTCGGCGATGGCGAGCCCGATCCCGGTGCCGCCGCTTTTACGGTCGCGGGCCTCGGCAACCCGGTAGAAGGGGCGGAAGATGTCGCCGAGCTGACCTTCCGGAACCCCCGGGCCGCAATCCCGCACCATGATCAGCGCTTCCTCCCGCTCCCTCTCCAGCGTAATCTCGACCGCAGTTTCTTCCGCCGTGTACTTCACCGCGTTTCTCACCACGTTTTCGAGGGCGCGGCTTAAAAGTTCCCGGTTCGCCATCAGCGTCACCTGCACGGTGGAGGTGAAACGGACGTGGCGGTTCCCCGCGCAGGCCTCGAAGTCGGCGTCCCGCGCCACCTCCTCCACCAGCCGCACCAGGTCGAGCTCCCCTTTCTCGATTTCTCCCCCCTCCTCCAGCTTACTCAGGGTGAGCAGTTCGGTGATCAAAAGGTTCAGCCGGTCGCTCTCGTACTCGATCCGGTCCAGGGCGCCCGCGGCGGAATGGGGTGTCTCCTTCCGGGCGATCCCGAGCGCGACGTTCAGCCGCGCCAGCGGGGAGCGCAGCTCGTGCGAAGCGTCCCGCACCAGCTGCTTGTGGGCCAGCACCAGTTTCTCGATGCGCCCCGCCATCAGGTTGAAATCCCGCCCCAGGTCGTTCAACTCGTACCCCGTCTCCCTCGGACTCACCTGGACCCGGCTCCCAAGATCGCCGGCCGCAAGCCCCTGTGCCGCGGCACGCAGGCGGCGCACGGGGGCGGTGAGGCGCCAGGAAAGGCCGTAGCAGGCGGCAGCGCTGATCACCAGGGTGATCAACAACTGCAGCCAGAAATGCGGCGGGAGACGGAAGGGAGGGGCTCCCGGAAGGGGGGGGGCGTGGTGCGGTTCGGCTGCGGCGAGGTACTCCCTGCCGGACGGCCCCTGCACGCGGACCAGTACCGCGCGGAGCTCTCCGGGGGGCGTGCCGGCGCCGGCGAGCTGGCTGCGGACGGCGGCGACAAGCAGGGGAGGGACGCCTGGAGAGATGGGCGTGCCGTCGGCGGCAAACAGGTAAGGTCGCGCCCCCCGCTCGCTTTGCTGGCGGGCATCGACGGCGGCCGTGCTCCCTTGCTTTTCGCTGAGGGCGGCAGCGGTGCTCCCGTAGATTGCGAGCGCCTGCCCCAGGACCTCCTGCTGCTGCAGCTCCATGTGCCGCCGGTGCTCGTCGCGCAGGGGGGAGAGCCGCAGGTTGAAGGCGATCAGGAAGAACACCGCACCGGAGAGTATGGTGGAGAGCCAGAACCACATGAAAAGCTTGATGAAGATGGTGCGCATGGAAACCTTGAGGCAATTGACAATGCTTGAATTGACAATTGGCGGTGAAAGGCCGCCCGGTTCCGGGAGGCCGGTGACGACGGGATCCGTCCTGTTAATGGGTCAGCGGGCGCGGTTGGCGGAGGAGAAGGCGTAGATGTAGCCCACGCCGCGCACGGACTTGATGCGCTCTTCGCCCCCTGCCGCGGGTCCGAGTTTCTTCCTGAGGCTGCTGACATGGACATCGATGCTCCGGTCGAAGCTGCTGAATTCCCGACCAAGGGCCTGCCTGGTCAGCTCGTCCCGGCTCATCACGTTGCCTGCCTGGCGCACCAGCGCCTCCAGCACCGAGAACTCCAGGGAGGTGAGCTCCACGGGGGACCCGGCGCAACTCACGGTTCTCGCGCCGAGGTCGAGGCTCACGTCGCCCACCTGTAAAAGGTCGGGCCTCGGTTCGGTTCCGGCGGGGAAGGTGTCGTTGCGACGCTGGATGGCACGCAGCCGCGCCACCAACTCCCGAGGGTTGAAGGGCTTGGGGAGGTAGTCGTCCGCTCCCATCTCCAGCCCCACGATGCGGTCGATCTCGTCGCCGCGCGCGGTCAGCATCAGCACCGGGACCTGCGAACTCTGCCGGATACGGCGCAGCACGTCGAATCCGTTCAAGGTCGGCAGCATCACGTCCAACACCACGAAGGCGTACTCCCGGCAGAGCGCCTTGTCCGCACCCTCGGCACCGTCATGGACCGCATCGACCGAGTAACCCTCGCTGGCCAGATAGCTTGCCAGGAGTTCGCACAGCCCCGTGTCATCATCTATGATAAGTATTCTCTTAGTCATCTTCTCGATCTGCGCTCCAGTTTTGAGCGCAAGTATAACGGAAAACGCCGCGCGTATGCTGTTAAGAAATGTAAAGATCCGCCTCCTTTCGAAAAACCTCTTCTGACAAATCCGCACATCTCTTGACCCAACTTAACGCCGAGCTGGCGTAGCATTCAGAGGCAATGGACGATCAACGGTTCCTGTTTGCCGGGGCTCCCCTCTCCCGGTGGGCGAGGGGAGGATTGCCTCTCCGCGACGTTCCGTCAGAGGGGCAGGGGCGAGGTGCTATGTGCGGCGGGCGACGGGGCGCTGCCACTGGCGGTCCGTCATTCAATCAGAAAGGAGAAAGGTGATGAGAAAAAACATGATTGGCCTCGCGGCTGCGGCCACGCTCTTCGGTGCGGCTTTCGCCTGCCAGGCGATGCCGTACGGAACGGACGCGCCGCTACCGCCGGAGCGAGGGGCTTCCGACCGTCACGATCTGTTGCCGTTGCCGGAGCACCTGGCTCGGACGCTGGATTTGAGCGACGTCCAGCAGAAGCGGATCCGCTCCATCCTGGACGAGCAGCGGGGTAAGGGGTGGGCGCAGATGGACAAGGAGTTTCAGCTGCGCGAGCAGTTGCACAGTTTGGAGGTCGATGCGGAGTTCAACGAACAGGCTGTGCGGGGAGTCGCCACAGCCCTGGGCACCCTGGAGGCGGAACGTCTGGTGGCGCGTGCGAAAACCCAGGCCCGGATCAACGCGGTGCTGACGCCGCAACAGCGCGCCCTGGCCGAGAAGCTGCACCCAAGAAAGGGAGAGCTTCCCCCGCCTCCTCCTTGCGGCTGCGGGCCGGAACAAAGGGGCGATCACGGCCCCGCAACCTTCCAGGACGGGAGGTGACCGGCATGAAGCTCTCAGTGGGGATTCAGCAAGACGGGCGCGGTGACGGGCAGGGACGGCTGGATGGCAGGGTCCACTACGACGCCCACAAGACGACGCTGAACCTCTTGGGTATGACCCTCACCGAGGTGACGCTGGACGAGGAGCGGAGCAAAAAGCTGGGCTCTAAGCAGGGGGTGGTAGTGCTGCTGGCCGACCGCGATCGTGATGCCTATCTGGCAGGCGTGAGGAACGGGGACCTTGTCGCCGAAGTCAACAGCACCAGGATCACCAGGTTGCAGGACGTCAGAAGGGTGCTGAGCGAGCAAGACCCGCACGAGCCTATCTTCATGTTCCTGTGGGACGGCACGGGGTGGCGCTTCGTCAACCTCTCTTTCATCACTTCGCTGCCGTAGGGGGATGCGCACTTCCACATTTGTTCCTCATTCTGGCAGTACCATCGGCGCGCTTTCTCCACCCGCACCGACACCAGCGGGCAACTAGTTGCAGGGACGTCTCTTACCTCCTCTTCGGGGCGTCCCTTTCGGCGGGCGGCAGGTCCGGTAACCTGCCGCCCTCCACTTTTGAACAAAGGGGAAACCATGGAAACTGGAACGCGATCGATCCTTTTTGTCGACGACGATCAGAAGTATCGCCGGTTGCTGACCAGCATCGTGGCCGATTCGGGCTTCGAGATCTGCCAGGCCGGCAGCGCCGAGGAGGCACTGGTCATTCTGAGGGGCAAGCGTTTCAGCCTGATGGTGACCGACCTGCAGATGCCGGGGCTGGACGGCCTGGAACTCGCCGCCTTGGCGAAGCGGTTGGACCCGGGGATGGAAATAGTCCTCGCCACCGGCGCGGTTTCGCCGGAGGTGCTGGGGGAGGCATCCAGCATCGGGATTAGGACGGTACTGGCCAAGCCGTGTCGGATCGAGGACATCCTGGCGGTGGTGCGGGGGGAGATTCTGCCTCCCTCGACGGCGGCAGGGGGGAGTGAGTCCCGGGTGACCACGCGGATGGCGCTTGGGCGTTGACCGCCGGTTAAATCATTTGCGCATGGCTGCCGGCCGTTGTGGTAAAGAAGCGGAGCCGCAAAGGCTCAAAGAGAAAGCAGGAACGTTTTTACACCGTAATGCTTTTGCAGTTCCCGTTATTGATCTTTACCTCTGCGCCTTTGCGTCTTTGCGCCTTTGCGCCTTTGCGTTAAAAAATTGGTCTCGATGTTTTTGCCGTACTGTTTTTCAAAAAGAAAAGCCGCTGTCCCTTCGAGGGGGCAGCGGCTTTTTTAGTGGAGCAAAGGGGGGCGAATGATTATTCGCCCCTACAGGTTTTGCGGGACGGCTAGGCGCAAGCGGCGTTGGCGCGCTCGCGCTCGGTGGCGTCGTCCATCACCTTGTAGGCGCAGAACTCGCCGCACATGGTGCAGGCGCCGTGGTCCGCAACGCCGGACTCCTCGCGCAGGCGACGCGCCTTCACCGGGTCGATGGCCAGCGCAAACTGCCCTTCCCAGTCGAGCTTCTTCCTGCAGCGCGCCATCTGGTTGTCCTTCTCGATGGCGCCCTTCACGCCCTTGACGATGTCGGCGGCGTGGGCGGCGATGCGGGACGCCATCACCCCTTCACGCACGTCCTCGACGCTGGGAAGCTTCAGGTGCTCGGACGGGGTCACGTAGCAGAGGAAGTCGGCGCCGGCCGCGGCGGCGATGGTCCCGCCGATGGCGGAGGTGATGTGGTCGTAGCCAGGGGCGATGTCGGTGACCAGCGGACCCAGCACATAGAAGGGGGCGCCGTGGCACAGCCTTTTCTGCAAGAGGATATTGGCCTCGATCTGGTTCAGCGGCATGTGTCCGGGGCCTTCGATCATCACCTGCACGCCGTATTCCTGGGCGCGCTGGGTGAGCTCGCCCAGGATGATCAGCTCGTGGATCTGGGCGCGGTCGGTGGCGTCGGCAAGGCAGCCCGGGCGGAAGCCGTCTCCCAGCGACAGGGTCATGTCGTAGGCCTTGGTGATCTCGAGCAAGCGGTCGAAGTGCTCGTAGAGCGGGTTCTCCGCGTTGTTGTGCGCCATCCACTCGATGGTGAAGGCGCCGCCGCGGGAAACGACGTCCATGATGCGCCCTTCCTTGCGCATGCGCTCGACGGTGGAGCGGGTCACGCCGCAGTGCACCGTGATGAAGTCGACGCCGTCCTCGGCGTGCTTGATGACACCCTGGAAGATGTCCTCCACGGTCATCTCGACGATCGCCTTCTTGTGCTTTCTCACCGCGTCGAGCGCGGCCTGGTACAGCGGCACGGTGCCGATGCAGGCGGAAGTCTCGGCGATGACGGCGCGGCGAATCTCGTCAACCGGGCCGCCGGTGGAGAGGTCCATGATGGCGTCGGCGCCGCTGGCTACCGCCACGCGTACCTTCTCCAGCTCCTTCTCGAAATTGAGATCGTCCGCCGAACTGCCGATGTTGGCGTTGACCTTGGTCCTCAACCCCTTGCCCACCGCGAGCGGTGTGCCGTTTACGTGCTTGTTGTTATGGCAGATGATGATGTTCCCGGCGGCGATCCCGGCGCGGATGAACTCGGCGTCGACCCCCTCGGCGAGGGCTGCCGTCTTCATCTTGTCGGTGATGATCCCCTTGCGGGCGTACTCCAGCTGGGTCATGGCTACTCCTTTTATGGCTGGTTCCTGCGCGATGAAATATTTGAATCGAGGGCAAATAATTATTTGCCCCTACAAACGAACCGGCGAAAAATCATTCGCCCGCCTTCCTGACAATGGCACCCAAAGGCGCCTATCCTACTCCCCCTGGTCTCGTGCCGCCAGGAAATGGTTCACAGGGCCGTGCCCCTTCCCAAGCGGTTGGGAATACTTGATGGCGCGAGTGACGAACAGCTTCGCCCTCAATATGGCGCTCGGAAGCGGTTCCCCCTGTGCCAGGTAGCTCGCGATGGCGGAGGCCAGGGTGCAGCCGGTGCCGTGGGTGTTGCGGGTGAGCACGCGGGGCGCGCTGAAGCGGGTGAAGCCGCTGCCGTCGAAGAGGATGTCGGTCACCACCCCTTCGGTCAGGTGTCCCCCCTTGACCAGCACGTGCCTGGCCCCCATGAGGTGCAGCGCGCGGGCGGCCAGTTCCATCCCGGCGCTGTCGGTGATGGTGAGGCCGGTGAGGGCCTCCGCCTCCGGGATGTTGGGGGTGACCAGGTAGCTGGCCGGCACGAGCCTTTTCTTCAGCACCGAGAGCGCCTCGTCCTCGAGGAGTGCCACCCCCCCCTTGGCGCTCATCACCGGGTCGAGCACCACAATTCTCATCTCGTAGGCCGTCAGCTTGTCGGCGACGATCTCGGCGTTCTCCGGCGAGCAGAGCATGCCGATCTTCACCACGTCGATGGGGATGTCCGACAGCACCGCGTCGATCTGTTCCGCCAGGAAGGCCGGGGGGGAGGGATGGATGCCGGTGACGCCACGGGTGTTCTGGGCGGTGAGGGCCGTGATGGCCGAGGCGCCGTAGCTCCCGAGGAGGGTGATGGTCTTCAGGTCCGCCTGGATGCCGGCACCGCCGCCGGAATCGCTGCCGGCGATGGTGAGCACCCCGCCGCGCGGTTGCGGTTGGGTACGGTTGAACAAAAGCGACAGCTCTGTCGCGGCCAGGCCGGGAGAGCGGGAGGAAAGTACGGCGGAAATGACCGCTATGGCGTCCGCGCCGGCATCGATCACCGGGCAGGCGTTGTCCCTGGAGATGCCGCCGATGGCGACGATGGGGATCTGCACCTGTTGCCTCAGGTGGGCCAGCGCTTCCGGGCTTTGGAGATGCTCGACATCCTTGGTCTCGGTGGGGTAGAGGGAGCCGAAGCCGATGTAGTCGGCACCCGCCTCCTGGGCGGCCAGCGCCTCTTCGACCGAGTGGGTGGAGATGCCGATCAGCTTCTTCGGTCCCAGGGCGGCGCGGGCCGCGGCCGGGTCTCCGTCCTCCTGGCCCAGGTGCAGTCCGTCGGCGTCGAGAGCCAGGGCAAGCTCAAGGTCGTCGTTCACGATGAACTGCGCCTGGAACTCGGCGCACAGGTGTTTCAGGTCGCTTCCCAAAGCGAGGCGCTCCTCGTAGCTGCGCACCTTGTCGCGGTACTGCAGCAGGGCGACCCCGCCACTTCCGAGCGCCTCCCGTACCCGCGGCACCAGGCGTTCACCCTGGTCCGTGATGAGGTACAGTCCCGCCACACGCCGCTCCTTCCCGCTATGGTCAACCACGAGTCTTAACAAGGGACACCTCTAAAAGATTTAACGCAAAGACGCAGAGCCGCGAAGACGCAGAGGCAAAGCGGGAGAACCGGGTCGTTCCCCTGGTAAGCCTTTCTTGGCGTCTCTGCGCCTTCGCGTCTTCGCGTTGAGGCTTTTTGGATACGAAAACAAAAAAGCCGCGACGGGGGTCACGGCTCCTGGATAAAAAGGTCGGAGTACGCGCCGCTTCCCTACGCCGGTACTACCCGGATCAGGTTCAAAGGGTTCAGGAACGACCTGTCTCAGTTCTGGCGAACTCCCCTAGCTGGCTTTGCTGAGGCCGTAAACATAATGGAATCCTCTTGCAAAGTCAATCGCTTTCGGGTTTTTGCCTTTACAGTCAGGGGCTAAAGTGGTAGAAAATTCTCTGGCCGGGACCGTCCCGGCCTGATTTCATTCAGATATACCGATACGGGATTTCGCGATGGACAGTCGTCCTACGGTGGTCGAGATAGATCTCGCCGCACTCAGGCACAACTTCGGGTTGGTAAAGAGGAAGGTGCCCAAGGGGTGCGGCATACTTGCCGTGGTCAAGGCCGATGCCTACGGCCACGGTTTCCAGTACGTCTCCGAGGAGCTGGAAAAGCTCGGGGTAGACGCCTTCGCCGTTGCCTTCCTCGCGGAAGGGGTGCAACTGCGCATGAGCGGCATCTACCGGCCGGTGCTGATCCTCGGCGGGGTTTATCCAGGCGAGGAGAGGCGCTGCATCGGGTTGAACATCTCCACCGCGCTCTATTCGTTGGAGCAGGCGGCGGCGCTCGACCAGGCGGCCCTGGAGATCAAGTGCTACCGCAAGGCGAAGATCCACCTGAAGGTCGATACCGGAATGGGGCGTCTCGGGGTTCCCTGGGACAAGGTGCCCGAATTCCTTGAGCAGCTGAAGCAGTTCAAGAACCTGGAGATGGAGGGGATCTTCTCCCACTTCGCGAGCGCCGACGAGCTCGACCAGGACGGCCTCGCCTTCACCAAACTGCAGGCCGAGCGCTTCAACGCCGCCGTGGTCGAGGCCCATCGCCAGGGATTCGATCCCCGCTACATCCACGTCGCCAACAGCGCCGCCATCCTCGCGGCCGAGCTTCCCTTCTGCAACCTGGTGCGACCGGGGATCATCCTCTACGGCGCCGCCCCTTCCCGGGATTTCGCGGCCGAGCAGGCTTCCCTGCCCGTCATGAAGCTGAAGAGCCGGGTGGCGATGCTCAAGTGGGTGGAACCCGGGACCAGCATCAGCTACGGCAGGCGCTACGTTGCCGACAAGCGGGCCCTCATCGCCAGCGTTCCCGTGGGGTACGCCGACGGTTATTGCCGCAGTCTCACCAACAAGGGGGAGGCCCTGATCCGCGGCAAGCGGGCGCGGGTCGCCGGCACCGTCTGCATGGACTGGATCATGCTGGACGTGACCGATATCGAGGGGGTTGCCGTTGGGGACGACGTGACCCTCCTGGGACCGGACCCGATGGGCGACCGCATCAGCGCCGAGGAGTTGGCCGAGAAGGCCGGCACCATCCCCTACGAGATCATGTGCGGCATCGCCACCCGCCGCGTGCGCAGGGTGTACATCGGGTAGGGCAGTGACTGGCAAAAAACAAGGGACCAGCAAAGACAAAACAGGGACCACACCGGATTAGCAGGGGGAGCGAATGCTGGTTTTGCTAGCCCCCCAGCCCCTAGTGCCTAGCCCCGATTTTCTTCAGGAGAGGTCATGACTGACAAGGTACGGCTCACAACGATGGTGCAGGCGGCGGGTTGAGCCGCCAAACTGGGCCCGGCGGGCCTGGAAGATGCCATCCGCGACATAACCCGCTCGGACGATCCCAACCTCATCGTGGGGGTTGAGGGGGCCGAGGATGCGGGGATCTACCGCATAGGGGAGAGCCTCGCCCTGGTGGAGACCACCGACATCATCACGCCGCTCGTGGACGATCCCTTCACCTTCGGCCGCATCGCCGCGGCCAACGCCCTCTCCGACGTCTACGCCATGGGGGGAAAACCGGTGACGGCGATGAACCTCGCCTTCTTCCCGGCCTGCTCGCTCCCCACCTCGGTTTTGGCCTCCATACTCGCCGGCGGCGCCGACGCGCTCAAGGAGGCGGGCGCCTGCCTGGTCGGTGGCCATACCGTCGAGGATGACGAACTGAAGTTCGGCCTTGCCGTCACCGGCCTCATCGACCCCTCCCGCATCGTGAGAAACTGCACCGCGCGCCCCGGCGACCTCCTCGTCCTCACCAAGCCGCTCGGGACCGGCATCGTGTCGACCGCCATCAAGGCGGAGATGATCGACGACGCCCTGGCAACGGAGGCCATCGGCTGGATGACCGCGCTCAACGCCAAGGCGTGCGAGCTTATGGTCGACTGCAACGCTACCGCCGCCACCGACGTGACCGGTTTCGGTTTCATCGGGCACGCCTGCGAGATGGCGCTCGGCGCTCAGGTAACCTTCCGCATCGAACTCTCCCGCGTTCCGGTCATGTCCGGCGTCCCGGCGCTCATCGGCGACGGCATGGTTCCCGCCGGCTGCTATCGAAACCGCCAGCATTACGAATCCCACGTAACCGGCTCCGGCGGCGACGCGCTGCTGCCGCTCTTCGACCCGCAAACCTCCGGGGGACTCCTCATCTCCCTCGCCCCCGACGACGCCCGTGAATTCCTCGCCCGCGCCGGGCAGTCCGGCCTCTTCGCCGCAGCGATCGGTGAGGTCGAGCCCGCCGGGGGGAGCGCCATTGTCTTCGTCTAAGGGGCTCTCCGCCGCTTTCGACCTCGGCACCACCACCATAGCCGCGTCGCTCGTCGATCCGGCAAGCGGAGCGCGCCTGGCCGTCACCGGGGCCATGAACCCCCAGCGCCGCTGGGGTGCGGACGTCCTGGCCCGCCTCACCGCCGGGGGCGACCCCGAAACCCTGCGCGCCATGCAGGCCGCGCTGGCCGCCGAGATGGAACGCATGACCGGCGAGTTGCTGGACCAGGCCGGGGCGTCGCCCGCCGATCTCGTCCAGGTGGCCGTCGCCGGCAACCCCTCCATGGAAACCATCGCCCTGGCCTTGCCGGTAGAGTCGCTGGCCCATCCCCCCTTCCGTCCCCTTTTTTCCACCGGAAAATCCGTTGCGACCCTCGACCTCGGCTGGAGCCGCGATTACCCGTGCTACCTGCTGCCGCTTCCCGGCGGTTTCGTCGGCGGCGACCTGCTCGCCTTCCTCTTCGGCATGGCGGCAGCACCAAAGCCCGGGACCCTCTTTCTCGACGTCGGGACCAACGCCGAGATCGCCCTTTACGACGGCGAACGCTACCTCGCCACCTCGGCCGCCGCCGGTCCCGCCTTCGAGGGGGGCAACCTGAAGTGCGGCATGGCGGCCCTTCCCGGCGCGGTGAGCGGCGTGCGCATCGAAGGGGACCGGTTGAAGATCAACACCATTGCCGGTGCTCCGCCACGCGGCATCTGCGGCACCGGTGTGCTGGAGACCGTGGCCGCCCTCCTGGAAGAGGGGATCGTCGCGCCGACCGGCCGCCTCCTTCCCGCTGCCGAGATCGATTCCAACCTGGGGACCCGGGTGCAGGAGGTGAACGGCGTTCCCGCCTTCGTGCTGCATCGTGACGCGAAAAGCCTCGTCTACCTCGACCAGGAGGATATCCGGGCCCTGCAACTCGCCAAGGGGGCGATGCGCGGCGGCATGGAGATCCTCCTGGGCAAGGCGAACCTCTCCATGGACGAGGTTTCGCAAGTGGTGTTGACCGGTTCCTTCGGCGCCGTGCTCTCTCCGCATGTGCTAAAAAAGGTTGGAATTTTCAACGAAAAAATGGTAAGAATCACCGGATTTATCAAGGAGGGGGCACTGGCCGGGGTGGAGCGCGTTTTGCTCGCCGCGGGCGGCCGCGAACAGATGGAGGACCTGGCGCAAAGGGTCCGCGTCATTCCCCTTTCCGGCACACCGCTCTTCGAAAAGCACTTCCTGGCAAATATAGATTTCCCGAAACCTTAAAACTTTAGCCACGGAGAAAATCTGAGGACATCTGAGCAAGCCTGAACCATTTCTGAAGGTTTACTCGGACTTCCTCCGCTTTTCTCCGTGGCAATTTTGGTTCTAAAAAAAAGGAGCGAATCATGGCAAAGATTGGGCGCGCGCTGGTAAGCGTGTCGGAGAAGACTGGAGTGGTGGAATTTTCCCGGGCGTTGGCCGGCTACGGCGTGGAGATCCTCTCCACCGGCGGCACTGCAAAGCTGCTGCGTGAGGCAGGCATCCCGGTGAAGGACGTCTCCGAGTTCACCGGTTTCCCCGAGATGCTGGACGGCAGGGTCAAGACGCTGCACCCGAAGGTGCACGGCGGGATCCTCGGCATGCGCGAGAACCCGGCGCACGTGGCCAAGATGCAGGAGCACGGCATCGAGCCGATCGACATGGTGGTGGTCAACCTCTACCCCTTCGAGGCGACCGTGGCCAAGGAAGACTGCACCATGGAAGACGCCATCGAGAACATCGACATCGGCGGCCCGACCATGCTCCGCTCCGCTGCCAAGAACAACCGCGACGTCACCGTCATCGTCGACCACGCCGACTACCAGCTCGTTCTCGACGAGATGAAAGCCAGCGCCGGCAGCGTCTCCCGTGAGACCAACTTCCGCCTCGCCGTCAAGGTGTACCAGCACACCGCCGCCTACGACGGCGCCATCTCCAACTGGCTCGGTGCCCGCACCGGCGAAGGTGTGGCCAAGTACCCGGACACCCTGACCCTGCAGTACCAGCTGGCCCAGGGGATGCGCTACGGCGAGAACCCGCACCAGTCCGGCGCCTTCTACGTCGAGAAGGGGGGGAAGGAGGCCTCCATCTCCACCGCGCGCCAGATCCAGGGCAAGGAGCTTTCCTACAACAACATCGGCGACACCGACGCGGCGCTCGAGTGCGTGAAGCAGTTCGACCAGCCCGCCTGCGTCATCGTGAAGCACGCCAACCCCTGCGGCGTCGCCGTCGCCGGCAACATCATGGAAGCCTACGACCTCGCCTACAAGACCGACCCCGAGTCCGCCTTCGGCGGCATCATCGCCTTCAACCGCGAGCTGGACGAGACCACCGCGCGCGCCATCGTGGAGCGCCAGTTCGTCGAGGTGATCATCGCTCCCAAGGTCACCGAGGCCGCCAGCGAGATCGTGGCCGCCAAGAAAAACGTCCGCCTCATGGAGTGCGGTTTCTGGCCCGAGCAGCCCGCTCCCCGTTGCGACTTCAAACGCGTGAACGGCGGCATGCTGGTGCAGGACGCCGACCTCGATCTCTTCAGCGAGCTCAAGGTGGTGACCAAGCGCGCCCCGACCGACCAGGAGATGGAGGACCTCCTCTTCACCTGGCGGGTGGCCAAGTTCGTCAAATCCAACGCCATCGTCTACGGTCGCAGCAACGCCACCGTCGGCGTGGGCGCCGGCCAGATGAGCCGCGTCAACTCCGCCCGCATCGCCGCCATCAAGGCCGAGCACGCCGGGATCCCGGTCCAGGGTGCCGTCATGGCCTCCGACGCCTTCTTCCCGTTCCGTGACGGCCTGGACAACGCCGCCAGCGTCGGCGTCACCGCCGTGATCCAGCCGGGCGGCTCCATGCGCGACGCCGAGGTCATCGCCGCCGCAGACGAGCACAACATCGCCATGGTCTTCACCGGCATGAGGCACTTCAGGCACTAAACATCAACGGACAACTGACAATGGACAATTGACAACGCTACGTCGTCTTTGTCCATTGTCGTTTGAGGACCATCCCCTCCCCCCTCCAAGGGGGAGGAGATATGAGGGAAATCCATATGAAAGTATTGGTTGTAGGCTCCGGCGGGCGCGAGCACGCGCTGGTCTGGAAGATCGCCCAATCCCCGCTGGTGACCAAGGTGTTCTGCGCACCGGGGAACCCGGGTACGGCGGGGCTGGCTGAAAACGTGGATATCGCGGTGGACAACCTCCAGGGTCTGCTCGATTTCGCCAAGAAGGAAGGGGTGGAACTGACCGTGGTCGGGCCGGAACTGCCGCTCTCTTTGGGACTGGTCGACCTCTTCGAGGAGAACGGGCTGAAGGCTTTCGGCGCCCGCAAAAACGCCGCCATCATCGAGGCGTCCAAGGCGTTCTCCAAGGACCTGATGCAGAAGTACGACGTCCCCACCGCGGCTTACGGCGTCTTCACCGAGGTGCCGGGCGCCATCGAGTTCATCGACAGGACCGGGATCCCCATCGTGATCAAGGCCGACGGCCTTGCCGCAGGCAAAGGGGTCATCATCGCCCAGACCCGCGACGAGGCGGTGGCCGCCGTCACCGACATGCTCTCCGGCAACGCCTTCGGCGCAGCAGGTTCCCGCGTCGTCATCGAGGAGTTCCTCAAAGGGGAGGAGGCGTCCTTCCTCGCCTTCACCGACGGCGAGCGCATCATCCCGCTTGCTTCCGCCCAGGATCACAAGGCGGTCTACGACGGCGACAAGGGGCCCAACACCGGCGGCATGGGCGCCTACTCCCCGGCTCCGGTGGTCACCCCCCCCATCCACGAGAAGGCCATGGCGGAAGTCATGCGCCGCACCGTGGACGGCATGAAGGCGGAAGGGCGCAGGTACCAGGGGGTTCTCTACGCAGGTCTCATGATCGACGGCGATTCCGTCAAGACCCTGGAGTTTAACGCACGTTTCGGCGATCCCGAGTGCCAGCCGCTTTTGATGCGCATGAAGTCCGATATCGTTCCCATCCTCCTTGCGGTCGCCTCCGGCAGCCTGGAAGGGGTCGAGATCGAGTGGCACGACAAGGCCGCGGTCTGCGTGGTACTGGCGGCGGAAGGCTACCCCGCCGACTACCGCAAGGGGGACGTCATCGAGGGGCTCGCGGAGGCCGGCAGGGTAGAGGATCTGGTCGTGTTCCACGCCGGGACCAAGGCTAGCGGCGACGCCATCGTTACCAACGGCGGCCGCGTCCTCGGGGTCACGGCGCTCGGCGCCACCGTGAAGGAAGCCATCGACCGCGCCTACAGCGGCGTGAAGCTCATCACCTGGCCCGGCATGCACCACAGAAAAGACATCGGCGCCAAGGCCATGAACCGGTAAACCCTATCTTTGTTCAAGGAGTTTTTATGTCCAATCCGACCGTTTTGATTCTGATGGGAAGCGATTCCGACCTGACCACCATGGAGGAGACGGCCAGGGTTCTGACCGCGTTCGGCGTCCCCTACGAGATGCACGTTTCCTCGGCTCACCGCTCACCCGCCAAAACCTCGAAGCTCACCCGCGAGGCTGAAGGGCGCGGCATCCAGGTGATCATCGCCGCTGCCGGCATGGCAGCGCACCTGGCCGGCGTCGTCGCCGCCGAGACGCCGCTGCCGGTTATCGCCGTCCCCATGCCGGGCGGCGCGCTCAACGGCGTCGACGCCCTCTATGCCATGGTGCAGATGCCGGGCGGCATGCCGGTCGCAACCATGGCCATCGGCAAGGCTGGGGCCAAGAATGCCGGGCTCCTCGCGGTGCAGATGCTCTCCCTCTCCGCCCCGGAATTGCGCGCCAAGTTCGTCGCCTACAAGGCGCAGATGGCGGAAGAGGTCGAGCAGAAGGACCAGGCGCTGCAGGCCGCAAGGCAGGGCTGATGCCCATTTGCGATTGATTTTGCTTGACAATGAGCCCTGGGTTGTATACCTTCGGGCCGTTTTCAGATCCTAAAAAAATGGAGGGAAGACTCATGAAGAAGATTTTTGCTGCAGTAGCTCTGACTCTCGCCTTTGCTGTTTCCGCAATGGCCGCAGACAGCGTCGTTTATCCGGCTAAAAACGGTAACGTCACCTTCAACCACAAGGCCCACCAGGGCAAGAACGAGTGCAAAGTCTGCCACGGCGACGGCGCTCCGGCCAAGATCGCTATCAACAAGGACGCGGCACACGGCAAAGCCTGCAAAGAGTGCCACGCTGCCAAGGGCGGCCCGACCAAGTGTGGTGACTGCCACAAGAAGTAATCTCCCTTAGGGGAATCAAATTGCAGTGTTAGGGGTAACAGGTTCGCCTGTTACCCTTTTTTTTGTTCCCTACTGTATTCGTAATTTTTGTTTTGCGCTTATTGACAATTTGTCTATAATGGCAAACCTGCTATGACAGCTGTACATAACCTTACCGGGAGACGGCCTTGACTACGACGAACAAACGAGGATTTGCACAAGAGGTTTGGGATTTTTTCTGTTCCTTGAAACTTTCCATTTTCCTGCTGATTGGCCTGGCGCTGGTATCGATCATCGGCACCGTCATCCAGCAGGGGCCGCAGCGTGAGTACCTGGCGACACTGAGCGAGACCAAGATCCGTCTGTACAGCGCCCTTGGCTTCTTCGATATGTACCACTCCTGGTGGTTCATCCTCCTGCTCTACCTGCTCACCCTTAACCTGATCTGCTGCTCCATCAAGAGGCTGCCGCGCGTCTGGAAGGTGGTTTCCGAGCCGGTACTGGTCATGGACGACGGCTTCGAGAAGTCTCTTGTCAACGTGAAGGACCTGAAGCTCAAGGGATCCAAGGAAGAGCTCAAGTCGCGCATGGAGGCGTTCCTGCGCGCCGAGTTCGCCGCCCCGGTGATCACCGAGAAGGACGGTGAGTACCACCTCTTCGCCCAGAAGAGCCCCTGGTGCCGCCTCGGCGTCTACGTGGTGCACCTCTCCATCATCGTCATCTTCGTCGGCGCCCTGATCGGCTCCTTCTTCGGTTACAAGGCCTACACCAACATCCCCGAGGGTGGCGCCATCTCCCAGGTGCAGACCCAGAGCGGCAAGATGATCCCGCTGGGCTTCGACGTGCGCTGCGAGAAGTTCTCCGTTTCCTTCTACGACACCGGTGCCCCGAAGGAGTTCAGGAGCGTGCTGACCGTGTTGGAGAACGGGCAGCCCGTGCCGGGCTTCCAGAACCGCCCCATCATCGTCAACGACCCGCTCACCTACAAGGGAATCACCTTCTACCAGTCCAGCTACGGGCAGTCCGACGAGGGGTCGCTCTACCACCTCACCGTGCGTGACCGCAAGGGGGGCGCACCGGTCAAGCTGAACGCCCGTCAGGGCGAGCGCGTCGCACTTCCGGGCGGCGCCTTCCTCTCCGTCATGGAAGCGACCATGGACGTCCGTCCCTTCATGAGGGGCTTCGACGGTCCGGGCGCACAGGTCGAGTTCACCCCGGCCGGCGGCAACCCGCAGCCGTTCGTGATCCTCTCCGACAAGTACGAGTCCTTCAACGCCCAGCACGGCGGCGACCTGCTGATCACCTTCGACGGTATGGACCAGAAGTTCTACACCGGCCTGCAGGTGGCGCACGACCCGGGCGTCTGGGTGGTATGGTTCGGCTGCTTCCTGATGGTGTTAGGTATCTGCATGGCGTTCTTCATGTCCCACAAGCGGGTGTGGGCGCGCGTCACCGATTCGGGGGTCACCCTGGGCGGTTCCGCCAGCAAGAACCCGGCAGGCTTTGAGATCTGTTTCGATGACCTGGTCGAGAAAATCGGCAAGGCTTAAAGGATAACAACCATAACTGGGGCTAGCCCCCATCGCCGCTCTAACTGAACGACCGGAGGGTAATATCGATGTCCAGTTCCATGCTTTTCAATGTGACCATGGTACTTTACATGGTCTCCACCTGCATATTCTTTGCTTTCCTTGCCTCGCGCAACAAGTCCGTCGGGCTTGCCGGTACCTACGCGGCCCTCTTTGGTTTCCTGGTCCAGGGCGCGGCCATCGGCCTGCGCTGGAAGGAGTCCTATGACCAGGGGCACGGCCACGCGCCGCTGTCCAACCTGTTCGAATCGGTGGTCTTCTTCTCCTGGACCATCGTGCTGATCTTCTTGTTCATCGACTTCAAGTACAAGTACCGCGCCATCGGCTTCTTCGTCATGCCGTTCGCCCTTTTCGGCATGGCCTGGGCACAGCTTGGCCTGGACACCGGCATCGAGCCGCTGGTCCCGGCGCTGCAGAGCAACTGGCTCATGTACCACGTCATCACCTGCTTTTTGGGCTACGCGGCCTTCGCGGTCGCCTGCGGCATCTCGATCATGTACCTGATCAGGGAATCCATGGAAAAAGGGGGCGCCGACGTACAGGCCGGCGGGCTCCTCTCTATGTTCCCGTCCATCAGGGCCTTGGACGACCTGAACTACAAGGCGATCATGATCGGCTTCCCGCTCCTTTCGCTCGGCATCATTACCGGCGCCGCCTGGGCCAACTACGCCTGGGGCACCTACTGGAGCTGGGACCCCAAGGAGACCTGGTCCCTGATCGTATGGTTCGTCTACGCGGCGTTCCTCCATGCCCGCATCACCCGCGGCTGGGTCGGGCGCAGGGCGGCCATCCTCTCCGTGATCGGCTTCGCAGCCACCATCTTCTGCTACCTGGGGGTCAACCTCTTCCTTTCCGGTCTGCACAGCTACGGAAAGTAGGTCCCCAAGGGAATCCGGTGCGACATTTTCTCCATGCATATCTTTTCGCGTTGGTCCTGTCTCTGATCTGCGTCGGCGTCACCCTTTCTCCGGGTGACGCCCTCGCGGACGCGTTTGACTGCAGTATCTGCCACAGGGATCTGGTCCGCGGGAGCGTGCCGCACAAGCCGGTTGCAGCGGGGAGGTGTCTGGACTGCCACCAGCAGTTCAACGATAACCACCCCATCGATAAGGGGAGCATGGGGTTCAAGGTCCAGAAGGAGAAGCTGTGTGCCTCCTGCCATGGGCAGCTCGTGCAGAAGGCCGTCCTGCACAAGCCAGTTGGCCTCGGCCAGTGTACTCTCTGCCACATGGCGCACAGCGCCGAAGTCAAATCGCTTTTGCAGGATCCCAGTCCCACCCTCTGTTTCCGCTGTCATCCCAAGGAGCACTTCACCGGGTCGTTCACCCACAGACCCGTTGCCGACGGTGATTGCCTCGCCTGTCACGACGCGCACCAGTCGGACAGCAAGTCCCTTCTGCGCAAGCCTGGCTCAGAGCTCTGTTTCATGTGCCACGACCGCAAGCTGGCCACAGGCAAATCCGTGCACCAACCGGTTCGCAACGGCGACTGCATCAACTGCCACCAGATCCACGGCGGCCCCTACAGAAAGCTCCTGAAGGACGATTACCCGACCCTTCTTTACAAGCCCTTCAGTCCCGAGGCTTTCCCGCTCTGCTTCCGCTGCCACGATCCCAACCTTGTTGCGGCGGAGACCACCGACAGGTTCACCAAGTTCAGAAACGGCGAGCGCAACCTGCATGCGGTTCACGTGAAGAAGGCGGCAAAAGGGCGATCCTGCAGGATATGCCACAACCCACATGCCGAACAGCAGGAGCACCTCATCTATCCCAAAGCTCCCGGGTTCGGTGCCTGGGAAATACCAATCCGCTACGAGTCAACCCCCTCCGGTGGGGGGTGCACCGTCGGCTGTCACAAAACCTTGCGCTACGACAGAGTGAAGCCTGTTGAACAGTAACAGTAAGTCTCCGGCGCCTCGCCACCCGGGGTGTAGTCTCCTCTGCCAGCCATCAACAGCCCCCCTGATGCTACCTAAATTCTCCGTCATAATACCGATAAAACCGGGGGGAGAAGTGCACGCCCTTGCAGGGCTCGCCGATACGACGTACCCCGAACACCTTTTCGAGGTCCTCATTGCCTACGGTTGCCAGCCGAGTGTGCAGAGGAACGCGGCGGCGCGAGAGGCACGGGGTGATGTCCTGTACTTTCTGGACGACGACTCGGTCGTGGCGCCCGACTTTCTCCACAGGGCAGCCTGTCACTATCGGGACGAGCGTGTCGCTGCAGTCGGTGGGCCATCGCTCACTCCAGCGTCCGATTCACCCCTGCAGCGGGCCATCGGCATAGCCTTTGCCTCAGCGGTCGGTGGCGGCGGCGTCCGGAACCGGTACCGGAAGTTCGGTGCAGCACGCTACAGCAGCGATAATGAGCTGATCCTGTGCAATCTGAGCTTCAGGCGCGAGATGTTCCTGGCGCACGAAGGTCTGGACGAGCGGCTCTATCCGAACGAGGAAAACGAACTGATGGACCGGCTGCAGTGCGAAGGGCTCCAGTTGGTGCACGATCCGGAACTTGCCGTGGAGCGCAGCCAGCGTCGCACCTACCGCGCCTACGTCCGGCAGATGTACGGCTATGGGCGCGGACGGGGCGAGCAGACTCTCATATCCGGAAAGCTGAAGCCCGTTTCGCTGGCGCCTTCGCTCTTTTTGCTGTACGCACTGCTGACGCCGTTTGCTGGCGTCCCGCTTCTAGCCCTGCCGCTTTGGGCGTACCTCGTCATCGTACTGCTGGCATCGTTGCAGGGGACTTTGGCTGGAAAGGATGCCGCGCTTTTCCCGAGGCTTCTCATTGTTTACCCGACGCTGCATCTCGTCTACGGCGCAGGGGTCATTCGCGGCTTGATCAGCCCTCGTTACCGTGGCGGGAGACAGACCCACTGGGAAGTTGAGGTCCGGCGGGTTAAGGCGTTCGAGAAAGACGTTCAAGGTTCGACGTCCGACGCTAACGGCGTCCGTCCGGATTAGTCGAGGGCAGTCCGGCGGGACGCTAACGGGCAAACCCGATCAGCGTACCTTGCAGTTGCCGCACTTGAAGTGCAGGCGACAGATCAATCAGCGTCGAATTCAGCTTCTGTAGCTGCTGGTGGCAAAGAAACCAGGACATGTGATGTTTTAAAGCGTTGAACGTTGTACGTTGAACGGCTTTTAAGGGGAGACCAGTGTGGATCTGAGCATCGTAGTTCCCATATACAACGAAGAAGATAACATCCCCATCCTGCATGAACGCCTCAGCGAGGCGCTGTTTGACACGGGGCTTGAGTACGAGCTGATCCTGGTAGACGACGGCTCCTCGGACAACTCCTACGCAGCGCTCAAGCGCCTATCCTCCAAGGACGACCGCGTCAAGGTGATTCGCCTGCGCCGCAACTTCGGCCAGACCGCCGCCATGGCCGCCGGCTTCGATTCCGCAACGGGCCGGGTGGTGGTTCCGATGGACGGCGACATGCAGAACGATCCGCTCGACATCCCGCTGCTTTTGAACAGGATCGACGAGGGGTACGACGTTGTGTCCGGCTGGCGCAAGGACCGCAAGGACACCTTCGTAAACCGGAAGCTCCCGTCCATCCTGGCCAACAGCATCATCTCCAGGATGACCGGCGTGTACCTGCACGACTACGGCTGCACCCTGAAGGCCTACCGGCGCGAGGTGCTCGACGACGTGAACCTGTACGGCGAGATGCACCGTTTCGTTCCGGCGCTCGCGCACCAGGTCGGCGCCCGGGTCACCGAGATGCCGGTCCGCCACCACGAGCGGCTGCACGGCAAGAGCAAGTACGGCATCTCCCGCACCATGAAGGTGATCCTCGATCTGATGACCGTGAAGTTCCTGCTGAGCTACTCGACCAAGCCGATCCAGCTCTTTGGCCGCTGGGGGATCTACACCCTGTGCGCGGGCACGCTGAGCGGTGCCGTCACCGTGTACATGAAGTTCTTCGAGAACACCAGCATGAACCGCAACCCGCTTCTGATCCTGACCGCGTTCCTGCTCTTCATGGGGGTCCAGTTCATCGTGCTCGGTCTCCTGGCGGAACTGAGCGCCCGCACCTATTATGAGGCGCAGGGGAAACCGATCTACAACATCAAGGAAAAGATCAACTTTGGCTGAAACTCCCCTGCGCGTACTGGTGCTGGCGCCGACCCCGTTCTTTGCGGACCGCGGCTGCCACGTCCGCATCCTCGAGGAAGCGAGGGCCGCCATGGCGTGCGGTGTGGATGTTCGGCTGGTAACCTACCACATCGGGCGCGACGTCCCCGGAGTCCCTACCGAAAGGATCGCCGGCTTTTCCTGGTATAAGAAGCTCGAAGCCGGTCCTTCCTGGGTGAAGCCTTTTCTCGATCTGCAGCTTCTGCTTAAGGCCTACCAGGTGGCGCGCGAGTTCAAGCCGCACGTCATTCACGCGCATCTCCACGAGGGGGCCTTCTTCGGTGCCTTCCTGAAGATGCTGATCCGCGTTCCCATGCTCTTCGATTGCCAGGGGAGTCTCACCGCCGAGATTACCGACCACGGCTTCGTCAAACCCGGTTCCCTATTGCAGCGCTTCTTCGCCACGTTGGAGCGCTGGATCAGCCGCAGTTCCGACTTCATCGTCACCAGCGCCAGTCCTACCGTCGAACTGCTGCTGAAGGATGGCGTGCCGAGGGACAGGGTCCGGGCCTTGATCGACGGCGTCGATACCGGCGTGTTCGCTCCGCAGCCCAAAGAAGAGATCCGCGCGCGTCTGGGGCTTCCCGAGAAGCGTCCCGTTGTTGCTTACCTCGGCCTTATGAACAGCTACCAGGGAGTGGACCTGCTGTTGGAAGCGGCCGCGTATTTGAAAGGGCAGGGGGCGAAGATCCACTACCTCATTATGGGCTTTCCCGATGCGCCGTATCGTGACAAGGCCGAGGCGATGGGTATTTCCGACATCATCACCTTTACCGGCAGGATCCCGTACGACGAAGCGCCGCTATATTTGAGTGCAGGCGACCTTGCCGTCTCCCCGAAAGTCTCCCTCACCGAAGCCAACGGCAAACTTTTCAACTACATTGCCTGTGGCCTCCCCACCGTCGTGTTCGACACACCCGTCAACCGTGAGATCCTTGGAGACTGCGCCCTCTACGTTAAATTCGGCGATGCCGTAGACTTCGCCGGAGCAATCGGCCGACTGGCCGGTGACCACGAACTTCGTGAAGACCTCGGAGCTGAAGGCCGCGAGCGGGCGGTCCAGTTGCACTCCTGGCAGGCGCGGGGTAAAGAGCTTGCCGGCATCTACCAGATGCTGAAATCCCATATCAAGTAAGGAAGATGCGGTTTGGGACTCGACTGAGATTCGACGATTTGATTTCTAATCGACGAATCCCGCTGAGATTCGACGATTTGATTTCTAATTCGACGAATCCCGCTGAGATTCGACGATTTGGTTCCAGATTCGACGAATCTCGCTAGAATTCGACGATTTGATTTCTAATTCGACGAATCTCGCTGGAATTCGACGATTTGATTTCTAATTCGACAAATCTCGCTGAAATTCGACGATTTGATTTCAGATTCGACGAATCTCGCCGAGATTTGACGATTCGATTTCAGATTCGACGAATCCTGCCCAGGTTTCCTTCTCAGGCGTTCTCTTTTCTCTGATGGCCTCAGATTTTCACCTTGTCAATGGTTTTGATGTTTGTTGTTGAAAATTGTGTGGGATTATACTACTGTTCACTCCATGAACGGTGACGATGAAAAGGTTTTAGATACTTATCGCTCTTTTCTCCTCCTCTCGGAGATCTCCGGTGACCAGCAGCTCTCGCAACGCGAGCTGGCGAAACGCCTCGGCATCGCCCTGGGACTGGTCAACTCCTACCTGAAGAACCTGGTGGCCAAAGGCTTCGTCCGGGTCAACAGCTACCCCAAAAACCGCTACGCCTACCTCCTCACCCCCAAAGGCTTCGCCGAAAAAAGCCGTCTGGCCTACCAGCACTTAAGCTATTTCTCCGGCCTCTACACGGTTGCCCGTCAGGATTACCTGAAGCTGTTCAAGTCCATGTCGGCTCACGGGGTCAAGCAGGTAGCCTTCTGCGGCATCGACGAAGTGGCCGAGATCGCCTACCTTTCGTTGAAAGAGGCGGGTATGGAACTGACGGTGGCAATGGACGCCGAGGCGGCAGGTCGCAAATTCTTCGACAAGTCGGTGGTGACCCCGGCTATCGGCCTGTTGTCGGGCAACCACAACATCGTGATCACCTCGATGAAGCGGGGCGATGCCCTGCGCGAGGAATTGCTGCGCATGGGAGTGGATACCGGACGAATCTACCAGGCAGGGAAGAGCTGATATGGCTGGCGGGACGAACACAAGCATCAAGGTCGTATTCCGAGCAGATTCCTCGGTGAACATCGGGGCCGGTCATGTCATGCGCTGCCTTACACTTGCAGCGGCCTTGCGTGACAGAGGTTGCACCGTCTCATTCATCAGCCGGGACCTTACCGGAAATATATCCGCCAACGTGGAGGCTGCCGGTTTTCGGATGTTCAGGATTCCTGCAGGTGCAAACCCCTGCCCCGACGTACCCTTTGCGCTGGATGTGCCGGCGGATGTCGCCCAGACCGCAGAGATCCTGCGGCAGGAGCAAAATGTCGACTGGCTGGTGATCGACCATTATGGTATCGATGCCACGTGGGAGACCCCATTGCGCTCCCTGGTCGGCCACATCATGGTGATTGACGACATCGCCAACCGCAAGCATGACTGTGATCTCATCCTCGATCAAAACCTCTATGAAAACATGGAATCGCGTTACGACGGACTTGTGCCGGAGAACTGCGCGAAGTTTCTGGGGCCGCGCTACGCCTTGCTCCGTGATGAGTTCGTGCAGGCACGCCGCTCTCTACGGGAGCGCGACGGCTCGGTTAAGCGGGTTCTGGTCACCTTCGGGGGGGGCGATGCCAGCAACGAGACCGCCAAGGCCCTGGAAGCGTGGCGTCTTGTCGGTCGCGAAGACGTCGTGGTCGACGTCGTCGTCGGTGCGGCGAACCCCCACCGAGAGCAGTTGAAACAGTTGTGTTCCGAACTGCCCAATGTCTCCTTCTACTGCAATGTGAGCAACATGGCCCAGATGATGTCCGAGGCCGATCTCGCCGTCGGCGCCGGCGGCAGCACCACATGGGAGAGATGCTTTCTCGGGCTTCCCTCCATCACGCTCATCGTCGCCGAAAACCAGGCCGAAACCACCAAAGCGGTCGGGCGCCGGGGGGCAACGTTGAACCTCGGCTGGTATGAGGACGTAGCGGCCGCCGACCTTGCGGCAGCTATTAAGCAGGTCATTGGAACACCGGAGGTCATGCGAGACATGATCCGCGAAAGCTTTGTATTGATGGGAGATTCCGCGTCGCCCGGAGCTGTTTTGCTAGTAGAGAGGCTGTTAAGGAAATTATGAATCAGGCATGGGTTAGCTACCTCCCCGCATTTCTAAAAAAGCGGGTGGAGGGCAGGCACGAACTTCAGAAGGTCCTCACCAACACCGGGTGGCTTTTCGGCGACCGACTGCTCCGAATGGGAGTAGGGCTCTTCGTCGGGATCTGGATCGCGCGCTATCTCGGCCCGACCCAGTATGGTCTTTTGAGCTATGCCGCGTCGATGATTGCGGTGTTCTCGGCAGTAGCTGTGCTCGGGTTGGATGCCATTGTCGTTCGCGAAGTAGTGAAAGAACCAGAGAGAGAGCAGGAGATCCTTGGAACTGTTCTCACACTTCGCCTGCTGGCTAGCTTCATCGCATACATCTTGATGGTAGCTACTACGTTCTTACTGCGCCCTGATGACCGTCTGTCTCAGATCTTGGTCGCAATCATGGGATGGGCCATGATTTTTGGTTCCTTTGACACCATTGACTTGTGGTTTCAGTCGAAAGTTTTGTCAAAGTACGTGGTTTATGCAAAGAATACTGCATTCCTCATCGCCTCTATTGTACGGGTGGTGCTTGTTGTCACTAAAGCGCCCGTGGTTGCTTTTGCGGCGGCCAACTCATTGGAATTCGGCCTTGCAGCAGTCGGCCTCTGCTGTGTATATCGCAGCAATGGCCAGTTGATAAGCAAACTCAGAACGAGTTGGGAGCTTGCGCGAAGACTGCTGGGGGACTGCTGGCCCCTCGTCTTATCGAGTGTGGTCTTCATGGTCTATTTACGCATCGATCAGATCATGCTTGGGCAGATGGCCACCTCGCATGAACTCGGTATCTATGCCTCGGCTGTAAAAATCGCCGAAATTTGGTTCTTCATCCCGACCGCGATCGTGTCTTCGGTATTTCCCAATATCGTGCGCGCGAGGGAAGTGGACGAGAAGGAGTTTTATAACCGGCTGCAGAAACTTTACAACCTCCTTGCATTCCTGGGCTACGCCATTGCCATTCCAACCACGTTTATAGCCAGTGTGGTGGTTCACCTCTTCTATGGTGAGGCATACGCAAGCGCCGCGCCGATGCTGGTGCTCCTCATCTGGAGTGATGTTTTTGCTAACCTCGCAGTTGCCCGAAACACCTTCTTAATGGCGATGAATTGGACGCGAGTCCTCCTGGTCATGACCTTCTTGGGCGCACTGGCAAATATCGCATTGAACTTTTGGTGGGTACCGAAATACGGCGGGGTCGGGGCGGCTGCCGCCTCATTGATTTCCTATTGGTTCGCGGCACACGGCGGCTGCTTTCTTTATAAGCCGTTACGCAGGACCGGTGGCATGTTGACCCGCGCTCTGATCTATCCACGGTTCTGGTAGCTTGGCTCTGAGAACCGGTACCTCGGAGATGCTCCTAAGCTATGGCAGCAATAGGAAAGGTTCCAAAGGAGAACCCAGGAAATGTACTTGGATGAATCCATCGTAGGCCTCGCTTCGATGAAGGGGAAGAAGTTAGATTACTCCGATGTAGACCGGATACAGGATCTATTACGACAAGTGTCGGGTGAGGTTTGTCGTGCAAACGCAATACCGGACCTGCCGTTGGGCGGAATCGTCAAACCTGGAAGCTCTGTTCTCCTAAAGCCAAACTGGGTTCTTCATCAGAATTTCAGCGGCAAAGGTACTGATTGTCTCGTCACGCACCCCAATTTTGTTCTGGCGGTGTTAAGAGAGGTCTTTAGCTGCTCTCCCAAAAAGGTGGTCATAGGGGATGCGCCGGTGCAAGGTTGCATCTTCGAAAACATCGTCACGGACAGTTGGCGAAAAGAAGTCGAAAAAATCGCAACCTGTCCTTATGAAATCGTTGATTTTCGAAGAACCGTTCTTAAAGAGGGCGGGCTGACAGTTGGACAGGTAAAAGATGCCCGCTCTCAGGATAGATTTCTTCTATTTGACCTAAAAGAGGACAGTCTTCTAGAGCCGGTAAGCAAAAATAACGTAGCATTCAGAATAACCTGCTACGATCCGGATATTCTTGCTAAACGCCATCATAAAGGCAAGCATCAGTACTTGTTGTGCAAGGAACCCTTTGAGAGCGACGTAATCATCAATTTGCCCAAAGTGAAAACCCATAAGAAGGCAGGCCTGACCGCAGCATTGAAGAACTTGGTCGGCATCAATGGAAACAAGGAATACCTGCCCCATCATCGTGTCGGAAGCCTTGTAGAGGGGGGAGATTGCTACCGTCAACTCTCGCCTTTAAAAAGAATTGCAGAATATTGTCTGGATGAGGCCAATAGAAACATTGGAACTCAAACCTGTGCCAGATGGATGAAAGGGTTCGAGAAAGTAATTAAGCTCCGTTCCCGGTTCGGGGATACTGAAATCGAAGGCGGTTGGTATGGCAATGATACTGTCTGGCGGATGGCGCTAGACCTGAACAGGATTGCCCTCTACGGTAGGCTTGATGGCACTATGTCAGATGCAAAGCAAAGGCACATCTATTCCATAGCGGACGGGATCATCGGTGGCCAAGGCGAAGGGCCTCTGGCTCCGACTCCGTTGGACTTGGGGGTCTGCACCTTGGCAGCTTCGTCTGCCTACGCGGACCTAGTTCACAGTTACCTGCTAGGGTTGGATTTCAGAAAGATCCCACTGGTTAGGGAAGCTTTCGGGGATTTTCGATTCCCGTTGGTTGGGGGTGACGCGGCAACCTGCCAGGTGGCGGCACAGCAGAGGCTCTATTCGCCGATGGATGTGTCGGCCGAATTTGGACAAAGGGCGGTTCCTGCGCGGGGATGGCAAGGGCATATCGAGTTATAGCTCCTCATAGATCAAGGAGATTGGAATGTTGATTGGCATACATCCGGATCATGTATGGGGGACCAGCTTCTCCGACAGGTGGATACCGTTTTTGAAAACTCTTGATGTGGACGTCAAGATCTTGGATTTGCTTCGCCAGGACGCACTTGACCAAGTCAAGGGATGCGATGGCGTGATGTGGCGTTGGGCGCACCGGGCGCAGGACAAGCAATCCGCGAAGATGATCTTGTACGTCATCGAGAAGTATCTTAAGCTCCCAGTCTTTCCCGAAACCAAGACTTCATGGCACTTTGATGAAAAGGTGGCTCAGAAATACCTTCTGCAATCCTTGGATGTGCCGCTCCCGGATCAATGGGTCTTCTGGAGTCACGACGACGCGTCTGCATGGGCAAAGTGTCAGGCAAAGTATCCGGTGGTCTTCAAACTTTCCGTAGGCGCTGGGGCCTCGAGTGTTGCCAAGGTGGACTCTTGCGCCGAAGCTCTCTCCTTCGTAGACCGCATGTTCAAAAGGGGAATCTTCCCGATGACCATGAACGAGTTTCGTCATCGGTTCATTCCCGCAAGTCGTCGTGAGGCGAAGAAGTTTTTGTGTCGTTTCACCGATACTTTTGGTTACATCGCGATGAACCAGTATCCGCGTCTCGATTCGGAATGGTGGAAGCCGGAGATGGGCTACGCGCTATTCCAGGAATTTCTTCCCAAGAACGAGTATGACACCCGAATAACAGTCATAGGTGACAGGGCCTTCGGGTTCAGAAGATATAACCGGCCCAACGATTTCAGGGCGTCTGGCAGTGGAAACATAGATTACAATCCTGCCGGCATCGATCTGGAGATGGTGAAAATTGCCTTCGAGACCTCGAAGGCGGCAGGCTTCACGTGCATGGCCTACGATTTTCTCTACAAGGACGGGAAACCGGTGGTTTGTGAAATTAGCTACACTTTTGCCGATTATGCCATCCACTCCTGTCCGGGGCATTGGGACAGCAACCTCTGCTGGCATGATGGCCAGATGTGGCCGGAGGATGCCCAGATCATAGATTTCGTAGAGTCAATCCGCAGAGGGAACACTACGTCATGAGGATTGGCTTTGTAACCACGGAATACGTGACGGAAGAGCAGAATTACGATGGGGGGCTGTCCAATTACCTTAGTAGGATAAGCCTTGCTTTGAAGAGCAAAGGGCACGAGCCCGTCATAGTAGTTGCATCGTCATCTAACGGAAGCTTTCGTCACAACGAAGTTGAGGTAAACAGGGTGAAGGCCCTCTGTTACAGCAAAAGGTTGATGAAGATCCTCCAAATATTCCCTGGCCTCGATTGGAAAGTAGTCAGTTGGCAGCTCAATAGGAGAATTCGAAGGCTTCATCAAGAGCAACCTTTTGATGTCGTTCAGTATGCGAGCGTCGGAGCCACGATCCTGTCGCGGCACCAAGATATTCCGTCGGTTGCGAGAATTTCGGGTAATCAGAAACTTTGGGATATCGCCTATGAGGAAGCTCCGTCCCGTAAGAAAAGTGCCTACCAGGATCTCGAAATCGCAGGTCTGGGGCGGGCTGATTCGCTGTATGGCCCGAGCAGGGTGATTGCGGATTACCTCAAGGCGAATCACGGCTTCGACGTTCAAATCATAGAGTCCCCCTTCGTGCAGGAGTGCAGTGCCTTTAACACTGACGTCTATAGCAACATCCGTTCGAGAGTTGCCGGCGACTACCTCCTGTTTTTCGGATCGTTGGGGCTCGCCAAGGGGGTCAAGACCATAGCCGACATGGCGCATGATCTCCTCGAAAAGTATCCAAAGCTGAGCATGGTCTTTGTGGGCAAGGACATGGGGTACAATGGTCAGCCTATCATGAGCTATGTGTTGGAAAGAGCCGGAGAGCATGCCGATAGAATAGTCTGGCACGACAGGGTCAAGCATGAGCAACTCTATCCTGTTATCGAAGGGGCAAAACTGGTCCTGTTGCCCTCGAGGATCGACAACTTTCCCAACTGCTGTGTCGAGGCCATGGCTTTCAAAAAAGTCGTGATCGGGACCAAAGGCGCCAGCTTTGAACAGTTGATAGATGATGGCATCAGCGGACTGTTGTCCATTCCCGACGATCCACAGAGTCTGCTTGCTGTGGTGACAAAGGCCCTGGACATGCCGGAGCAAGAGCTTCAAGAGATCGGCGAGCGATCGTCACGGCGCGCAATGGAGCTGTCACCGGAAAAGATAGTTGAGCAGTTGCTGGCGTACTATAAGGACGTAATCGAGCGCACCAAGGCCAAAGAGATCAAGGCCGGACGGGTGCAGTAGGGTGGCCGGTTTGTCAGAAACCCTGCGCGGGAAGAAGGTCGTTTTCGTCTTTGGAAGTCTCGACCTAGGCGGCGCTGAACGACGCGGGCTCCTGCTGGCGGATTACCTCCAAAAATGCACTGGGGCCGTTGTCCAGGTCATCGGGTTGAACGACACGCCCGGCCGGCTTTCTTCCCTGTGCGATCAGCTTGGCATATCCTGGTGGGGCGTCCGCTTTCATTGGGGACTCAGGCGTCGTGTTACTTCTTTTCTCAGGGCGGTTCAGGCTGTCCGCCGGGGCGAACCGGACATCGTCCTTTCCTATACTCGTGTCCCTAATTTGGTCTGTGCCTGGGGGAAAAGGTGGCTCGGAGCGAAGTTGCTTGTATGGAACCAGGCGGATGAGGGACTACTGCTGAACGGCTCCTTCGCATTTCGTGTCGCGGCTGAGGCGCCTGACTGCTTTATTTCCAATTCAATGGGGGGGCGGGCCTTCCTGATGGAAACCTACGGCATCTCCCCGGACAAGGTCAACGTGGTACCAAACGGCGTCGCAATGGCCACGCCGCGGCTGGGAAGGGCTGAGTGGCGTAGTCAGTGGGACGTCGCCTTGGAAGTACCGGTTGTCGGAATGGTCGCCAACCTCAGCGTCTACAAGGACCACGACACCTTGGTCCGTGCCTGGGGCCGGGTCATCGCTGCCGGTTGGAAGCAGCCGCCTGTTCTGGTACTCGCCGGCAGGTGTGACGGTACTGAGCAGGGGCTGAAAGCTCTGGCCCATGACTTGGGCATTTCTGAGCAGTTGAAGATCATTGGTGCAGTTGATGATGTGGCGGGCCTGCTTCAGGCACTCGATCTCTTTGTCTATTCTTCCCGAAGCGAAGGCGTCCCAAACGGCGTGCTCGAGGCAATGGCATCCGGCTTGGCGGTAGTTGGCACCGATATTCCGGGCATACGGGAGGCGGTAGGTCCGGAGGGGGTGGCATACCTGACTCCCGTAGGCGACTGCGACGCGATGGCTGACCGGATAATAGAGTTGCTGCGGGAAAAAGCAGCCAGGCAGCAGGTGGGGCAGACGCTGCGGGAGCGGGTCGAGCAGAGCTTCTCCCTTGAGGTCATGTGCCGGAGGTCGGAGGACGTGATCGCCAGTGCCTTTCGTCATTATCAAAGGAAGGATTAGCTGGGAGATGGGTAAGCATGACGGTCCTTGAGAAAGATATGATCGCGGTGCGGTTGAACACGAGCCCCTTGGTGCGCAGTGTCGCGACACTCGGATGCCTGCTCGGCAGGATGATGCCCGTTCGCAAAGGGGCTCCCCTCTTCTTTTTCTACCCCTTCTTCCACGTGGGGGGGGCGGAAAAGGTGCATGCGGCGATCGTTCGGTGTTTTGCGGGGGAACACCCCTGGGTATTTTTTACCAAGAAGTCCGCCAATGACGGATTCCTTCCCTTATTTGGAACCAAGGCACGGCTTTGTAACCTTTGGCAGCTCTTGAAGTACGGCTACCCGCTGAGTGTCGGGATTATGGCCGGGTTTATCAACAAGCACGACAAACCCATCGTCTGTGGCTGCAACAGCCTCTTTTATTATCTGCTCCTTCCCTACTTGAGGAAGGAGGCCCGTTGCATCGACCTCATCCATGCCTTCGGCGGGGGCTCGGAACATTTCAGCCTTGGAGTGGCCGAGAGGCTTGACGCACGGATCGCAATCAACGAGCGGACGGTAAACGACCTAAAGGCACAGTACCGCGCCAACGGCATGTCTGATTCATTGGAAAACCGGATTGTCTTGATCGAAAACAGTGTCGACGTGCCGGATGAACTGTCACCTAAAATGCGGGGCACGACGTTGAAGGCGCTTTACGTCGGCAGGGGGTCTGAGGAAAAAAGGGTGCATCTTGTGGGGCGGGTAGCCTCGCGTTGCCGGCAACGCGGCATCCCCGTTGATGTCGTCATCGTAGGGGATGCCCTGCAGGCCGTCGAGGAACCGGATCGCGTCAATTGCACCTTTCTTGGGGAAATATCGGATCAAGAGCAACTGCAGGCCGTGTATCGCGATGCGGACCTGCTGCTCCTTACCTCCAGCCGCGAAGGATTTCCGATGGTGATCATGGAAGCCATGGCTTTCGGAGTGGTGCCCGTCTCGACCACCGTGGGAGGAATCCCATCCCATGTCCACTCGGGAACCAACGGCTGGCTGGTCCCGGAGGCCGCGGATGAAGGGGAAATCGTGGACCGGATGTGCGAAATGGCCGCCGCCATGTGCGAAGAGCGCGACCTGCTCGAGAAGTTGTCACGAAATGCCTATTCCTATGCGAAGAAGCATTTCAGCGGGGAATCCTTTTGCGCCGCCTACCGTGGTCTTCTCTTAGGTGAAAGATGCTGATATCGATCCTCGTACCGGTGTTCAACTGGGACATATCAAGGCTGATTGCCTCACTTCTGGCAGAGATAGATACACCCGCTTTAGAGGGACTGGTCGAACTCATTGTCGTAGACGACGCATCTACCGATGCCGCGCTTCTTTCCAAAAACAACGCCTTCCTGGCCAGCAATTCCCGGCCCTGCTTAAGATATCTTCCGGCCAGGGAAAATCTTGGGCGTGCCAGGGTCCGCAACACGTTGGCGGCAGAAGCTAGCGGCCGTTTTCTGCTGTTTCTTGACTGCGATGTACTCCCCGACTCCGGCGATTTCATCGGCAAGTACCTCTTCTGTGCAGAGGCGGACAGCCATGACGTCGTATGCGGAGGAATAAGTTACCGCACGAGAGTGATGCTTGGCACCGAGTTTGACTACCACGCCTACCTTGGCAATCGCAAAGAGGTAAAATCTGCCGCTGACAGGAACAAGGAACCCTGGCGCCACATTCTCACCTCCAACATCATGGTCAGAAAAAGCGTCTTTGAGTGCACCTCTTTCGACGAGCGCTTTACCGGCTATGGATACGAAGACATCGAATGGGGGGTACGCTTATCGAGGGAGTACCGGATCCTGCACATCGATAACACGGCATCGCACCTCGGTCTGGTGTCGAAGATAACCACTTATGACAAGATGCGGGCGTCCGTACGCAACTATCTGCTTCTTAAGGAGCTCTGCCCGGGTGCTTTTCACGCCTCGACGATCAGTAAACTGGTTTCTCTTTTGACGGGCCTCAGCGAATCGTTATTGGAGAAAATCGATGTCATATTGAAGAGCATGTTCTTGAGTCAAAGTCGTAACGATGTGGCATTTTTGCTCTATCAATTTAATTTTGCAGTGTTACTAGCACTCGGAACAAAACGAGCTGCACGGCGGTAAATCTAACATGGAAGATGTGATCGCGAACCAGCAGCATAACATCGGCGATATCTGTACCCGGCAGCAGTGCCTGGCGGGGAGGGGGGGGCGCCTTGCTTTCCGCTTCATCAACGTCCAGGGGGAGCGCCAGGACTTCACCTTCCTCGACCTGGACCGGGAGAGCAGCAGGTTTGCCAACGTACTGCAGAAGCTTGGTTTTGCCGCAGGGGACGTTTTCTTCACGTTCCTTCCGAAGATGCCTGAGCAGTTCTTCTCCTTCTTGGGGGCGCTCAAACTTAACGTCATCGTGGGGACACTCTTCTCCAACTTCGGGGACGACGCACTTCTGGACCGGCTTGGAGATTCAAACGCGAAGGGCATCCTGCTCAGGAAAAGCGCGCTGAAGAAGCTCGGACGGATCCGCGAACGCCTCCCTGCGCTATCGCTGGTGCTCGTGGTCGACGCAGATGCGGACCTTGCTCCGGACATCCTCAGCTATCGCAGGCTCATGCGGGAGGCTGCACCGGAGTTCACTGCTCCGGTTACCGGCGCTGATACCCCGTCGGTTCTGCACTACACCTCGGGCTCGACCGGAAAGCCCAAAGGCGTGTTGCACCGCCACGGCAGCATTGTGCACCAAAGCCGGACGGGACGCGAAGTGCTGCAGCTTGGGGAGGAGGATACCTACTGGTGCACCGCTGACCAAGGCTGGGTAACCGGGACCTCCTATGGCATCATCGCGCCTTGGAGCCTGGGGGCCACCCAGATACACTACGGCGGCGGCTACGATGCCGGGGTGTGGTTCGACATTCTCGAACAAGAGAAAGTGACGGTGTGGTACACCGCTCCGACCGCGCTTCGCATGCTCATGCGGGAAGAGGAAAGCGTCTTCAAGGGGAGGGATTTGAACGCCTTGCGGCACGTCTTCAGTGTGGGGGAACCGCTTAACCCCGAGGTGGTCCGATGGGGGGCGGAGGTGCTGGACCGGCAGATCTACGATACCTGGTTTCAGACCGAAACCGGCGGCATCATGGTCAGCAACCGGCCGGGCCTCCCCGTGTTGCCGGGCTCGATGGGGAAACCCGTGCGGGGCGTGGAGGCGGCAATCCTCTCCGATTCAGGGGTGCCGCTTCCCGACGGCGCTCAGGGGCATCTTTGCCTGAAGCCGGGATGGGAATCTATGTTCGTGACCTACCTCAACAACGAGGCCGCATATCACTCCAAGTTCAAGAACGGCTATTACTACTCCGGGGACACCGCCTATCGCGATGGCGAGGGCTACTTCCATTTCATGGGCAGAAGCGACGACGTCATCAACACGGCAGGGCACCTGATCAGCCCGTTCGAGGTCGAAAGCGCGCTGCTGGAAATCCCTGAGGTGGCTGAATCGGGGGTCATCGGCGCGCCCGATGAACTGCTTTTTGAAAAGGTCGTCGCTTTCGTTTCGCTGCACGACGGGTGCAGCCAGTCGCCGGAGCTCGAACTCAAAATCCGGTTGCACGTGGCCAACAGGGCCTCTTCCATCGCCACCCCTCAGGAAATATTCTTCGTGGCCTCGGTGCCGAAGAACAAAAGCGGCAAGATAATGCGCCGCGTCCTGAAGGCCCGTTACCTGGGAACCGATACCGGAGACATATCAACACTGGAGGACGATGTATGACAACAATGGAGCGGCTCAATGCCATTTTCTGTGAGGTGTTTGACGATGACGATCTGGAGATTGCGCCGGAGATGACGGCCGCCGATGTGGACGGGTGGGACTCGCTGTCCCATATCAACCTCATCGTGGCCGTCGAGAGTGCGTTCAAGATCAGGTTCAACCAGCGGGAGCTGCTCACCTTCAAAAACGTCGGCGACCTTTTGCATTCCATCGAAAGCAAGATCGGGTAACGCCTCCATGCACCACGGAAGCTCAGAATGACCAAAAGCCTTAAATGTCTTTACACCGCAGTGATGCTGTTCGCCGCGTTCGTCGTTGTCGGGGGGAAGTTTCCTGCCGTCGGCAGGCTGTTTCTCCCGAAGGAGCCCACGGCGTACATCCTGGGCGACCAGTACCGGATGTGCGACCTCGACCGCTTCCGGGAAGAGATCCCGGCGGGAAAGCCCTCGGCCGCTGCCACCTTGGAAGAGGCTGACGTTCTCACTCTTGGCGACTCGTTTTTCAACAGTGCCCTTGCCTCCGATATCTTTGCCAACGAGCTCGGCCGGCGGTTGGGGGGGAAGGTGCACAACCTTGCCACCAAAGAGTTCTTCGAGCCGCAAAGCTATCCCCTGTCCTACCTGCAGCACATCGGATACCGGGGCGACCGCAAGAGGATCCTTGTTCTTGAAACCGTGGAGCGCAGCGCGCTGGAAAGGTCCGGTACCTACAACGGAGCGGGGGCGGCGGCCGGCAACGAGCTCGACGCCCTCGCCTTCAAGGTGCTCAAGAACAACGACGTCGAATACTTTTTCAAGCACAACGTGATGGTCGGGCCATTGGAGTCCCGGCTCAAGAACTTCAGGTTCAAGTACCTGAACATCGTCGACAAATCGATAGGCGCGTATTCCCTGAACCCCAACATGCTTTTCTATCAGCGTGACATAGAGTTCAGCAGGGTGAAAAAGACTGACGCTGTCGTTGTCGCGGCTGCCAGGGACATCGCAAAGCTCTCTGCCACCCTGAAGGAACGCTACAACATTGACCTTGTGTACATGGTCATCCCGGACAAGTACTCGGTTTACCGGGGGCTGGTCAAGGGTGCGCCTTCGTATGACCGGTTCATCCCCCGCCTTTGCAGCAGGCTGACCGAGTTCGGCGTGAAGAACATCGATGTCTACACGCTCTATGAGCGCTACAACCGGCCTGGAATACCGCCCCTGTATTTTGCGAGCGACACGCACTACACCGCCCACGGCAAAGCTGTCCTCGCCGAGGCCACGGCAAACATGCTCCGTTCCACCCTTCCCGCCAGAGGAGACGGCATGAGCACGATAGCGTCTTCCGGGGAGGGCGGCAGATGAACTTCAATTCCATCGAATACCTCCTCTTCGTTCCGCTCGTGTTTCTGGCACTGCTCCTTGCCGGCGCAAGGTTTCGCTGGGTGGTGCTCCTTGCCGGGAGTTGTTACTTCTATCTCACGCTGAAGCACCTGTACCTGCTGATGGCGCTCTTTGGCGTTACCGCCGTCACCTACCTTTGCGGCATCGGCATCGAACGGTGCAAAGAGCAACGCTGGAAGCGGGCCTTCTTCTGGAGCGGCGTAGGTGCCGACCTCCTGGTGCTTGCAGGCATGAAGTATCTCCCCTTCATCGAAGGGAACCTGAACCTCCTGCTTAAGGGGGTGTCCTCGGGCCTTGCGGTTCCGGAAGGGCGCGTCCTTGTTTCCATCGGCGTCTCCTATTTCGTATTCCAGGCTGTCTCCTACCTGGTTGACGTGTATCTCGAGATGGAAAAGGCCGAGCGCCATCCGGGCTACTTCGCGCTTTACCTCGCCTTTTTCCCGAAACTGTTGCAGGGGCCCATAGAACGGGCTGGCGATCTCCTGCCGCAGCTGCGTGAGGCACAACCGTTCGACCAGGAAAACATACGGGCAGGCCTGCTCCTTTTCGGGTGGGGACTTTTCAAGAAGGCCGTTGTGGCTGACCGCCTTGCCTTGTACGTCAACACGGTCTACGGCGACGTGCATGCCTACACCGGGCTGACCCTCTGGATTGCGACGTACCTCTACGCTTTCCAGCTCTACTACGACTTCTCGGGCTACACCGACATGGCCCTGGGAACGGCTCGCATGCTAAACATCCGGCTCACGCAGAACTTCGCGACACCGTACCTGTCACGGTCGGTGGCCGAATTCTGGCGGCGCTGGCACATTTCCTTTTCCCGCTGCATTCTTGACTACATCTTCAAGCCGCTCCAGATGCAGTTCCGTGCCGGGAAGAACTGGGGGACGGCAGCTGCCCTATTGATCGCCTTCCTGGCTTCTGGGTTGTGGCATGGTGCCAGCTGGTGTTTCGTCATCTGGGGCGGGTTGCACGGCATCTACCTCGCGTCGTCTGTCTTCTACAAGCCCTGGCAGAAAAAGATGCACCGGCGCCTTGAGGTGGAAAAGTCGGGGCTGCTTAAGGTCTGGCAGACCCTCTTCACCTTCCACCTGGTCTGTTTTGCCTGGATCTTTTTCAGGGCGGCCTCGGTTTCCGATGCTTTTTACGTCGTCGCGCACCTGTTCGAGGGAAGTTCCGGGTTAGCCGACCTCTTTGCGGCTCAGGGGGCGACCGACCTCGCTATCGTCTCGGTATCGGGCGTGCTCATGCTGTCGGTCTACCTGGTGCGGGAGCGGAACTTGGCGCAAAAGGATTTTTTCCAGGCGCCACTGTGGATCCGGTGGGGAGTGTATCTCGGACTCACGGCAGGGCTGCTCTTCTTTAATATGGACAGCAACGCTGGTTTTATTTATTTTAACTTCTGATGTGGCAGGCCGGGCAGAGCACCAGGCAACTGGCAAAGGAGTGCAGGTGAAAATAGTCTTCCTGGCACCGTTCGGGATTCGCCCCAAGGGGACCGTTTTGGCTCGCATGATCCCGCTTGCCGAGGAGCTCCAGGCCCTGGGACACGAGGTCGTGGTCATCGCTCCTCCCTACACGAACCCCGAGGACTCCGGAAAGACGGAAGTGGTACGCGGCGTGCGGCTCGTGAACGTAGAGCTTGGCCCGAGCCACAAGGTTCTTGCCGTTCCTGTGCTCGCCTGGCGCATGTTCCGCTCGGCGCTCGCGGAAAAAGCCCACCTTGTGCACCTGTTCAAGCCAAAAGGGTATGGTGGTGTCGCTGCGATGATGCACCTCGCCTTGCAAAGCCTTGGACTGAGGTTACCCCCCCTGTTCGTCGATACTGATGACTGGGAAGGCGACGGTGGCATGAACGAGTTGCATGCCTATTCGGGGCCGGAAAAACGCTTCTACCGCTTCCAGGAACGGTGGCTGCTGCGCCATGCTGTTGCGGTGACGGTGGCAAGCCGGGGCCTGGAGCATCTTTGCGTGGCCGCTGGGGCGCTGCCGGAGCGCCTGCTCTACCTCCCCAACTGCGTCCGCGAACCGGGAAAAAACGACGGGACGGTGGCGCGCGACGAGCTGGGAATCGACCGGCAGGCCCCGGTCATCCTTTTGTACACGCGCTTTTTCGAATTCAGCCAGGAGAAGCTGCATTACGTCTGCTCCGAGATCTTTGCACAGGTCCCGCAGGTGAGATTTCTGGTGGTAGGCAAGGGACGCCACGGTGAGGAGGATGCGCTGCGCTTAGCGGCACAGGAAGCCGGTTTTGCAGGCGCGCTTGTCATGGCGGGGTGGACGGAGCCGGAGCGGATACCAAAGCTTCTTGCCGCCGGCGACGTGGCCATCTATCCCTTCGCCGATACTCTGGTGAACCGGACCAAGTGTCCCGCTAAACTCACCGAACTGTTACTGGCGGAGCGGGCGGTAGTGGCCGATCGAGTCGGGCAGTTGGCCGAGTACATCCGCGACGGCGAGTCCGGCATGTTGTGCGATCCCGATCGCTGGGAGGAGATGGTGCACCATGCTGTTGGGCTGCTTTCCGACAGCGGGCGACGCCTCAAGATAGGTGCCGCGGCGCGAACGCACCTGTTGCAGAACTTCAACTGGAAGGCCGCGGCGCAGCGGCTGCAAGAGTTTTATGCCGGAGCCGCACGTCTCGCGCCGCCTCGGTGTTAGCGGCTACTTTGCCCCAATGTATTTCACTTTCGGAGCCTTGTCTTTATGAATGAACGCCGCAAAGATCTTCTTTTTCTGGCGATGCTGCTGGCCGTGCTGCTGCTTTTCTTTTCCAAGATCCTCTTTACGCACCAGATCATCCGTGCTCCGGACATCATCGCCGAGTTTTACTGGGGGGTGAGGGATTACGGGACCAGGGCCTTTCTGGACCTGTGGAAGGTCAACCTCGTCGCCGACTGGAACATCTATGTCAACAGCGGGCTCACCCTGGAAGGGGGGGGCGCGTCCGGCCAGTTACTTTTTTTGCGCAACCTCGTTTTCTGGCTTTTTCCCGCACCGGCGAACGTCGCCTGGTATATCGTGCTGCACTTTTTCTTCGCCGCCACAGGCACCTACTACCTGTGCCGACTGCTGGGCGCAGGGAGGCTGGGCGCGTTTTTGGGCGGTCTGATTTTTGTCCTGGCACCGGAGAACGCATCGCTGATCAACGCCGGTCACGTCATGAAGTTGGCTACCATTTCGTTTGTGCCGTGGGTCTTTTATTTCTTTGAAAAGGGGTTCCAGACCAGGCGCCTGGTGTATTTTCTTACTACCGCGGTAGTCCTCGCTCTCCAGTTCTTCCACACTCACTGGCAGATAGCGTATTACACCTGCCTTGCCGTGGCATGTTACGGCATCGCCAGGTCGATACTCATCCTCAGGGAGGAACAGGTAGTGGGGAAGGAATTCGCGCGCCTTCTTGGGCTTAACGTGGCACTGCTGGTATTTTTCCTGACCACCGTCGCCATTTCGCTCGCACCTTTGGCCAACTGGGCCAAAGAGACCAACCGTGGCGTCAACAGCGGTGCCAACGTCGTCGCGACCTCTGGGCAGAAGACGGCAAAAGGGGGGCTTGACCGGGAAGAGGCGATGTCGTGGTCGATGCCGCCCGAGGAAACCGCCGCATTTGTCATCCCGGGCCTTTTCGGTTTTTCACGCCAGGAGGGGGGGGATAACCCAACCAACATCGATGTCTACTACTGGGGACGGATGAACTTCACCCAGACCGTAAGCTATATGGGGCTGCTCCCGTGGTTGCTGCTGCCCCTGCCCCTTATCTTCAGGCGCGACCGGTACACATGGCTAGCACTTGCAGCCGTAGTGGTAGGTGTGCTCTTCTCGATGGGCAAGTACACCCCGTTTTACAACCTGCTCTTTGACTACTTTCCCGGCATCAATCGGTTCAGGGTGCCGAAGATGATGATGTTCATCCCGGTGCTTGGGCTGGGAGTCCTTTCCGCGCGTGCCGTCGACCTGCTGCTCGACCCGGCGCTGCGCCAGAGCCGTGAGTTCAAGCGGTACATCACGGGGGTTGCCCTTGTTCCTATTGCCCTCCTGCTGTTTTTGGTCATCGAGGTGGCTGGGGCACGCACTTGGGTGAATCTCTTTCTGGAAATGCTGGCCCAGCCCACGAGGTACCAAGCCTCCAGCGAGCAACTGGTCGCACAGCGCTGGGGGAACCTTGTGCAGGAGACGGGGATTGCCGCCGGTCTCTCCGCATTGTTCGCCGGGGCGTATTTCTTTTACTACCGTGGGCGTTTGAGTGCCCGGATGCTCATTTACCTGCTACTCGCCCTTTTCATCTGTGACGTCGGCCGAGTGAACGCCAAATTCCTGGTTCTTACCAACGAGCCCCAGCAGGTCAAGGGGGTGAAGACACCTGAAATCCAATTCCTTTCTGCCATGCCCAAGGAATACCGGGTGATCCCCATGGACGGCGACCCGATGCAGTACGCGACTGCCGGCATACCGGTGATGTTCACCTCCAATCCGGTTCAGCAGCGCCGTTGGCAGGAGTTTCTGGACAGCTTCAACTTGCTTTCCAGTATGCCGGACATCATCAACGTGAAGTACTTGTTGCTGACCAAGCAGCAGTTCGATCAGGACAAGGGGACTTTACTCGCCAAGTACCGGCCGGCTTTCACTTCCCCGGACGGAAACAGGATGATTCTAGAGAACCCCAATGTCCTGCCCAAGGCGTGGCTCACACCGGTTGCGGTCCAGGTCCCCAGCGCCACCGAAGCACTGGGCGCCCTGCAGAACCCGCAGTTCGATCTCAGGGTGGTTGCGCTGGTGGAGTCGGCCCCCCCCATCCCGATGCTGGTTCCCGGCGCCGCTCTCCCGGTGATGGGCCCCGGGCAGGTGCGCATCAACAAGTACGAGGCGGAAAAGATAGACCTCGACGCCGCGGTGTCGATGAACTCGATGCTGGTTATGGGGGAGAAGTACTACAAGGGATGGAAGGCGACGGTGGATGGCAAGCCGACCGAGATCTACCCGGTCGACCACGTGTTGCGCGGCATCTACCTGACCCCCGGCACGCACAAGGTCGAGATGGTTTTCGATCCGACGCCGTTCAAGATCGGCAAGACCCTGACCCTGGTATCCTTCGCCGTCTTCGCCCTCTTCCTCGGCCGCGAGGTCTGGCTGGCGCGCAGGGCGAAAGGGGCCAGACCATAAACCGAACACTGTCACGCAAAGCCGCCAAGACGCAAAGGAAACCGGAAGTCATTGACTTTCCCCTTTGCGCCTTTGCGGCTTTGCGTGAGTAGGCATCTATGGACTCTTGAATGCAGAATCTCAACTTTGACCTGGAAACCCTGGACGAGCTCTCCGGGTACGACCTGCGCATCATCCAGCCGCGGCACGGGTACCGGTTCTCGGTGGACCCGCTGCTTTTGGCGGACTTCGCCGGGGTACGAAACGGTGAGTCCTGCGTGGACCTCGGGACCGGGTGCGGTGTGATCGCGCTGCTCCTCGCACGCCTTTCCGGCAACTGTTCGGTCACTGGAATCGAGTTCCAGCCGGCCATGTTCGATATCGCTGCGCGCAACGTCGCCTTGAACGGGCTCGCGGAACGGGCCGACATCGTGCAGGACGACGTGATCTCCCTGAAGACGCGCTTCCCGGTGGACAGCTTCGACCTGGTGGTCTCTAATCCTCCGTACCGCCGTCCCGGCACCGGAAAGATCAGCCCCCGCGCCGGACGCGACGAGGCCCGACACGAGACGAGCGCGACGCTGGCCGATTTCATGGCGGCGGCAAAGTACCTGGTGAAACCTTCCGGCCGCATCTGTTTCATCTACCACACCTGCCGACTGGCTGAGCTTATGGCCCAGGCGGCTCAGCAAAAGCTCGCGCCGCTGCGGCTGCGCATGGTGCACGGCAACAGCTCGATGGACGCCAGGATGTTCATGATCGAGTTGGCAAAGGGGAGAACGGGAGAGCTGAAAGTGGAGCCCCCCCTGATGGTCAGAGGTGAGGGGAGTGGTTATTCAGATGAAAAGCTGAGAATCTACAGGCTTCAACGCAAAGACGCGGAGCCGCAAAGTCGCGGAGACGAAACCCCTTAAGCCTCCTTGGCGCCTTTGCGTTAATGCTTTTAGCCTTTGTCCTGATGTTCTTTGTCTTTACGGATGAGGCTTTCGAAGACGGCGCGGAGTTCGGGGTCGGTGACTGTTTCGGCTTGTTCCTTGATCCAGGCCTGTTCGTCCTCACTCAGCTTGCGCCGCTTCGGCGCCTGCTGGGGCTTGGCGGCCGCTGATCTGACCTTGCCCCCCTTGAGCTGGATCTCTTTTACCAACTCCTCGTCCAGGGCTTCATTCACCTTGGCGATGAGGTCTTTCTTCAGGTAGGTGAGCTGCTGCAGCCACGGGGAGCTGTCGACATGAAGGGTGAGGGTGCCTTCGCGGAAGGAGGCAGGTTGGGCGTGTAGGGCGATCTTGCTGCCGACCGCTTCGTCCCACACTTCCCAGATGCGCCCCTCTTTGAGCCGCAACTCGGCAGGGGTGCCGCGCAAAAGGGCGGTCAGGAGATCGGTGACCGGGGCCGGCCGTTTCATCTTGGGGCGTTTACTGCTCGTCTTCAACGGGGTGTCTCTTGCGGTACATCCTGCCGCCGATGATCTGCCCGAACACGGCGCTGGATATGCTGAAGGGGATGAATCCCCACCCCAGACCGGTCTTGATCCTGAAGTAGATAATGGCGGGGATGGAGATGTGGACGTAGAAGTACCAGCCGAAGGAAAACTTCGGGTAGGACTGCCTCTGGTACCCCAAGGGGATGTTGATCAACGTGGCCACTACTACGAGTGCCGCTGCGTAAAGCACGGTTTCCATGTTTACCTCTCGGGTCGGTAATACTATGGGTTTGACCTCTCTTTGTCAATGTGCTTCTATGGCGTTGCTTTGCACTCAGTATAAGGAGTTGTTGTGATAAAAGACGGAGACTTCGTGGCCATCTTCAATTCCATCCACCGCGTGATGGAGGCGGAGCGGCTGCTCAAGGATAAACAACTCAAGATCCTGCTCATTCCGGCGCCGCGTGCGCTCGCGGCCGACTGCGGTCTGGCGATCCGGTACGCCGAGGACGTGCGGGGCGAGGTTGAAGGGACGCTTGCCGCCGCGGGGCTCTTGCCACGCGACCTGTACAGAAAAAACGGAGACAGCTTCGAGAAGATAGGAGAAGAGCAATGAACAACCTTGACGTGAGGGGGATGGCCTGCCCGCTGCCGGTCGTGCAGGTGAAGAGGGCGCTCGAGGCGGCACAGGGCGCGGAACTGCGCGTGCTGCTCGATGACGGCGCGCCGCGCGAGAACGTGAAGCGTTTCGCCCAGGGGCGCGGCTACCGGGTGCAGGAAGAGCAGCTCGAAGACGGCTTCGCCTTCACCATTACCGGCCCCGGCACCCCGACTGCACGCGAAGCGGCTCCCGCTGCTGCCGTTGCCGCAGGCCCGACGGTGATGCTGATCGGCTCGGACCGTATGGGGGACGGCCCCGAGGATCTGGGACGCCTCTTGATGAAGAACTTCATCATGACGCTTCTGGACCTGAGCGAACTGCCGGACCGGATCTTCTTCGTCAATACCGGCGTGCTGCTCGCAGTCGAGGGGTCCGAGGTGGTCGAGACGCTGAACGAGCTGGGCAACCGCGGCGTCGAGGTGCTCTCCTGCGGCATCTGCCTCGACTTCTTCAAGAAGAAGGAATCGCTCGCCGCCGGCGGGGTGACCAACATGTTCACCATCGCGGAAACCATGCTCAACGCACGCTCGGTCCTGCGGCCGTAACTGACGTTGTCACCGATAATTTCGCTTGACAATTTGCGACTATATCCACTAAAGTGACTCTCTTGCCGCGGGATACCTGTGCGCTTTTGCCGGGCCGTGCGGTTTTTTCTGGAAAATAAATACGTCATTTCGACGACTTATAGGTTTATAGATGTTCGCGACTCTTTCCGATAAACTCGACCTGGTCTTCAAGAAGCTCCGCGGGCAGGGGGTGATGACCGAGGACAACGTCAAGGATGCGTTGCGCGAGGTTCGTCTTGCGCTGCTCGAAGCCGACGTAAATTTCAAGGTCGTCAAGGATTTTGTCGAAAAGGTGCGCACGCGTGCCGTCGGCACCGAGGTGCTGCAGAGCCTCGCCCCCGGGCAGCAGGTGATCAAGATCGTCCACGACGAGCTGGTGCTCCTCATGGGCGGCAGCGAGGACAACTCGCTCGATCTTGCGGCCAAGCCGCCGGTGGCGATCATGCTGGTCGGCCTCCAGGGCGCCGGTAAGACCACCTCTTGCGGCAAGCTGGCCAAGTACCTCAAGGCGCAGCGGAAGAAGCCGCTCCTCGTCCCGGCCGACGTGTACCGCCCGGCCGCGATCGAGCAGTTGAAGGTGCTCGGCCGCCAGCTCGACATCGAGGTGTTCAACTCGCTGGCGAGCCAGAAGCCTTTGGACATCTGCCGCGAGGCGCACCGCTACGCGACCCTGAACGGTTTCGACGTCATCATCTACGATACCGCCGGCCGCCACCAGATCGATGATTACCTGATGGAGGAGCTGGAAGGTATCCGCGACGAGCTCGCCCCGCGCGAGACCCTGTTCGTCGCCGACGCCATGACCGGCCAGGAAGCGGTCAACGTGGCGCAGGGGTTCAACGACCGTCTCGGCATCACCGGTGTCATCCTGACCAAGTTGGACGGCGACGCCAAAGGCGGCGCGGCGCTTTCCATCAAGGCGGTTACCGGGAAACCTGTTAAATTTGTAGGCTTGGGCGAGAAGCTTGACGCGCTGGACGTGTTCCACGCCGACCGCCTGGTCTCCCGCATCCTCGGCATGGGCGACGTCCTCACCCTGATCGAGAAGGCGCAGGCCACCTTCGACGAGAAGGAAGCCGAGCGTCTGCAGCAGAAGATGAAGAAGAGCGGTCAGTTCGACCTCGAAGACTTCAGAAGCCAGCTGCAGCAGATCAAGAAGATGGGCTCGCTCGAATCGATCATGAACCTGATCCCCGGCATGGGGAAGGCGATGAAGCAGATGCAGGGCGCCCAGCCTTCCGAGAAGGAGCTGAAACGGATCGAGGCGATCATCGACTCCATGACTCTCAAGGAGCGCGCCAACCACACCATCATCAACGGTAGCCGCCGCTTGAGGATCGCCAAGGGTAGCGGCACCAGCATACAGGAAGTGAACCAGCTCCTGAAGCGCTTCACGGAAGCTCAGAAGGTCGTCAAACAGTTGCAGAAAATGGGCCCCAAGGGATTGATGAAAGGAATGAAAGGCATGGGTAAAGGGATGCTCCCCTTTTAGGCCGCTTGCCTTTGACTATTGCACCAACTCAGATACAGTTACCAGAATCGTAAACACAATACACGCAATGGCGGATCCCAAGGATCCGAGAATACCAGGAGGAAGAAATGGCAATAAAGATCAGACTTGCACGTGCGGGCGCTAAGAAGAAACCCTTTTACCAGGTAGTGGTTGCTGACTGCCGTAGCCGCAGGGACGGACGCTTCATCGAGAACGTCGGCACCTACGACCCGAACAAGAACCCGGCGGTTTACAACCTGGAAGAAGGGAAGACTCTGGAGTGGCTCGGCAAGGGCGCTCAGCCGACCGACACGGTCAAGCAGATCCTGAAGAAGACCGGCATCTGGGAGAAGTTCGTCGCCCCTGCCGCTTAATATCTCTTAGTACCGGCCAGCCGGATATCCCACACTACAGAGGATAGCGACATGAAAGAGCTTGTTGAGACCATCGCCAGGGCACTTGTAGACGATCCGAACCAGGTGAGAGCAACCGAGGAGTTGGAAGAAGAAACCAACGTAATCAAGCTGACCGTCGCAAAAGAGGATATGGGACGTATCATAGGCAAGGAAGGTCGCACAGCTAAAGCGATCCGCACTTTGCTCAACGCTGTCTCCACAAAGGACAACAAGAAAGCCATCCTTAAGATTGTAGAGTGATAGATGTCCGGTAGTAACAAAGTATTGATTGGCAAGATCCAGGGTACGCACGGGATCAGGGGACAGTTGCGGGTCATTCCCTTTGCGGGGGATGCCTCGAGTATCTCGCAGCTAAAGAGCGTTTTCATCACGTCTCCGAAAGGGGTCATGGAGGAATTCTCCGTGGTCTCCGCCAAGCCCAACGGCAAACGGGTCATCCTGACCCTGAAGCCGTTTGACAACATCAACCAGGTGCTGCACCTGGTCGGCAGCGAGATCTACGCCGACCGGGTGGCGCTCCCGAAACTCCCCGATGACGAGTTCTACTGGTCCGACCTCCTGGGGCTCCAGGTTGTTACGTCGGATGGGGAAGAGCTGGGAGAGCTGGTCGACATCATCGAAACCGGCAGCAACGACGTCTACGTGGTCAAACACGACGGGCGCGAGGTACTCATCCCCGCACTCGAGGACGTCGTATTGTCTGTTGACCTGGCAGCAGGTCGCATGACGGTCTCTCTTCCCGAGGGGCTGCTCGATCTATGAAATTCGACATCCTGACCCTGTTCCCGGCTATGTTCGAGGGACCGCTAACCGAGAGCATCCTGAAGCGCGCTAGCGACAAGGGGCTCATCGAGATCGGCCTGCACAACATCCGCGACTGGGCCTTGGACAAGCACGCCACCGCCGATGACTCCCCTTACGGTGGGGGCGCCGGGATGGTGATGAAGGTCGAGCCGCTCTCGGGCGCCATCGAGGCGGTCAAGGAAAAGCGGCCGGGTTCTAAGGTGATCCTCACCACACCGGGGGGGCGCCCTTTCACCCACCAGGTGGCGCAGGAGCTTTCCCGCGAGGAAGGGCTCATCATCATCTGCGGCCGCTACGAAGGGGTCGACGAGCGGGTGCGCACCCTGTTCGTGGATGACGAGATCTCCCTGGGGGATTTCGTGTTGACCGGCGGGGAGATCGCCGCCATGGTGATCGTCGACGCTGTGTCCCGGTTGGTGCCGGGAGTGCTGGGGCACGAAGAGTCGGCCCAGTACGATTCGTTTGCAGACGGGCTTTTGGAGTACCCGCAGTACACCAGGCCTCCCGAATTCAGGGGCGAGAAGGTTCCCGACATCCTCCTTTCCGGCAACCATGCCGAAATCGCCAAGTGGCGCAGGAAGGAGCAGATCAGGAGAACGCTCGCCTCCCGTCCCGAGCTCCTCGACGGGATCGAGTGGAGCAAGCAGGACAAGAAACTTCTGAAAGAGCTGGGGCTGGACCCCCACGTGAAGGCGAAGCCGGCGAAATTGTCCGCCGACGAGTCCACCGAAACTTCAGTGAAGGTGGAAGCCTTGGCGAAGGCGGACCTGTCCACCGAAGCTTTAGCGAAGGCGGAAGGCGGAAGCGCATGACCTCGGCAGCTAACTTCAGCCTGGCGCTGATCCACTTCCCGGTGTACGACAAGCACAAGGACGTGGTTGCGACCTCGGTAACCAACCTGGACATCCACGACATGGCGCGGTTGACGCGGACCTTCGGTCTGGCCCGCTACTACATCGTGACCCCGGTCGTGGAGCAGATCAAGCTCGTTGAGAAGGTGCGGGAGCACTGGCTCACCGGCTGGGGTTCCACCTACAACCCCAAGCGGAAGATGGCGCTTGAGACGCTGCAGTGTGAAGAGTCGCTGGAGTCGACCATCGCGGACATCGAGAGCCGTACCGGACGCAGGCCCAAGGTGGTCGTGACCGGCGCCTCAGGCAGACCCAACAGCGTGACGTTCGCAGAGCTGAAGGGGCTCGTCGACGCCGATCCCGAGCAGCCCTACCTGCTGCTTCTGGGAACCGGTTGGGGGCTCATCGAGCAGGTGTTCAACAAGAGCGATCTGGTGCTGGAGCCGATCAAGGGAGCGGGTGATTACAACCACCTCTCGGTACGCTCCGCGGCATCGATCATGCTGGACAGGCTTTTCGGGCGCTAGGCGCCAAATGGATAGATTGGTAGTCGAGTAACGCAGGTCAACTGTCAGTATTAAGTCTTATGGCTAGAGGTTCCAGATAAGGGAGGAAGTACCAAATGAACAAGATTGACATGATTGAAATGGCACAGATGAAGAAGAACATCCCGGTTTTCGTTCCGGGCGACACCATCAAGGTGCAGGTTAAGATCGTCGAGGGTGACAAGAGCCGTATCCAGGCTTTCCAGGGCGTGTGCCTTGGCCGTCAGAACGGCGGCATTCGTGAGTCCTTCACCGTGAGGAAGATCTCCAACGGCGTCGGCGTGGAGAGGGTGTTCCCGCTGCACTCCCCGTCCATCGAGGCGATCGAGGTGGTGACCCGCGGCCAGGTCCGTCGTGCGAAGCTGTACTACCTGCGCAAGCTGCGCGGCAAGGCTTCCAGGATCAAGGAAAGAAAATACGTCGCCGGCCAGTAACAGGCTCGCAGTCGAAAAAGCCCCGGTCCGGCGACCGGGGCTTTTTTTGTTCAACCCGAAAGCGCAAAACCGTCAGCCACGGACAAAATCTGAGAAAATCGGAGAGACGCGAAAGACGTTAGGGGTGACCCAAAAGCTTCGCTTCTGTTTGGGTTTCTCAGAAGTTCTCAGATTTTCTCCGTGGCCAATGGTTCAGGTTTTACCATGACCGGTCTTTTCCCCGACAACCCGGATGCTCCCATCGACATGCTGGCACTGGAAGGGCAGGTGCTGCGGCGCGGCTACGCTCGCATCGCCGGCGTGGACGAGGCCGGGCGCGGTCCTCTGGCGGGTCCGGTGGTCGCTGCCGCAGTCATCCTCCCCACGGGCATGCTTCTCCCCGGGGTGAACGACTCGAAGCAACTCACCGAGGAGAAACGGGAAGAGCTCTTCGACGTCATCTACCGCGAGGCCCTGGCTGTGGGCGTCGGCATCGGGGATCATGCCCTGGTGGACCGCATCAACATCCTCCAGGCCACGCTCTCCGCGATGGGCGACGCCGTGCGTGCCCTGAGCGTCGCCCCCGACTTCCTCCTCATCGACGGCATCTCCAGCGTTCCCATGAACATCCCGCAGCGCACGGTGAAAAAGGGGGACTCTTTGAGCCTTTCCATCGCCGCCGCTTCCATCATCGCCAAGGTCACCCGGGATCGCATGATGGTGCAGTACGACGCCCAGTTTCCCGGTTACGGCTTCGCCAGCCACAAGGGGTACGGCGCCGCCTCGCACCTCGCCGCCATCGCGGAACTGGGGCCCTGCCCGATCCACCGCAAGAGCTTCAGCGGCGTCAAGGAACACTGCCCCGCCGAGCCGGGTGCAGCCCCCTGCGAGCCTTCTACCGGACTTTTCTCCTTCTAGCCTGACTATTTTCCAGCCTTCGCTATCAGGTCACTGTACTTGCTGTTACACTGTTGTCTTGTTCACCGGGCGGCACTATCACTGCGGGGGGGCGGCTATGCCAGTCAACAAAAGCAACGGTTCTGTCGGCGGCACCGGCGAATCCATCGCAGCCACCTACCTGAAAGGGCAGGGTTTCAAGATAGTCGAGTGCAACTTCCGCTGTCCCTGCGGGGAGATCGATATCGTCGCCCGTGACGGACGCACCATCGTCTTCATCGAGGTGAAGTGCCGCAAGAACGACAATTACGGGCCGCCTCAGCTCGCGGTGACGCCCTTCAAGCAGCGTCAGATTTCCAAGGCGGCGCTGGTCTGGCTCTCCAGGAAGAAGCTCTACGATGCCGAGGCGCGCTTCGACGTGGTCGCCATCGTGCTGCACGACCACGACCTGCCGGACATCGACCATATCCGTAACGCCTTCGATCTCGCCTACTAGAGCGGGTGCAGATTCCTTCTCATTCCCTATTCCCGGGAGAGAATCCCCTCTCCCCCCGGGAGAGGGTGGCCGCAGGCCGGGTAAGGGGGACGCCACGAAGGGACATTTTGCCTATTGCAGCGCCCTCACCCCGACCCTCTCCCAGGGGAAGAGGGAGGAGATCCCTGAGCATCCCCGCTCATCCCGGGAGAGGGAGAAGCCATCGCTACCGCACTGTAGGGGCGAATAATCATTCGCCCTGCTTAAAAGAACCACCAAGGAGGAACGTACATGCAGGTTGTTGCAGCGATCTACCGTCTGGCCATCTCCCTCTGGCTCGGAGGGGCCGCCCTCTTCACCTTCGTGCTCACACCGATCCTGTTCCGCTCCGAGAGCCGGGACGTTGCAGCTCGCATTGTGGGGCTCTTTTTCCCCGGCTACTTCCGCTGGGGTGTCGCCTGCGGCGTCATCGCTATCATCTGCCGCGTGGTCATGGCTGGCAAGGGTACGGTCCTCGCGGCGGCCATCATCGCCGTCATGCTGACGCTCTCCTCGATTCAGGCCTTCTACATCGAGCCGAAAGCCGCCGAGATCAAGAAGCAGATCCCTTCATTCGAAACGACCCCGAAGGAAGATCCCATGCGCCGCCAGTTCTCCAAACTGCACGGTGTCTCCGCCGTCTGCAACCTCTCGGTGATCGCCGGCGGGGTCGTCCTCGTCATACTGCTCTAGCCGCTGTCCTCGCTTACCGTCACTTCCCCACTGGAGGGGGAGGGGCGGGGAGGGGGTACGCCAACTCTCATGAAGCATTCAGGTTTACAAAGCCTCTTTCGCTGTGCTAGTAATGAGAAAAAAATTGCGGAGAAGCTCATGGATTTTACCGTTGCCCTGGCCCAGATAAAGCCTAAGCTGGGCTGCCTGGACGACAACATGGCCCTCGCCGAGGCCGCCATCGAGAAGGGTATCGCCGCCGGCGCCGACCTGGTCGTATTCCCCGAGTTGGCCCTCACCGGCTATTTCCTGAAGGACCTGGTGCCCGAAGTCGCGCTGCGCCTGGACTCCCCCCAGATGGAGAAGCTGAAGAAACTTTCCGAGCGCATCTCGATAGCCATCGGCTTCGTCGAGGTGTCGGCCGATTTCCGTTTCTTCAACTCTGCGGTCTACCTTGAGGGGGGCGAGATCCGCCACGTGCACCGCAAGGTCTATCTGCCGACCTATGGCCTCTTCGACGAGCAGCGCTACATGGCCCGCGGGGAACGCTTCCGCGCCTTCGACACCCGCTTTGGCCGCATCGGGATGCTGATCTGCGAGGACATGTGGCACCTCTCCGCCCCCTACATCCTGGCGATGGACGGCGCCATGACCCTGATCTGCCTCTCCTCCAGCCCCGGCCGCGGGGTGACCGAGTCAGAGGGGCTGGGCTCCGCTGCCGCATGGCAGAAACTGACCACCACGACCGCCATGTTCCTCAACTGCCGGGTCTTCTACTGCAACCGCGTCGGCTACGAGGACGGCATCAACTTCTGGGGGGGCTCCGAGGCGATCTCTCCCTCCGGCGAGATGACCGACCGGGGCGCGATCCTCGAGGAGGACTTCGTGCTGGCCAAGGTGGATGGCGGCGCCCTCAGGCGCGAGCGGATCTTCTCCCCGATGATGCGGGACGAGAACCTGGCCATCACCGTGAAAGAGTTAAAACGCATCGACAGGGAGAAAGGCTGCTAATGGGCGGGTTGACTGTAAATACGAAGCTGTTGCGCCAGATCCTGGTCGGGTTCGTGCGCGACGAGGTGTACAAGGTCGGCGTGCGCAAGGGGGTGCTCGGACTCTCCGGCGGGATCGACTCCGCGCTGGTCGCCTACATCGCGGCCGAGGCGCTCGGGCCCGAGAACGTGCATGCCTACTGCATGCCGTACCGGACCAGCAACCCAGAGAGCGAGGCCCACGCCAGGCTGGTTGCCGAGAGCCTGGGGATCAACTTCAAGGTCATCGAGATCACCCCGATGATCGACGCGTACTTCACCCTGACCCCGGATGCCGACAACATGCGGCGCGGCAACAAGATGGCCCGCGAGCGCATGACCATCCTGTACGACCATTCCGCGGCCGTCGGCGGGCTCGTGCTCGGGACCAGCAACAAGACCGAACTGCTTCTTGGGTACGGCACGCTGCACGGCGACATGGCGAGCGCGCTGAACCCGATCGGGGACATCTACAAGAGCCAGGTCTGGGCGCTTTCCGAGGCGATGGGGGTGCCGCGCGAGGTGATCGAGAAGAAGCCCTCCGCCGACCTCTGGGCCGGGCAGACCGACGAGCAGGAGTTGGGCTTCACCTACCGGGAGGCCGACGAGCTCCTGTACCGGATGGTGGACCAGCGCATGAGCCGGGAGGAGCTGGTGGCCGCCGGTTTCGACGCGCAGTTCATCGACAACGTGCACAAGAAGGTGCAGGGGTCGCACTTCAAGCGCCGTCTCCCCATCATCGCCAAGGTCTCCAACCGCACCATCGATCGTGACTTCCGCTACGCGCGGGATTGGGGGAAATAGAACCTGTTCTACGTTCTACGTTCTATGTTCTACGTAAACCCGAGAGGCTTTAAACACAGAACATAGAACGTAGAACATAGAACGGCTTCTTGCCGTTATGCCCGGAACTCTTTACATAGTAGCCACGCCGATCGGCAACCTCGAGGACATCACGCTGCGCGCCTTGCGCATCCTCAAGGAGGTCGACCTGGTCGCCGCCGAGGACACGCGCCACTCGCGCAAGCTCCTCACCCACTTCGGCATCTCCAAGCCGCTCACCTCCTATTTCGACCACAACAAGGAACTGAAGGGGGACCAGATCCTGGACCGGCTGCGCGAGGGGTCAAGCGTCGCCCTAATCACGGACGCGGGCACTCCCTGCATCTCCGACCCCGGCTACCAGCTCGTGCGCGACGCGGTGGCCGGCGGCATCTCCGTGGTTCCCATTCCCGGCGCTTGCGCCGCCATCACCGCACTCTCCGCCTCGGGCCTTCCCACCGACCACTTCAGCTTCGCCGGCTTCCTCCCTAACAAGCAGGGGAAGAGGCGCGAGAGGCTGCAGGCACTCGCTGGGGAGCGGGCCGTGCTGATCTTCTACGAATCCCCCAAGCGCCTGCTGGCGACCCTCGAGGATATGCTGGCGACGCTCGGCGACCGCGAGGTGGTGGTGGCGCGGGAGCTGACCAAGATGTTCGAGGAGTTTCTGCGCGGCACCCTCTCGGGGCTCATCGAAGAGGTGCGCGGGCGGGAGGTCCGGGGCGAGGTCGCCATACTGGTGACCCCCGCGCAGGAGCCGGAGTCGAATGATGGCCCGGGGATGGAGGAGTTGCTGCAAAAGTACCTGGCGTCGGACGAGATGTCCCTGAAGGATGCGGTGAAGCGGGTGACTCTGGAAACCGGGCTCCACAAGAGCGCGGTCTACGCGGAGGCGCTGAGGATCAAGGGGTAGGTAGGATGAGCGGCAAGCCTTCCTCCCTCTCCCTCCGGGAGAGAGGCGGGGTGAGGGGCCTCTTTCTCTGCGGAGACGGCTCGGCCGAAACGGCATCTCCCTCACCCGGCCTTCGCCCCCCCTCTCCCGGTGGGCGAGGGTGCAAGGGGTGAACCTTAACAAACGAGATGGGGCGAACGGTGATTCGCCCCATCTTTTTTTTTCTAGCAGAGTCGGCTGCCGTTGGGGACCGGGCGCTCCGGGGCGGCGAGCACGATGTCGCCGTTATCGTCTGCAAACCCGGTGATGAGCACCTCGGAGAAGAAGCGCCCGATCTGCTTTCTGGGGAAGTTGCACACCCCGAGCACCTGCCTCCCCACCAGCTCCTCACGCGTGTAGTGCTTCGTGATCTGGGCGCTCGACCTTCTCACCCCGGCCTCGCCGAAATCGACCACCAGCTTGTAGGCGGGCTTTCTCGCCTCGGGGAATTCCTCCACCTCCAGCACGGTTCCCACCCTGATCTCCACCTGCTCGAAATCGTTCCAGCTTATCTCTGCCATGTCAGTTGCCCCTGCTCGCGAAGAAGCGTTTGAAGGCTGATACGGTGCGCTCCACGCCGGCACCATCCACGTCCAGGTGGGTGACCAGGCGGATCACCTCGCCTCCCCCGATCAGGATCCCCTCGGCGGCCAGGGCCTTGCAGATTTCAGGGGCGGTTCCCGCCGGAGGGGTGACGAAGAGAATGTTGGTGCGCGCCGGGGTCACCAGGAGCTCGTCGATGTGACCCAGCCCGCTGGAGAGGAGTGCCGCGTTCTCGTGGTCCTTTGCCAGCCGTTCCACGTTGTGCTGCAGGGCGTGGATGCCCGCTGCCGCCAGGATCCCCGCCTGCCTCATGCCTCCGCCGGCCACCTTGCGCCAGCGGTGTGCCCGCCCGATCAGCTCGGCGCTGCCGCAAAGGACGGAGCCGGCCGGCGCGCCGAGCCCCTTGGAAAGGCAGACCGACACGGAGTCGAAATGCCGGGCGATCTCCCCCACCTGGACCCCGAGATAGACCGCGGCGTTGAAGACGCGTGCGCCGTCCAGGTGCATGGCGAGCCCAAGTTCATTGGCCACGCCGGCCGCCTCCTCGAGGTAGGGGAGGGGGAGCACCCGTCCCCCCTGGGTGTTCTCCAGGCAAAGGAGTCGGGTCACGGCGTGGTGATGGTCCGCCGGCTTGACGGCGCGGCGCACCCGGTCCAGGCTCAGCGTCCCGTCTTCCTCGAAGTCCAGGGGCTGGGGCTGGATGCCGCCGAAGATGGCGCCCCCCCCACCTTCCCAGCGGTAGATGTGGGCGTCCTGCCCGGCGATGTACTCGTCGCCGCGCCCGCAGTGGGAAAGGAGCGCGGTCAGGTTGCTCATGGTGCCGCTGGGGACGAAGATAGCCTTCTCCTTGCCAAGGAGCTCGGCCGCCATCGCCTCCAGCCTGTTCACCGTCGGGTCCTCTCCGTAAACGTCGTCGCCCACCTCGGCGGCTGCCATCACGCGGCGCATGGCCTCCGACGGGCGTGTTACCGTGTCGCTTCTCAGGTCTACTGTCTTCATCTGCTCCTCTGCGTCTGGCTTATTGGAGGTCCACCGTTTTCCGCTCTGCGTTTCGGCGTTAGGGGGTGCGGGTATTTTCGGCGCGGAACCTGTTCTCCCAGACCTTGTCCCCGGGGGTGACGCCGACCCCGTGGGCGGGGTTGGCGGCCAGGTGCCGCAGGATGATGAACACGGTCTCGACTTCTTCCGGACGTGCCAGGGTCATGGCCATGTCCGTGCAGGTGAAGTCGCGGTTGGGCTGGCGCCGCAGCATCTCCAGGATCTCCCCCTGCAGCTTCAGCACGCTGCCGGCGGCCTTCTTGCCCGCCTCCACCCCCGGCTGGTGGTACGCGTTCACGTTGATGAGCGACGCGTACAGGCCGACTGCCCGCTCGTAGAGCGCGATCAGCGCGCCGACGGTCGCGGGAGAGATTTCGCGGACGGTGATAGTAACCGATTCGCGCTCCTTTTCATAGAGGGCAGACCTGGTTCCCTGGAAAAAGCCGGAGAGGTAGTCTCCCGAGGTGGCTCCCGGCTCGACCAGCATGGACGCCCCTTCCCGGTCCTTAAGTATCTCGATGAAGGTGACGAAGAAGTTGGGAACCCCTTCGCGCAGCTGCTGCACGTAGGCGTGCTGGTCGGTGGAGCCCTTGTTGCCGTAAACCGTGATTCCCTGCAGCACCCTGTTCCCGTCCCGGTCCAGTTCCTTGCCGAGCGACTCCATGATGAGCTGCTGCAGGTAGCGGGAAAAAAGGATCAGCCGGTCTTTGTAGGGGAGGAGCACCATGTCGCGCTTCCCCTTGCCGCTGGTGGCGTGGAACCAGGAAAGGGCGAGCAGCGCCGCGGGGTTCTCCCTCGTCACGCGGCTGCGGGTCGCCTGGTCGCAGCTCCTCGCACCGGCCAGGAGCTGGTCTATGTCGATCCCCTGCAGCGCTGCCGGGAGGAGGCCGACCGCCGAGGTCACCGAGGTGCGGCCGCCGACCCAGTCCCACATGGGGAGCATGCCCAGCCACCCCTCCTGCGAGGCGGTGCGGTCGAGCTCGCTGTCGCTGCCGGTCACGGCGACCGCGTGGCCCGCGAAATTAAGTCCGGCCTTCTCGAACGCCTGGCGCGCCTCAAGCATGCCGTTGCGGGTCTCCTTGGTGCCGCCGCTTTTGGAGATCACCACGGCCAGCGTCCGTGGGAGCCCCGTGCCGATCTCGGCCAGCACCTTGTCCATCCCGTCGGGATCGGTGTTGTCGAAGAAAAACACTTTCATGCGGTCCTTGGCCCCCCCGAGGCTGTCCGCCACGAACTGGGGGCCGAGGGCGGAGCCGCCGATCCCGACGATCAACAGGTTCTCGAAGCGGTGTCCGTCGGGAGCCGCGATGTTGCCCTGGTGCACGGAGGAGGCGAAGGCCTTCACCGAGGCGAGCGTGGCCTGGATCTCCTCGGCGAGTTCCGGTGTCGGCGCCAGTTCCGGCGCCCTGAGCCAGTAGTGCCCCACCATGCGCTGCTCGTCGGGGTTCGCCACCGCCCCCGCTTCCAGTTCGGCCATTTCCTCGAAGGCCTTCTGCAGGCGCGGTTCCATCTCCTCCAGATAGGAGTCGGGAAAGTTCATGCGGCTGGTATCGACGGTTAGGTCCAGTTCGGAATGGTGGTAGAGCCGGTTCTTGTAGCGCTCCCAAAGCTGCAGCTTTTGCATGTACCCTCCTGCTTTGATTAGGGTGTTGCCCGCTTCGTTCTCATGTGTGTCGGGGCATGATAACACAGATTAAATTTTATTCAAGTACGAGGGCGGGCGGCGCTTGGGGGGGGAGGGACCTCCCACGCGAGGTATTATATTGCACAGCCGGAGTGGTCGATGTGCAACATGTGAACAAGGTTTTCAGCAGAGCGCCGGGGCGGCCGTTGCCGCCTCGGGGGTGGAGTCGCGCAGAATCCGGCACTTGGCGCACCAAGGCGTCGGCCCGCGGAATTGGTACGGCAGTTGAATCGGAAAGGGTGCCATCAAGAAGAACAGGGAGCGCGGTCCGGGCTCCTGATTCGATACCGCGACTGGGAGGTGGGACATGGTTAGCAATCATAGAGGGGCCTGTACGGCGGGAGACGGGTTCGGCGCGATGGAGGTGGTGCTGGTCAAACGGCAACAGCCTTCTGACGCGCAACGTGTCGCCGTGGTGTTGACCGTGGCCTACGATCCGGATGTCTGGCGGCTGGTGAACGAGGATATGGACGAGATCGCATCCAACTTGATGAGGGTGAGAAACATGAACAAGGACAGCAAAATGCACGTCGACGAGAGCGCACAGCTCTTCCAGAGAAGCCTGCAACCGTTTTTCGCCCTGATCTCGGCGACCTCGAAGGAGCACGTCATGGACAAACTCTCGGTCTCACTCAGGAAGGCGCTGCTGCTCATGGCCATGGAGCGCTACGGCTGTAACCGGGAGAAAATGTGCCGGGCCTTGGGGTTGACCAAGGCGAAACTCGAAAAGGAAATGAAGCTCTGCGGCCTGGTGAACCAGGAACAGCGCGCAGCCTGAACGAAGGGGCGGGACCGTCCCGGTCCCGCCCTTTCTTCGCCGTCTCCGCACCTCCCTCCCCGCCCGTTTTCCCTGCTTCCGCCTCATCTTTGCAGACGAAATGCCTTGAATAATGAATACGGATTTGTTAGAGTGCTGCGTCGTTTCCCATTAAAATTTCCAGCCCGGCTGGTGCAAAAAAACGGCGCGATTTCGTGCCGTTAATATTTTCTAAGTGTAAGACAGCCCTAGTGCGAGTCGCAGAACCGAGGCCTTATTATGGATGCAGCGCTTGCCCTGATCGGGGAAGATCTCAAAAACGTGGAACTGCAGTTCAAGAAGGATCTGCAGTCGGATGTCCCGCTCATTCGCAAGGTGGGCGAGTACGTGCTTTCCAGCGGCGGGAAGAGGATACGCCCGGCGCTGGTGCTTCTGGCGGCCAAGCTCTGTGGCTACCAGGGGAGCCGCAGCGTGCCGCTTGCCAGCGTGGTGGAATTCATCCACACCGCCACCCTTTTGCATGACGACGTTGTGGACAACGCCAACCTGCGCCGCGGCCTGGCCTCCGCCAACACCCTCTGGGGGAACGAAGCCTCGGTTCTCGTCGGCGACTTCCTCTTCTCCAAGTCCTTCTCGCTCATGGTGACCGACGGCGACTTGGGCATCCTCAAGGTACTCGCCGACGCCACCACCATGATCGCGGAAGGGGAAGTGCTGCAACTGGTCTGCACCAGTGACCTGGAGATCACCGTGGAGCGCTACATCGAAGTGGTGCGCAGCAAGACCGCCATCCTGCTGTCGGCGGCCTGTGAGGTCGGCGCCATCCTCGGCGGCGTTGATCCGGAACTCAGGCAGGCGGTTGCGGACTACGGCATGGACCTCGGCATCGCCTTCCAGCTCATGGACGACACCCTGGACTACACCGCCAGCGAGGAGCAGTTCGGCAAGAGCATCGGGCATGACCTCGAGGAGGGGAAGATCACGCTGCCCTTGATCCATACCCTGAAGCAGTGCAGCGAGGCGGAGCGCGATTTCATCGCTTCGGTCGTGGAGAAGGACCTGCTCTCGGACGAGGACTTCGGCCAGGTGCTGGCCTTGGTGCAACGCTACGGCGGCATCGAGCACACCGTCGCCTCGGCCGGGGAGCATGTCGCCCTTTGCAAGAAGCACCTGGAGAAATTCCCGGCCTCGGTCGCCAGGGAGGCCCTTGCCGACCTTGCCGACTACGTGGTTACCCGGGTCAAATAACCGCCCCGGGATCCCTTCCCGCCATTTAGCGGCTTTGACGCCAAAATTTCGGGAAAAAGCAGACTCTACTCCTTTTCTCCTATCCTTAATGAGCGCCAGTTATTCGGCGCTCATTTGTTTTCTTCAAGAAGGATGGGGCTTTCCGCATTTCCTATCCCGTTACGCCCGGGCTTCCCTCCCCTTGGTGCATTTCTTGCTGTTAGATCCATGTCTTCATATTTAGTGTTATGGGTTCCGGGGGGAGATGTGGACGAAGAAATGCTGTTGCACTCGTCTGAACTGGAAGTGAACGGAGAGCTTTTTAGCATAAACATCTTCTGCAGCGCCGCCGGGCGCTTCTTCGCCAAGACCTGCCTGGGCGAGGACGATTTCATCATCACCGACGGCCCCTCGCTGCCGGAGACGCTGAAACGGCACGAAGACCTGCTGCCTCTGGCCGTCGGCACCCGGGAACTGACCCAAAGCTACTTCGGCGGGCCCCGCAGACCCCGGGGGCGTCGCACCTAGCGTACACGGTTCCGTGGCGCAGACCCCGCCCGGCGCCGATGCCGGGCCAATTGTGGCACCGCCCGGTTCCAGCGGCGCCAGCCGTCCCCTTTTTCCCTCGATTTCCCCTCCCGCTTCCTTTCTTGCTTCCCTCTGGCACCATCAGCTCTTCTCATGTGGGGCCCGCTGCTAATCCGCAATCGGCTGCCTCCGCGACCCGCATCGCTCGCGCCTTCGGTCTTCGCCGCCCGGCAGAGCCGGGTGCCGCGAGATTGGGCTCATTATAAAAAGGGTTGCCCTCGTTCGGTAAATCGGTTAAAAATTTACCTGTCTCCTTATACGACCCCTTTCGTCCTCATCCGGGAAACCATGCCCCCAAAGATACTGATCATAGATGACGACAGCTCGCTCAGACGCGTGCTCGAGTACAACCTGCAGCAGGAAGGGTACGACGTCTACACCGCCGCCGACGGCTCGACGGGTCTGCAGCTTTTCGAGGAGAAGTCCCCCCAACTTGTGATCACCGACCTGAAGATGCCGGGGATCACCGGGTTCGAGGTCCTCTCCACGGTCAAGGAGCGTGCCCCCTCGACCGTGGTCATCGTCCTGACCGCCTTCGGCGCCATCGACACCGCCGTCGAGGCGATGAAGCTCGGTGCCTTTCATTACCTCACCAAGCCCTTCAACAGGGAAGAACTGAAGGTCACCGTGCTGAAGGGGCTCCAGTTGCAGGGGCTCTCCGAAGAGAACCGCCTGCTCAAGGAGGAGCTTTCCGGCCGCACCGAATTCAAGAGCATCGTGGGCACCTCCCGCGCCATGGAGGGGGTTTTTTCCGTGGTGCGCAAGGTGGCGGATACCGAAGCGACCGTCCTGATCACCGGGGAATCCGGGACCGGCAAGGAACTGGTGGCGCGGGCGATCCATTCCGGCAGTTCCCGCCGGGCCGCTCCCTTCGTGGCGGTCAATTGCGCCGCCATACCGAGGGATCTCCTCGAGAGCGAACTCTTCGGCCACGTCAAGGGCGCCTTCACCGGCGCCATCCGTGACAAGGAAGGGAAGTTCCAGCTCGCAGACGGCGGCACCATCTTCCTGGACGAGGTGGGGGATCTCCCCCTCGAATTGCAGCCGAAGCTGTTGCGGGTCTTGCAGGAGCGGGTGGTCGAACCGGTGGGGGGGACCTCGCTGCAGAAGATCGATCTCAGGGTGGTGGCGGCTACCAACGCCGACCTCGAGCGCTGGATCGCGGAAGGGAAGTTCCGCGAGGACCTCTACTACCGGCTCTCGGTGATCCCGGTCCAGCTCCCGCCGCTGCGCGAAAGGGTGGAGGACGTGCCGCTTTTGATCCGCTATTTCTGCGGCAAGTTCGGCGCCGAAGCGGTGACGTTCTCGAAGGAGGCGCTGCAGAGGCTGCAGGAGTATGCCTGGCCGGGAAACGTGCGCGAGCTGGAGAACACGGTGGAGCGCCTGCTCATCATGCGCGAGGGGGACCAGATCGGGGTGGACGAACTCCCCGCCAAGATCGCGGCCGCGGCACCTGCTCCCGAGGGGGGGGTGCTCAGGCTCCCCGCCGGCGGTTATTCGCTGGAACAGCTCGAGATGGAGGTGGTCCTGGAGGCGCTCAACCGCTGCGACTGGAACCAGACCGCCGCGGCGCGCTTCCTGCGCATCCCGCGCCACACCCTGATCTACAGGATGGAAAAGTACAATATCTCGCAACCGGGGAGGAAATGATGAAACGTTTGATCGCAGCCTTGCTGCTGATAGCTGCGCTGGCCGCCGCGGGGTGCGCAAAGAAAGCAGCCGAGGCACCTGCCGTGGAGGGAAATCCCGCCCCGGATTTCACCCTGAAGGACCTCTCCGGTAAGCCGGTGCAGCTCTCCACCCTGAAGGGTAAACTGGTGCTGGTCAACTTCTGGGCCACCTGGTGCCCCCCCTGCCGCGAGGAGATCCCGTCCATGGTGAAGCTAAACCAGGCGATGCAGGGCAAGAACTTCCAGATGCTGGCGGTTTCCATCGATGAGGGGGGCAAGACCGCCGTCGAGGATTTCTTCAAGCGCGGCGGCGTCACGCTCCCCGCCCTGCTCGACACCGACGGCCAGGTCGCCAGGCGCTACGGCACCACCGGCGTCCCCGAGACCTTCGTGGTCGATCCCAAGGGGGTGATCAGGAAGAAGGTGGTGGGGGGGCTGGACTGGAGCCATCCCGAGGTGATGCAGGCCCTGCAGCAGCTGATGGCCGACAAGTGATACCGTAATCGCCCCTGAAGTCGCTGGGGCGCAACCGCTAAACGCCAGGAGGAAAGTATGGAAACGAACAACATCAGCATGATCGGCGCTTTCGTGGCGGGGCTGCTGTCGTTTCTCTCCCCTTGCGTGCTGCCGCTCATCCCCTCCTACATCACCTACATCACCGGGCTTTCCTTCGCCGACCTGAACGCCGAACACCCAAGCCACAAGGTGCGGCAGCAGACCATCATCCACTCCCTGCTCTTCATCGCCGGCTTCACCTGCGTCTTCGTCCTCCTGGGCGCCTCGGCCACCCTGGTCGGGGATTTCCTGCACGAGCACAAGACGGCCATCCGGCGCGTGGGGGGGATACTGATCGTCATCTTCGGTATCCACGTCTCGGGACTGTTCGACATCACCATGCTGCTCGGGGAGAAGAAGCTGACCCTGCATCGCAAGCCGGCGGGCTACCTGGGGAGTTTCGTGGTGGGGGTGGTCTTCGCCGCCGGCTGGACCCCCTGCATCGGACCGATCCTCGCCACCATCCTGGCCGTCGCCGCCACGGAAGGGCGCGGGGTCTGGCTCCTTTTGTCCTACTCGATGGGGCTCGCCATACCGTTCTTCATCGCCTCCCTCGCGCTGCACCAGTTCCTGCTCTTCTTCCGCCGCTTCAAGCGGCATATACGGCTTTTCGAGATCATCACCGGAGGGTTCATGGTCGTGGTGGGGATCCTGATCTTCACCAACTCGATGGTGCTGATCAGCAGGTACACCAGCGCCTGGTTCGGCGAGTAGGTACGTCGGGGGGAGTCCGTGGAGGAGATCGCGCTCACCATCCAGCTCTGCGTGTCCGACCTCGGGACCACCGAGGCCTTTTATGCGGGGATTCTCGGGCTGCCGCTGCAGCGCCCGGTCACCGTGCTGGGGGCGCCGGAGCACCTGCTCCTGGAGACCGAGTTGTGTCAGGTCATCTTCGTGGAGGATGCGGCGGTGGGGCAGCTGCACCCCATACTGCAGGCGCGCCTGGAGGGTTTCCCGCGCGGGGTGGGTATGACGCTGCACCTCGTGGTCGAGGGGATCGAGGAGATCTACCAGGAGCTTCTGGAAGAGGACCTGGAGATTCTCTACCCCCTGGAGCGCAAGCCCTACGGCACGTGGGAGCTCTGGTGCTTCGATCCCGACGGCTACCTCGTGGTGCTCGAGGAGCCGGTCGACTAGCGGGTCAGGGGGCGCTGATGGTGAAGAGGGCGCTTTCCTCGCCGTTTTGGTTCACCACCTGCAGGGTGATCTCCTTAAGGGTCGGGTCGTAGGGGAACCTCAGGTAGGTGATCTGGTTGCAACCGCCGTACACGAGCTGCTCCCTCTCGCCCACCAGCTGTTTCCCTGTGGCGAGCCTCTTGCCGTCCACGACCAGCACCGAATTCTGCTGGAAGTTCCTCCCGCTCACGATCAATTCGTAGTAGTTCACGAATTCCCTCCCCACTGACACGTTCGCTATCTCGGGTTTTGCGTCGATGAAGAGCGCCAGCGCCGTGGAGAGGGCATCGGCCGGGTTTCTCACCTGGACCTGGTGCATCCCCGCGGGGAGCGTCGGTGTGGTGAAGGCGAGCATGACCGGGGAGATGAAGCGGGTGGTGACCACGGCGCCGTCCAGTATGACGCGGGTGCCGTTTCTGAAGTTGGCCCCGTTGACCAGCACCTCGCGTTCCCTGCCGGTGGCGCAGCTGGTGACCGTGTCGGGGATGAGGGAGGAGACGACCGGCTTCTGCGCCTGCAGCACGAAGTTGAAGGGGCGGGTGGTGGCGCCGTCCTCCCGTTTCAGGAACAGGGCGTAGGCGCCCGGGGGGAGCTCGGGGATTTCGAAGGTCATGATGCGCCCCCCCACCGCCTGGGCCGGGATCTCGCGGCTCCCGAGCACGACGCGGGTGGCGGAGGTGAACCCGGTACCGTTCAGGGTCACCGTCGTTCCCGGCTCGCCCTGGGCGGGGAGGATGCTCAGTACGCCCAGCGGTGCCTGCCGGCCGGAGTCAGCCGCCGGGGGGGGTGTCTGCTGGGCGGGCGCCACTGCGGCGCAGAGCAGAAGAAGCAGCAAGGTTATGGCGAAGTTGCGGGGCATGGGACTCCCTCCCGAGAAGCTTCATGTGATATCGGCAGCCTGAAGGCCGGGAGCCATTTTCGGCCCTGGCCGATCAGTTGTCAATAGTAAGAGCGAGCCACCCCCCCGCGGCCAGGAAGATGAAGTTGGTGGCCCAGGCGGCGACCATGGGGGGGAGCAGGCCGACCTGCCCGACCGAGATGATGACGGAGTTGATGATCACGTAAAGAAAACCGACCCCGATCGAGAGCCCCACGCCGAATGCGATGCCGCTCGACCTCCCGCCGCGCAAGGCGAAAGGGATGCCTAAAAAGGCCATGACGGCGCAGCCGAAGGGGAGCGAGATCCTGCTGTGGAACTGGGTGATGTAGCGGGTGGCGTCGTATCCACCGGCCTGGATCTTCTTGCAGTAGCTGTTGAGCTGCCGCAGGGTCATGCTGTCCGAGTATTTTCCCAGCACCTTCAGGTCGGCCGGCTTCAGTTTCAGGGGAAGCGCCAGTTCCGGGTACTTCCGGGTCTGGACCACCTCGCCGTCCCGGAAATCCCGCACCGTCACCTGTTGGAAGCTCCAGCCGCCCGGCCCCAGCTGTCCGAGGGAGGCGTCCGCCCGCCGGAGCGGCAGACCGGTCTTTGGCTGCACCTCCCAGAGCGTCACCCCCTTGAGCTGGTTCTGGCTCGGCTCGAACAGGCTCGCCCGCAGCACGGTCTCCCCTTCCCGGTACCAGATGTTGTGCTGACGGAAGTACATGGAGGGACTCTTTTTCTGGATCAGCACCTCCTGGATGTAGAGGCGCTGGGCGTAACTCTTCGGGATCACGAACTCCCCAAGCATCAGGACCACCAGGCTCATCAGCAAGGAGATGGCGAGGATGGGGGCGCTTATGCGCACCAGGCTGACGCCGCAACTGCGCATGGCGGTAAGCTCGGAGCTGAGCGAGAAGGCGCCCAGTGTGAGCAGGGTCGCCATCAGCACCGCAAGCGGCGCTGAATCGTTGATCATCTCCGGGACCTTGGTGATGAAGAACAGGGCCAGGTGTTTCCACGAGGCGCCCGTGCGGGTGAAACGGCCGATCTTCTCCATGAAATCGACCACGAGGTAGATGGTGACGAAGGAACCGAGGCAAAGCCCCAGCATCCTAAGGTACGCCTTGGCCACGTAGCGGGTCAGGATCCTCATCCCTTCGCCCCCTTCGGAACACGGGCCTGGACCGCTTCCTTGGCTCGCTGGTACAGCGCGGTCAGCGGCAGTGGTTCCTCCGCCGAAGTTTTCATGAACAGGTAGCCTCCGCCCAGCAGGAACAACAGGTTCGGCCCCCAGCCGGAGAGGAGCGGCGGCAGGATGGACTTCTCACCCAGGGTGTCGAAGCCGGAAAGGGCGATGTAGTAGCAGAGGATCACGGCAATGCTGAGCGAGAAGCCGGAGGCCTTGCCGGAACGGCGGTTCTGGATCCCAAGCGGCACCCCCACGAAGGTGAACACGATGCAGGAAAAGGGAAGGGCCAGCCGGCTGTGCAGCTCCAGGCGGCGCGCCAGCACGTCCTTCTTGGGGGCCCCCGCAGGAGGGTGGCGCAGTTCCTCGATGGTCATCTCGCTCGCCTTCTTGGGCCCCTTGGGGGCGGGGTCGGTCAGGGCCACCCGCAGGATGTACTCCTGGAACTGGACCATCCGGTATCCGGCGCCTTCCTCGCTGCGGTGGATCGAGCCGTTTTTGAGCTGGAACTCCATCGAGTGGCTGCGCGGGTCGGAGAAGAGCGAGCCGGTGGCCGCGAAGATGGTGGTGGGGGTCTTGGGGTCGCGCTCGTCGTGGACGATCACCCCCGTCATATTCTGGGCCTTGGCGTCCAGCCCGTCGGCGTAGATCACCATGTCCGGGAAGGCGTTGTTGAAGACCTTCTCCTTGATGGAGACGCCGGCGCTGCTCTGGGCTATGTCCATCATCAGCTTCTTGAAGGAGCTATTGCCCCAGGGGACGGCGTAAATCGTGACCCAGAGGCAGCCCAGGGTCGCCAGCGCGGAGAAGAGCAGGGGCGGGGGGAGCAGTCCGTACAGGCTGATGCCGCAGCTCTTCATGGCGGTCACCTCGCTGTCGCCGGAGAGGCGCCCGAAGGCGAGCAGTATGGAGAGGAGCAGGGCCATCGGGATGGTGAAGAGCCAGAAGGAGGGGAGCAGGTAGCTCACCATGCGCAGGACGTCGGTGAAGGGGACCCCCTTCTCGACCACCATCTCGGCCAACCTCAGGAAACGCCCCATCAGGAGGACGAAGGTGAAGGTCACCATGCCTACCAGGAAAGGGGGGGGTATCTCGTTGAAAATGTAGCGGTACAGGGTCTTTTTCATGAACTGCCGATCTTACATGAGATGGCTGGGGAAGTAAAGGAGGGACAGAGTCAACTACCCCTTGACCTCCGTTTTCATTTTGGGTACAAAGGTGGGCATGGAAAACAAAGACATCATCAGGAAAGCGCTGCTGTTTTCGGGTCTGGAAGAGGAGTACCTGGTCGAGCTCGCCGAGATCGCGGTACGGCGCCCCTTCGCCAAGGGGGAGACGCTGTTCACCGAGGGGGAGAAGGCGGAAGGGTTCTACCTGCTCGCCTCGGGTGCGTTGAAGCTCTGCAAGATCTCGCCCGACGGGCGCGAGAAGGTGCTGCACATGGTGCACCCGGTGGAGACCTTCGCCGAGGCCGCCTTCTTCGGGGACGGCAAGTACCCCGCCGAGGCGCGCGGCGTGGAGAGGGGAGAGGTCATCTTCTTCCCGCGCGGCTCCTTCATGGGGCTCTTGGAGCGCAACCCGCGCTTCTCCATGAACCTGATCGCCTCGCTCTCGCTTTTGCTGCGGCGCTTCGCCCGGCAGATCGAGGAGCTCTCCTTCGCCGACGCCCCGTCCCGGCTCGCCTCCTACCTCCTGGACCTTGCCGGTCGCAAGAGCACCAGCTACCAGGGGAAGACCTACCTGGAGCTGGACATGCGCAAGGGCGAACTCGCCTCGCGCCTGGGCACGGTCAGCGAAACCCTCTCCCGCACCTTCAAGAAGATGAAGGACGAGGGGGTCATCGAGTTGGACGGCAACAAGGTGACCATCATGCAGATGGAGAAGCTGAAGATGATAGCCGGGAAGTAGACCCCGCGCAGAACCCAATAGAGATGGATATAAGGGCCCCAGGTTAAGACCGCGGGGCCCTTTCTGTTAATGGTACCCTCTCCCCTTTTTCCGTCGCCCCGTCTCCCGAATTCGGACTCCTTTTCGCGTCGCACCACGCCAACGCTTGCGCCACCTGCACCTCCACGTCGACGTGCGGGGGGCGCAACCAATTGAAACCAAATTGTTAATTAATATTTTCAACTAAATTGGCCGATTGCACTTGCTTTGGCCGAAGTGGCTGCTATACTTTTGCCGTTTCGTCCTGTCATATAAATGAGCTGCATCCGGAGGGAGCTTGGATTGGGAATGCTGTTGGAGTAGGGATCAGATCGAGCCCGAGAATTGCCCGTACATAGGCGAGGGGGAAGAAGACCTGTTGGTTTCCCAGCGCCGCAGGATCGTGGAGAAGTGCGTTGAGTGCCCCCGCTTCAAGAACGACCTGGCCCGCATGAAGGGGGCGGGTTACCCGCTTTCGGACGTACTTCCGTACATACTGACCGAGTTCCAGGAACAAAAGACCCAGATGGGGGCCATGCTGAGTTTTTTGAACAGCAAGACCCGCGAGATCAAGTTCCTGCGCGAGGTAGGCCTCGTGCTGCAGACCTCGCTCGACCTGGACGAGGTCCTTTCCATAGCCATGACCGCCATCACCGCCGGCAAGGGGTTCGGCATGAACCGCGCCTTTTTGCTGATGACGGACAAGGACCGGCGCCACATCCGCGGTTACCTGGGCGTCGGGCCCAGGGACTACGAGGAGGCCTGGCGCACCTGGGAGGACATCGGCCGCAGCAACTTCACCCTGAGGCAGCTGGCGCGGGATTTCCAGAAGACCAAGCTGAGCTCGGAGAAGGTGAAGTTCCACGACATCCTGAACCAGCTCACCGTCCCCCTGGCCGACCAGGGGCACATCTTCAACCGGGCCCTCACGGGCAAAAAGCCGATCCTCGTGGAGAACGCGCTCAACAACCCCGACCTGGACCGTGGCCTGGCCCGCATCCTCGGGGTCGACACCTTCCTGGTCATGCCGCTCATCTCCAGGAACCGCCGCATCGGCGTCATCATTGCCGACAACTGCATAACGCACAAGCCGATCACCCTGCAGGACATGCAGTCCTTGGAGACCTTCGCCTTCCCGGTCGCCTTCGCGCTGGAGCGTGCCTCCCTTTACGAGCGTCTGCAGGAGGAGGTGGCCAAACAGAAGGCCGCCAACGTGAAGCTGCGCGAGCAGCAGGAGCTGATCGTGAAGATGGAGAAGATGGCGCTGGTGGGTAAGATCACCTCGAGCATCGCCCACTCCATCAGGAACCCGCTCATGGTCATCGGTGGCTTCGCCAGGACCCTTTTGAAGGCGACCCCGGAAAAGGACGAGAAGCGCGGCTTCCTGGAGTCGATCGTGCGCGAGACCCGGCAGCTTGAGGATGTTCTGAGCGAGGTGCTGGATTACTCCGAGTCTCTGTTCCCGGTCACCGACTTCTGGGATCTGAACGAGCTGGTGGGGAAGGCGATGGGCGAGCTGGAGGGGGCGCTGGAACAGGCGGGGGTGCGCTCCCGGATGGAGCTCGCCCCGGAGCTCCCCATGGTGCGCATCGACTACAAGCAGATCAGCTACTGCCTGAAGACCATCACGACCACGGCGCTTGCGGCAATGGAGCCGGGGGGGGAACTGCGCATCGAGAGCGTTTTGGACGGCGACGGGGTGCTGTTGCGCATAAGCGACGACGGCAAGTCGCTCACCCAGACCGCGCAGGAGGCGCTCACCGCCCCGTTTTTCCAGACCCAGGAGCTCGGGGAGGGGGTGGGGCTTTCGCTGTGCAAGTCCATCCTGGAGAGGCAGGGAAATTCTTTATCGATACTGAGCCGTCCCGGGGGCGGCAACACGTACAGCATCAGGCTCTTGACCAGAAAGGAGAACATCTGAAATGGCAAAACTGCTGGTGGTTGACGACGAGGCGAATATCAGGCTGCTGTACGCGCAGGAGCTGAGCGACGAGGGGTACCAGGTGGTGACGGCCGGCAGCGCCCTGGAGGCGGTGGAGAAGCTGGAGTCGGAAAGCTTCGACCTTGCCGTGATCGACATAAAGCTGAAGAACGAAAGCGGCATCGAGCTTTTGCAGCGCATCGTCAAGGAGCGCCACACCATTCCGGTGATCCTTTGCACCGCCTTTTCCTGTTACAAGGACGACTTCTCGGCCTGGCTGGCCGACGGCTACGTGGTGAAGTCGAGCGATATGCGGGAGCTGAAGGACGAGATCGCCCGGGTCCTCGCCAAGCGGCAGCGGGGCACGTACGTCTGAAAGGCAGATAAAGATTGAGATAAAGACTAAGTTTTTAGGTATGAAAACTTGGTCAGGCCCCGGCCGTCCTTGATCTCAGTCCCAGGTTTAATCTTAGTCTTAATCTCAATCTGATTTTGGAGGCTGCAACTATGAAGGCAGTGATTATGGCGGGTGGTTTTGGTACCCGGATGCAACCGCTTACCTGCAACATCCCGAAGCCGATGGTTCCGCTTATGAACCGTCCGATCATGCTGCACATCGTCGAACTGCTGAAGAAATACGGCGTCACCGATCTGGTCATGCTCCTGTACCACCAGCCCAGCGTGATCAAGAACTTCTTCCGCGACGGCGCCGACCTGGGGGTGAGGATCACCTACGTGACGCCCCTGGAGGATATGGGCACGGCCGGCGCGGTGAAGTGCGCCGAAAAATACCTGGACGAGCGCTTCCTGATCATCAGCGGCGACCTGCTGACCGATTTCAACCTGCAGAAGGTGATCGACTTCCACCAGGCGAACAAGGCTTTGGCCACCATCACCCTCACCTCGGTCAAGGACCCGCTGCAGTTCGGCGTGGTGATCACGGACAAGGAGAAGCGCATCACCCAGTTCCTGGAGAAGCCGGGGTGGGGCGAGGTGATATCCGATACCATCAACACCGGCATCTACGTCCTCGAGCCGGAGATCTTCAAGTACATCCCGGAGGGTGAGAACTTCGACTTCTCCCAGGACCTGTTCCCGCTCCTTTTGAAGAAGAAGGCGCCGCTGTTCGGCTTCCCGGTCAAAGGGTACTGGAGAGACATCGGCAACACCGATTCCTATCGCGAGGCGCACCACGACATTCTCAAGGGGAAGGTGAGCGTCAAGGTGGACGAGCCCCGGCGGGAGATGGCGGGGGTCGACCTGCGGGTCGGGGTGGACGTGAGGCTGGGCGAGGGGACCGTGGTGGAGGGGACGGTCGTCGTGGGGGACAACTCCCAGATCCAGGGGGGGGCGGAGATCAAGGACAGCGTGATCGGCCGCAACTGCATCATCGAGCCGGGGGTCAAGCTGACCCGGGCGGTGGTCTGGGACAACGCCTACATCAAGAAGGGAGCCAAGATCAACGACTGCGTCATCTGCAACAACGTGAGCGTCGGCACCGCGACCGTGATGGAAGAGGGAGGAGTGATAGCGGATGACACCGCCATCGGCGAGGAAAGCTACATCAAGCGGGACGTGAAGATCTGGCCCAGAAAGCTTATCGAGGCAGGCTCCACCGTCACCGGCAACCTGATCTGGGGGGAGCGCTGGAAGAAGTCCCTGTTCGAGGGGGAGATGATCAAGGGGCTCACCAACATCGAGCTCACCCCCGAGTTCGTCGCGAAACTTGGCTGCGCCTACGGCACCTCCCTCCCCAAGGGGAGCCACGTCCTGGTCGGCCGCGACACGACCCTCTCCTCGCGCATGCTGAAACGGAGCTTCCTGGGGGGGATCCTCTCCGCCGGCGTCAACGTGCGCGACATCAGGATGGTATCGCTGCCGGTGTTGCGCTACAAGCTGCGCACCTTCGGCGAGGTGGGGGGGGTGCACTTTCGCCAGTCGCTCGAGGACCCCGCCACCACCGAGATCGTCTTTCTGGACGCGGACGGACTCGACTTCTCCTCCTCCATGGGTAAGAACATCGAGCGCATTTTCTACAAGGAGAACTTCCGGCGCGCGCACCACATGGAGCCGGGGGGGATCACCGAGCTGCCGCAGGTGATGGATTTCTATCGCGAGGGGTTCTTCAGGGGGCTGGACCAGCAGCTCATCAGGAGTTCCAAGGCCAAGGTGGTGGTCGACTTCAACCACTCGCCGGCCGGCCAGATCCTCCCCCAGATCCTGAATGACCTGGGGTGCGAGGTGATCGGGCTCAACACCTACCTGGACGAGCAGCGCGGTTCGAAGACGGTGGACGAGAAGCCGAACTCCCTGCAGCAGCTGGCCAAGATCGTTATGACGCTGGAGGCGCGGGCCGGATTCTGGCTCGACCCCACGGTCGAGGAGGTGGTGCTGGTGGACGAGACCGGCAAGATCTACCAGCCGGAGGAGTTCCTTGCACTCATGACGTCGCTCATGCTGAAGAGCGGCTCCAGGGGCGCCTTCGCGGTCCCGGTGTCGGCCCCCTCGGTGATCGAGGAGATCGCCAACGAGAACGGCAGCTCGGTGCGCCGTACCAAGAGCATGGACCGCTCCATGATCGAGGCGGCCATCTCATCCGAGGTGGTCATGGCCGGCTCCATGACCGGGCGCTTCGCCTTCCCCAAGTTCCAGGCCGCCTTCGACGGCATGTTCACCATCGCCAAGACCATCGAGCTCTCCAGCGCCGCCGGGGTGCCGCTGTCCCGCGTCTTGAAGGATGTCCCCAAGAGTTCCTTCCTGCAGGGGAAGGTCCCCTGCGTCTGGGAGAAGAAGGGGGGGGTCATGCGCAAGATGAGCGAAGACAGCCTGGACAAGGAGGCCTCCTTCATCGACGGCATCAAGGTCTCCTTCGGCAACGACTGGGTGCTGGTGCTCCCCGACCAGTACCAGCCGGTGATCCACGTGGTGGCCGAGGCAAAGGACCCGAAGACGGCGCAGAAGCTTCTGGAGGATTACATGCAGAAGGTGCAGCGCTGGAAGAAGGAGCTGGCCCAGTAGCGGGCGCCGCGGCTTGGGCCGCGTCAAGGGGATAGGATGAGCGAACCACTGTACCTCACGCTGCTTTGGCACATGCACCAGCCCTTCTACAAGGATCCGGTCCGGGGGGAGTACCTGCTCCCCTGGGCCTACCTCCATGCGGTGAAGGACTACTACGACATGCCGGCCATCGTCGCTGAGAGCCCCGGTGCCAAGGTGGTCTTCAACCTGGTCCCCTCGCTTTTGGAGCAGATCCTCGACTACGCCTCGGGGGAGGCGGTCGACCCCTATCTCTGCCTCGCGCGGAAGGCCCCGGCCGACCTGGACCACGCGGAGCGGCTCTTTCTCCTGGAGAACTTCTTCTCCGCCAACAAGCGGCGCATGATCGAGCCCTACCCGCGCTACCTGGAGCTGTACTGGATGGCGGGGGACGGCGCCCCCGGGACGGCCGCATCACGGGTGGCACTCTTCGGGGAGCGGGACCTGCTCGACCTGCAGGTCTGGTTCTACCTCGCCTGGACCGGGGTGGCGGCCCGCCGGCGCTTCCCCGTGTTCGGCGAACTGATCCGCAAGGGACAGGGGTTTGATGCCGCGGACAAGGCCCTGCTGTTCGACACCCAGCGCGAGCTGATCTCCGAGATCATCCCGCTGTACCGCAGGCTGCACCAGGAGGGGAAGGTCGAGCTTTCGGTGACCCCGTATTTTCACCCGATACTGCCGCTTTTGTGCGACTCGCGCATAGCGCGGGTGGCGCTCCCCGCTGCGAAGCTGCCCAAGATCGACATCCGCTACCCGGAGGACGCGCGGGGGCAGGTGGCCCACGGCATCGAGAGCTTCGAGAGGTTGTTCGGCTTCAGGCCGCGCGGGATGTGGCCCCCGGAGGGGTCGGTGAGCGACGAGGCACTCGGGATCATGTCCCGGGAGGGGCTCTGCTGGACCGCCTCCGACGAGCGGGTGCTGGCCCAGACCCTTCCTGCAGGGTTGGGGGGGGAGCGGGAAGCGCTCTACCACCCCTATCTGTTCCAGCAGGGGGGAGAGGAGATCGCCCTGTTCTTCCGGGACCAGGTGCTCTCGGACCAGATCGGCTTCACCTATTCCCAGTGGGAGGCGGAGCGTGCCGTCACGGACTTCGTGGGGCGGGTCAAGGAGATCCGGCAGCAGTGCCGTTCCCCCCGCGTGGTGCCGGTGATTCTGGACGGGGAGAACGCCTGGGAGCACTACCACGACAACGGGCTTCCCTTCCTCTCAAGGCTATACGCTGCGCTGGCGCAGACACCGGGAGTGGAGCCCGCCACCTTCTCGGAGGTGCTGGAGCGGGTCTCGGAGCGGCGGGTGCTGCGGCACGTGCATCCCGGCTCCTGGATCAACGCCGACTACGGCATCTGGATCGGGCATCCCGAGGAGAACCTGGGGTGGGAATACCTCGCCAAGGCGAGGGAGGCCGCGGTCCACAAGAGCCCCGAGGTGGCACAGCTTCTCTCCGGGGGGACCAGCAGCGACGAGTCGGCCCGGCGTGCCTGCAAGGCCCTCTACGCCGCACAGGGGAGCGACTGGTTCTGGTGGTACGGCGACGATCATTTCTCCCCCCACTCCGGCCACTTCGATCTGCTGTTCCGCAGCCACCTGATCAACGTGTACCAGCTGCTGGCACTGGAGGTCCCCGGGGAGCTGCTCGAGCCGATCAAGAAGCAGCGTCCCGCCGGCTTCGTCCGGGGGCCGGCACGGCTGATCACACCATGCTTGAACGCGGCCGCCGACGACTACTTCGAGTGGCTCGCGGCGGGATTGTACGATCTGACCCGGCAGGGGGGGGCGATGCACGCCGCTGAGACGGGGTTGCAATCGTTTTACTACGGCTATGATCTGGACTACTTCTATTTCAGGATCGACGGAGCACAGTCGCTGGAGAAGCTGCTGCAGCCAGGCGACCGCCTCTCCCTGCACCTAATGGGGGGGCGCGAATACCGCATCGAGATGCAGGCCGGGGACGGCGAGGGGGAACTTCAGCTTCTGAAGGAGGGGCGGTGGCAGCCTTCCGGGGGGGGTGGGGCGCTACTGGGTCGACCGCAGCGCGCAGCTGCGCATCCCGCTCTCGGCCCTGCGGCTCGCCCCCGGGGACAGGCTCTGCTGCTACCTTACCCACTCCCGCGGGGCGAATCTGCTCGGCCGCTGGCCGACCGAGGCGCCGCTCCCCCTCGCCTATGCGGGACCCTGTCTCGGGATGGAGCAGGGGGCGCTCAAGGACCTTCCCTCCTTGGAGCCCGACCCATCTTAAATTTTTCTTTTGCAAAAAAACTTTACCCGCGGGCAGTCTTAATCTAGAATGTGCCTATAATTCCAGGGTGTTAGAGGTTTTACATGAAGATTTTGTTTGTTGCGTCAGAGGTCACTCCCTTCGCCAAGACCGGAGGTCTGGCGGATGTCGCCGGCGCACTCCCGAAGACTCTTAAAACGCTCGGTCATGACGTGAGGATCATGATGCCCTTCTACTCGGTGGTCGAGCGGGGGGGGATGGCGGTCCGCAAGGGACGCAAGAGCGCGTCGGTCATGGTGGACGGCGTCGAGAAGAAGGGGTTCCTGCGCCAGGCTTCGCTCGGGGAGATCCCGGTTTACCTCATCGAGAACAAGGAGTACTTCGCCCGTGAAGAACTCTACGGCACCCCCAGCGGCGATTATCCCGACAACGCCCAACGCTTCTCCTTCTTCTGCCGCTGCGTCCTCGAGCTGTTGAAGAAGATGGACTTCCGGCCGGACATCATCCACTGCCACGATTGGCAGACCGCGCTGATCCCCCATTACCTGAAGCACGAGAGGAAGAACGATCCCTTCTTCGCAAGGACCGGGGTCATCTTCACCATTCACAACCTGGCCTACCAGGGGCTCTTCCCCAAGGAGGAGCTCCCGACCATGGGGCTCTCCAGGGAGTGCTTCAACATCGACGGGCTGGAATTCTACGGCAAGGTGAACCTCCTGAAGGGGGGCATCCTCACCGCCGACCTGGTGACCACCGTCTCCGAGGCCTACTGCCGCGAGATCCGGACGCCGGAGATGGGATGCGGCCTGCACGGTGTGCTGCAGACCAGAAAGGACGACCTGGTCGGCATCCTCAACGGGCTCGACTACGAGGAATGGAACCCCGCCATGGACCGGGAGATCATGAAGAACTACAGCCATGCCTCCCTCTCGGGGAAGATGGTCGACAAGATCGGGCTGCAGCGGCTCATGGGGCTTGCCAGCGCCCCGGAGGTCCCGGTCTTCGGCATGGTCTCGCGCATGGTGGCCCAGAAGGGGTTCGACCTGATCGCGGAGCTCCTGCCGATGATCGCCAAGGCCCCGATGCAGCTCGTTTTGCTGGGCAACGGCGAGGAGCGCTACGTGAAGGCCTTCAACGACATCAAGGCCTCCGGCGCCCGTAACATCGCCTTCGCCAGCGGCTTCGACCATTCCCTGGCCCCCAAGATCTACGCCGGAAGCGACATGTTCCTGATGCCTTCCTTCTTCGAGCCGTGCGGGCTGGGGCAGCTGATCGCCATGCGCTACGGCACCGTCCCGGTGGTGCGCAGGACCGGCGGGCTCGCCGACAGCGTCTTCGATCCCCGGGACAACGACAAGGCGCCCAACGGTTTCGTCTTCGACGAGTACAGCGCGGAGGCGCTCTGGGAGGCCATGAACCGGGCGCTGACCGCATACCAGGACAAGGCGTTCTGGAAGAAGCTGATGCGCCGCGGCATGAGCAGCGACTATTCCTGGCAGAACTCGGTGCACAAGTATCTTGAGCTGTATCGCAAGGCCTTGCTGCGCAAGGGAGGGGAGGCGTAACCCGTGGAACACGAAGATCTCGACGAACTCGCCGGTGAGATCCGGAGGCTCATAGAAAGCAACAAGGAATTTCTGAAGCGTGTTGTCGAGGAGGACTACGACGACGAGGAAGAGGCGGAGGGGGAGGACGAAAGCCCGGAGGACCCGGAGGATTTCGAAGAGTTGTAGTTAAGGCCGCGTGCGGGTGCTGAATAAAGAAGGCGGCGCCGAGAGTTGATCTCGGGCGCCGCCTTTTTGTTGTCCGCCGTTACCTAGCGGGGGGCTGTTCCGGGACGATATCGCCCGAGGTGATGGGGGGCGGACCGGCCGGTGCAGCAGGTGCTGCCGGTTGGGGAACCGGTGCTGCCGGTGCTGCAGGCGCCACACCCTGCGGGGCTGCCGAAACAGGAGCGGCAGGGGGTGGAGCGATAGGAGCGGCGGCGGCCGGCGGAGTGTAGTAGACCGGTGCGCTCACCGGAGCGGGCAGGGTCTCCTTTTCCTTCTCCTTGGCGCCGAAGAGCGGCTTGTAGGTCTGCAGCAGCGCGAGCATCTCGTCGAACTGTTTTACGTACAGGGTGGAGACCTCGGGGGCGTTGGCGACGGATGAGGGCTCGCTCTTGGCGAAGGCGGCGTTCACGCCGGCCACCGTCTTGAACTTCACGTCGACCTTCTCCGTCAGGTTCGCCGCCGCCTCGTCGAAATCCGGGTACTGCAGCGAGAAGAACATCTGGTAGGACGGCGACTCACGCCGGAAGTTCGGGTATTCCCAGATGGTGTTCCCTTCCCTGTCCAGCATCACCGCGGACATGGTGAGGTAGTTGAAGTCCGTCTCGAGGTAGGAAAGGAAGTTGCTCGAGAAGACCTTCCCCGGCTTGGTCAGGCCGCTCACCGTCACGAACAGGACGGCGTCCAGGCCGTTCTCGGTCATGAGTTGTTTCAGGTCGTCCTTTTTGAAGAAGTACTTGTTGTAGACGATGCGGGCGTCGTCGCGTTTCTCGCGGTTCCAGACCAGGGAGCTGAAGAGCCGGTCCGGTTCCGCCGTAACAGGGCGCACGGCGTAGAATATGCCGGTGCTCCTGATCCTCGCGATCAGTTCCTTCTCGTTCTTCAGGTTGTAGCTGCGCACGATGGAAACGATCGACGCCTTCTCCGGGTGCCTGATGTCGCTCTCCGCGTCGGTGAAGAAGGGGGCCACCCCGATGGTGCGCACCCTCTTCTCGAGGGTGTCCTGGGGGATGTTGTAGTAGTTGTGGGCGCAGCCGAAAAGGGCGCCGGTCGCCACCATGAGCAGGGCAAGTCTGAACAAGATCCTCATCTGTTGAAGCCTCCTGTAAAGGATTCTAACTCTCCGCCGTCTTATACCAGAAGCTCGGCCGGAGCGCTACAGTTATTGCTCCCCTTCCAGCATGATGAAGCCCACCTGCCTGCCGGTGTCCCCTTCGTCGCGGCGGTAGGAGAAGAAGAGTTCCTGGTTGCAGCAGACGCAGTGCTCGCTCACCTGGATCTGGTCGGCGCTAAGACCGGCGTCCAGGAGCAGCTGGCGGTTGGCCTTGCCCAGGTCGAGCATCCACTTCCCTTCCCCCTGCGCGGTGGCGCAGAGATCCCAGGCCATGCCTGCCTGCTTGAAGGCGTCGCGTACCGGGGCGTCCACCTCGTAGCAGCAGGCCCCGATGTGGGGACCGATCGCGGCACGGATGTTCTTCTTGTTGCAGCCGAACAGGTTCACCAGCGCCTCGACGCCCTTGGCGCCGATGTTGCCCGCGGTTCCCTGCCACCCGGCGTGGAGCGCGGCCACCACGTTCTGCACCGGGTCGTGCAGCAGGATGGGGACGCAGTCTGCGACGCAGACGGCGATCATGATGCCGGGCTGGTTGGTGACGATCCCGTCGCACTCCAGTTTCAGGAAGTGGGACAGTTCCGGGTTGGGTGCGTCGATCACCAGGAGGTCGGTCCCGTGCACCTGGCTCACGGTGAGGAAGCGGTCCAGGGTCGCGCCCAGGCTGCGGGCGAGCAGGCTGCGGTTCCCTTCGACGTTGTGCGAGGAGTCCAGGGTGTTGCTCCCCAGGTTCAGCGAGTTGTATGGGGGGCGCGACACACCTTCGTGGCGCGTGGTGAAGCCGGCGACGGCGCCGCCTGCGGCGAGCCGCGGTTTCAGGTACTGGATCTTTCCTGCTTTCTGCATTTCCATGAATGACACCTCTTGTGTATATGGGGGGTGGCTATGGTTGGGGGGGGGCGGATTTTCCAGCCCCAGGCCCCGGTCCCTAGCCCCTGTTTTTCTCTTCCAGGTAGTCGATGATGCCGGCCATGTCGGGGGGGAGCTCCGTGTCGAACTCCAAGTACTCTCCAGTGACCGGGTGGAGGAAACCGAGGGTCTTGGCGTGCAGTGCCTGGCGCCCCATCGCCCTGATCATCTGCTTGAGTACAGGGTCCTTCAACTGGGACAGCCGGCTGCCGCCGCCGTAGACCTCGTCGGCCAAAAGCGGGTGTCCCGCCTCGGAGAGGTGCACCCTGATCTGGTGCGTGCGCCCGGTCTCCAGCTTCAGGCGCACCAGGGTGATGCCGGGGTACCGCGCCTCGACGCGCCAGTGGGTGATGGCGTTCTTGCCGTGCCGTGCCGTGCCCGACATCTTCTTGCGCTCCACGGGGTGGCGTCCGATCACGGACTCGATGCGTCCCCTCTCCTCCTTGGGGCTACCGTACACCAGCGCGAGGTAGATCCGCTTGATGCTGTGCACCTTGAACTGGTCGGCGAGGCCGTTGTGGGCCCGATCGCTCTTGGCGACCACCAGGGTTCCCGAGGTGTCCTTGTCGATGCGGTGTACGATGCCCGGCCGCAACTCCCCCCCGATTCCCGAGAGGTCCTTGCAGTGGGCCAGCAGCGCGTTCACAAGCGTTCCCTCGGCGTTGCCCGCACCGGGATGCACGACCATTCCCGCCCCCTTGTTCACCACGACGATGTCGCTGTCCTCGTAAAGGATTTCGAGCGGGATCTCTTCCGGTTGCGGTTGGGCGGGTGCCGGCGGCGGGATGGTCACGGTGACCGTCTCGCCCCCCTTGAGCTTGAGCGATGGCTTTTGCTGTTGCCCGTTCACCGTGGCATGGCCGGTTTCGATGAGCCTGAGGGCGGCGGAGCGGGTAAGTTCGGCGACGCTGCGGGAAATGAAGCTGTCCAGCCGTTCGGGGTCGGCGCCACAGGGGAAGATGAGTTCAATGGGTTCCATCTACGTTGGGTTCTCCTGGGAGAGGGCACTCCCGTAAAAAAAGCGCGGGCGCGTTTCTGAAAGGAAGCGCGCCCGGGACCTGTCTAGTGTTGAAGTTGTACTGCTTACCAGATGTTGGATTCGATCTTCCCTGCCCGCTTTATCAGTACGTCGACCACGGCTATATCGAAGATGTTGGATTCCGCCAGTTCTTTGCTCACCCGGGACTGGAAGTGTTCCCTTCCTTCTGCCAGTTGGTCGTTGAGGAGCTCGAAGATGTTATCTTCCTTTATTCCCTGCTCAACCTTCTCGCGGTTGTAAAGGGCGACATCCGATACGATGGCCCTGGCCAGCCTTCTGGCCTGATCCTGGTTTTCTATGAGACTCATCGATCACTCCCTGGCGGTCAAATATCAGGGGACACTATACGCAGTTTTCAATCAAGATTCTATCTTAATTTTAAGGCGAAATAGATGTTCGCGTTTCCGCGTCTCACCAGGAGCGCCACCGCACCCCGGTTGTTCGCGTCCTTCATCGCCTTTTGGTACTCCGCGAGGTTACGGACTTTCTTCTGGTTCACCGACACGATCACGTCGCCGCGCTGGATGCCGCTCTCCTCGGCGATGCCGCCGGGTTCGAGGTCGCTTACCACGACACCGGTGATGCCGCGCCGCCGCATTTCGGGGCCCAGTTCCTCGACGGAGAGTCCGAGCAATCCTGCCTCGCGCTCGGGTCTTTGCATCTGCGACTGCACCGGGGCGCTCTCCGCCGGGGCCGTGGTGACTAAAACCTTGAGCTCTCTGCCGTCGCGGTACAGGGTGATTTCGACCTTTTTGCCGATGGGGGTCTCCCCGACCAGGCGCTGCAATTGGCGCACGTCCTTGACGCTCGCTCCGTTAAAGCCGGTGATGATGTCACCC
>NZ_CP077684.1:3522500-3687500 GCF_019063885.1 Geomonas diazotrophica | reverse complement strand
TCTGACCGATAGTGAACCAGTACCGTGAGGGAAAGGTGAAAAGTACTCCAATGAGGAGGGTGAAATAGAACCTGAAACCGTATGCCTACAAGCAGTGGGAGCACTATGGAGCAATCCAGTGTGACCGCGTGCCTTTTGCATAATGAGTCAGCGAGTTACCCTCAGCAGCGAGGTTAAGTTCATAGAACGGAGCCGCAGCGAAAGCGAGTCTTAATAGGGCGAATTAGTTGCTGGGGGTAGACCCGAAACCGGGTGATCTATCCATGTCCAGGGTGAAAGGAAGGTAACACTTCGTGGAGGCCCGAACCCACTGGCGTTGAAAAGCCAGGGGATGAGGTGTGGATAGGAGTGAAAGGCTAATCAAACTCGGAGATAGCTGGTTCTCCCCGAAATATATTTAGGTATAGCCTCACAAAGTAAGTAGCGGGGGTAGAGCACTGGATGGGCTAGGGGCCTCACCAGGTTACCAAACCTAACCAAACTCCGAATACCGCTAACTGTTATTGTGGGAGTCAGACTGCGGGTGATAAGATCCGTAGTCAAAAGGGAAAGAGCCCAGACCGCCAGCTAAGGTCCCAAAATCTATGCTAAGTGGAAAACGATGTGGAAATGCCCAGACAACCAGGAGGTTGGCTTAGAAGCAGCCACCCTTTAAAGAAAGCGTAATAGCTCACTGGTCGAGTGGGTCTGCGCGGAAAATGTAACGGGGCTAAGCATAGTACCGAAGCTGCGGATTTGATCCTTAAGGATCAAGTGGTAGGGGAGCATTGTGTAAGCCTGCGAAGGTCGACCGTGAGGACGGCTGGAGGTATCACAAGAGATTATGCTGACATGAGTAGCGAAAAACAAGGTGAGAAACCTTGTCACCGAAAACCCAAGGTTTCCTACGTAAAGGTAATCTGCGTAGGGTTAGTCGGTCCCTAAGGCGAGGCCGAAAGGCGTAGTTGATGGGAAACAGGTTAATATTCCTGTACCACCTGTTGTTGCGATGGGGGGACGGAGAAGGGTAGACGATCCTGGCGCTGGTTGTCCAGGTTTAAGGTTGTAGGCGGGAGAAGGAGGCAAATCCCTTTCTCCATTCAACGCTGAGAACTGATGACGAGGGGGTATCCCCGCAAAGTCGTCGATCCCATGCTTCCAAGAAAAGCCTCTAAGCTTCAGACAGCAGGTGACCGTACCGTAAACCGACTCAGGTGGGTGAGGATAAATGTCCTAAGGTGCTTGAGAGAACACTGGTTAAGGAACTCGGCAAAATGATACCGTAACTTCGGGAGAAGGTATGCCCTTTTTGGTGAAGGCGATTCGCTCGCACAGCTGAAGAGGGTCGCAGAGAAATGGCGGTAGCGACTGTTTACTAAAAACATAGGACTCTGCAAAGTCGCAAGACGACGTATAGGGTCTGACGCCTGCCCGGTGCCGGAAGGTTAAGGGGATTTGTTAGCCGCAAGGTGAAGCTTTGAACCGAAGCCCCGGTAAACGGCGGCCGTAACTATAACGGTCCTAAGGTAGCGAAATTCCTTGTCGGGTAAGTTCCGACCTGCACGAATGGCGTAACGATTTCCGCGCTGTCTCAACCAGTGGCTCAGCGAAATTGAATTCTCGGTGAAGATGCCGAGTACCCGCAGAAAGACGGAAAGACCCCGTGCACCTTTACTACAGTTTGACAGTGACATTCGAATAAGCTTGTGTAGGATAGGTGGGAGACTTTGAAGCTGGGACGCTAGTCTCGGTGGAGTCAACCTTGAAATACCACCCTGGTTTGTTTGGATGTCTAACCCAGGCCCGTCATCCGGGTCGGGGACACTGTCTGATGGGTAGTTTGACTGGGGCGGTCGCCTCCCAAAGAGTAACGGAGGCGCGCGAAGGTTCCCTCAGGCTGATTGGAAACCAGCCGTAGAGTGTAAAGGCATAAGGGAGCTTGACTGCGAGACCAACAAGTCGAGCAGGTACGAAAGTAGGTCTTAGTGATCCGGCGGTTCTGTATGGAAGGGCCGTCGCTCAACGGATAAAAGGTACGCCGGGGATAACAGGCTGATCTCCCCCAAGAGTTCACATCGACGGGGAGGTTTGGCACCTCGATGTCGGCTCATCGCATCCTGGGGCTGAAGTAGGTCCCAAGGGTTTGGCTGTTCGCCAATTAAAGCGGTACGCGAGCTGGGTTTAAAACGTCGTGAGACAGTTTGGTCCCTATCTTCTGTGGGCGTAGGATACTTGAGAAGAGTTGACCTTAGTACGAGAGGACCGGGTTGAACGTACCTCTGGTGTTCCAGTTGTTCCGCCAGGAGCAGTCGCTGGGTAGCTATGTACGGAAAGGATAACCGCTGAAAGCATCTAAGCGGGAAGCCTCCTTCAAGATTAGGTATCCCTGGGAGCAATCCCCTAAAGGCCCGTTGTAGACCACAACGTTGATAGGCCGGGTGTGTAAGTGCAGTAATGCATTCAGCTTACCGGTACTAATCGGCCGTGAGGCTTGACCATAAAAAATTCTTAGAGAGGGGGGTGGTTCTCCACCCCCCGATCATAAACTGCCAAAAATCCTACAGACACGAAATGCGATTGTGAGAAACATACTGCGATGGCGTAAGCCAAAGCTAAGAGTTTCTCTGTGGCTATGCCGAGAGGGTCACACCCGTTCCCATCCCGAACACGGAAGTTAAGCCTCTCAGGGCCGATGGTACTGCATTGGAAACGATGTGGGAGAGTAGGTCGCCGCAGGGAATTTAATAGAAAAAGCCCCGTCTGAAAACAGACGGGGCTTTTTCGCGTCCTGAGACGGACTTTTTGCCTGTGCCTCTTCGTTCCTGTTGACTAGGCAACTCCACTCTCAAGCCCCCGTTCGGGGCCTGCTTAGACCTTGCTCTCCCCCTGCAGCATGGGACATTGTGCAGGGGGCACCAACAGCGTCCCGGAGTTAAAATAGGCATCACGGAAACAGTATCCTGCTTTGCTCTGACACCTCGCCAGATTCTTGCAGTCGTAACATGCAGCTCCTTTCAGCTGTTCCGTCTTAGGGGTTGGGGAGTTCCGCAAGGGGTCACTGTTCCATACTTCGAGTATCGATGTCGCAGAGACGTCGCCTACGAACAGGGCTTCGTCTTCCGGAACGGTGTCGTAGAGCATCACTTTCCCGTCGGGAGTAATGGTCATGCTGCATTGTGCCCCAAAGGAGTGATCGCCTTCCCTCCAGCACCTCAGCTTCTCGTGAATTTCCGCATCCTCATCAGGTAGTGCGTTCACAGTTTCAGTAGCGACCTTCTGTATCGAGACAGTGTATTGGGGCGGTTCACATCCTATCGTCCTGAGGTCGATTTCAGGAAAGTCGATTCTGGCGTGACGGCACTGGTCGATGATGGAATTCCTGTCTTCATTGCTTAGGAATAAAGTTTCGTTTTTGCCGTGGGGGCTTCTGTTATAGGCCGCCACCGATATCTGACGCACCCCCATATCCTGCAACTCATCGACCCACTCGTAGATGTGTGGAGCAGTGAGAGCTGTCACCACAGCTTTAACCCTGACGTTGAAGCCTCTTTTCAACAAGTTCCTGATGCTGTGTACCGCCCTGTGGTAGTATCCCGGGCTGCCGGCCAGGTTGTCCGCCGTCGGCTCATTGGGGTCCATGTTCAGCTGCATCTCGCGCACGTATTGGTTGACCGGCTGGGTCATGCCGATGGAAACCAGCCTGTCTGCGATTTCATCGGTAATGTAGCACTTCGTGGAAAGAGCAAAGAGTATTTCTAGATCGATCAGTTCCTCTATCAGCTTCAACGCGTCCTTTCTAAAAAGCGGATCCCCACCGGATAGGGAAACCTGTTCGATCCCCATCGATTTTGCCTCACGCAAGAGCTCTTTCCAGCGCTCTGTTGACAAGAGTTTGCTCTCGGGGAGGCAGTGTCCTTTTGCAAAGCAGTACGAGCAGTTGGTATGACAATCATTGGAAAACATCAGGTTCAACGAAATAGGTACAGCTGGTCTTTCCTGCGCCTTCCATTTCGATGCCTTTACCGCGAAATCAAACGGGTCGATTCGTTTGACATAAGGTTCCAGTTCCCGAGTCATGTTGACAACGGCATCATCCTCCCCGTTCGCCGCCATGATGACCCTTGTAACGAACTCCTGCGACATTTCCTGCGATTCCAGGTCGAAGGCGTATTGGGCTATCATCGACAGGTGCCTGAAAGTCAGCCTGCCATCCATGAGTGCCAGAGTAGCGCCCATTTTAGGGGACAGCATGGAGCAGCGAGCCTGCTCCTGCTCGTAGCGGCATAGTAGTGCCCAATGACCATTTCGTTTCAGGCGCCAGTAAGGAGAAATTACGGGAACAGTGGTCTCGGTGATAGCCAGGTCCTTGCCCAAAACGGAACATTCTAGCGGCATGGTTTCCTCCTTCGAAATTCGCCTCTGTTTTTCAACCACACCAGTCTACTTCAGCATTAAAAGCTGTCAATGTTGTGGCGTGGGCAGTAACACAGCAACAAATGTTGCTCGGCGTGTCCACAAGGGCAACGGAGAGCTCATAACTGGGGGCGTTGGTAGATTGGGCTTGGCTCGCTGGGGAAGGGTATGCTAATTTCTTGCGTATTCCACGGATGAGGCATGCGGAGTTGCCACGATGTCGACAGAATCGCAGATACGGTTGGAGCCGAGTTGGAAATGCTGTCTTCTGGACGAGTTTGAGAAACCCTACATGCGGGACCTCAGAGAGTTCCTGCGCAAGGAGATGTCCAAGCGGAAGGTGATCTATCCGAAAGGGAGTGAATACTTCAACGCCCTGAACTCCACTTCCTTCGATAAGGTCAGGGTCGTCATCCTGGGCCAAGACCCCTATCATGGGCCGGACCAAGCTCACGGACTCTGCTTTTCTGTGCCGCACGGCGTCGAAACGCCCCCCTCTCTGGTGAATATATTCAAAGAGATACAGGCAGATCTGGGGCTTGCGCCGGCTGATTTCCGGCACGGCCACCTCAGGGCTTGGGCCGACCAGGGCGTTTTGCTCCTCAACAGTGTTCTGACCGTCGAGGCAGGGAGGGCTGCGTCACACCAGGGGAGAGGGTGGGAGGTTTTCACGGACCGGGTGATTGCCCTCTTGAACGAGAAGAAGGAGCACGTCGTATTCATGTTGTGGGGAGCCTACGCTCAAAAAAAAGGAGCCGTTATCGATGATGCACGGCACCTGGTCCTGCGCGCACCGCATCCTTCACCGCTGTCGGCGCACCGTGGGTTCCTAGGTTGCCGACATTTCTCAAAGGCAAACGCCTACCTTGTGCAGCATGGCTTGGACCCGATCGACTGGCGCCTGTCCTGACCACTTCAAAAAAAACGGCCCGAGCATGTGCCGGGCCGTCCGTGTATCTTCGCTACAGTTTGTCTCTAATAGCTGAACTTGCTGATCTGCCCCTTGAGGTTTGCCGACAGCGCGTTCAATTTGTCGGCCGTGGTCATGGATTCACGGTTGGCCCTGACCGTTCCCTGAATGATCCCCGTTATCTGGTGGACGTTGTTGCTGATCTCACGGCTGGTAGCGCTTTGCTCCTCGGCCGCAGTAGCGATTTGTCCTATCTGCTGGGTCACCTCGCCGATCTGTTTTAGGATCCCTTCGAGACTCTGCCCCGACTTCACCGAGTCCTCGGCCCCCTTGGCCGCTTCCCTTGCGCTTTCCTGCATCACTTGCACCGCTCGTGTGGTCTCGTCCTGAATGGAACGGATATTGATCTCGATTTCCTTGGTGGCATGGGTGGTCCGCTCGGCCAAGTTGCGCACCTCATCGGCGACGACGGCAAAGCCGCGCCCCTGTTCGCCGGCCCGGGCCGCCTCGATTGCCGCATTGAGGGCCAGCAGGTTGGTCTGGTCCGCGATGTCCTGGATGGTGTTGATGATCTCACCGATCTGCTGAGACATGGCCCCGAGGCTGCTCACGCTTTCGGAGGTGAGGCGCACCTTCTCGTTGATGAGCTGCATGCCGCGTATGCTCCGCTCGACGTCGGCGGAGCCAATGGTGGCCATGTCACAGGCGCGTTGCGCGCTTTCCACCGCCTGCAGGCAGTTCCTGGAAATGTCTGCGGAGGTCGCGGCCATCTCCTCCCCTGCAGTCGAAACCGTTTCGGTCTGGCCCGCCACTTCTTCCGTGGTGCGCGCCAACTGTTCGGTGCTGTGATGCAGTTCGGAACTCGCCTCCGTAACGGAGTTGGCATTTTCCGCAACCGTCTGGACGATCGCGTGCACCCTCTCGATGAACAGGTTGAAGTACCGGCTCGCCGTTCCTATCTCGTCCTCGGACTCGGCCAGGCGCCGGGTGAGATCCCCATCCCCCTCGGCAACGTGCTTAAGGGTCGCGATCAGTGCCCGCATCGGCTCGAGCGCCCTGCGCATGACCAGGAACGCGACCAGCGCCAGGAGTCCGGCCAACAGCACAGAGATGCCCAGGCTCAGGTACTTCAGATCATCAAAAACGGCGAGAAACTGCGACTTCTTATCCCCAACGAAAAGGGCGCCGATGACTTTCCCCTGGCTGTCAAGCAGCGGCAGGTAGGACGCAAAATGGGGGGTGCCCAGGATTTTGGCTTCGCCGATGTAAGCGGTAGCGCGGTCTATGACCGCTTCCCTGGCTGCTCCTTGCAGCGAGGTACCTACCGCCCGGCTGCCGTCACCCTTCTTGATGGTGGTGGCAACCCGGATGTCGCCCCGGAAGATGGTGGCTTCGCCTCCGAAGATATCCTTCATTTTGTCGGTCAAATCATTGCGACCATCGAGAACGGTGCCGTTTGCCTGCAGCTTGCCATTCACGACTGCGAATCCGGAGCCGTTGGGAGCAACGAGCTCGCGGAAGGCCTTCGTACGTGAGGTGAGGCCGACGGTGACCTGGCGGGTGATCTCCTTCTTGATCACGTAAAGCGTGACTGCCGATGTCGTTATGGTGGCAAACAGGACGATGGCCACGTTCGCGATGAAAATCTTTTTGCTGATGTTCATTAATGTCGACCTCTTCTCACGGATGTGTAAAATTTGGTGCCGTCAATTTGTATTACATATCGGCTTAGGCACTAGAATATTTAGGGAATTTGAACGTGAAATTGTATACAGTATGCCGGCGGTCGCTCGAGCTTCTTTACCGCGGTTCACTGGCATAGTGGCATGGGAGTGATGTCTGAGGACAGAGACGGGCTGTGCTAGAAAAGCGGTGTTTGTGATAACGAAATTCAGTTGCAATCTTAGAGGGCGTTGCCTATATTGATAATATCCTGAATTGCAGTTGAAAAAGGAGGTTCGTCATGAAAGGTATTGTCAGGAAGTTGGGTTTCCTTGTTACCGTTACGCTCATATCCGCCCTTCCGGTGACTGCTGAAACAGGCATGGGGATGAACGGGGGTGATAATTTTCAGAAAGATGAATGCCTGCTGGTAGCACAAAACTGCCGAGACAGCGTTGATTCGCTGCAACAGAGGATCGACAGGCTCCATCGTGAGATCGGCAAAGGGACCAGCGTGTACACGCAGGAAGAACTGAGAAAACTGGAGTTCCAGCTCAAAGACGCCATCCAAACCATGGAAGTCCTGACCAGGGGCGGTGCGTAACTGAGCGTTGCAGAACAAAATCCGGATTTCAAGAAAATGGGGGCTGTGGGCTAAGCCTCCATTTTTTTGCCCCTGGTCTTTAGGGAGGCGCGGTCACTGCTACAAATGCCGCAAAAGCCTTCTGCAACTGGTCGAAAAGGGCGGGCAGTGGTGCTAGGTCCCGCTCCTTTGCGGCCTGTTCCATCTGTGCCGCTATCTTGCGCATGCGCGGCGCACCCATGTTGGCCGCCGTCCCGGCGATGGTGTGTGCCTTGAAATAGCAGGTCTCGTGGTCCCCCCGCTGTAGTGCTTCATTGAGCAGGCGAATGTGCTCGGTTACCGCTTCCACGAACTTTACGACGAACAGGCCCACCAGCTCCTCGTCGCCGTCCAGCCGCTCCAACAGGTCACCCAGGTCGAAATCGGGCTCCTCGCCTGTCGCGGGAGGCACCGACTCCGGTCCGGCGAAGACGTCGGACGGTTGCTCATCGCGCGCGACTTCGCTGCAGAGCTTCCTGATCACGGCGTTCAGTTCCTTCTCCCGCACGGGCTTGGAGATATGGCTGTCCATCCCGGCCTGGCGGCAGATCTCCACATCCTCCTTCATCGCGTTGGCCGTCATGGCGCAGATGTGCACCCTTTGTCCCGTTCCTTTTTCACGGCAGCGGATAATCCTGGTGGCCTCCAGCCCGTCCATGATCGGCATCTGCACGTCCATGAAAATGAGATCGTAAGGCGACCGGCCCCACTTCTCCAGCGCCTCCTCGCCGTTTGCGGCGCAGTCCACCTGGTGGTTGCCGGTCTTGGCGATGAGCTTCAAGGAGATGAGTAGGTTGATGGGAACGTCATCCACCAACAGTATGCGCAGCGGGCCGAGCGCCTCGACGGTCTGTTCTTCCGCGTCCTCTGTCGGCATCTCGCCGGGAAGCGGGAGCCGCGCCTGGAGGGTGAAACTGAATACGCTCCCCTCGCCAAGCCGGCTCTCCACACCGAGGGTGCCTCCCATGAGCTCCACGAGACTTCTGCTGATGGAGAGGCCGAGACCGGTGCCGCCGTAGAGCCGCGTGGTGGAGCTGTCGGCCTGGGAGAATTTCTCGAAGATGACATCCAGCGCCTGGGGCGCGATGCCGATTCCGGTATCCGCGACGGCGAACTTCAAAAGCACCCCTCCCGCCGTGTGCTCAAGGAGACGGCAACTGACGGTGATGGCCCCCTTGTGGGTGAACTTGAGAGCGTTCCCCACCAGGTTCCCGAGCACCTGGCCGATGCGCACCTGGTCCCCCACGACCAGCTGAGGCAGCCCCTGTCCCATCTCCAACTGGACCAGCACGCCCTTTTCCTGCCCGCGCAGGATGAAGGGCTGCAGGGACCGGGCGAGGAAGCGATGCAGATCGAACACGATCTTCTCGAGCGTGATCATGCCCGCCTCCACCTTGGATATGTCGAGGATCTCGTTGATGATGGTGAGCAGGCTTTCGGCACAGTCGGACAGCGACCCCAGGTAGTCCTGCTGCACCTGGTCAAGGGGCGTGTCCATGAGCAGCCGGGCCAGGCCGATCACGCCGTTCATCGGGGTCCGGATCTCGTGGCTCATGTTGGCGAGAAAGATGCTCTTCGCCGCGGTTGCCGCCTCGGCCTGTACCAGCGCGTGCTCCAGTTCGGTGGTACGCTGCTGTACCTTCAGCTCCAGGTTCTGCATGTGCTCCTGGAGCATGTCGTAGAGTTCGGAGTTTTCCACGGCGTAGGCGGTGTTGATCAGGATGCTGCTCAGCGCGTTCAGCGTCGAGACCTCGGTGTTCAGGTGATTTCCGGGCATGATGCCGGCGAACATCCCCCTGATGCGGCTGTTGGTGGCCAAGACGTGCAGCACCAGCGTCTCGCTGCCGGAGATGGTGGGTACCACGACCGGGTGGTTCTGGTTAAGCGCCCAGGCGAAGGTGCCGTCCTGCACCCTTGCCTCCACCTCTTTACGTACCGCAGCCTTGGCCTTCTCCGGCTCGCAGACCGTCAGATCAAAGGAGGAGTCCTCGTCTATGCCGAACATGGAGAGTGTCACGAATGGGATCAGCCGCCTCAACTGACCGAAGACGGCCTTGATGACGAAGGAGGACTCCTTGAGGCGATAGATGTCCGACTGGAAATCGCTGCAGGCGGTGAGGACGTCGAGAGTCTTCAGGTAGTTGAGGTTGCTCTCCTCGAGGAAGTTCACCCTTTCCTGGAGCTTGCGGATCTGGATGTCCCGCGCGTCATCGGGCGGCATCTTCCCCCCCGAAGAGTGCGGAAACAGTCTGTTCGTAGGTGGCATCGACCTGCTTCACCAGCGTCGGCAGGTAGAAGCTGGAGATCTGCAGCCGGTCCCAGACGCCCAGGTCCAGTTCCGGTACGAAAATCTCTCCGCTGTTGCCTATCTGCAGCGCGTGGGCGATCAGGTCGGCGAAGTGCAGGATGGCTCCCTCCCTCGGGTACTGGTCCCCCTTGCTGCTGTCGTGGTGGGTCCCCACCGGCTCGGCCACCCGCGGGGGGATCTTCCAGCGCTTGAGAAGGGCGCTGCCGACCTCGGCGTGGTCGAAACCGAGTTTCTCCCGCTCGGAGCGGTGCAGAAGAGATCCCGTCGCGCGGCATTCCTCCAGCAGTTCCAGGCAGATCTCGGGTATCTTGACGTACATCACCAGTCTCCCCACGTCGTGCAGGATCCCGGCCACGAAAAAGCGCTCCAGGTTGGACTCCCGCTGGCTGGTGGCCAGTATCCTGGAGGCGAGCCCGGTGGCGATGCTGTGCTTCCAGAACTGCTCCATGTTCACCAGGTCCTCGGGGATACCCTTGAAGACGTCCATGACCGAGAGGGCCAGGGCCAGGTCGCGCACCTGGAGGACCCCGATGATGGTGACGGCCTGGGTGATGGTGTCGATCTTGGAGAAGTAGCCGAAAAGCGGGCTGTTGGCGAGCTTGAGGATCCGTGCCGTGAGCCCCTGATCCTCGGCGATGATCTTCGCGATGTCGCCGATGGAACTGCGGGGATGATCGATCGCCTCGGACAGCTGCGAATAGAATAGGGGGAGGGAATGGATGGTGGATACATCCTCCACCATGTGTTCCACCGACAGTTGAGGCTTACGCAGCACGGCTCGCCCTCCTCTCGGTGCAGATGCGCATCAGCTCCTTTATGGCGGGATGCTCCGGATCGTTGTAGATGAACAGACGCTCCATTTCCGCCCTGGCTTCGGCGAGGAGCTCCGGGTCGATCTCCTGGCTCAGGGGGGGGGACGTCTCGACATCCTCAGCGACGGCTTCGCCGACCACCTCGACCTCGAGCACGCCCCACATGCGGAAGATGGAGAAATGCTTTTCGGTGAGCTCGGCGCCGGCGGGAAGGAGCATGCGACCGCTGCGGTCGCAGACGTTACGGCTTAGGACCATGCCGGGGGTAAGGTTGTCGATATGAACCACTGCCAACGCAAGGCCTCCTCTGGGGGGGGAGCTGGCTGCAACTGAGCCTGTTTTGATAGTATCGGCCGGCGGTAGATTTTACTTTAGGGAAGATAACGGTACCGCAAGGAGCTGTGAAGAGTTCATGCCGGTTCGCCGGCGGAAACTAAAATATATTTAAGTCAATGTCTCGCCGGCGTCACAAGAGTTGACATCTGCGGTCACCCCTGTCTTTAATATGCGGATGCAAAGATCACATCACGACGACCCTCGCTCATCCAAAGCGACCTTCTGGTTGATACTGACCACCGTCTTTTGGGGCGGCAGTTTCATCTTCAACAAGATCGGCTTTCGCGAAATCCCCCCGATCACCTTCCTGTTTTACCGCTTCGCGCTGGCGACGCTGCTCATGGGACTTTTGTGCCTACCGCGGCTGGGGCGTTTCAACTGGAGCACCTTCAGGACTGGGCTCGTGGTGGGGCTTGCCCTGGCGGCCACGAACCTCTCCTTCGTCCTCGGGGTAAGCGGGACCAGCGTTTCCCGCGCGGGATTCCTGAACAACCTGTTCGTGCTGCTGATCCCGCTGCTTTGCTTCGCCTTCTGGCGCGAGCGGCTGGACCGCTTGAGCGCCGCCGGGCTGGTGCTTGCCCTGGCGGGGCTCTGGCTGCTCGCCCGGGGGGGCGTCGACGGGTTCAACAAGGGCGACCTGCTGTCGACCCTGTGCGCGCTGTTCATCGCGCTGCACATCATCTCGGTGTCGAAGCTGCTACGGGACGAGGACATCTACCTGTTGAGTTTCGTGCAATTCGCAACGGTGGCCGTCGTCGGAGGGACCCTGGACCTGCTCTTTCCTTCGGCCCCCCTGTCCGTCACCTGGGTCTCGCTCGGGTCGCTCATCTACTGCGCCATCTTCCCGACCGTGATCTGCTTCACCCTGCAGAACACCTACCAGCGCTACACCACCCCCACCAAGGCGGGACTCATCTACACCATGGATCCGGTCTGGAGCATGCTCGGGGGGACGCTGCTTCTGGGTGAGAGGCTGACCGCCGAGGAGTGGACCGGCTGCGCCTTGATCTTCGCCGCCGTGGTGCTCCCCCTGTCCGTCAAGCGCCTGCGCGAGCGGCAGCTCGGGATCGACTACCGCGCCGAGGGTGCTGCTGCCGACTGATCCCTCGCCCCTGGGCGTTGACATCGCGCCGTTGCGGGCTACGCTCACCCCGTGATCTTCTCCCCTTCAGGAGGAACCATGCCAGAACTGCCCGATCTCACAATCTACGCTGACAATCTGAACAAGGCCTTGGCCGGCAAGAAAGTTCGCAGGGTGGAATACCACCAGAGGGGGCAACTCAACGTTTCCGATGCCGAACTATCCTCGGCCGTTGCGGGAGCAACGCTCGCCGGCGTGGAAAGAGCCGGGAAGCAGGTCGCCTTCCGGTTCGGCAACGGGACCGTTTTGCGGGTGCACCTGATGCTGACCGGCGGCTTCGTCCTGACCGACTCCGGCCAACTCGACCGCCTGCGCTACCTAGTGCTTACCGTAACCTTCGACGACGGCTCCGTCCTTGCCGTCAGCGACGAAAAGGGATGGGCCAGCGTCGCCCTCAACCCCGGCGATGAGAGGGACGCACCCGACGCCCTTGACTTGACGGTCGACCAGTTGCAGCAGCTCTGCCGGAAGAAGCCGAGGACCCTGATCAAGCCGCTGCTGCTCGACCAGGCACTCATCGGCGGTATCGGCAACGCCTACGCCGACGAGATACTGTGGGCCGCGCGCATCTCCCCTAAGTCCCCAGCCGGCAAGCTCCCTCCAGAAGCGGTCCGGGCCCTGGCGGCCGCCATCCCGCAGGTGCTCGAAGATGCCATCGCCGAACTGAGGAAGCGCCACCCGGACATGGTCTCGGGTGAGTACCGGGAGTTCCTGAAGGTGCACCGCCCCGAGCTGAAAACCTCGCCTACCGGTGCCAGGATCATCAAGGAAAACGTGCAGTCCAAGCGAACCTACTACACCGAGGAACAGCTGCTGTACCAGTAACGGCGCTCCTTTGTGCTGTCCCCCGGGGGAAGACCTGGCCGCCGTTGACCTGTTTTGGGTGGGGGAGCGGCGGGTAGGGGAACAGGTTCCTGGACCTGATCTCCGCAGGGGGGAGCGCCGCCAGCTTCTCCCAGGAAGTTCCCTCCCCCAGGCGCGCGGTGGGGCCGACGGCGACCGGCTTGCCGCGCGACATCCTGACGTCCGGCGACAGCCTGGGGCGCAGGTCGTAGCGCGATTCAAGCAGGCGTCGCTGCGTCTCCATGACCTTGGGTTTTTCCGCCACATCCTTCTGGCGCACCTCCTGAAAGGTCGTCATCGGCTTCTTGGCATCCAGCGGGTCGCGGTAGAACTCGAAGCCAAGGGTCTTCCCCTCGTCGGGCTGGTTCCTGAAAGCGGTTGACGAGGGCTCGGCCTTGGTCGCGCTGAAGAGGTCGGACTGGTCGTGGTTTCCCTTTTGCTGCTCCGGGCGGTTTTGGGGGACATCCCGCGGGGTCTGGGCTTCCTGGACCGCGTCCGGCGGGGCACTGCGGGGCGCGTGCCCTCCGCGGTCCAGGAGTTGACCGCGGGAAGAATCAGAGCCGCTGCAAGAAAGAGTGATGACACCACCGTTGCATCTTTTCTCATACGTAGCTCCTTTGTGTCTGGAATATTTGAACTCGCTAATTTTTCCACAGTCGGCGGATAAGTCAAACCGGTTCGGATGGGGCCCGGACAGGGGCGGTGCTGTATCCAGCCTCACCCTTTGCCGTGGCAGGGTGGCATTGACAGGGCAAGCGTGGGCGGGTATCTTGGCTCTGGGTTAGCTTTTGCAGATATTGAAGCCTGGGAGTATACTGAAACAGTTGCGAAACGCCCCTTAAAGGAGGGCTAAGTCATGAGGGAAATCCGGATCAGTGCCCTTTTCATTTCGTTGTTTGCGGCGGCTGTGTCAATGACGGGTGCCGTTACGACAAGCTACGCAGATTCCGGCGCGCGCGGCGAAGCTTTCACCCGTGGAGCCGGTCGAGGCGGCGAGGTCGTGGGCCGGGCGGCAGGGCGCGGTGGCACCACCTACAGCCGGGGCTACAGCCGCGGCGGCTACAGCTACGGTGGCCACAGGGACGGCGGGCACTTCTCGGGCAGTGTCTATATCGGCCCGGGCTGGGGCTACTGGGATCCATTCTTTTACCCGTACTACTACCCGTACCCCGCATACCCGTACTACTACAACCCTCCGACCGTCGTGGTGCCGCAGGAGCCGCAGGAGTACATCTCCCCGGACACCGGGACCGGTGAGGAGCAGACCGGCTATTGGTATTACTGCCGCAAGCCGGAAGGTTACTACCCGTACGTGGAGCGTTGCCCCAGCGGCTGGATGAAGGTGGTACCCAACACGACACCTCCCGCTCAGCCAGAGGAAGATAAGGAGGATTGACAGATGATGAAGACCAGGACAGCAGTTTGGTCGCTGATCGCCTTCCTGGTGCTTGGTGGCTGTGTCACCATGCCCACCGGGCCAAGCGTGAGGGTGCTGCCGACCCCCGGGAAGTCGTTCGAGCAGTTCATGGCCGAAGACGCACTCTGCCGCAGGTACGCCGAACAGCAGCTCGGTATGAGCCCGCAGGACACGGCAAACCAGAACACCGCCACCAGCGCAGTCGTGGGGACGGCCATCGGTGCCGGGGTGGGCGCGATGTTGGGCGCGGCCAGCGGCAACGCAGGTGCCGGTGCGGCGATCGGCGGCGGTACTGGCCTTCTCTTCGGCGCGGCAAGCGGCTCCGAATCAGGTCGGGTCTACGGCTACGAGGCCCAGCGCCGCTACGACAACACCTACGTGCAGTGCATGTACGCCAAGGGGAACCAGATCCCGGGATCGGTGCGCAAGGCGCGCCGGGCCAGGCCGTACACCCCGCCCCCCCCTCCCGACATGTACTCGGTTCCGCCGGATTACTATCCGGAGCGTTGAAAGTAAATGGGGCGCCTTCCCGGGCGCCCTTTCTTATGGGCGGCGGTGCAGCCCGGTCCCTGCTCCCCTGTTGGATTGAGGTTATTAAGCGGCTGTGGTATCGTGCCAACCTGCGCAAGCCGCGGGTGCGCCACCCGCGGTTGCAGTTTTTCAGACAAGAGGTCCATTCTTGACAACTTCCGCAAACTTCAAGTTCCTGCTGCCGTGGGGTGCCGCCGTGGCCAGCGGCGTCCTCATGTTCCTCGGTTACGCCGGTTTCGACCAGTTTTACCTCGAGTGGTTCTTCCTGGTCCCCCTGCTTTGGGCGCTGCGGGGGCAGCGCCCGGCGCGCGCCTTCTGGCTCGGCTGGCTGGCCGGCATCGTGGGGCACGGCGGGGGCTTCTACTGGATCATCCAGATGTTCCAGCAGTTTGCCGGCGCCCCCTTTATCGCCGGTGTCTTCGGTCTGCTGCTCCTTGCCGCGGCCAACGGCATAGTGCTGGCGGCATGGGCCTGGGGAACCCGGCTGCTGACCCGCGACAGGCAATGGTACGTGCTCTGGGTGGCACCGGTCCTTTGGACGGCGATCGAGAAATTCTGGCCGGAGGTCTTCCCCAACTACCTGGGGGCGAGCCAGTACCGCATCTCGCACCTGACCCAGATCGCCGACTTCTCCGGCATCCTCGGGGTCTCCTTCCTGGTGGTCTACATCAATGCCACCCTGTATTGGGCGACGGTCAGCTGGCGCGAGCAACGGAGCGTGCCGTGGCGCGCAGTTTCGGCGCTGGCCGTTACGCTGCTGCTGGTGGCGGGGTACGGGGAGCTGCGCATCCGGGAGGTGGATGGAAAGCTTGCCACGGCGCAGAGGCTGACCGTCGGTCTGGTGCAGACCAACCGGGGCGCGGCCGACAATCACCTGGCGGTCGACCTCATGCAGAAGGAGCATCGCGACCTGTCCCGGGAGTTGGTGGCGGCACAAAAGCCCGACCTCGTGGTCTGGCCCGAAGGGGTGCTGAGCGTGAGCCTCTCCTCCCGCGAGGGGAGCCTGCCCACGTGGGCTCTGGGCGACCTGCAGACCCCGCTCCTCTTCGGGAGCTGTCTCCGCATCGACGAGGAGGGGGAGACCCGCTACTGCAACAGCGCCCTTCTGGCCGACGGCTCGGGGCGCATCCTGGGAAGCTATGACAAGACGGTGCTGGTTCCCTTCGGCGAGTACATACCCTTCGGCGACGTCTTCCCGCAGCTCTACGCCTGGTCCCCCTACAGCGCCAAGTTCTTCTCCGGAAGGAGCACCGAGCCCCTGAAGCTGGGGAACCACCTCCTGTCGGTGAGCATCTGCTACGAGGACATCTTCCCCACCCACATCAGGAAGCTGATGCGTGGCGGGCGCGAGGGACGCACACCGGCGGTGATGTTCAACCTGACCAACGACTCCTGGTACGGCAAGTCGGTCGAGCCGATGGAGCACCTGGCGCTGGCGAGCTTCCGTTCCATCGAGAACCGCCGCTCCCTGGTGCGGGTCACCAACACCGGCATATCGGCATTCGTGGATCCCGTCGGCCGCATCGTCAGCCGCACCGGGGTCTGGACCCGCGAGGTCCTGGTGGACCGGGTGCCGCTTCTGGAAGGGGGGACGCTGTACGGGGCGGCGGGAGACTGGATCGGCTGGCTCTGCGCCTTCATCTCGGCGTGCGGGATCGCCGCAGCGACTGTTTCTAAAAAAGCGCGCGCCTCCGTTTGACTGAAAAACATAATCATCTATAGTCTCACTGGGTAAAAAGCGCAGTTACAGCCCACCTCACAGAGAGCGCGTTCAGGCTATGTGATCGGTCGGAAGGAAACAATGGCGAGAACGACTGGAAGAGCAGGCACGAGAAACGGCGAGCTTCCCAAGGGAAATACCTCGCCGCTGGGCGCCACGGTGACCCGGGGAGGGGTGAACTTCAGCGTCTTCGCCAGGGACTGCACCGGGGTAGAACTGCTCCTCTTCGACGACGCCAACGACGCCACCCCCTCCCGCGTCATCTCCCTCGATCCCAAGTGCAACCGCACCTACCACTACTGGCACATCTTCGTCCCCGGTATCGGCCCGGGCCAGCTCTACGGCTACCGCGTGGCCGGCCCTTTCGAGCCGCAACGGGGACGGCGCTTCGATCCGGGGAAGGTGCTCATCGACCCCTACGGCCGCGCCGTCGCCGTTCCCGACGGGTACCGCCGTGGCGACGCCTGCCTTCCCGGCGACAACGCGAAGAGCGCCATGAAGAGCGTGGTGGCGGACCCGCGCGGCTACGACTGGGAAGGGGACCTGCCGCTCAAGCGCCCCTACACGAAGACGGTCATCTACGAGATGCACGTGGCCGGCTTCACCAAGCACCCCTCCTCCGGCGTCGCCGAAGGAAAGCGCGGCACCTACGCCGGCCTCGTGGAAAAGATTCCCTACCTGAAGGATCTCGGCGTCACCGCCGTGGAACTCCTCCCGGTATTCCAGTTCGACCCGCTCGACGCCCCCCTGGGGCTGCGCAATTTCTGGGGCTACAGCCCGGTCTCCTTCTTCGCGCCGCATGCCGCCTTCAGCTCCAAGAAGGGGCCGCTGGGGCCGCTGGACGAGTTCCGCGACATGGTCAAGGCGCTGCACAAGGCGGGCATCGAGGTGATCCTGGACGTGGTCTACAACCACACCTCGGAGGGGGATCACAAAGGCCCCACCTTCTGTTTCCGCGGCTTCGCCAATGATGTCTACTACTCCCTCGCCGCCGACGGAAGCTACATAAACCATACCGGCTGCGGCAACACGCTGAACGCCAACCACCACGTGGTGCGCCGGCTGATCATCGATTCCCTGCACTACTGGGTCAAGGAGATGCACGTCGACGGCTTCCGTTTCGACCTCGCCTCCATCCTCTCCCGCGACGGTCAGGGGCGTCCGCTCAAGAACCCTCCCATCCTCTGGGACATCGAGTCCGATCCTGCGCTGGCGGGGATCAAGCTCATCGCCGAGGCCTGGGACGCCGGCGGCCTGTACCAGGTGGGGAGCTTCATCGGCGACAGCTGGAAGGAGTGGAACGGCGAGTTCCGCGACGACGTGCGCCGCTTCCTCAAGGGGGACGAGGGGGTGGTGTCCCGCTTTGCGGCCAGGATGCTGGCAAGCCCCGACATCTACGGCCACCAGGAGCGCGAGCCCGAGCAGAGCATCAACTTCGTCACCTGCCACGACGGCTTCACCCTCAACGATCTGGTCTCCTACAACAAAAAGCACAACGAGGCCAACGGCGAGCAGAACCGGGACGGCTCCGACGCGAACCTGAGCTGGAACTGCGGCGTCGAGGGACCGACGTCGGACCCGGCCATCGAGGCGTTGCGCAACCGTCAGGTGAAGAACTTCATGGCGGTCACCCTGCTCGCGCTGGGGACTCCGATGATCCTGATGGGGGACGAGATGCGCCGCACCCAGCGCGGCAACAACAACGCCTACTGCCAGGACAACGAGCTGGGGTGGTTCGACTGGGACGGGCTGGCGGTCCACCCGGGCATCTATCGATTCACCAGGGAGCTGATCAGGGCGCGGCTCAGGCAGGGCGACACCTCCTCGGAGACGCTCACGCTAAACCAGCTCCTCGGGCAGGCGCGCCTTGAGTGGCACGGCGTCCACCTCGGCACCCCGGACTGGAGCTACCAGTCGCACAGCATCGCCCTCACCGTGTGGAGCGCCTCGAAACACCTGGTGTTCCATTACATGGTCAACGCCTACTGGGAGCCGCTCAGCTTCACCCTCCCCCCGCCGAGAAGGCTTCCCGGCGGCGCCTGGCACCGCTGGATCGACACCTCGCTGGCATCCCCCGACGACATCACCCCCTGGGACGCGATCCCGGTGGTCGACGGCGACAGCTACCGGCTCCCGCCGCGCAGCCTGGTGGTGCTGGTGGCAACGCGTCACCCGAGAAATTCCTCCCGGCCGGTTGCCCCGGCCGCTCCGTGAGGGGAAGGAGCTGATATGTCCTCCGTGTTCGGTACCCTGTTCAGAGTTTCCACCTTCGGCGAGAGCCACTGTCCGGCGGTCGGCGCCATCGTCGACGGCGCGCCGGCGGGGATGTGCCTCTCCGAGTCCGACATACAGCCTCAACTGGACCGCCGCCGTCCAGGGCAGAGCGAATTGAGCACCCCGCGCGAGGAGGAGGACGTGGTCACCATCCTCTCCGGCGTCGAGGGGGGCGTCACCCTGGGCACACCCATAGGCCTCATGGTGCATAACCGCGACCAGCGCCCCGGCGACTACCAGGTGATGTCCCAGGTCCCCCGCCCTTCGCACGCCGACTACACCTACCAGGTGAAGTACGGCGTGCGTGCCTCCAGCGGCGGCGGTCGTTCCTCCGCCCGTGAGACCATCGCCAGGGTGGCGGCCGGCGCCATCGCGGAGAAGTTCCTGGCTGAGCGCCACGGCGTGGAGATCGTGGCCTGGGTGGACAGCGTGGGAGCGCTCGAAGCGGGGGACGTCGACTTGGAACGGGTTGATCGCCGGCAGGTGGACGCGCACCCGGTCCGCTGCGGCAACCCCGCCATGGCCCAGGCCATGGCCGACCTGATCGCCCAGGTGAAGAGCAGGGACGATTCCGTCGGGGGGACTGTCTGCTGTGTCTGCCGGAACCTCCCCGCCGGGCTGGGCGAGCCGGTCTTCGACAAGCTGGAGGCACTTTTGGCGCACGCCATGCTCTCCATTCCGGCGAGCAAGGGGTTCGAGATCGGTTCCGGGTTCAGCGGCAGCCGCATGCTGGGGAGCGCCCACAACGACCCCTTCGTGGACAAGGGGGGGCGACTGGGGACAGCGACCAATTACTCAGGAGGCGTGCAAGGGGGGATTTCCAACGGGGAGCCGGTCTACTTCCGGGTGGCCTTCAAACCTCCGGCAACGGTAGCCCTGCCGCAGAAGACGGCGCGCTTTGACGGCAGTGAAACGGTCCTGGAGGCGAAGGGGCGCCACGACCCCTGCATCGTCCCCCGGGCGGTACCGGTGGTGGAATCGATGGCGGCGCTGGTGTTGATGGATCTGTTGCTGCGGCAGGAATATCGGAAGAGGTAGGCGCTAGGGGGGGCAGGCTTGCCGGACCACCCGTCCCATGCGCGTGTCGTCCGGCAGGTACTCCCACTGGGTGGCTGCGGCAAGGTCGGTGGATTTCAGGATGGTCCCGTTCCGGTCCAGGTGGCTCGACGCCAGCAGGTGCCCCTCCCGCTCGGGGCAGTCGATCTCGTAGCTGTAGAGCGTCTCCTGGAGCAACGCCGACTCCGGCATCCCTTTCAGCAGCTTGATCGCTTCTTTTCTCCCCTCTTCGCTGTAGACCACCCGGGTCCTTACCTGGATCACCCCTTCGCGTACGGTCACATTGCTGTTTCTGTCGTAGTAGAAGCTGGACTGCCCGTTCTGGTCCATGAAAAGCCAGTCGGGCGGGGCGCACAGCGCCGTTGCCGAGTAAAGGGACGCCGCGCACAACGTGGCATGAAAGAGCCAGACCCGCATCGGTTACCCCCTCGAATCCGATTCCTCCGCCCGCAATTTCACCTTCTGCATCTCCGTTTCCAGGTCGGTCAGGATTTCCTCTTCCCCCCTCACCACCCCCTGGACCTTCAGGGACTTGCGCAGCAGGTCCAGGTCGTACTCCAGGTAGAGCGGGGCCACCGGGCTCTGCCGCGCCGATTTCACGATCTTCCTGACGATGAACCCGGTAAATTGCGGGTGCTCCAGCAGCTCGTGGCGCAGTTCGCCGTCGTAGGGGCGTGCCAGCACCCGTTCCTTGACCCTTTCCCCGCGGAGCGCCATCTCCGCGATGAATACCCCGGGCTCTTCCTCGGTGACCCGTGCCTCGGCCACCCCCTGTATGTAGCGCTCCGGGTGCTGCAGCCTGTCCATAAGCATGTTCCACAGCGTCTTGTGCTCGCAATGTACCACCACCTGCAGGGTGCGGACCAGCATGGGAGCCTCCTGATCGTGTCGTTGCGCTGCGGCCTGGGATCGGGCCGACCTAAGTATAAAACGCCCTCTTACATGGTCAAGCCCCGTGAACCCCGGAAACCCAAGGCTTGGGTGATGGTCGCGGCGAAATTGACAGCTGGGCTGCTGGGGCTACAATGGGAAAATTGTTCGGACCAGCGGCAAAATCAAACAACCGATACAGGCCCCAGGGAGGCTGTCATGTCCAAGGAAGGCGGTTTGCGGTCCCTGGCGGAAGGACACCCGGTGCTCGTGGCAATGGCGGCCGGCCTGGTTGCCGGTGCGGTGGCGGCCGTAAGCGACAGGATGTTGGACCCGTTGGTGACTCAAAAGCAGAAGAGGCGTGACCGGCGCGTGCGCGAGGCGCCGGCCCACCGGATGGCGGGCCCGCACTTCGGGGCGAAGCTCCTGGGGCGCAGGTTGGATGCGAGGGAGAAGAAGCGGGCCAGGGCTCTCTTCGGCGTTATCTACGGCCTGGGGTGGGGGGTGATTCACGGCAGGCTCACCGGGAGATATCCATTCCTTACCCGCTGGGGCGGTCTTCCCTTCGCCGTCCCCTTTTTCTTCGCCTGCGACGGCTTGATAGCGCCCAGCCTCGGCTTGTCCCCGCGTCTGGGGCGCATCCCCTGGCAGCCGAGCGCGAAGGAACTCGGTAATCACATCGCCTGGACCGCCGCCGCCGAGTTGGTGCACCGGGTGGCGGGGGTGAGATCTTGAGGTAATGGCGGCCGGGGCCGTGCCAGGCGACAGACTGCATGAAAAGAGGGAGTCAAAGCATGTCCGCACGAAGAGACAACCTGAGGGAAGAGCTGCCCAAGTGGCTGAACGCGGCGCTTATTTTCGGCACTTGCGCCGTGGTCGCGGCCATGGAGCTCAGGCGTCCGCTCCGGAGGGAGAAGGAGGACAAGCTGCGGCGCAACGAGCGTAACGCTGCCTTCTCCGTGATCGCCGCTACGACCGTCGCGCTCGCCGAGAAGCCGGTGGTGGGGCCGCTTGCCCTGCGGGTGCAGGCAAGGCGCCTGGGGCTCGTGAAACTTCTTTGCCTCCCGGCCTGGGCGGAAGTTGCGCTGTCCGTCGTGCTCCTCGACTACACGCTCTACATCTGGCACGTCCTGACCCACAAGGTCCCCTTGCTCTGGCGCTTCCACAGGCCGCACCACGTCGATCTCGACCTCGATGCCAGCACCGCGCTTCGCTTCCATTTCGGCGAGCTGCTGCTGTCGGTTCCCTGGCGGGCGGCGCAGGTCCGCCTGATCGGGGTCGCACCCTTCGCGCTCGCCTTATGGCAGACCCTTACCCTGATGGAGATCCTGTTCCATCACTCGAACCTGAGGCTCCCCCATCGCGTCGAGCGGCGTTTGTGCCGCTTCATCGTCACTCCGCGCATGCACGGGATCCATCATTCGGCGGTCAGGGAGGAAAGGGACTCCAACTGGTCCACCATCTTCTCGTGGCCGGATTACCTGCACGGCACCATCCGGCTCAACGTCATGCAGGACTCTTTGGACATCGGGGTGGCCGGTTTCCAGGATCCGAAGCAGCTCACGCTGGGCAGGGTGCTGGCGATGCCGTTCACCCCGCAGGTGGAGGCGGAAGGTCCCAAGCGCGAACCGCTGCCGGTGCCGACGACCGTGCTGGCAGTGTGACTGTCTCCCTTACGAAAAACGAAAGAGACCCATCGGGAGTTCCCGGTGGGTCTCTTTTTTTGCCGTGTGGGGGGGGGGAGAGTCAGGCCAGCGGTCCCCGGGGCGGGTCCTTGGGCCGCGTCTTCACCACGCCGGTCAGGATGCCGATGCCCAGCAAAATGATGGAGACGATGGCGATCTTGAACATGGCCACCCCTGCCGCGACCAGGGCCCAGGCGACGCCTGAGATGATGAGAATGAACCCGATGATGTAGAGCGCGAACGACATGGGATCCTCCTTGAGCCAGGATGGACGGTCGGTTGCAATGCTGAAGATTATTGATTTTTCGACAGTGTAAATGCTAGCGGGAGGGGGGCGGTTGTCAATGGCGGGGAGGGGGCTGCGCGGCGGCGCAACCGTGCCGATCAGGCTTCCCGGTACAGCGCGCCGAATGCGTCGAGGTGGGTGAGGTACAGCCTAGTGTCGAATTCGAGCTGGTGGTAGTTGGGTTCCATGTACTCGCAGAGCTGGTAGAAGGCCTTGTTGTGCTCCTTCTCCTTGAGGTGCGCCAGTTCGTGCACCACTATCATGCGCAGGAACTCGACCGGGGCCGTCTTGAACAGCGTGGCGATCCTGATCTCGTGCTTCGCCGTGAGCTTGGCGCCCTGGACACGGGACACGAAGGAATGCAGGCCGAGGGCGTGGTTGATCACGCTGATCTTCGGGTCGTAGCTCACCTTGCTAAGCGGCTGCGACTTGCGGAGGAACTCGTTCTTCAAGTTGACGGTGAAATCGTAGAGTGAGCGGTCGGTCCTGATTTGGTGCGGGGTAGGGTACTTGGCCAGCAACACGTCCCCCAGTTCGTTGTTCGCCAGCAGGCGCTCCACCTTGGAGGTGACTTGTTCGGAATATCCTGCCAGGTATTTCAATCCGCGCATTCTTTCTTCCCGGGATGATGGTGTGCGACTGCGTCGCGAAGGTAGCACATCGCCCCGGGAAGTGCAAACGAGACGCGCAGAGTCAGAGCCGCAACGGCAACCTGCTGGCGCGCTCGACCATCCTTTGCATCATGCACCCCAGGTAGCGGGAGCCCCGTTCGCTTGCCGCCAGCTTCTGTTGCACGGCCGGAAGCCTCAGGATGGCACCGACGAGGGCCGCCATGGCCCGGTGCCCCGGATCAGGGTCTCGCAGCGGCTGCTGCAGCAGTTGCAGATGGAGCTGCCCCCGAACTGCGCGTTGTCAGCCACCTGGATCAGGTTCTGCTCCCTGCACTGCTGGAGGAGCTCGATGCAGCGCTCGGGGGACGGTTCAGGTTGTGGCGGCACGGAATTGTGCCATGAAATCAGCTCTATAGGTTTGGCTGTATGTATTTGTCAACCGCTGGCCGTTGCCAGGTTGACGAACCCGGGCGCCTGTGCTAATAAAAGGGCTCCGCTTTTACGCTGTTATGAGAGGAGAAACTGTGCAGACATTCGCAGAAGAACTGGACCAGTTGCGCTCCGAGGGGCTGTACCGCAGCATGAGGGTGATAAAAGGGGCGCAGGGGAGCCACGTCGATCTGGACGGTAAAAGGGTGCTCCTGCTTTGTTCCAACAACTATCTCGGGCTGGCCGATCATGCCGCACTGCGCCGGGCCGCGGTCTTCGGCGCGGCCTTCGGGACAGGAAGCGGCGCGTCGCGCCTGGTTTCGGGCAGCATGGATCTGCACGAGAAGCTGGAGGAGCGGATCGCCCGGTTCAAGGGGACGGAAAAGGCGCTGGTCTTCAACTCCGGCTATGCCGCCAACACCGGGATCATCTCCGCGCTGGTCGGGCGGGGTGATGCCATCTTCTCGGACAAGTTGAACCATGCCAGCATCGTGGACGGGGCCCTGCTGTCGCGGGCGAACTTCCACCGTTACCCGCACCGGGACATGGCGGCCCTGGAGCGGTTGCTGCAGGAAAAGCCGGGGACCGGGCGGCGCCTGATCGTCACCGACGGGGTTTTCAGCATGGACGGCGACATCGCTCCGTTGCGGCAGATGGTGCAGCTCGCCCGGCAATACGGTGCCCTGCTCATGGTCGACGATGCCCACGGCACCGGGGTTCTCGGTGCTACCGGGCGCGGCACCGCCGAACTCCTTGGGGTGATGGACGGCGTGGACATCCACATGGGGACGCTGGGCAAGGGATTGGGGAGCTTCGGAGCCTACGCGGCTGCGTCGCAGACGATCTGCGAATACCTGGTGAACAAGGCCAGAAGCTTCATCTTTTCCACCTCGCTTCCTCCGGCGGTTTTGGCGCCGTCCATCGCGGCACTGGACCTGGTCGATTCTCGCGAGGGGAAGGAGTTGCGGGACAGGCTGTCGGCGAACGTCGCGCTTTTCAAGAACAGGCTTGCCGCTGCGGGCTTCGACACCATGGGGAGCGAGACCCAGATCGTCCCCGTCTTCGTGGGACCGGCCGAGGCGACCATGCAGTTCAGCAAGGAGTTGCTGGACGAGGGGATCTTCGTGCAGGGTATCAGGCCTCCCACCGTACCGGCGGGAAGCTGTCGTCTGCGCTGCACCATCATGGCTACCCATGAGGCCGCCGATCTCGAAGCCGCTGCCGACACCATCGCCCGGGTGGGGAAAAAGCTTGGTGTGATTTGAAACCGGTTCAAAGCGGTTACTGCTTTTCGTAATTTCAGAAGGAGAAAGTCGGGTGACCCTACACTATCAGGAAGCAGGCGCGGGAAGACCGGTGGTATTCGTCCACGGCTGGGCCATGTCCGGGCGTGCCTGGCGTTTCCAGCAGGAGCTGGCGGATGCCGGGCGCCTCATCTTTTTGGACCTGCGCGGCCACGGCCATTCTGCCCCGGCTCCGTCCTACACCATCGACGATTACGCCTCGGACCTCGCCGCGTTCTTCGAAGAACTCGCTTTGCAGGACGCGGTCCTGGTGGGGTGGTCGATGGGGGTGCAGGTGGCGCTGCAAGCCTTCCCGGCACTGCGGCCCCGTCTTGCCGGGATGGTGCTGGTGGGAGGCAACGCCCGATACGCCAGCACGGACGATTACCCGCACGGCAAGCCGCCGGTCGAAGTGAAGGGTATGGGGCTGCGCCTCAGGCGCGACCACCAAAAGACCATGGGCGACTTCTTCAAGGGGATGTTCGCCGAAGGGGAGCTGGACCACGCACTCTACCAGCGCATCGTGCACGGGATCGTGATGGGGGGGCGCTCCGCCGACCCTGAGGCGGTCATGCAATCGCTCAACATACTGTCCACGGCGGACCTGCGGGAGCAACTGCCGCAGGTGGACCGGCCGGTGCTCGTCGTTCATGGCGAGCTGGACACCGTCTGCCCTGCCGCTGCCTCGACCTATTTGGCGCAGCGGCTCCCGATGGCGCGGCTGGAGATATTCCAGGGGTGCGGTCACGCCCCCTTCATGACCAGGCCGGAGCGGTTCAACGAGCTGTTCAGAAATTTCCTGGAGGCACTCTAGCCCCTCCGGCGGCACTCCACTAACCCCTTCTTCCGGAGGGGGAGAATGGAGGCAAGGACGTCGGATTCCCCCTCCCTAACCCTTCCCCTCCGGGGGAGTGAGTATCATTCGGTAAGGTATCGATGGCAGCAGAGATAGACAGAGACAAGGTGCGGGAGTCGTTCCACCGCCAGGCTACCGATTACGACCGGCACGCCGTGGTCCAGGGGCGGGTGGTCGAGAAGCTGCTCGGGCTGCTGCAGGCGGAAGGGGTGAGCCCGGCTCGCCTGCTGGACATTGGCGCCGGGACCGGGAGGCTCCTGGTGCGCTTGACCGATCTGTATCCGGACATGGACGCCGTCGGCGTCGATCTCGCGCCGGGGATGTGCCAGACGGCGGCCGAAAACCTTGCCGGCAGGCGGGTACGCATGGTGAACGCCGATGCCGAGTCGCTACCCTTCGAGGCGGAGAGCTTCGACGTGGTGGTCTCCACCTCGACCTATCAATGGCTCGCCACGTTGGACCGGGCGTTCTCCGAGGCGCGCCGCGTGCTGGCCCCCGGCGGGGTGTTCTGTTTCGCCCTCTTCGGGGAGCGTACCCTGTTCGAACTGCGGGAGTCCTACCGGGCGGCAGTCGAAGGGGGGGGCGACCGCACCCACAGCTTTTTCCCCTGCGCAGAGGTGTCGGCCGCCTTGGAGCGGACTGGCTTCGAGGCAGCGCGGGTCGGCTCCGAGCTGGAGGTGGAACTGCACCCCGACGTGCCGGCACTGCTCCGCTCCTTGAAGAGGATCGGGGCCGGGAGCACGGCACCCGCCAGCGGCAGGGGACTGGCGGAGCGCAGGGTGATGCTGGAGATGATGGCGAGCTACCGCTCGCGCTTCGGCAGCGAGGCGGGGGTGCCGGCGACCTACGAGGTGGTCTACGGGGTCGCCCGCAAGGGAGGGGGCGAATAATTATTCGCCCCTACAGGTGCACAAAAAAGTGGGGGCGGCCGTCAATCGGCCGCCCCCTTCTTGTGTCTGCCCCTTTGCCGCCTAGGCGCGGGTCAGCTGGCGGTACCTGATGCGGTGCGGCTGGTCGGCCGCGGTCCCCAGGCGGGCGTGGCGGTCTTCCTCGTACTCGGAGTAGTTCCCCTCGAACCAGACCACCTTGCTGTCCCCCTCGAAGGCGAGGATGTGGGTGGCGATCCTGTCCAGGAACCAGCGGTCGTGGGAAATGACCACGGCGCAGCCGGCGAAGTTCTCAAGCGCCTCCTCCAGCGCACGCATGGTGTTCACGTCCAGGTCGTTGGTCGGCTCGTCCAAGAGGATTACGTTGCCGCCTTCCTTGAGCATCTTGGCCAGGTGCACGCGGTTGCGCTCGCCGCCGGAGAGCATGCCGACCTTCTTCTGCTGGTCGGCGCCGGAGAAGTTGAAGCGGGCCACGTAGGCGCGGGAGTTGACCAGCTGTTTGCCGAGCTGCAGCTGCTCCTGGCCCTCCGAGATCACCTCCCAGATGGTCTTGTCCGGATCGAGGGCGTCCCTGCTCTGGTCAACGTAGGCGAGCTTCACCGTCTCGCCGGTCTTGAAGCTGCCGGAGTCCGGCTTCTCCTCGCCGGTGATCATGCGGAACAGGGTGGTCTTGCCGGCGCCGTTGGGGCCGATGACGCCGACGATGCCGCCGGGAGGGAGCCGGAATTCCATCCCCTCGATGAGGAGCTTATCCCCGTACCCCTTGCTGACGTTCTCCGCCTCGACCACGACCCCGCCCAGACGCGGCCCGGGCGGGATGAAGATCTCCAGGTCCTTGGCCCGCTGCTCGCTCTCGGTGTTCAGCATGTCCTCGTAGGAGTTGATGCGCGCCTTGCCCTTGGCATGGCGACCCTTGGGGGACATCCGGATCCATTCCAGCTCGCGTTTCAGAGTCTTCTGCCGCTCGCTCTCGGTCTTCTCCTCCTGGGCCAGGCGCTTCTCCTTCTGCTCCAGCCAGGAAGAGTAGTTCCCCTGCCACGGGATCCCCTGGCCGCGGTCCAGTTCCAGGATCCAGCCCGCCACGTTGTCAAGGAAGTAGCGGTCGTGGGTCACGGCGATGACGGTGCCGGCGTAGCGCTGCAGGTGCTGCTCAAGCCAGGCCACGCTCTCGGCGTCGAGGTGGTTGGTCGGCTCGTCCAAAAGCAGGATGTCCGGCTTCTGCAACAGCAGGCGGCACAGGGCGACGCGGCGCTTCTCGCCGCCGGAGAGGTTGGCGACGTTGGTCTCGGGGGGCGGGCAGCGCAACGCGTCCATGGCAAGCTCCAGGCGGCTGTCCAGGTCCCAGGCGTCCAGGTGGTCCAGCTTCTCCTGCACCTTGGCCTGGCGGTCGCAGAGCTTCTCCATCTCTGCGTCGGTCATCTCCTCGCCGAACTTCATGTTTATCTCGTTGAACTCGTTCACCAGGTCGACCACTTCCTGCACGCCTTCCTCGACGCACTGGCGCACCGTCTTGGAGGGGTCGAGGGTGGGTTCCTGCTCCAGGAAGCCGACCGTGTAGCCCGGGGAGAGGATGGTCTTGCCGTTGAACTCCTTGTCCGTGCCGGCGAGTATCTTCAGAAGCGAACTCTTGCCGGAGCCGTTTAGACCGAGCACGCCGATCTTGGCGCCGTAAAAATAGGAGAGGTAGATGTCCTTCAGCACCGGTTTCTTGTCGTAAAACTTGCTCACCCCGATCATCGAGTAGATGACCTTGTTCGGCTCGATAGCCATGACTTCCTCCGTATCGTTTTATTAATCTTTGTATCGTTTTGTAAAAGGGCCATTATTACATGCAACTACCGCGGCATGTCAACTGCCATCCCCCGGAGTCCGTCCTTGACATTCCCATTTATGTATAGTTAAATCCGCCGGATCGAATTAACCAACAAGGGGTCTCTAACATGCAAACTCGCGGGCGTTTCAAGGTTTTGATCTGCGCCGGGCTTCTTACTGCCGCACTCTCCGGCTGCGGCGGCTCTTCCTCCAAGGACCACATCCCCTCCACGGTCACCATATTCTACAGCCACAGCGTCATCTTCAGAAACCACAGTACCTTCACCATGGGGTACAACGGTTTCGGCCAACTGGGCGACGGCACGTTGACGAAACGCGAGGTCGCCGTCCACGTTCCGGGAATGGACAACATGGTCTTGCCCGGGGCAAAGGCCGTCGCGGGGAACGAACATACCATGGTGTTCGGCAACATCACGAGCCTCGTCTCCTCCTGGGGGTACAACCTGTACGGCCAGCTCGGGGCGGGGAGCAAGGTTTCCACCGCCTATCCCGATGCCTACAGCTCGAAACCGGTTGAGGTCTGGATGCACGCCACCGTGACCGACATCGCAGCGGGCGGCTACCACTCGCTTGCCGTCGCCGGCGACAAGCTCTACGCCTGGGGGCAGAACACCTACCACCAGGTCGGCAACAACAGCACGACCAACGCCACCGCTCCCGTCCAGGTCACCACCGGCCGCGACGGCGAAGACCTGACCCTGCTGCACCCCTTGCAGGTGGCGGCCGGCGGCCTCCATTCCCTTGCGCTTTTGACCACCGGCGGCGGGACCCCGGTCAACTACGTCTACGCCTGGGGGGGCAACAGCTACGGGCAGGTCGGCTTCGGCAAGACCAGCTTCGGCACCTACTCTACGAGCTGCGCACGTCCCAGGAAGGTGACCTTCCCCGATACCCTTACGGGCACCATCGAGCAGGTCGCAGCCCTCGGCAGCGCAAGCCTCGCTCTGGAGGTGCAGCGGGACAACCTCGGCGCCATCGCCTCCGAGATCCTGTGGGGGTGGGGGTACAACGACGCGGGGGAACTCGGCGACCTGATCGAGCACGGCAACGTGACGCCGCTGACCTTGAAGAGCAGCCCCGACCCGGTACCGGTCTTTACCGTGACCGGCAAGGTGATCAAGAAGATGGTCACCGGGACCAACCATATCCTGCTGCTTCTGGGGGATCCCGGCAACGACGGCAGCGACGGCAGCTACGAGATCCAGTCCATCGGCAACAACTACTACGGACAGCTCGGCAACGGCACCTTCACCAACTCCAGCAGCCTGGTCTATGTGCTGCAGACCTTCGGCGGCGCCCATTTCGCCGGGGCCACCGACATCGCCGCCTTCGGGACCTGCTCGTTCGCCAAAGTGAACGGCGTCTGGTATGGCTGGGGCAACAACAGCATGGGGCAGCTCGGCAACACTGTCGACACCACCTCTGGGGTTCCCTACTTCAAGGTGCCGGTGACGGTCAAGTTCCAGTAGCACATTTGTCAGAAGGGATACGGCTTTAGCCTTGCTTCACCAGGCCGAGCCGTACCCCTTTTCCCTTGACTTGGCTGGCGCAAATAGTTTAGTTTGACGGATTGTTTCACAGCCCAACGCGGTAAAGAAAGGTTGCAGATAACATGGAAGAGTTGAGCGAACTGCTGCTGCAGAGAAGACGCAAGGTAGATGCATTGTGGGAGGCGGGGATCAACCCGTACCCGAACGATTACAAGCCTCAGCATACCTCGGCCGACGTGCGCGACGCCTACGGCGATAAGGAGGTCATCGAGGACGACCCGCAGACCTTCGTGGTCGCCGGGCGCATCATCATGCGCCGCTCTTTCGGCAAGGCCGCCTTCGTGCAGGTGCAGGACCGCAAGGGGCGCATGCAGCTTTACCTTAAGAAGGACACCCTGGGCGAGGAGCTCTTCGCCGAGTTCGAGAACTACGACATCGGCGATATCATCGGCGCCACCGGTACCCCGTTTAGGACCAAGACCGGCGAGCTGTCCCTGGCAGTCTCCACCGTACGCCTTCTGACCAAGTCGCTTCTGCCGCTCCCCGAGAAGTTCCACGGCTTGACCGACGTGGAGACCCGCTACCGCCAGCGCTACGTCGACCTGATCGTCTCCCCCGAGGTGCGCGAGGTCTTCTACAAGCGCTCCAGGATCGTGCAGTTGATCCGCGAGTTCATGACCAAAAACGACTTCCTCGAGGTCGAGACGCCGATGATGCAGCCGATCCCCGGCGGCGCCACCGCGAAACCGTTCGTGACCCACCACAACGCGCTGGACATGGAACTGTTCCTGCGCATAGCCCCGGAACTCTACCTGAAGCGCCTGGTGGTGGGGGGCTTCGAGCGCGTCTTCGAGATCAACCGCAACTTCAGAAACGAAGGGATCTCGGTGCGCCACAACCCCGAGTTCACCATGATGGAGTTCTACCAGGCCTACGCCACCTTCGAGGACCTGATGAACTTCACCGAGGAACTTCTCTGCCACGTGACCCAGGAACTCTTAGGGACCCTGGACTTCACCTACGGCGACGAGGCGATCAGCTTCCAGCGCCCCTGGAAGAGGTTCACCGTGAAGGAAGCGATCCTCGAGTACGGCGACATCGACGCGAAGAGCCTCGAGGACCGCGACCTCGCCTACGCCTACGCCCAGAAGATCGGGCTGGAGCTCCCCGAGGACATCGGCTACGGCAAGCTGATCACCGAGATCTTCGAGGAGGTCGCCGAGACCAAGCTGATCCAGCCGACCTTCATCACCAACTACCCGACCGAAGTGTCGCCCCTATCCCGGAAGAACGACCACGACCCGGAGTACGTGGACCGCTTCGAATTCTTCTGCGCCGGCCGGGAGATGGCCAACGCCTTCTCCGAGCTCAACGATCCGCGCGACCAGAAGGAGCGCTTCCTGGCCCAGGTGGCCGCCAAGGCCAAGGGGGACGAAGAGGCCCACTACATGGACGAGGACTACATCCGCGCCCTGGAGTACGGCCTGCCGCCGACCGCCGGGGAGGGGATCGGCATCGACCGCCTGGTCATGCTCCTCACCGACTCCCCGTCGATACGCGACGTCATCCTGTTCCCGCAGCTGCGTAAAGAGGGCAAATAATGCCCTTTGAGCTCTTCATAGGGCTGCGCTACCTGAAGGCGAAGCGCAAATCGACCTTCATCTCGCTGATCACCCTGATCTCGGTGGCGGGGGTCGCCCTCGGCGTCATGGCCCTCATCATCGTGCTGGCCGTGATGACCGGCTTCGAGGAGGATCTCAAGGACAAGATCCTTGGGACCAACGCGCACATCGTGGTCCTGAACGGCCTCGGCGCGGTGCAGGACTACCCGCAGGTAATGAAGAAACTTGAGGGGGTGGACGGTGTCGTCGCCGCCACCCCGTTCATCTACAACCAGGTCATGCTCTCCACCGGGAAGAACGTCTCCGGTGTGGTCCTGCGCGGCATCGACGTCGCCACCGACGCCAAGGTGACCAACCTGCACAAGTCGATGGTCGAGGGGAACCTCACATCGCTGGAGCCCGAGGTGGGCAAGACGCCGGGGGTGGTGATCGGCAAGGAGCTCGCCAAGAACCTTGGGCTGTTCCTGGGCGACACGGTGGACGTGATCTCCCCGATGGGGAACATCACGCCGCTTGGGATGATGCCCAAGCTGAACCGCTTCCGCATCACCGGCATCTTCAACACCGGCATGTTCGAGTACGACTCGACGCTGGCCTACGTCTCGCTCAAGGAAGCCCAGCAGTTCCTGGGGCTTGGGGACGTGGTGACCGGGATCCAGTTGAAGGTGCGCGACGTCTACAAGACCGGGGAGCTGGCCGGCAGGATCGACCGCGAACTGGGCCCTCCCTTCCACGCCCGGGACTGGATGCAGATGAACAAGAACATCCTCTTCGCGCTCAAGACCGAGAAGAGCGTGATGTTCATCATCCTGACCCTGATCGTGCTGGTGGCGGCCTTCGGCATCGCCTCGACGCTGTTCATGGTGGTCATGGAAAAGACCCGCGACATCGCGATACTCAAGTCGATGGGGGCTACCAGCCGCAGCATCATGCGCATCTTCGTCTTCGAGGGGCTCATCATCGGCGTCTTGGGCACCATCATCGGCGTCCTGGGAGGCCTTCTGGTCGCCCTCAACCTGGAGCCGATTGTGTCGGTGATCCAGAAACTGACCGGCTTCGAGCTCTTCAGCAAGGACATCTACTACCTCGACCACTTCCCGTCCCAGGTGGTGACGTCCGACGTGGTGCTGATCAGCGTCACCGCCGTGCTCATTTCCTTTGCCGCGACGCTGTACCCTTCCTGGGCCGCCTCGCGCATGGCCCCCGCCGAGGCGCTGCGCTATGAGTAGCCTGCTCGAGGTAAAGAACCTGTTCAAGTCCTACGGGACCGGCGAGGCCAGGGTCGAGGTCCTGAAGGGGATCGACCTAACCGTGGCGGCCGGCGACACCATCGCCCTGGTGGGGCCCTCCGGCGCAGGCAAGAGCACGCTCCTGCACGTGATGGGGACCATCGACCGTCCCAGTTCCGGCGAGGTGCTCTTCGACGGCGAGAAGATCTTCAACCTCGCGGACCAGCCGCTGGCGGCCTTTCGCAACCGTTCCATCGGCTTCGTGTTCCAGTTCCACCACCTGCTGCCGGAGTTCTCCGCGCTGGAAAACGTGATGATGCCGCTTTTGATCGGCGGCGAGAAGCGCTCCCGCTGCGAAGGGCGGGCGCTCAAGCTTTTGAAAGACGTGGGGCTTTCCCACCGGGTGACCCACCGGCCGGGCGAGCTTTCCGGCGGAGAACAGCAGAGGGTGGCCATTGCGCGCGCCCTGGTGCGCGAGCCGAAGCTCCTTCTGGCCGACGAGCCGACCGGCAACCTGGACATGAAGACCAGCGAAGAGGTGCATTCGCTCTTGTACGAGATCCAGCGCAACACCGGCATCTCGCTGGTCATAGTGACGCACAACGAGCACTTGGCGGCCGGCATGGCGCGCACCGTCAGGATGGTCGACGGCAAGGTGGTCGAGGCGGCCTGACCACGCCGCCCTTTTTACTGATAACTATTATCTTTGGCTTTTTCGGGGGACCCTTTGCTGCGTAAATCGTTATCTACCCTGCTTGCCGCTCAGCTGATGCTTTGCATGACGGTTGCCTCCGCCCAGGCCGAGCAAGCTGCTGCCGGGAAGGCCGCCGATACCACCTCCGCCGACAAGGCCGCTGCCGACAAGTCCGCTGCCGACAAGGCAGCCGGAGAGCAAGCTGCCGGCGGTAAGATCGTGGCGGTCAAGATCAGCGGCAACCACCGCATCGAGACCGCAGCCATCCTCCAGGCGGTGCGCCTGAAGGGCGGCGATGTCGTCACCCCGGACAAGGTCGACGCGGACATCCGTGCCATCTACAAGCTCGGGCACTTCACCGACGTCAAGGTGCAGAGCGAAGCGAAGGACGGCGGTGTCGTCATCGAGTACGTGGTCACCGAAAAGCCGATCGTGCGCGAGGTGAAGATCGAGGGGGCCAAGGAGCTCTCCACCGACAAGGTCCGCGAGGCGATCGAGATCAAGCCCAACACCGTCTTCTCCGCCAAGGACCTGCAAAAGAGCGTCAAGAAGGTGAAGAAGCTCTACTCCGACGAGGGGTACTACTTAGCCGAGGTTTCCGGCGACCTGAGCATCCGCTCCGAGACCGAGGTCCACGTCATCTTCCGCATCAAGGAAGGGGACAAGGTTCTCATCCAGCAGATCGAGTTCGAGGGGAATCACGCCTTCCCCGACAAGAAGCTCAAGAAGACCATGGAGACCGGCGAGAAGTGGTTCCTTTCCTGGTTGACCGGCGCCGGCACCTACAAGGAAGAGGTCCTTAAAAACGACGTCAACCTCCTCACCGAGCACTACATGAACAACGGCTACGTCAACGTGAAGGTCGGCGAGCCGAAGGTGGAGCTGCTCCCGGACCGCAAGGGACTCAAGGTGAGCATCGGCATCACCGAGGGGGAGCAGTACCGTGTCGGCAAGCTCGGCTTCAAGGGTGAGCTGCTGGAGAGCGAGACCGTGCTGAACGGCAAGCTCAAGGAGAAGCCGGGCCAGCTCTTCAGCCGCGCCGACCTGCGCACCGACGTCTTCGGCCTGACCGACCTTTACGCCGACAAGGGGTACGCCTTCGCCAACGCCTCTCCGATCACCAAGCTCAACCCGGAGAACCACACCATCGACATCACCTTCGACATGGAGAAGGGGCAGAAGGTCACCATCGACCGGATCAACATCACCGGCAACGTGAAGACCCGCGACAAGGTGGTGCGCCGCGAACTGAAGCTCGACGAAGGGGACCTGTACAGCTCCACCGCGCTCAAGAAGAGCAAGCAGAACCTGATGAACACCGGCTTCTTCGAGGAGGCGAACCTGGCCACGGCCAAGGGGAGCGCCGCGGACAAGCTCGACCTGAACGTCGAGGTCAAGGAGAAGCCGACCGGCACCTTCAGCATCGGCGCCGGTTACAGCTCGCTGGACGGCATCATCGGCCAGGGGTCGGTGCAGCAGGCGAACTTCCTCGGCCTGGGGCTCAAGATGACCGCCGCGGCATCGCTGGGTAGCAAGTCGCAGACTTACAACCTGGGCCTCACCGATCCCTACTTCATGGACACCAAGTGGACCCTGGGCGCCGACATCTACCGCAACGAGCGGCAGTACCTCGACTACACCCGCAGGGCCACCGGCGGCGACATCAAGGCGGGCTACCCCCTCTCCGACACGGTGAGCACCTTCTGGCTCTACAAGTACGAGCAGAAGGAGATCTTCGACGAGTCGGAGGATTTGAGGCTCAACATCCTTAACGGCACGGTGCTCGCTCCTGAGAAGACCTCTACCACCAGCGCCATCATCGCCAGCCTCTCCAGGAACACCACCGACTACCGCCTCGATCCCTCGACCGGGATGTTGAACACCCTCTCCGTCGAGTTCGCCGGGGTAGGGGGGACCAACCGGTACATCAAGTACATCACCGAGCACACGCTGTTCCACCCGCTGTTCTACGGCGTGGGGTCCGTGCGCGGCACGCTGGGGTACGTCCAGTCCTACGGCGGCAAAGAGATCCCGATCGACGAGAAGTTCTACCTGGGCGGCATCAGCTCGCTGCGCGGGTACTCATCGAGGACGGTGAGCCCCAACAAGACGACCCCGGTGCCGACCTCCGGTATCGGCGGCCTGACCGGCTCCAAGGACAACCGCGTCTACCTGGGCGGGGACGTCGAGGCTGTGGCCAACGTGGAATGGTCCTTCCCGCTCCTGAAGGAGGCGGGTCTCAAAGGGGTGCTGTTCTTCGATGCCGGCAACTGCGACAACACCTTTAACGGGACCTTCTCGAACATCCTCACCTCGTACGGTGGCGGCATCAGGTGGTTCTCCCCGATCGGCCCGCTGAGGCTGGAGTACGGGATTCCGATCAACCCCAGGGAGGGGATCGACAACAAGGGCGGCAAGCTCGAATTTTCAATCGGCAGCATTTTCTAAATCCATGTACTGGAAGGAGCAAGTCATGAAACGTTTCATCATCGCAATTATGCTGGTTCTGGCACTTCCGCTGGCGGTAATGGCTGCCGACGGTTCCAAGGTCGGTTCCGTGGACATTCAGAAAGTGCTGTCGCAGTCCGACGCCGGCAAAGAGGCGAAGGACCAGCTGATGCAGAAGGCCTCCAAGTACGAGGCTGAGAAGGCGGCCAGGGAGGCCGAACTCCTCAAGCTGAAAGGTGAACTGGAGAGCCAGGGGACCGCGCTGCTCAACGACTCCGCCCGCAGCGCGAAGGATCGCGATTACCAGAAGGGGATGAAGGATTACCAGCGTTTCCTGAAGGATGCCCAGGACGACCTGCAGTTGAAGAACTCAGAGTACACCAATAAGATCCTGGACGAGATCGGCAAGGTGGTTCAGGAGTTCGGCCGCAAGAGCGGCTACACCGCCATCTTCAGCAGGGAGACCATGGTCTACGTTGACCCGGCCGCCGACGTCACCGATGCGGTCCTGAAGGCCTTCAACGAGAGCAGAAAGAAATAAGACTCTAACTGCCGTACTACGTTCTACGTTCCACGTTAGGAAGCACGTCTGAAGGTGCGGATAACTCCTTCCTCAGCCGTTGCCGGAACATTTCGATGAGCCCCCTTTGCACGAAGGGGGACTTGTCGTTTTTAACGTAGAACGTAGAACTTAGAACTTAGAACGGTTTCAAGGATGTTTACATGAAAAAGACCCTTCGTGAGATAGCAGAGTACCTCGGTGGCACCGTTGCCGGGGACGGCGAGATCCTGATCGGCGGACTGGCCACCCTGGATGACGCAGGGGAGGGGCAGCTCACCTTCCTCGCCAACCCGAAGTACGCCGGCAAGGTCGCCACCACCAACGCTTCGGCGGTGCTGATGGGGGTCGGAGGCAACACCCACGGCAAGAATGCCATCTTCCATGTCAACCCGTACCTGGCCTTCGCGAAACTGCTGACCCTGTTCTACACGGCACCGCCCCCGCGGCTGGGCGTGCTCCCCGGCGCCTTCGTGGCTCCGGGCGCCAAGATCGGGGCTGATGTCACCATCTATCCCGGCGCAAGCGTCGGCCCCGGCGTGACCGTCGGTGACCGCGTCACCCTTTACCCGGGCGTTGTCCTCTACCCCGGCTCCAGCGTGGGTGACGACGTGACGCTGTACGCCAACGTCAGCATCCGCGAGCGCTGCCGGGTCGGCAACCGGGTCACCATCCATGACGGCACGGTGATCGGCTCGGACGGCTTCGGCTACGCGCCCGACGGCAGCTCGTGGTACAAGATCCCGCAGATCGGCATCGTGGTAATCGAGGACGACGTCGAGATCGGCTCCAACACGGTCATCGATCGCGCGGCGCTGGAAGTGACCCGCATCAAGCGCGGCACCAAGATCGACAACCTGGTCCAGATCGGGCACAACTGCGTGATCGGCGAGGACTGCATGATCGTGTCCCAGGTGGGGATCTCCGGCAGCAGCCAACTCGGCAAGCACGTCATCCTGGGGGGGCAGGTGGGGGTCGCCGGCCACATCAAGATCGGCGACAACGTGATGATCGGCGCCCAATCCGGCGTGCCGGGCAACGTGGAGCCGAACCAGGTCCTTTCCGGGACCCCGGTCATGCCGCACCGGGAGTGGCTCAAGTCCTCCACCCTGGTTCCCAAGCTCCCCGAGTTCAGGAAGACCCTCTCTGCACTGGAGAAGCGGGTGGCCGAGTTGGAAGAGAAGCTCGCGCAAAAAGGCGAGTAACCGTTCACAAGGTTCTAGTCCCTCCCCCGGAGGGGTAGGGAGGGGGCTTCGCGCTTCCCCCTCCCAACTTCCCCCGCAAGGGGGAAGAGTCATAACGACTGAAATGCAATTACTTCGGCTCAAGCCTGACCGGCAAAACGCCGATGCGAGGAGAGAAATCAGCATGCTCGACATAGTCCAGATTATGGAAATCCTGCCCCACCGTTACCCGTTCCTCCTGATCGATAAGGTCCTCGAACTCGAGCCGGGCAAGCGGGTGGTCGCAATCAAGAACGTCACCATGAACGAGCCCTTCTTCCAGGGGCACTTCCCGGGCTTCCCGGTCATGCCGGGGGTCCTCATCATCGAGGCCATGGCGCAGTCCGCCGCCATCCTCGCCTACACCGCCATGGGCGATGACGCCAAGGAGAAGGTGAGCTACTTCATGGCCATCGACAACGCACGCTTCAGAAAGCCGGTGAAGCCGGGCGACACCCTGAGGATCGAGGTGGAGACCCTTTTCAGTAAGCGCGGCATCTGGAGCTGCGCCGCCAAGGCCTACGTCGGCGAGACCCTGATGACCGAGGCGGAACTGAAGGCAACGCTGGGCGACAAGTAGTACACGGAGAACGTTATGATCCACAGCACCGCAATAGTCCACCCCGGCGCCAAGATCGCCGAGGGGGTCGAGATCGGCCCGTACGCAGTGATCGGCGAAAACGTCAGCATCGGCAAGGGGACCAAGATCGGTCCGCACGCTGTCATCGACGGTTGGACCGAGATCGGTGAGGCCAACACCATCTTCCACATGGCCTCGGTCGGCGCCATTCCGCAGGACCTCAAGTACCGCGGCGAGAAGACCTGGCTCAAGATCGGCAACGGCAACACCATCCGCGAGTTCGCCAGCCTGCACCTCGGCACCGTCACCGGCGACGGGGAGACCACCGTCGGGGACAGCAACCTCTTCATGGCCTACTCGCACGTCGCACACGACTGCCACATCGGCAACAACGTGATCATGGCCAACTCCGCCACCCTGGCTGGCCACGTCACCGTCGAGGATTACGCGATCCTGGGGGGGCTTTGTGCCGTGCTCCAGTTCATGCGCATCGGCGCGCACGTGATGGTGGGGGGGATGACCTCGGTTCCGATGGACGTTCCTCCCTACACCATCATCACCGGTGACCGCTCCGAAAGCCGTCTGCGCGGTCTGAACCTGATCGGGCTTAAGCGGCGCGGCTTTTCCGACGAGACCATCTCGAGCCTTAAGAAAGCGTACAAGCTCCTCTCCATGTCGGGGCTGAAGCTTGCCGAGGCGGTAGAGAAGATGAAGAGCGACGTTCCCAGGTGCCCCGAAGTGGACCACTTCATCGAGTTCATCGAGAGCTCGAAGCGCGGCGTCGCCAGGTAGCAACGAAGGCAGATCAAAAGGAAGATTAAGACTTAGATTAAGATTAAGTTACACTCTCTTAGTCTTAATCTTTATCTTTACCTGTCTTTAAGAGGGCAGATTGAGACAAAGATTAAGATTGAGAGAGGCCTTCTTAGTCTTGATCTTAATCTTTATCTGTCTTTAAGAGGTTCTTTTGCAAGAGAAGAAACAGTCAGTGATGATCGTCGCCGGTGAGGCGTCCGGCGAGATGTACGGCGCGCAGATCGCGACCGCCATCCGCGCGCTTGCCCCCGGGACCCGCTTCTTCGGCATGGGCGGGAACTGCATGCGCGAGGCCGGGGTCGAGACGCTGGTCGACGCCAACGTGATGGCCGTGATGGGACTGGTCGAGGTGGTGGCGCACCTCCCCACCATCGTGAGCGGCTTCACCACCCTCAAGAGAAAGATCCACAACGATCCCCCCGACCTTTTGATCCTGATCGACTACCCCGACTTCAACCTTCGGCTCGCCAAGGTGGCCAAGAAGGCCGGCGTCAAGGTGCTCTACTTCATCTCGCCGCAGGTCTGGGCCTGGAGAAGCCACCGCGTGCACGGCATCGGACGCGTCGTGGACATGATGGCGGTGCTCTTCCCGTTCGAGGTTCCCTTCTACCAGAAGGCCGGCGTGCCGGTCACCTTCGTGGGGCATCCCCTGCTCGACCTGGTCAAGCCGACCATGAAGCGGGACGAGGCGCTCGCCTCGCTCGGGCTCGACCCCGAGCGGCGCTGCATCGGCCTCTTCCCGGGGAGCCGCCGCTCCGAGATCCAGAAGCTCCTCCCCATCATCCTGGAGTCGGCGCGGATCCTCAAGGAGCGCATGCCGGACCTGCAGTTCGTGCTGCCGCGCGCGACGTCCCTAAAGGACGAGGACCTGGCACCGTACCTCGCCGGTTCGCGGCTCGAGGTAAAGGTGGTCTCCGGGAGAAACCACGACGTGATGAGCGGCTGCGACGCGGTCATCGCCGCATCGGGTACCGTGGTCATGGAGCTCGCCCTGGTGGGAGTCCCCCACGTGATCATCTACAAGATGTCCACCCTTACCTACGAGATCGGGAAGCGGGTGATCAACGTGCCGCACATCGGCATCAGCAACATCGTCGCTGAAAAGCGCATGGTCCAGGAACTGCTCCAGCACGAGGCCGAGCCGGTGCCGATCGCCGACGAGATCGACGCCCTGCTGAACCGGCCGGGGTATGCGGCGCAGATGCGCGAGGATTTCGCGGCGATGAGAGTGAAGCTTGGTAACGGCGGGGCCCTGGGCCGGGTGGCCCGACTCGCCTTGGAGATGATGAAATGAGCAGTGCAGTACCCGTAAGACCCAACGTGTTTCAACGCCTGTTAAGTTACAGCCGCCCCTACGGGTGGCGCATCGCGCTGGCCGCGCTCGGCTCGGTCGGCGTGGGCGGCATGGACGGCGCCATGGCGTACCTGGTGGAACCGGTCCTGAGAAGGATCTTCTCCGGCAAGGAGACGGCGATCTTCGTCCTGCTCCCGGCGGGGATCGTCTTACTCTACGCCCTGCGCGGACTGTGCCGTTACACCAACGACTACTTCATCCGTAGCGCCGGACAGCTCGCGGTACAGGACGTGCGCAACGACCTGTACGAAAAGAACATGAGGCTCAGCATCGGCTACTTCCACCGTCACGAGACCGGGACGCTGATGTCGCGCGTCCTCTCCGACGTGAGCATGATGCAGGAGGGGGTGGGGCAGGTCATCACCGGCCTGTTCCGCGACGGCCTCTCCGCCATCGCCCTTTTGGGGGTCATCTTCTACCGTGACTGGCAGCTCGCGCTGATCTCTTTCGTGGTGATCCCGCTCACCGTGGTCCCGGCCAGGAAGATCGGCAAGAGGATCAAGCGCGTGGCGCGGCAGGGGCAGGAAAAGATGGGGGATCTCGCCAGCATCCTCCAGGAGACCTACTCCGGCATCAAGGTGGTCAAGGCCTTCGGTTTGGAGGGTCGCGAGATCGAGCGCTTCCGGGCGCGCAACCGCGACTTCTACCACTTCACCCGGAAGAACATCAAGTACGAGGGGCTCTCCACCCCGATCATGGAGTTCATCACCTCCTTCGGCATCGCAGCGGTTATCTGGGTCGGCGGCTCCAACGTCATGCACGGCACGAAGAGTGCCTCGGAGTTCTTCTCCTTCATCACCGCGATGGTGCTGGTGTTCAACCCGATCAAGAGGCTTCTGGCCGCCTTCAACAACCTGCAGCGCTCCATGGGGGCCGCCGAGCGGGTCTTCGAGGTCATGGACGAGAAACCGGAGATCGTCGACGCCCCGGGATCGCGCGACCTGGGCAAGGCGCGCGGCGAGGTGGAGTTCCGCGATGTGCGCTTCAAGTACGAGGACGACTACGTGCTGCAGGGGGTGAACCTCACGGCGAAACGAGGCGAGGTGATCGCCCTGGTCGGCCCCTCCGGCGGCGGCAAGACCACGCTGGTCTCACTCATCACCCGCTTCTACGACCCGACCAGCGGCCAGGTACTCATGGACGGCGTGGACATCCGCGAGCGGACCATGAAGAGCCTCCTGGAGCAGATCGCGCTGGTCGACCAGGAGACCATCCTCTTCAACGACACCATCGCCAACAACATCCGCTACGGGAGGATGACCGCGACCGATGCGGAGGTCGAGGCCGCGGCCCGCGCCGCCTTCGCCCACGACTTCATCCAGGATCTCCCGGAGGGGTACCTGACCAACATCGGGGACCGCGGCGTGCGTCTTTCCGGCGGCCAGCGCCAGAGGCTCTGCATCGCCCGCGCGATACTCAAGGACGCCCCGATCCTCATCCTGGACGAGGCGACCAGCGCGCTCGATACCGAGAGCGAGCAGATGGTGCAGAAGGCGCTCAACAACCTGATGCAGAACCGCACCACCTTCGTCATCGCCCATCGTCTCTCCACCATCACCCATGCCGATCGCATCGTGGTGCTTGAGAAGGGGGCGGTTGCCGAGATGGGGAGCCACGACGACCTGCTCAAGGCGGATGGGATCTACAGCCGCCTGCACGGCATGCAGTTCAGGGCGTAAACGGGGGAGCGGGGCATGCTGAAACAGGTGCGCTGGTATCTTGAGATGGCATTCTTCGTGGTGGTCTCCTCCACGATCGCGCTGTTCCCCAACAGCGTCGCCCTGTCGGCCGGACGGTTGCTGGGGCGGACCGCATTCCTTTTCCTGGGGAGGAGGCGCCGCATCGCCATCGCCAACCTGGAAGCGAGCCTCCCCTTCCTGGAGCGCCAGCCGGGGTGGCAGGGGGGGACCGCCAAGGAAGTGGCCCGGGGCGTCTTCGAGAACCTGGGCTGCTGCATCGTCGAGGTCTGCAAGATCTACCGGGGGCGTGGGCAGGAACTGATCGACAACGTCGAGTTCCGCGGGCTGGAGCACTTCGACGCCGCCTTCGCCAAGGGGAAGGGACTCATCTTCATCACGGCCCACAGCGGCAACTGGGAGCTTCTGGCGCTCGCCTTCGGGGTGCACAAGCATGAGCTCTCCGTGGTTGCCAGGCGCCAGGACAACCCCCACCTGAACCGGATGGTCGAGCGCATCCGCAAGAGCTACGGCAACGGGCTCATCTACAAGGACGGCGCGCTCCGGGCGATGTTCTCCGCGCTCAAGAAGCGGGAGGTGGTGGGGCTATTGATCGACCAGGCGGTACAGTCCGAGTGGGGGATCCTCGCCGATTTCCTGGGGCGTCCGGCCTGGACCATGCGCATGCCCTCCCTGATCGCCAGGAAGAGCGGTGCACCGTTGGTCCCCGCCTTCATCCACCGCGAGGGGGACAAGAGCGTCATCACCATACATCCCGAGTACCGGCTCTCCGCTGCGGAGGATCCGGAGGTGGCAGCTTTCGAGGATGCCTGCGGGTTGAACCGCTACATCGAAGAGTACGTGGTCCGGCACCCCGAACAGTGGTACTGGGTGCACAAGCGCTGGAAGAACGCGCCGCAGCCCGCCGCCAGCCCCGCACCGTAGGGGCAAATAATCATTTGCCCTGCCCACCGGTGCACCGACCACGGTAACCGCGCAGGAGCAATCAGGCGAGCCAAAGGCGGGCGAATGGTTATTCGCCCCTACGAAAGTCCTTACATGATCAACATCATCTACAACCTGCTTTTGTGGCTCATCCTGCCGCTCCTGGTTCCCTTCCACGCCTACCGCTCTCTCTCCCGCGGGCGCCGTACCGCCTTCCTGGAACGCTTCGGCCGCATCCCCTCCGAGGAACTCGACCTGATCGGCAACGGGGGAGGGACCATCCTGGTGCACGCCGTCTCCGTCGGCGAGACCAACGCCGCGCTGCCGCTCCTGAAGGGGATCCGCCAGCGCTTCCCCGGCAAGAAGATCGTCGTCTCCAACGTCACAGAGACCGGCCGCAGCGTCGCCCAGAAGAGCAAGGCCGCCGACCTCTGCATCTACTTCCCCTTCGACTACCCCTTCGCCGTCCGTTCGGTGCTGGAACAGATCCGCCCGGAGCTCGTGGTCATCATGGAGACCGAGATCTGGCCCAACTTCATCGCCGTCGCGCGGGAGCTGGGTATCCCGGTGCTTTTAGCCAACGGCCGCATCTCCGACCGCTCCTTCGGTCGGTACCTGCGCCTGTCCTGGTTTTTCCGGCCGGTGTTGCAGCGCCTCTCGGCCCTTTGCATGCAGACTGCGGTGGACGCCGAGCGCATCCGCGCGATAGGCGCTCCGCCCGCCGCGGTGCACGTCGGTGGGAACCTGAAGTACGACATTCCGGTGGTCAAGGCGCCGGCCCAGCAGGTGGCCCGGATCAAGGAGAAATACCAAATACCCACGGACTGCTTCGTCTTCGCCGCGGCAAGCACGCACGAGGGGGAGGAGGCACAGGTCCTCTCGGCTTACCGCGACCTGCTGGCGCGCGATCCGCAGAGCTTCCTGATCCTGGCGCCGCGCCATCCCGAGCGCGCTCCCGGGGTCGCCGAGCTGATCAAGAAGGAGGGCTTCCCCTTCCAGTCCCGCTCCGCCCTGGACGGCTCCGGTCCGCTTCCGGCGGGGGGGATCCTGCTGCTGGACACGGTGGGCGAGCTAGCCGGACTCTACCGCGCCTCCGACCTCGTCTTCGTCGGGGGGAGCCTGGTCCCAACCGGCGGGCACAACCCGCTTGAGCCGGCCGCATGCCAGGTGCCGGTGCTGTTCGGGCCGCACATGGAAAACTTCCGCGAGATCGCGGCGCTCTTCGTGAAGCATTGCGGCGCCGAGGTGCAGCCCCCCGACGTGGCGGCGCTCAAGTCAGAGGTCATGCGTCTCGCCGCCGATGCCTCCCTTCGGGAAGAGCTGGGGCGCCGGGGCGCCGGCATCCTCCTGGAGAGCGCGGGCGCCACCGGGCGGCACCTTGACGTGATGGCCTCCCTGCTGGAACGAGGAGGACAACGTGGCTGACCTGGAGAACTACTATCGCGAGCTGATGTCGGGGAAACGCTCCGGCCGGGGAGACCGGGCCTTGCTCGCCCTGCTGCGTCTCGCCTCACGCCCGTACGCGGCGGTGCTGCGACTGAGGGCGCTCGGGTACCGGCTCGGGCTCATTCCCTCGCACCGGCTGCCGCGCCCGGTGATTTCGGTCGGCAACCTGGTGTTGGGCGGCACCGGCAAGACCCCGATGGTCGCGTGGGTGGCGGGGCGTCTGATGAGTCAAGGCAAGAGGGTCTGTGTGCTTTCCCGCGGCTACGGCGGGAGCGCCGAGGGGGAGATCCGCATCGTTTCCGACGGCGAGAACCTCCTGCTCTCGCCCGAGGAGGCGGGGGACGAGCCGTGCCAGCTGGCCAGGATGCTGCCGGGCCTCATGGTGGTGATCGGTTCCAACCGCTACCGGGCCGGGCTCCATGCCTTGGAGCTTCTCAACCCGGACATCTTCATCCTGGACGACGGCTACCAGCACCTGAAGCTGAAGAGGGACCTGAACCTCCTGCTGCTGGACGCGGAGAAGCCGTTCGACAACGGCCTCACCCTGCCGGGAGGCTTCCTGCGCGAGGCGCCTGCTGCGGCCGGGCGCGCCGACGTGGTGGTATGCACCAGGACGCCGGAAGGAAAGGGGGGGGGCGCCCCTGTTCCCGGCAAGCCGACCTGCTGGACAAAGCATCGCCTTTCTGGCATAGTCCCGCTCGGCGGCGGGCCCGCCACCGGATTCGAATCGGCACAGGGGCCGCGCGTCATGGCCTTCTCTGGCATCGCCAACCCGGGTGCCTTCTTCGACGGCTTGGAAGCGGTCGGGGTAAGGCCGGTGACCACGCTCTCCTTCCCTGACCACGTGAGCTACGGCGAGCCCGAGATCGCCGCCATAGTCCGGCTGAAGACCGCCTCGCGCTCCACGGTGCTTCTCACCACCCAGAAGGATGCCGTGAAACTGCTCCCCCATGCGGAAAAGCTCCCGGGCTGCTTTGCAGTGGTGCTCGAACTGGAGTTCCGGGACTCGCATCCCCTTGAGGATGCCCTGTCCAAGCTGCTGACATCGTCACCCTCCCCCTCTCCCCCCGGGAGAGGGTAGGGGTGAGGGCGCTGCAAGTGGCAAGATCTTGATCCTGCCGTCGCCCTCACCCGGCCTTCGGCCACCCTCTCCCAGTGGGGAGAGGGGCTAGAAAGCGAAAAAAATGCTGCGAGTGAAAACTAGATGCGCGTACTGATCATCAAACCATCATCCCTTGGCGACGTGATCCAGACCCTGCCGGTGCTCGACTACCTGCACCAGGCGGCGCCCGGCATCGAGGTCGATTGGGTGATCGAGGAGAGCCTGCAGGAGCTGCTGGCGGGACACCCGCTGGTAAGCCAACTGCACCCGGTGCCGGCCGCCCGGTGGCGCAGGCACCGCTTTGCCGTCAAGACCTGGCGCGGGATTTCCGCCCTGCAGAAGACCCTCTGCGAGCGGGCCTACGACCTGGTGTTCGACCTCCAGGGAGACCAGGTGAGCGGGGTGATCTCCCGGTTTTCCGGTTGTGCCGACCGGCTCGGTTTCGAGCGCGAAGAGGTCAAGGAACCCCTCAACACGATGTGCAACACCCGCCTGATTCCGGTGCGCAGGCAGGAGTTCCACAACGTCGACCGTGCCCTGCGCATGGTCAGCATCCCTCTGGCCAAGGACTTCCGCTCCATGGACCTGGTGAGCCACCTCGAGAGTTCGCCGGAGGACGAAGCCAACGCCGAGGCGCTCCTCGCCACGCTGGCGGACGGGCTGGTTTTCCTGTTTCACCACGGCACCGCCCAGCCGACCGGGGCCTGGAGTGAAAAGGGGTGGACCGAACTGGGCCGGGAGGTGCTGGATCGCTTTCACGACGCATCCATCCTGCTCCCCTGCAGCACCGACGCCGAGCGCGAGGTGGCCTGCTCGATAGCTGCCGCCGTCGGGCCGGGGTGCCGGGTCCTGGACCGCCTTTCCCTGAAGGGGCTGGTCGCCCTCCTGAAGAAGGTGGACCTGGTGGTCGGGGGTGACGCCGGGCTGGTGCAGATGGCCGCCGCCCTGGGGACACCGACGGTCTCCTTCTACCGCGGCACCCTCGCCAAGAGGAGCGCGCCGCGCGGCGACGCCCATGTCGCCCTGCAATCGCCTATGCACTGTGCGGGATGCCTGAGGGACCACTGCGACAAGGACGCCAAGTGTCGTGACAGCATAAAGGTCGAGGCGGTGCTCTCGGCCGTGCTGCGCCTGCTGGCGCCGTCAGTCGGGTAGAACTGCCCCACCCCCTCCCCCGCAAGGGAGGAGGGAGAAATAGGCAAAGAGGTTAATTAGGGCAAGGATGGCCGCAGACGCTGTCCTTGCTCGCTTTTTTGTGGCGTTTCTGCTATGTTGTGCGTTGTTTTGCCCGGAGCCCGCCTGGGCGGTTGGGAATGTGAAGGTAAACGGGGGCGGAGCGGTTGCCGCAGCACCTGAAAAGATATTTATCGAAATTATCAAGCGAGGGACGAACGTGTTAAAAAATCGCAGCATTCTGGTCACCGGTGGCACCGGGTCGTTTGGCAAGAAATTCGTGGAAACCATTCTCACTGCGTACCCGGAGATCGAACGGGTGGTGGTCTACTCTCGTGACGAACTGAAGCAGTTCGAGATGGCGCAGCAGTTCTCCCACGACAAGTACAAGCAGATCCGCTACTTCATCGGCGACGTTCGTGACCGCGAGCGCCTCTCCAAGGCGATGGAAGGGATCGACATCGTCATCCATGCCGCCGCGCTGAAACAGGTCCCGGCCTGCGAGTACAACCCGTTCGAGGCGATCAAGACCAACATCCACGGCGCGCAGAACGTCATTGAAGCCGCCATCGAGCGCGGCGTGAAGCAGGTCGTCGCCCTTTCCACCGACAAGGCCGCCGCGCCGATCAACCTCTACGGCGCCACCAAGCTCTGCTCCGACAAGCTCTTCGTTGCCGCCAACAACTTCAAGGGGAAGCACGACATCAAGTTCTCCGTGGTGCGCTACGGCAACGTCATGGGGAGCCGCGGCTCGGTGATCCCGTTCTTCATGAACAAGAGGAGCTCCGGCGTCCTCCCCATCACCGACGAGCGCATGACCCGCTTCAACATCACCCTCGAGGACGGCGTCAAGCTGGTGCTCTACGCGCTCGAGAACATGTGGGGCGGCGAGATCTTCGTGCCGAAGATCCCGAGCTACCGCATCAACGACATCGCCGAGGCGATCGCCCCGAACTGCAAGCGCGAAGTGGTCGGTATCCGCCCGGGCGAGAAGCTGCACGAAGAAATGATCACCATGACCGACGCCATCTCCACGGTCGAGTTCGAGAAGTACTTCGTCATCCTCCCCTCCATCCCGCTTTGGGACGTGGACAAGTTCGCGGCCGCCTTCAACGGCAAGCTCTGCCAGGACGGGTTCTGCTACAACTCCGGCACCAACAGCGAGTGGCTGAACGTCGAGGAACTGCGCGAGCTGATCAAGGAACACGTCGACCCGAACTTCACCTACTAGGAGGCAGGGCGTGAAACAGGCACCGATCCCCTACGGCCGGCAGTCCATCTCCGAGGCCGACATCCAGGCGGTTGTTGACGTCCTGCGTTCCGACTGGCTGACGCAAGGGCCGTCCATCGAAGCCTTCGAGCAGGCGGTGGCGCAGTATTGCGGCGCGAAGTACGCGGTGGCCGTGAACAGCGCCACTTCCGCGCTGCACATCGCCTGCCTCGCCGCCGAACTGGGCGAGGGGGACACCCTCTGGACCACCCCCAACACCTTCGTCGCCTCGGCCAACTGCGGCCTGTACTGCGGCGCCGGTGTCGACTTTGTGGACATCGACCCGAAGACCTACAACCTCTCCGCAACCGAGCTGGAAAAGAAGCTGGCAAAGGCCAAGGCGGAAGGGAAGCTCCCCAAGGTGGTGGTCCCGGTTCACTTCTCCGGCCAGCCCTGCGAGATGGACCGGATCGCCGAGCTCTCCCGCGAGTACGGCTTCTCCGTCATCGAGGACGCCTCCCACGCCATCGGCGGCAAGTATAAAGGTGAGGCGATCGGCGGCTGCCGCTTCTCCGACATGACCGTGTTCAGCTTCCACCCGGTGAAGATCATCACCACGGCGGAAGGGGGCATGGTGCTCACCAACCGCAAGGACCTGTACGACCGGCTGATCCGCCTGAGAAGCCACGGCATCACCCGCGACCCCGCCTTCATGGAATGGGAGAGCGACGGCCCCTGGTACTACCAGCAGATCGAGCTCGGCTTCAACTACCGCATCACCGACCTGCAGGCCGCGCTGGGCCTTTCCCAGATGACCCGCCTGGACGAGTTCGTCGCCTCCCGGCACCGCCTGGCGGCGCGCTACGACGAACTCCTGGCGCAGCTCCCGGTGGTCACCCCGTACCAGCACGCCGACAGCTACTCGGGTCTGCACCTCTACGTGATCCGGCTCAAGCTGGACGAGATCTCGAAGAGCCACCGCGAGGTGTTCGAGGCGCTGCGTGCCCGGGGGATCCTGGTCAACCTGCACTACATCCCGGTGCACACCCAGCCCTACTACCGGCGCCTGGGCTTCAAGCCGGGCGACTTCCCCGAGTCCGAGCGCTACTACGCCGAGGCGATCAGCCTCCCGATGTTCTCCAGCCTCACCGACGAGCAGCAGGACCGTGTGGTCGCGGCGCTCAAAGAGACGCTGTCGTGAACGTAGCCATCATCCCGGCACGGGGCGGCAGCAAGCGGATCCCCCGCAAGAACATCAAGGAGTTCTGCGGCAAGCCGATGATCGCCTGGTCCATCGAGGCGGCGCTTGAAAGCGGCTGCTTCAGCCGAGTCCTGGTCTCCACCGACGACGCCGAGATCGCGGAGGTGGCCAAGAAGTTCGGGGCGGAGGTTCCTTTCCGGCGTCCCGCGGAGCTTTCCGACGACCATACCGGCACCATTCCCGTCATCCGTCACGCGGTCGAGTTTGTGGCGGGGGAGGGGGATCGCCCCGAGTACGCCTGCTGCATCTACGCCACCGCCCCGTTCGTGACGCCGGCGGACCTGAAGCGCGGCCTCGACCTGATCAGGGAGGCCGGTTGCTCCTACGCCTTCTCGGTGACCAGCTACCCCTTTCCGATCCAGCGCGCCATCAGGATCGACGGCAACGGCCGCGTCGGGATGTTCGATCCCGCCCAGTTTTCCACCCGTTCTCAGGACCTCGAGGAGGCCTTCCACGATGCCGGGCAGTTCTACTGGGGGCGTGCCGAGGCCTGGATAGCCGAGGAGAAGATCTTTTCGGAAAAGGCGGTCCCCGTCCTTCTGCCGCGCCACCAGGTGCAGGACATCGACACCCTGGAAGACTGGCACCGGGCGGAGCTGATGTTCCGGGCCTGGCGCGGGCAGGTCGAGTAAAAAACCATCGAGGTGACAGATGCGCCCTGAAGAGTTCAACCTGCGCCCCATCGAAGAGCGGGACCTCGACCTGGTCCTCTCCTGGCGCAATTCCGAGCGCGTGCGCTCCTACATGTACACCGACCACCTGATCGCCCCCGAGGAACACCGGGCCTGGTTCGCCAGGACGCGCGACGCGGAATTCCCCGCGACCCTCATCTTCGAGTACCAGGGCCGGCAGGTCGGCCTGAAGAGCTTCAACCAGATCGACCGTCATTCCAACCGCTGCCACTGGGGCTTCTACCTCGGGGACGTGGAGCTGCCGCGCGGCTGCGGCACGGTGATGGGGTTCCTGGCGCAGGAGTACATCTTCGAGAAGCAGGGCTTTAGAAAGCTCTGCGCCGAGGCCTTCGCTTTCAACGAGGGGAGCATCAAGTACCACACCCGCCTCGGCTTCGCGCAGGAGGGGCGGCTGGTGCAGCACGTGCTGAAGAACGGGCGCTACGAGGACGTTGTCGTCTTCGCTACTTTCAAAGAGAACTGGCTGGCCAACAAGGAAGCGTTGGCGGCAAAGATATTCCGGGAGGACGCAGCACAATGAGTTCTATCCAGATCGGCGACAGGTTCATCGGCCCGGGCCACGCGCCATTCATCATCGCCGAGATGTCGGGGAACCACAACCAGTCGCTGGAGCGCGCCCTGGAGATCGTCGAGGCCGCGGCCGCTTCCGGCGCGCACGCACTGAAGCTGCAGACCTACACCGCCGACACCATGACGCTCGACCTGAAGGAGGGGGAGTTCTTCATCGAGGACCCCAAGAGCCTCTGGAAGGGGCGCTCCCTGTATGACCTGTACCAGGAGGCGCACACCCCTTGGGAGTGGCACAAGCCGATCTTCGATCGCTGCCGCGAACTGGGGCTCATCTGCTTCAGCACCCCCTTCGACGCGAGCTCCGTCGAGTTCCTGGAGGAGCTGGACGTACCTTGCTACAAGATCGCTTCCTTCGAGAACACCGACCTGCCGCTGATCCGCAAGGTGGCGGCGACGGGGAAGCCGGTGATCATCTCGACCGGCATGGCGACCCTGGCCGAGCTGGACGAGACGGTGCGCGCGGCGCGCGAAGCGGGGTGCCGCGGCCTGGTGCTCCTGAAATGCACCAGCACCTACCCGAGCACCCCCGAGAACACCAACGCGCGCACCATCCCGCACCTGAAGGATCTCTTCGGCTGCGAGATCGGGCTTTCCGACCACTCCATGGGGGTGGGGGTCTCGGTGGCGGCGGTCGCCCTCGGTGCCACGGTGATCGAGAAGCACTTCACGCTGTGCCGCGCCGACGGCGGGGTCGACTCCACCTTCTCCTTGGAGCCGGAAGAGCTGAAGAGCCTGGTGGTCGAGACCGAGCGCGCCTGGCAGTCGCTGGGGCGGATCAGCTACGGGCCGACCGAGAAGGAGAAGAAGTCGCTGGTGTTCAGGCGCTCGCTCTACGTGGTCGAGGACGTCAAGGCCGGCGAGCCGTTCACCGAGAAGAACGTCCGCGCCATCAGGCCCGGCAACGGTCTTCCCACCAAGTACCTGGAGACCTTCCTGGGCAAGCGGGCGGCAGTCGATATCCGCAGGGGAACGCCGCTCTCCTTCGATCTCTTGGGCGGGCTCTAGCGCCGGTCGTTTTTTCCTCTGCGGCTTGGCGTCGCGGACGATGCAACTTTCAGAAAGGGTTTTGTGACTATGGCAATGAGGCTCCTGTGCGTCTCCACATCTAAGAACACCAGCGTGATCTTGCAGAAGATCATGGACCAGTACCGGGATGAGGTCGAGTTCCTGCTGCACGTTGGCGACAAGGACTCCGATCTCAAGGCATCGTCCATGACCCGGATGACGAGGACCAGGGCGGTCGGCAAGACCCATGTCATGGACGGGCAGAAGTTCAACGGCCTGCTGCACTCGGTGATCACCCGGGACGACTTCGAGAAGGACATCTCGATCTTTATCGACCACCTGCATCGCAGGGATGAAAAATTCTGCTATAAATCACATAACCTTGCCTGCATGCAGGATTACCTTGACTACTACTACATCCTGTTCGACGTCATGGCGGAGAAGGTGATTGAAAACAACATCACCCACATGCTGTTTTTCAACGTGCCGCACCTGGCCTACGACACCATCCTGTACCAGATCGGCAAGAGCCTCGGGCTGAAGATCGTGATCGTGACCCAGTCCCTGTTCCCGAACAAGTACTTCTCCATGCCCTCCATGGATGCCTACGGCAGTTTCGAGCCCAAGAAGCACCAGGCACCGCCGGCGCACATCGAGAAGAACAAGGAAATCGACCTCTTCTACATGAAGAACGTGAAGCAGGAGCAGGGGGAGACCGGGAAGATCACCGCCAAGGCGATCGGCCACATCCTCTCCTTCCTGGCCATCAAGAAACCTTCGTACCTGTTGAACCCGGCCAAGCTGTACGATATCCTCAAGCGCACCAACGACATCTACCGGCGTCTGCCCAAGTGGCGCGACCCCTTCGCACGGTTCTTCCATGTCAACGAGCTGGAGTATTTCGAGCACATCATCCAGTACGAGAAGGTGGAGTACGACCTGGACGTCCCGTTTGTCTACTTCCCGCTGCAACTGCAGCCTGAGATGACCACCTCGGCGCTGGGCGGGTACTTCCGGGACCAGGCGCTCGCCATCGAGTGCCTGGCCAGCATCCTCCCGGAAAACGTAAAGATCTACGTCAAGGAGAACCCGAAGCAGGGAGCCTACAACAGGGGGCCGCTCTTCTACCACCGCCTGCGGCGCATCAAGAACGTGGTGGTCCTCCCCTCCTTCGCCAACACCCACACCCTGACCGACCGTTCCCTCTTCGTCTGCACCATCACCGGGACCGTCGGCTGGGAGGCGCTCATCAAGGGGAAGAAGGCGCTCATCTTCGGCAACACCTGGTACCAGTCCTTCCCCGGGGTCTTCAAGTACGGGGATGCTACCAGCTATGACGAGATCATGAACTACCGGGTCGACCACGCCGAACTCGAGCAGGCCTTCGGTGCGCTGCTCTTCAAGTGTCATGACGGCGTCGTGGACCGGCACTACACCAAGCTGGTCCCCGATTACGACGCGGCAAAGAACGACGAGGGTGTCTGCACGCTCCTGATGGACCTCCTGAGGGGGAAGGCGGAGTTCACCTTCAACCCCGGCCCCGCCGCCTAGGCCGGAAACAGGCGCCGCCGCACCAGCGGCGCTTCGATGCCAAAAGCCGGCGCCAGACGCCGGCCTCCTGTTGCAGCCAGTACATATTGCCATCCCAGAAATCTGGCCGCCCCCCGCGGCATAGGAGGAGTCATGAGGAAGATGCTGGTCACCGGTGCCGCCGGTTTCATCGGCTTTCACCTTAGCAAAAGACTTTTGGCCGCCGGCGTCGAGGTGGTCGGTCTCGACAACCTGAACGACTACTACGACGTCAACCTGAAGTACGGCCGCCTGAAGCAGCTGGAAGAGACCTCCGGCTTCCGCTTCGTCAAGATGGAGCTCGCGGACCGGGATGGGATGGCGGCACTGTTCGAGCGCGAGCGGTTCGACGTTGTGGTGAACCTCGCCGCCCAGGCCGGCGTGCGCTACTCCCTGATCAACCCCTACGCCTACGTGGACAGTAACCTCTCCGGCTTCATGAACATCCTTGAGGGGTGCCGCCACCATGGCGTCAAGCACCTGGTCTACGCCTCGTCCAGTTCGGTGTACGGCGCCAACACCTCGATGCCCTTCTCAGTGCACCACAACGTGGATCACCCGGTCTCGCTCTACGCCGCCACCAAGAAGGCCAACGAGCTGATGGCCCACACCTACTCGAGCCTGTACGGCATCCCCACCACGGGCCTGCGCTTCTTCACGGTGTACGGACCCTGGGGGCGCCCGGACATGGCGCTCTTCCTGTTCACCAAGGCGATCCTCGAGGGACGCCCCATCGACGTCTTCAACTACGGCAAGATGCAGCGCGACTTCACCTACGTCGACGACATCGTCGAAGGTGTCACCCGCGTCATCGACAAGGTGCCGCAGAAGGACTCCACCTGGAGCGGTGCCCACCCCGATCCTGGGACCAGCTACGCCCCCTACAAGATCTACAACATCGGCAACAACAACCCGGTGGAGCTGCTGCGCTTCATCGAGGTGTTGGAACAGGCGCTGGGCAAGGAAGCGCAGAAAAACCTGCTCCCGATCCAGGCAGGCGACGTTCCGGCCACCTATGCCGACGTGGACGACCTGATGCGGGACGTCGGTTTCCGCCCCGCCACCTCCATAGAGGACGGCATCAACCGCTTCGTCGCCTGGTACCGCGAGTTCTACAGGGGACAAGGCCTGTAACAGGCATCCCTAATCATCAAGCTCTCCAGTTCCCTCTCCCACCGGGAGAGGGTGCCCGAAGGGCGGGTGAGGGGCTTTTTGAAGCTGGAAACTCCCCTCACCCAGGCCTCTCCCGGAGGGAGAGGCGATGTTGGATGTTTACACCACCAAAGCTGCAGAAAGGATCGCTGTGAAATACCGGCCACTCGATTTTTCTGGTGTCAGCACCTACCCGATATCGTCCCGCAAAAACAAGATGAACGTGCAGGAGCACTTCGCCAAGCCGGTGAGACCCGGCATGACCGTCGCCGAGCTCTTGGCCGCCATGCCAGACCAACTGGGCTCCCAGGCCTTAAACGGCGTCATCGACGCGGTCGTCGCCGCACGTGCCAAGGGGAAGCCGGTGGTCATGGCCATGGGGGGACACGTGATCAAGTGCGGCCTCCAGCCGGTGCTTAAGGCGCTGATCGATGCCGACGTGATCACCGCCGTCGCCTTGAACGGCTCCGGTTCCATACACGATTTCGAGATCGCCCTGATCGGCGCTACCAGCGAGGACGTGGGCGCCGTGCTCCATGCCGGCACCTTCGGCATGGCGGAAGAGACCGGGGCCCAGATCAACGAGGCGCTGAAGCAGGGCGTCCTCCAGGGGCTCGGGCACGGCGAGGCGCTGGGGCGGATGATCCTGGAGCGCGAGCTTCCCTACCGGGAGCAGAGCCTCATGGCCGCCTGCGTGCAGAAGGGGATCCCGGTCACCGTGCACGTTGCCATCGGCACCGACATCACCCATCAGCATCCTTCCGCCGACGGCGCCGTTCTGGGCGCGGCGAGTTTCACCGATTTCCGGATCTTCACCTCGGTAGTTTCCGAGCTAGGTGACGGCGGTGTCTACCTCAACATAGGCAGCGCCGTGCTCCTGCCCGAAGTGTTCCTGAAGGCCCTTTCCATAGCACAGAACCTTGGGCATCACGTCGACCGTTTCACCACCGCAAATTTCGACATGCAGCAGCATTACCGTCCGTTGGTGAACGTGGTCAAGCGTCCCACCTCCGGCGACAGCCGCGGCTACACGGTCACCGGGCATCACGAGATCATGCTGCCGCTGCTGGCGGCAGGGATCCTCGACAGAATGGGGAACAAAGGGTGACGTTGCAGATTGGTCAAGGGCGAATGATTATTCGCCCCTACGCACACTGGATCACAGCTCATCATGCCGCTTTTGGGTAATGCCAAAGTAACTGATACGAACGCCGCTGGTTTTTTGCAGAACCTGTAGGGGCGAATAATCATTCGCCCCCGCCGCAGGCTATTCCACATCCGTTCAGAGGTTGGTGATGCCGTATGATCCAAGGCTGCACCATCGGCGATCCGTTCGCCTGGAAGGCTTCGACTATTCACAAAATGGCGCATACTTCGTCACGGTGTGTGCCCATGAAAGACAACCTCTCTTCGGGGCTCTACGGGCGGGTGATACTGAAACTACTGTAGAACTTAACCCGGCCGGGCAGGCGGCACAGAGATATTGGCTGGAGATACCTCAGCATTTCCCACTGGTCACCCTCGATGCGTTCATCGTCATGCCGGATCATGTGCATGGCATCATGTTACTGTCAGGGCACGTACCGGTCTCGGGGCGGGTAAGGGGGGCGAATGATTATTCGCCCCTACAGGAGCACGGAACATCATTGACGGTAGGTTCAGTGGTTAGAGGATTCAAGATTGGTGTAACGAAATGGTTCAAAGAAAACCAACCATGTGCCGATAAGGTTTGGCAGCGTAGTTACTATGAACACGTAATCCGAAACGACAACGAGCTGGATCTGGCCCGGCAATACATAGTTGAGAACCCAACAAAGCTGCACGAACACCAATGACGCTGCAACGGGTTGCATCTGTAAGGGGCGAATGATCATTCGCCCTGACGGTCCAGCCACCCTGCAATAAAACCAATGACGGTGCAATGGCCGTAGGGGCGAATAATCATTCGCCCTGCCACCGTCCCAAGCACCATCAGGAGAACCCATGGATAGGCGAGAAGTAGAATCCCTTTTCGAACGCGCCGCCAGCGTGCGCGCCCTGGTGGTCGGCGACCTGATGCTGGACGAATACCTCTGGGGACGCGCAGAACGGATCTCGCCGGAGGCGCCGGTGCAGGTGGTCGAGGTGGCGCGCGAGGACCTGCGCCTTGGCGGGGCGGGGAACGTGGTCAACAACCTCGCCGCCCTCGGTTGCCGGGTGTCTGTCGGCTCGGTGATCGGCACGGACGAAGACGGCCAGCTCCTGCGCCACGCCCTGGAGGAGAAGGGGGCCGGGGTGGACGGGCTGGTCGAGGACCCCGAGCGGACCACCAGCAAGAAGACCCGCGTCATCGCCGCCAACCAACAGATCGTCCGGATCGACCGGGAGATGCGCTCCTCGATCGGTGCAGCCAGTGAAAAGACGCTGCTCGATTACCTCCTCAACCACCTGGGCGAGTTCGACGTGGTGGTGGTCTCTGACTACCTGAAGGGGGTCTTGACCCCGTCGCTTCTCTCCGCGCTCTGCCGCAAGGGGCGCGAACTCGGCGTGCCGGTGGTGGTCGACCCCAAGGGGGACGACTTCGCCAAGTACCGCGGCGCCACGCTGCTCACCCCCAACCGCAAGGAGGCCGAGGTCGCCTCGGGGACCGCCATCATCGACCAGGCCTCGCTGGAAGTGGCTGCAGCCAGGATGCTCTCCACCCTGGAGCTGGACGCCCTCCTCATCACCCGCAGCGAGGCGGGCATGTCCCTCTTCCCGGCCCAGGGGGAGGCGGTGCACATCCCGACCGTGGCCCGCGAGGTCTTCGACGTGACCGGCGCCGGCGACACGGTCATCTCGGTCCTGTCGCTCGGGCTTGCCTGCGGGGTGACACTCGCGGATGCCGCCTGGGTGGCCAACGTGGCCGCCGGCATCGTGGTTGGCAAGCTCGGCACCTCAACGGTCTCTCCCCGCGAGATCATCGCGGAGGTTGGCCACTCCCTGCGCGACAGCGATTCCAAGATCAAGAACCTGGACGTCCTCGCCCACCTGGCGGCCCGCGAGCGCGCTCGGGGTAAAAAGGTGGTCTTCACCAACGGCTGCTTCGACCTGTTGCACGTCGGGCACGTGAAATACCTGCAAAAGGCGCGGGAATTGGGCGACATCCTGGTGGTGGGGCTCAACACCGACGACTCGGTGCGCCGGCTCAAGGGGGAGGGGAGGCCGCTCATCGAGGAGAAGGAACGGGCCCACATCCTGGCGGCCCTCGGGTGCGTGGACTTCGTGGTGCTCTTCGACGAGGACACCCCGCTCAGGGTGATCGAGGCGCTCCGCCCGTCCATCCTGGTCAAGGGGGGGGACTACAGCATCGACCAGGTGGTGGGGCGCGAACTGGTCGAATCCATGGGAGGGCGGGTCGAGCTGATCGAGTTCGTCGACGGTCGCTCCACCAGCCGCATCATCGAGAAGATCCTCTCCTCCAGTTGACGCAGCGCCTGCGCCGGGTTGCGGTCCGGGCCCGGCATGCTATTCATATCTAATTCGATTTTCCCTGGAGGAATCATGAAAAAGGCTTTTATCACAGGCATCACCGGCCAGGACGGCTCCTACCTCGCCGAGCTCCTCTTGCAAAAGGGGTACGAGGTGCACGGCATGATCCGCCGTTCCTCCTCCTTCAACACCGGCCGGATCGACCACATCTACCGCGACCCGCACGAGGCGGACACGCGGCTGTTCCTCCATTACGGCGACCTCAACGATGCCAGCTCCATCAACCGCCTGCTGCGGGAGATCCATCCCGATGAGATCTACAACCTGGGCGCCCAGAGCCACGTCCGCGTCTCCTTCGACGTCCCGGAGTACACCGGCGAGGTGGACGCCTTGGGGGCGGTGCGCATCCTGGAGGGAATCCAGGAGGCGGGGATCACGACCCGTTTCTACCAGGCCTCCTCTTCCGAGCTCTACGGCAAGGTGCTGGAGACGCCGCAGAAGGAAACCACCCCCTTCTACCCCCGCTCGCCGTACGCCTGCGCCAAGGCATACGCCTTCTACATCACGGTGAACTACCGTGAGAGCTACAACATGTTCGCCTGCAACGGCATCCTCTTCAACCACGAATCCCCGCGCCGCGGCGAGACCTTCGTGACCAGGAAGATCACCCGGGCCGCCGCGCGCATGAAGCTCGGGCTGCAGGACCGGCTTTACCTCGGTAACCTGGAGGCGAAGAGGGACTGGGGCTTCGCCGGCGACTACGTCGAGGCGATGTGGCGCATGCTCCAGGCGGACCGGGCCGACGACTACGTGGTGGCGACCGGCGAGACCCACAGCGTCCGTGAGTTCGCGGAGCAGGTCTTCGGCAGCCTGGGGATGGAGCTCACCTGGAAGGGGGAGGGGGAGCAGGAGCAGGGGATCGACGTCAAGACCGGGAAGGTCCTGATCGAGATCGACCCGCGCTATTTCCGCCCGGCCGAGGTCGACCTGCTGCTGGGGGACGCCACTAAGGCCAGGCGCGAGCTGGGCTGGGAGCCCAGGACGAGCTTTCCGCAACTGGTCAAGATGATGACCGAGGCCGATCTCGCCATCGCGGAACGGGAGCTGAGAGCCGATGGAAAATGACGCCAGGATCTTCGTGGCCGGGCACCGCGGCCTGGTCGGTTCCGCACTGGTGCGGGAACTGGAGCGCCAGGGGTACCGGAACCTCTTGCTGCGTAAGAGCTCCGAGCTCGATCTGCGCGACCAGGGGGCGACGCGGGCCTTCTTCGAGGCGGAACGTCCGGAGTACGTGTTCCTGGCGGCGGCGAAAGTGGGCGGCATCGTCGCCAACAACAGCTTTCCGGCGGAGTTCATCTACGACAACCTGATGATCCAGAACAACGTGCTGCATTCGAGCTACCTCGCCGGGGTGAAGAAGCTCTTGCTCCTGGGGTCCACCTGCATCTACCCCAAGCTCGCCCCGCAGCCGATCAAGGAGGAGGCGCTGCTCACCGGTCCGCTGGAGCCGACCAACGAGCCGTACGCCATAGCCAAGATCGCCGGCATCAAGATGTGCCAGTCCTACAACCGCCAGTACGGGACCCGGTTCATCTGCGCCATGCCCACCAACCTCTACGGCCCCAACGACAACTTCGACCTCACCACCTCCCACGTCCTCCCCGCCCTGATCCGCAGGTTCCACGAGGCCAAGGCGGCCGGGGCGGAAAGCGTCACCATCTGGGGGACCGGTACCCCATACCGCGAGTTCGTCCATGTGGACGACGTCGCCGGCGCCTCCTTCTTCCTCATGCAGCATTACGAGGGATGGGACCCGGTGAACGTGGGGAGCGGCGAGGAACTCTCCATCGCCGACCTGGCCCGCAGGATCGCGGCGGTGGTCGGCTTTGCCGGAGAGATCCTGTTCGACGCCTCCAAACCCGACGGCACCCCCAGAAAGCTCAGCGACGTGAGCCGCATCCACGAGCTGGGGTGGCACCACAAGATCGGGCTCGACCAGGGGCTCAAAGACACCTACGCCTGGTACCTCGCCAACCGCTGCTGATTGCGTCTCCTTTTCCGACAGCTCCAGGCGCCGCCCGTCCCGTTTTCAGGCCGGGACCGGCGGCGCATTTAAGGTGCCGAATTCTCATGAGTTAGTCGGCCAACCGCTATTTTGCGCCTTCTTCAATCTTTGTGCCAAAATTTTCGAAGCGCACCAAAATGCGCTTTACAGTGAAATTCTTAGATGCTATACTTCCAGCGAAATCATGCATAACTTCAATAATTTCAAGCGATTCCTCGGTGTCCTGGCAGTTGTTGCTTCCCTGCTGGTGATTGCCACCATAGTCTTCCGTATGCAGCAGGAAGTGGCCCCGAAGTTGTCGGTGCGCAAGCTTCCGCTCCAGGTGGATGTTTCCCTGCACAAGTTCCATTACACGGAAACCAAACAGGGCATCAAGCGCTGGGAGCTCGCCGCCGACCGAGCCGACTATAACAAGCAGGCCGACATCTCCTACCTTTCCGGCGTGCAGATGGTGGTGCACGGGGCGGGAGGGGTCGGCGAGTTGCTGATAACGGCGGACCGCGGCGAATACCATAACGGGACCAGGGACGTCGCCCTCATCGGCAACGTGCGAGGGAAAAGCAGCAAGGGGTACGGGTTCTCGGCCCCCCGCGTCAACTACGTCGCGGCGCGCAGCATGCTGCAGACCTCCGAGCGGGCCAGGTTGACGGACATCGGAAGCGAGTTGGAAGGGACAGGTATGGAGTACTACACGCAGACTCGAAAATTCAGGTTGTTGAAGGACGTAAGCGCCGTGTACCGGCAGGGGGGGAAGTGATGCGCCGTATCGTCTCCTGTCTCGCGCTGCTGCTTGCCCTGGCGACGGCGGGCTATGCCGCGCAGGGCGTCAGCAACAAAGAGCCTTTAAAGGTAAAGTCGGACACGCTCAATACCGATAACGAGAAGAAGACCGCGACGTTCGAGGGAAAGGTGGTCGCCCGCCAGGGTGACATGACCCTGTACACGGACCGCATGGTGGTTTCCTACAACGGGCCCAACAACGAGGTGTCGCAGGTCGAGGCTTTCGGCAACGTGCGCATCGTCCAGGAGGACCGCCAGGCGACCGGCGCCCACGGGGTGTACGATCCGAAGACGGCGCGCATCGTTCTGGACGGTAACCCGAAGGTGGTATCCGGCGAGGACGTGGTGACCGGCAAGGTCATCATCTACTACGTCAACGAGCAGAGGAGCGTGGTTACCAGCGGCCCGAAGGAACGGGTGGAAGCGGTCATCCATCCGGGAGGAAAGAATGTCGGTGCCAAGCCGTAGCACCCTCTACACCAAGGGACTCCAGAAGGGCTTCAACAAGCGCATGGTGGTGAAGGGGGTGGACCTAGAGATCTCCTCGGGCGAGGTGATCGGGCTCCTCGGTCCCAACGGCGCCGGCAAGACCACCACCTTCTACATGGTGGTGGGGCTGGCCCGCCCGGACCAGGGAGAGGTCTTCCTGGACGGCGAGCCGATCACCGGGCTCCCCATGTACCAGAGGGCGCGCCGCGGCATCAGCTATCTGCCGCAGGAACCGTCGGTGTTCCGGCGCCTCACCGTGAGGGACAACCTCCTTGCCGTCCTGGAGACCATGGACCTCGAGCCGGTGCGGTGCAGGGAGCGGGTGGAGGAACTGCTGGCGGAATTCCGCATCGAGCACATCGCCGGCAGCCGCGGCTACGCCCTTTCCGGCGGTGAGAGGCGCCGCGTCGAGATCGCCCGGGCTCTGGCTACCGATCCCAGCTTCATCCTGCTGGACGAGCCTTTTGCCGGCATCGACCCGATAGCGGTGATCGATATCCAGAACATCATCAGGGCGCTGAAGGGGAAGGGGCTCGGGGTGCTGATCTCCGACCACAACGTGCGCGAGACCTTGGGGGTCTGCGACAAGGCCTACATCATGAACGCCGGCGAGGTTCTCGAAGTGGGTGATCCGGTTCAGATCTCGCAGAGCAAGAAGGCTCGGGAAATCTATCTGGGAGACAAGTTCAGGCTGTAAAGAAAAAAGACGTTCTATGTTCTACGTTCCAGGTTCTACGTTAAAATGCGAAATCGAGGTCGCCAAAGTTCCTTGCCCGCGCTATAATGAGAACAAAGAGAGCGGATACTCCATGAACATCGGAAAGTTCAATTCTCACACAGCTCGAGCTCGTCAATTACACGATTTATCAAAGGGTTCCCAAGCTTTTCAACGTAGAGCATGGAACATAGAACGTTGCGTAGCACGTAAAACGGGTTTCAAGGTTTATTCGGTTTTCAAGGGTTTGTGAGGACTTATGGCAATTGAGATGCGCCAGCAGATGAAAATGAGTCAGCAACTGGTGATGACCCCCCAGTTGCAGCAGGCCATCAAGCTGCTTCAGCTCTCCCGGCTGGAGCTGCAGGACGTAGTGCGGCAGGAACTCGAGGAGAACCCGATCCTGGACGAGGTGATTGAACAGGAGGAGATCCGCGAGCCCGAACAGCTCGAACTGCGCGAAAAGGAAGCCGAGCCGGAAAGTTCCGCCAGCGACTTCCAGGAAGTCCGTGCCGGTGAAGAGACCCGCGAGGCCGACTGGGACTCCTACATAGACGGCTACAACTACAGTTCCGGCGAGCAGTACTACGACGACGAGGACCGCCCCTCCTTTGAAAATCTCCTCACCAAGAAATCCACCCTCTTCGACCACCTGCTCTGGCAGCTGAGCCTGACCCGTCTCACCGACCGGGAGATGGCGGTGGGTGCCGAGATCATCGGCAACATCGACGAGGACGGCTATCTGCGTGCGAGCCTCGAGGATATCGCCTCGGCCTGCGTCCAGGTGAGCCCCTTCAGCGAAGAGGCCCTGGAGTGGTCGGGACTTTCCGCCGGCGCCCCCGAGGAGCAGTTGACCGAAGCGGCCGACGGCTTCGCCGAGAGTGTGCTGACCCCACTGGTGGAGGGGGTTCTGAAGCGGATCCAGGAATTTGACCCGGTGGGGGTGGGTGCGCGCGACCTGCGCGAGTGCCTGCTGATCCAGGTGGCGAGCCTGGGGATGTCGGGAAGCCTGGTCGAGGCGCTGCTGCGCGACCACCTGAAGGACCTGGAGAGCCACAAGTACAAGCAGGCGGCCAAGGTGCTCGGCGTGGACGTGAACGACATCCTGGCGGCGACCCGTATCATCGCCGAGCTCGATCCCAAGCCGGGGCGGATTTTCGGCAGCGACGACGTGCAGTACATCTCCGCGGACATCTTCGTGCACAAGGTGGGGGACGAGTACGTGGTCATGCTCAACGACGAGGGTATGCCCAACCTGAGGATCAACCCGATCTACGCCCCCGACACCAAGAGCACCCGCCAGGTGGACAAGGTGGCCGAGGACTACATCGGCGAGAAGATGCGCTCCGCCATCTGGCTCATCAAGAGCATCCAGCAGCGCCAGCGCACCATCTTCAAGGTGGCCAAGAGCATCGTCAAGTTCCAGCGCGACTTCCTGGACCGCGGCATCGAGTACCTGCGCCCGCTGGTTTTGCGCGACATCGCCGAGGACATCGGCATGCACGAATCCACCATCAGCCGCGTCACCACCAACAAGTACATGCAGACCCCCCAGGGGCTCTTCGAGCTGAAGTACTTCTTCAACTCGGGGATCTCCACCGGCGAGGGGGATTTCATTGCCTCCGAGAGCGTCAAGAGCAAGATCAAGGAGCTGGTGGACAACGAGGATCCTAAGCGCCCCTACTCGGACCAGCGCCTGGCGGAGCTCCTTTCCGACCACAACATCGTGATCGCCCGGCGCACCGTTACCAAGTACCGTGAGATGCTCCGCATCGGCTCGTCCTCGGAGCGCAAGAAGCATTTCTAACGCGGACCCCGCCCCGGGCGGTCACTTCGCGTGTATTGACAATAAAGGGAGGTACTTCGTATGCAGATAACCACGACTTTCAGGCACATGGAACCGAGCGAAGCGCTGAAGAGCTACGCAGAGGAGAAGCTGGACCGGGTTAAGAAATATATAGACGAGCCGATTGTCGTCCAGGTATTTTTGACCGTTGAGAAGATCCGTCACATGGCCGAGGTGACCATCAACGCCAAGGGGATCACCATCAAGGCCGCGGAAGAGACCAACGACATGTACGCCTCCATCGATGCTGTATCCGACAAGATCGAGCGCCAGCTGCGCCGCTTCAAGGAGCGTATCAAGGCCCACAAACCGGCTTCCGACGCGCGCGAGCGCCAGGTGCAGAAGGCGATCGTGCAGGCCCAGGGGATCGAAGAAGGGACCCAGGCCCCGGTCATCATCAAGACCAAGAGCTTCACCATGAAACCGATGTCCGTCGAAGAGGCGGTGATGCAGATGGAACTTTTGCACAAGGACTTCCTGGTCTACACCGAGTCCTCCACCGAGACCATCAACGTGGTGTATCGCAGGAAAGACGGCAACTACGGCCTGATCTCCCCGGAGAACCCGTAGCGCTCTTTTTGAACTGAAAGAACGGTCCGGAGCGTAAGACTCCGGGTCGAGGAGCGGATGGGAGGCGTCCCCGTGGCGCCTCCCATCGTGATAACGGCCCCTTCTGGGGCTGTTCGCGTGCACGGGGGAAAGGTCGAAGCATTGACAAGCATGAGCCTCAGCATCAAGGATCTGTTGGAAGACAAGGCTTACGGCCTCGACCTCCAGCTTCTGTGCGGTGACGAGGGCCTTAGCAATCGGCTCTACAGCTCCCGCATCCAAAAGCCGGGCCTGGCCCTCACCGGCTACACGGAGCACCTGCATCCGGACCGGGTCCAGGTACTTGGCAACACCGAGATCTCCTACCTGAGCCAGATCCCCGAAGAGGTCGGCTCCCGGCACATCGAGAAGCTCTGCAGCTATCCTATCGCCTGCTTCATCGTCACCAAGGGGCTGGACCCCCCCGAGTTCCTGAAGCGTTCCGCCCAGGCCGCCGGCATCCCGCTGCTGGTGACCCACCACCAGTCCTCCACCTTCATCAGCCTGATCACCAAGTTCCTCGAAGAGAGCCTGCTCCCCTCCACCCACATCCACGGCGTGCTGGTCGACGTCCTGGGGGTGGGCGTGCTGCTTTTGGGCAAGAGCGGCATCGGCAAGAGCGAGTGCGCCCTGGACCTGGTGATCCGCGGGCACCGGCTGGTGGCCGACGACGTGATCCACATAAAGAAGAAGATGCCGGCAGCCCTCGTGGGGCAGGCGGGGGAGACCATCCAGTACCACATGGAGATCCGCGGGCTTGGGATCATCAACATCAAGGACCTGTACGGGGTCTCCTCGATCCGCGAGAAGAAGATCATCGACATGGTGCTGGAACTCATGGAGTGGGACGCGAACCAGGAGTACGAGCGGCTGGGTATCGACGAGCCGGTGAAGACCATCCTGGGTGTCGACCTGCCGCACCTGAAGATCCCGGTCCGTCCGGGCCGGAACCTGACCTCCATCATCGAGGTCGCCGCGAGGAACTTCCTCTTGAAGGGGATGGGGTACCACTCGGCCCGCGAGTTCCACGAGAAGCTCCTGGCCCGCCTGGAGTTCCGCCCCCTGGGCAACGAGGTGGAATAGCATGCGCATCGTCATCATAACCGGCCTCTCCGGATCGGGGAAATCGACGGCGGTGAAGGCGCTGGAGGACGAGGGGTTCTTCTGCCTGGATAACCTCCCGGTCTCCCTGGTGAGCACTTTCATCGAGCTTGTGGAGCACTCCCGCGAGGACATCAAGGACGTGGCACTGGTGATGGACATCAGGAGCCGCGACTTCATCAAGGGGTACGACCAGGTCTTCCAGTCCATCGCCTCGGCCGGGCACAGCGTCAAGATCTTCTACTTCGACGCCACCGACGAGGTCCTGATCCGGCGCTTCTCCGAGACCCGCCGCCGCCACCCGGCGCTGGAGGGGGCGAGCGTCCCCGAGGGGATCCGCTTCGAGCGCGACCAGCTGGCTGGGCTGCGGCGCATCGCCACCGCGATCATCGACACCTCGGAGATGAACGTGCACCGCCTGAAGGAGGTGGTGATCGGGCTGGTCAAGGGGGGCGAGGGGGCCCTGGAGATGCAGGTGAACCTGCAGTCCTTCGGCTTCCGCTACGGGCTCCCCCTGGAGAGCGACCTGGTCATGGACGTGCGCTTTCTCCCCAACCCGTACTTCGTGGCCGAGCTGCGCCCCTATTCCGGCCTGGAGCCGGGGGTGCGTGACTACGTTTTGAAGCAGAAGGAAACCATGGTGTTCCTGGAACGTTTCCGGGACATGCTGGAGTTCCTGCTGCCCGGGTACCGGAGGGAGGGGAAGTCCTACCTCTCCGTTTCCATCGGCTGCACCGGCGGCAGGCACCGCTCGGTGGCCATCGCAGAAGAGCTGTACCACTACTTCCGGCAACGGAACGTGAACATTAAAATTTCTCACAGAGATATAGAGAAGGGGCTGGGATGATAGGACTGCTTTTGGTAGCACACGCCGGCGTGGCCAGTGAGCTTTTGACCGCGGCGGAGATGATAGTGGGGAAATTGGAACTCGCCGAGGCGGTGGGGATCGCGCACGACGCGTCCGCTGCCGACGTCATGGCCGCCATCAAGGACGCGGTGTCCCGGGTCTCCGGCGACGGGGCCATCATCATGACCGACATGTTCGGCGGCACCCCCTCCAACATGAGCATCTCGTTTTTGCAGGAAGGGAAGGTCGAGGTGCTGACCGGGGTCAACCTCCCGATGCTGATCCGTTTCACCCAGGAGCGCAACCGCTGCAGCGTCAGTGAACTGGCCCTGAAGCTCAAGGAGAGCGCCCAGGAGGGTATCACGGTAGCCGGGGATTTCCTGAAGAAGTAAAGACAGAGGAGGATTCGCCCGCCGCGGTCCTTGCCGCGGACAGGGGGGTGCACGATATGATAGAAGGCCAATTCGTAATACCGAACAAGCTGGGGCTGCACGCCAGGGCCAGCGCGCTCTTGGTGAAGACCTCGAGCGGTTTCTCCTCCGAGATCAGAATCGAGCGGGAGGGGATCGAGGTGAACGGCAAAAGCATCATGGGGATCATGATGCTGGCCGCCGCCAAGGGGAGCACCATCACCCTCAAGGTCGAGGGGGCGGACGAGGTCGAGGCCTACGCCGCCATCGGGGAGCTGATCCGGAATGGATTCGGAGAAGAGTGAGTCGAGACAGCTGAAGGGGATCGGTGCCTCTTCCGGGATCGCCATCGGGCAGGTGCGCATCACCGACCGGCGCCGCGTCGCGGTCACCGAGGTGCTGGTGGCCAACGAGGAGATCCCGGGGGAACTCGATCGCTTCACGAGGGCCATCGAGCGGGCCAAGGGGGAGCTCTACGACCTGAAGGAGCAGTTGTCCAGCACCCACGGCCCCGAGCACCTCTGCGTCATCGACGCCCACCTCATGCTGCTGGACGACACCATGCTGGTCGGCGAGACCACGCAGTACATCGAACGGCTTGGGATCAACGCCGAGGGGGCCTTGAAAAGGACCCTCGGGCGCTTCAAGGCCTTCTTCGAAGGCGTGGACGACGAGTACCTGCGCGAGCGCGGCGGCGACGTGGAGACCGTGGTCGAACGCGTGCTGAGGCACATGGTGGGGCAAAAGCTGGAGCCCCTCGACAACATCGAGGGAAAGGTGATCGTGGTGGCCCACGACCTCTCCCCGGCCGACATCCTGCAGATCGACAAGGCCAAGGTGATGGGCTTCATCACCGACCTGGGGGGGAAGACCTCCCACTCCTCCATCCTGGCCCGGGCCTTCGAGGTTCCCGCGGTGGTGGGGCTGGAGCGGGCGACCGCCGAGGTCAGCGAAGGGGACACCCTGATCATCGACGGCTCCACCGGCGTCGTCATCGTCAACCCGGGGGCGGAGGAGTTCAAGGAGTACCTGCAGAAGAAGCAGCGCTACGAGTACGTGGAGCGGGAACTGCTGAAGCTGCGGGACCTGCCGGCCCAGACCCTGGACGGGCATCGGATGCGTCTCAAGGGGAACGTGGAGTTCATCGAGGAGGTCGCCTCGGTGCACAAGCACGGCGGCGAGGGGATCGGGCTGTACCGCACCGAGATGCTCTTTTTCAACCGCAGCACGCTGCCGGACGAAGAGGAGCAGTTCGAGGCCTACTCGGCGCTGGTGAAGAAAATGGCGCCGCAGCCGGTGACCATCAGGACCCTGGACATCGGCGGTGACAAGTGCCTCACCGACCTCGACCTCTCCGACGAGATGAACCCGGCGCTGGGGGTGCGGGCGATTCGCCTTTCGCTGCGCCAGCCCGAGGCATTCAAGGCCCAGTTGCGGGCCATCCTGAGGGCGAGCGCCTTCGGCGAGGTGAAGCTCTTCTTCCCCATGGTGTCGGGGGTGGCCGAGGTGCGTGCCGCCAAGGCCCTTCTGGAGGAGGTGAAGGAGGAACTGCGCGGGAAGCACCCCTTCGACGAGAAGGTGCAGGTCGGCATCATGATCGAGATCCCTTCCGCCGTGGTCATAGCCGACCTCCTGGCGGCGGAGGTCGACTTCTTCAGCGTCGGCACCAACGACCTGATCCAGTACACGCTGGCCATCGACCGCACCAACGAGCACCTCTCCGCGCTGTTCCAGCCGCTGCACCCGGCGGTGCTCCGCTCGCTGAAGACCATCGTCGATGCCGCCCACGCGGCGGGGATCGACGCCTGCATCTGCGGCGAGATGGCGGGGGACCCGGAGTACCTTCCGATCCTCCTGGGGCTTGGTTACGACGAGTTGTCCATGAACGCGGTCTCCATCCCGCGGGTGAAGAAGATCCTGCGTCGCTGCACCGTGCAGGAGGCGCGCGAGGTGGCCCTGAAGGCCCTGAGCTTTTGCACCGCGGCCGAGGCGGACGCCTACCTGAAGGGGGAGATCGCCGCCCGTTTCTCCGAGAGCTTCGACTAAAGCTAGGTCTGCCGCGTCAGCGCCTGCAGCGCGAGCTCGACGGCCAGCGCCAGCCGCTTCCCCGCCCTGCGTGAGTTCCCCGCCAGCCTGACCAGTTGCGGAATCAGCCAAGGTCTTTTGGAAATGGTCCACGCCACCCGCCACGGGTTGAGGTTCAGGTTGGCGTCGCAGAACTCCTCGATGGTAAAGCCGAGCTCCTCGTCGGCCGCGTCGCTCACACCCCGGACCGACACCAACGGTATCCCCGCAGCCTGTGCCTGTTCGAGTACCGCCGCCGTCTCCATCTCTAGCAGGGGAAGAGCGGTGCTCCCCCCGAGCCGGCTGGCCATCTCGCCCTTGTTCCTGATCCCGCAGGCGGTGATGAACCCACCGCGCCGCAACTGCAGCCCCACCTTGGCGCAGTAGTCCTGGATGAGGGCCGCGAGTGCGGAGTCGGGCTGCGGCAGTTCGCCGATGATGCCCTGGTCCAGACGGAAGACCCTGTCCGCCAGCACAAGTTCGCCGACTTCCAGGCCGGGAAGGACCGCGCCGCCGAAGCCGAAATTGAGGATGGCGTCCGGCTGTGCGTGCCTGATCAGCGCCCTCGTCGCCGCCGCCGCCTGGGCGGGGCCCATCCCCGACTCGATGAGATAGACGCAGCTGCCGTTCACGGGGAACCGGTACAGGTTGCGCCCGTCGATGTTCCCCTTGGCGTAACCCTTTATGCGCGCCAGCACCGGCGCGATCTCCTGGGGCATGGCGGCTACCACACCCAGGTTTCTGTTTTCCTTGGTCATTGCGCTTCTCCCTTTCGACCGGCCACTTTATCAGAGGGGAGCCGCCACCGCAACGCTTTACCGGAGTTGGCCCCGGTTCGCCTTGACAAAAGGGGGGCCGCCGTCTTATAGTCAGGGCTTCTTTTTTTGTGTGACGCTATTAATCTGGAGGGGTTATATGAAGCCGTTGTTTTTGAACCCGCCGACCTTTGAGGATTTTGACGGAGGTGCCGGTGCGCGTTACCAGGCCTCGCGCGAGGTGACCTCCTTCTGGTTCCCCGGCTGGCTCACCTACCCGGCGGGGATGATCGAAGGGTCGCGCGTCGTCGACGCACCCGTGCAGCGTCTGGACCTCGATGCCTGTCTTGAGATAGCCAAAGATTACGACATGGTGGTGATGTACACCTCCACCCCGACGCTGGCCATCGACGTGGAGACCGCGCGCCGGGTCAAGGCGCAGAAACCGGGCACGGTTACGGTGCTCACCGGTCCGCACGTCAGCATCCTCCCCGAGGAAAGCCTCCGTTTCGCTGCCGGCGCGGTCGACATCGTCTGCCGCGGCGAGTTCGACTACTCCACGAAGGAGCTCTGTGAGGGGAAACCGTGGGAAGAGGTGGACGGCATCAGCTTTCTCAGAGAGGGGACGGTAGTCCACACCAAGGACCGCGCCCCCATCGCCGACCTCGACGTCCTCCCCTTCGCCAGCCAGATCTATCAGCGCGACCTTCCCATCGAAGAGTACGTGATCCCGCATTTCAGGCATCCCTACGTTTCCATCTACGCCAGCCGCGGCTGCCCGTCGCGCTGCATCTACTGCCTCTGGCCGCAGACCTTCTCCGGGCGGACCCTGAGAAAGAGAAGTCCGCAGAACGTGTACGAAGAGGTGAAGTGGATCAAGGAGAACCTCCCCTACGTGAAGGACATCTCCTTCGATGACGACACCTTCACCGCGGACAAGCAGCACGCCATCGCCATTGCCAGGCTCATCAAGCCCCTGAACGTCTCCTGGGTGATCAACGCCCGCGCCAACTGCGACTACGAGACCCTGAAGGAGTTGCGTGACGCCGGGATGCACCACGTCGTGGTCGGCTACGAGTCGGGCAACGAGCAGATCCTCAAGAACATCAAGAAGGGGGTCACCAAGGCACAGGCGATCGAGTTCACCAGGAACTGCAAGAAACTCGGCATCACGGTGCACGGCGCCTTCGTGCTGGGGCTTCCCGGCGAGACCCGCGAGACCATCAAGGAAACCATCGCCTACGCCATCGACCTCGACCTCACCTCGATCCAGGTCTCGCTGGCCTCCCCGTACCCCGGCACCGAGTTCTACCAGATGGCCAAGGAGAACGGCTGGATCGCCTCCGACAGCTTCCTCGACGAGACCGGGCACCAGAAGTGCGTCATCAACTACCCCGATCTCACCAACCAGGAGATCTTCGACGCGGTGGAGCTGTTCTACAACAAGTTCTACTTCCGTCCCCGCTACATAGCGCGCAGCATCTTCAGCATGCTGGTCGACTCCCAGGTGCGCCGCAAGCTTCTGAAGGAAGGGGCGCAGTACCTGAGCTACATGAGAAAGCGCAAGCAGGCCGCCTGCTAGTCGCTCCTCCCTCCCCTTCGGGGGGAGGAGTCACCGAGCCGATATGAAAGAGATTATTCTCAACGCCGACGACTTCGGCCTGAGCGCCGGGGCGAACCGCGGCATCATCAAGGCCTGGCAGGAGGGGCTCCTCACCAGCACCTCCCTCATGGTGGGAGGAGACGCCTTCGAGGAGGCGGCGGCCTTTGCGCGCGCGAACCCCGGCCTTCAGGTGGGGCTGCACCTCACCCTGGTGCAGGGGAGCGCGGTCCTGCCGCAGGGGGGATTGCCCGCATTGACGGACGCGGGCGGAGAGTTCACCGACGACCCGGTGCTGGCGGGGATGCGTTATTTCTTTCTGAAGGGACTCAGGAAGAAGCTCCGGCTGGAGATCGATGCGCAACTGGCGAAGTGCCGGGACGCGGGTGTGGAGCTTTCCCACGTCGACGGTCACCTCAACATCCACATGCATCCGGTGGTGTTCGACATCCTCTGCGAGCTGATGCCCGGCTACGGCATCAAGAGCTTTCGCCTCACCAGGGAGAACCTCACGGCGAACCTGGCGCTGGACCGGAAGAGGCTGGCGGGGAAATGTGCCGACGCCTTCATCTTCGCCCGCTTGGCCGACCGCTGCCGTCCCCGGTTGGAACGGCTGGGCATCAGCTACGCAGGTGAGGTGAAGGGACTGTTGAACTCCGGGCAGATGACGGAGGAGTACCTCTTGCGGGTGCTGGACGCGTTGGGAGAGGGAACCACCGAGATCTACTTCCACCCCGGCTGCCACCCCTGTGCGACGCTCAAGCGCCGCATGCCCGACTATCAGCACGAGGCGGAACTGGCGGCACTGACCAGCCCGCGCGTGAGGGAGAAGCTGGCCCGAGCCGGCATCAGACTGAGAAACTACCGCGGAGAGGAAAAGACGTATGTTTAAGACCGTAGTGGTCATGCTGGCGGCGGTCACGGCGGGGACCATAGGGGACCTGCTGCTGGCCAGCGGCATGAAGGAGTTGGGAGACATATCCACCATGAACCTGAGGGGGATCATGAGGGTCGCCGTGCAGGCTCTCACCACGCCGAAGCTGGTGTTCGGCACCGCCATGCTCGCCGTCTTCTTTTTCCTCTGGCTCGCCGTTCTCTCCTGGGAGGACCTGTCGGTGGCCCTGCCGATGCAGGCCTTGAACTACATCCTGGTTGCCTTCCTGTCCCAGTACTTCCTGCACGAGGTGGTGAGCCCGCTGCGCTGGGCGGGGACCGTTCTGGTCGCGGTCGGGGTGATCATGATCACCAAGAGCAGCGGGGCGTAGGGGCGAATAATCATTCGCCCCATCCCCCCCATCCCCTCGCCCTACGACGACTTCTCCCGTCAACTTCCCCGATTCCGACAGTATCGCGCGTGTGAAATGTCTAACATTAGGTAATCCCTAAGCTTTTTCCCTTGAAAAAAAATGTCGCCAGGGGCTAATCTGTGGACATGAAAATTTCAGCCATATTGTCCTTTTTCGCAGTTCTCATAGTCTCCGCTCTCCCCGCCCGCGCGATGAACCCCAACGAAAGGCTGGTCTACGACGTCAGTTGGACCGGGATCAAGGCGGGGGTCACGGTACAGGAGCTCAGCACCAAGGGGAACGAACTTCACATCGTCACCACCACCCGCTCCACGCCGTGGCTGGACACCTTCTTCAGGGTCGAAGACCGGGCCGAGTCCGTGGTCGTGCGCGGCAGTGGCGACCGCTTCGGCTTTCCGAGGTACTTCCGGAACAAGATCAGCGAGGGAAATCACCGCCGCCTCAAGGAGGCGAGGTTCGACCAGCAGAAGCTCAAGGTGGAGTCGAAGGACCTCCTGCACAAGACCCAGCGCGTCGATGACATCAGCGCGACCACCTACGATCCCCTTTCCATCGTCTATTACGTCCGCACCCTCGACCTCGTCCCCGGTCGCTCCCTCTTCGTCGACATCTACGACTGCAAGAAACTCTGGAATACCGAGGTGAAGGTGCTCAAACGGGAGGAGATCGATACGCCGGTGGGACACTTCAAGACCATCGTGGTGCAGCCTCTGATGAAGGCAGACGGGTTCTTCGCGCGCACCGGTGAGGTCAAGGTATGGCTCACCGATGACGCGCTCAAGATACCGGTGATGGTGTCGACCAAGGTGAAGATCGGCAAGATTAAGGCAGTGCTGACCGGCGGGAGCTACTGGCCGCAGGCGGCGCAAAAGGCAGATTAAGACTAAGATTTAGACTAAGATTAAGACTGAGATTAAGACTAAGATTTAGATTGAGAAAACGAAGAGAGGCAAGGCACCCATGGCCCTTGCCTCTCCTTTTTTTTGTTTTGGGTTTCCTCTCAGTCTTAATCTTAATCTCAGTCTGTTCCTAGAACTCCGCGTGCCTCGGCGTCCTGGGGAAGGGGATCACGTCCCTGATGTTCTCCATCCCGGTCAGGTACATGATCAGCCGCTCGAAGCCGAGCCCGAAGCCCGCGTGCGGCGTGGAACCCCAGCGACGGGTGTCGAGGTACCACGAAAGGGCTTCCGACGAGATCCCCGTCTCCAGCATGCGCCGCTCCAGCAGTTCCAGGCGCTCCTCGCGCTGACTCCCGCCGATGATCTCGCCTACCTTCGGGACCAGCAGGTCCATGGCGGCGACGGTCTTGCCGTCATCGTTCTGCCGCATGTAGAAGGCCTTGATCTCCTTTGGGTAATTGAGGATGAAGACGGGACCCCCCACCACCTGTTCGGTCAAGTAGCGCTCGTGCTCGGACTGCAGGTCGAGCCCCCACTCCACGGGGAACTGGAACGATACCGGCGCCTTCTTGAGCCGCTCGATCGCTTCGCCGTAGTCCATCCTGGCGAAGGAGGCCTGCGCCACCGCCTCGATCCTCTGGATCAGCCCCTTGTCTATCTGGGTGTTGAAGAAATTCATGTCTTCGCCGCAGTGGTCCAGCGCGAAGCGGCACAGCCTCTTGAAAAAGGCCTCGGCCAGGTCGGCGTCGTCGGCGAGGTCGGCAAAGGCCATCTCCGGTTCGATCATCCAGAACTCGGCTGCATGGCGTGCCGTGTTGGAGTTTTCGGCCCGGAAGGTCGGCCCGAAGGTGTAGATGTCGGAGAAGGCCTGGGCGAAGAGCTCGCCTTCGAGCTGCCCGCTCACGGTGAGCCCGGTACCGGTGGCGAAGAAGTCCCTGGAAAAGTCGATCTCTCCGTTTACGAGCGGCGGGTGGGCGAGGTCGAGCGTGGTGACCCGGAACAGTTCCCCGGCGCCCTCGCAGTCGTTGGCCGTGATGATCGGGGTGTGCACGTAGAGAAATCCGCGTTCGGCGAAGAAGCGGTGCACCTCCTGGGCCAGGGCCGAGCGCACCCGGAACACCGCACCGAAGGTGTTGCTGCGCACCCTGAGATGGGCGATGGTACGCAGGTACTCGAAGCTGTGCCGCTTCTTCTGCATCGGGTATTCCTGGTCCGCCCCGCCGACCACCTCTATCTGCTGCGCCTTCAGCTCCAGTTTCTGCCCTGCCGCCGGCGACTCCTGCAACAGTCCGGTGACGGCAAGGGCACTGCCGGTGCCGATCCCGGTAACCTCCTCGTAGTTGGGGAGGTCGGGCTCCGCAACCACCTGTATTCCGGAGAGGCACGACCCGTCGTTCAGGGAGATGAAGGTCACCTCCTTGCTGTTTCTGATCGTGCGCGCCCACCCCTTGACGAGAATGGTGTTGCCTGGTTTGCCTTGGTCCAGCGCCTGTTTCACCTTGGTTCTAGCAGTCATGTGAACAACTCCACTGGTGGATTTTAATGCATCACTTATAGCATACAGGGGTGGGCTCGGCAAAAGCATAGTTGACAGCCGGGGTGGCTCTCGTATAACTTCACTGGCCATGATCAAGACCCTTTGCGCCATTTTGCTCTTCGCCCTGTTGCTCCTTCCGGCCCGCAGCCAGGCTGCCGCCGTTTTCGGCGGAGTCGGCATCGACGGGGTCCCCAGGGCAGACGGCACCATCGTGGTGCGGCAATTGGTTGCCGGTGGACCGGCCCATCTGGCCGGGATCAAGGCCGGTGATATCATCACCCAGGTTGACGGCACCCCGACCGCCGGCAGCGACTTCAAGTTCATCGTCGAGCGGCGGTTGCGCGGTCGCGCCGGGACCTCGGTCCTAGTCCTGGTGCACCGTCCCGGCAACCCGAAGACACTGAGTTTCAAACTGGTCCGGCGCCAACTCAAGGTAGCGGGACCCGCCAAAAAAGAAGCAAAGGGGGAGTGAACATGCGCATCCTGCTGACTGCAATCCTGGCCGTATCCCTGCTGGCCCCGGCTGCCGGGGCCGGCGCCGAGCAACTCCCGCAGAGCCCGCTCGGAAGCCGCAGCGTGCAGACCAAATACCCGAAGATCGTGCTTTTCTCCACCTCCTGGTGCCCCCATTGCCGGGCTGCAAAGGAATACTTCACCAGGAACAACATCCCCTTCATCAACAGGGATGTCGAGTTGGACAGTGCCGCCATGGGACTGGTCACCGGCAAGTACAAGAGCCAGGGGGTTCCGGTGATCGTGATAGGGGAGGACGCCAAGGTGCTGAAGGGCTTTGACCAGCCCCGCTTCGAGAAGGCGCTCGACGAGGTACGCAAGAAGAAATAACGGGCTGGATCAGCCGTCGGTAAGGGGGGAGCATCGTCGATGCTCCCTTTTTTTGTTCAATATTTTGGCCGCGGATAACATCTGAGCAAATCGGAGAGAGGCGAACGCTTCAGGGATAACCAAAGCGGCTGTTGCCTTACTCAGAAGTTCTCAGATTTTCTCCGTGGCCAAAGGTTCCGGTTCACATCTCAGTCGGTTCGTCCTCTGCCAGCAGGAAGAACAGGACCTGCACCAGTTTTGGATCGATATTGCAGCCGCTCATCCCCTTCATGGTCCACATGACCTCTTCACGGTTGAACCCCTTGCGGTAGGGGCGGTCCATGGTGAGCGCATCGCAGATGTCCGCCGTCGCGACGATCTGGGCCTCTATGGGGATCTTGCTGCCTTCCAGCCCGTAAGGGTATCCCTTGCCGTCGAAGCGCTCGTGGTGGTAAAGCACGATGTTCTGGACCGTCTTGGAGAGGTTCGCCTTTCTGACCACTTCGCATCCCCACTCAGGGTGCTTCATGACGATCTTGAATTCTTCCGGAGTCAGCGCTCGCTCGGCGTTGAGGATCGCCTCCGGGACGCCGATCTTGCCGCAATCGTGCAGCCAGCTCCCGTACCTGATCTCCTGCTGGACATCCTCCGGGACCCCCAGCTTCGCCGCGAGCCGGAGGGCCAAGGTGGCGACCCGGTCGCAATGTCCCTTTGTACAGGCGTCCTTGAGCTCGATGGTCTGCGCCAGCGAGTGCAGGATGAACTCGTCCTCCCGCTTGATGGCCTGCAGCACGCGGTAGCGGCGGATGCCGTCCTTGACGGCACGCAGCATCTCGGCCTTCTTCCAGGGCTTCAGGACGAAACGAAACACCTCGCCGCTGTTGATGGCGGCCAGCGTCGTGGAAAGGTCGGCGCTGCCGGTCATCATGATCTTGACGGTGTGGGGCGAAATCTCCTTGATGCGCGACAGTAGCTCGATGCCACGCATCCCGGGCATCTCGTTGTCCGAAACGACCACTGCGACCGACTGGTGCTCGACGATCTGCAGCGCCTCCATAGCGGAAGACGCGGTGAGAACCGTGAGTCCCCTGTTCTCGAAGAGCTCGCTGGTGTACGCCAGGTAGCTCTTCTCGTCGTCCACGAATAGCACCGTCTCGCGCTGTAGTTCCTTATTTTGCATGCGCTCTCTCCCAGCTACTCATTAAGTAGCCACGGTCTCCTTATCGGCATAATTCCCGCAAAGAAAAGGGAAAAAATAGCGCTGCCTAAAATCCTAATCGTTTTGAGGTGCTACGCCATGCCCCGGCTTGACATGGTAGGCTTAAGCGGTACCATCCAACGGTGAAACTGTCATTAAAACCGAGGCGGCTGCTCTCTTTTCAACGCAAGCGCCTCAGCTCCGGGTGGGACCGAAGCGAAGGAGGGACGATCATGCTGGTATCCAAGAGCTGGTACACCCTGGCCGAGGCGTGCGAGAAATTCGGCGTGGAGATGGAGCGTCTGCAGGTATGGATCGACGAGGGGGTGATCCGCACCGAGGAGGAGAGCGGCAAGGTGGTGCGGGTAAACGGCGACGATCTGGAACTGAAGATCGATGAGTTGACCGGGATCTAACTGTTTTTTGGTGAGAAAGCGGCCGGCGAGACTCAAGGTCGCCCCTTTGCTGCCGATAAGGATCTTGTGCGGCGCGTTTCATCCATACGCCGCACGAGTTCCATGCGGAGGTAGCCATGGGGGAGCTCTACGTACCCGTCAGCATAGAAAGCATCCAGGCGGATGTCTTCCCGGATGTCGCCCTTTACATAAAAAGCGGCGACAAGTACATCCTTTACAAGAGTCATGGCCGGAATTTCTCCAACCAGGATGCCGCGCGCCTGATGGAGAACAAGGTCGAATTCCTATTCGTGAGCCCGGCCGATCTCGAGGTGATCACCGCCTACATGGAGAGCAACGCCGAGCGTGTACTCAATGACGACACGCTGCAGGCAAAGATCAAGGGGAAGATCATCTACCAGACCTCCATAAACTTCGTGGGGGACATCTTCGAACACCCCGAGAAGGTTTCCGACTTCTCCCGCAGCCAGAGGATGGTCAAGAACCTCCTGCAGTACCTGTCCAGCGACCGGGACTCATTCCAGTCGCTGGAAAGCGTGATGACCCACAACTACTACACCTTCGTGCACAGCCTGCAGGTGACCGCCCTGTCCGTGCTGCTGCATTCGGAGGCCTACCTTCTTTCCCATGACGAGATGCTCGACGTCGGCATCGGGACCTTGCTGCACGACTTCGGCAAGGTCTTCGTCTCCCCTACCATCCTCAGCAAGGAGGGGAAGCTTACCCCGAGTGAGCTGGAGGAGTACCGCAGGCACCCCGAAGAGGGGTACCAGTACCTGAAGAAACACACCAAGCTCTCCGACATCTCGCTGGGGGTGGTGCGTTGCCACCACGAGCGCAACAATGGCAACGGCTACCCGCAGGGGCTGAAGGGGCCTGAGATTTCGCGCAGCGCCCAGGTGGCCGCCATCTGCGATGTCTACTGCACCCTGACCATAGACCGCTCCTGCCGCAAGGCACTCTCCTCGGCAATAGCCCTGCTGATCATGAAGCAGGAGATGAAGGGCTCCTTCAACGAGCGGTTGCTGGATGCCCTGGAGGGAATCGTCTGTACCGATAACCCGGCACAGTTCCTCTAGAGGCAACGGGCAATGGATGGACAGCGGGAACCGTGGAGGCTGCCCGTTCATGGCTATAGCTCCACGGGCAAGAGGGAGTCAACGCCCTGGCAAGGACGGCGGCAATTGCGTTCTAAAGGTATGGGCGAAAGTGACGAAGAAGTAGTGAAGGCAGGAAAATCGTAGTCAATTATCGACTCTCAATTGCGCAAAGGGGGGTGCCTTGAGCAACAGCATAACGTTCGAAGAGATCATGTTCACCATCATGTCGGCGACCCAGGATACCTTCAAGAGCTACATGAATACCGACATATACGCGGGCAAGGTGGAGAAAAAGATCAACCCGCTACAAAGCGACGTGGTGGGGATCGTGGGGGTGGCGGGAGACCGGGTCGGCTACATCATCTTCGCGACCGAGAAGGGGCCGGCGGAACAGATCGCCAAGGACCTCCTGATGCTGGACGAGGCTGACGACGAGGCGATCAGCGACGCGGTCGGCGAGGTGGCCAACAACATTGCCGGGGTCTTCAAGACCAAGTACCACGAGCAGTACGGCAGCGTGGCCCTGGGACTTCCCCTGGTTCTCTCCGGACGGCTGCGGCCGATGACCGATCCCCCCGAACAGTCCACCATGGACGGGAGCATGAGCGTGCAATGTAAGGGGGTCACCATCCCCTTCACCACCATGGATGGGAAGCTCCACTTCCGGGTCATGGTTTACATGTAGCTGACTAGGGCAACTACAGGGACTAGGGACTAGAAGAAACCAAAAGAAAGCCCCCGCTGCCATGACGGCACGGGGGCTTTCTTCCATCCAACGATGATTCTGCAGGGGCGAATAATCATTCGCCCCCCTCACTTCTGCAACTAAATTCCCAATTGCTTGAAGAAGTCGTTCCCCTTGTCGTCCACCAGGATGAACGCCGGGAAGTCCTCAACCTCGATCTTCCAGACCGCTTCCATCCCCAGTTCGGGGAAGTCGATGCACTCCACCTTCTTGATGTTCTCCTCGGCGAGGATCGCGGCCGGGCCGCCGATGGAGCCGAGGTAGAAGCCGCCGTGCTTCTTGCAGGCGTCGGTTACCTGCTGCGAGCGGTTACCCTTGGCGATCATGACCATGGAGCCGCCGTTGGCCTGGAGCAGATCGACGTAGGAGTCCATGCGGCCGGCGGTGGTGGGGCCGAAGGAGCCGGAGGGCTTTCCTTTCGGAGTCTTGGCCGGACCCGCGTAGTAGATCGGGTGGTTCTTCAGGTACTCCGGAAGCGGCTTGCCGGAGTCGAGGATCTCCTTGAACTTGGCGTGGGCGATGTCGCGGCCGACCACGATGGTGCCGGAGAGGAGCAGCGGGGTCGAGACCGGGTGCTTGGAGAGCTCGGCCAGGATGTCCTTCATAGGCTGGTTCAGGTTGATCCTGACGCCGTGTTCGTGCTTGCCGCGGAAACGCTCGGGGATGAGGCGCCCCGGGTTCTCGTCCATCTGCTCGACCCAGATCCCTTCCTTGTTGATCTTGGCCTTGATGTTGCGGTCCGCGGAGCAGGAAACGCCCATGCCGACCGGGCAGGAGGCGCCGTGACGCGGCAGGCGGATGATCCGCACGTCGTGGGCGAAGTACTTGCCGCCGAACTGGGCGCCGATGCCGGACTCCTGGGCCGCCTTCAGGAGCTCCGCTTCGAGGGCGAGGTCGCGGAAGGCCTGGCCGTGCTCGTTGCCGCTGGTCGGGAGCGCGTCGAGGTACTTGGCGCTGGCGAGCTTAACGGTTTTGAGGCAAGCCTCGGCGCTGGTGCCGCCGATGGCGAAGGCGAGGTGGTACGGCGGGCAGGCGGCGGTGCCGAGCGTCTTCATCTTGGCCACGAGGAACTTGATCAGGCTGTCCGGGTTGAGGAGCGCCTTGGTCTCCTGGTACAGGTAGGTCTTGTTGGCGGAGCCGCCACCCTTGGCCATGAACAGGAACTTGTACTCGGCACCCTTGGTGGCGTACAGATCGATCTGGGCCGGGAGGTTGGTCCCGGTGTTGGTCTCCTTGTACATGTCCAAGGCGACGGTCTGGGAGTAGCGCAGGTTCTCCTCGGTGTAGGTACGGTAGACCCCCTTGGAGAGGTACTCCTCGTCGTTGGCGCCGGTCCAGACCTGCTGACCCTTCTTGCCCATGACGATGGCGGTGCCGGTGTCCTGGCAGATGGGGAGTTCGAAGTTGGCCGCCACCTCAGCGTTTCTCAGGAAGGCGAGGGCAACACCCTTGTCGTTCTGGGAGGCTTCCGGATCGGTCAGGATCTTGGCGACCATCTCGTTGTGCTCAGGGCGGAGCAGGAAGGAGAGGTCCTTCATGGCGGCGTTGGCCACTACGGCAAGGGCCTCCGGAGCTACCTTGAGCACCTCCTGCCCTTCGAAGTTGGCGACCGAAACGTACTGCTGGGAGTCCGGGATGAGGCGGTACTTGGTGGTGTCCGGCCCGAGCGGGAAAGCTTCCTGGTACTTGAACTCTGGAGTTGCCATCGGTTCTGTTCTCCTTTGCGTGGGATTGATGGTGACTGGTATTCGTAACCGTGCGGACGGCACGGTAAAAAATGTATACACGATTCGCGGAATATATTGCAAAAGGCCAATTTTGTCGAGAGCTAAGTTTACTCGGGGAGTGTCTGCAAAGGTATTGGGGGAGGGGGCTGCGGTGCGTGCGCGGTGCCGGAAGGGTGGCGGGCCCCGCCAGAGACGGCGGGGCCCGGCCCTGGATCAGGACGGCTGGGCGAAGAGCCGCGACAGCGGCGGGGGAATCACCCGGTAGGGAGGCAGGGGCGGCGGGGCGCGAACCGGCTTGGGCAGCGCCGCAGAGACGAAGGTCGGATCGATCACCAGCCCGGTGCGAACGAAGTAGCTCATCTGCCTCTGGCCCAACAGGAAACTCTGCGGTGAGGTGACCGGGTCGATCAAAAAGCCATGGCTCACGTCCGGCTGGTCGAACTGGAAGTAACCCTCGCGCGGTCCGCTCGCCGCGACATCGCCGGCGGCCGGCTCGACCTTCGGGATCATGGTGCCGTCGGAGCGGGTCATCATGAAGGGGACGGGCACCCGGCCGGAGAGGTAGCTCACCTGGTCGAAACCGGGCGCCACCGCGAGGGCTTCCGGTGTCCCCAGCACGCCGCGCCCACCAAGGGCGTTACCCAGGTAACGGGTGCTCCAGTCGGGAATGACGAGGTCGCCGTTGGTCGGGCGCCCGCCGGCGTCGAAAGCCGTGCTGGTCGCCTCCTGGATCAACACCCGGCCGGAGAGCCTGGATGGGAGCGTGCTCCCGGTGCGCAGATCAGGCAGCGGCGTGGTCATGGTGGCGGGGTCGACCGGGTCGAACACCGACTGGGTGAGCTGGAAGAACTTGTTGTAGAGCGGGGTACCCGCCGCGATACCCTCCTGCGCCAGTCCGGCGTCGATGCTGGGGCCGAAAGCGACGCTGTCCTGCAAAAGATAGGCGATGCGCGCGCCGGGGACGCTCAAGAGCCCCTTCATGTCAGCGTCGAGGGTGGCCTGGGTATAGGGAGGGGTGCCCGGCGCCGGGGAGAGGGTGGTGTTGCCGGCCAGGTAGTAGGCTCCCACGATGGCTCCGAGGCTCACGCCGACGAACTTGGGCTTCAGGGCCGGGTTCGGCGCGTTTCCACCCAAGGCGGCGAACCCCATCGCCGCTAAGGCGGGGTTGAAGGACGGGGTGGCAAGCACCAGTTCCAGCCGGTCCAGGTTGAAGGCGGCCTGCTGGACGTTGGTCCGGGCGGCAAGCGGCGCCCCCAGGGCGATGAAGTCTTCGCCCCAGTCGGTGCCGGTGAGGTGACCCGGCAGGGCGAGCTCGCCGTGCAGCGGGAGATCGATGGCGACCACCGCGTACCCCGCGGCGGTGAGCGTGCCGGCCACGGCGATCGCCTGCTCCTTGCTGCCGTTGATGGCGTGCTGGTAGATGGCCAGCGGCCATCCCCCTGCGGGAGGGGTGCCGGAGGGGGCGAAGTACACGAAGGGGACTTGGCGATCGGTGTAGTAAAACCCGGTGAGCTTGCCGGTGCCCGGGTCGCGGAAGGGGAGCAGCACGGCGCTCGCCGCGCTGTAACTGCCGAAGGCGAGGTTCTGGTTCATCGCCGGGTTGCTGCGCGCCACGACCGGGTTCATGGAGATGTCCGCGCTGGCGAAGCTCCCGGTGATCACGGCGCCCACGCTGGCCGGTGCCGAGGCGGGGATGCCGGTCCCGGCGAGAACCGCGCTCCAATACGTTGCCGGTGCCAGGGTGCCGGTGACGGTGGCGATGTTAAGACCCGCGCCGAGCCAGCTCTTGCCTGTCAGGCCGCCGGGAAGGTCGCTGCCGGCGGCGAAGGCGCGCAGCGCGCTCTCCACCGGCACCAGGCTCCCGACCGGGGCGGCCGGATCGGCAGCCACGAAACCCGCCGCCGTCGTGTTGAAGCGCCCCAAAAGGACGATCTGGCTGCGGCTCGCCACGCTGGTGACGGCCGGGGACGCGGTCAGGTCGTTCATGACCTTGGCGTAGCCGGAGAAGAGCACGTTGCCGCTGCCGTCGACGGTGTTGCCCCTGATCCGCTCGAGCGGCTCGAAAGGGCCTCGCAGGGGGAGCCCGGACTTCAACGCCGAGAAGTAGACCGAACTGCTCACGGAACCGCCGGTGGCCGCGTCCTTGACCCGGTCGGTCACCAGGTAGAGGTAGCGGCTGCCGGGCTGGAGGGGGAACCTGGGGAAGAGAGAGACGTCGCTGCGTCCGGGGGCGTAGCTGAAGCTGAAATTGCCGGTCACGTCGCTGAAGCTGAGCGGGTTGTTCTCGGTCGCAGCGGGCGCCGCGCTGTCGGCTCCGATCCGGAACACCTTGATGTTGTCCGCGTTCACCGTGACGGGCTGCAGCGGCCGGGCGAAGCGGAGGTAAATGGGGGCGTTGACGCCGGCTACCGCGTTGGTCCCGCCGACTTCGTAACGGTTCACGTAGGCGAGCGCCTCCAACGGGTTCATGGGGCGGTTCGCCGGCCTCATGCCCACGGCTCCGGTGGCAGGGTCGGTGTACTGGGTGATCGGGTCCCGCGCCGTCGCAGTTGCCAGCACGTTGGGGAGGGGGATCTCGCTGGTCGTGGGATCGAAAAGGGCCGTATTGGGGCTGATCGACTGGCTCACCCCCGAGTCAGAGCCGCAACCGGCCAGGGTGAGGAGGAACAGCAGTGTTCCTAACAGGCGTTGCAGGTGCTGGGTCATGTGGTATCCTCCGCTGCCGGATGGGGGTCAGAACTTCAGGTTCAGGTTCGCTGCCAGTAGATAGGCGTCGCTCCTGAAGACGCCGTTGGCGCCGCGCAGGGTAGCCATGTCCTGGTTGTGCACCGTGCGATCCACGAAGTGCACCCACATGTAGGCGAGGTCGAGGGTCCCCAGCGTGTTGGCGATGCCGGCGCCCACCGAGAAACTGTGTCGGTCCGCGTCGGGGAGCAGCGGGTCCACGGTGTGGTCGGGGACGGGGGAATCGTCGAAGGAGTAGCCTGCGCGCAGGGCAAGCCGTGGATTGACCTCATACTGCCCCCCGAACTTGTAGCTCCACACGTCACGCCAGTTCCGGAGTTCGGGCTGGTGGTTGAAGGAGGCGAATTCGGGGGAGTCGAAGTGGAACTCCAGCCGTTCGAAACTGCTCCATCCGGTGCGGGTGGCGTCGAATTCCAGGGTGAGCCGTTCCGTCGGCCGCCAGGCGACCGCGAGGTCAAGGGTGTCGGGAAGGGTGATGCTGGTCGAGGCGTCGCTGCTGGCGCGAGCCCTGGTGTAGGGGAAAAGGGCGGAATCGGCCAATACGATGGCGCCCAACCCGGTCGGCGTGGTGGCCAGGAAGTTGGCTTCACCGCGGATGTCGAGGGTGATTTTGCTGCGGTAGGCGAGGCCGAAGCTCAGGGCGCGGCGCGGCTTCCAGAGGAACCCGAGGTTGTACCCGAGGTCGGTTGCGGTGCCGTCCAGCCCCAGCGAGCCCAACTCGTAGGCGCCGAAAGGGGGCACAGGTGCGGTGGGGTCGATGGCCGGCGAATAGAGCGATCTTTGCAGCGATACCTGCGCGTAGGTTATGTCGATCCCGGCGGCGACCCCGAGGTTCAAGGCGTCGAAACGGTAGGCGACGGTGGGCTGGAAGTTGATCGGTTTGATCGAGGCGATCTGGACCTGGTTGCGGAAGACGCTGGAGTCGTCCCAGGACTTGGACAAGGGATAGATCGCGTTAATGCCGAGGCCGAAGGAGAGGGGGAGGCCTTCCAGCGTGTAACTCGCGTAGAAGTTGGGGGCGATGACGACGTCGCGCCGGGAGCGTTCCGTGACTACGGCGGTGCCGGTGGCCAGGGGCGGAGTGCCGGACAGGGGCGTGGTCCCCTGGAACTCGGTCTGGGGCACCATGATCCCCAACGCCCCGAGGTTCACCTGGATGCCCGGCAGAAAGGCTATGCCGGCCGGGTTGAAGTACAGGGCGCTCGGGTCATCGGCCTGGGCGGCGAAGGCGTTGCCCATGCCCATCGCCTTGGCTCCCTGCTCGCTGACCTTGAAGCCGGCCCCATGACACACGCCGCGCAGCCCCGGGAGGGCGCTGAGGAGCAGAACGCACCACAACCATTTTCTCATTGGTGTCCCCCTGCCGATCCTGCTTATATTCGGCCGCTACAAGCGTTGCCGCAAGTGGCAAGGCCGCGTTAGCCATAGGATTTTGGCCCGAGGGGGGACAGCGCGCCGGGAAGCGGCTGTCTGCATGTGAACCCCGAGGGATCGGCAATAATTAGCATTCGCTAATGCTACCGCCCGTGAGGTCGAAGTCAAGCGGGGGGGGATCCGGCGCTCAGTGCACGGTCTTCCCTTTCATCATCCCTTCCAGCATCCGGCGCAGGGCGTCCTCTTCTACGAAGCAGAACAGGGCGCTGTCGCCGAAGGCCACTTCCACGGAGCCCCTTCTCTTTTTCAGGGTAACCTCCACTTCGTGCACGCCGTTGCCCAGGAGCCCGTGGTAGACCTGCTGGAAGGATTTCCCGGTGCGCAGGGCCTCCTTGCCCCGCATCTCGAAGTAAACCGCCTGGTCCAGCGCATCGTTGGTTAGGTAGATCATGGTGCACCTCCTGTTTTTCTACAGGAAACCACATGCGCGCGACAGAAAATGTCGCTGCGCGTGAGCGGGGTGGACGCGGTGGCGCCGGTGACTGCCGGCGGGAGTGGAAAGGCTTGACAATCGTTCCGAAAATGCGGATTTTGGGGGCTCGACTCGGAGAACGGCAGGGGGGGGATGGAGGATGGAGTCCGATCGTGTCAAATGGGACCAGCGCTACAGCGGTCCGGAACATTTTTTTTCGCTGGCCCCCTCGCGTCTGCTGGCCGATTCGCTGGAGCGCATCCTGTTCCTGGTTCCGGGGAGGCGGGCTCTCGACCTGGCCTGCGGTGAGGGGCGCAACAGCATCTACCTGGCGCAGCACGGCTTCGATGCGACCGGGGTGGACATCTCGCCGCGGGGGCTGGAGCGCGCCAGAAGGCGGGCGGCCGAGGTCGGTGTCGCCGCGGAGTTCATAGAGGCTGACCTGGAGAGCTGGCGGCCGCAAGGGGGGTACGACCTGATCCTTAACTTCAACTTCCTTATGCGGGACCTGATCCCCTCGCTGGTGGAGGTGCTTGTCCCGGGAGGGGTGCTGCTCATGGAGACCATTCTGGACGCGCCGGGGGTGCCGGGAGAGCATCGCAAGGATTTCCTGCTGCAACCAGGTGAGTTGGGACGGATCTTCGCGGGGTATGCCGGTAGGATACTGCTCCTGGAGGAAGACGTCGACGCGCCGGAGATGCCGGTAGCGCGGGTCATGTTTCAGAAGCAGGTTGAGGTCAAGGTTGAGGTTGAGGAAGTCTAGTAGGCCGACCGTGTCGCTTGAGCCCGGGCAAAAAGAAAGGCTGTGGTCGCAAGCCACAGCCTTTTTCTCAACCTTAACCTCAACCTGTTTCTACTTGGTTCCGACGTAGACGGTGGCGATGCCGCCGGTGAGATCGAAGTGGTGAACGTCCTTGAAACCAACCTGCTCCATCATCCCCTTGAACACTTCGCGGGAGGGAAACTCAAGGACCGAGTCGGGAAGGTACTGGTAGGCGCTGAACCGGGAGAAGGCGCCGCCGATCTTGGGGAGCACCTTCAGGAAGTAGAAGTGGTAGATGTCCTTGAATACGGGCATGGTCGGCGTGGAAAATTCGAGGATCACGATCTTGCCGCCGTTCTTGAGCACGCGGCGCATCTCGGTTAGCCCCTTGATCCGGTCCACGACGTTCCTGATGCCGAAGGAGATGGTGGCGGCGTCGAAGCTGCCGTCTTGGTACGGGATATCCTCGCAGGGGGCGACCTCGAGCGTGATGCGGCCGGCGTGACGCGACTCCTGTACCTTGACGCGTCCCAGTTCGATCATCTCCGGGGTGAAGTCGATGCCGACGATGTTCACGGAAGTCGGGGTCTGGGCCGCTATCTCCAGGGCGACGTCGCCGGTGCCGGTAGCCACATCCAGCACGAGCCCCGGACCGCGCAGACCGATCTTCCCCACTGCGAAACGACGCCAGCGGCGATCGATCCCGAGCGACAGGAGCCTGTTCAAAAGATCGTAGCGCGGAGCTATGCTCCCGAACATGGCGCGGATGCGCTCACCCTTTTCCGATAATGCGTACATATTTTCCTACCTTTTTGGCGCCCGAAATGCTATAAATTTTGACCGCTTCCCCACGCGGGAAGCCCTTTTGCAAGGCTTGATTTTTAGCACAAAGCGCCACGGCTTGCCAGCAAAAAGCGGCCCCCCCTGTTTTAACGCCGTCCGCCTAAGGCTCCCCGCCAGCGCCGTCCCCCAAGGAGGCCACCGTTGTTCCCGCAAATCAGGCCCCAGGATATCGCCGATATCCTGATCATGACCTTCCTGCTCTACCAGCTCTACAGCTGGTTCAAGAATTCCAAGGCACTCCAGGTCGTGTTAGGACTGTTGTTCCTCGGGGTGATTTACTTCGTCACCAAGGGGCTTGGGCTCTTCATGACCAGCTGGATCCTGCAGGAGCTGGGGACCGTGCTCCTGGTCCTGCTGATCGTGGTATTCCAGTCGGAGATCCGGCAGGCGCTGTACCGCCTGAGCCTTTTGCGCAACCTGTTCGAGCACCAGGAGAGCGTGGTACGGGTCGACCTCTTGGAGTTCTCGGCCACGGTCTTCTCGCTCGCCTCGCAGCGCATCGGAGCACTGGTCGTTTTCCAACGCGCGGAGCTCCTGGACGACCTGATCCTGCACGGGGTCCCCATGGACTCGCTGGTGAGCGGTTCCCTGGTCACCAGTATCTTCATGCCCGGCTCTCCGCTGCACGACGGAGCGGTGCTGGTGAAGGACGGCCGGGTCGCCCTCGCCTCCTGTCATCTCCCGCTGTCGGTAAGTGCCGAGGTGCCGCAGCACCTGGGTACCCGCCACCGCGCCGCACTCGGCCTTTCCGAGCGCTCCGATGCGGTTATCGTGGTGGTTTCCGAGGAGCGGGGCGAGGTCTCCCTCTCCCTGCAGGGGGAGCTGGAGGTGATGGCGTCGCAGGCGCAACTGCACGAGCGGCTCACCTCCCTGCTGCAGCCGTTATCCCGCGAGGAGCAGCGCGTGGGGATCTTCAAGCGGCTCTTCTCCAACTTCTGGCCCAAGGTCGCCATCTTCTGCGTGGTCGTGGTGAGCTGGCTTTTGATCACCTATCGCCAGGGCGAGATCCTGACGGTCACAGCGCCGGTTACCTTCCACAACCTCCCCGACAGCCTCACCCTGACCCGCAGCTACCCGGACGAGGTGGATCTGCAGCTCAAGTCCTTCTCCAACCTGGTGGGGTCGCCGAAGAATCTCGACATCGTGGTGGACCTGGACCTGTCCAAGGCAAAGGAGGGGAACAACAACATCCAGATCAGCAAGGACCTGATTCGGCTCCCCCCCGGCGTGGTGGTGGTGAACCTAGACCGCTCCCTGGTGCGGGTGACCGTGGAAAAGAAACAACCGAAGCCTTCCGCCCGCAAACGCTAAGGTTTCGAAAACAAAGGGTTTGCTCTTCGGAGCAAGGCCAGGAAAGGTCATTAACGTTGACATGGCGTGTCTTTTGTTATATAAATCGACGCACCCGCTTTTTTTTCTAAAACAATGAAGGAGGACTCATGATAAAAAGCCTGAAGCTCTTTACCCTGTGCATCGTCATGCTCTCCATACCTTCGCTCGCCTTCGCCGCAAAGACCCATCGTGTCAAAAAGCACGAAACCTTATACTCACTCGCCAAAAAATATAACGTCACCGTCGAAGAGCTGAAGGCCGCCAACAACCTGGTCGGCAACAGCGTGAAGCCGCGCGTGCTCCTGGTCATCCCGCCCCGTTCGGTATCCGAGGGGAAGAGCGCGTCGGCCGCCGCCAAGGTGTACAAGGTTAAAAAGAGTGAGACCCTTTCCCGCATCGCCAAGAAGACCGGCGTTTCGGTTGCCGAGCTGAAGAGGCTGAACAGCCTTAGCAGCAGCAGGGTCAAGGCGGGAAAGGTGCTGGTACTGAAGGAGAGCGAGCCCGCGGACGAGCCGAAGGTGAAGGTCACCAAGAAGCTGCAGCTGCGCCACCCCGATCTTTTCAACGAGAAGGACTACGAGCAGAGCATTCAGGAACTCGCCTCGCTCGAGCCGGAACGCCAGGTCGACCTCTCCAAGAGCACCGAGCTCAAGGCTGACAGCATCAAGGAGCTCAAGAAATCCGCCTACGGCTTCCTTGGGACCCGCTACCGCTTCGGCGGGAGCTCGCGTTCCGGTATCGACTGTTCCAGCTTCGTGCAGCACGTGTTCAAGGAGCTGGAAGTCTCCCTGCCCCGTACCGCGCGTGAGCAGTTCGAAGTCGGGAACGCCGTGGCGCCGGGCGATCTGCAGAGGGGGGACCTGATCTTCTTCGCGACCTACGCCTCCTATCCTTCCCACGTCGGCATCTACCTCGGCAACAACAAGATGATCCACGCTTCCTCGCGCGACCGCAGGGTAGTGATCTCCTCCCTGAACACCTCCTACTACCGGTCGCGCTTCCTGGGCGCCAAGCGGATCGCCAAGGTCAACCCGGACGTCTTCAAGCTTGACGACCTGATCCTCGGCGTCGAGGAGGACAACTCCGAAAACTCGATGGAAGAGGATGGCCTCACCAGCAACTAACCTCCGGCACACGTTACCCTTCACGAATCCGGCCCTCGGGCCGGATTTTTTTATGAGCGCTGCATGAAGATTCTCCTGGCTTACAAATGCCACCCCCAAGGGGCGCGTGACCCCTTCACCTCGCTCTTGCCGGTCGGCCTGCTTTCCCTGAGCGCCGTGCTCAGGCAGGCGGGGCACCGGGTTACCCTGGCCAATCTCTCCCGCTCCTCCTGGACTGAGGTGCGCGAACTCCTTCAGTGGCTCTCCCCCGAGCTGGTCGGCGTTTCGCAGTTCACCCATAACCGCTCGGAATCCATCCGCCTCGCCTCCCTCGCCAAGGAGTTCGACCCCGCATGCTGCGTCGTCTTCGGCGGCCCGCACGCGACCCATTCCTGGCAGGAACAGCTGGAGCGGCACCGCGAGGTGGATGCCATCGTGCTGGGGGAAGGGGAGCAGACCCTGCTGGAACTGGTGCAGGCGTTGGTTGACGGGCGGCCGCTGTCGCAGGTGGCGGGCGTTGCCTGCCGGGAAGGGAAAGAGGCCGTGCTGGGACCGCCCCGCGCCGCCGTGGCCGACCTGGACCGGCTCCCCCTGGCCGCTGAAGACCCCGGCGAGACCATCGGCGTCGACCTGCGGCGCCAGCTCGAATTCGTGATCACCTCCCGTGGGTGCCCGGCCAGCTGCCTGTTCTGCTCTTCCCCTCTGTTTTGGGGGCGCGGCGTCCGTTTCCGCTCCCCCGCCTCGGTGGTGCAGGAGCTGCGGCTTTTGAAGGAGCGCTACGGGCTCATCTACTTCTCCTTCCGTGACGACACCTTCACCGCCAACCGTGCACGGGTGCTGGAGATCTGCCGCCTGATCGAGCAGCAGCGGCTGCACATCCTCTGGAACTGCCAATCCCGCGTCAACGCAGTGGACCAGGAGATGCTGGTGGCCATGAAGCGCGCCGGGTGCGAGTGCATCCAGTTCGGCGTGGAGTCGGGCTCGCCGGAGATGCTCAAGGCGCTGGGGAAGAAGATCCTGCCGGCGGACGTGGAGCGGGCGGCGACAGCGGCGCGCAAGGCCGGGATCAACCTCTCCGTCTACCTCATCACCGGGATTCCCGGGGAGAACGACGAGGACCTGCAGCAGACCGTGCGCCTGATCGACCGGATCCGCCCTCAGGACGGGCAGGTATCCCCCCTGGTGTATTACCCGGGAACCGAACTGCTGCAACGCGCGGTGCGGCGTCACGAGGTGACGTCCCATCTCTTCGACGAAGAGGAGGGGGAGGGGTTCCTGGTGCGCCGCGACCCCTTCGTGGAGCGCTCGCGCCAGTCCATACTGAAGGCGCTGCAAAAGGCGGGGAAAAAGGCCCGCTTCACCCGGACCGACTTCGCGGCCCAGCGGGAACTGGTGGGGTACAGCTTCGTGACCGAGCTGCTGCAGGCGGAAGCCCTGGAGCAGGAAGGGGACTGGGATGGGGCGGTCAGGCTCTGCCGTGGGATGACGAGGCAGGAGCCGGACAACCCTTGGGGCTGGCTTCAGTTGGCCGGCCTGCAGGAGCGTGCCGGCGACCTGGCCGGTGCGACGCGCTCCTACCAAAAACTTGCGCAGCTGGTTCCCCTGCACCTCCCCGCCTTCGTGGCCATGGGAGAATTGGCCCTGGCCCAGGGAGACCGTGCCGCGGCGGCACGTCACTATCAAAGGGCGCTGGAGCTCGACCCCTGTGACGAGGCGGCTCTCGAAGGCGCCGCACAGGCGGGAGCGGGGCGGGGCAAACCTGGCCACAAACCCGGGCGCGGGAAGTAAAGGGGCGCGATTATCAGGGGATAGCGGCATGCATCATTAAACGGACAAAAAAAGCGCCTCCCTTGCGGGGGGCGCCTTTTTTTATCCTTGCTGCGGGGTGGCTTACTTGTTGACGGCCAGGCCCGGTGCGAAGATGATCTTGTCGAAGGTGCGCTTCAGAGTCTTGCTCTGGAAGTTGATCATCGGCGGGGAATCCGGGAACTCAACGGTGTCGCCGACTTTCACCTTGGTCTGCATTGCTGCAACCCACAGCTTCTCGCCTTTCTCCTCGATCTGGACGTAGGTGTACCCGCCGGAGTCCATGGTCTCGAGGACCTTTCCTTTGTGACCTGCGCCCGGCTTCACTTCCTGCGGCTTCAGCCCTGCGTGCGGATCGGTGCCCGGGGCTGCTGCGGGCATCTGGCTTGCGGGCGCTGCAGCCGGTGCCTGCTGAGCAGGTGCCTGCGGTGCTTCTTCTTTTTTCTTGCAGCCGGCAGCTGCCACGGCAACGATTGCCAACATTACAACCAAAGTCTTCTTCACAGTGTCCTCCGTGTTGGATGGAATTAAGAAATTGACAACGCTCAAAAAAATAGCACAACCCCAGCTGACTTTACAACTAAAAAGTCTGGTATACATGCGCCCGTGGAGGCCCTAACGCCCTATGATTACTTCCCCTGTGTCGGTTATCAGGCGCGCCGGGAGCTCGAACACCCTCTTGAAGATGTTGAAGACCCCCTTGGCGAGCGACTTCACCGGTACCGCCGTGACTTGCGGGTCCTCGATGTGCCCCTTCGCCTCAAAATAGGTGGTTATGAGGGACTTGTCCTTCCCGGTCAGGATCCATCCGAAGATGGGGATCTTGCTCACCACCTTGTCCACCGTCTGCAGCGGCTGCACCCCGACGTTCAAGTCGAGCTCGTCTTTCACGAGGTCCACTTTCCCCACCGCCGATATGTTCATTGCGTTGCTGTCCACGAACAGGTTCTGGGTCGTGGCGACCCCGTTGTTGAAGGCGATGTCCCCGGTGATCTTGTTGAAGGGCATCCCTCCCGAGACCATGTCGGGGAGCTGTCCCTTGAAGAGCTGCGACACGTTCAGGATGGAGAAGATCTTCGAGAGGGTGGAGAACTTCCTGATGCTGCCGCGCTCGATCCTGAGCTTCACGTTCCCCTGGATGCTCCGCTTGAAGTCGGCAGCGCTCTCACCGCGCACGGCCAGGTCGCCTTGCAGGGACATGGCCCCGGTGACCTCCTGCTTCTTCACCCCCAACGAGTGCAACAGCGCGGCCGCCGAGACCTTTTGCACCGTGCAGGAGAGCGTGTGGCGCGCCGGCGCTGCGAGGTCGCTGCGCAGCCTGCCGGTGACCTCCCCCTCGAAGGAGCTGAACTCGAATGGGAGCAGCTGCAGTACGTGGTTTTCGTAGAAGACGCTGGTCCTTAGGTGCTGGAACGGGAAGTCCTTGAGCTTTCCCTCCGCCGCGGTCAGGTGGGCCCTCAGGGTGAGGTGGTTCTCTCCGCCGGGCCCGCCGAACAGCGGCATCAGGTCGTCGGGGTTCAGGTAGGAAGCGGCGACCACCAGCTCCGCCAGTGGGTGCTGCAGGTCCTTGACGCTTCCCTTAACCTGGAGCGATGTCTTGCCCAGCGAACCGGAGAGGGAGGTTATCTGCAGGTTGTCCTTTTGGTAGGTGAGGTTCCCCTGCACCCTCTCAACCCGCACCGGGGCGCCGCCGTTGGCGAAGCCTATGTCGGCGGGATCCACCGAGGGAGAGCTGAAGACGAGCTGCCAGCTGGGGTTCTGCAGCCCGGTCAGGACGCCCCGCCCGCTGATGCTGGTGCTGCCGAGCCTCACCTGGAGCTGCGAGGTCTCGAAGGTCTCGCCGTTCACCTTCACCGTGCCGTTCACCCCGGTCAAAGGCTTGATCTTCTCCCCCGGTTTCAGGGTCACCCCGGAGAGCCCCACGTTGCCGCTCCATGTGAGCCGGTCCATGTCGGGGCCGCCGGCGTGCAACAGGAGCTGGACCACCCCGGTGGGGTGGTATTTCTTCACCATGGGGACCAGCTGCCCGACCTCGGTGCTCTGGAATGGGTTGGTCCTTATCTCGAACGTCACCGGGCCGTCGTACCGGCTCACCGCGGTGGCCGAGAGGGACGCGGGGGGGAGCTGGTAATGCAGCGAAGTGATCCGGAACTGCTCCTTGTCGAAGTCCATGCTGAAGGATACGCTGTTGGTGCGTCCGGCTGGTTTGGCGACCAGGTCCTTGAAGCTGTACGAGGCCGTGGTGAGGTCGCTGTCGCCGGAGAGCCGGTAGAGCGCGGTCCCTCCCTCACCCTTCAGGTTCAGGATCGAGTTGGTGGTGAAGGAGCCGATTCCCTTCCCCAGCAGCCAGACCACTTCCGGCTGCCTCGGTTGGACCTTCGCTGTGAATGGGTACTGGCACGGGTGGTCGAGCGGGTAGTCGGTGATGCGCCCTTCCAGGGCAAGGGGCGAGGTGCCGAAGCGTCCCGTCATCCCCTTCAGGAAGAAGTCCTTGCCGGCAAGCTCCAATTGCCCCTTGATGCCGCTGAAGACCGGTATGCCGGAGCCGTAGTTGACCACCCCTTCCTCCACGTGCGCCTTGATGTAGAGGACGTTGTAGTTCTGCCCCCGCTCCATGTGCAGGATCTGGCTCACCCGCCCGTCCAGGCGTCCCTGGTCCAGCCGGTATACCCCCCCCGTGATCTTCTGCTCGATGAAATGCGCCGTGTCGTCGACGATGATGCCGTAGGGGATGTACTGCCGGTAGTCGCGCAGGTTGAAGCTGTTGCTGCTGGCGCTGGCGGTGATGCGCAGGTCGCCGGAGTGCAGGTCCGAGAGCTTAACCTTCCCGTTCACCTTGAAGCCGTCCAGGTCGGCCTTCACGTGATCGATCTCGAGGTTGCGCTCGGTGAGTTCCAGGGAGCAGGACCCCTTGAAGGACTTCGGCGTGAGCCTCGCGTGGAACACCTGGGGATAGTCGAGGTTCATCCTGGTGAAGCGGAACTCGGTCTTCCCCTTGAAGGCGTTCAGGTGTCCCTTGAGGCTGGCCTCCAGTTCCAACTGGCCGGATAGGCTTTTAAACGGGACAAAGCGGCTGTAGTAGGGCCAGAAATGGCCGACGTCGATGGGGCCGGTCTTGATCTTGCCATGCACCGGCATGGCTGCCAACGGTGCCCCGGCTGCCGGGATCCCCGCGACGCCGGAGAGGTGGATGGGGACCTTGCTCCTGCCCGAGAGGAGCTGGCCGTCGAGCTTGAAGTCGCAATCCCTGCCGCGGGTGATCCGGCTCAGGAAGAGGTCCGTGTCGGAGAGTTCGGTGATCAGCGGCTGCTCCGCGAAGGCGTAGTCGGTGAACCGGATCTGGGCCTTTTTAAGCTCGACGCCGCGGATCCCCGGGGCCTCGCCGCCGCTGGGGGTGAGGAGGTCGGCGATGTTTAAGACCCCTTGTCGGTCGCGCCACAACCTCAGCGTGGGGCGTTCCAGCTCGATCCGGGAGAGCACGAGTTCACGGCGCAAAAGAGGGAGGATGGCGATCCTGACCGTGAGCCGATCGGCGGTGGCGAACTCGGTGGTCCCGTCCTTCTCCTTGATGGTGACTCCGGTGAAGGTGAAGGCGGGGGTGAGCCGCATGGTGAACGCGCCGGTCTGGTACTGCAGGTCCCGTTTCAGCGAGGTTTTCACCTGCGCCAGGATCTCGGACTTGTAGGTGTCGAGGTCGAGCAGGCGGGGGAGGAGGCTCACCCCGAGGACGACGACGGTCAGTATGGTGGCCAGAAGCGGCAAAAGCCAGGCCCGAATCTTTTTAAGAGGCATAAGCTATCTCTGCAGGGGAGCCGGCGTCGGCACGCCCGATCTCAACCTGTCCGCTAGGATCTTCATTTTGGTCTCGATTCGAGGTTCAACCTCGACCTTTACCTCGACCCGAAGTTCATGCATCGGCCGGGAGCTCGATGATGAAGCGGCTCCCCTTGGGGTGGTTCTCCTTGGCACGGATGAAGCCGTGGTGGTCGGAGATGATGGTGTTGACGATGGCAAGGCCAAGGCCGGTGCCGCTCTTCTTCCGGGAGAAGTACGGCTCGAAGAGCCGGGGGCGGTCCTCGGCGGCGATACCGTGGCCGGTGTCGGAGACGGTGAAGGTGGCCATCTTGAGGGTGCTGTCGTAGCAGGTGGCGAGCTCGATCTCTCCCTCCCCCTCGATGGCGGCCACCGCGTTGTCCAAAAGGTTGATCACCACCCGCTTGATCTGGTCCCGGTCCAGCATGATGGGGGGCATCTTGTCGTCCGTGTTGAGGGTGAAGCGGATGTGGCGGTGCGCCTCCACGTAGAGGGTGAGCGCCTCCTTGAGGATGTCGTTCAGGTCGTTGGGCTTGGGGACCGAGGCCGGCATGCGGGCGAAGTTGGAGAACTCGTTCACCAGCCCCTTCAGCTCGTCCACCGACTTGATGATCATGTTGGTGCACTGGTCGAAGACCTCTTCCTCACCCTCGAAGCGCGAGAGGTAGCGCTTTCTCAGCCGCTGCGCCGAGAGCTGTATCGGGGTGAGCGGGTTCTTGATCTCGTGGGCGATCCTGCGGGCCACCTCGCGCCATGCCGCCATCCGCTGCGCCTTGATCAGCGAGGTGAGGTCGTCCAGCACCACCACCATCCCCATGAAGGCGTCATTCTCGTCCTTGAGGACGGTCAGGTTGGTGAGAAGCGTCAGCTCGCCGTCGCGCATAGGGATGGTGACCTGGCGCACGATGGCGTCGTGCTTGTCGAGCACCATGTCGCGCAGGAGCCCCTTGACGATGTCCAGGTGCTCGACCTGCAGCACCTCGCGGAAGTTCTTGCCGGTGACCTTGTCGCTGTTGATCAAGAGAAGCTTCTCGGCCGACTTGTTCACCGTGGTGAGGAGCCCGTCCTTGTCCACCGAGATGATGCCGGCGGTGACGTTGGCCAGCACCGCCTCCATGTAGCGGCGCCGCTGCTCCAGTTCCAGGTTGCTCTTTTGCAGTTCCTCGTTGGTGTGCTGCAGGGCGAGCTGGTTCTCGCGCAGGTCCTCGGTCATCCGGTTGAAGGAGGCGATCAGCATGCCGATCTCGTCGCCGCCCCCCTCGCCAAGGTGCACGTCCAGGTTCCCCTCGGCCACCTGGCGGGTCGCCTCGGCCAGCTCCTGGATCGGAATGGTGAGGCTGCGGGCCAGGTAGACCCCGAACCAGACCGCGAGGAAGACGATCACCATGGTTATCAGGAACAGGGTCAGGATGTAGCCGGTGGCGATCGGGTGCTTCAGGATCTTCAGCTGGCGGAATTCGTGGTAGGAGGCGGAGATCTCCCGCATCTTGGAGACCAGGGAGTAGGGGACGTAGTAGTTGACCACGATGACCCCGACCACGTCGTTGTCGTTGAAGTTGCTCCGGATCGGGACGATGCCGCGGATCAGGTCGGCCTTGCCGATGGCGTTGACCCGGGTCAGCTTCTGCCCGGCGAGCCCCACGTTGATGTCCTCGGAGGAGGGGTTGGTGAACTCGCCCAGGGGGAGCTTGGGGTTCCCCGCGCGGAACAGCTCCTCGCGCTGCGCCGAGAAGACCTCGACCACCCCCAGGTTGTACTCCTTCTGCTTCTGGCGCACCAGGGCCTTCAACTGGGGGAGGTTCTCCTCGTTGAGGAGCTTTCTCTCCTTGATGGCGTCGCTGATCTGCTCGCCGTAGTAGAGCGCGTTGGCGGCCGAGGTCTTGTAGTAGACCTGCGCCACCTCCATGGACTCGTTCAGGGAGGTTTCCACCTGCTTGTTGAACCAGTTCTGGATGCTGTTGGTGATGAAGCCGGCGGAAACGAAGAACAGGAGCATGGTCGGCACCAGCGACAGGGTGACGAAGGCGAGCACCAGCTTGGTGCGCAGCTTGGCCCCCGGCGTGTTCTTGCGCCGTTCCAGGAAGAGCTTGGTGATGTTCCTGAACACCAGGTAGACCAGCAGGATGATGAGCAGGATGATGACGTTGATGATGGCGAAGATGACGATGTTGCTCCCCATCGGCACCTCGGAGGAGAGGCGCGACAGGTGGATCTCGAGGTAGGTGAGGAGCACGATCGAGAGCAGCGACACGCAGACGATGATCGCCTCGCGCTTGCGCTTTCGGATCTCTCCGGCGGGCAGTTCGGCACCCTGGGTGTGCGGGGGGAGCCCCCCTTTTGGGTCGGACATCGGCATCAGGCCACTCTATACGAATGAGGCAGCAGTTTCAAGCAGTTCGATGCTGCGCAGGGAACGAAAAAAGCAGCCCCCGGCGGGAGCTGCTTCGTTTTCTCTTGAACTCGACCTTGACCCTGACCTGTCTTTAAGCCTCCAGCCAGGACAGTTCGGGCAGGGCGAGGTTGAAGGGGGCGTTGAAGGCCTGCGGGGTGAACTCGATCAGGGTGTAGCAGTCGGGGCGCTTCAGGAGCTCCATGACCAGTTTGTGGTTCAGGTCGTGGCCGGACTTGGTGGCCTTGACGTGCCCGATCAGCCGGTGACCGGCGAGGGAGAGGTCGCCCACCGAGTCGAGGATCTTGTGGCGCACGAACTCGTCCTGGAACCTGAGCCCTTCCGGGTTCAGCACGCCCTGGTCGCCGATCACCACCGCGTTCTCCAGTGAGCCGCCCAGGGCCAGGCCGTGGGCCTTCATCATGTCGACCTCGGCCAGGAAGCCGAAGGTGCGGGCGGCGGCGTACTCGCCGGTGAAGCTGGCCTGGCTGAATTCGAAGGAGCGGAACTGGCTCTTCACGGCCGGGTGCGCGAACTGCATGTCGAAAGAGATCTTGTAGTGGCGCGACGGGATGATGGAGGCCTTCTTGTCGCCTTCGGTGACGGAAACCGGCTTCTTGATCACCAGGTACTTGCGTGGCTTCTTGGACTCCTTGATGCCGGCCTTGACGATGGCCGCCACGAAGGGGGCGGCGCTGCCGTCCATGATCGGGACTTCCGGGCCGTTGATGTCCACGTGGGCGTTGTCGATGCCGCAGCCGTACAGGGCCGCCATGAGATGCTCTATGGTGGAGACGCTTGCCTCGCCGCGGCCGATGGTGGTGGAGAGCCTGGTGTTGACCACGTTCTGCGCGTGCGCTTCTATGGAGACAGCCGGGGTGAGGTCAACCCTGTGGAAGACGACGCCGGTGCCGGGCTCGGCCGGACGCAGCGTGATGGTGATCGTCTTGCCGGAGTGCAGGCCGATGCCGCTGAAGGTTACCTTGTTGCCCAAAGTCTGTTGGAATATCATCTGCTTGCTCCTGATAGTCAGTATGCTTACTATTAAGCAAATAATGCGCCAACGGCGGCCGGGTGCTTCTCATTGGAAAAAAGCGTGCTGCTTCGGGTGTGTAGACGGGATCTGTTCGGGGATGGGGGCGGGGAGGGGGTGTGGCGATTTTGCGCCTGTGGTGCCAGTGCAACGGGGGGTGTGGCTTTTTTGCTACAGTCTGCCGGAGCGGAGGATGGCGACCATCCACCAGACGCCGACCACGCCGGCGCAGCTGTAGCCGAAAAAGGCGAAGGCGGGAAGGCCCCAGAGCATGGGGCCGCGGTTCCCCTGCATGGCGATCGAGGAGCCGATCAAAAGGGCCGCGATGATCAGGGAGAGGCAGAGGCGGTTCGCGGAGCGGTCCAGTTCCTTGGAGAAGCGGTCCAGGCCGCGGTGCTCAAGGTCGATGCGGAACTTGTTGCGGTTGACTTTGTTCAGGATCTCCTTGATGTCGCGCGGCAGGTTGCGCGCCAGGGTGAGGTACCCCTCCACCCCCTGCTCCATCTCCTGGAACAGGCGCCCGGGCGAGCGCTGGCGGCGGAACTCCCGCTCCAGGAAGGGGCGCAGGTGCCCGACCATGTCGAAATCCGGGTCGAGCTTTCGCCCCATCCCCTCCACCACCACCAGCACCTTCACCAGCATGGTCAGGTCCGGGTGCACCTTGATGCGGTGGGTGGAGATCAGGTCGATGAACTCCATGAGCATGCGCCCCACCTCGATCTCCTTGAGGGGGATCTCGAAGTAGCTGTCCATGAACTCGGCGAGCGCCTTTTTCAGGGCCTGCATGTTCACCGTCTCGCCGGCGTCCCCGGCCTCCACGATGATGTCGGCGAGCCCCTCGATGTCGCGGTTGATCACCGCCATCAGGACGTCGGTTAGGTAGCGCTTCACGGCCGGATCGAGCCTCCCCACCATGCCGAAGTCGAGCAGGCAGATCACGTTGTCCTTGAAGATCAGGACGTTGCCGGGGTGGGGGTCGCCGTGGAAAAAGCCGTGTTCCAGCACCATCTCGAGAAAGACCCGGGCGCCGCGGCGGGCGATCTCGCGCCGGTCCAGCCCCGCCGCCTCGATGGCGCGGATGTCGCTTACCTTGATCCCCTCGACGTACTCGGTGGTGAGCACCCCCTTGGCGGTTGCCTCCCAGTAGACCCGGGGGAAGTAGAGGTTGGGATCCCCCTTGAAGTTGTCCCGGATCTTCTCGATGGCGTGTCCTTCGCGGGTCAGGTCCAACTCGCGCCTGATGGTGTAGGAGAACTCGCGCACCACCCCGACCGGATCGTAGATGTCGCTTCTGGCCATGTGGCGCTCCAAAAGGAGCGCCACCCCCATGAGGATGTCGATGTCCGTTTCCACCGCCTCGACCACCCCCGGGCGGCGCACCTTGACCACAACGTCCTCGCCGGTGACAAGCGTGGCGCGGTGCACCTGAGCGATGGAGGCCCCGGCGATCGCCTCCGGTTCCACGTGCAGGAAACGCTGTTCCAGGGGCACCCCCAACTCGTGCTCGATCTGCTCCCTGATCTCCTCGAAGGGAAGGCAGGGGATCTTGTCCTGCAGGTGGGCCAGCTCCTGGACGAAGGAAGCGGGGATGATGTCGGCGCGGGTGGAGAGGAGCTGCCCCAGCTTGATGAAGGTGGTGCCGAGCTCCTCCAGGGCGAGGCGCAGGCGCTCCGGCGGCGTCAGGTGCTCGGTCTTGGGGCTTCGTCGCCTGAAGACGCGGCGCGAGAAGTCGACCACGTGGCCGAGGTTCAGGTACTCCAGGAGGTGCCCAAGCCCGTAGCCGCCGAGAACGGTGATGATCTGGCGGTAGCGCCGGATGCTCCTGACGTTGCGGTTGATGTTTACTAGCCTAAGCACTCGTCCTCCGGCTGGGAGGTGACGCTCTCGGCGGAAAGGGCCTCGAGCGCCCTGACGCGCCGTTCCAGTTTCTCGAAGTCGTCGCGCGACACCATACCCATCCGGTCCAGCGCCTTCTTTACCTCGGTCTCGGCCACTTCGGCGGTCTTTTGCTGCCCGGTGCGCGCCATCTCCTGGATCCGGTCCAGGAAGGCGCGCCCCTCCTCCTCGCTGATCTTGTAGCGCGACTTCATCTCCTGGATCAGCTCTTCCCCTTTTTTCTGGGTGAGCGCCGCCGCGCCGAGCGCCGTGAGCACAGCCTTCTCGAACAGTTCGAACATGGTATCCCTCCTTTGGCATCTGGTAGTGGCACGCCTCCCACATAGGCGCTATTTAATGATATCGGCGGGGCGCCCGTTGTCAAACTCGCACCTCCTTGACATCACTATGTTTCTCGCGGATAATCGCATACTTGTTCCCATTAAAGGGTGACGGCATGCAGAAAAAGAAGATGGTCACCATCAAGAACGTGGCCCAGATCCTTTTGCAGCGGGGACTGGTCGACGAGAAGCAGTTCGACGAACTGCTGGCCAAGGGGGAGGCGCAGGCCCACCGGCTGGCGGGCGCTCAGCAGGCGGGGTATTCCCGGCGGCTGCAGCAGACCCCGGAAAAGCCATCCCCCGCGGAGATCATCGCCTCCTTGAACCTCGAGATCCCCGGCTCCGGCGGCAAGCTCCTCACCGAAGACGCCGTCACCGAGGTGCTCGCCGCCGCGGTGGGGCTCCCCTACCTGAAGATCAACCCGATGAAGCTCGACCTCGACCTGGTCACCACCCACATCTCCCGCCCCTTCGCCCTCAGGCACCTGATCGTCCCCGTGGGGGTCGCCGACGGTGTGGTCACCCTGGCCGTCGCCGATCCCTTCAACGAGCAGGTCATCGAGGAGCTGAAGGCGTTGAAGCGGATTGAGTTTCGCCGGGTGCTCGCCTCGCGCAACGACATCCTGAAGATACTGAGGGAGTTCTTCGGTTTCAGGGCCTCGGTGCAGGCCGCCGAGAGCGAGGTGTCCGCCTCCGTGGACCTGGGAAACCTGGAGCAGTTCGTGCGCCTGAAGAGCGGGCACGAGATCGAGGGAACCGACCGCAACATCATCTCGGCGGTGGACTTTCTCCTGCAGTACGCCTTCGACCAGCGGGCGAGCGACATCCACATCGAACCCAAGCGGGAGAAGTCGCTGGTGCGCCTGCGGGTGGACGGGGTGCTGCACAACGTGCACGTGGTCCCCAAACAGCTGCATCCCCCCATCGTTTCCCGCATCAAGATGCTCTCCCGCATGGACCTGGCCGAGAAGAGGCGCCCCCAGGACGGCAGGATCAAGACCAGCCACCAGGGGCGCGAGGTCGAGCTGCGCGTCTCCACCCTGCCGGTCGCCTTCGGGGAGAAGGTGGTGATCAGGATCTTCGACCCGGACGTGCTGATGCAGGAGCTGGACTCGATCGGCTTCTACCCGCGCGAGTACCAGCTCTACAGCTCCTTCCTGCGCCGTCCCAACGGCATCATCCTGGTCACCGGCCCCACCGGCAGCGGCAAGACCACCACGCTCTACTCGTCGCTGAGAACCCTCTCCTCGCCCGAGGTCAACATCGTCACCGTCGAGGACCCGATCGAGATGGTGATGGAGGAGTTCAACCAGGTGGGGGTGCAAAGCGGCATCGGGGTGACCTTCGACAAGGTGCTCAGAAACGTGCTCAGGCAGGATCCTGACATCATCATGATCGGCGAGATCCGTGACAAGGAGACCGCCGAGAACGCGGTGCAGGCCGCTCTCACCGGGCATCTGGTCCTTTCCACGCTGCACACCAACGACGCCCCCTCCTCGGTCACCCGGCTGATCGACCTGGGGGTGCCCTCGTTTCTGATCTCCTCCACGGTGATCGGCATCATCGCCCAGAGGCTGTTGCGGAGGATCTGCCCCGCATGCAAGCGGGAGAGCCAGTTGAGTGCGGAGGAGTCGGAGTACCTGGGGCTGAAGCGGCCGGCCAGGGTCTGGTCCGGGGAGGGGTGCGCCGAATGTCGCGGCACCGGCTACAAGGGGAGGACGGGGATCTTCGAGGTGATGGACGTGAACGAGGCGATCAAGGCCGTGATCGGCGAGCGGGTCGACCTGGCCGAGTTGCAGGCGGCGGCCCGGAAGGACGGGCTGGTGACCCTTCGCGAGCAGGCGGTGCGCAAGATGCTGGAAGGGGTCACCACCTACGAGGAGGTCGTCGCGGTGACCGGTTGACCGGTCTGACCCGTCTGCCCTGCCGCGCGAACCCACGCGGCGCCAAAGGAGGAACCATGGAAAACAGTGCCACCGACGCCGGCACCGCAACCGCCATCTTTGCCGGCGGTTGTTTCTGGTGCATGGAGCCGGTCTTCGACAGGATGCCGGGGGTGCTCTCGGTGCTGCCGGGATACACCGGCGGGAGCACGCCGGACCCAAGCTACCGGGAGGTCTGCCAAGGGGACACCGGGCACGTCGAGGCGGTGCAGATCGTCTTCGACCCGGCCAAGGTGAGCTACCGCGAGCTGCTGCGGGTCTTCTGGCGGAACATCGACCCGACCACCAAGAACCGCCAGTTTTGCGATTACGGCAGCCAGTACCAGACCGCCATCTTCTACCTGGACGAGGAGCAGAAGCGGGAAGCCGAGGAGAGCAGGGAGGACGCGGAGCGCTCCAACCAGCTCGGCGCCGCCGTGGTCACCGAGATCCTGCCGGCTTCGGAATTTTACCCGGCCGAGGAGTACCACCGCCAGTACTACCAGAAGGAGCCCTACCATTACCAGCGCTACCACGAGGGGTGCGGCCGAAACTGGAGGTTGAAGGAACTGTGGGGGCGGGAAAAGGAGTAGCCCGGGGTAGCGCCGCTCAGGGGGCGGACAGCACCCTCTCCAGGGCCTGTTGCAGCTCGTCGCAGCGGTACGGCTTGACCACGGCGGCGCAGAAGCCGTAGTCGGCATGTTCCGCCATGACCGGGTCGTTTGAGTAGCCGCTGGAGACGATCAGCCTGGCGGCGGGGTCTACCTCGAGGATCCGCTGCGCCGCCTCCTTTCCCCCCATGCCGGCGGGTATGGTGAGGTCCATGATGGCCGCCGCAAATGGCTTCCCCGCCTGGGCCGCCTCCCGGTACAGCCTCACGGCCTCCTCCCCGTCCACGCAGGTCACCACCTGGTACCCAAGGTACTGCAGCATGTCACGGGTCAGCGTCCTGATCGCCTCTTCGTCGTCCATGACCAGCACCATTCCTTCCCCCGCCTTGGCGGTCCGTTCCTGTTGCCGCGGCGCCTCTTCCGCGACCGCCTCGCCTGCGGAGGGGAGGTAGAAGGTGAGGGTGGTGCCCGCTCCGGGCGTGGACGCCACCTCGACCCTGCCGCCGTGCTTGATCACGATGGAATGCACCGAGGCGAGGCCCAGTCCGCTCCCCCCCGGCTTGGTGCTGTAGTAGGGGTCGAAGATGAACTTCTGGTCCTCGTAGGGGATGCCGCACCCCTGGTCGATGAAGGAGAGTTTCACGTAGTCGCCGGGAGGAAGCGCCAGCTCGTTGTTGGCCGTGAGGGAGAGGTTTGCCGCCTCGACCGTCAGCACTCCGCCGCCCGGCATGGCCTGGCAGGCGTTGATGATGACGTTGCTGAAGGCCTGGTTCATCTGCCCTTCGTCCGCTTCGATGGCGTGCAGCCCGTCCTGGAGCTTCAGCCGGGTCTGCACCTTGGTGCCGTGCAGGGCAAGGGAAAGGGATTCCTGCAGGAGTCTCCCGAGCGGAATCACCTTCTTGATAGGCTGGCCCCCCTTGGAGAAGGTCAGCAGTTGGTGCGCCAGTTCCGCGGCGCGCTGCGACGCCTTCTCGGCGTTCTTCACCGCTCCCTGCGCCGGGTGGTCCGGGGCGAGCAGCAGTTCGGCGAAGGATAGGTTGCCCAGGATCCCGGTGAGGATGTTGTTGAAGTCGTGGGCGATGCCGCCTGCCAGGACCCCCAGGGACTCCAGCTTCTGGGCCTTGAGCACTTCTTGTTGCATCGCCTCCCACTTGGTTATGTCGGTCAGGGTGAACAGGATGCGGTGGTGAACCAGGCGGGTGTTGAGGATGACGTGCCTGGAGGAGCCGTCGACGCAGGAGATCTTCGCCTCCTGCGGAGTGACCGGGACGCCGCTTTCCAGCGTCTTCCCGATCTCCTCGCGCCAGCCCCCCAGGACCTGTTCCCGGTAGGTCGGGTCGGGAAGGGCGCGTTGCATGAGCTCTTCAAGGGTGGGGTGATCCTCGGAGACGTAGCCCAGCCAGTCGCTGACGTAGCTGTTGAGGTACTGGACCCTGCCGCTCTCATCGGCCCACCCCACCCCTGCCGGCATCTCCTCCATGAGGACCTTGAGGATCTCCTCGTTTTGTTGCAGCGCCTCCTCGATCTCGTGGCGCGCCGTGATGTCGCGCACGAGGACGAGGACCCGATCGCTGCCGCCGATGTCGGCCCGGCGCAGGCTGACTTCGGACCAAAAAAGCGAGCCGTCCTTCTTCCTGCTGCGCCAGCGCACCGTCATCGGGGGACCCGCCGCCGCCTGGTTCAGAAGAAGCCGTGCGTCTTCCTCAGCGTAGGGAGGTTCCCCCAAGCTCAACTCCCCCACGGTGAGGTTCCGGGCCTCCTCCGGTGTATAGCCGAACATCTCGCACATGGTGCGGTTCACGTCCACCAACTGCCCGGTAACCGCATCGTGGATGAAGAGCGCGTCGTTGACGCTGTGGTAGATCGCCTGGAAGCGGGCCTCGCTCTCCTCGAGCCTGCTCACCGATTCCGCCAGCCGGCGGGCGAAGCGCGAGATCAGCTGGTAGAGCAGCGCCGAGGTCACCATGATGAACATGAGCCCCTTGTAGACCTCGATCTGCTCCGCGATGTGGCGGTCGGAAACCAGCCATATCAGTGCGTAGCCGGAGAGGTAGATCCAGGCGCTGCCGAACAGGGCGTAGACCCCGACAATCTTGTTTATCTCGCGTCTTTGGTTGCGCTTCGATGCTCCCCGCATGCGTGCTCCCGCCCATGGGACGTATAGGCTGCGGTGGCCGAGGTGTTTGCTGCCGTTTCGACTTGTTTGGAGGCGGCCGAGGCCGCCCGGTTACTTGGTTTCCGCCATCGACACCACGACGATCCCCGATTCGGTGACCCGGTACCCCTTGGCCCGGTCCTTGTCGTGATCGTAGCCGATCTCGGTGCCGTCGGGGATGACGATGTTCTTGTCTATGATTGCGCGCTTGATCTTCACGTGGCGCCCGACGGTGACGTTCTCGAAGAGGATGGAATCCTCGATCTCGCTGTAGCTGTTCACCTTGCAGCGCGGGCCGAGGATGGTGCGGCGCACCGTGGCGCCGCTGGTGATGCAGCCGGCGCAGACGTAGGAGTCGATGTTCATGCCGCGCCGCCCTTCCTCGTCGAACACGGTCTTGGCCGGCGGCAGGTTCCCCTGGTTGGTCAGGATGGGCCACTTGTAGTTGTACAGGTTCAGCTGCGGCGAGACGTGGATCAGGTCCATGTTGGCCTCGTAGTAGCTCTCGATGGTCCCGACGTCCTTCCAGTACCCTTTTTCCTCCGCCTTCATGCCGGGGATGATGTTGTCGTTGAAGTTGTAGGCGAACACCTTGTCCCGGTTCTCCAGCATCATCGGGATGACGTGCTTGCCGAAGTCGAGGTCCTCGTACAGCTTCTTGCCTACCTGCAGCACTTCGATGAGCTTCTTCGTCGAGAAGATGTAGTTGCCCATGGAGGCGAAGCAGGTGTCCCTGCCGGGGATGCTTTCTGGGTGGCTCGGTTTCTCGGCGAAGGCGGTGATCTTGAAGTCGTCGTCGACCGAGAAGACGCCGAAGCGGCTCGCCTCCTGCACCGGGACCTCGAGGGCCGCCACGGTCAGGTCGGCGCGGTTTCTGCGGTGGTAGTCGATCATCTGGCTGACATCCATCTTGTAGATGTGGTCGCCGCCGAAGATGGCCACGTAGTCCGCATCGGAGGATTCCACGAAACGCAGGTACTGCAGGATGGCGTCCGCGGTCCCCTTGAACCACTCCTCGCTCTCGGAGCTGGTCTCGGGCGAGATGGCCACGAAGAACTCACCCAGGCCGGTCCATTTGCCCCAGGACTCGCGAATGTGCTTGGTGAGCGAGTAGGCGCGGTACTGGGTCAGGATGTAGACCTTCTTGATCCCCGAGTTGAAGAGGTTGCTCAAGACGAAGTCGATGATCTTGTATTTGCCGCCGAACATGACGCTCGGCTTGGCCCTTCTGCTGGTGAGGGGGCTGAGGCGCTCCCCTTTGCCGCCGGCAAGCACCATGGCGATGGTGTTTCCGACATTACTCATGGCATACATAACAGTCGTTGTCCTCCGGTATCGCGGTCTGGGTGGCTACCCTGCGGTTGTCAGGGGTTGCCGTGTTTGTGGGCTTCTCCGATCTTGAAGACCACCTCGAGGTTCAAGACCTCTCCCTTTCTCTCCAGCTTCAACGTGGACTTGTCCCCCACGTGCTTCTGTTTCACCCCGTAGATCAGGTCGAGGCTGTCCTTCAACGGATCGTTGTCCAGGGCCAGCAACAGGTCCCCCGTCTGCACCCCGGCCCGGGCGGCGTTGGAGTCCGGTACCACCGTGTTGACCACCAACCCGCGCCCTTTCGGGTCCGGCTCGAACATGACGCCGAGCAGCACCCCCGGCTCGGGGAGCCCCTCGTAGGCGTAGTTCACCAGGAAGTCGAAGGCGACGCTCGGGTAGTCGGGAAGTTCCACGTCCATGGTCTCCGGCTTTTCCGCGCGCTGCACAGCAAGCTCGCGGCCGCCTATGGTGGCGTAGGAGGTGGGGAGGCGGCGGAAGACGCGACGCGGGATGCCGAAACCGTAGCTGACGTGGGTACCGCCGGCCACCACCAGGAGGCTGCGCTCCTTCCCCTCGGGGCTGGTCAGGTAACGCACCGCCGATTCGGCCATGGTCTCGTCCCACAGGGTCTGGACCCGGATGAACCCCTCGGCGGCGAGCTTGCCGTGGCTGCCGTGTCCGGAAAAGATGCTCTCGGTCTGGGCGCGCTGGTACGGGTCGGAGAGGTCCATCTGTGGCAGCTGCGCCTTCTGCTCCGGCGTCAGCTCGTCAAGGGATTTGGAACGGACCGCCTGCACCAGTTCCTTCTCCGCGTTCAGCGCGATGACCGGGATGCGCTTCTCCTTCGCGTAGAGGAGCAGGTCGCGGTAGTAGGCGAAATCCATCTTCCAGTTGTCGTACCAGCGCGACGCCTTCAAGAAGGCCTTCTCATCCAGTTCCCCCGCCACCCAGCGGTCCAGGACCGGCTGCTGCGACCTCACGAACATCTCCATGCCGAGCGCGACCTTGCCGGGATGGCGCTGCTCCATTGCCTTCAGGGTATCCAGTTCCAGGCGGTGGGCCGCCGGGTTGTCATGGGTCTCCCCGACGTAGACCACGCGGGCATCGGTCACCACGTCGAACATCTGCTGCGGCGTCACCAGGGTACCGGTAGGGAGGTGGATGACGTCGCCGATCTCGGGAGCCTTCTGCAGGGGGTACGGGTTCTCCGGGTTGCCGAGCACGTGCTTGCCGGTGCGGGGCGTCGAGCAGGCGGTCATGGTGAGCAGAGATAGCACGGCGGCGTACTGCGCGAGACGAGCGATCGATAGCATTTCTTCTCCTGAAAATATGATGTTCCCTCTGGGGGGACGGTCATGGCGTTCACGGCTCCATCGAGAGGGGAGGCTTCCTTGCGGGCGCCTAGGAATGATACCTACTCTAATGAATTTGTCCAGCCGGCGCTTCTCGTTAGCAGCTCTTTAGTTAGCGGCGCCTGCGGCGAGGTTTCTGGAGCCGGATGAGCCGGGTCGGTAGTCGGGGAATGTACCACAACACCTCACGGAGATAAACCGAAAGTTTTACCGTTCTCTAATAAAAAGCCTCTGGTAAGGCTCATTTCGTGCCGGAACTGGATCAGTCCCCAAAGCATTAGCTCGCAGTCATGGTTTGGGGCGCTAAACGTATGTTTGACGGCCTTTTTTATGTTGACAATATCACTGTCTCGCAAATAGAATCGCTAATTTAATACATATCGGAGGTTGTGCAATGGGACAGCTTTTTAAGGTGGCGGTGCTGCCGGGTGACGGCATCGGTCCGGAGGTTATGGCAGAAGCACTGAAGGTGTTGGATGCGATCGAGAAGCGCTACGATGTGAAATTCGAGCGTACCCACGCCAACGTAGGCGGCGCGGGGATCGACCTGGAAGGGCGCGCTCTTCCCGAGACCACTGTAAATATATGCAAGGCTGCCGACGCCATCCTGTTCGGCTCGGTGGGCGGCCCCAAGTGGGAGACCCTTCCCCCGGACGAGCAGCCCGAGCGCGGCGCCCTGTTGCCGCTTCGCAAGATCTTCGGCCTTTACGCCAACCTTCGTCCCGCCATCATCTTCCCGTCGCTGACCAGCGCCTCCTCCCTGAAGGAAGAGGTGATCGCCGGCGGTTTCGACATACTGGTGATCCGCGAGCTGACCGGCGGCATCTACTTCTCCCAGCCCAAGGGGATCGATGGGGCCGGCCGTGACCGCGTCGGCGTGGACACCATGCGCTACAGCGTTCCCGAAATCGAGCGCATCGCGCACGTCGCCTTCCAGGCGGCCAGAAAGCGCGGCAAGAAGGTCTGCTCCATCGATAAGGCCAACGTCCTCTCCACCTCGGTGCTCTGGCGCGAGATCGTGATCAACATCGCCAAGGATTACCCGGATGTCGAGCTTTCCCACATGTACGTGGACAACGCCGCCATGCAGCTGGTAAAGTGGCCCAAGCAGTTCGACGTGATCCTGTGCGAGAACATGTTCGGCGACATCCTCTCCGACGAGGCCGCCATGCTGACCGGCTCTCTCGGGATGCTCCCTTCCGCTTCGCTTGCCGAGGGGACTTTCGGCATGTACGAGCCCTCCGGCGGCAGCGCCCCGGACATCGCGGGGCAGGGGATCGCCAACCCGATCGCCCAGATCCTCTCTGCGGGGATGATGCTGCGCTACTCCTTCGGCATGGTCGAGGCGGCCGACGCCATCGACAACTCCGTCGCCAAGGTGCTGGACCAGGGGTACCGCACCCGCGACATCTACCAGGAGAAGGCGGGCGAGAAGCTGGTCAACACGAAGGAAATCGGCGACGCCATCATCGCCAACCTCTAGACAGCACGGTTGAGGCGGGGAGACCCGCCGCACTTACATCAAATATTAAATAGAAAGGAAGGTCGCCTATGAAAGTCGGAATGGTCGGTTGGCGTGGCATGGTTGGCTCGGTTCTCATGCAGCGCATGCAGGAAGAGAACGATTTCGCAGGGGTTGAGCCGGTATTCTTCACCACGTCCCAGGTCGGGCAGCCCGCACCGTTGAACGCGGGAACGCTCAAGGATGCCTCGGACATCAACGAGCTGAAGAAGCTGGACGTGATCATCACCTGCCAGGGGGGCGACTACACCAAGGCGGTCCGTCCCGAGCTGAAGAAAGCCGGCTGGAACGGCTACTGGATCGACGCGGCGAGCACCCTGCGCATGGAAGACGACGCGGTCATCATCCTCGACCCGATCAACCGCAACGTCATCGACGCGGCCCTCTCCAAAGGGATCAAGGATTACATCGGCGGCAACTGCACCGTGAGCCTCATGCTCATGGGCTTGGGCGGGCTGTTCAAGGCCGGCGTGGTCGAGTGGCTCTCCTCCATGACCTACCAGGCGGCCTCCGGCGCCGGCGCACCCAACATGCGCGAGCTCCTCTCCCAGATGGGCGTCCTGCACGGTTCCGTGGCCGAGCAGTTGGCCACCCCCGGCTCCGCGATCCTCGAGATCGACAAGAAGGTCACCGCCACCCTGAGGAGCGCCGAGATGCCGACCAAGGAGTTCGGCTTCCCGCTGGCCGGCAACGTGCTCCCCTGGATCGACCGCGAGGTCGAGGACGGCCAGAGCCGCGAGGAGTGGAAAGGGTACGCCGAGACCAACAAGATCCTCGGCGCTGTGAACCCGATCCCGGTGGACGGCATCTGCGTCCGCGTGGGGGCGATGCGCTGCCACAGCCAGGCGATCACCATGAAGCTCACCAAGGACATCCCGATCGGCGAGATCGAGGACATGATCAGAAACGACAACCAGTGGGTGAAGTTCATCCCGAACAACAAGGCCGAATCCCTGGCGGGGCTCACCCCGGCAGCCGTTTCCGGGTCGCTCACCGTTCCGGTCGGCCGCGTGCGCAAGATGAAGATGGGGCCGCAGTACCTCTCCGCCTTCACCTGCGGCGATCAGCTCCTGTGGGGCGCCGCCGAACCGCTGCGCCGCATGCTGCAGGTCTTGAAGGAGCGCTAGCAAGCAAGGGGCATTTGACGATGGACAATTGACAATTGTCCCCAGGTCGAACTACAAACGGAGCGCGTCGTCCGGCTTACACGGGTGACGCGCTCCCGTTTTTGTCTTGAGGAGATGTAAAAGCATGAAGAAAACATGGAACGTAGCAGTGGTGGGTGCCACCGGCGCCGTGGGGACGCAGATGATCGAGTGCCTGGAAGAGCGCAAGTTCCCGGTGGGCCAGATCAAGTTCCTGGCCAGCGCGAGAAGCGCCGGGCAGGTGCTCGAGTTCAACGGCAAGGCAGTCCCGGTCGAGGAGCTGAAGCACGATTCCTTCGAGGGGATCGACATCGCGCTCTTCTCGGCGGGCGGGGCGCGCTCCGAAGAGTTCTGTCCGTCCGCGGCCAAGGCGGGGGCGGTCTGCATCGACAACTCCAGCGCCTGGCGCATGGATCCGGACGTGCCGCTGGTGGTTCCCGAGGTGAACCCGCACGCCGTTGCCGACTACAAGAAGAAGGGGATCATCGCCAACCCGAATTGCTCCACCATTCAGATGGTGGTGGCGCTTAAGCCCCTGCACGACTTCGGCACCATCAAGAGGATCGTCGTCTCCACCTACCAGGCCGTCTCCGGCACCGGCAACAAGGCGATCGAAGAATTGCGCGTCCAGACCGGCGAGCTTCTGAACGGCCGTCCGCCCAAGAACGAGATCTACCCGCACCGCATCGCTTTCAACTGTCTGCCCCAGATCGATTCCTTCTGCGACAACGGCTACACCAAGGAAGAGATGAAGATGGTGAACGAGACCAGGAAGATCATGGAGGCGGACATCGCCACCACGGCGACCTGCGTCCGGGTCCCGGTTTTCTACGGTCACTCCGAGTCGGTCAACATCGAGACCGAGAAGAAGATCACCGTCGCCAAGGCGCGTGAGCTCCTGGAGGATGCGCCGGGCGTGGAGCTCGTGGACAATCCGGCCAACGGCGAGTATCCCATGGCGATGGATGCTGCGGGCGAGGACCTGACCCTGGTGGGACGCATCCGCGAGGACGCGAGCGTCAAGAACGGCCTGAACCTCTGGATCGTGGCCGACAACCTGAGAAAGGGTGCCGCCACCAACGCAGTGCAGATCGCGGAGATCCTGGTGGAGAAATACCTGAAGTAGTATGCGCAACATCAAACTGATCATAGAGTACGACGGCACCGCCTACGCCGGCTGGCAGGTGCAGCCCAACGGGCTGACCATCCAGGAGGTCATGGAGAAGGCCCTGGCCCGGATGCTCGGGGAGCACACCACCCTGCACGCCTCCGGCCGCACCGACGCGGGGGTGCACGCCCGCGGCATGGTCGCCTGCTTCAAGACCGGGCGCACCATGCCGCTGCGCGCCTTCCGCGAAGGGCTGAACTCCCTGCTCCCAAGCGACATCGCGGTGCGGGATGCGGCGGAGGTGCCGCTGGACTTCCATCCGCGCTTCCATGCCCAGGCAAAGCACTACCGCTACACGATGCTGCTCGACAACCTCCGCTCGCCGCTGGTCCGCCACACCGCGTGGCGCGTCAAGGGGAAGCTCGATCTCGAGGCCATGCGCGCGGCCTGCAGGCTCTTCGTCGGGGAGCACGATTTCGCAGCCTTCCGCGGCGCCAACTGCGCCGCCAAGACCACCGTGCGCCGTATCTACAGCATGGAGCTGGTGCAGGAGGGACGCCTGCTGCACCTCGACATCAACGGCAGCGGTTTCCTGAAGAACATGGTGCGCATCATCACCGGGACGCTCATCGAAGTGGGGCAGGGGCGGTTGAGCGCGGCAGACGTGGCGCGCCTGCTCAAGGGGGGCGACAGGCAAAACGCGGGAATGACAGTGCCACCCCAAGGGCTCTGCCTGATGCAGGTTTTCTACCCCGGAGAGAGCGGGGAATGACGCCACTTTAATAGAGCGTTAATTCGCTCCCCGGTTTTTTGTCTTGACATGAACGGACGAATCGATTAAATTCTCAATCTTCTGTAAGTTAATGTGCTAATTCCAGATAGCTGTGAGGTTTCAATGAAGACGCAAGTTGCCAAAAAAGAAGAAGTGACCAGGGATTGGTACCTGGTTGATGTGGATAGCAAGGTGCTCGGCCGTGTCGCGACTGAAATCGCCAACGTGCTGCGCGGCAAGAACAAGCCGACCTTCACCCCGAGCGTTGACACCGGCGACTTCGTCATTGTCGTGAACGCGGAGAAGATTGCCCTGACCGGCAATAAGTTTGCTAACAAGACCTACTATAGCCACTCTTCGTTCCCGGGCGGGCTGAAAGAGATTTCTGCAGCCAAGCTCATCGACAAGAAGCCGGAAGAGCTGATCAAGAAGGCTGTCAAAGGCATGCTGCCCAAAAACAAGCTTGCCCGCCACATGCTGAAGAAGCTGAAGATCTACAGCGGCGGTGCCCATCCGCACGCGGCTCAGAATCCGAAGAATCTGAACATTTAATTCGTTCATCAGGAGATAGAAAATGGCAGTCAGCTTTTACGCAACTGGGAAAAGGAAGTCGTCCATCGCCAGGGTTTGGATCAAGCCGGGCAACGGCGAGATCATTGTAAATACCAAGACTCTTGACAGCTACTTCGGCCGCGAAACCTCCAAGATGGTGGTCATGCAGCCCCTCGAGCTGACCGAGAATGTCGGCAAGTTCGACATCTTCTGCACCGTCAAGGGCGGTGGCGACTCCGGCCAGGCCGGCGCCATCAAGCACGGCATCACCAAGGCCCTCATCGAGGCCGATGCCGACCTGCGCGGTACCCTGAAGAAGGCCGGGTTCATCACCCGCGACTCGCGCATCAAGGAAAGAAAGAAGTACGGCAAGAAGGCGGCACGCGCCAGCTTCCAGTTCTCCAAGCGTTAATCCGCTGCCGGGAACAATTGCTGTCTGTATTGCAAAGGGGGAATCCGTCAGGGTTCCTCCTTTTGCTGTTTCAAAACCAGAACCCAAGACCATCGGCCACGCTTGCGAGCCGTAGCGCTTCGGCGCGTAGGCTCGGAGGCGAGAGAGGCAAGTCTTTTTGGATTTGTTTTCTCGGACGTCCTCAGATTTTCTCTGTGGCTAATGGTTTTAGTGTTTGTGCGTGTCAACTATATGGGAGCTGTGCTAACATCAAGCTTCCATTTTTTCGTTGTGAGAAGGGAGGATCTTTATGATCAAGGTTGCCATCGTCGGTGCCAGCGGCTATACCGGCGTCGAACTTATCCGTATCCTGCATGCCCACCCCGAGGTCGCCGTCACCTGCGTCACCTCCGAGCAGAGCGCCGGGCGCCCGGTGAGCGACGTGTTCCCGACCCTGCGCGGTCGTTGCGACCTTGTCCTTCAGAACCTCGAGCCGGTCGGGATCGCCGAGCAGGTGGACGTGGTCTTCACCGCGCTCCCTCACAAGGCGGCCATGGCTGTGGTGCCGACCTTCCTGAAGATGGGCAAGGACGTGGTCGATCTCTCCGCCGACTATCGGCTGCACGACGCCGACGTGTACGGCAAGTGGTACGAAAAACACCTGACCCCGGAGCTGCTCTCCCAGGCCGTCTACGGGATCCCGGAACTGCGCCGCGACAGGATCCGCGAGGCGAACCTGATCGCCAACCCGGGCTGCTACCCGACCAGCGTCATCCTCGGCCTCGCGCCGCTTCTGAAGGGGAAGGTGATCGACCCGAAGAGCATCATCGTCGACGCCAAGTCCGGGACCTCGGGCGCCGGGCGTAGTGCCAAGGTGGACAACCTCTACTGCGAGGTCAACGAAGGCTTCAAGGCCTACGGCGTGGGAGGCGTGCATCGTCACATCCCCGAGATCGAGCAGGAGCTCTCGCTTCTGGCGGGCAACCCGCTCACCATCTCGTTCACGCCGCACCTGGTCCCGATGGACCGCGGCATCCTTTCCACCATCTACAGCGTCCCGACCGGCAAGGTGGCCGCGGCGGAGCTGATCACGCTGTACGAGACCTTCTACGAGGGGGAGCCGTTCGTCAGGGTGCTCCCCGAGGGGGTGCTTCCGTCCACGGCGCACGTGAGGGGTTCCAACTTCTGCGACATCGGCGTCGTGGTCGACGACAGGGCCGGCAGGATCATCGTGGTATCCGCCATCGACAACCTGGTGAAGGGCGCGTCCGGGCAGGCGGTGCAGAACATGAACCTCATGTGCGGGCTCCCCGAAACCCTGGGGCTCGATTTCCTGGGGATCTTCCCGTAAAGGCAAAACCTGGCCACGGAGAAAATCTGAGGACATCCGAGTAAAACCAAAAACAGGAGTCTGTTTTCCCTCCTGGCTTTCGCCTCTCTCGGATTTTCTCAGAAGTTCTCCGTGGCTCATGTTTTAAGGTTTATATGAAACAAGCACGCCTCAAGCAGTCTTCTCCTTCCCGGTTCCTCCCCATCACCCTTTCAGAAGCCAAGGCCCGCGGCTGGAACGAACTCGACGTCATCTTCGTCTCCGGCGACGCCTACGTGGACCATCCCTCTTTCGGCGTGCCGCTTCTCGCGCGGCTGCTGGAATCGAAGGGGCTCCGGGTCGGCATCATCCCCCAGCCTGACTGGCGCAGCAAGGAGCCCTTCATGGCGCTCGGGCGCCCGCGCCTGTTCTTCGCGGTAGCAGCCGGGGCCATGGATTCCATGGTGGCGCACTACACGCCGGCCAGGAAACTGCGCCGCGACGACGCCTACACCCCCGGCAACCGACACGGGGCGCGCCCCAACCGCGCCACCATCATCTACACCTCCCGCCTCAAGGAGGCCTATCGCGACGTGCCGGTGGTGATCGGCGGCATCGAGGCGAGCCTCAGGCGCTTCGCCCACTACGACTTCTGGGAAGACAAGGTGCGCCGCTCGGCACTCTTCGATGCCAAGGCCGACCTGCTCGTCTACGGGATGGGGGAGAGCCCGCTCTTGGAACTGGTGCAGCGGCTGCAAAAAGGGGAGCCCTTTGCGTCGATCCGGGACATCCGCGGCACGGCGTATCCCGCCTCGGCCCCCCCCGAGCCTGCTTCGGAGCTGGTCGAGCTGCCAAGCTACGAAACGGTCAGCGCGGACAAGGGGGCCTACGGGCTGTCGTTCCGGCTCCTGTCGGCGGAGCAGAATCCCGGCTGCGCCAAGACCGTGATCCAGCGCCACGCGCAAAGGTACCTGGTCTGCAATCCTCCCGCCTGGCCCTTGTCCCAGGAGGCGCTGGACGCCATCTACGCGCTGCCGTTTGTGAAGGCGCCGCACCCAGGCTACAAGGAGACCATCCCGGCTTACGAACAGATCCGCAACTCCATCACCACCCATCGCGGCTGCTTCGGCGGCTGCGCCTTCTGCGCCATCACCCATCACCAGGGGAAGACGATCCAGTCCAGGAGCGAGCGGAGCGTGCTGCAGGAGCTGGAGCAGCTGGCCGCGCTCCCCTGGTTCCGAGGCAGCGTGAGCGACCTCGGCGGTCCGACCGCCAACATGTTCGGGCTTTCCTGCGGCGATCCAGTTGCCGGTGCCAACTGCCGCCGCGAGAGCTGCCTGTTCCCCAGGATCTGCAAAAACCTCGTTACCGACGATACCGGCAGTTCCAGGCTTCTCGCCAAGGCCCGCCGCGTCTCCGGGGTGAAGCACGTCGCCGTGTCCTCCGGTGTGCGCTACGACCTGATGGAGCGCCAACCCCGCTACCTGCGCGAACTGGTCTCGCAGCACGTGAGCGGCCTTTTGAAGGTGGCGCCGGAGCACCTCGCCGACCGGGTCACCTCGGTGATGCGCAAGCCCGGGCACGACTGCTTCGAGCGTTTCAGGGACTCCTTCGAGAAGGAGAGCGCCAAGGCCGGGAAAAGGCAGTACATCGTCCCCTACTTCATCTCCGGACACCCCGGCTGTACCCTTTCGGACATGGTCGACCTCGCCCTGATGCTGAAGCGCTGGGGCATGCGGGTGGAGCAGGTGCAGGACTTCACCCCCACGCCCGGGACCTTGTCGACGTGCATCTACCACACGGGGGTCGATCCATTCACTGGGGAAAAGGTTTACGTCGCGCATACCGACCGGGAAAAGGGACTCCAGAAGTCGCTGCTTCTATATCACGTGCCGGAGGAAAGAAAGAATTGCCTGGCGGCGCTGAAGGAGTGTGGCCGCGAGGATGCCGCGGCTGAATTGTTCGGGCAGAACAAAAGGAGGTAGGAATGCATTACCTGTTGCTGTATGAGGTCGCCCCGGATTACCTGGAGCGGAGGGGTGGGTATCGTGCGGAGCACCTGGCGCTGGCCTGGGAGTCGGCTGAGCGTGGCGAGTTGGTCCTGGGCGGGGCGCTGACCGACCCGGCGGACGGCGCCGTGCTGCTGTTCAACGCCGATAGTCCCGACGTGCCAGCAGCCTTCGCCAAGGCGGATCCTTACGTTTTGAACGGATTGGTGCAGAAGTGGACGGTACGCGGCTGGCACACCGTCGTTGGCCCGCAGGCCCACGCACCGGTCCACCCCTAGCTTTTCTCCTAGAGAAGTCGCGGCAGGAAAGGTCCCGCCGGCTGCGCGGCGAACGTGGACCTGCTGCCGCGCGTCACGCCCGCCGCCCTCACCTGTAGTTCCGCCGCTTCGAGGGCTTCCGCCAGGGCCGATTCCCCCTTGCTGAGTTCGAAGCTGTTCCCCTGTCGCACGAGGTAATCCCTGCCGTCTCCCTTGGTGAGCCAGATAGTTCCGATGAGACAGCGCAACGTGAGACCGTGCGCCCCACCCGTGAGGCTCAAAAGTTCCCCTTTACCTAGCGAACACTCCATCGCGTCCTCCCTTTTCTCGTAAGTGAGTCCACTATAACCGTGCCCGCGCCATGAGTACAGACACAGGAAAACTGTTTTGTACCCATGACAGTCGCGGGGAACTGGCACTGTAACCGCCGGAAACAGAGGCAACTGTATCCGTCTCGCGTCTTGTCGCGCGGCGAGGGGGATCGTTGTCTGTCGGTTTTGCGTTCATCCGGTCGGGCCGGGCGGTAAAAAAGGTCAAATGGGTTTGCATTTACAATTAGAACTTGGTAAGGTGCATCTGCGCTCGCGCAGATGGGCTTTTGCCCAATAATAAAGACCGGTTGGAGATTCCGCTATGCCCCCTGTTGCCAGATCCGTCCTCTCCTTGCTCCTTGTTCTCGTCGCGATACTCTCTCTGGCCGCCTGCGGCGGTGGGGGGGGGAGCAAAGGTGTCAGCATCGTAGATCCCGCCCCCTACTATACCGGTGTGAAGACCGCGGCGGCATTGAGCGTCGCCAACGCGGAAGGACTTGCGACCAGTGCCTACGCGGGGGGGACCCTCGGGACGGCCGTCGTCATGCAGAAAGCCGCCGCCGGCAAGGCCGCCGCCACGCGCCGCGAGATCCCGGTACGGCAGACCGCGAAGGTGGTCAACGCCTCCCTCCGGCGCATGCAGATCCCGCGTGCCGCCCGGAAGCTGGTCGAGGCAAGGGGGGCGAAGGGGGGCAAGGGGGTTGCGAAGGTCGAGACCTTTCAGCTCGCCGGGGACGATGGCGGGTACGCCACCTACAGCATCGACGTTAACCAGTCCGACCGGACCTTCGCCGGGACCGTCACCTACAACGGCTATGCCTCTGGAGGGCTTACCCTCAACGGCAAGACCGACATTCTCGGCACCTTCGACGAGAATTACCAGGGGTTCACCAGGCTAACCCTCTCCTTCAAAGAGCTTTCCATGTCCATAGGCGGGGACGTTTACACGCTGATCGGTTCCCTCTCCTGGGGGTACACCCCGGCCACCTCCGGCGATTCCCTCACCGTCAATATGGTCCTGGTGGACAGCGGGAAGACTTACTGGTTTAAGGATTACCGACTCGCCGACACCTACGGTGCCGATTACCTCACCCAGACACTGACCGGGCGTTACTACGACCCCGAGATCGGCTACGTCGACCTGAGCACGCCGACCAGTCTCGTCATCTACTACGGAAAAAACTGGCCTGCCGCCGGAAGCGTGAAGTGTTCCGGCGGACAAAGTGCCTGGGTCGGCATGCAGTTCGAGTCCCAGAACTATTCCGTGTTCGTGGATCTCGACAACGACCAGGTGGTGGACTGGCAGGCCAGGCACGCGGTGGACAGCGCACCGGACGTCAACATGCCTCCGATTGCAGATGCAGGCGTCGACCAGAGTGTCACGCAGGGGGCGACGGTCACCCTCGATGGCAGCGCCAGCTTCGATCCGAACAATGACCAGCTCACCTATTACTGGAACGTGGACTCCTACCCGCAGGGGGGCTACCCCCAGCTCTCGGGAACCAACACCGCGACCGCGTCCTTTACCCCGGTGGTGCCGGGGAACTACGTCCTGCGCCTCACCGTTTCGGACGGTAACTACGCGAGCTCCTACGACACGGTGACCGTCACGGTAACGCAGCCGCAGCCGTCCGATCCGAACCTGCTGCAACTTAACTGGCAGTACGGCCTCATGGGGACCAGCATCGGCCAGGCCGGCCTTATCAGCGTCGACCTCGATGGCGACGGCACCCCGGAGATAGTGAGCAGCGCTTCCGCCGGCGGCTTCGGGGCCAACAGCTTGTGGTACGTACTGCAAAGGACCTCCTCGGGGGACTATCAGCAGCTTTGGCGCAGCAAAGGGTACGGCTCGACGGTCGTGAAGCTCTTCCTCGCAGACCTGACCGGCGACGGCAAGGACGACATCGTCGTGGCCCTCGCCAACGGCACCATCGAGGTTTACAGCGCGGGGGCGACTCCTCAGCTGGTCCGTACCATCACTACCGCCAACGGGCTGTGCGCCGTGGCCGTGGCCGACCTGGAGGGGGACGGCACCAAGGAGATCATCACCAGCGACGGCACCAAGCTCTACGTCTACGCCGCCCAAAGCGGCGCGCTCAAGTGGAGCCTCGCCACCGGCGGCGGGACCTCTCTTGCCGTGGGCAACGTCGATGCCGACGCCGCTCTCGAGATCGTCACCACCACCTACGGCGGCAAGGGGTACGTCATCGACGGCGTGACCAAGGCCATCAGCTGGGAGTACCTGAACGGCTTCGGTTCGAAGGTGGCGCTGGGCGACCTGGACGGTGACGGCATGCTGGAGATCGTCGGTGCCTCCAGCTGGTACAAGATCACCGTCTTCGACGCCGATCGCAGCACCCCGGTCTGGGAAATCGCCACCTCGCTCGACATTGCAGCCCTGCTGGTCGCGGACGCGGACGGCGATGGGATCCCCGAGATCGTCTACGGCGACGGGCAGTGGGGCGAGGTGCACGCCGTCGATGCACGGACCAGGACCGAGAGGTGGGCGGTCGCCAACCCGCAGCACGGCGTCTCCGGGCTCGCGCTTTCGGACCTGGATCGGGACGGCAAGAAGGAATTGCTCTGGGGGGCCGGAGGCAGCAGCACCGGTGCCGATTACCTCTACGTGGCGGATCCGCTCACCGGCACTTTGAAGTGGCAGAGCGTGCATGTCGACGGTCCGCTGAGCGCCGTGGCGGTGGGTGACGTGGACGACGACGGCGAGGACGAGATCGTCATGGTCTCCTTCGAGAGCGAAAGCGGTTACGCCGAAGGGGTCATCCACATCTTCAACGCCCGCAGCCATGCCCTGGAGTTCCGTCAGAAGCTCGGGATCACCGACTGGATGGGGGTGCGCTCGGTGAAGATCGGCGATGTCGACGGCGACGGCAAAACCGAATTCGTGGTCGCTACCGGCAACATCTACGACGGCGTCATCAGGGTCTACAACGGCGCCACGCACCTTTTGAAGAAGCAAAGCGCAGGGTACAACGGCAACTTCTTCACCGCGCTTGCCATCGGCGACGTCGACGGGGACGGCAAGGTCGAGATCGTGGCCGGACAGGGCATCGAGCATACCGGCGCCACGGGGAGCTACCTCCTGGTGCTGGATGGCGCGACCTTGGCGGAGAAGTGGCGCAGCGTGGATACCGGGGCGTCCTGGTCCGGCATCTACGACGTGAAGCTCGCCGACCTGAACGGCGACGGCGTGAAGGAGATCATCGCCTCCTGCTCGGGCACCAGCAGGCTCATGGTGTACGACGGCGTGAGTCATGATCTGAAATTGCTGATCCAGCACCCGGCCCGCGCCTTGGAGGTGGCCGATGTTGATGGCAACGGGACCAAGGAACTGCTGGTCGGTCGCAACGACGGCAAGGTCGATGTCTTCTCCGGCGCCACGCTTCAGCTTGAGAGGACCGTCAACACCACCAGTACTGCGCCAGTGGATGCCCTCCAGGTTGCGGATCTGGCCGGGGACGGGAGCCTCGAGTGGCTGGTGGCCAGTGGCGGCGTGCTGACCGTGATCGACGGGGCGGGGGGGCTCAAATGGAAAAGCGGCGACCTCTCCGCCAACCTGGGGTGGTACAACCACATGGGCGTCAAGGACTGCGACGGGGACGGCAAGAAGGAGATCTACCTCGGCTCCAACCTGAGCCTCTACCAGTTCAAGTAACACCCGGGGGCTGTTGTGCTCCCCGCAACTGCACAGTCGGGAAATTTTTGCAGCTGCGGGGAGCGTGGGGCGCTTTCAGGCTTGCGCTTGTCTAAACAATGGATATAGTATCGCTTTGTTTTCGTCCCCGGTGCAGGCATCTCTAAGGGCGCGAGACGTATACGGCGTGTGGTGGAAAATATTTCACATGCCCGGAAAAAAGATGTTGACACTGAGACCCTTTTGCTTTAGAACAGGGATTCGCTTCGCAACGCAAGGCGCGGACGCGGAAAGGTAGCGGATGGTGGCGAATCAGCTGGCGTAGCTCAATTGGTAGAGCAGCTGACTTGTAATCAGCAGGTTGCGGGTTCGAGTCCCATCGTCAGCTCCAGATTGAAAACTTAATAGCCTCACTTCTGTCTGGAGGGATTCCCGAGCGGCCAAAGGGAACAGACTGTAAATCTGTCGTCATCGACTTCGGAGGTTCGAATCCTCCTCCCTCCACCATACAAACTGCAGATGAGATGAGCGTCTGCTCAATCCAGGAGACCTTGGCGGGTCGCTGGTACTGGTTGGGTCGAGAACGATTCGAGTCAAAAAACTTCAGAGCAGGGAATTGGCGGGAATAGCTCAGTTGGCTAGAGCATCAGCCTTCCAAGCTGAGGGTCGCGGGTTCGAGTCCCGTTTCCCGCTCCAAAAACAGAATATGCCCACATAGCTCAGTAGGTAGAGCACTTCCTTGGTAAGGAAGAGGTCACCGGTTCGAATCCGGTTGTGGGCTCCACTCCCCTTCTAGAAAAAACATTCACATAAAAGCTGTAGTAGATACATCAGGGAGGATTCCTCATGGCTAAAGCTAAATTCGAAAGAACTAAACCGCATGTAAACATAGGGACCATCGGTCACGTCGACCACGGCAAGACCACCCTGACCGCAGCTATCACCAAGGTGCTCGCCGGCAAGGGCCAGGCCGAGTTCAAGGCCTTCGACCAGATCGACAACGCTCCGGAAGAGCGTGAGCGCGGCATCACCATCGCCACCGCACACGTCGAGTACGAGACCGACAAGCGTCACTACGCACACGTCGACTGCCCGGGCCACGCCGACTACGTCAAGAACATGATCACCGGTGCTGCGCAGATGGACGGCGCGATCCTGGTTGTTTCCGCAGCTGACGGCCCGATGCCGCAGACCCGCGAGCACATCCTGCTCGCACGTCAGGTCGGCGTCCCCTACATCGTCGTGTTCCTGAACAAGGCCGACATGGTGGACGACGAGGAGCTCCTCGAACTGGTCGAGCTGGAAGTTCGCGAACTCCTCTCCTCCTACGACTTCCCGGGCGACGATATCCCGATCATCAAGGGTTCCGCTCTGAAGGGGCTCGAGGGTGACAAGGGCGAGCTGGGCGAGCAGGCCATCATGAAGCTGATGGACGCCGTCGATGCCTACATCCCGGAGCCGCAGCGCGCCATCGACAAGCCGTTCCTCATGCCGGTCGAGGACGTGTTCTCCATCTCCGGTCGCGGCACCGTCGCCACCGGTCGTGTCGAGCGCGGCATCGTCAAGGTCGGCGAGGAGGTCGAGATCGTCGGCATCAAGGCCACCACCAAGACCACCGTCACCGGCGTCGAGATGTTCCGTAAGCTCCTCGACGAGGGTCGTGCAGGCGACAACATCGGCGCCCTGCTGCGCGGCGTGAAGCGTGAAGAGATCGAGCGCGGCCAGGTTCTTGCCAAGCCGGGCTCCATCACCCCGCACACCAAGTTCAAGGCAGAAGCCTACATCCTGTCCAAGGAAGAGGGCGGCCGTCACACCCCGTTCTTCAACGGCTACCGTCCGCAGTTCTACTTCAGGACCACCGACGTTACCGGCGTGGTTGACCTCGAGGCCGGCGTGGAGATGGTTATGCCGGGCGACAACGTCTCCGTGACCGTCAACCTGATCACCCCGATCGCAATGGACGAAGGTCTGCGCTTCGCAATCCGCGAAGGCGGCCGTACCGTCGGTGCAGGCGTCGTAGCCTCCATCATCGAGTAGGACCTGACGGGTTCTTTGAGTTCCGGAAGGATCGGGACGCGAAAATAGTTTGAAAAGGACGAAAGAAAATGCCTAGAGACATCATCACCCTTGGCTGCACCGAGTGCAAACAGCGTAACTATACCACCACGAAGAACAAGAAGAATACGCCTCAGAAGCTGGAGTTCAACAAGTACTGCCGCTTCTGCCAGAAGCACACGCTGCACAAGGAAACCAAATAGTTTGATTTGGGGTTCCCGGATCTCTCCGGGGACCCTCGCCGCAGGCCAGTAGCTCTAACGGCTAGAGCACCGGTCTCCAAAACCGGGTGTTGGGGGTTCGAATCCCTCCTGGCCTGCCATTTTTTTTTATCTTCACGAAGTGAGGAGTGACAAGTGCTCGCGAAAGCCAAGACTTTTTTTGAGGATGTACAGGCGGAGCTCGCCAAGGTGACTTGGCCGACCCGTAAAGAGACTTTCTCTACTGCTCAGGTGGTTGTCGTCATCATCGTGATCATCTCACTTTACCTTGGCGTCTGCGACGTGGTCCTTACTAAGCTCATCAAGTCGATACTCCGCTAGAGGACTCATCAAATGGCACACAAATGGTACGGCGTACATACCTACTCCGGCTTCGAGAACAAGGTGCGGCTCTCGCTTGCAGAGCGCATCAAGAATCTCGGCATGGAGGAGTTCTTCGGCGAGATCCTGATCCCGTGCGAAACCGTCGTCGAACTTAAGAAGGGGGAGAAGAAGACTTCTTCCAGGAAGTTCTTCCCCGGATACATTCTGGTGAACATGGAACTTAACGACGACACCTGGCACGTGGTCAAGGAGACCGCGAAGGTGACCGGGTTCGTCGGTGGAAACAACCCCTTCCCGATTCCGGACGACGAGGTCAACAAGATCACCAAGAGGATGGAAGAGGGGGCCGAGAAGCCCCGTCCCAAGGTCCTCTTCGAGGTGGGCGAGACGGTCAGGGTCATCGACGGTCCCTTCCTCAACTTCTCGGGCGTGGTCGAGGACGTCAAGCCGGACAAGGGGAAACTCAAGGTCATGGTAAGCATCTTCGGGCGCGCCACCCCGGTCGAGCTCGAGTTCATGCAGGTAGAAAAGCAGTAGGGCGACCTTCTGTTACCGATAGAAGCTTCAGGCAGTTCGAAGGAATGAAAAAGGAGTAGGAAAATGGCGAAAAAGATCACCGGTTACATAAAGCTGCAGGTACCCGCAGGGAAGGCAAACCCGTCTCCTCCGATCGGTCCCGCACTCGGTCAGCACGGCGTCAACATCATGGAGTTCTGCAAGGCCTTCAACGCGAAGACCCAGGCAGACGAAGGGACCATCACCCCGGTCGTGATCACTGTCTACGCCGACAGGTCCTTCACCTTCATCACCAAGACTCCGCCGGCTCCGATCCTCATCAAGAAGGCTCTCGGTCTGCAGAGCGGTTCCGCTACCCCCAACAAGACCAAGGTTGGCAAGCTGACCAAGGAGCAGGTACGCGAGATCGCAACTAAGAAGATGCCCGACCTCAATGCCGCGAGCCTTGAGGCTGCCATGAAGACCATCGAAGGTACCGCGCGCAGCATGGGCGTTGAAATAGCTTAAGTTAAAGAGAGGGTTATCAGAAATGTCTATGTCAAAGAAGCTTAAAGAGGCTCGCGCCAAGGTCGACAGGACCAAAACCTATCCCCTGACCGACGGCCTTGAGCTCGTGAAGAGCTCGGCTTATGCGAAGTTCGACGAGACCGTCGACTTGGTGGTGAAGCTGGGCGTCGACCCGCGTCACGCCGACCAGATGGTGCGCGGCGCTGTCGTGCTCCCCAATGGCCTCGGCAAGGACGTGCGCGTCCTGGTTTTCGCCAAGGGCGAGAAGGAGAAGGAGGCCCGCGAGGCCGGTGCCGATTACGTCGGTGCCGACGACCTGGTCGCCAAGATCCAGGAAGGGTGGTTCGAGTTCGACACCGCCATCGCTACCCCGGACATGATGGGTGTCGTGGGCAAGATCGGTAAGCTCCTCGGTCCCCGCGGCCTGATGCCGAACCCGAAAGTCGGCACCGTCACCTTCGACCTGGCTCGCGCCATCAAGGAGTCCAAGTCCGGTAAGGTCGAGTTCCGCGTCGAGAAGGCCGGTATCGTGCATGCGCCGGTCGGCAAGGTCTCCTTCAGCGCCGAGACCCTCAGGCAGAACGTGGTCGCCCTGGTGGAAGCCCTCCAGAAGGCGAAGCCGGCTGCAGCAAAGGGCACCTACATGAAGAAGGTTGCCGTGTCCTCCACCATGGGCCCGGGCGTCACCATCGATCTCGCTGACATCAGCGCGATCTTGAAATAAAGAGCAGTACCGCTGTAAAGCCAAAGTCAAAGACAGTGGGTGCCTAGGAACAGATAAAGATTGAGATAAAGATTGAGGTTTCCTTAGTCTTAATCCTAGTCTTAATCTGCTCCTCAGGTTTAAATGCCTCCGGGCGGCCAACCGAGACTTGCAGATGTTGCGCGAAAATGCATGTTCCGCAACTTCCTGACTTTGGCGGGGTTCCGTACCCGTATACCAAAAGAAAGGAGGAAGGCGCTTGAATAAGGAAAACAAACAAGAACTTGTTGCCGAGATGCACGACAAGCTCCAGAGGGCGCAGGCGGTATTCCTCGCGGATTTTCGCGGGATGAACGTCGGCCAGGCCACCGAGCTCAGAAATGAACTCAGGAAAGCCAACGCGGAGTACAAGGTCGTCAAGAACACCCTGCTCGAGATCGCTTCCAAGGGGACCGACAAGGAAGGTCTGTCGCAGTACTACGCAGGCCCCACCGCCATCGCCCTTTGCTACGATGATCCCGTCGCAGCGGCCAAGGTGCTGTCCCGCTTCAACAAGGAAAACACCAACCCGTTTACCTTGAAAGCTGGCGTACTCACCGGCAAGACCATCAACGTGGCTGAGATCCAGGCTCTGGCAGACCTGCCGAGCCGCGAAGTGCTTATCGCCAAGATGCTGGGCAGCATGCAGGCACCGGCAAGCAACTTCGTACGTGTTCTCGCGGCTGTCCCGGGCGGTTTCGTACGCGCGCTGGAACAGATCAGGATCCAGAAGGCTGCCTAGTCGCAGTCACCGACAATTTTCGCTTTAAACATCTAACAATATTCTCTGGAGGAATAAGAAATGGCTATCACCAAAGAAGAAGTAATCAGCTTCATCGAAAACATGTCCGTCCTCGAACTTGCCGGCCTCGTGAAAGAGCTCGAAGAGAAGTTCGGCGTTTCCGCAGCAGCTCCGGTTGCTGTGGCTGCTGCTGGCCCGGCTGCTGGCCCGGCTGAAGCTGCTGAAGAGAAGACCGAGTTCGACGTCATCCTGAAAGCTGCTGGCGCTAACAAGATCGCTGTCATCAAGGTCGTTCGCGGCCTGACCTCCCTGGGCCTCAAAGAAGCCAAGGACCTGGTCGACGGCGCTCCGCAGCCGGTCAAGACTGGCATCTCCAAAGAAGAAGCTGCCGACGCACAGAAGCAGCTGGTCGAGGCAGGCGCAGAAGTGGAAGTTAAGTAAGCTGTTCTGCACCGATCTTTACCAAAGCCAAGGTCGCTTTTTGCGGCCTTGGCTGTTCTATTTTAGTTTGAGGCCGCTTCACCCCGCAGCCACGTCCGACCAGAACAGCAGGAAATTCAAGGGGGTGGAGGTCTTCCAAGGCGTTCACCACAAGGAGAAGATATGGCTTATTCAATCGCGAATAACCCCCTGTTGCGCAAGAACTTCGCCAAGATCCACAAGATCATCGACATACCGAACCTCATCGACATCCAGAAAAATTCCTACAAGAGATTCCTCCAGCTCGACACTCCCGTAGACGCACGCAAGAATTCCGGCCTGGAAGCCGTGTTCAGGAGCGTGTTCCCGATCAGGGACTTCAGCGATACCGCTTCGCTTGAGTACGTTTCGTATTCGCTGGGCGCGCCGAAGTACGACGTCGAGGAGTGCCACCAGAGGGGGATGACCTTTGCCGCGCCGATGAAGGTGAAGGTACGGCTGGTAGTGTGGGATGTGGCGAAGGACCCCGGTACCAGATCGATCCGCGACATCAAGGAGCAGGAGGTTTATTTCGGCGAAATCCCGCTGATGACCGACAACGGGACCTTTATCATAAACGGCACCGAGCGCGTCATCGTGAGCCAGCTGCACCGCTCGCCGGGCGTGTTCTACGACCACGACAAGGGCAAGACCCACTCCAGTGGCAAAGTGCTCTACTCGGCCCGCGTGATCCCGTACCGCGGCTCGTGGCTTGACTTTGAATTTGACCATAAAGACATCCTTTATGTTCGCATAGACAGGCGTCGCAAGATGCCGGCCACCGTCCTGCTGAAGGCCCTTGGCTACTCCAACGACGCGCTGATCAACTACTTCTACAAGTCCGAGGAAGTGAGGGTCGGTGAAAACGGCGCCATGACGAAGCTCGTGGACGCGGAACTCCTCTCCAACCAGAAGGCCACCGCCGACATCGTGGACCCGGGCACCCAGGAGGTCATCCTCAAGGCGAACCGCAAGTTCACCAAGGCGGCCCTCCGCAAGATGGCCGAGCACGGCATCAAGGAGATCCCGATCGCCGAGGAGGAAGTGGTTGGCAAGGTCGCTTCCCACGACATCTACGATCCGGCCACCGGCGAGATCCTGGTCGAGTGCAACGAGGAGATCACCCAGGCGAAGCTCGAGGAGATGGTCCAGAAGGGGATCACCTCCTTCCAGGTGCTCTTCATCGACAACCTGCACGTCACCTCCAGCTTCCGCGACACCATCCTGATCGACAAGATCGGCTCTACCGACGAGGCGCTGATCGAGATCTACCGCCGCCTGCGTCCGGGCGATCCGCCGACCCTGAAGAGCGCGCTGGTTCTCTTCGAGAACCTGTTCTTCAACGCGGAGCGCTACGACCTCTCCGCCGTCGGCCGTCTGAAGCTCAACTACAAGCTCGGCGTGGACGTGCCGCTTGACTGCATGACGCTCACCCGCGAGGACATCCTCGAGGTGGTGCGCTACCTGATCGAGCTGAAAAACGGCAAGGGGAACATCGACGACATCGACCACCTGGGCAACCGCCGCGTGCGCGCCGTGGGTGAACTCCTCGAGAACCAGTACCGCATCGGCCTGGTCAGGATGGAGCGCGCCATCAAGGAGCGCATGAGCCTGCAGGAAGTCGAGAACCTGATGCCGCACGACCTGATCAACTCCAAGCCGGTTTCCGCCGTCGTGAAGGAGTTCTTCGGTTCCTCGCAGCTCTCCCAGTTCATGGACCAGACCAACCCGCTCTCCGAGGTCACGCACAAGCGTCGTCTCTCGGCTCTCGGACCGGGCGGTCTTACCCGTGAGCGCGCGGGCTTCGAGGTCCGCGACGTACACCCGACCCACTACGGTCGTGTCTGCCCGATCGAGACCCCGGAGGGGCCGAACATCGGTCTGATCGCGTCGCTCTCCACCTACGCGCGCATCAACGAGCACGGTTTCGTCGAGACGCCGTACCGCGTTGTCAAGGAAGGGAAGGTGACCGACGAGGTCCGCTTCTTCTCCGCGCTCGAGGAGGAAGGGCACGCCATCGCACAGGCCAACGCCGAAATGGATGAGACCGGCCGCTTCATGGCCGATTACATCTCCGCCAGGAAGTCCGGCGAGTTCGTGCTGGTCGGCCGCGACGAGCTGGAGCTCATGGACGTCGCCCCGATGCAGTTGGTCTCGGTCGCGGCCTCGCTGATCCCGTTCCTCGAGAACGACGACGCGAACCGCGCACTCATGGGTTCCAACATGCAGCGCCAGGCGGTGCCTCTCCTGCGCGCCGACTCCCCGCTGGTCGGTACCGGCATGGAGCGCGTCGTGGCCCGCGATTCCGGGGTTTCCTCGGTCGCCCGCCACAACGGCGTCGTGGAAAGCGTCGACGCCTCCAGGATCGTCGTCAAGATCGACGAGGACCAGTACGATGCCACCGGCACCGGTGTCGACATCTACAACCTGATCAAGTTCGCCCGTTCCAACCAGAACACCTGCATCAACCAGAGGCCGGTGGTGAAGGTGGGCGATCACGTGAAGGCCGGCGACATCATCGCCGACGGTCCTTCGACCGACATGGGCGAGCTGGCCCTGGGCCAGAACGTCCTGGTCGCCTTCATGCCGTGGGGCGGCTACAACTACGAGGACTCCATCCTCATCTCGGAGCGCCTGGTCAAGGACGACCGCTACACCTCGATCCACATCGAGGAGTTCGAGGCCGTCGCCCGCGACACCAAGCTCGGCAAGGAGGAGATCACCTCCGACATCCCGAACCTGGGCGAAGAGACCCTGAAGGACCTGGACGAGTCCGGCATCATCAGGATCGGCGCCGAGGTCCGCCCGGGCGACATCCTGGTCGGCAAGATCACCCCGAAAGGCGAGACACAGCTCTCCCCTGAAGAGAAACTGCTGCGCGCCATCTTCGGCGAGAAGGCGGGCGACGTGCGCGACACCTCGCTCAGGGTTCCGCCGGGGGTTGAGGGCACCGTCATCGGCGCCAAGATCTTCTCCCGGAAGGGTGCCGACAAGGACGCCCGTACCGAGATCATCGAGAAGGCCGAGGAGCAGCGTCTCAGGAAGGACGAGCAGGACGAGATCCGGATCATCCGTGATTCGGCCATCGGCAAGCTGAAGAAGCTGCTGGTGGGCAAGACCGCCGCCGTGAAGATCGAGGGCACCGACGGCAAGGTGCTGATCCCGAAAGGGGCAGCCATCACCGAGGAGATGCTGAAGTCCTTCTCCATGGACCGTTGGGACGAGATCTCCATCGCCGACGACGACACCATCGACGAGAAAGTGGCGCAGACCCTGGCCACCTTGAACCAGCAGATCGACATCATCAAGTACGTCTTCGACGACAAGGTGCAGAAGCTGCGCCGCGGCGACGACCTGCCGCCGGGCGTGATCAAGATGGTCAAGGTCTACATCGCCATCAAGCGCAAGCTGCAGGTGGGCGACAAGATGGCCGGCCGCCACGGCAACAAGGGTGTCGTCTCGAGGATCCTCCCCGAGGAGGACATGCCGTACATGGAAGACGGTCGTCCGGTCGAGATCGTCTTGAACCCGCTCGGCGTTCCGTCCCGTATGAACGTGGGACAGATCCTGGAGACGCACCTGGGGTGGGCCGCTCGCGGCCTGGGGTGGAAGATCGAGGAGTTCCTCGAGAAGAACACCCCGCACGACGAGGTGAAGCGTTTCCTGAAGGGCGTGTACCACGATCCGGAAATGCACCGCTTCATCGACAAGCTCGAGGGGGAGGAGCTCATCAACGTGGCCAAGCGCTTAAAGCGCGGCGTCCCGATGGCTTCCCCGGTCTTCGAGGGGGCGAGCGAGGAGTCGATCCAGGAGATGATGAAGCACGCCGGGTTCGAGACCACCGGCCAGGTCACCCTGTACGACGGCAAGAGCGGCGACAAGTTCATGCACAAGGTCACCGTCGGCATCATGTACGTGCTGAAGCTGCACCACCTGGTCGACGACAAGATCCACGCAAGGAGCATCGGTCCCTACTCCCTGGTCACCCAGCAGCCGCTGGGGGGCAAGGCGCAGTTCGGTGGTCAGCGACTCGGGGAGATGGAGGTCTGGGCCATGGAAGCCTACGGCGCCGCCTATGCGCTGCAGGAGTTCCTCACCGTCAAGTCCGACGACGTGGCCGGCCGCACCAGGATGTACGAGGCCATCGTCAAAGGGAAGCACACCCTTGAGCCGGGCCTGCCGGAGTCGTTCAACGTCCTCATCAAGGAACTGCAGTCCCTTGGTCTCGACGTGGAGCTCCTGGAGAGCGACGAGGACTAGTAGCTGTCAGGCCGGTCCGACTAGTCTGACTAGTCGGGCTGGTCCGATGTCCGACGTCCGACAAGCTGCTTGAAACCGATAACGTAACTCCTACCGCTAAGGAGGAAAATACTTTGGAAGATATTTTCAATTTTTTCGATAAGCCGAAAGATCCGCTTCACTTCTCGTCCATCAAGATCTCGATCTCCTCGCCGGACAAGATCCGCGAGCGCTCCTTCGGGGAAGTGAAGAAGCCGGAAACCATCAACTACCGCACTTTCAAACCGGAGCGCGATGGCCTGTTCTGCGCCAAGATCTTCGGACCGACCAAGGACTACGAGTGCAACTGCGGCAAGTACAAGCGCATGAAGCACAGGGGCATCGTCTGCGAGAAGTGCGGCGTCGAGGTCATCCCGTCCAAGGTGCGCCGCGAGCGCCTGGGGCACATCGACCTGGCCACCCCGGTGGCGCACATCTGGTTCCTGAAGTCCCTGCCGTCCCGCATCGGCAACCTGATGGACATCACCCTGAAGGACCTCGAGAAGGTGCTTTACTTCGAGGCCTACGTGGTGACCGACCCGAAGGAAACCGGCATGCCGTTCGGCACCGTGCTCTCCGAGGACCAGTACCAGAAGGCCCTCGAGGAGTACAACTACGGCTTCGAGGCCGGCATGGGCGCGGCAGCAATCCGCACCTGCCTCACCTCGATGGACCTGGACCAGCTCTCCGAGCAGCTCCGCATCGAGATGCAGGAGGCGACCTCCGAGGCCAAGCGCAAGAAGACCGCCAAGCGTCTCAAGGTCATCGAGGCATTCAAGAACTCGGGCAACAAGCCGGAGTGGATGATCCTCGAGTGCATCCCGGTGCTGCCGCCGGAACTGCGCCCGCTGGTCCCCCTGGACGGCGGCCGCTTCGCTACAAGCGACCTGAACGACCTGTACCGCCGCGTCATCAACCGCAACAACCGGTTGAAGCGCCTGATGGAACTGCAGGCCCCCGAGGTCATCATCAGGAACGAGAAGCGCATGCTGCAGGAGGCGGTCGACGCGTTGTTCGACAACGGCCGTCGCGGCCGCGCCATCGCCGGTCCCAACAAGCGTCCGCTCAAGTCGCTCTCCGACATGCTCAAGGGCAAGTCGGGCCGCTTCCGTCAGAACCTGCTCGGTAAGCGTGTCGACTACTCCGGCCGTTCCGTTATCGTTGTCGGCCCGGAACTCCGCCTGCACCAGTGCGGCCTGCCCAAGAAGATGGCTCTCGAGCTCTTCAAGCCGTTCATCTACAACAAGCTCGAGGAGCGCGGCTTCGTCACCACCATCAAGAGCGCCAAGAAGATGGTGGAGAAGGAGAAGCCGGAGGTCTGGGACGTGCTCGAGGAGGTCATCAAGGAGCACCCGGTCATGCTGAACCGCGCCCCGACCCTGCACCGTTTGGGCATCCAGGCTTTCGAGCCGGTGCTCATCGAGGGGAAGGCGATCCAGCTTCACCCGCTGGTCTGCACCGCCTTCAACGCGGACTTCGACGGTGACCAGATGGCGGTCCACCTCCCCCTCTCCGTCGAGAGCCAGGTGGAAACCCGCGTGCTCATGATGTCCACCAACAACATCCTGTCGCCGGCGCACGGCAAGCCGATCATCGTGCCGTCCCAGGATATGGTCCTCGGCATCTACTACATGACCCGCGAGAAGCATTTCGCCCAGGGCGACGGCAAGATCTTCGCCTCCCCGGAAGAGGTGTCCATCGCCTGGGATGCGTCCGAGGTGCACCTGCAGGCCCGCGTCAAGGTCAGGATGAAGAACCTCCCGGCCGACGAGAAGCCGGCCCTGGTGGAAACCACCGTCGGCCGCGTGCTGCTGCGCGAGATCCTGCCGGACGCGGTGCCGTTCTCGGCCATCAACAAGGTGATGACCAAGAAGGAGCTCTCCAACCTGGTCGACACCTGCTACCGTTTGGCCGGCAACAAGGAGACCGTCATCCTCGCCGACAAGCTGAAGTCGATCGGCTTCCGCTACGCGGCCAAGGCGGGTATCTCCATCTCCATCAACGACATGGTCATCCCGGAAGGGAAACCGGCCATCATCAACCGCGCCACTGAAGAGGTGCAGGAGATCCAGAACCAGTACACCGAGGGTCTCATCACCGACGGCGAGCGTTACAACAAGGTCATCGACATCTGGGCCAAATCGACCGAGGACATCGCGAAAGAGATGCTGGACAACCTCTCCCGCGACACCATCACCGACCCGGATGGGAAGGAAGTCAAGGTACCGTCCTTCAACGCGATCCACATGATGGCCGACTCCGGCGCGAGGGGTAGTGCCCAGCAGATCCGCCAGCTGGCCGGGATGAGGGGACTCATGGCCAAGCCGTCCGGCGAGATCATCGAGACCCCGATCACCGCGAACTTCCGCGAAGGCCTCACCGTGCTGCAGTACTTCATCTCCACGCACGGTGCCCGTAAAGGTCTGGCCGATACCGCGCTCAAGACGGCGAACTCCGGTTACCTCACCCGCCGTCTGGTCGACGTCGCCCAGGACGCCATCATCACCGAGGAGGATTGCGGCACCATCGACGGCCTGACCGTCTCCTCCCTCACCGAGGGTGGCGAGGTCATCGAGCACATCGGCGACCGTATCCTCGGCCGCGTGGCCCTGGACGACATCCTCGACCCGGTCACCGGCGACGTGCTGGTGGCGGCCAACCAGGAGATCGACGAGACCCTGGTGGCGAGAATCGAGGCCGCCGGTCTCGAGAAGGTCAAGATCCGCTCGGTGCTCACCTGCGAGAGCCGCCGCGGCATCTGCGCCAAGTGCTACGGCCGCGACCTGGCACGCGGCCACCTGGTGAACCGCGGCGAGGCGGTCGGCGTCATCGCCGCCCAGTCCATCGGCGAGCCGGGCACCCAGCTGACCATGCGTACCTTCCACATCGGTGGTACCGCATCCCGTCGCGCCGAGCAGACCTCTCTGGAGTCGAGGAACGAGGGCTACGCCAAGTTCATCAACCTGCACTACGTAACCAACTCGGAAGGTCACCACATCGTTATGAACCGCAACGGTGAGCTGGCCATCGTGGACGAGACCGGGCGCGAGCGCGAGAAATACGGCATCGTCTACGGCGCCAAGATCAAGGTGAGCCCGGAAGAGAAGGTCACCCAGGGGCAGTCGCTGGCCGAGTGGGACCCGTACACCATGCCGATCCTCACCGAGATCTCCGGCCGCATCAAGTTCGGGGACGTGATCGAGGGCGTCACCATGGAGGAGCAGGTCGACGAAGTCACCGGTCTCTCCAGGAAGGTCATCATCGAGACCCGCGACGCCGACAAGCGCCCGCGCATCACCATCAAGGACGAGTCCGGCAAGACCGCCAAGATCGGCGAGAGCATGGCGCGCTACTACCTGCCGGTGGGCTCCAACATCAACGCGATGGAAGACACCGTGGTCGCCGCGGGTGACGTGATCGCCAAGATCCCGCGCGAAACCACCAAGACCAAGGACATCACCGGCGGTCTGCCGCGTGTCGCCGAGCTCTTCGAGGCCAGAAAGCCGAAAGACTTCGCGGTCATCACCGAGATAGACGGCGTGGTCGCCTTCGGCAAGGACGCCAAGGGCAAGCGTAAGGTCATCGTCACCCCCGAGGTGGGCGAGCCGAAGGAATACCTCATCCCCAAAGGGAAGCACATCAGCGTCCACGAAGGGGACCATGTCCGCGCCGGCGAGGCGCTCATGGACGGATCCTCCAACCCGCACGACATCCTGCGCGTACTGGGCCAGAAGGAACTGGCCAAGTACCTGGTCGACGAGGTGCAGGAGGTCTACCGCCTCCAGGGCGTCAAGATCAACGACAAGCACATCGAGACCATCGTACGTCAGATGCTGCGCCGCGTCAGGGTGAAGGACGTGGGCGATACCAACCTCTTGATCGACGATCAGATCGAGCGTTGGGTGTTTGAGGAAGAGAACGAGAAGGCGATGGATAAGGGCGGGCGTCCTGCCACTGCAGAGTCCCTGCTCCTTGGCATAACCAAGGCGTCGCTCTCGACTGAGTCATTTATTTCTGCTGCTTCCTTCCAGGAAACAACAAAAGTCTTGACACAGGCATCAATAGAAGGTAAGGTCGACAGTCTGCGTGGTCTGAAAGAAAACGTGATCATGGGCCGCCTGATCCCGGCGGGTACGGGATTGGCTCTTTACCGCAACCTGCGCATGGTTGCTGAGGAGCCAGTAATCATTCCGGAGCCAGTTGAACCGGAAGATGAAGAGATCTACGAAGAAGAAGCCTAGTCCAGTATCCGGCCAGTGAGAGCGGGTTCCCCGCTTCACTGGCCGGCGTCTCACTTTTATCAAATAAAACTTGACAAGCACGTACGTTATTGCTATTTTCGTCGCTTCCGCGCGCGGGGTACGTCTGTGCGTGGAGAAGAAACGCGTGAGAGGAATGTATGCCAACTATTAATCAGCTTATTCGTCACGGTCGGGAGTCAAAGGGTGAAAAATCCACTGCTCCGGCACTCAGGAGCTGCCCGCAGAAGAGGGGCGTTTGCACCAGGGTTTACACCACAACCCCGAAGAAACCGAACTCCGCGCTTCGTAAAGTCGCCAGGGTTAGGCTTACCAACGGCGTCGAGGTGACCTCCTACATTCCGGGTGTTGGTCACAACCTCCAGGAACACTCCGTCGTCCTGATCAGGGGCGGCAGGGTAAAGGACCTTCCGGGTGTTCGTTACCACATCGTCCGTGGCACGCTCGACTCTGTCGGCGTCAAGGGTCGCATGAAGAGCCGTTCCAAGTACGGTGCGAAGAGGCCCAAGTAGCCGTACGGTGCAAAAAGACCCAAGTAACCGATTTTAAGTGAGAGGTTAAGACATGCCAAGAAGAAGAGAAGTAGCAAAGCGGGTGATCCTCCCGGATCCGAAATACGGTGACAGGGTGGTTGCCAAGCTGATCAATATAATCATGCTGGACGGCAAGAAGTCCACCGCTGAGAAAGCTCTCTACGGTGCCCTCGAGATCGCGGCTGGCAAGGCCGGCGACGAGCCGGTGAAGGTGCTCAAGAAGTGCCTGGACAACATCAAGCCGATGCTGGAAGTCAAGTCCCGCAGGGTCGGCGGCTCCACCTACCAGGTTCCGGTTGAAGTCCGTCCGGAGCGCCGCATGTCTCTGGCCATGCGCTGGCTGGTGAAGTACTCCAACGCCCGCAGCGAGAAGACCGTCACCGACAAGCTCGCCGGCGAGATCCTCGATGCCTACAACAACCGTGGTTCCGCGGTCAAGAAGCGTGAGGACACCCACAAGATGGCCGAGGCGAACCGCGCCTTCGCCCATTACCGCTGGTAGTTCACGGCGGCACCCATTTAGGCTTAGAAAGCAACTCGGAGGAACAGTAAGTGGCACGTCAGGTTTCGTTGGAAATGACCCGTAATATCGGGATCATGGCTCACATAGATGCAGGGAAGACCACCACCACGGAGCGTATTCTCTATTACACCGGTGTTTCCCACAAGATCGGCGAGGTCCACGACGGCGCCGCTACCATGGACTGGATGGAGCAGGAGCAGGAGCGCGGCATCACCATCACCTCCGCGGCTACCACCTGCAACTGGAAGGACCACCGTATCAACATCATCGACACCCCGGGTCACGTCGACTTCACCATCGAGGTCGAGCGTTCCCTGCGCGTTCTCGATGGCGCCGTCGCCGTCTTCTGCTCGGTCGGTGGCGTCGAGCCCCAGTCCGAGACCGTATGGCGTCAGGCTGACAAGTACCGCGTTCCGCGCATCGCGTTCATCAACAAGATGGACCGCATCGGCGCGGACTTCTTCCGCGGCATCGCCATGATCAAGGATCGCCTCAAGGCGAACCCGGTCGCCCTGCAGATCCCGATCGGGAGCGAGGAGAACTACAAGGGCCTCGTCGACCTGATCGAGATGAAAGGGATGGTCTTCAACGACGAGACCATGGGCGCCGTGTACGACGTGGTTGACATCCCGGCCGACCTGGTCGACCAGGCCAACGAGTACCGCGAGCTGCTCATCGAGGAAGTTTCCTCCCACGACGACGCCCTCATGGAGAAATACCTGGGCGGCGAGGAGATCAGCAACGCCGAACTGAAGGCCGCCATCCGTCAGGCGACCCTCGACATCAAGATCTGCCCGGTCATCTGCGGTTCCGCCTTCAAGAACAAGGGCGTGCAGCACCTCCTCGACGCGGTGCTCGACTACATGCCGGCCCCGACCGACATCCCCGCTATCCAGGGTGTCGACGCCAACACCGAGGCGCCCATCGAGCGCCACGCATCTGATTCCGAGCCGTTCTCGGCCCTCGGCTTCAAGATCATGACCGACCCGTTCGTGGGGCAGCTCTGCTTCTTCCGCGTCTACTCGGGCGTGATCCAGTCCGGTTCCTACGTGTACAACGCCACCAAGGGCAAGCGCGAGAGGATCGGCCGCATCCTGAAGATGCACGCCAACAAGCGTGAAGAGATCAAGGAAGTCTACGCCGGCGACATCGCCGCCGCGGTAGGCCTGAAATACACCACCACGGGCGACACCCTGTGCGACGAGAACCACGCCGTCATCCTCGAGTCCATCGAGTTCCCGGAGCCGGTTATCTCCATCGCCATCGAGCCGAAAACCAAGGCAGACCAGGAAAAGCTCGGTCTCTCCCTGGGCAAGCTCGCTTCCGAGGACCCGTCCTTCCGCGTCAAGACCGACGAGGAGACCGGCCAGACCATCATCTCCGGCATGGGCGAGCTGCACCTCGAGATCATCGTGGACCGTCTCTTCCGCGAGTTCAAGGTTGAGGCGAACGTCGGCAAGCCGCAGGTTGCCTACCGCGAGACCATCACCAAGAAGGTCAAGGCGGAAGGGAAGTTCGTACGTCAGTCCGGCGGTCGCGGTCAGTTCGGCCACGTCTGGCTCGAGATCGAGCCGCAGGAGGCCGGGAAAGGGTACGAGTTCGTCGACGCCATCAAGGGCGGCGTCGTTCCCCGCGAGTACATCCCGGCGGTCGACAAGGGTATCAAAGAGGCGCTGGACAACGGCGTCATGGCCGGCTTCCCGGTGGTCGACATCAAGGTCACCCTGGTCGACGGTTCCTACCACGAGGTCGACTCCTCGGAGATGGCCTTCAAAATCGCAGGTTCCATGGGCTTCAAAGAGGGTTGCGCCAAGGCATCCCCGATCATCCTGGAGCCGATCATGTCGGTGGAAGTCGTGGTTCCCGAGGAGTACATGGGCGACGTCATCGGCGACCTGAACTCCCGCCGCGGCCGCATCATGGGCATGGAAGGGCGCGCAGGCGCACAGGTCGTCACCGCGATGGTGCCGCTGGCCCAGATGTTCGGCTACTCCACCGACCTGCGTTCCGCAACCCAGGGTCGTGCGACCTACTCCATGACCTTCGATCATTACGAGCCGGTACCGAAGTCGGTTGCCGAGGAGATAGTAGCGAAGGCCAAAGGCTAAATAATTCAATTTCCCTACTGAGGAGGATTCCGAAATGGCAAAAGCTAAATTTGAAAGAACTAAGCCGCACGTAAACATCGGCACCATCGGCCACGTCGACCACGGCAAGACCACCCTGACCGCAGCTATCACCAAGGTGCTCGCCGGCAAGGGCCAGGCCGAGTTCAAGGCCTTCGACCAGATCGACAACGCTCCGGAAGAGCGTGAGCGCGGCATCACCATCGCCACCGCACACGTCGAGTACGAGACCGACAAGCGCCACTACGCACACGTCGACTGCCCGGGCCACGCCGACTACGTCAAGAACATGATCACCGGTGCTGCGCAGATGGACGGCGCGATCCTGGTTGTTTCCGCAGCCGACGGCCCGATGCCGCAGACCCGCGAGCACATCCTGCTCGCACGTCAGGTCGGCGTCCCCTACATCGTCGTGTTCCTGAACAAGGCCGACATGGTGGACGACGAGGAGCTCCTCGAACTGGTCGAGCTGGAAGTTCGCGAACTCCTCTCCTCCTACGACTTCCCGGGCGACGATATCCCGATCATCAAGGGTTCCGCTCTGAAAGGTCTCGAGGGTGACAAGGGCGAGCTGGGCGAGCAGGCCATCATGAAGCTGATGGACGCCGTCGACGCCTACATCCCGGAGCCGCAGCGCGCCATCGACAAGCCGTTCCTCATGCCGGTAGAGGACGTGTTCTCCATCTCCGGTCGCGGCACCGTCGCCACCGGTCGTGTCGAGCGCGGCATCGTCAAGGTCGGCGAGGAGGTCGAGATCGTCGGCATCAAGGCCACCACCAAGACCACCGTCACCGGCGTCGAGATGTTCCGTAAGCTCCTCGACGAGGGGCGTGCAGGCGACAACATCGGCGCCCTGCTGCGCGGCGTGAAGCGTGAAGAGATCGAGCGCGGCCAGGTTCTTGCCAAGCCGGGCTCCATCACCCCGCACACCAAGTTCAAGGCAGAAGCCTACATCCTGTCCAAGGAAGAGGGCGGCCGTCACACCCCGTTCTTCAACGGCTACCGTCCGCAGTTCTACTTCAGGACCACCGACGTTACCGGCGTGGTTGACCTCGAGGCCGGCGTAGAGATGGTTATGCCGGGCGACAACGTCTCCGTGACCGTCAACCTGATCACCCCGATCGCAATGGACGAAGGTTTGCGCTTCGCAATCCGCGAAGGCGGCCGTACCGTCGGCGCAGGCGTGGTTGCTTCCATCATCGAGTAAGAATAGAAAAACATACGGTTTGCAGATCCGGGTGTCCGGGAGGCCGCGCCAGTGTGCCTCCCGGATGCCATGGACTGTAAACTGAAAAACTTGTTTCATCACGAGGAAGAGATGCCTAGTCAGAAAATTAGAATCCGCTTGAAAGCATACGACCACAAGCTGCTTGATACTTCCGTTGGCGAGATCGTCGATACCGCGAAGAGGACCGGGGCACGCGTTGCCGGCCCGATCCCGCTGCCGACCGTCATCAACAAGTACTGCGTGCTGCGTGGACCGCACGTCGACAAGAAGTCGCGCGAGCAGTTCGAGATCAGGACCCACAAGCGCCTGATTGATATCCTCGAGCCGACCCAGCAGACTGTCGACGCTCTGATGAAACTCGACCTCTCCGCAGGTGTGGACGTCGAGATCAAGCTTTAATACAAGGATAGGAAGTCGACCATGAATAAGGGATTGATTGGGAAAAAACTGGGCATGACCCAGATATTTGCCGAGGACGGCAGGCGCATCGCCGTGACCGTCGTCGAGGCTGGGCCGTGCGTCGTCCTCCAGAAGAAGACCGTAGAGAAGGACGGCTACAGCGCCATCCAGGTCGGTTACGGTGCGAAGGAGGCCTCCAAGGCCAACGCTGCCCAGGTGGGTCACTGCAAGGGCGCCGGTGCCGGCGTGTTCACTCACTACCGCGAGCTGCGCATGGACAACACCGAGGCCTACAACGTGGGCGACGTGATTGAGGCCGGCGTGTTCGCCGAGGGCGACCTGGTCGACGTGACCGGCACCTCCATCGGTAAGGGTTTTGCCGGCGTCATCAAGCGCTGGGGCTTCAAAGGCGGCCGGTCGAGCCACGGCTCCCGTTTCCACCGCGCCCCGGGCTCCATCGGCTGCTCCGCGACCCCCTCCAGGGTCTTCAAGAACAAGAAGATGCCGGGCCAGCTCGGTAACGAGAAGGTGACCGTGCAGCGTCTCAAAGTGGTACGCGTGGACGCTGCTGACAATCTGATTCTGCTCGGTGGAGCGATCCCCGGTTCCGCCAACGGCGTTGTCCTTATCAAGGACTCCGTCAAGGCGAAGAGATAACGGGGGCTGGAGATAGACATGGCAAAGTTAGACGTATTTGACATCAAAAAAGCAAAGGTCGGTGAGATCGAAGTCTCCGACGCCGTCTTCAACGACGACGTGCGCGAGTACCTGATCCACGAGGCCGTCAAGATCCAGCTCGCCAACCGCAGGCAGGGGACCGTAGCCGTCAAGAACCGCGCAGCGGTTTCCGGCTCCGGCAAGAAGCCCTTCAAGCAGAAGGGTACCGGCCAGGCCCGTCAGGGTTGCTCCAGGGCGCCCCAGTACCCCGGCGGCGGGGTGGCTTTCGGTCCGCAGCCGAAGACCTACAACCTCTCCATGAACAAGAAGGCGAGGAAAGCGGCTCTGAGAAGCGCCCTCTCCATGCTCTACAAGAAAGAGGCGATCACGGTTCTGAATAACTTCGAGCTTCCCGCAGTCAAGACAAAGGCATTTGTCGAGGTACTAAATGCTTTTAACCTTGACAAGACGCTCGTTATCACAGATACTGCGAATCTTACTTTGGAGCTCTCCGCCCGCAATGTGAAAAACGTCAAAGTGCTGGGTCCCGAAGGTCTCAATATTTTCGACATCATGAAATACCAGAGCGTCGTCTTTACCGAGGCCGCCGTTCGTCGTGTTGAAGGAGCATTACAGTCATGAACATCTATGACGTCATAAAGAAACCGCTCATCACTGAGAAGACCACGGTAGAGAAAGACGACAAGAACGTCATCGCTTTCGTGGTGAACGGTGCCGCCAACAAGATCGAGATCAAGGCTGCCGTCGAGAAGCTCTTCAACGCCAAGGTCGGCGCCGTGAACACCGTCAACGTGGCCGGCAAGACCAAGCGCACCGCGAAGGGCATCGGCAAGCGCTCCAACTGGAAGAAGGCATACGTCACCCTCGCAGAGGGTTCCGACGTCGATTTCTTCGAAGCATAAAAAAATCTGTGGGGATTTAGATAATGGCTATAAAAACTTACAAACCTACTTCTCCGGGTAGAAGGGCGCAGACCTGCTCGACCTTCGAGGAGATCACCGCCTGCAAACCTGAGAAATCTCTCGTCGAGAACCTCAAGAAGAGCGGTGGCAGGAACTCGAACGGCCGCGTTACTTCCAGGAACGTCGGCGGCGGCCACAAGCAGAAGTACAGGATCATCGATTTCCGTCGCGACAAGACCGACATCCCGGCCAAGGTCGCTTCCATCGAGTACGATCCGTGCCGCAGCGCGCGCATTGCGCTTTTGAACTACGCCGACGGCGAGAAGCGCTACATCCTGGCTCCGCTCTCCCTGAAAGTGGGCGATAGCGTTATCTCCAGCGAGCAGGCCGACATCAAGCCGGGCAACACGCTCCCCATCAGGTGCATCCCGCTGGGTACCATCATCCACAACATCGAGCTGAAGATCGGCAAGGGGGCCCAGCTGGCCCGTTCCGCCGGCACCTTCGCCCAGCTCATGTCCAAGGAAGGGAAGTACGCCCAGGTGAAGCTCCCCTCCTCGGAAGTCCGCATGATCCTCATGGACTGCAAGGCGACCATCGGCCAGGTGGGCAACGTGGATCACGAGAACGTCTCCATAGGCAAGGCTGGTCGTTCCCGCTGGCTCGGCATTCGCCCGCACGTAAGGGGCGTCGCGATGAACCCGGTCGACCACCCGCACGGCGGTGGCGAGGGCAGGACCTCCGGCGGCCGTCACCCGGTAACCCCGTGGGGTATCCCCACCAAGGGCTACAAGACGCGCACCAACAAGCGGTCCACGGCCTTCATCGTGAAGAAGCGCAGCAAATAACTCATCTGGATAGAGGATTTTAAAAGATGGCAAGATCTATAAAGAAGGGGCCTTTCGTTGACGCACATCTGGAAGCGAAAGCCCAGGCAGAACAGGCCGGCAGCAAGAAGGTGATCAAGACCTGGTCGCGTCGTTCGACCATCATCCCGGAATTCATCGGGCTTACCTTCGCGGTGCACAATGGCAAGAAGTTCATCCCTGTGTTCGTCACTGAGAACATGGTCGGCCACAAGATGGGCGAGTTCTCACCTACCAGAACCTTCTACGGCCACGCTGCTGACAAGAAGAGCAAGCTCAAGAAGAAGTAAGGTCCTAAAGGAGTTTTGTAATGGAATCATCCGCTAAATTATCCTCTGTCCGCCTCTCCCCGAGGAAAACACGCCTGGTCGTGGACCTCGTCAGGGGCAAGGGCATTCAGACTGCGCTGAACACCCTGCGTTTCTCGCCGCAACCGTCGGCGAAGCTTATCTCGAAGCTCCTTTCCTCGGCCGTTGCCAACGCCGAGCAGAAGGGTTGCTCCGATGTGGACAAGCTCTTCGTCAAGACGATTTTCGTCGACGGCGGCGCGGTACTTAAGCGCTTCACCCCCCGCGCCATGGGCCGGGCTAGCAAGATCAGAAAACCGACGAGCCACATTACCGTGGTCCTTGCGGAAAAGAAATAAGAACGGGTCGGAGGTGATGTTTTGGGTCAGAAAGTAAATCCTATAGGTTTCAGGCTCGGGGTTATTAAAACCTGGGATTCCAAATGGTACGCAGAGAAAGATTATGCAAAGCTTCTTCACGAAGACCTGAAGCTGCGCAATTTCCTTAAGAAAAGGCTGTATCATTCCGGCGTCTCCAAGATCGAGATCGAGCGCGCTGCGGGCAAGGCGAAGATCAACATCTTCACCGCTCGTCCGGGCCTGATCATCGGTAAGAAGGGCTCCGAGGTCGAGACCTTGAAGAAGGAGCTGGCCAAGCTCACCGACAAAGAGGTCTACCTTAACATACAGGAAGTCAGGAAGCCCGAGCTCGATGCGCAGCTCGTCGCCGAGAACGTGGCCATGCAGCTGGAGCGTCGTATCGCTTTCCGCCGCGCCATGAAAAAGAGCGTCACCTCGACGCTCAAGTTCGGCGCCAAAGGGATCAGGATCACCTGCTCGGGTCGCCTGGGCGGGGCAGAGATGTCCAGGACTGAATGGTACCGCGAAGGAAGGGTGCCGCTGCACACGCTGCGTGCGGACATCGACTACGGCTTCGCCGAGGCGAAGACCACCTACGGTATCATCGGCGTAAAAGTGCTCCTCTTCAAGGGTGAAGTGCTCTCCGCTAAAAAATAGGAACAGGAGTTTTTTGCGATGTTAATGCCCAAGAAAGTTAAGCATAGAAAGCAAATGAAAGGTCGCATGACCGGCACCCCGACGCGCGGCGTATCGCTCGCGTTCGGCGAGTTCGGTCTGCAGGCTACGGAGTGCGGCTGGCTGGATTCCCGCCAGATCGAGGCTGCCCGTATCGCCATGACCCGCTATATCAAGAGGGGCGGCAAGATCTGGATCCGCATCTTCCCGGACAAGCCGTTGACCTCGAAACCCGCCGAGACTCGTATGGGTAAGGGGAAAGGCTCCCCGGATTCCTGGGTCTGCGTCATCAAGCCTGGCCGTGTCCTTTACGAAATGGAAGGGGTCACCGAGGAAGTGGCGCGCGAGGCATTCCGGCTTGCGGCGCACAAGCTCCCCGTAGCCACCAAGTTCATCACGAGGGCGGAAATCAATGAAGGCTAACGAACTTAAAAACGCGACGGCAGCAGAGCTTGAAACCAAGAGCGCCGAGCTTACCAAGGAACTCTTCAACGTGAAGTTTCAGCTTCACACCGGGCGTCTGGAGAACACCGCCAAGGTGGCCAACCTCCGGAAGGACATTGCCCGCGTGAAGACCATACTCCGCGAAAAGAGAGGCTAAGAGATAGATATGAGCGAAAGAGGCAACAGGAAAACTCAGATCGGCGTGGTCGTCTCTGACAAGATGGACAAGACCGCAGTGGTAAAGGTCGACCGCCTGGTGAAGCACCCCGTCTACAACAAATACATCAAGCGCTCCGCCAAGTACAAGGCGCACGATATCGATAACTCCGCCAAGATCGGGGACCGTGTTCTTATCGTTGAAACTCGTCCGCTTTCCAAGGACAAGCGCTGGAAGATCAGACAGATTATCGAGTCCAAGGCTTAAGGGCTCGCCGGGAGTTAAACAATGATTCAGATGCAGACACTATTGGACGTGGCGGACAACTCCGGCGCGAAGAAGCTCTTTTGCATTAAAGTGCTCGGCGGCTCCAAGCGCCGTTACGCCGGGATTGGCGACATCATCGTCGCTTCCGTCAAGGAAGCTCTCCCCAATTCGAAGGTGAAGAAGGGCGACGTGGTGAAGGCTGTCGTGGTGCGTACCGCCAAGGCTGTGGGGCGCCCGGACGGCTCCTACATCCGTTTCGACACCAACTCCGGCGTGGTCATCAACAACGCCAAGGAGCCGGTCGGCACTCGTATCTTCGGGCCGGTCGCCAGGGAACTTCGCGCCAAGAAGTTCATGAAGATCATATCCCTCGCCCCTGAGGTACTTTAAGACTAGATCCTGGAGAATAGAGATGCTGGGCAAAAAATTACATGTAAAGAAAAACGATACCGTCGTTGTTACCGCGGGTAAGGATCGTTCCAAGAGCGGCAAGGTGCTCTCCATCCATCCGAAGAAGGACGGCGTGATCGTCGAGGGGATCAACGTGGTGAAGCGCCACGTGAAGCCCCGCGGTTCCGAGCAGGGGGGCATCCTGGAGAAGGAGGCGCCGGTGCACATCTCCAACGTGATGCTGCTCTGCGGGAAGTGCAACAAGCCTGTAAGGACCAGGACCACCGTCCTGGAAGACGGAAAGAAGGCGCGCTGCTGTGTCAAATGCGGCGAGTCCTTTGACAAATAGTTTTGGAGGATTCAATGGCACGGCTGGCTGAGCTTTACAATAAAGAAATGGTCCCGCAACTGATGAAGGACCATAACTACGAAAACATCATGGAAGTCCCCAAGCTCGTGAAGATCGTCCTGAACATGGGCCTTGGCGAGGCGATCCAGAACGTGAAGATCCTGGATTCCGCCGCCGAGGAGCTGGGCGCCATCGCGGGCCAGAAGCCCGTGATCACCAAGGCGAAGAAGTCCATCGCGGGCTTCAAGCTGCGCCAGGGCATGCCGATCGGCTGCTCCGTCACGCTTCGTCGCGAGAAGATGTACGAGTTCCTCGACCGCCTGATCAGCGTCTCGCTGCCGCGCGTGCGTGACTTCAAGGGGATCAACGGCAAGGGCTTCGACGGCAAGGGTAACTACTCCCTGGGCATCAAGGAGCAGCTGATCTTCCCCGAGATCGACTACGACAAGGTCGACAAGATCAAGGGTCTCAACATCACGATCGTGACCACGGCAAAGACCGACGCTGAGGGCAAGGCGCTTCTCAAGCTCATGGGCCTGCCGTTCAGGAACTAATAAAGGGTTTGGAGGAATTCCGTGGCTAAGACATCTATGATCATAAAAGCTCAGAGGGCCAAGTACAAAGTGCGCGAGCGCAATCGCTGCGCTGTCTGCGGTCGCCCCAGAGCATACTACCGGAAATTCGATATGTGCAGGATCTGCCTGAGGAAGTACGCTAACTCCGGCCAGATCCCCGGTGTGATAAAGTCCAGTTGGTAAAAAGATTCCGATTTAGGAAAGAGGAGTAGTTTCATATGTGCATGACAGATCCAGTTGCCGACATGCTGACCAGAATCAGGAACGCTGGTATGGCAAAACACCAGAAAGTTGACATCCCTTCGTCGAACCTTAAGGTGAGCCTCGCCACGGTGCTGCGCGCCGAAGGCTTCATCAAGAACTTCAAGGTCATCGCCGACAGCAAGCAGGGGATTCTGCGGGTATACCTCAAGTTCATCGATGAGAAAGAGCCGGTCATCAACGAGATCAAGAGGATCAGCAAGCCGGGCGGCCGGGTCTATGTCCACTCCGACAAGATCAAGCAGGTGAAAAACGGACTGGGCGTCGCCATCCTCTCGACTTCCAAGGGGCTGGTAACCGACAAGACCGCGCGCGAGCTGGGCATCGGCGGCGAAGTCCTTTGCACGGTCTGGTAGTCATTTTCGCTTTAAGGAGCTTTGCATGTCTAGAATAGGAAAACTTCCCATCGCGATCCCTGCGGGGGTGAAAGTCATATACAGCGCGCCTGAGATCAAGGTGGAGGGCCCGAAAGGGAAACTCTCCCGCGTTCTCGTCGGCGACGCCGTCGCCATCGACGTGACCAGCGAGGCTGTCACCGTGACCCGCAAGGACGACACCATCAAGTCCCGCTCGGCCCACGGCCTGACCAGGACCCTGATCAACAACATGGTCATCGGTGTCTCCAAGGGGTTTGAGACCCTGCTCGAGATCAACGGCGTCGGTTACCGTGCCGAGGTGAAAGGGAACGTGCTGAACCTCGCCCTTGGTTACTCCCACCCGATCAACTTCGAGCTTCCGGCCGGGATCACCGTCGAGGTCGACAAGATGACCAAGCTGAAGGTGCTCGGGATCGACAAGGAGCTGGTCGGTCAGATCGCCGCAAAGATCCGCGACTTCCGTGGCCCGGAGCCCTACAAGGGCAAGGGTATCAAATACGCTGACGAAACCATTCTGAGAAAAGCCGGCAAAACCGGCAAAAAATAGCAATTGCTAAGGAGAAGTGCCTTGAGTTCTTTAGCCCAAAAACAGGTAGCTCGTCTTAAGAGACAGACCAGGGTCAGGAAGAAAATCACCGGTTCGCCGGCACGCCCGAGACTGAACGTCTTCAAGAGTGCTCGTCACATATACGCTCAGCTGATCGACGATACCACTGGTGCGACGCTCGCCGCCGCATCCACCCTGGTGGGCGAGGTAGCCGAAGGGCTTTCGTACACCGGCAACATCGAGGCCGCCGCTAAAGTCGGCGCCGCCATCGCCAAGAAAGCCCTGGAGAAGGACATCAAAGCGGTCGTTTTCGACCGTAACGGTTTCCTCTACCACGGTAGGATCAAAGCTCTGGCTGAAGCCGCACGCGAAAACGGTCTGTCCTTCTAGGGCAGGTAAGGAGGAATTAGTTTGCTTAAGATCAATGCCAGTGAAATGAATCTTACCGATAGGGTCGTCCATATCAGCCGCGTCGCCAAGGTGGTCAAGGGCGGCCGCAGGTTCAGCTTCTCCGCACTCGTTGTGGTGGGCGATGGTAACGGCGTGGTGGGCTACGGCCTGGGCAAGGCCAACGAGGTCCCCGAAGCGATCCGCAAGGGCGTCGAGCAGGCCAAGAAGAACCTGATCAGGGTTCCCATCGTCGGCGGCCAGACCATCCCGTTCGAGATCCTCGGCCACTTCGGCGCAGGCAAGGTGCTTATGATGCCGGCCTCCGCCGGTACCGGCGTCATCGCCGGCGGTGCCGCCCGCGCGGTATTCGAGTCCGCGGGCCTGCACAACATCCTCGCCAAGTGCCTGGGCTCCAACAACCCGCACAACGTGGTCAAGGCCGCATTCGCCGGGCTTGCCCAGCTGAAGACTGCGGAAGAGCTGATGGCGCGCCGCGGCATCACCGAATAGTATTTAAGGAGCTGAATATGTCTGAACTGAAGGTTACGCTCGTCAAGAGCTCCATCGGTCAATGCGAGAAAATGAAGGGCCGCCTGCTCGGCATGGGGCTCACCAAGCGTGAGAAGACCGTGGTCCTGAAGGATACCCCGGAAGTCCGTGGGATGATCGCCAAGGTCGCCCACCTGGTACGCGTCGAAGAGTAATTCCCCCTAAAGGTGACAATCATGCAATTGAATACCATCAAACCGGCCATCGGGTCGACCAAGAATAGAAAGCGCATCGGTAGGGGCACGGGCTCCGGCCACGGCAAGACCGCGACCAAGGGTCACAAGGGCCAGAAGGCACGCTCCGGCGGCTCCGTGAAGCCCGGCTTCGAGGGCGGCCAGATGCCGATGCACAGAAGGCTTCCCAAGCGCGGCTTCACCCCGCTCACCAAGAAGGAGTACGCCCTGGTGAACCTGTGCCAGCTCGAGATCTTCGAAGCGGGCAGCGTAGTGGACGCCGAGGCGCTGCTGAAGAGCGGCCTCATCTCCGGTATCCGCGACGGCATCAAGGTGCTCGGGACCGGCGACGTGACCCACGCTCTGACCATCAAGGCTCACAAATTCAGCGCCTCCGCTCGCGAAAAAATCACCGCGGCAGGTGGGACCGTCGAGGAGATCTAGTCTTGATAGAAGCCTTCCAGAACATTTTCAAGATCCCCGAGCTTAAAAAGAAGGTTCTCTTTTCGCTGGCCATGCTGGCCGTCTACCGGGTAGGGTGTCACATCCCTACTCCGGGCATCGACGCCCAGGCCCTCGCGCAGTTCTTCAAGGCTGCCCAGGGTACGCTGCTCGGTATGTTCGACATGTTCTCTGGCGGGGCTCTCGAGAAGCTTACCGTCTTCGCCCTCGGCATCATGCCGTACATCTCCTCCTCCATCATCTTCCAGCTCCTGACCGTGGTGGTTCCCGCCATCGAGAAACTCTCCAAGGAAGGTGACGCCGGCAGGAAGAAGATCATCCAGTACACCCGCTACGGCACCGTGGTGCTGTCGGTGGTGCAGTCCTTCGGCATCTCCATCGGCCTCGAGGCGATGCGCGGACCGGCCGGCGAGCTGGTGGTCCCGAACCCGGGCTGGTCATTCCGCCTGATGACGGTGATCACGCTTACCGCGGGTACCGCGTTCATCATGTGGCTGGGTGAGCAGATGTCCGAGAAGGGTATCGGCAACGGCATCTCCCTGATCATCTTCGCGGGGATCGTTGCCCGCATCCCGAACGCCATCGGGAACAGCTTCCGTCTGATCAAGACCGGCGAGCTCTCCCTGTTCGTGCTGCTTCTGGTGATCGCCGTGATGTTCCTGGTCATCGCTGCCGTGGTCTTCATGGAGCGCGGCCAGCGCAGGATCCCGATCCACTACGCCAAGAGGGTGGTGGGGCTGAAGACGGTAGGGGCACAGAGCTCGCACCTGCCGCTAAAGGTGAACATGGCCGGGGTCATCCCGCCGATCTTCGCTTCGTCGATCATCATGTTCCCGGCCACGGTCGGCAACTTCATCGACGTCCCCTGGGTGCAGGCGGCCTCCAAGCAGCTGGCTCCCGGAAAGTTGCTCTACGAGATTTTATTTGTTGCCTTTATCGTCTTTTTTTGCTATTTCTACACGGCTGTGACTTTCAACCCGGTTGATGTCGCCGATAATGTCAAGAAGCAGGGCGGTTACGTGCCCGGGATCCGTCCCGGCAAGGAGACCTCCGACTTCCTCGACGCGGTGCTCACCAAGCTGACCTTCGCGGGTGCGATCTACATCTCCGCGGTCTGTGTGCTTCCTTCGATCCTGATCGGGAAATTCAACCTTCCCTTCTACTTCGGCGGTACGTCGCTCCTGATCGCCGTCGGTGTCGGCATGGACACCCTGGCCCAGATCGAGGCGCACCTGATTACGCGCAGCTACGAAGGGTTCATGAAAGGCGTTCGCATCCAGGGTAGAAAATAGGAGGCCCCGATGAACCTCATCCTCCTTGGACCCCCGGGCGTAGGCAAGGGGACCCAGGCGAAACTTCTCATAGACAGGTTTGGTATCCCGCAGATATCGACAGGCGATATACTGCGGGCTGCCGTTAAAGAGCTCACCCCGATGGGGATCAAGGCCAAGGGGTTCATGGACTCCGGTGCTTTGGTGCCCGACGAGGTTGTCATAGGCATCGTCGAGGAGCGCCTGGCGCAGCCCGACTGCCAGAAGGGTTTCATCCTGGACGGTTTCCCGCGCACAGTGCCCCAGGCCGACGCGCTCTCCCAGGTCCTTTCCGGCATCGGCAAGAGGATTGACCATGTGGTCTCTCTCTCCGTTGACAAGGCTGAGCTCCTGAAGCGTCTCACCGGCAGGCGCGCCTGCTCCAAGTGCGGCGCGGGCTACCACGTCGACTTCGCCCCTTCCAAGGCGGCCGGAGTGTGCGACGTTTGCGGCGGCGAACTGTTCCAGCGCGAGGACGACAAGGAAGAAACCATCCTGAACCGTCTCGCGGTGTACGAGGCGCAGACCTCCCCGCTGATCTCCTACTACCAGACGGCGGGCCTGCTCCGCTCGGTGAACGGTCTCGGGAGTGTGGAAGGTATCCAGTCCGAGATCGTCGCCATACTGCAGGGCGAGCGGTGATAGTACTCAAATCCCGGACCGAGATCGAGAAGATGGCTGCCGCCGGCAGGATGGTGGCCGAGATTCTCGCCGGTCTGAGAGAGATGGTGGCACCGGGGGTTACCCTGGCACAGCTGGACGCATACGCCGAGAGGGAAACGCTGAAGAGGAAGGCGAAGCCAGCCTTCAAGGGTTACAGCGGCTTCCCCTTTTCGCTTTGTTGTTCCGTCAACGAGCAGGTGGTGCACGGCTTCGCCACGCAGCGCGCGCTGGTCGAGGGTGACATCGTGAGTCTCGACTTCGGTGTCCTGCTCAATGGTTACTACGGCGATTCGGCCATCACGGTGCCGGTTGGCACGGTTTCCGAGACTGCGGCCAGGCTGATCAAGGCCACCGAAGAGTCGCTGTACCGGGCCATAGAGGTCGCCGACACCGCCCATCGGTTGTCGGATATCGCTCATGCGGTCCAGTCACACGTCGAGGCACGCGGCTTCTCGGTGGTGCGAGACTTCGTGGGACACGGCATCGGCAAGGAGCTGCACGAAGGCCCGCAGATCCCCAACTTCGGCGTTCCCGGTAAGGGACCGAAGCTCAAGAGCGGCATGGTGCTTGCCATCGAGCCGATGATCAACGAGAAGGGGTACGACGTGAAGGTGCTGGAGGACGGCTGGACCGCGGTGACGGCCGACGGCGGGCTCTCGGCGCACTTCGAGCACACGGTGGCAATAACGGACAACGGTCCGCTGATACTTACGAAAATCTAGATTGGCAAAACGTCTTCAAAAGGAAGTGAACTATGAAGGTTCGGGCATCGGTTAAGAAGATCTGTGTAAAGTGCAAGATTGTCAAGCGCAAGGGCATAGTCCGCGTCATCTGCGAGACCCCCAAGCATTCACAGAGACAGGGCTAATAGGAGGAGCTGGCATTGGCACGTATCGCAGGGGTAGATTTACCCAGGAATAAGAGAATAGAGATCGCACTGACCTACATCTACGGCATCGGCAGGTCTCTGTCCCAGGAAATTCTCACGGCAACCGGTGTTGACATGAACACCCGTTGCGACAACCTGACCGAGGCGGAAGTCTCGAAGATCAGGGAGTATATCGATAAGAACGTGAAGGTCGAAGGTGACCTGCGCCGCGACATCTCCATGAGCATCAAGCGCCTCATGGATCTCGGCTGCTATCGTGGTCTTCGTCACAGGAAAGGTCTTCCCTGCCGCGGGCAGCGTACCAAGACCAATGCACGCACCAGGAAAGGGCCGGCTCGTACGGTCGCTGGCAAGAAGAAATAAGATTCTGGAGGGATAATGGCGAGCCCGGCTAAGAAGGTCGTTAAGAAGAAAAAAGAGAAAAAGAATATTCCCACTGGCGTGGCGCACATCCAGGCTACGTTCAACAATACCATGATCACCATCACCGACCCGGTCGGTAACGTGATAGCCTGGTGCACCTCCGGTGCCAAGGGCTTCAAAGGCTCCAGGAAGAGCACCCCGTTCGCAGCCCAGATGGCTGCCGAGGATGCCGCCAAGAAGGCCCAGGAGCATGGCATGCGCACCATCGAAGTGTACGTGAAGGGCCCCGGCTCCGGCCGCGAGTCGGCGCTGCGCGCACTGCAGGCTGCCGGCTTCGCCGTCAGCTTCATCCGCGACGTAACGCCGATTCCGCACAACGGCTGCCGTCCCCCGAAGAGAAGAAGAGTCTAGGACCGTATCGACGGACCTGGCGTTACGGAACTATCAGTTAGGATCATAGGAGGTCTTCATTGGCTAGGTATACAGGGCCCTCATGCAGGCTGTGCAGGCGCGAAGGATCGGAACTTTTTCTTAAAGGCGAGCGTTGCTACACCGACAAATGCGCCATCAAGAGAAGGAGCTATCCGCCGGGACAGCACGGGCAGGGTCGCATAAAAGTTTCTGATTACGGTGTTCAGCTGCGCGAAAAACAGAAGGTACGTCGTATCTACGGCATCCTCGAGAACCAGTTCCGCGGGTACTTCGAAACCGCAGACCGGATGAAAGGTGTGACCGGCGAAAACCTCCTCTTCCTCCTGGAGAGAAGGCTCGACAACGTCGTCTACCGTCTCGGTTTCGCCGCCTCGCGCGACGAGGCACGTCAGCTGGTGCGTCACAGCCACTTCACCCTCAACGGGCGTAAGGCGAACATCCCCTCCATCCAGGTGAAGGCGGGCGATGTGATCCAGCTGCGTGAGAAGAGCCGCAAGATCGCCGTCATCGGTGAGTCCCTCGAGGCCGTGGTTCGCCGCGGTATCCCGCAGTGGCTCGAACTGGACAAGGATGCCTTCAAAGGCACCGTGAAGACCAGCCCGGTGCGCGAAGACATCACCATGCCGATTCAGGAGCAGTTGATCGTCGAGCTCTACTCCAAGTAAAGGCTGACCAACAACCGATACAGGGGGATCTAAATGTATAGAAATTGGCGCGATCTGATCAGGCCGAAGAAGCTTCAGGTTGAGACAGAATCGCTGACTAATACATACGGCAAGTTCTACGCCGAGCCTTTCGAAAGGGGGTTCGGTACCACCCTGGGAACGGGGCTGCGTAGGGTCCTCATCTCCAGCCTGCAGGGGGCGGCCATCGTCTCCGTCAAGGCCAAGGGCGTGCTGCACGAATTCTCCGCGGTCCCGGGCGTTACCGAGGATATGACGGATATCATCCTCAACCTGAAAGGGGTGCGCCTCAAGGTGCACGGCAACGAGTCCCGGATGATCCGGATCGTGCAGAAGGGTGAAGGGGTGGTCAAGGCGAAGGATATCATCACCGACAACAACGTCGAGATCCTGAACCCGGAACATCACATCGCAACCTGCTCCAAGGACGCCAATCTGGAGATGGACCTCATGGTGAAAGTCGGCAAGGGTTACGTCCCGGCTGACCGCAACCGTGACGAGAAGGCACCGGTCGGGACCATCCCGATCGACGCGATCTTCTCCCCGGTTCACAAGGTGAACTTCACCGTCACCAACGCTCGCGTAGGCCAGATCACCGACTACGACAAGCTTACTATCGAAGTCTGGACCGATGGCAGCGTGAAACCGCAGGACGCGGTTGCCTACGCTTCCAAGATCCTCAAGGACCAGCTTTCCATCTTCATCAACTTCGACGAAGACGTGGAGCCCCAGGAGGAGGCGGAGCCGGAAGAAGAGCGCGAGCGCTTCAACGAGAACCTCTACCGCTCGGTCGACGAGCTCGAGCTCTCGGTTCGCTCCGCCAACTGCCTCAAAAACGCCGGCATCAAGCTGATCGGCGAACTGGTCTCCAGGACCGAGGCAGAGATGCTGAAGACCCAGAACTTCGGCAGGAAATCGCTGAACGAAATCAAGGACATCCTGGTCGACATGGGCCTCACCCTCGGCATGAAACTGGAGAACTTCCCGGATCCCGAGATCATGAGGCGCCTGCGCGGCGAGCAGAAAGAAGAATAGTCCATACGACTTCATTTATAGATCGAAAGGAAGTGAAAAGATATGCGTCACAACAGCGCGGGTAGAAGATTAGGTAGGACCACAAGCCACAGGATCGCTATGTTCAGGAACATGGTGACATCCTTTCTCCAGCACGAAAAGATCACCACGACCGATGCCAAGGCAAAGGAGCTCCGCTCCATCGCCGAGAAAATGATCACCCTGGGCAAGAAGGGCGACCTTCACGCCACCAGGCAGGCAGCGGCCTACATCCGCGACAAGAAAGTCGTGACCAAGCTTTTCACCGAGATCGCACCGCGTTACGCAGAGCGTCCCGGCGGCTACACCAGGATCATCAAGCTCGGCATCCGCCCGGGCGACACCGCTCCGGTGTCCGTGATCGAGCTGGTCGAGGCTGAAATGACTCCGAAGAAGGCCGCCAAGCCGGCCGCCAAGGCTCCCAAGGCCGCCAAGGCTCCGAAGGCTGCTCCGGCAGTCGAGGCAGCACCGGCTGCTGAAGAGGCCGCGGTTGTGGAAGAGGCACCGGTAGCAGAAGCTCCGGCAGCTGAGGCCACCGAGGAAAAAACCGAGGCGTAATCGCCAGCGGTTGCAAAGAGTGAAGAAGGGACACGGGAAACCGTGTCCCTTTTTTCGTTGCCGCCCATCACTGGTACACGGCCCTATGCCGTCACCCCGCCCATGGGCCCCGCAGCTCCGTCCCCGCAAGTCCCCAGCCCCTCCCGCCTTTCCCCTTTACATTAAAACCCCCTCTCTGATAAGATGCGCTGCTCATGAAAATCAAAAGACTCGAAATCCACGGATTCAAATCCTTTCAAGATAAGGCCGTTCTGGACTTCAACCAGCCCATCACCGGCGTGGTGGGTCCCAACGGCTGCGGCAAGTCCAACGTGGTCGACGCGATCCGCTGGGTCATGGGGGAGCAATCCGCCAAGAACCTGCGCGGCAAGTCGATGGAAGACATCATCTTCAACGGCACAGAGTTCCGCAAACCTCTCGGCATGGCCGAAGTTTCCCTCTTCTTCTCCACCGAGGACGGCCGCGTTCCCGCCAAGTACCTGAACTTCTCAGAGATCCAGGTCACCCGCCGACTCTACCGCGACGGCGAGAGCGACTACCTCTTGAACAAGACCCCCTGCCGCCTGCTCGACATCGCCGAGTTGTTCATGGACACCGGCATCGGCGCCAAGGCGTACTCCATCATCGAGCAAGGCAAGATCGGGATGATCCTTCACGCCAAGCCCGAGGAGCGCCGTTTCCTGATCGAGGAGGCCGCCGGGGTCACCAAGTTCAAGGCGCGCAAGGTCGTAGCCATGAAGAAGATGGAGGCGACCCGTCAGAACCTGCTGCGCATCGGCGACATCATCTCCGAAATCAGGCGCCAGATGAACGGCCTGCAGCGCCAGGCCAAGAAGGCGGAGCGCTTCCGCGAGGTGAGGCAGGAACTCAAGGAGATCGAACTCCTCTTCGCGGCCAAGGGGTACGCCGGCGTCGAGAAGGAGCGCAACGCCCTTGAGCGGGAGATAGCCGAGCTCGAGTCGAAGCTCGTGGATGTTACCGCCAGGCTCAACGACGCCGAGCTCTCCGTCGAGGAGAAGCGGCTCACTCTCCTGGAAACCGAGCGGCAACTGACTGCCGCCCAGGAAGAGATCTTCCGATGGAAGAGCGCGCTGCAGGGGGGAGAAAACCGGCTCGAATTCCAGCGCAAGGAACTGGTCAACCTGGAGCGGCACGGAGCCCGTTTCGAAGAGGAGCTCCAGGGGCTGCGCGACCAGCTTGCCGCATCCGAGAAGGAAATCGGCACCCTGCAGGCACAGCGAGTCTCCCTGCAGGAAGAGCTGGCCCGGGAGAGCGAGTCTCTTGAATACCGGGAGTCTCTCCTCGAGGAGATGGCCGCCGGGGAGGCGGGCGTCACCCGGGAGCTTGATGAAACCCGACGCGCCATGTTCGCCGCCCTCTCCGAAGGGGCGCAGGCCGCAAACCAGCACGCCGCCGCCCAGAAGCGCCTGGCAGGGCTGGCCGAACGCCTGCAGGCGAGCCAGCGGGAACGGGTCCTGCTCGGCGAGCGGCTCTTTGAAGCCAACGGCAAGGTCGACGCCCTGAAGCAGGAGCGCGAGCAGCTTGGCCGGGAAAAGGCGCTCACCGACGAAGAACTCACCATGGCCGGCAGCCGTGAAGCAGAGCTGAAGCAGGCACAGGAGGCCGGAGAAAAAAAGCTGCAGCAGCGGCGTGATGAACTGTCCGCCGCCGCGTCGCGCCTGAAGTCACTCCAGGAATTGGAGGCCCAGTTCGCCGGGTACGGCCAGGGGGTGCGCAACCTGCTCCTCGCCGAGCCCTTCAAGAACGCCTCCCTCACCATGATCGCGGACGCACTGGAGGTGGAGGAGGAATTCGAGGTGGCCCTGGAGGCTGTTCTCGGTGATCGCTTGCAGTACCTCCTGTGCGAATCCTCCACCACCGCGCTGGACGCCGTTGCGCACCTCAAGGGAAGCTCCGGCGGTCGCTGCAGCTTCGTGACGGCGCCACCCTGGCGTCAGCCGGCCAAGGATACGCCGCAGGGCGCGGCACCGCTTTGGGAGCGGGTCACCGTGCCCGAGCGGCACGCCCATCTGGTGGAGCCGCTTCTTGCCGGTGCCTACCTCGCTCGCGACCTTAACCACGCCCTCGAGCTTGCCGCGTCCTTCCCGGCTTCGACCTTCGTCACCCTCGAAGGCGACCTGGCCCACGGCGGCGGCATCGTAAATGGCGGCTCTCCCGAGCCGGCGCAGCAGGGGATCATCCACAAGAAGAGGGAGATCAAGGCCCTGGTTGCAGAAGTTGAGCGCCTCGAGGCTGATGTGCAGGAGCTGGCTGCGGCGCGCGAAAAGAGGAGAGGGGAGATCGCCGAGGCAGAGGCGCACCGCGTCGAGCTGCGCCAGACCCTGCATCGCCTCGATATCCGGATCGTGAACGCGGACAAGGACCTGCAGACCGCGCTGTCCGAGTGTCGCCGCATCGAGGAAAACGGTGCGGTGCGCGAGGCGGAGGAAGAGCAGTTGGCCGAGGAACAGGCACTGGTCTCCGGGGAAATGGCCCAGGCCGATGCCAGGAGGGCGCAGGCCGAGGAGCGCAAGGCGGCACTCGAAAAGACCGTCGAGGCGCTGCAGGGGCGCCTTGAGGGGTCGCGATTCGAGATGGAAGAGGCGCGCGAGATGGTGACCTCGATGAAGGTACGCGTGGCAGCGCTCCGGGAGAAAGGTGAATCGACCGAGCGGGCGCTACGCCGCGTCGAAGGCCTCTGTGCCGACCTTGCCAACCGCATCGCGTCCCGCACCAGGGAGCTCGAAGGCTCCGGCGATGAACGCACCCGTCTACTCACCGCCATAGCGGAAGGGGAGGAGGCGCTGCGCGGAGTGGTCAAGCAGCAACTGGCCAGCGAGCAGGCCCTTTTGCAGGTGAAGGACAGGTACGAGGCGGAAGCCGCCAAGGTCCAGGAGGAAGAGGCACTCCTGAAAGGGATGCGCTCCGACGCCGTTACCGTCAGGGAGCAGCTGAATGCCAAGAGCCTGCGTCTCACCGAGGTGAGCATGCGGCTCGCCCACCTGGAGGAAACCCTCAAGGAAAAGCACCGCATGGAGATCGCCGACGCCCTGCTCAACTACTCCAAGGTCGAGTGGGACGAGGCCGATAGCTCAAAGCGTCAGGCAGAGCTGCAAAAGACGATAAATGAAATGGGCGAAGTCAATCTCATGGCCATCGAGGAGTTCAAGGAGATGGAGGAGCGCTTCTCTTTCCTCTCAAGCCAGAAAGACGACCTCGAGGAGTCCATGAACGCCCTGCAGAAGGCGATCCAGCGTATCAACCGAACCACCAGGAAGCGCTTCCTGGAGACCTTCCAGATGGTGAACGAGAAGTTTCAGCAGATCTTCCCGCGGCTTTTTTGCGGTGGGCATGCCGAACTGCGCCTGACCGACGAGGAGGACCTGCTTAACACCGGCCTCGAGATCGTGGTGCAGCCTCCGGGCAAGAAGTTGCAGAACGTGTCGCTGCTTTCAGGCGGGGAGAAGGCGCTCACCGCAGTTGCCCTGATCTTCTCCATCTTCCTGATCAAGCCGTCTCCGTTTTGCCTGCTGGACGAGGTCGATGCACCGCTTGATGACGCCAACATCGGCAGATTCAACGACATGGTGCGTGAGATGAGTGCGAACTCCCAGTTCATCATCATCACCCACAACCGGGCCACCATGGCCGTCGCCGATACCCTGTACGGCGTCACCATGGAAGAGCCCGGTGTTTCCAAGCTGGTTTCAGTGCGCCTGAACCGCTAGGAAATGCTCCCCTCGCCCGCCGGAAGGGGGGAGGGCGTTGCCGTAGTGTGCAATGCTGAAGCCGTGGGGGAGGGCGCCGTGCTGAGTGCGCCGCCGTCGCTTGCGCTGTCATATTTTTACTCGTAGGAGCTTGACGTGCCGTTCAAGAGACTGTTGACTACACTGGTCGAATCCGTGCCCGGCGGCAATGGCGCCATCCTGGCTGATTGGGAAGGGGAGGCCGTCGAGCAGTTTTCCCATGGCGATCCCTTCGAGATGAAGGTGACGGCCGCCCACTGGGGGATCCTCCTGACCCAACTCAAGGGACTGCACGAGAAGTTCGCCGCCGGAGCCGTGCAGGAAACCGTCATCAGCACAGACGAACAGTATGTCATCGTAGGGGCCGTCGGCGACGACTATGCCCTGGTGATGACCATGGACCGCAATGCCCTGCCGCTCCTGGCTCTGAAGAGGTTCCGGGACACCGCGCAGCTTTTGCATAAGGAGATTTACTGATGGCCGAGGAAAACAAGGGATTCTTCAAAGGTCTTTTCAAAAAGCTCGGGATAGGGGGCGCCGAGGAGCCTGCCGAGTCCACCGGTGAGCAATCGACCGAAGAACTGGAACAGCAGGAGCAGCAGGAGGCCGCGCCCATTCAGGAGCCGACCGTTTCCGCGTCTCCGGCACAGGCGCAGTCCGCCCAGCCTGTCGTCACCCCCGTCCCTCCCTCCGAGCCGTCAGCCTCTGCCCCGCGCCAACTCTGGACCGAGCCCACCGCGCCGGCGCCAGTCCCGGTATCCGAACCTGTTGAACAGGCCAAGCCCAGCTTCTTCGAACGCCTCAAGCGCAGCCTGAGCAAGACCCACGAGACCATCATCGGCCGGGTGGACACCCTTTTGCTGGGCAAGAAGCAGATCGACACTGATACGCTTGAGGAGCTGGAGGAGATTCTGATCACCGCTGACTTGGGCGTCAAGACCACGGTGGATTTGATCCGCACCCTCGAGCAGCGCCTCAAGCGCGATGAACTGCAGGACGGCGCCGCCTTGAAGAGGGCGCTGAAAGAAGAGATCCAGCTGCGCCTCCTGGAGCATCATGCGCCGCTGGTAGTTACGGACAAGAAGCCGTTCGTCATCATGGTGATCGGGGTGAACGGCGTGGGCAAAACCACCACCATCGGCAAGTTGGCGGCACGCTATGCCGGAGAAGGAAGGAAGGTTCTGCTCGCCGCGGCAGACACCTTCCGCGCCGCAGCAGCGGAGCAGTTGGAGACCTGGGCCAACCGTGTAGGTGCCGACATCGTGCGTCACAAGGAAGGGGCCGATCCCTCCGCGGTCGTTTTTGACGCCTGCAAGGCCGCCATCGCGCGGGGCACCGATGTTCTGATCATCGACACCGCCGGCCGCATGCACACCAAGGTGAACCTCATGGAGGAGATGAAGAAAATTCGCCGGGTGCTGACCCGCGAAATCCCGGACGGTCCGCACGAAACCCTGCTCGTCCTGGATGCGGCCACCGGGCAGAACGCACTGTCACAAGCGAAGCTCTTCAAGGAGGCGGCGGACGTCACCGGCGTGGTGCTCACCAAGCTCGACGGTAGCGCCAAAGGGGGGATCGTGGTGGCGGTAAGCCATGAATACGCACTCCCCGTCAGATTCATTGGAGTGGGCGAGTCCGTAGAAGATCTCCGTGCCTTCGATCCGGTCCAGTTCGTCGAGGCCCTTTTCCAATGATAGCCTTGACTTTTGAGTACTTATCGCATATGATTTTGCCGCAAAAGGTGGAATAATGAGTGATGAGCTGTTTAATGAGCTAGAGGGACGGATAATTTCTCTAATTAATGTCGTAGACGAGTTGAAACTCGAAAACGACAGGCTCAAAAACGAGAATGATCGGCTCAACGGAGAACGGGCAGGTTTAAGGTCCCGGATCGACTCTATACTGAAAAAGTTGGAAGGGGTCTGACAGCTTGATCGCCACGCACAGCATCAGGGTCCTGGGGCGAGATCTCCAGGTGAAGAGTGTTGCGACACCTGAGCGCGTGGCGCAGGTTGAGGCTCTGGTCAACGAGAAGCTGGCGGAGGCGGAGGCCAAGGTCAGTGGTGGCGATACCCAACTGGTAGTTATCCTGGCGTTGATGAATTTGGCTGAAGCCTGCCTGGACGCCCGGAAGCAATTGGCGGAAGAGCAGCGGACCTGCAGCGAGCGGGTCGCGGGGCTCATTGAACGGCTGGACCGGCAACAGTTGTAGAGTTTCAGGTCTCTTGCGGGAGATTCCACATATAGCTGATTGGTTGTACGGTTGCAACGCTTTGCCAGAACCTGCGTGGAGAAGGTGGTCTTCTCCGCGTTTGCTGATAGTAGCCTAAAGACGTTAAGCAGCATGTCCAGGGGTTAATGGCGGCCTTTACATAAAGTTCAAATTTGGCGCTTCATTTGAACGCGGCCCATTCTATCAAAAACCTGTCAACGCAACACCCGTTACACCCACCAGCACTCCCCCACCAGAGCACCTGTCTCTACGGTCGGCCTTGCCGTCCACCTTCTGAATCAACACGGAATTATAGCTTTATGCCCAAGCGTGCCCATAGAGCCGCGACCCTTGCCCGACGCCGCGAGCTGTCCAAGCCGCAGGTGGCGTCGTTGAGCCTGGCCCTGCAACAGCGTTTCCTTGATCTGCCCGAATACCGGGCGGCCAGGACGCTGGTGCTGTATGCGCCGATCCACCACGAAGTGGATACCGCGGCGGTAGCTGCCGCGGCCCTGGCATCAGGCAAGCGCTTACTCTACCCGGCAGTTGTGGGTGATGATTTGAAGTTCTGCCAGGTGGCCGCTCTCACCGAGCTCGCCGCCGGCAGGTACGGCATCCCGGAGCCTCAGGGCGAAGGGTATGATCCAGCGAAGGCGGACCTCATCGTGGTGCCGGGAGTGGCCTTTGACCTGTGCGGGCGCCGCATCGGTTATGGCAAGGGGTACTATGACCGGTCGCTGCACCGCCTGGAAGGGAGCGGGAAGCTGGTGGCGTTTTGCTACGACTTCCAACTGCTTCAAGAGATAGCCGGCGAGCCGCACGACGTGACGATGGATTTGATCGTCACCGAGAGTCGGGTGGTTCGCGTTAATAAACATATATGTGAGGGGGAGCAACGGTGAAAATCGACATAACTATTGCCATATTGCTGGTGCTTGTCGCGGCCGCCATCGGGTACGTGATAGGCAACGTCCTGCGCAAGAAACTATCGGATTCTTTGGTGACCAACGCGGAAACGCTTGCTGCCAAGATGATCGAGGATGCCAAGCGTCAGGCCGAGGTCGTGGCCATGGAGGCCGCGGTTCAGGCCAAAGACGTGGTGTACCAGGCAAAGGAAGAGCTGGAAAGGCAATTTGAACAAGAGAGCCGCGAGAAGCGTCGCGACCTGCAGACTCTCGAGAAGAGGCTGCAGCAAAAAGAAGAGAATCTCGACAAGAAGACCAATCTGTTCGACCAGCGTGACGCCGACTTCCTGAAAAGAGAGCAGGCGCTTGCCGTACGCGAGCAGTCCCTGGTGAATAAGGAACAGGGGCTTGCCCAGAAAGAAGAGAAACTGGACGCCCTGGTGGGCGAGCAGAAGGCGAAGCTTGAGCAGATTGCCGGCATGACTGCCGCCGAGGCCAAGAAGTTCCTGATGGACTCCATGGAAGACGAAGCGAAGCTCGATGTCGCCAAGCTGATCAAGGTGATGGAGGAAGAGGCCAGGGAAACCGCGGACAAGAAGGCCAAGGAAATTCTGGCTCTTGCCATGCAGCGTTACGCCGGCGAGTACGTTGCCGAGCGCAGCGTTTCCGTGGTGACCCTCCCCTCCGACGAGATGAAGGGGCGCATCATCGGCCGCGAAGGGCGCAACATCAGGGCTCTCGAGGCAGCTACCGGCATCGACCTGATCATCGACGACACCCCCGAGGCGGTCATCCTTTCCGGCTTCAACCCGGTCCGGAGGGAAGTTGCCAAGCTGTCGCTGCAGAAACTCATCGCCGACGGCAGGATTCACCCCGGCCGCATTGAGGAAGTCGTAGCGAAATCCCAGGAGGAGATCGAGCAGGCCATGAAGGAGGCAGGTGAGCAGGCCGCCTTTGACTTGGGCGTGCACGGCATCCACCCGGAGATCCTGAAGCTCATCGGGCGCCTGAAGTACCGCACCTCCTACAGCCAGAACGTTTACCAGCATTCGCTGGAAGTCGCTTTCCTTTGCGGCATCATGGCCGCCGAGCTCGGCATCAATGTGAAGCAGGCCAAGAGGGCCGGCCTCCTGCACGACCTCGGCAAGGCCGTGGACCACGAGATCGAAGGTTCCCACGCAGTCATCGGCGCGGACATCGCCAAGAAATACGGCGAGTCTCCGAAGATCGTCCATGCCATCATGGCGCACCACGAGGACGAGAAACCGGCGACGGTCCTTGCCGTCCTGGTACAGGCCGCCGATGCGCTCTCCGGCGCTCGTCCGGGTGCCCGCCGCGAGATGATGGAAACCTACGTGAAGCGCCTGGACGACCTGGAAAGGATCGCCACCTCCTTCGACGGAGTCCTCACTTCCTTCGCCATCCAGGCCGGCCGGGAGATCCGTGTCATGGTATCCAGCGAGCAGGTGACCGATGACCGCGCACTGGTTCTGGCCAAGGATATCGCCAAGAAGATCGAAACCGAGATGACCTACCCTGGCCAGATCAAGGTCAACGTGATCAGGGAAACCAGGGCAACCGAATATGCCCGTTAAGCTTCTCTTCATAGGGGACGTGATCGGCAAGCCGGGGCGGGAGGCGCTCTCTCGCGAGCTGCACCGGATCGTCGATCGGCACATGGTTGACCTGGTGATAGCCAATGGCGAGAACGCAGCCGGCGGTTTCGGCCTGACCGAAGAGACCGCCCAGGACCTCTTCAAGTGTGGCGTCCAGATGATCACCTCGGGCAACCATATCTGGGACAAGAAGGACGCCCTCGAGTACATAAAGCGTGAGGACCGGATAGTTCGTCCGGCCAACTATCCGGAAGGGACCCCCGGCAAAGGGACGACCATCGTCAAGACGCCGGGCGGGGTAAAGGTCGCCATTTTGAACCTGGAAGGGCGGGTCTTCATGAACAACCTGGACTGTCCCTTCCGCTGCGCGGACAAGGAGATCGCCAGGCTGAAGGAAGAAACTCCGATTATCTTCGTCGACTTCCATGCCGAGGCCACCAGCGAGAAGGTCTCCCTGGGCTGGTACCTGGACGGGAGGGTTTCAGCGGTGATCGGAACCCACACCCACGTGCAGACTGCCGACGAGCGCATCCTTACCGCCGGCACCGCTTACATGACCGACGCCGGCATGACCGGATCTTTCGATTCCGTTATTGGTGTCAAGAAGGAAGAGGCGATCCTGAAGTTCGTCACCCAACGCCCCTCGAAGTTCGAGGTAGCGAAGAAGGACATCCGGATCAACGCTGTTGTCATTGAGGTTGATGAAAAGTCCGGCCTGGCGCTCAACATCGAGAGACTCAACATCGCCTGCGGCTAAGTGTAGTGAAATGACTCCCCCACGGAAGCCTTTTGCCTACGTGGAGCTTGGCCACCGCAGCCTCGTGCGGAGGTGGCAGAAATACAATCTGGAGGGAAAGTGATGACCGTTGCAGAGCAGATGGAAATTATCAAGAGGGGTGCCGTAGAAATCCTGGTGGAAAAAGAGCTGGTTGAGAAGCTCGAGAAATCCGTCAAGACCGGTGTGCCGCTCAAGATCAAGGCCGGTTTCGACCCGACCGCGCCGGACCTGCATCTGGGGCACACCGTGCTGCTGCACAAGATGCGTCAATTCCAGAAGCTTGGCCACGAGGTGTACTTTCTCATCGGCGACTTCACCGGTATGATTGGTGACCCCACCGGCAAGTCGGAGACCCGCAAGGTTCTTACCCGGGAAGATGTCCTCAAGAATGCCGAAACCTACAAAGAGCAGGTTTTCAAGGTTCTCGATCCGAAGCTGACCAAGGTGGTTTTCAACTCGGAGTGGTTGGGGAAGATGACCGCATCGGACATGATCGGTCTCGCCTCCAAGTACACCGTTGCTCGCATGCTCGAGCGCGAGGATTTCAGCAACCGCTTCTCCAACCAGTTGCCGATCAGTATTCATGAGTTCATGTACCCGCTGGTGCAGGGCTACGATTCTGTGGCGCTGAAGGCCGACGTGGAATTGGGCGGCACCGACCAGAAGTTCAATCTCCTGGTGGGGCGTGAACTGCAGAGGGAGTGGGGGCAGGCGCCGCAGTGCGTCATCACGGTTCCGCTCCTCGAAGGTCTTGACGGCGTCAACAAGATGAGCAAGTCCCTAGGCAACTACATCGGCATCAATGAGCCGGCTGACGAGATCTACGGCAAGGTGATGTCGATCTCGGATGAACTGATGGTTCG
>NZ_CP077684.1:3472500-3517500 GCF_019063885.1 Geomonas diazotrophica | reverse complement strand
TGTTTACTAAAAACATAGGACTCTGCAAAGTCGCAAGACGACGTATAGGGTCTGACGCCTGCCCGGTGCCGGAAGGTTAAGGGGATTTGTTAGCCGCAAGGTGAAGCTTTGAACCGAAGCCCCGGTAAACGGCGGCCGTAACTATAACGGTCCTAAGGTAGCGAAATTCCTTGTCGGGTAAGTTCCGACCTGCACGAATGGCGTAACGATTTCCGCGCTGTCTCAACCAGTGGCTCAGCGAAATTGAATTCTCGGTGAAGATGCCGAGTACCCGCAGAAAGACGGAAAGACCCCGTGCACCTTTACTACAGTTTGACAGTGACATTCGAATAAGCTTGTGTAGGATAGGTGGGAGACTTTGAAGCTGGGACGCTAGTCTCGGTGGAGTCAACCTTGAAATACCACCCTGGTTTGTTTGGATGTCTAACCCAGGCCCGTCATCCGGGTCGGGGACACTGTCTGATGGGTAGTTTGACTGGGGCGGTCGCCTCCCAAAGAGTAACGGAGGCGCGCGAAGGTTCCCTCAGGCTGATTGGAAACCAGCCGTAGAGTGTAAAGGCATAAGGGAGCTTGACTGCGAGACCAACAAGTCGAGCAGGTACGAAAGTAGGTCTTAGTGATCCGGCGGTTCTGTATGGAAGGGCCGTCGCTCAACGGATAAAAGGTACGCCGGGGATAACAGGCTGATCTCCCCCAAGAGTTCACATCGACGGGGAGGTTTGGCACCTCGATGTCGGCTCATCGCATCCTGGGGCTGAAGTAGGTCCCAAGGGTTTGGCTGTTCGCCAATTAAAGCGGTACGCGAGCTGGGTTTAAAACGTCGTGAGACAGTTTGGTCCCTATCTTCTGTGGGCGTAGGATACTTGAGAAGAGTTGACCTTAGTACGAGAGGACCGGGTTGAACGTACCTCTGGTGTTCCAGTTGTTCCGCCAGGAGCAGTCGCTGGGTAGCTATGTACGGAAAGGATAACCGCTGAAAGCATCTAAGCGGGAAGCCTCCTTCAAGATTAGGTATCCCTGGGAGCAATCCCCTAAAGGCCCGTTGTAGACCACAACGTTGATAGGCCGGGTGTGTAAGTGCAGTAATGCATTCAGCTTACCGGTACTAATCGGCCGTGAGGCTTGACCATAAAAAATTCTTAGAGAGGGGGGTGGTTCTCCACCCCCCGATCATAAACTGCCAAAAATCCTACAGACACGAAATGCGATTGTGAGAAACATACTGCGATGGCGTAAGCCAAAGCTAAGAGTTTCTCTGTGGCTATGCCGAGAGGGTCACACCCGTTCCCATCCCGAACACGGAAGTTAAGCCTCTCAGGGCCGATGGTACTGCATTGGAAACGATGTGGGAGAGTAGGTCGCCGCAGGGAATTTAATAGAGAAAGCCCCGTCTGAAAACAGACGGGGCTTTTTCGCGTTCTGCGCATGCGCTGCTTGCCCAGAGCCTCTGACGTTGTTCCTTTCTCCTGCAGCTTCGCCCCTCGAAACACGTCCCTCCGCCCCCACTTCAATCTCTCACAGGTTCACGTTGCAAATGCTGGCATGGTGTATAAAATTGGCGAATGTCAATTATTATGCGTGGAGGTTCATCTTGAAGCTCACCTTCCTTATCGTTATTGCAGTCCCCTTCATGGTGTCTGGTTGTGCCACCAAGGGCTACGTCAGCAGGCAACTTGATCAAGTTTCCTGCAAGGTTGATGTTCTCGAAGCAAAGAGTGCCTCGCTCGCCGAGCGAGTTAACTCTTTAGAGAGCAGGCTTGCCACGCTTGAGAACCAAGTCTCTCAGGCGCAACTTGCTAACAAGGCCATGCTCGATGATGCTACAGCTAGGGCGGATGGCAGCGCACAAAGAGCAGAAGCTGCTGCGACCATTGCCACGCAGGCTGCTGAAAGAGCGGAAAAGATGTTCGAGCTTGGGCAGAAGAAATAGCGACGACAATAGCCATGGTTTGCAACGTGCTTGTCGTCCTCTGTGCCGTCGTAGCGGCGCTTGTGCTGCCGACCTGTTCCGCGCGTGCAGGTGAGGCGGCTGCTGCGTTGCCTCCCTACTACGCTGGCGGGTATATTGGACAACTACGCCAGTACAAAGTGCGTCCAAAGGAATCCCTCATTGAAATCGCCCGGAGGTTTGATCTCGGCTACAACGAGATGCGGGACGCGAATCCCGGAGTCGACCCGATTCTCCCTAAGTCTGGTACGGTTGTTACCATACCTTCGGCGTGGATCCCCCCGGCAGTATCTGAACGTCCTTCCATCGTGGTCAACTTGGCTGAGTTGCGGCTATTCGTTTTTCCAACGACCGATGCCTACGGGGTCGAGTCCTACCCTATAGGCATAGGCGATGAAGGCACCGACACGCCGGTTGGAAGGTTTGTCATAGTTGATAAAATCCTCGATCCTAGCTGGCATGTCCCCGCTTCCATCCGGCGTCAGCGACCACAACTTCCCGCGGTGGTCGCGCCTGGAGAGCGTAACCCGCTCGGGCGACATGCTTTGCGCCTGTCTCGCAAGGAAATTCTTATCCACGGGACGAACCGTCCCTGGGGGATTGGCAGACGGTCGAGTCACGGTTGTTTGCGCCTGTATCCAGATGACATCGCGTCGCTGTTTGCCAAAGTTCAGCAAGGGATGCGGGTATGGATTATAAACCAGCCGGTGAAGGTGGGAGTCAAGGAGGGGAAGGTATTCATTGAATTCCACCACCAGGATAGAGACACGGTGGGGGTTGGAGATATCCTGCACATGTTGGCAGATCAGGGACTGCTGCAACGGGTTGACATGGGGAAACTGGTTCGTGCCTATTATGAGAATAAGGGGTATCCGGTGGAAATAACCTGGACAGATCCATAGGTAAGGGGGGGCGGTCCCCCCCCCGGTCCTGGTTGGCGTTGACTATTTCTTTGGTTTCAGCGGACTCTGCTTGTAGAAGATTCCCAGCACGGACTGTTCGTCGGCAGTCAGCTTTACTCCCTTGAGTTCCATTCTGTGCTGGATCTTTTGCATGTCCTTGCCGGCGACGATCGCGCTTTCGATGCGCTCAGCGGTGTGGCACGAAACGCACTTTTTGTCGATAACCAAGTGTGCTTCCTTGAACACGCCACCAGTGACACTGCCAAGATTGGTCCCAGATGTGGGGGCAGATTTGGGTGCTTCCTGTGCAGCCTGGAGGGTGGTGATGGAAAGTGCGGTTACCGCTAATGCCACAACAATCAAATCTTTCATTGCTTCTCCTTTTACTCGTGATGTCGAGCGTAACTTTGCATTAAGATATAGCAGAAAATCATGTCCTTGCTCCTAAGGAAAGGTATTTTCACCACCTGCATAGGGATAAACCAAACTTGAAAAGGGATGGCAGCCTGTTTTTTCCGTTAAAAATGATCTGTTCCACAGTAAGTCTCTGTCCTTCAGTTGTAGGCATGAGGAGTCCCCAAGGGGCAAAGGCCATTGGTGTATCTCAAACAGGACGTGGTAAAATCTGTGTGTCCAACGGATATTTTCCTTGCATGTTTTCCTGGTATGCGGTGAGGGGACTAAGGAGATACGGGGATGTTAAAGCTAAAGCGGATATTGTTGGTTGAGGACAACGCCAATGATGCTGAACTTACCTTGGAGGCCCTCGCTGAGCATAATCTTGCCAACGGGGTCGATGTTGTCAGAGACGGTGCAGAAGCCCTCGATTATCTTTACAGGCGTGGGGCGTATGCCGGTGAGGCGTCATTGAACCTGGCGGTCATACTTTTGGACTTGAAACTGCCGAAGGTGGACGGTCTAGAGGTGCTCGGCATTCTCAAACGGGATGAGAAGCTCAAATGCATCCCGGTGGTTGTGCTGACCTCTTCACGGGAGGAGAGGGATGTTGTGGACAGCTACCGGTTGGGGGTCAACGCATACGTCGTAAAACCGGTGAACTTTTCCGAGTTCATTACAGCTGTCAAGGAAGTCGGCGCCTTTTGGGCCATAATCAACGAGCCTCCTCCGCTACCTCATAAGGGCCATAATCAATGAAACAGGAGCGTCTGCGCATACTGCACCTTGAAGATGATCCAATGGATGCGGAACTGGTTCTGCTGACACTCACCTCGGAGGGGCTCGATTGCGAGGTCCAGGTAGTGTCGAGGCGGGACGAGTTCAGTGTCGCTTTGGAGCGCGGCGGGATGGACCTGATCCTGGCTGATTTTGCGCTTCCCGCTTTCGATGGCATGACCGCCTTGGCGATGGTGCGTCAGAAACTGCCCGATCTGCCCTTCGTCTTTGTATCGGGGAAGTTGGGCGAAGAAGCGGCCATCGAGTCTCTTAAGAGCGGTGCAACGGATTACGTCCTCAAGAGCCGCTTATCCCGGCTGGTTCCCGCGGTGCAGCGCGCGCTTACCGAGGCACAGGAACGGGCCAAGCAGCGGCAAACCGAGCGGGACCTGGAAGTAGCGCACGCCGAAATCGAGAAGCGAGCCGAAGACTACCGCAACCTGTTCAACAGCATTCGCGACGTCATCGTGGTCGCCGATCACAACCGCACCATACTGCATGTGAACCAGCCCGCGCTTCACGACATCTTCGGCTACGATTCGCCGGAGGTGATCGGCAAGAGCAGCAGAATTCTCTATGCCAAGGATGACGATTACGACAGTACCGGCAAGGAGGTTTTCGACGCCAAAACCCGGGTGAAGGGAAAGCTGGTGGAACTGCATTTCCGTAGGAGAAGCGGCGAAGTCTTTATCGGCGAGCTTTACGCGATGAAGCGTCTGGATCGCTTTGGCAACGTCACCGGCAACATCTCCATCTTCAGGGACATCAGCGAACGGAAAAAGGCGGAGGCTGATCTACGGGAGAGCGAGCTGCGCCGCATGCAGCTGCAGCTTGAGTTGGTGTATGCCGCAGAGATCCAGGCCAAGCTCCTGCCGAGGGTATATCCCCAAATCACGAATTTCGAGATCGCCGCCCGCTGTCTCCCTGCCAAACAGGTTGGCGGCGACTACTATGATTGGCAGCAGGTGTCGCCTACGCTCTTCAACCTGACCCTCGGGGATGTAATGGGGAAGGGGATGGCCGCCGCCATGTTGATGGCCACGGTCCGGGCGGCGCTTCATGCTGTCACTCTTTACAATCCGCCGGCGCAAGCTGTGCACCTGGCCGAAAACTCGCTGAACGAGGATCTGGAGAATTCTGAGAGTTTCGTGACCCTGTTCCACGCCCAGTTGGACTCCGCGTCACGAACACTCTCGTTTGTCGACTGCGGTCACGGCTACGTTTTCGTCAGACGTGCCAACGGTGCAGTAGAGACTTTGAACCCTCGCGGGCTTCCTTTGGGGATACAGAGTGATGAGGTGTACCAGGAGGGGGCGGTGCAGTTCGGGAAGGGCGATGTGATGGTCCTCTACAGTGACGGCTTGGTAGATGCGAAGCCGGAACTGGAACTCACTCACGAGAAGCTGGCAAGGAAGCTTTCGGGAAAGAAGAGCGCCCAGGAGATGGCCGACACTCTCATTGCCCTGATAGGCAAGCCTGACCCGCAGCCCGACGACATTACCGTTTTGGTGCTGCACGCTGTGTGAGGGGGGGGCTATAAGTGCTTCGCCCAGTGGCCCGGTTCCCATGTGACTACTCGCCGATGATCTTTACCAGGACTCGCTTTTTGCGCATGCCATCGAACTCTCCGTAAAAAATCTGCTCCCAAGGCCCCAGATCCAGCTTTCCGCCCGTTACCGCAACGACCACTTCCCGCCCCATGATGGTTCTTTTCAGGTGCGCGTCGCCGTTGTCCTCGCCATAGTTGTGGCGGTACCGGCTGTGCGGTTTCTCGGGTGCCAGTCCTTCCAGCCATTCTTCAAAGTCCTGGTGCAGCCCGGATTCGTCATCGTTTATGAAGACGCTGGCGGTGATGTGCATGGCGTTGCACAACAAGAGCCCCTCGCGTATTCCGCTTTCGGCCAGGGCGGCTTCGAGGTCAGGGGTGATGTTGACAAAGCCGCGCCTACTCTTGATTTGGAACCATAACTCCTTCCGGTGATGCTTCATCCTCTCTCCTTCCTGGTGTCGCTGATTCGGTGACTCTTTTTGCGGCATGACGCGGTGAGGAGACGGCGAACGCGGCATCGAGCAGGGCCGGTGCCGACTGCCACCTGTTCCTGGAGTGCATGATAACCAGCAGGACCCTCCTGTCCTCCCGCTCGGCCAGAGCAACGAGGCATTGGCCGGCGTTGGGCGTGGTCCCCGTTTTGACTCCAATAGCCCCAGGATACCTGCCGATCAGCCTGTTTTTGTTCCTCAGATAATAACTGCGCCTGCCGTCGAGCGTGGCGATGCGCATGTTGGGGCTCGCGACTATCTTCGCGAATTGCGGCAGTTGCATCGCCCTCTCGGCCAGGCGCGCCAGGTCATGCGCATTGGAATAGAGCCCCCTGTTGTCGTGGCCGCAGGCGTTGGCAAAATGGGTGTTTTCCAGGCCAAGGGCCCGGGCCCGCGCGTTCATCTGTATCACGAAATCGCGTTGATTGCCACAGGCGTGCTCGGCGAGGGCTCGGCAAGCGTCGTTGGCCGAAGCGATCAGCGTCGCCGCCAGCAGGTCGCGCACCCGGAACTTCTCACCACGCCTCAGCCCGATCCTGCTGCCGGTTTCCCGTGCGGCGCTGCGGCTCACTACGACCACCTCGTCCAGGTCGCACCTTTCCAGGACGACCAAGGCGGTCATCATCTTGGTGAGGCTGGCCGGCGCCCGGCGGATGGCGGCGTTTCGCTGGCGGAATATCTGGCCGTTGATCTTGACCAGGTAGGTCGTGGCGGGATGGTAGGAGCGTGCAGTGGTTGGCTGAGGAAGGACGAAGCCGCAGATTACTGACGCGATGAAAATATATCTTTTGGTGGATGAGAAAATTTTCATTCTGCATGTTATAGCATCGTTTCCCGCTCCCGCAATGAGCGCAAAGGCACGCGCGCAGGGTTGCCTGCGACAGCGAATCTTGGATTTACAAAGGGGCGCCCCTTAAGGTATCTTGCTCACTTCGATTACCGCAGCGAGAGGATGACATTGGCAACCAAGATACGAATACTTCCCGAGAACCTGACCAACAAAATCGCCGCCGGCGAGGTGGTGGAACGGCCGGCCTCCGTGGCCAAGGAACTGGTGGAGAACGCCCTCGACGCGGGCTCCAAAGAGGTCGTGGTGGAGATCGAGTCCGGCGGCAGGCGGCTCATAAAGGTCACCGATTCCGGCAGCGGGATGTCGCGCGAGGACGCGCTCCTGGCACTCGAGCGACACGCCACCAGCAAGATCGCCAGCGACGAGGATCTCTTCGCCCTCTCAACCCTCGGTTTTCGCGGCGAGGCGCTGCCCTCGGTGGCTTCGGTGTCCCGCCTCACCATCTCCACCCGCACCAGCGACAGCCTGGAGGGGACCGAGATCTACGTCGAGGGGGGGCGCATCAAGGAGGTCAAGGAGTGTGGCATGGCGGCCGGGACGGTCATCGCGGTCCGCAACCTCTTCTTCAATACGCCGGCGCGACTCAAGTTCATGAAGAGCGCAGAGACCGAAGGGGGACATGTGGGGGAGCTGCTGACCCGGCTGGCCATCTCCCGCCCCGACGTCCGTTTTACCTATAAAAATGACGGCAAGGTGGTGTTCCGCGCGCTCGACGCCGACCTCAAGGAGCGGGTGGCGACCCTGCTTGGCCGGTCCATCGCCTCCTTCCTCTATCCGGTGTCGTACGAGGTGCCGGGGGGCGTGCGGGTGACCGGCCTTGTGGCGGCACCTGAATGCAGCCGCAGCGCCGCCAGTCACCTGTACACCTACATAAACGGCCGGTTCATAAAGGACAAGGTGGTGCAGCACGCCATCCTCCAGGCCTACCGGAACTTTCTGGAGCGCGGGCGTTATCCCGTCGTCGCCGTGTTCATCGATATCGCCCCGGGCGAAGTAGACGTGAACGTTCATCCGACCAAGCACGAGGTGAGGTTCCGCGAACAGGGGAAGGTGCACGACACGATCCAGTACGCGGTGGAAAGCGTGCTGAAGCAGACCCCCTGGCTGAAACGGCCGGCCGTACCGGCTTCAGCTCCGCCGGAGCTGGGTGCCGAGCAGCGCAGCAGCACCGTCAGCGCGCCACTTCGTGCCCCGGGCCCTTCATGCGCATCGCAGGGTGCGTCGCCTCACGCCGTCGCGCCCACTCCGGCGGCGGTAGCAACAGCAGGTCAGGCACCGACGCATTCGGTGCATCAGATGACACAGACGGTACAGCCGGCGACGCAATCGGTCAGCGAGGCCAAGGTGGCCGAGATCCGCGAGCTGCTGGTGGGATATCAGCCAAAGCCCCAGCCCCCGCTGCGCCCCCAGTACCACTTCGAGTCGCCCGCCAGGAGGGGAGAGGAAGCCGCCCCCGCCCCGTGCCCCCAGGGACCAGCCTCCCAGGAGCCGGAGGTTGCGCCGAGCCAGGGGAGCGAGGCACCGGGCTATTTCTCGTCGCTTGCCGTGATCGGCCAGTTCAACGCCTCCTATATCCTGTGCCAGCGGGGCACGGACCTTGTGCTGATCGACCAGCACGCGGCGCACGAGCGGGTGGCCTTCGAAAGACTCAAAGGGGAGTTCGCCGGCAAAGAGGTGGACAGCCAGGGGCTTCTCTTCCCGGAGACCTTGGAGCTCTCCTTCAGGGAATCGGCGGTTCTCGGGGAGAACCTGGAGGAGCTGCGTCGGCTGGGCTTTTCCTTCGAGGAATTCGGGGGCAATACCTGGCTGTTGAACGGTGTGCCGCAGATCCTGTCCGGCACAGACTACCTGCGCACCATCCGCGACATCCTCGAGGAACTTTCCAGCCTGAGTCGCAGCCGGACCTTCACGGACATCCAGGAGGACCTCCTGGCGCGCATCGCCTGCCATAGCGTGGTGCGCGGCCGACGCACCCTGACCGCGCAGGAGATCTCGGCCCTGTTCAGGCAGATGGACGAGACGGACTTCTCCAGCAACTGCCCCCATGGCAGGCCGGTGATGCAGACCCTCACCCTGGCCGAGGTGGAGAAGATGTTCAAGCGGGTGTAGACCGGCAGCCGAACCGCTGCCGCGGTAGATGAGAAACCATGACGCAAGAGAAGATAAAACTGCTGGTGGTGGGGGGACCCACGGGGTCCGGCAAGAGTGACCTGGCCCTTAAGCTGGCCGAGCAGATCGACGCCGAGATCGTCAATGCGGACTCGATGCAGATCTACCGCGGTCTGGACATCGGGACTGCCAAGCCCTCCCCGGAAGAGCTGGCCAGGGTGCCGCACCACCTGATCGACATCGTGTCACCGGACCAGGATTTTACCGCCTCTGACTTCAGGCGCGAGGCGTCTGCCGCCATCGAAGACATCGACCGGCGGGGGAAAAGGGCGATCGTGGTCGGCGGGACCGGGCTGTACCTGCGTGCCCTGCTGGAGGGGCTGGTCGACTCCCCGACCGGCGACCCGCAATTGCGCCGTCAGTTTGACGATATCCCGGGAGACGAACTGCTCCGGCGTTTGGCAGATGTCGACCGCGAGACCGCGGCGAGGCTTCACCCCAACGATCGGGTGCGCCTGGTGCGAGCCCTCGAAGTGTACACCCAGACCGGCCGCCCCATCTCCGCCTTCCGGGCCGAGCACGGGTTCTCGGGCGACCATTACCGTGCCTTGAAGCTGGCGATCAGCGTGGACCGGGCCGAACTGTACCGGCGTATCGATGCACGGGTGGAAAGGATGCTGGAAAAGGGGCTGGTGGAAGAGGTCCGGAAACTTCTGCTCCAAGGGTACAGCCGTGAATTGAAGTCAATGCGCTCCATAGGGTACAAGGAAGTGACGGCCTACCTGGCTGGTGAAATGACGCTGGATGAGGCAGTTACGCTGATCAAGCGGGACAGCCGCCGCTATGCCAAGCGGCAGATGACCTGGTTCGGCAGGGAAAATGATATTTATTGGCTTGAATATCCCGCAGGTTTTGCTAGTATCCTTGTTCATGTGATTGAATTCTTTGGGTAAAGGAGCGGAATCATGCCTAAAACGCCTTTTAACATCCAGGACCAGTATCTCAACCAGTCTCGCAAGGAGCGCGTAAAGGTCTTGGTGCAGCTCATGTCCGGTGAAAAACTGGAAGGGCATATCAAATCTTTCGATAACTTCTCCGTACTCATGGAAGTGCACGGCGATATCCTCATCTATAAGCACGCGATCTGCAGCATCACTTCTGTAGACGGCGTTTTCCGACTGCACCAGTAGCGTGATCACTTGTGCAGGAACCACGGATCCGGATTAGCCGTATCAATCCGGACGGTACATGCTCGTCACCACGGTACCTCCTTCCAGCCGGCTCTAAAGGGCCGGCTCGTTTTTTATCTGTTGCCAAATTCCTCCTTCTCCACCTATCATTAAAGTCTGCGCGCCGCCGCTCTCACGCCAGTTGCCTCGCGGGGTATCCTGCGACTGCTGTTACCGCAGCCGGAAAATCTCGACCTCCGCTGCCGGGCGCGCACCAGGAGGGATTTCATGTCAGGTCTGACTATTGATAAGGTGATGCCTGGAAGCATCGCCGACGAGCTGGAACTCGCGCCGGGGGACCGGCTGCTGTCGGTGAACGGGCATCCGCTGCGGGACGTTATCGACTACAACTATTTCACTGCCGACGAGGAACTGGAGCTGGAAGTCGAAAAGGCCGACGGGGAGCTCTGGGGACTCGAAGTGGAACGTGAAGAGGGGGAGCCCCTGGGGATCTCCTTTCAGGCGCCGGCGCCGGCACGCTGCGGCAACAACTGCGTCTTCTGCTTCGTGCACCAGCTGCCCCGCGGGCTGCGCGGCCCCCTTTACGTGAAGGATGAGGATTACCGCCTTTCCTTTCTCTACGGCAACTACGTCACCATGGCCAACATCGGCCGGGCCGAGCTGGACCGCATCAAGGAGCAGCGGCTCTCCCCGCTCTACATCTCCGTGCACGCGACCGACGCGGCGCTGCGTGAAAAGCTTCTGGGCAAGTCCGGCATCCTCCCCATCCTGGACGTGATGCGGGAGCTGGCCGAGGCACGCATTACCATGCACACCCAGGTCGTGCTCTGCCCTGGCTGGAACGACGGCGATGCCTTTGCCCGGACGGTGGAGGACCTCGCCGCCTTGCACCCGTGGGTGGCATCCCTGGCGGTCGTGCCGGTGGGGTTGACCGAGCATAGGCAGAACCTCCCGGCGCTGGCCCCGGTCACCAAGGAGTTCGCCGCCGAGTTCATCGGCAAGTGGTACCCGGAGTCCCGGCTGCTGCAAGAGCGCCTGGGCGAACCCTTCCTGTTTCTGGCGGATGAATTCTACATCAAGGGCGATGTGCCGTTTCCCGAACTCGACAATTACGGCGACCTGCCTCAGTTGGAGAACGGCGTCGGGATGATCCCGCTGTTCCTCTCCGAGGCGGACCAGGTGCTCCAGGAGGCCGAGGCACTGAAGCCGGGAAAACTGACCGTCGTTACCGGCGAGTCTCCCTACCGTTACCTCTCCGACTTCCTGGAACGGCTCTCCGGGGCGACCGGGGTGGCCATGCAGCCGGTGGCGGTGCGCAACAGGCTGTTCGGTCCCACGGTCACGGTTACCGGCCTGGTCTGCGGGGCCGACGTCGTTGCCGCCCTGCAGGGGATGGAGCTGGGAGAGCTGGTGCTCGTGCCTGACGTGATGCTGAAGGAGGGGGAAGGGGTCTTCCTGGACAACCTGACCCTGGAGGACGTGGAGCGGCAGCTTGGGGCGGAGGTGCAGGTAGTGGAGTCGACGCCCTACGGCATCTATGACGCATTGGTGCAGAGGCTGGGATAAAAGCGGAAGGCAAAAAGAAAAGCAAAAGAAAAGAGCCGGAGAGGATGCGTCCCCTCCGGCTCTTTCTGTTTAAATGTGTTTTCGGATGCTGTGGCCATGTTGGCGAAATCCCCCCTGTCCCCCCTTTGCAGAAGGGGGGGCGCAGGTGCTCGGGCAGCTCTTCGTGGCCAGTTTTACCGGCTCATGGCGTCGATGACGTCGAAGTCGAAGACGCTCTCTGCGGTGGACTTTATCAGGTCGATCTTTTCGTTGTCATCCGCCGTGATCTTCGAGACATGCTCGGTGAGGGTGATGAAGGTCTCGGCGGTGTTCTGCGAGGTGCGCAGGTAGGGGATGTTGCTGTCGTCCAGGATCCTCTGGGTGATGGCGGAAACCGGAGCCGACCCCGGTATCACAACGCCGGCGAGCTTACGCCGGTAGGCCGGGATGTTATAAAGGGCGGACGCGGTCACGATCAATTCGTCCCGGGAACTCGTGGTGATCAGCAGTGTGGAGTCCTGCAGGGTGTCGATGACGCGTTGCGAAGATGCGGCCCCCAACTGGATGTGGTTGATGATCCGGTTCTTGCCCTCCTGGTCTCCCTGCAACGGCAGCTTCAGGAGCTTGGAGAGGTCGAGCAGGGTGGGGTTGGCCAGGGTGGGGGAGTAATCGAAGGCGCCGGCCACATTCTGCTGGCGGCTCTCGAAGAAGGTCCTCAGGTAGCCCAGCGTCTCCTCGCGCTTGTTGGCCAGCAGCTTGTTCACCAAGACCAGCTTGACCTCGGCGCCCTGCTGCTGGAACAGGGAGAGGTTCAACTGCACCGAGTCGATGACACAGCCGATGCCGCCGCTGGCTACCATGATCACCGGGGCATCCAGGGTGCGGGCGATCTGGGCGTTGTTGATGCCTACCACGGAGCCGACGCCGCCGTGACCGGACCCCTCGATGATCAGGAAGTCGTTCTTGGCTTCCAGTTCGGCACAGGCTTGCTTGATGGCTTCGAGCGGGGCATCGGGTGCGATCTCGCCGGAGAGGTACCTCTTGGTATAGCCTTTTCCCACCACGACCGGCGACATGAGCTTGCGGTCCGCCTCCATGCCGTAGATGCCGGCGATGAGGGCCGCATCCATGTCCATTTCAACGCCGTCCAGCATGAAGACCTTGGGGCCGATCGGCTTGATGAAACCAACGCGTGCATATTTCTTTTTGGCCAGATGAAGCAGCGACAGACTGATGGTGGTCTTGCCACAGTGCTGGCCGGTAGCAGCAATGAAGATTTTCTTACACATATATCTAAGCCTCGTGGCCTTTCTTACGTGTTGATACGCTATCACCCGGATTATACGTTTTTGGAAAAATAGGGGCAACATGGTATACGGTACCGGCCCGGAGACTGACCCAAAAAGGGGGGGGCGCTTTGCCTGCTGAGCCACGATGGAACCCTCCTCTGGAGCCTGGGGCAACTCCCGTTATCTTCTTGACGCTTGCGTGATATTCTGCAATAATCCGCCGGTCCAAACGCCTGTTTGTTTACATCAAATCTTTCTAAGCTTCACCATCACCGACCATAGCGAAGAAAAGGAGCGTAAACGTGAAAAAGATCTGGGTTGTCCTGTCGTCTCTGCTCGTCCTTGCCTGTGCCGTATCCGCCTTTGCCGGCGACGGTTCCTTCAAGAGGGTCAAAAGCCAGGGTGCTCTGACCATCGGCCTCGATGATGCCTTCCCGCCGATGGGGTACCGCAACGACAAGGGGCAGTTGGTCGGCTTCGACATCGATGCAGCCGAAGAAGTGGGCAAGCGTCTCGGCATCAAGATCAACTGGCAGCCGACCGCATGGGACGGCGTCATCCACGCTCTCAACTCCAAGAAGTTCGACTGCATCTGGAACGGCATGACCATCACCGACGAGCGCAAGAAGGAAGTCGCCTTCACCAAGCCGTACAAGATGGACGGCCAGGTCGCGGTGGTCCGTTTCGCCGACAAGAAGCTCAAGAAGCTGGCCGACCTGAAAGGCGCCAAGGTAGGCGTTCAGAAGGGTTCCTCCGCCGTCGAGGCCGTCAAGAAGCTGCCGGCAGCCCCCGCCGAGGTGCGTGAGTACGAGGACAACCCGAAGGCGCTGCTGGACCTCGAATCCGACCGTCTCGACACCGTCATCATCGACGACGCCACCGGCCGCGACTTCATCGCCAAGCGTCCCGGCAAGTTCCGCATCCTGCCGGGCAACATCACCAAGGAGCCGTTCGGCGTTGCCTTCCGCAAGGAAGACGTTGAGCTGCGCGAGGCCGTCCAGAAGACCCTGGACAAGATGGTCAAGGACGGCACCATGGCCAAGATCTCCAAGAAGTGGTTCGGCGAGGACATCACCAACCCGAAGAAGTGGAAATAGTTAACGCTTTCCCCTCCCCGTGCGCGGGGAGGGGGACTGCCACAGTTAATCAGGTGTGCCGATGAAATTTTTTACCGGCAGGGTCGTCAAAAGAGCGATCCTGCTTTTTTCGTGCTTAATGTTACTCCTGGCCTCGGTCTGTTTCGCCACGGATTACGATCAGCTCTTCACCGATGCCAACGACGCCATGGCGCAGGGGGATCTCCCCGCCGCCATCGCCCTGCTCAAGAAGGTGGAGTTCGAGAAGGGTGACGAAAGCGGCGCATTCGTCAGGAGCAGGATGCAGATCGCCAGGCTGCAATTTGCCCTGAAGGACATGGAAAAGGCGAGTTCCGCAGCAAAGGAAGTGCTTGCCGTCTATCCCGACAACAGCGAGGCGCTCAACTTTCTCGCCTCGGTCAAGCAGGAACAGACGCCCCGCTACCAGGTGTTCATCCAGGACTGCCTCCGCTTCCTGCCGCAGCTGCTGAAGGGGGCGGTGATGACCATCACCCTCGTGGTCTGCATCATCCTGATCTCCCCGGTGGGGGGGCTTTTGATCGCGCTCGGGCGCATCAGCACCTTCAAGCCGATCTCGGCGGTCTGCTGGTTCTTCATCTGGCTCTTCCGCGGCACCCCGCTTCTTCTGCAGCTCTTCTTCATCTACTACGGCCTCCCGTCCATGGGGATCACCTTCAAACCCTTCACCGCCGCCATCCTCGGCCTCGGGCTCAACTACTCCGCCTACCTCGGTGAAATCATCCGCGGCGGCATCCAGAGCATCGAGCACGGCCAGATGGAGGCCGCCAAGGCCATCGGCATGACCTATTGGCAGGCGATGCGCCGGGTGATCATCCCGCAGACCTACAAGCGGCTCATGCCGCCGATCGGCAACGAATTCATCGCGCTCATCAAGGACACCGCGCTCGTCTCCACCATCGCCATGGTCGAGCTGATGCGCTCGGCTGACCAGATGTTCAACGCCTACTTCAACGTGACCGCGCTGATCCTGGCGGCACTCATCTACCTGCTGTTCACCACCATCTTTACCTTCGTCTTCGAGAAGATCGAGGTCCGGGCCGGCATCTATGAAAACCGCTAACCAACCGTTGTTAAGCCTCAAGGGGATCACCAAAAAGTTCGGATCGCTCACCGCCGTGAACGGTGTGGACCTCGACGTCTGCCCCGGTGAGATCGTCGTCATCATCGGGCCGTCCGGCTCCGGGAAGTCGACCCTCTTGCGCTCCATCAACTTCCTCGAGGAGATCGAGGAGGGGACCATCCTCTTCGAGGGGAACGAGATCGGCTACGTGACCAGCAAGCACGGACGCCGGCACCTGGACGCACCGCACAAGATCTGCGCGCTGCGCTCCGAGATCGGCATGGTGTTCCAGCACTTCAACCTGTTCCCTCACATGACCGTGCTCGGCAACGTGATGGAAGGGCCGCTCACCGTGCAGAAGAAGAGCCCCGAGCAGGCGCGCGAGATCGCCGTGGACATGCTGGCCAAGGTGGGCCTCTCCGACAAGCGCGACGTCTATCCCGCCACCCTTTCCGGGGGGCAGAAGCAGCGCGTCGCCATCGCGCGGGCGCTTGCCATGCGCCCCAAGCTGATGCTCTTCGACGAGCCCACCTCCGCGCTCGATCCCGAACTGATCGGCGAGGTGTTCGACACCATACGCGAGCTCGGCAAGGAGGGGATGACCATGATCATCGTCACCCACCAGATGGGCTTTGCCAAGGAGATGGCGGACCGGGTCATCTTCATGGAGAAAGGCTCCTTCGTGGCCCAGGGGACCCCGGAGGATTTCTTCGCCAACCAGATGGAACACGATCGCATCAAGTCCTTCCTGAACCGCATCCTTTAAGAGAAAGGCGGCAGTGACCCTGCCGCCGTCGCCTCCCCCCCTGCAACTCCCCCCGTTTCCTCGCACCCGTTCCTCGCCACCCGTCGCACCGTCGACAACCCTTCTGCCCGTGCTACAATGTACCCTTGTTGGCTTGGTGCTTATTAATGCGCTCGGGCCGCCATTCACATGGGAAAAAGGAGGAGTGCCATGATCAGAGCGGAAGAGGTCATCGGAACTATTCGGGCAGGACTCGAGCGGGAGGCGCGGGTAAACCTCCATGACCACCCGATCGAGTTGAGTTTTGCCGACGGCGTCATCACCATCGCGGGCGAAGTGGGGGGGGTCGCCGCCAAGAAGCTTGCCCTTGAGATTGCCGCCAGGCCGCAGCCGGTTTCCGGTGTGGTGGACCGGCTGCGCGTCGAACCGTCGGAGCAGATGGAGGATGGCGCCATCCGCGACCATGTCTGCAACGCGCTCGCCAGCGAGCCCGCCTTCATGCAGTACGCCGTCCAGGCGATCGTGAAGCAGGGCCTGGAAGAGGTGCGCGGCACCGCGCAACGGGGACTGGAACGGGTGCTCGAGGTCGAGGTCAACGAAGGCGTGGTGACCCTCAACGGCAGGGCCGAGAGCGTCTCGCATAAGCGCTTGGCAGGCGTCCTCGCTTGGTGGGTGCCCGGGAGCAGAGACGTGGTCAACGGTATCGAGGTGTGGTCCGACACCGAGGAGAACGACGATGAACTGGTTGACCTGATCAGGATCGTCCTGGAGAAGGATCCGCTGGTGAACGCGGCGCAGATCACGGTCCGCAGCAACGCCGGCGCCGTGACCCTGGAGGGGGCGGTGCCGACCCCTAACAACAAGCGGGCCGCCGAGTCCGATGCGTGGTACGTGTTGGGGGTAAACGAGGTGGTGAACAATCTTGTGGTGACCGGGTGAAGGAGCGCCCCAGGCATCCCTTCGTCCCGGCGCGGCGGCAGGATACCGTGCGCCAGGAGCTGACCGCCTTGTTGCGGGAGGGGAGTCTCACGGCGAAGGAGCTCTCGGGGCTGGTGGGGATTTCGGAAAAGGAGGTGCTGGAGCACCTCGAGCACCTAAGAATCGCACTCCATGGCCGGCTGGATATGACCCCGCCCCGTTGCCTGGAGTGCGGTTTTTCATTTCAGAAGAGGGAGCGACTGAAAAAACCCGGTCGTTGCCCGGTCTGCCGCGGCGAGCGCATCGTGGAGCCGTCCTTCACTATCGGCTGATCCTACACATCAAGCACTACCGTTGCCTGCCACCTCTGTGCTACCTGCTCCACCTTGTAGCGCAGCATGGTCACCGCCTTTACGTCTATCCCCATCTCGTGCCGCGTCGGGTCGATTTCCTCGCCCGACAGCGTCGCCCGGACCGTCAGCCCGCCATCGGAGGGGGTGATGCTCATCTCGCCGGGGAGCAGGACCAGCCTGCGGGCATCCTTGTAGAAGATGAGTTCGTTCAAGAAGTCGAAGAGAAGCATCTCCTCGTTTTCCTGCTCCAGCTTCAGCGCCAGCGTCTGGGCTTGGCGAATCTGCTCCGGGTTCTCGACCATGACCTGCATGGTGGCCCGTGCCGCTTCGCGGAACAGCTCTTCGAGTGTCGGTGCCCAGGCGTCGAAGGCAACATCGGCGTGCGCGATGTCGCTGCGGTACTCAAACGGCATGGTTTGCCTCCCTTAACCCTTGATGTTCCCGATCGGCACCAGGCGTGCCACCCGTTTGCTCAGCCCCGCCTGCTCGGTTGTCTCCACCACCTCGTCGATGTTCTTGTACGCCGCCCCGGCCTCCTCGGCGAGGCCGCCGAAGGAGTCGGTGCGCACGTAGATGCCGCGCTGTTCCATCTCGCGCTGCAGCTTGTCGCCGCGGAAGCTCCTCTTGGCCTCGTGCCGGCTCATGGTCCTGCCGCTGCCGTGCGCCGTGGTGTACCAGGCGTCCCCCCCGGTCGACATGCCGGCCAGGAGGTAGGAGCCGGTCTCCATGCTCCCCCCGATGATCACCGGCTGTCCCGTCTCCCGGTAGCACTCCGGAAGTCCCGGGAGGCCGGGACCGAAGGCGCGGGTCGATCCCTTGCGGTGGACCAGCAGTTCCTTGCGAGTGCCGTCGACAAGGTGCTTTTCGAGCTTGGCGGTGTTGTGGGCCACGTCGTAGACCATGCGCAGGCCGAGCTCGTCCGGCGCGGCGTGGAAGACGTCGGAGAACACCTCCCGGATCCGGTGCAGGATCACCTGTCGGTTGGCAAAGGCCATGTTGACGGCGCATTTCATGGCGCTGAAGTAGGCCTGCCCCTCGGGAGAGCGGAAGGGGGCGCAGGCGAGTTCCCGGTCCAAGATCTTGATGTGGTACTTGCGTTCCATGACCGAGAGGAAGAGCTTCAGGTAGTCGGTGGCGACCTGGTGTCCGAACCCCCTACTGCCGCAGTGGAACATGATCACCACCTGGTTGGGGACGGTGGTCAGGCCGAAGGCGTCGGCAAGCCCCCGGTCCATGATGTTCTCCGGCCGCACCACCTGTATCTCGCAGTAGTGGTTGCCGCTCCCCAGCGTCCCCAGCTGGTTGTAGCCACGCTCCACCGCTTTCTCGCTGACATGGGAGGCATCCGCTCCCGGGAAGCAGCCCCCCTCCTCTGTCATCTCCAGGTCGTCCTGCGTTGCGAAACCGTTCTTGAGGCACCAGCGCGACCCCTGCTGCACCACGGTACGGAAATCGTCCTGCTTGAGCTTGACGAAGCCGTGGCAACCGACCCCGGTGGGAATGCGGGCAAAGAGGCGGTCGACCAGCTGGTGCAGCTTGGGCTGGACCTGCTCGGCGGTCAGGCTGGTGAGCACGAGCCGCATCCCACAGTTGATGTCGAAACCGATCCCTCCGGGAGAGATCACGCCCGAGCCGGGGTCCATGGCGGCGACCCCGCCGATCGGGAAGCCGTAGCCCCAGTGCCCGTCGGGCATGCAGTAGGCGTAGCGCTGGATGCCGGGGAGCGTGGCGACGTTGCTTACCTGCTCGAATACGCCGGCGTCCATCTCGTTGACCAGCTTCTCACTGGCGACGATCCTGGCGGGAACCAGCATCCCTTCCTTGTAGCTCACCGGCAGTTCCCATATCGTGTCGCTGATCCGCTTCAGCGCAGCTGGTACGTTCATAGGACCTCCGTCTCTCTCAGATGGCGATGCACCCGGAGATGTTACCACAACTGGAATTGCCTAGTAGTGACGGGGGGATGGTTTTTCGAGATGTTCAGAGGCGGGGCGGGGCCTTGTGCCGCGCGCATGGCGGCCGTTTCGTCCGTGGGCGGCACCGGGGGCGGTGGCGGCTCCGGCATAGTGCCTCGTTACGCCGAGGTGTGTCTTTGCTGGAGCGTGGCGGGCAGGGGGGCTTCCTCTTTTTTCATCCAGTGTTCGGAGCGGTCAAAGCCGATGATGCAACCGGTCGACAGCAGGTAATCCAGGAAATAGTCGTTGATCACATCATAGGTAAAGTCGTCGTAGCAGACCAGCACTCCCATTGTCGCCCTCCCGTGTGCATCCGTGAAGTTTCATTGCTATACCTATCGGAGCTTTGCCCCGCGACTTTAAGAAAGTTTTACTTGTTGCCCCGGGCTAAGCTGCCGTCCGGGGCCTCTTGCGTGCCTTCATGTACGGTCCGCGTGCCCCTGTCGGCTCCTTTCAACCTGTTTGGCGGCGCGCACAGTCTTAAAACATGAGTTGTCAGGGGCTCAAGTAGTTGACAAGGGTACGGGGTCCCCTGTATGCTCCATGAGTGCTAAAGCGCAACAATTACGTTGAAGAGGTACTTAAATGGATAACGATCACAGGGAAGAGATGGAAACCGAAGAGGAGAGCTTTGCCGATCTGTTCGAGCGGAGCCAGAAGGACGCCGGCCGACTGGAGCCGGGTGCCAAGGTCGAGGCGACGGTACTGCAGATCGCCAAGGACTGGATCTTTCTGGACACCGGCCGCAAAGGCGAAGGGGTCCTCGACATCAAGGAGCTCCTTGACGCCGATGGCAACCTGAGCGTCAAGGTCGGTGACAAGGTCACCGCCTGGTTCGTCTCTTCGCGCAACAACGAGATGCGTTTCACCACCAAGCTTGGCGGTGGCGGCAGCCACTCCGCCGGCAACGCGCAGCTCGAAGAGGCTTACGCCGCCGGCATCCCGGTCCAGGGCGTGGTCGAAAAGGAAGTAAAGGGAGGTTTCGAGGTCAAGGTCGCCGGTTCCCGCGCCTTCTGCCCGTTCTCCCAGATCGCCCTGAGAAGGGTGGAGGACACCGCAGCCCTTTTGGGCAAGCAGATGTCTTTCAAGATCACCGAGTATTCCGAGAAGGGGCGCAACATCGTCCTGTCCCATCGCGCGCTGCTCGAGGAGGAACTGCAGCAGCAGAAGGACGCGCTTAAGGAAACCCTCAACGTGGGCGACCGCGTGAAGGGGACCGTAACCTCGCTGCGCGACTTCGGCGCCTTCGTTTCCATCGGCGCCGTCGAGGGGCTCCTGCCAGTTTCCGAGGTGGCCTGGGCGCGCGTGAACCACGTGAGCGAGGTCCTCTCCGTCGGCCAGGAAGTAGAGGTCGTGGTGAAAGGGATCGACTGGGAAAAGAACCGCATCTCCTTCTCCTTGAAAGATACACTGGCTGATCCCTGGGAAGAGGCGGCGAGCGCCTTCCCGGAGGGGTCCTACCAGAACGGCAAGGTGGCAAGGCTCACCCCCTTTGGCGCCTTCGTGACCCTGGCCAGTGGCGTGGACGGTCTGATCCACATCTCGAAGCTCGGGGCCGGCAAGAGGATTCAGCACCCGAAGGAGGTCCTCAGCGAAGGTCAGGAGGTCGAGGTGAAGGTCGAGTCGGTGGATCGCGAGGCTAAAAAGATCTCGCTCGCCCTGGCTTCGGTGAGCCGTGCAGCAGAGGAGCAGGCCCAGAGCATGGACGCCTACAAGAAGACCGTGGCAGAGGCCCCCAAGGGGATGGGCACCCTGGGCGACCTGCTCAAGGCGAAGCTGAAGGGATAGACGTTGGAGGAGCTGTTTCCCGACCCCGCCCAACTGCTGAAGCTGGCCCGCACCCGGATGCCCTACGGCAAGTACGCCGGCTCACTGCTGGTGGACCTGCCTGAGCCGTACCTGGTCTGGATGAGGCAGAAGGGGTTCCCGGAAGGGGACCTCGGAGCCATGCTCGAGTGCATGTACGAGGTGAAGGCCAACGGCCTGGAGTACCTGTTCGATCCGCTGCGTCGCGGCTGATCGGCCGCTCCCTTCAAAAAAGAAAAAGCCCCCCCTGCCGCAAGGCAAGGGGGGCTTTTCGTTTGGGCCTTCGAGGAGTCAGCGGCTCCACTCCACGCGAACCATGCGCTGTTCATGGCTCCACTTGTAGTGCAACTCGCCGCGCTGCGACTTGTAAAGCTCGCGTCCGATCTTCTGGGCCAGCTTGTCCTCCGTCGTGGTGACGATGATGCCGCCATCCTCCTCCCTGATTTCCATGATGCGCCCCAAGGGGTTCTTCTCCCTGTGCTTCGTCTCCTGTTGTTTCACCATGTTCAGTATCTCCTCCCTGTGCTGGGCCAGGTACGCTCCCGAAAGGGTGACGACGCCGGCCGGGTCCTGCCCGACGATGCGCTGGCAGGCGGGGCAGAGCACGTCTCCCTTGGGGGCGGCAGAGGATGCGCCTTCGATTTGCCAACGTTTGTTGTGGTAGACGATGCCGCACCCCTTGCAGACGGTTCCGTCCACAGGCCCGCGTTTGGGCAGGTAAGGCTCGGGGCTGCGGGCCGCCATTTGTCCTTTCTCTTCCATAGTTATTCTGGATCCGTGTGGCATGGCTACCTCCGTTGTTTGAATTCGCCAGGATTAGCACTGGCTAAGTATAACACTCCCGGTTCCCGCTGCATCGCGCCTCCAGCCTTCGCCAAGGCTTCGGCCGGCGGGCCTTTTCCCTTCGAATCGGGTGCGAGCCGCATACGACAGGGGGATGCTCCATCCGTGCGCGTCTCCGGCACTTTCAACGCTTGTACAGGGGCGGTTGGGTACGGGGCCCGGTTGAGGGCGGGAAGGGAAGGGCGGGGCGGAAGGGCGAGACGGGCGGGAAGGGCGGGAAGGGCCGGGAAGGGCCGGGGAAGGGAGGGGAAGGGAGGAGAAGGGATGGGGATGGATGGGGATGGATGGGGATGGATGGGGGACGGCTGCAGGAACCGCGGACACGAAAAAGGCCCGATGCCGATGCATTGGGCCTTCCCTTTAAATGTAACTGGCGCTTAAATCTCGAGATCCTTTACCCCTATCCGCCGGTGGAAGCTTTTCCATCGGGCGTAGAGACATGCTCCGGCAGGACCATGCCACCCGTTTCTCGCGGTTTCTTCCCCTTTTTGAAGCGGTTGTTACGCGCATGACGGATGAGATTTATAGGCCAATCGGCTTGATCTCCTTAAGCGCCAGCTACTAGCTCCAAAGTGCCGTAAAGGTTTATGTGAGACCACGCTCTTTTGTAAAGCATCTCCCCGGGAAACGCTTCAGGCAATTCCTTTAGAAGCATCGGGATTGCACACCACGTCTGATACCTGGGAAATTTTCAGTGTGGAATAATCAGGGTACCTCACGCCACCTTTACCTGTACCCCAGAGCTGTTTTCAAAGAACATCTCTTTGTTACGATTATAGTGTACCCCTGCCTTGCATAAGAGTCAACAGCCTGAATGGGCGTGGTTTTTGTGATTCGAGGCGGTTTTGTCTGATGCTGTAAGACCCGCAGCTGCTACTGTTGCGACGGCTAGGAACACAGCGATCAGTCGTGCAATACTGCCGCCGTGCCGCCGTTGTTACAGAACACCACTGTGGTACCATTGACCTTTCTGGAGGAGCCATGAGCAGCAATGCGAAAAGGGAACTCGAAGCGAGGAAGGAGCAGATGCTGAGCCTGCACCTCGTGGGGCGCGGCATCCGGGACGCGGCGGTGTTGAGGGCGATGCGCGAGGTGCCCAGGGAGTCGTTTCTTCCCGCCGGGCTGGAGCTTTTGGCCTACGAGGACGGCCCGCTGCCGATCCAGGAGGGGCAGACCATCTCCCAGCCCTACATCGTCGCCTACATGATCGAGGCGCTGGAGTTGCAGGGGACCGAGAAGGTCCTGGAGATCGGCACCGGCTCCGGTTACGCGGCAGCCGTCTTGAGTCTGTGCGCGGCCCAGGTCTTCACCGTGGAACGGCTCCCGTCCCTGGCGCACCTGGCCGCGGAGCGCCTGCGCGAGCTCGGCTACGGCAACGTGGCGGTGCGCTTGGGGGACGGCACCCTGGGGTGGCAGGAACATGCCCCTTACGATGCCATCGTGGTGACCGCCGGAGCGCCCGGCGTTCCGGAGGAGCTTGAGCTGCAACTGGCGCCGGGAGGGCGGCTGGTGATCCCCGTCGGGCCGACCCCCCACCTGCAGGACCTGGTGCGTGTGCGCCGCGATAAAGAAGGCGCGCTGCACCGGGAAGCCCTCTGCGGGGTCCGCTTCGTGCCGCTGATCGGCGCGCAGGGGTGGGAGGACTAGGAAAGTGCCAGTGTCTCGGCGGCCGGGACCTCGTTCAGGGTCCTCAGGAAGGACTCGTCGCTCACCGCACCGCAGCGGGTAGCAAGCCGCAGCAGCTGTTCCGGCAAGGGCGCCGGGATGTCGATCTCCTCCCCCGTGGCCGGGTGAATCAGCGTGGTCCGGAAGGAGTGCAGCGCGTGCCCGGTGAAGCCGGAGAGCCCCCTGCCGCCGTAGCGCTTGTCGCCCAGGATCGGGTGCCCGATCATCCTGAAATGCTGCCTGATCTGGTGCATGCGCCCGGTGAGCGGGTACACGGCCAGCAGGGAAACCCCTCCCCCCTGGAAGATCCTCTGGTAGCTGGTCTGGGACTCCTTGCCGTCCAAAGCGGCATCGATGGTTCCCTGTTTCTGCAGCTTCCCCTCCACCATGGCAAGGTACAGTTTGCCGAGCCCTTCCTCCTGCACCATCTTGCCGAACATCCCGGCGGCAACCGCGCTCTTGGCCAGGATGATGGCCCCCGACGTCCCCTTGTCCAGCCGGTTCACCGGGCGCAGCCTCCCGACCCCGTCGCGCTTTTTCAGCAGCGCCTCGGCCAGGTCGACCAGGGTGATCTCTTCGGGATCTTCGGTACGGTGCACGGCCAGCCCTGCCGGCTTGTTCAGGCAGAGGATCCAGCTGTCCTCGAACAGTATGTCCAGTTCCGGGGTGAGCCGGGCCAGGAAGGCCGCGGTCTTCGCGCTCTCCTTGAGCGTCACCTGGTCGGCGAAGTGCAGGGCGTCGCCGGGCTCGGCCGGAACACCGTTCACCTTGAGGTGCCCCGAGTTGATCAGCTTTTTGATGTAGGAGAACTGCGCGCTGGGAAGGAGGTTGCGCATGAAGCTGTCCACGCGCCGCAGGTGGTCTTGGGCCGTTATCTGGTAGGTTAACATGGGACGGAGTATACCTTCATGAGGAAGAAGGCGCAAGGGAATCTGCCCCGCATGTGATGATCCCGGGTCCGGGGGGAGGGACAAAGACAAGGGCGCACCCGCTGAGGGTGCGCCCTTGGTACATCCAAAGAGCTGGCGAATGTTTATTCGCCCCTACTTTTTCACGTTGTAGAAGACCTCGGCCCCTCTGAACAGCGCGACTTCGTCCAGTTCGTCCTCGATCCTGAGCAGCTGGTTGTACTTGGCTACGCGGTCGGTACGGCAGAGCGAACCGGTCTTGATCTGCCCCGCGTTGACGGCCACGGCGAGGTCGGCGAGGGTGACGTCCTCGGTCTCGCCGGAGCGGTGCGAGATGACGCAGGTGTAGCCGGCGCGCTTGGCCATCTCGATGGCGTCGAGGGTCTCGGTCAGGGTGCCGATCTGGTTCAGCTTGATCAGGATGGAGTTGGCGATCCCTTTCTTGATCCCTTCCTTGAGGATGGAGGGGTTGGTCACGAACAGGTCGTCGCCCACGATCTGGATGCGCTTGCCCAGGCGGTCGGTGAGCTTCTTCCAGCCGTCCCAGTCGTTCTCGGCCATGCCGTCCTCGATCGAGATGATCGGGTACTTGTTGACCAGGTTCTCGTAGAAATCGACCATCTGGTCGGCGGTCTTCTTAGGCTCCGCCTCGTTCTCCAGGGTGTAGACCCCGTTCTCGAAGAGCTCGGAAGATGCGACGTCGAGCGCGAGCAGCACTTCCTCGCCCGGCTTGTACCCCGCCTTCACGATGGCCTCCATGATCACTTCAAGGGCCTCCTCGTTGGATTTGAGGTTCGGCGCGAAGCCACCCTCGTCGCCGACGGCGGTGTTGTACCCCTTGCCCTTGAGGACGGATTTCAGCGCGTGGAAGATCTCGGCGCCCATCCTCAGGGCCTCCTTGAAGCTCTTGGCGCCTGCCGGCATGATCATGAATTCCTGGATGTCGACGTTGTTGTCGGCGTGGGCGCCGCCGTTGATGATGTTCATCATGGGCAGCGGCAGCTCTTTCGCGTTGGAGCCGCCGATGTACTGGTACAGCGGCAGGCCTACCTCGTCGGCCGCGGCCTTGGCCACGGCGAGGGAGACGCCGAGGATGGCGTTGGCGCCCAGGCGGCTCTTGAATTCGGTGCCGTCGAGCTCCAGCATCTTCTTGTCGATCCCCACCTGGTCGGTGGCGTCCATGCCGGTGATCTCGTCCGCGATGATGTCGTTGACGTTGGCGACGGCCTTCTCCACGCCCTTGCCGAGATAGCGCCCCTTGTCGCCGTCACGCAGTTCCAGCGCTTCGCGCTCGCCGGTGGAGGCGCCGGAGGGAACCGCGGCTCTGCCCATAGCACCGGAATCCAGGAACACCTCGACCTCAAGTGTCGGATTTCCCCTGGAATCAAGTATTTCCCTGGCGTAAACGTCGGTTATCTGGCTCATCTCTACCCCCCTGGATTGAAATTTTAATTGTGAACGGGCAGCGCCGCCCGTCTTAATGGAGCCTCCGTTATATAACATATCTGCCCTCAAAGGGAAGCAGGTTTTGTAAATTTTTGCTAACATGCCGAAGCGACAGCGGTTCCCAAGGCATTTGGTTTAGATTGACAGTACTCAAATAAACGGGATATATTGTCCCCTTGCTGCTATTCTTGCAGTCTCTGTCCTTACGACACGGGAACCATTGAAGATAATGCCCACCGAAAGCGGCGACAAACAGACAATTCAGAAGAGTTCGCTGATCCGGCTTTGCGACAGCTGGATGGACGCGGTTGCCCAGGGTTTCACCTGCGACCGGTATGAGAAGCGCAGCCGCTTCATCATGCTGTTCCTCACCGCCTTGTTCCTCACCCTGCTCATCATTCCGAGCCCGCAGTTCCTCTCGGTGCAGTACCGCGAGGGGGACATTGCCACCTCCGACATCCGTGCCAGCCAAGATTACCTCATCGAGGACCTGCTGCTGACCGAGAAGAAACGGGCGGAGGCGGAGGGTGCCGCGCCCTTCGTCTACACCCTCGCCGCCAACGGCAACATTGAACTGGTGCGCCGCTTCGATGACGCGCTGGATGTCGTGGATGATCCCACCCTGCACGGGGAGGCCAGGCGCAAGGCGGCAGTCGCCGTGCTCGGCGTCGATATCTCGGCCCAGGAACTCGCGGCACTCTCCCACGTCAAGCAACAGCGCGCTTTCCTCGCCGACCTGGCGCGGCAGCTGGCCCCCCTGTACCGGCAGCGCATCGTTGCCGACCGCGGCCACTTCGCCGCCGACCTGCGCCACGGCATCGTGGTGGTGGATGATGCCACCAGGCAGGACGTCGCCGGAGGCGACTACAGCGCGAGCATCGACCTCCCCGCCGCGCGACGCATCTTCTCCCAGGCCGCCCTGACCCAGGGGGCGGCGCCCCACGAGCTGGAACTGCTGAAGGGGGTGGCGCTACGCATGATCGCGCCCAACCTCACCTTCGATCGCAACGGTACCGACGCCAAGAAGAGCGAGGCGCGCGCCGCGGTGCGCCCGGTGCTCTTCAAGATGAAGCGCGGCGAGATGATCGTCCGGGTGGGGGAGCGGGTGACCTCCGAGCAGGCGATGAAGCTGGAGAAGATCTTCAAGACCAGGAACAGTACCCCCGTTCTCACCGGCCTGGGGATCTTCGGCCTGATCCTGGTGCTCTGCTACGCCCCGTACCGCTTCGGCCGCAAGAACATCAGGAAGTTCAACCCGAGCAACAAGGACGTCCTGCTGCTGTCCCTTCTGACGGTGGCCAACTTCGCGGTCCTCAAGCTGGTGTCGGCGGTGTCGACCGCCCTGGGCGGGCTCTTCCCCTCCATCGACACGGCGAGTTACTTCTACCTCTTCCCGTTCGCGGCCTCCGCCATCATCGTCAGGATCATCCTGAACTCCGAGGTCGCCCTGGTCTACTGCGCCATCACGGCGCCGCTCACCGGGATCATGCTGAACAACTCGCTGCAGGTGGTGGTCTACGCCCTGCTCGGAGGCATCGTGGGCGCCCACGGGGTGCGCCAGTGCAAGGAGCGGGGGACCATCTACAGCGCGGGGTTCAAGGTAAGCGCGGTGAACATGGCGCTCGCCGTCTGCTTCCACGTCTACAACGACAGCCCGCTTTCCCTGCAGCCGCTTTATTGCATCATCTTCGCCTTCCTGGGCGGCCTGATCAACGCGGTCTACGTCTCCGGCACCATCCCGCTCATCGAGGCGCTCTTCCAGTACACCACCGACGTGAAGCTGCTGGAACTGGCCAATCTCAACTCGCCGCTTCTGCGCGAACTGATGATCCGCGCCCCCGGCACCTACCACCACAGCGTCCTGGTGGGGAACATGGTCGAGGCGGGCGCCGAGGCGATCAACGCCAACCCGCTGCTCGCGCGCGTTGCCGCCTACTACCATGACGTCGGGAAGCTGAAGAAGCCGCAGTACTTCATCGAGAACATCCGCGACGGCGAGAACCGCCACGACAAGCTCTCCCCCAGCATGAGCGCGCTGATCCTGATCTCGCACATGAAGGACGGGGTCGAACTCGCCAAGGAGCACCGCATCGGGCAGCCGATCATCGAGATCATCCGGCAGTCCCACGGCACCTCGCTGATCAACTACTTCTACCTGAAGGCGAAGGGGCTCGAGACGCCGGGCTCTCCCCCGGTCGACGAGCGGGACTTCCGCTATCCCGGCCCCAAGCCGCAGACCAGGGAGGCGGGGCTCGTGCTTTTGGCCGACTGCGTGGAGGCCGCCTCGCGCACCCTCACCGACCCGACGCCCGCCAGGATCCAGGGGCTGGTGCAGAAGATCATCAACAACATCTTCATCGACGGCCAGCTGGACGAGTGCGAGCTGACACTCAAGAACCTGCACGAGATAGCCAAGAGCTTCAACCAGATACTGGCGGGGATCTATCACCAGCGCATCGATTACCCCGAGCCTGCCTACAAGGAGAAGACGATTGCCAAGAAGCCAGAGGATAACGATAGCGAATCGCCAAAGGCGGATACCGGTCGCGAAGACGCAGCTGCGAAAGGTGGCGCAGAGGATCTTAGACGCCTTGGGATGTCCTGAGGCGGAACTCTCCGTCAGCATCGTCGGGGACCGGGCCATCCGGGTCCTGAACCGGGAGTACCTGGGGCGGGACAAGGCTACCAACGTGATCTCCTTCGCCATGCAGGAGGGGGAGTTCGGCTCCATCAACCCCGGCCTTCTCGGGGACGTGGTCATCTCCGTCGACACCGCGGCGCGCGAGGCCGAGGAGGCCGGCGACACCTTCTTGAACCGCCTGTACTTCCTGCTTTTGCACGGCGTCCTGCACATCACCGGCTACGACCATGAAAGAAGCGGCGAGGCCGAAGCCGCCCGCATGGAGGCCAAGGAGCGGGAGATCTTCTCCCTGCTGGTTGAGGAAGGGCTTGTCTAGCCGGGGCAGGGGCTTGATATGAAGCCGACCCGCTTCATCGACTCCGTGAACTGCGCCATCGAGGGGATCCTTCACACCACCCGCACGCAGAAGCACATGCGCTACCACTTCCTGGCCGCGCTCGCCGTGCTGTTCGTTGCGCTGCTGTTGCGGGTCTCCTCTATAGAGTTCATGCTGCTGGCCTTGGCCATCAGCTTCGTCCTCTTCGCCGAATTGCTCAACACCGCCATCGAGGTGGTGGTGGACATGATCTCGCCGGACTACCATCCCATGGCCAAGCTGGCCAAGGACGTAGCGGCGGGGGCCGTGCTGGTGGCCGCTTTCGGCACCGCCATCATGGGATACCTGGTGCTCGCCAAGTACGTGCTCCCCTGGCAAAGGCAGGGTCTGGAGATGCTGGGGACGGAGTCGGAACTGGGGATGGTGGTCTCGGCGATCCTGGTGCTCATCGTGGTCGTGATCCTCAAGGCGCACGGCGGGACGGGAAAGCCGCTCGAAGGGGGGGGCGCCAGCGGCCACTCGGCGGTCGCCTTTTCCATCGCCACCTCGGTGGCGCTGCGCACCCAGGAACCGCTCATCGCGCTTTTCAGCTTCATCCTGGCCGTGATGGTCAGCCACTCGCGCCTGCTGCTCAGGATCCACCGCCCCCGGGAGATCGTGGTGGGCGCGCTGGTCGGGGTGGGGATCACCATGGCGGTGCACCTGCTGTTCCGCGCCTTCTGGTGAGACGGCTTTGACAGACAACGCAGCAACATTAAGGAGACAGATCCTTGGAAGAGGGTAACGGACGCAGGGGCCAGGGACTCATCGAATCCCTGACCCGGCTCTTGTACGGCAAAAAGAAGGTCACCGAGGCGGAGATCCAGGAGATCATGGATGCCGGCGAGGAAGAAGGGGTCATCAACCAGGAAGAGAACGCGATGATCCGTTCCATCCTGACCCTCGGCGACTCGATGGTGCGCGAGATCATGCTGCCGCGCATGGAGATGGCCTGCGTCTCCATCGAGGACGAGGTGCGCGAGGTGCTGAAGTCCATCATCGCCTCCGGCCATTCGCGCCTTCCGGTCTACGAGGGGACCATCGACAACGTCATCGGCCTCATATACGCCAAGGACCTGCTGCGCTACTGGGGGGAGCCCGACCACGCCATCGAGCTCAGGAAACTGATCCGTCCCCCCTTCTTCATCCCGGAAACCAAGAACCTCGAGGAGCTGCTGCACGACTTCAAGAAGCGCCGGGTCCATATGGCGGTGGTCATCGACGAGTACGGCGGCACCGCGGGACTGGTCACCATCGAGGACCTCTTGGAGGAGATCGTGGGGGACATCCAGGACGAGTACGACCTTGAGACCGAGCGCCTCTCGGTGCAGACGGACGGCTCCATCGTCGCCGACGGCAGGCTTCCCATCGAGGAACTGGAAGAGCAGTTCGACGTCGAGATCGAGAAGGAAAACTTCGAGACGGTGGGGGGGCTCCTCTTCCACCTGACCGGCCGCATCCCCGCCGAGGGCGAGGTGATCGAGAACGACTCGCTGGTGCTCACCGTGCTGGAAGCGGACGAGAGACGGATCGCCAAGGTGCACATCGCGAGGAGGCAGCAACAGGCCGGGGAGTCCGAGGAACCGTGACCGCGCGCACCGCCATCGCCGGTGAGGCGACCGCGGGACGCTACCTGCTGGCGCTGTTCTCTGGCGTTTTGCTGGCACTTTCCTTCCCGCTGCCCGGGATATCGCCCCTGGCCTGGATCGCCTTCGTGCCGCTTTTCCTGGCGACCGATCGCGTCTCGCCCCGGCTCGGTTTCCAGTTCGGCTTCACGGCCGGATGCGTCGCCTACGCGGGCATCCTGTACTGGCTCAACGTGGTGATGATGAACTACGGGAAGCTGCACTGGACGGTGAGCGTGACGCTCTACCTCACCCTGGTCGGCTACCTGGCGCTCTATCCCGGCGCGGTGCTCTGGCTGGTGCGGCGCTGCGAAGGGAGCCGGATTCCGCTCCTTTGCTCCTTCCCGCTTTTGTGGGTATCGGGGGAGGCGATCCGCTCCTACATTTTGACCGGGTTTCCTTGGGCGAGCCTCGGCTATTCCCAATACCGGACCCTGCCGCTGATCCAGATCAGCGACGTGACCGGGGTGTACGGGGTAAGCTTCCTGGTCGCCCTGGGCAACGTGGTGTTCTACCGGAACTGGGTGTCGATGCGCCACCGCAAACCCTACCCGGTGCGCGCCCTGTTGCTGCTGGTGCTGCTGCTGGCGGCGACCATGGTCTACGGCGTCACCGCGCTGACCCGCGTCGAAAAGGGGGAGCCCCGGAAGGTCCTCCTGGTGCAGGGGAACATCCCGCAGGACGTGAAGTGGGATCCCGCCTTCCAGGATGCGACGCTTAAGACCTACGAACGGCTCACCCGGGAGGCGTGCCGGGAGCCGGGGACCCTGGTGGTCTGGCCGGAGAGTGCCCTGCCGTTTTTCCTGCAGCGGGAGCCGGCCTACGCGGCGCGGGTGCGTGCGCTGGCCGTAGAGTTGAAGAGCCCGCTGGTGGTGGGGAGCCCCGCCTACGAGCAGGAGGGGGGAAGGATGCGCTACCTGAACAGCGCGTACCTCATCTCCGAACAGGGCGCCATCGCGGGGAGAAGCGACAAGCTGCACCTGGTCCCCTTCGGCGAGTACGTGCCGCTGGCCCCGCTGCTCCCCTTCGTGAACAAGCTGGTCACCGGGATCGGCGACTTCTCCCCCGGCAGGGAGGCTGTTGTGCTGCCGGCCTCGGTCGGGAAACTCGGCGTATTGGTCTGCTTCGAGGGGATCTTCCCGGAAGTGGCCAACGCCTATGTTGAAAGGGGAGCCCAGGTGCTGGTGAACATCACCAACGACGCCTGGTTCGGGCGCAGTTCCGCCCCTTACCAGCACCTTTCCATGACCGTGTTCCGGGCCGTGGAGAACCGGGTTCCCCTGGTGCGGGCGGCCAACACCGGCATCTCCTCGGTGATAGACAGCAAGGGGCACATCCGGGGCATGACCCAGCTTTTCCAGGAGGCGACCCTGAGCGGCGAGGTGAGGCCGGGGACCGGTCGGACCTTCTATAACCGTTTCGGCGATCTCTTCGCCCTGCTCTGCCTCTCCGGCAGTATCGGGATGGGGATCGCCTGTTACCGCGGGCGCCGTAACTGACGCTTTGCCAATACCAGTGATCGCCTTGCCGGCGATGCGACCATAAGGAGTTTTGAGATGTTCAGAGAAGAAATTGCCAAGATCGAGGACCTTGCCGAGCGAATCCACAAGCTTCGGGGGTCTCTTTGACGTAGATGACAAGCGGGAGCGGATGCACGAGCTCGAGGAGTTGACCTCGCGCGCCGACTTTTGGAACGACGCCGAAAAGGCCCAGAAGGTGCTCAAGGACAGGATGGCGATGGAGAAGGACGTCACCACCTGGGAAACCCTCGAGCGCCAGGCCCGCGACATCCAGGAGCTGATCGAGCTCGGGAACGAGGAGCAGGACGAGGCGACGCTGGCCGAGGTCCACGGCATGAACGAGCAGCTGGAGATCGGGGTGAGCCAGGCGGAATTCCGCAGGATGCTCTCCGGCCCCCATGACGCCTCCGGCGCTTTCGTCTCCATCAACTCCGGGGCCGGCGGCACCGAGTCTCAGGACTGGGCCGAGATGCTCCTGCGCATGTACCTGCGCTACTGCGAGAAGAAGGGGTGGAAGACCGAGATCACCGACTACCAGGAGGGTGATGGGGCCGGGATCAAGGGGGTCACCTTCGCGGCCACCGGCGAGTTCGCCTACGGTTACCTGAAGGCGGAAGCGGGCATCCACCGGCTGGTGCGCATCTCCCCCTTCGACAGCAGCGCGCGGCGTCACACCTCGTTCGCGTCCGTGTTCGTCTTTCCTGTGATCGAGGAGGACGACATCGAGATCAAGATCCCGGAGAGCGACCTGAGGATCGACACCTACCGCTCCTCGGGCGCCGGCGGCCAGCACGTCAACACCACCGACTCGGCCATCAGGATCACGCATCTTCCCACCGGCACCGTGGTGGCCTGCCAGAGCGAGCGCAGCCAGCACATGAACAAGGCCACCGCCATGAAGGTGCTCCGTTCCAAGCTCTACGAGATGGAGCTCCGGGAGCGCGAGGCGAAGGCGGCCGATATCGCGGGCGAGAAAAAGGAGATCGGCTGGGGGAGCCAGATTCGCTCCTACGTGCTGCACCCCTACAAGATGGTCAAGGACCTGCGCACCGGCGTGGAGAGCGGCAACCCGGACAACGTGCTGGACGGCGCCCTGGACGACTTCGTGGTTCCCTACCTAATGGGCGTGCGCCGGGAAACCAAGGACATCTAGGGGCTCCGACCTCCTCCCTGCAAGCGTACGAGCTGTACCTCTCCCCCTCCGGGGCGGGACCAGACAAGGAACCATAATGCTTAAGACGGCAAGACTGTTGATTGTATATCTCCTCCTCCTCGCACCCGCGGCCACCGGCTGCGCCGCGCAGCGCGCCGGCCTTTCCAGCGTCGGTTTCGCCATCCAGGTGGGGGCCTTCTCCGACGTGAAAAACGCCGAGCGCCTCACCAGGAAACTGCAGGAGCAGGGTATCGAGGCCTTTTACTTCAAGCGGGAAAACGGCATCTACGCGGTCCGTTTCGGGGACTTCCCCCGCCGGGAAGAGGCGCGCAAGGCGGCCCAGAAGCTGGTGAAGGAGCGCACCATCGGCTCCTACTTCATCGCGCCGCCGCAGCCCGACCGCACCGCGCTGGTGCGGGAGACCGTGATCGAGAAGGCGCCCGCGCCCTCCATTACCACCCCGGTGAAGCCTGGCAGGAAGCGCGAGGAGCCGGTGAAGCGCGACCGCAGCGACATGGGGAACATCGCGGCCCGCACCGCCGAGCGGTTCGTGGGCATCCCCTACCGCTGGGGCGGGGACACCGTGGTGGACGGCATGGACTGCAGCGGATTCGTGCGCGCGGTCTACAACCTGTGCGGCGTCAACATCCCGCGCACCTCGCGGGAGCAGTACCGGGTGGGGGACGCGGTCGGGCGTGAAGAGCTCAAAGACGGCGACCTGGTCTTCTTCGGGGCTTCCTCCGACGAGATCAACCACGTCGGCATCTTCGTCGGCAACGGCCGGTTCGTGCATGCGCCGCGCCGCGGCGACGACATCAAGGTGAGCTCCATGGACGAGTCCTACTTCCAGAAGAAGTTCGTCGGGGCGAAACGGTATTTTTAATCCCGGCGCTCCGGCGGCCGATAAGCCTCAAACGTAGAACATCGAACCGAGAACTTGTGTTAAGACGTTGACGGTGAACGTTGAACGTTGAACGAAAAAAGAGACAGGAGCAGTTATGGCATTTATCAAGCCGTTCAAGGCGGTACGCCCCAAAAAGGAGCTGGCTGAGAAGGTCGCCGCCCTTCCCTATGACGTGATGAACACCGAGGAGGCCATCCAGATGGCCGCCGGCAACCCGGTGAGCTTCCTGCACATCTCCCGTCCCGAGATCGATCTTCCCCGGGAGGTCGATGTGCATTCGGAGCCGGTGTACCTCAAGGGGCGTGAAAACCTTGAGCGATTCCTGGCCGAGGGGGCGCTGCTGCAGGACGAGACCGAGCGCTACTACGTGTACCGCCAGAAGATGGGGAGCATCACCCAGACCGGCCTCGTGGTCTGTGCCGGCGTGGACGACTACCAGACCGGCACCATCAAGAAGCACGAGCTGACCAGGGCGGACAAAGAGGAGGATCGCGTCAAACATATCGACGCGCTCAACGCGAACGACGAACCGGTCTTCTACACCTACCGTCACGATGCCGCGATCACGGCGACCATCGATCGGGTGACCCAGGGGACGCCCCTGTACGATTTCACCACCGATGACGGCGTCTCCCACGCCCTTTGGGACATCGCCGACCCGAAGCTGATCGAATCCCTCACCATGAGCTTCGCCGCCATACCGACCCTCTATGTCGCAGACGGGCATCACCGCAGCGCCGCAGCGAGCCGCGTGCGGGACCTGAGAAGGGACGCCAACCCGAAGCACACCGGCAGCGAGGAGTACAACTACTTCCTCACCGTGATCTTCCCGGACAACGAGATGACCATCATGCCCTACAACAGGGTGGTGAAGGATCTTAACGGCCGCGGCGTCGCCGAGTACATGGCGCGCGTCGGCGAGCGTTTCGAGGTCACCCCGGTTTCCGGCGCGGTCAACCCGGGGGAGCGCCACCAGTTCGGCATGTATCTGGGAGGCAAGTGGTACGAGCTCACCCCCCGCGAGGATTCCTTCCAGGAGAACGACCCGGTCGCCTCCATGGACGTCTCCATCCTGCAGGACAACTTGCTCAGCCCGGTCCTCGGGGTGCGCAACCCCCGCACCGACCAGCGCATCCACTTCGTCGGCGGCATCCGCGGCGTCGAGGAACTGGAGCGGGTGGTCAACTCCGGGGAGTACATGGTGGCCTTCTCGCTGTTCCCGACCTCGATCGAGGAACTGATGTCGCTTGCCGACGAGGACAAGATCATGCCGCCCAAATCGACATGGTTCGAGCCCAAACTCAGAAGCGGCCTCTTCATCCATTTGCTGGATTAACTGCATACCAAAACCTCACGGAGGAAAATTGATGCGCAACGTAGAGAAGTTCCTCGTGCTGCTGCTGCTCATGGCGGCGGTAGCCATACCCGCCTGCTCCCAGAAGGATCCCGCCAAGCAGCCGGCAACCGAAAAAACCGCAGCCAAGGTCGCCGCGGGGGCGGTGACCACCCCCTCCGGTCTTTCCTATACCGACCTCGTGGTAGGTACCGGCCCCTCCCCGACCTCGGGCAAGGGGGTGAAGGTGCACTACACCGGGACCCTGGAAAACGGCACCAAGTTCGACAGCTCGCTCGATCGCGGCCAGCCCTTCATCTTCAGGATCGGGGCAGGCGAAGTGATCCCGGGCTGGGACGAGGGGGTCATGTCCATGAAGGTGGGGGGCAAGCGTAAGCTGGTGGTCCCGCCGCAGCTGGGCTACGGTGCCAACGGCGCCGGCGGGGTGATTCCCCCGAACGCCACCCTGATCTTCGAAGTGGAGCTTCTCGACGTAGAGAAGTAATCATACCGGCTGCTTGCAATGGTACCGGGGCGCTGTAAAGTTGTGCTTTGTGCTTTTTAGCCCCAGGCTTCGTTGCGAGGTGCCCCATGCGCCTGATGCCGCTTGCCTTTTTTCTGCTCCCGGTGTTGCTCTGCCAGCAGGCCGTCGCCGGGCAAAAGAGCGTCACCCTGTACCTGGACGGGGCGCGGGTGGAGCAGGAGTTTTCCGCCTCCGGCGGCTACCTCGAACTCCCGTTGCCGGACGGCTTCGCACCGGGGTCGCTCCGGGTGAAGGCGCCGGGGGGGAGCGTGCTGAGGGTAGAGCTGGTCCCGGCTGAACAGGACCGGCGCCGGGCTGGCGAGATAGCCAGGCTCCGGGAACGCCGCGGCGAGTTGCAGGACCGCATGGACGCCCTGAACCGGCGCGAGGAGATCTTCTCCGCCGCTGCCAGGTCGCAAAGTGGCAAGGCCCCAAGGAAGACGAAGGCCAACCCCGATCCGGTGGTCACGCTGCAGCAGGGGACCGAGTTCGCTCTGAACCAGATGGAGGCGGTTTACCGCAGCAAGCGCAAGTGCCGACTCGCCCTCGACGCCGTGGAGCGGGAGCTGGCGATGGCCGCCAAGGGGGTCGCGTCGGCGCGTATCTGGGTCACCGGCAGCAAAACCCGCGTCTCCTACCTGGTGGGTAACGAGCGCTGGATCCCCAGTTACGATCTCCGGTTCTCGGGGGAGGGGGGCGCCGAGTTGCTGCTGCACGCGAAGCTCCAGCAGCGCGAGAAAGGTGTGCAGTACCAGGTGGCGCGAGGAACGACGGCAAAGCCGGGAGCGGTCGATGCGGTGCGGGGAGATTTCCCGGTCCTGGCCCGCTACCCGCTCACGGTCACCGGTGCCGCCGGTGCAGAGCCTCCCGAGCGTTTCGCTTTCGCCCCGGTCGAGGCCGGTCTCCCTGCCGGGGACGCCGCTCTTTACTGGAAGGGAGAATATCTAGGCAGCGCGCCGTTCTCCGGGGGAGGCAGCACCGTGTTCACCCTGGGGCAGTAGCGAAGGTCCTTGCCTTTGTATGATTAAGATGCTATAAGAAAGCGGCTTTTTTCATGTGATTTGATATTCCCACCCAAAGGAGGAGATATGACTGCAACATCTTCAGATTTCGTCAAAGCGCTCGAAGTAGGGCGTCCCCCCAACGTAGCGAAACTCTTCCCCAATTCCAAAGCACTGCTCGTAAGCGGCAAGGTCATCGACCGCGCCATGAACGCCAAGGGACATGCCCTGGCCCTGGCTGCCAACGGCCGCAACCACTTCGTCATCCGCGGGGTGCTCGCCGCGGCCCAGCGCGCCAACGCCGCCGTCATCATCGAGATCGCCAAGAGCGAAGGTGGTCAGAAGGCATACTGCCCGGTCAACTACTGGAACATGGCCCGCCAGGTCGACGCCGTCGCCAACGAGCTCGGCATCACCATCCCGGTAGCCATCCACGCCGACCACTACGGCATCAAGGGGGAAGGGGACGTCAAGTCGGCCAAGGTCGAGATTCCGAGCATGTTCGAAGCCGGCATCACCTCCATCGCCATCGACGCATCGCACCTTCCCGACGAGGAGAACCTCCTCGCCAACATCGAACTCAGCGGCGTGATCCCGGCCTGGGCCGGTCTCGAGACCGAGGTGGGCGAGATCAAGGGGAAGGAGGGGCTTTCCACCGTTCCCGAAGCGCTCTTTTTGATCCGCGGCCTCAACGCCCACGGTATCTTCCCGGACTGGATCGCTCTGAACAACGGCACCACCCACGGCATCGAGGCCTCCGACGCCGGCATCCAGGTCGACCTCACCGCAGAAATCCACGAGGCGATCAAGCAGTACGGCGTTAACGGCGCCCAGCACGGCACTTCCGGCAACAGCTACGACAGGCTGCGCCAGATCGCGCAGAACACCCGCACCACCAAGGCCAACGTGGCGACCGCCCTGCAGTTCATCTCCTGGGGGCTCGAGGTCAACGACTACGGCAACGCCAAGCTCGACGAGAACGGCAACTTCATCAAGGTGAAGGGCGAGGGGATGAGCGAGGAGCTGTGGGCCGAGATGGTTGCATTCGCCGAGTCCAAGGGGTGGAAGAAGGGGGACTACAAGAACCTCAACCTCCCGTTCGAGAACAAACTTTTGGCCCAGCCCAAGGAAGTGCGCGAGCGCATGAGTAAGAGGGTCGAGGATTTCGCCTACAACCTGATCGCCAACGTCTTCAACTCCGCCGACACGGCGCCGCTTGCCATCGACGCCATCCTCAAGGCCGGATCCTACGACCTCGGCCCCAAAGGAAAGCGGATCGAGAACCCGGCTGAGTGGACCAAGGAGCAGCTCCCCAAGCAGGCCCAGGGACTTACCCGGGACAAGGGACCGGAAGGCAACTTCGAGGACTAGCACCGCCATCAAGCTGAGAAACACCGAGAGGGGGCCTCGCGCCCCCTTTTGTAGCTGGCTGTCTGAAGGGGGAACACGATGAAAGAAAGGCGCAACTTTTCACGGGTCGATTTCAGGGTCTCCGCCTTGCTGCAGGCGGAGGGAGTGGCAGTCAAGGGAGAGGTGACGGACGTGAGTCTGCACGGCCTCTACATGGAGACGCAGGAGCTGATTCCGGTCGGCACGCCGGTCGAGGTGACCATCTACCTCTCCGCGGCCCCCGACCCGGTCGTCATCAACGTGAAGGGTACGGTGGCGCGGCTGGTCCCCGGAGGCCTCGGCTGCGCCTTCGACAAAATGGACGTGGAGTCCTTCGCCCACCTGCGCAGCATCATCTCCTACCAGGGGGGCGACGAGTCCAAGGTGATGGCGGAGTTCTCGGAGTACGTGGTCAAGAAGATGCACGATGAGTGAAGCGGTACCTCTGCCGGACCTGGCGCCGCTGCGCGACTGGTTCACCTCCTACTGCAATTCCTTCCGCACCCCGGACCGGGAAGTGCAGCGCAACTTCGACCTGAAGGAAGAGCATACCCGTAACGTCTGCCGGGATGCCCTGCTCATCGCGCAGGGGATGGGGCCGCGCTTCGAGATGCTGGCCGAAATCGCCGCGCTGTGCCACGACCTCGGCCGCTTCCCCCAATTCAGGGATCACCACACCTTCAAGGACAGCGACTCGCTGAACCACGCCCACCTCTCCGCGCAACTCATGAAACAGCACCAGTTGCTCGAGTTCCTTCCCGGGGAGGAGCGTGCCTGCATCGAGATAGCGGTGCGGATGCACAACGCCTTTCAGGTGCCCGATGGACTCCCCGCCGTAACCACCGACCTGCTCAGGCTGCTGCGTGATGCCGACAAACTCGACATCTGGCGCGTCTTCATTGAGTACTTCAATGCCCCCGCAGACCAGCGCGCCTCCGGCGCGGGGCTTGGCTTCCCCGATCTCCCCGGCTGCTCCGCCGAACCTCTCGCCGCCGTAACCGCCGGGAAGATGGTCCAACTCTCCACGCTGAAGAGCCTCAACGATTTCAAGCTGCTGCAGGTTTCCTGGATCTACGACATCAACTATCCTGCGACCTTGAGGCTGATCCGGGAACGGTCGGTGCTGGAACGGTTCCGCGCGATGCTTCCCCAGGATGGCGAGGTCCTGGACGTCATGGCGCAGGTCGGCCGGTACCTCGAGCGCAGGCTGCGCGAATCGGCGCACTTCCCCCAGCAGTAAAAGGAAATACCAGTGGAACTGCATTACGCGAGGCTGTGGTTCAGCTTCACCCTCAGGCAGGATCTCGGTGATCCCTACGCCTTCTACGCCACCAGGGCGGACTTCGAGGCCGCCTTCCGTACGGCCCTCTCCTGCAAAAGGGGCGACTGCGCCGGTTGCCGTAACGTGGAATGTGCTTTTGCGGCGACGTTCGACCAGCAGATAGCGGAGGACCCGGAGGCGGTCCGACGCCACCAGAAGCCGCCCCTTCCTTTCATTTTCGACTTCCCGGTGCTTTTGCCACCCCCAAACCGCGGCCGCGTCTGCGAACTTGTGCTCACCCTCGTCGGCAGCGCCATCCAGCACCTCCCGACCTACCTCGCGGCGGTCGGACTCCTCATCGAACAAAAGGGAGGCGCCCCGGTCGGTGTGATGGCCGAATCCCCGGGGGGAGAGCGCACCGCATACTCCGGCGACGGCTCCCTTTCCCTCCCTCTGCTGGGTTCCCTGGACCCGGCCCTTACCGGACCGCTGCCGACGGAAACCGTCGCGATACGTCTACTGACCCCCCTGAAGCTGGTGCAGGATGGCCGCCTGCTCAAGACCTTCACCTTTGCCAACTTCGCCCGCACCCTGATGCGCCGGGTGTCCTCGCTCGCCTACCACTATGAAGGCGCCGAACCTGCCCTGGATTATCGCTGGCTGTCCCAGCACAGTGAGTCTGTGCGCACCGTGGAGTCGGACTGCCGCTTCGTATCCTGGAACGGCCGCCCGGCGGGGATCCTCGGTAGTGCCCGCTTTGCCGGCGACTTGGAACCATTCCACCTGTTGCTGCAGTTGGGACAAGCTACCCATCTCGGCAAAAGCGCATCGTTTGGCTTTGGCTCCTACCGCGTGGAAGGGTAAGGGGCGCGCCGGTCCGAGCTACGGTTAAAATCTTGTAATGTTCTCCAACTTGGTTAGAATACCGAGGTGCCTTTTTCAGCCTGAGTTGAAGGAGCAGGGTCATGGCCCACACCTTTTGGAGGCCGTTGCTGATCACCGCCTTGTTTGTTTTGCTGCTCGATCTCTTCTACGGGACGATGGTGAAGCAGACGGCGGAGCGTGGGGCGGAAATCACCTACAGCCGTTTCCGCGCCGAGCTTGCCGCCGATAACATTGCCAAGCTGACCCTGAGGGGAAAGAGCGCCAAGGGGCAGTTCCGCACCGCCATCAAGGTGCCGGCTGCGACCGTCGAACAAAAAGGTCAGAGTGTCGATGCTGCCAACTTCAGCACCACCCTCCCTGCGCTGGAAGATCCCACCCTTTTGCCGGAACTGAGCGCCCGGCGCGTCGACGTGAACGTCATTTCCACCGAAGGGTCTCCTCTGGGGTCCATCTTCCTGTACCTGCTGCCGTGGCTTATCATCATCGGGGTCTGGCTCTTCGTGATGAGAGGGATGCGCAAGCAGGGGGCGAGCGGCATGATGGGAGGCTTCTCGCGCTCAGGGGCCAAGGCCTACACCTCCGAGCGGATCGATGTCACCTTCGCGGACGTGGCAGGGATGGAAGAGGCAAAGCAGGAACTGCGCGAGGTGGTGGAGTATCTGAAGGAACCAAGGAAATTCCAGCAGATCGGGGGGAAGGTGCCGAAGGGGGTGCTCCTGGTAGGTCCCCCGGGAACCGGCAAGACGCTCCTGGCCAGGGCGGTGGCGGGGGAGTCCGGCGTTCCCTTCTTCTCCATTTCCGCCTCCGCCTTCATCGAGATGTTTGTCGGCGTCGGCGCCAGCCGGGTCCGGGACCTGTTCGCCAGCGCCCGGAAGGTGCTGCCCAGCATAATCTTCATCGACGAGCTGGATGCGGTGGGACGAAGCCGCGGCGCCGGTTTCGGCGGCGGTCACGACGAGCGGGAGCAGACCCTGAACCAGCTACTCTCCGAGATGGATGGCTTCGATCCTCACACCGAGGTCGTCGTGATCGCGGCGACCAACCGACCGGACGTGCTCGATCCGGCCTTGCTCCGCCCCGGTCGCTTCGACCGCAATGTGGTCATCGAGCGCCCGGACTGGCGGGATCGGGAGAAGATTCTCAAGGTGCACACCAGGAGGATTCCCCTGGCGCCGGAGGTGGACCTGGCCGTGATCGCCAAGGGAACCCCTGGCATGACCGGGGCCGACCTGGAAGGGCTGGTCAACGAGGGTGCCATCCTGGCCGCTCGCGACAACAAGGTCGTGGTGGGGTTGGAGGACTTGGAACGGGCGAAGGATAAGATCCTCATGGGGGGGGAACGCCACATGGTGATCTCGGACGAGGAAAAGCGGATCACCGCCTATCACGAGGCGGGCCACGCGCTTGTGGCGCGCTTGCTTCCCAGTACCGACCCGGTGCACAAGGTGACCATCCTGCCAAGGGGGCGCGCCTTGGGCGTGACCCAGCAGTTGCCCGAGGATGATCGTTACCACTACCCGCGTGCCTACCTGGTGAACCGCCTCTGTGTGGCCTTGGGGGGACGGGTCGCGGAGCGCATCGTGTTCAACGACGTCTCTTCAGGTGCTCAGAGCGATCTGAAGCACGTCACGGAACTCGCCGAGAGGATGGTCTGTCAATGGGGGATGAGTGAAAAGATAGGGGCCATGACCTTTCCGCGCGGAGAGGAACACCCGTTTCTGGGGATGAAGCTTGCGGAGGAAAAGACCTTTTCGGAAGAGATGGCCTGGCTGATTGATCAGGAGATAGCGACCCTGATCCATTCCGCTGAGCTGAAGGCGATGGAATTGGTCGGCGGCAACCGCAGCAAGCTGGATGCGCTTGCCGTAGCCCTGCTCGAGGAGGAGACCCTGGATGGAGTGCGTGTGGACGAGATCCTGGCCGCCGCATGACCGGCCACAAAGACGCCGCCGCCCACTCTCGCTCCAACCAGTCAGAAAAGTTCCGATCAGTCGGAACAGGCCCAACCAGTCCCGTCCGCTCCTAATAGATGATGATGTACCCTTTCCTGCTGGCGATCCCCGTTATTTCAAGAGTGTCCTTGATCCGGAAAGTCTCACCATCCAGGGTGAAGATGTACCCATCCCCATCAGGTACCGCGAGCTCGATCAGCGATTCGAAAGATGCAGTCTTTATGGTTTCCATGGGCGGCACTATACCATTTGCCGTCCGTGCCGTAAAGTCTTTGCATCATTGCATTACAGGCGTTTTATGTCATAGTGATTTCTGCTCATTTCCGGCACCACCTTCTGTTGCCCATTTCGATGTTATCGAGGTCTACATGCTGAGAAAGAGAAAGAGTGGGATACTGTTGCACCCCACATCTTTGCCCGGCCCGGGCGGGATTGGTTCCTTCGGTGAAGAAGCAAAGAGATTCGTAGATTTTCTGCACAAGTCAGGACAGTCCCTGTGGCAGATCCTTCCCCTTGGCCCCACAGCCTACGGCAACTCGCCATACTCCTGTTACTCGGCCTTTGCCGGCAACCCCTTGTTGATCAATCTTGAGATGCTGCAGGACGAGGGCGATCTGCTGACGGAGGATTTCAAGCAGGAACTTGATTCAGAGCGGGTCGATTACGGCGCCACCGAGATATATAAGATGGCTAGGCTCAAGGATGCCGCCGCTCGCTTCTTCATGGAGTCGCCACAAAAGCGCAAGGAGGAGTTCTGGCATTTTTGCGACAACACCTTCTGGCTGCATGACTACGCGCTTTTCATGGCGCTTAAGGAACAGTTCAAGGAGGTCAGTTGGAAGGATTGGCCGGATGACCTGGCAAACCGGGCACCGGAGGCGCTCTCCTCCTGGAGCGAGAAGTTGGGAACGGCCATCGGCGAGCAAAAGTACATACAATGGCAGTTCTCCCGGCAGTGGAAGCAACTGAAAACCTACGCCAACGTTCTTGGCATCTCCATCGTCGGCGATCTTCCCATATTCGTAGCCTACGATTCAGCCGATGTCTGGGCGAACCCCCACTTGTTCCATCTGGACGAGAAAGGCGTTCCCATCGTCGTCGCCGGGGTCCCTCCCGACTACTTCAGCAAGACGGGGCAGTTGTGGGGCAACCCGCTTTACAACTGGGACAGGATGGCTCAGGAAGGGTACGGCTGGTGGATAGCCCGGCTGCGCAACGATCTCTCCCTCTACGACATGGTTAGGATCGACCACTTCCGAGGTTTCGAGGCATTCTGGGAGGTGCCGATGTGGGAGAAGACTGCCGTCAACGGTCGCTGGGTCAAGGGGCCGGGCGAATCGCTCTTCCACGCTCTGCGTAAGGCCTTGGGAACCCTGCCGATCATCGCAGAGGACCTCGGGGTCATCACTCCTGAGGTGGAAGCGCTGAGGGACCAGTTCGGCTTCCCCGGAATGAAGATCCTCCAGTTCGCCTTCGGTTCCGGGCCCGACAACCCGTACCTGCCGCACAACCATGTCAGGTCGTTCGTAGTCTATACGGGGACTCACGACAACGACACTACCGCCGGGTGGTTCAGTTCCTTGAAGGCGAAAGAGCAGAAGAACGTGCTGGCCTATTTCGACCGGGACGGAAACGACATCGTGTGGCAGATGGTGAAATGCGCGCTCGCCTCGGTGGCCGATTACGCCATCATCCCTATGCAGGACCTCTTGGAGCTTCCCAGCAGCGGCAGGATGAACATGCCGGGGGTGGCGGGGGGCAACTGGAGCTGGCGGTGCCCGTCCGACGCCTTCTCAGGGAAGCTGGCCACTAAACTCGCACGGGCAACCGAGCTTTACGGAAGGCTCCCGGACTAGATCGGTAGAGTTTTTAATGGCAAATTTGTTGACAAGTTGGCTGATGTTTTTGTATAGAGGATACATCGTGCATTCTTTATAAAAAAGCTTCAGAAAAGGACGGGAGAGAACTATGTCAGAAAAATCTTTTGGATTTGACACCCTTGCACTTCATGCCGGTCAGACGGTAGATCCGACCACCCTGTCCCGTGCCGTGCCCATCTACCAGACCTCCTCCTATGTCTTCAAGAGTTCGGAACACGCAGCCAACCTTTTCGGGCTCAAGGAGTTCGGCAACATCTACACGCGTTTGATGAACCCGACCACCGACGTGCTGGAGAAGAGGGTAGCCGAGTTGGATGGAGGTGTCGCTGCTCTCGCCGTGGCTTCCGGCCAGGCTGCCACCACCTATGCCGTCCTCAACATTGCGAGCGCAGGCCAGAACATCATCTCAACGAGTTACCTGTACGGCGGAACCTACAACCTCTTTCACTACACCTTGCCGAAGCTCGGCATCACGGTGAAATTTGTCGACTCCTCCGACCCGGAGAACATTCGCAAAGCCATCGACGAGAACACCCGCCTGGTCTACAGCGAGGCCATCGGCAATCCCAAGAACAACGTCGACGATTTCGAAGCTATCGCCAAAGTCGCCCATGATGCCGGCATCCCGTACATCGTTGACAACACAGCGGCGACCCCGTTCGTGTTCCAGCCGCTGAAGCACGGAGCCGACATCGTCGTCTACTCCCTGACCAAG